>CAWJIJ010000010.1:0-227431 GCA_963842955.1 uncultured Gammaproteobacteria bacterium
GTGAACATCAAACCGCCCAGCAGCCAGGCCGGACGAATGCACTGGGCCATTCTCGTCGGCGTCCTCGTGGTTGTCGTACTCGCAGTCCTGACGGCGACTGTCCTTATGAACAATGAAGGTGGCGAATCGCTCGAATCTACCCTGGACGCTCGCGCTGCAGCGCTCGCCAGCCCCGACGCACCGACTCTAGGCAACCCAGATGCCCCGGTGCATATCGTCGAATTCATAGACCCCGCGTGTGAGACCTGCGCGCTGTTCTACCCGATGGTGAAAAAATGGCTCGAAGAGGCGCCTGACCAGTTGCGCCTGTCGATTCGTCATGTGCCGTTCCATCGCGGCGCCGACTATGCCGTCAAAGTCCTGGAAGCAAGCCGGGAGCAAGGCAAGTACTGGGAAACTCTTGAGGCAATGCTGGCAACGCAGAGTCAGTGGACGCAGCACCACACGGTCGTACCCGAGCAGATCGCACCTGCCATTGCCAGTGTGGGTCTCGACATGGTCAGGCTCAAGGCCGACATGGAGAGCGACGATGTGAAGGCCCGCATGGACCTGGATCAACAAGATGCGGTTGTCTTGAAAGTGAGCGCGACGCCCGAGTACTTCGTGAACGGACGGCCGTTGCCGAGTTTCGGTAGACAGCAATTGCTGGACCTGGTCAGGGAAGAAATCGCGAAGGCCGGGCAGCCGCGGTAGAGCCTCGCTACCCGAAACAAAAACGCCTCGCGGCCAGCATCGCGAACTCGATCGCAGCGATACCTAATGCCAGCGCGTTGGGCACTGCCGACAACGCGCCGGCCTGTCCGATTCCCGTAGATCAGGTCCACAGATCTCCGGAATTTCGGCATGATGATGGTCCTGACGAGGAGATCGTCAAAGCCATCCTGGAGCAACACATCGCCGCGGTGACCGAACTTGCGAAACGATTCAATCGCTTCACGGCTGGCATCTCCTGCGAGGCATGCGAACTGCGCCGCCGCGGAACCGCCTTGGGTTAAGTTGAATGCTTGGCACCGGCGCCCGGTCTGCTCTTTGGCAATGCCTGCCCACCGATGAGGGCCCGCCCCCCCCTAAGGCGGGGCCAGCGGCCCGAGGCCGGCCCGGTCCTGGGTCAGACCAAGCCCTTACGCCGGCTGAGCAAATGAATCACCCATGTGAGCGCCACGGCACCCAACAGAAGGCCGATGGCGATGCCGGCGTTGTTAAGCGCTCCCGGTGCCAAGAGCAAGAGCATTCCTAGCCCAAGCATCATCATGCCGGACATCAGCTTCAGCAAGCGGCCCTCGGCCTCGCCCAACTTGCGCGAGCCGAGCGTCTTGACGAATACCAACACGATGATCAGCAGCGGAATGACGTAGATGATGTTGTAGAGCCCCAGGTACAGGTAGTACACGAGGGTGTCGGCCTCGCGCAGGGTCAGGATGCGGGTGTACACCATGGGCAGGCCGGCTGTGCACAACAGCTCGTAGGAATTCACGGCCACGGCGAGAATGACCGTGCCGGCCAGCATCGCCCACACGCTCTTGGCGCCCACCAGAGCGCGCATCTTCTGGTACATGCCGGGCTTCTTGGAATCCGGAATCGACAATGACGGACCGCCCGAGCCGAACCAGAAATATTCCCTGATGTTGATGAGGCCCAAGGTAACGGCGATGACGCCGGCCACGGCGGTGACGAGCCGGAGCTCGCCCACAACCAGAAACACGTTCAGCCAGGCCGCCATGAAGACGAAATAGATGAGCCCGGAAATCAGCACGAAGGTCCCGCCCACCAGCAGCATGCGGGCCCGGCTCTTGGCATGCACCATGAGACTCAGAAGAAACAGCAGCACGAAGAACGCACAGGGGTTGAACGCGTCGAGTCCGGCGATGACCACCGTCAGAAGCGGCAGGCCCCAGTCGGAAGGGTCAATCATGCCGAGCACCGGCACCGGCACGCCCATCACCTCGCCGGTCTTGGGACCGGACCCCAACACTCCAGAACCGGAGAACATGGCGATGGCCTCGTCAGGATTAGCGCGGCAGTGCTCCAGCCGACCCAGGATCACGGCTCCGGTGGTCTCAACATTCCCGAATCCGGTATGCATGGTGCCGCAGAAGATGAACGCCGGCACGCTGCGGGCTTGCTCGCCCACGGCGCGGGCCGTGTCCCGGTAGAGTCTGCCGTTGTCGCGGTTTTTCGTGACCTCGTAGGCCCGCAGGTCAATCCACTCACGCTCGCCCAACTCGGCGATGAAGGGCTTGGCATCCTGGCAGTGCGGACAACTGTCCGAGTAGAAATACCAGAGCACGATCCGGGTCTGGCCGTCCGCGCCCTCGCTCAGCCATTCCACTTCACCGCGCGCCACGGTCGTGGTCAGCAGCCCGACTATCGCCAGGAACACAGTCAGAATATTGGTGAACATGCTTTGCCCAGTTTGCTCGCGCGGTGAACTCTAATCCGCGCTAATTTCAGGTGCAATGGTGGAAAGCCACCGGGCCGGATTTTGGGCATTTCGGGGGCTGAGCAAAGAAATCCCGGCGTCTACCCGGGCTTGGACTACCCGGGCTTGGACAGGCACATATCCGTCTACCCGGGCTTGGACCGTCTACCCGGGCTTGGACAGGCGCATATCAACGGACTACCCGGGCTTGGACAGGCGCATATCAACGAAGACCGGCCACTAATGGGCCTTCGCTTGCCCGGCCCAGTCACGTAGCGTTCAGCCCATGCCCCGAGCCCGAAAACATCTCGTATGTTTGGCCGACACGCCCTACTACCACGTCCACTCCCGATGTGTCCGGCGCGCCTTCCTGTGCGGCATAGACCAACACACCGGCAAGAGCTACGAGCACCGCCGGGCCTGGATCGAGGACCGGGTTAGGGTGCTGTCGTCGCTGTTCAGCATCGATCTCTGTGCCTATGCCGTGATGAGCAATCACTACCACCTGGTCGTGAGACTCAACCCCGGCGAGTCCGACGGCTGGTCGGATGACGAGGTGCTGCAACGCTGGACCGCGCTCTTCCGTGGACCCTTGCTGGTGCAGCGTTACCGGGCTGGTGAACCATTAAGTGAAGCAGAGCGGGACACCATCCGCGCCACTGCTGCCCTATACCGGACCCGCCTGGGCAGCCTCAGCTGGTTCATGAAGTGTCTGAATGAACCGGTCGCACGACAGGCCAACGCCGAGGACCGCTGCACCGGACACTTCTGGGAAGCCCGCTTTTCCTCCCAGCCATTGTGCTCGGCCCAGGCCCTGCTCACGGCTATGGCCTATGTCGACCTCAACCCGATTCGGGCCACCGTGGCCAGCACGCCCGAGGACTCGGCCTACACCAGCATCAAGGCACGCATCGGGGGTGACTACCAGCGCAAGACGCGGTCCGGAGCCGTTGCGCGGCTGCTTGAGCATGGCGAGCTCAATCACTTCGATCTACCGATCCGGCCGCTGATGGGCTTCTCAGGGGAAGTCGGGCGCACGGATGGTATCCGTCAGTCTGCACAAGCCCTGCCCATGACGGAGCCGGATTATCTTCAGCTCGTAGACCTGACCGGTCGACTTGTGGCTCAAGGAAAACGAGGAAGAATCGATCCCGCGCTGGCACCGATCCTCGACCGCCTCGGACTCTCGCCTGCGCAGTGGACCCTGGCCAGCACCGCCTTTAGACAGCATTACCGCAGCGGCGACCTGCGTCTGAAACGCTCGGCCTGAACGGCCTCAACCATTGCCAGCAGGCCTGGGGCCTGAGCCAAACGGCTGCGCGGCCTAAGCGCCCGACGCTATCCGTCTGCCTTGGATCCCTACCCCCGGATCGGGAGAAGCAACATACCTATTGGGACCACGAAGACGCGTGTCCATGTCGTCTACCTGTCCTCCCGAATGCCTGTCCATGTCGTCAGTCGTCACTGCTCCTTGTCCATGTCGTCCCGAGTGCCTGTCCATGTCGTCACCCATGTCGTCGTGCCTGTCCATGTCGTCTGTCCAGTCGCCCATGTCGTCGTGCCTGTCCATGTCGTCACCGTCTACCTGTCCTCTCGACATGCCTGTCCATGTCGTCAGTAGATTGACGACGGCCAGGACATGCCCGGAGCGGGGTCAAAACGATGTGAGTGCGTTATCCTGCTAACTGTCCGGGGGCAGAATCGGAAATTCAGAAAGCCGCGAGGCCCCGGGCCGGACCGCCAGGAAAATGAAGCCATGTCGCTCATCAATCGAACCGCCGATTCCTTCTGCGTCGTCGGAGTGATCATCGGTCTGGCGTTCATGTGTGCCTCCCTGACACCTTCGCTGCTGCCCCGCGGCGTCGTTCACCAGGGAGTCCTTTCTGGCGTCGTCTTCGCCGCGGGCTACGGCCTGGGCAAGTTTGGGCTATGGCTCTGGCGTTTCATGGAGCTCAAAGATCTGCGGGGTCGCGCCGCAAAGGCCACAATGTGGAGCGCTCTAGTGGTCCTGAGCGTCGCGACGGTGTTCACGCTCAATCGCACGGCTGTGTGGCAGAACTCCATCCGGGAACGAATGGGCATGGAATCCATCGATACGGCCTTTCCCGTAGCGGTGTTTCTCGTCGCTCTGGTCACCGCTGTGGGCGTGATCCTGCTTGCGCGCCTGATCTTCATCGGCGCCCGAAAGATCGTGGATGCCACCCACGGGTTCCTGCCCCGCAGAATCTCCATCGTCGTGGGCACCGCCCTGTTTCTGGGGTTGTTTCTGTTCCTGGTAAACGGGGTCATCCTTCGCGCGACTCTGAGTGGGATGGACGAGTCATTCGCCGCGCTGAACCAGGTCCTCGACGACGAGTATGACCCACCGGACAACCCGCTGGCTTCCGGCAGCGCGAAGTCACTGATCGACTGGTCGGACATCGGCCGCAACGGAAAACGTTTCATTGCCGACGGACCTTCGAAGGACGAAATCGCCGAAGCCACGGGCCGGGCAGCGAAGCAGCCCCTTCGTGTCTATGCCGGGTTCGACACTGGCGAGACACTCGAGGAGCGCGCGCAGATCGCCCTGGACGAGCTGTTGCGCGTCGGCGCGTTCGACCGCTCGGCCCTGATCATTGCGACCCCTACTGGCACGGGATGGCTGGATCCCTCCGGCGTCAACACGGTCGAATTCCTGCATGCCGGCGATACCGCCATCGTGGCGATGCAGTACTCCTATCTGCCCAGCTGGCTCACCCTGCTTGTCGAGCCGTCACTGGCCCGGGAAGCGGCCAATGCCCTCTTCCGGCCGATATACCGCCACTGGGCCTCGCTGCCCGAGGACGGCCGCCCTGCCCTTTACCTGTTTGGCTTGAGTCTTGGCGCCCTGGGATCCGAGGATTCGGCAGATCTCATCACGATGATCGGCAATCCAATCGACGGCGCGATATGGAGCGGCCCGCCGTTTCCGAGCCGGGTGTGGCGCAGTGTGACCCGCAACCGGAACCCGGATTCGCCCCAATGGCGTCCAACCTTCCGTGACAGCTCCATGATCCGGTTCATGACTCAGGACGGATTCGCCGAACTCGACGGCGCATCATGGGGACCCTTACGCATCGTGTATCTGCAGCATGCCAGTGATCCCATGACGTTTTTCTCCCCTGATCTGGCCTACAGGCGGCCGGACTGGCTGGGCCAGTCCCGAGGACGCGACGTGTCACCCTACTTGCGCTGGTTTCCAATCGTGACTTTCGTACAAGTGGGCTTCGACATTCCGCTCGCCACAAGCGTGCCCCTGGGCTACGGTCACAATATTGCACCGGACAACTACATCGATGCGTGGGTGGAGGTGACCCAGCCCCGGAAATGGTCCGAGAGTGATACCCGGAGGCTGAAGTTGCACTTCGCCGATTTCAACCCCTCTCCCCTGTAACAACACGCGTCTGCCAGGCCTTGGCCGCAGTGCCCTGCGCGCCTCCATCCCGATGGCTGGAGGATCTCCCGGAGCGTCCGCCCGGGCGCGCTATGCTGGAGGCATGCAGCTAGAGGCCTATCTCCAGCGCGTCGGTTTCTCCGGCACCCCGCTCCCGACCCTGGAGACGCTGAGGGCGCTTCATCGCCGGCATGTCCTGAGCGTCAGCTTCGAGAACGTCGACGTGCAGCTGGGCTGCCCGCTGTCCATTGACGTGGAAGCGGCCTACGAGAAGATCGTCACCCGGCGACGCGGTGGCTGGTGCTACGAGCAGAACGGGCTGTTCGGCTGGGCTCTGTCTCAGGTCGGGTTCGCGGTTACCCGGGTCGCGGCCGCGGGAAACCGCGCGGCACGCGGCAATGCCGCCGACGCCAATCACCTCACCCTGCTCGTCGACATCCCCGACGCCGCCAACAGGCTCTGGTTGGCCGACGTGGGCTTTGGCGGCAGCATGCTGGAACCGATTCCTCTCATTGAATCGACCCACATGCATGCACCCTATCGTGTCGGGCTGCGAAGGCTGGAAAACGAACGCTGGGAGTTCCATGAGCACGACGGCAGCGGGGAATCCTGTTTCGACTTTGCGGCAGGCGCCGGGAACGAGCAGACTCTGGCCCGGAAATGTCAGGAACTCCAGACCGATCCTGATTCGACCTTCGTCACCACCCTGGTGGTTCAGGCCCGGACCCCGGAGACGCACGCGGCCCTGCGCGGCATCGTGTTGCGGCATCTGACGCCAGGGCAGACGAGCGAACGGACCCTGGAATCGGCCGACGAGCTCATTTCAACCCTAGCCGAAACGTTTGGACTGAACGTCCCCGAGGCCGCCGATTTGTGGCCCCGGCTCCTGCAACGGCACAGGGCGCGGTTTGCGGCGAACCCCGGGAATTGAATTCCCGGGCAACGGTCGGGCCGACGGCCACGACACCGGTTCGCCGGCCCGGGAGACCTCTTCGGCCGACCTATTCCACCAGGTCCCAGTAGGGCCGACTCGCAAAGCGCTCTTCGAGCAGATCCACAAACAGGCGCACCTTGGTCGAGAGATGCTTGTGGCGAGGGTAGAGCGCGCACAGCATGGTCTCCGGCGGTGAGCAGTCGGTCAGAATGGTTCGCAGCAAGCCGGACTGCAGTGCCTCGCCGACGATAAAGGTCGGTAACAGCGCAATGCCCTGATGGCGAAGCGCGGCGTCCCTCAGGACCTCGCCATTGTTCGACCACATGACACAACCAATGGCATAGCTGCGATCGCCGTGGGGTCCGATGAGCCGCCACTGGCTCCCCGAGCCCAGGTGGCCATAGTGCAGGCAGCGGTGCTGACGCAGGTCGCTGGGGCTCTCGGGCTCCCCCGCCTCGTCCAGGTAAGCGGGCGATGCACACAAGACACGTCGTGCCGGCGCGATCTCCCGCGATACCAGGCTGGTCGAGGCGCTGGCTTCGGCTATTCGGAGCGTTACGTCGAAACCCTCCTCGATCGGGTCCACGAACCGGTCCGTCAGGGCCAGTTCCACCTGCACGTCCGGGTGCATCGCCATGAAATCGGCCGCGACCCTCGAGAGGTGCATCGTTCCGAATGACATCGCGGCATTGACGCGCAGCCGGCCTTTCGGACGCTCCTGCAGCTCGGAAACCGCCGACACCGCCTCGTCCAAATCCGCCAGGATCCGAACGCATCGATCGTAGAACGCCAGTCCCGTTTCCGTGGGGGTGACCTGGCGAGTGCTCCGCCGCAGGAGCTGGGCGCCGAGATAGGTCTCCAGACTGATGACCGCCTTGCTGACCGCTGACCGGGACAGGCCCATGCCTCTTGCCGCCGCCGCAAAGCCGCCGCTTTCCACCACCCGGGCAAACGCTTTCATGCTGTCGATACGGTCCACGACGGCCCCCGAATTCCTGCCCGGGCTATTGTCGCCAATTTGGCGACAGAATGTCATCGGAATTCCCTATTGTTTCCAATTGAGAACAATAAGACCATTAGCCGCAGCAAGACGAGACTGATCGGTCCGGCACGGGCCGATCCACACCGGGAGGTTGCCATGCTCGCCATCAGACACTCGGAACAACGGGGTCACGCCAACTTCGGCTGGCTGGAGAGTCGCCACACCTTTTCGTTCGGCAGCTACTTTGATCAGCGCTTCATGGGCTTCGGTCCGTTGCGAGTCATCAACGAAGACCGGGTCCAGCCAGGCCAGGGTTTCGGTACTCACGGCCACAGCGACATGGAAATCATTTCCTACGTGTTGAGCGGGTCGCTGGAACACAAGGACAGCATGGGCACCGGCTCGATCATCCAGCCGGGGGAGGTGCAACGCATGTCCGCGGGCACCGGCGTGCGCCACAGTGAGTACAACGCATCCGACACCGAACCAGTGCACTTTCTGCAGATCTGGATCCTGCCCGAGCGGAAGGGCCTGGAGCCGGGTTATGAGCAGAAGGTCTTCACGGACGAGGAGAAACGGGGACAGCTGCGGCTGGTCGGTTCCCGGGACGGTCGCGACGGTTCCGTAACCATTCACCAGGACGTGGACCTTTACGCGACCCTGCTCGACGACGGTGACGAGATTCGGCACGAACTGGCCGATGGACGCAAGGCGTGGGTCCAGGTCGCCCGGGGTAGCGTTACCGTCAACGACCTGCAGCTGTACCCTGGCGACGGCGCCGCCCTGGCCGGGCCCGAAACCCTGCGGCTGGCCGGCACGACAGACGCGGAGGTTCTCCTGTTCGATATTGGCTGACCCGGGACATGCTCGAGGGTCGTCGTCACGTGCTCAGGGCGTGTACCAGATAGGCGAGGTAAATCCCCGCTCCTGGTGAACCAGCGGCACCGTGTCAGCCATCTCGTCCCCGAAGCGTACCTTGTCGTAGAGCGTCCAGCGAGGCGTCGGGATCTCCAGCACGCGGACGTAGTAGACGGCCTTCAGCGCCGGGTCGAAATCCGGATCGGCAAACACAGCGGACAGCTCCGGGGCCCCAATCGTGTTCTCGCAGGTTGTATCGTCCCGTTTGACGGTGTCACCTACGGCGGGCAGCTTCCCATCGGGTCCCGGCTGCCGGTCTCCGGACCACGTCACGTCAAATATCTGCTCATGGGTTTCGCCGTCACCATCGACCCAGGCCTTGACGATCTGCACTCGATCCAGGTTCGCTCCCTCGGGATCTTTCATGGCGGCCACGATGAACGTGGGCGCCTTGCCCTCAGGTGCTGCAGAGAGATCCGCTCCCATGGGCACACCTTTCCTGTAACCGACTGCGACGAAGTCTCCCTCCAGATCCCCTGCCGCGAAGTCATAGCCGCCGAAGAAGCGCATCACGATCCGCGGACCGGTGGTCGCGAAGGTCTCGCGACGCTTCATCGCATCCCAGATGGCCTCCCGCGTATTTTCCGTCGCCCATACGCGGAACACGCCGGATGCCGCCTGCTCCCAGCCCATGTAGGCACCGGTCGGGCCGGTGATAATGGGAAAGTCCCAGCGTCCGGATCGCGGCTCTACGGTCTTGAACTTGCCATAGAAATTGTCTTCGTCCGGCGTCGACAGACCCGTGTGCGTATCGGTCGCGGCGTTGGCGCCGTACTTGAACGGATTGGTGCCCAGCTCGTCTTCGAGCCGCATCCCTGATGTCAGCGCTTCGCGCCAGTACTCATATTTCAGCGCACCCTCGGGCTTCGGGTTCAGAATCAGATTGCCCCGATCCCAGAGGTCCCAATCGGCGAATTCGTCATTCGGCGACAACGCGGGATGGGACTCGCTCTGCCCCTTGATCTGGGTGACCTCGTATAAGGGCTCATAGCGCTGCCGCATCTTTGCCCACTCTGGCGTCATGGGCGAGCCGTCGAACTGCTGCTCCTCGAACATGCGGCCATTGGACATGTTGCCGTTGTGCGGAATCGCGAGAACCTGGCTGCCGGTCTTTGCCTCGTAGTTGGCCATCCACTCCCAGAGCTTTATCGGGTCCTGGGTTTCGAAAGTGGTGAGCGGGAGTATGTCCCGGGTCCGGTCCGCGCCGTCGCGGGAGATGACGTTGCGATGAAGGTTGTTGCCCCCGTTGGCGTTTACGGTCCACTCATAGGCAATGAAGGTCGAAAACTTGCCGGGTGCGTTGTACTTCTCAGCCGCATCGACGGTCTTTTCCCTGGCGGAAACCATCCACTTGGGATCCATGACTTCAGCCGGCAGACGCTCCTCGGACTGCATCACAATGAGTTCGCTCTTGGGCGGCCGCGGCCTGCTCCTCCGTACCCTTCAACGCCTCGCTCCAGCCCTTGAGGACGGGATTGGCCATCAGCTCCGGATTACCCGCGACGATCTCACTGATCGTGCCCATGCCGTCGGAGTGGTCCGTCACCATGAACCAGTCAAAGGGCCGAGCCAGCCTGGCCCTCTGACCGGTGTTGGAGGTGATCTCCTCACCGAGTGCGAAGCGATAGGCATCGTCGGAGGTGAGGATGGCTCCATCCATGCCAGCGTCGGCGGACCAGCCCGTGTGCACATGGGTGTCGCCGAACAAGGCACGTGTGGGGTATTCAGGAACCGGGCTCGACGCCACCGGCACAGGCACCGCCGGCTCAGCAAAGGCCGGCGCGGATTTCACCGGCCTGGCCGCTGACTCGGCCGGCGGGCTGCTCGCAGGTTCGGAGTTGTCACGGCCACAGGCACCCAGCATGAGCGCCATGCCGGTGATCCCGGCGATCACGGCACCAAAAGCCAACCGGTGACCGGCCGTCGCACCCTGTCGAACCATCACACCCATAATTTCCCCCACCTCATAGACCGCGTGGACCGACTTCCGGATTCGGGACCCGGGAACCCAGTCTCCAGGTTTACGGAATCATCAGGTCACGCGAGTCTCGCCTGCCCCGCCCGGCTCTTCACAATCGAGGCAACAAGAGGATTCCTGAATACCGAACCATAGCCAGCCGGAACCCTCGAAGCGACCCCGGACCCTGCCCGGTGGCTCCGGGTCTGCGGCCGGCGCCCCACGCCGGTCACCGGCCCCGTTTAACGGCTTTCATTAGCCCCTGCGCCTACAGACAGAACGTCGATAGGGTAAATTGCGAGCACGGCGGGCAATGCTGAAAGAACGAGGAGCGGCAAGAATGACGCATTTTCTCCGGGCCCTTGGATACCTTCTCCTGGGCAGCGTCGCCACGGGAGGCGTTGCGATCTCGTTCGCTGCAGAGGAACCAGCAGCGGCCCTCGACATTGATCGACTATTTGCTTCGCCAGACCTCAGCGGCCCGGCGCCGCGCGCGGTCGCAATTTCCCCCGACTCCACGCGCGTGACGTTCCTGAAGGGCAAGGAGAGCGACCGGCTCCAGATGGATCTCTGGGAGTATCACGTCGAAGACAACGCCACGCGCCTGCTGGTGGATTCCGAAGACATCGTGGCCGGACCCGAGCAATTGTCCGAGGAGGAACTGTCCCGCCGGGAGCGCCTGCGCATCGTCGACCAGCGCGGCATCGTGTCCTACGAGTTTTCTCCCGACGGGGGCTCCCTGTTGTTCCCGCTGAACGGGGACCTTTTCCTCTACGAGCTTGCCTCGGGCAAGACCCGCCAGCTCACCGCCACAAAAGCTGGCGAGACCGATCCGAAATTCAGTCCAGAGGGCGAGTTCGTTTCGTTTATCCGTGACCAGAACCTGTTCGTCATTGACCTGGAGAACGATCGCGAGCGGCAGCTCACCACGGATGGCGGCGGGCTGATCAGCAACGGCATGGCCGAGTTCATTGCCCAGGAAGAAATGGATCGCTATACCGGCTACTGGTGGTCGCCGGATGACAGTGCTGTCGCCTTTTTGCGGGTGGACGAATCGCCGGTGCGCGTCGTGGAGCGTTTCGAGGTGTACGCCGAGGAATTCAAGGTCTATGAGCAGCGCTACCCCGAGACCGGCACCCCCAACGTCTCCGTTCGCCTTGGCGTCGTCTCGCTGGCGGACAACGACATCCGCTGGATGGACCTGGGTAAGGACACCGACATCTATGTGCCCAGAGTGGACTGGTTCCCGAATAGCCAGCACCTGGCGGTTCAACGCCAGTCCCGGGATCAACGGACGCTGGAACTCCTGAAAATCGACACCACCGCGGGCCAGTCCCGGGTTCTGCTGACGGAGACCAGTGACACCTGGATCGATCTGCACAACGAACTGGTGTTGCTCGAATCCTCGCCGCGCTTTATCTGGGCGTCGTCCCGGTCCGGCTACAAGCATCTGTATCTCTATGACAACGAGGGCGCTCTGATCCGGCCCCTCACAAAGGGCCCCTGGGAGGTCGTCCATGGCGGCCGGGGTAAAAGCGCGGTCCTGCACGTGGATGAGGCACGTGGCATCGCCCATGTCACCGGCACCCTCGACAGCCCGCTCGAACGTCACGTCTATGCCGTTCCCCTGGAAACCACCGGCGAGCCCCGACGGTTGAGCCAACCCGCCGGCTGGCACCGCGCTGCATTCGCCGATAACGGCAACTTCTATGTCAACACTTTCCAGAGCGTGGACACGCCGCCCCAGGTCGCCGTGTTCGACAGGAACGGGACGCACCTGGCGTTTATAGAGGAGAACCGGCTCGACCAGTCCCACCCCTACTATCCCTACCTGCATAGCCGGCCCGGCATCGAGTTCGGGACCCTCGAGGCCAAGGATGGTCAGACCCTGCACTACCGAATTCGCAAACCGGCCGACTTCGATCCAGGCAGGCGCTACCCGGTGATCGTCTATGTCTACGGCGGTCCCGGCGGGCAGAGCGTCACCAACCAGTGGTCCGCCGGCTTCCTCGACGTGCTCGGCACGAACGGCTATATCGTGTTTACCATCGACAACCGTGGCACCGGGTACCGGGGCGTTGCCTTCGACGCGCCGATCCACCGGCGCCTGGGAGATGTGGAGGTCGTAGACCAGGTCACCGGCGTTGAGTATCTGCGCTCACTTCCCTACGTAGACACCGGCAGAATCGGCGTCTTTGGCTGGAGCTACGGCGGCTACATGGCGCTGATGTGCATGTTCAAGGCCCCGGACGTGTTCGCCGCCGGAGTCTCCGGCGCCCCCGTGACGGACTGGGCCCTGTATGACACCCACTACACCGAGCGCTACATGGGTACGCCGCAGGGCAATGGCGACGGCTATGAAGCCGCCAGCGTCTTTCCCTATGCCACGGAGTTGAAGGGGCCCTTGCTTATCATGCACGGCATGGCCGATGACAACGTGTTGTTCACCAACAGCACGAAGCTCTTCAAGACCCTGCAGGACGAGGGCCTGGATTTCGATTCGATGACCTACCCGGGCAGCAAGCACGCGCTTCTGCGGGTCCCGGCTACCGGGAAACACGGCTATCGGAAAATCCTGCGCTTCTTCGACACGCATCTCGGTGTCGAGCCGAATTAGCGCCTGGTCCCGACACGAGGGCCGAGATCAATATCTCTACCGGCCGACCGGAACGGTCAGGACCGGCGAGGCAGCCCCACTGGTACTCTCGGCAATGGTCGCTGACCACAACGCCTCCATGAGCCGGAAATAACCCTTGGTGGCCAGGTCACGATCGTCGATATAAAACCAGCCCTCACGGTGCCTGACGGCGACCAACGCATTATCCGGTCGGCTCGACGAATGGAGAACCTTCAGCGACTGACCCGCAACACCCAGTGGCGGAAACCGGGTGGCGCGTCCACTCTCGATATCCGCCTCGGGAACATGAACCGACGCCGACAGGATTTCCACCAGTTTGAAGATGGGCCGGGTACTCAATCCGATTCCGCCCAGCTTCCTCCCATCGAGGGCCAGGCTAACCGGGATGCTCACCTGCCCTCCCGATGCTCCCACAGCCGGCAATGACAGGATCTCCAGCAGCTCGTCCACCTCTGCAGCGTAGTCCTCAGCGAAGTGATCGATGACAATGGCAAGATCACCTCCCCCTCCCGCCGGCTTGACCCAGTGCAGCCGATTGGCCTGTTTGAGGCGGGTCATGAGCTCGACGAAGCGAGCGAAACGCGGATCCGGCGCGGATCCAGCAAACAGGAATGCGGGATTCTGCGCGCCGTTTACGCCTTCGATGAGGGCCCAGTAGACGGGCGCGGGATCGGTGAACCCTCCCGCCAGCTCAGCGACCGCCTCCACGGACAGGGGTGAAAACAGGCGGTGGAGATACTGCTCGCCATCGACTGGCGTGTAGGAGATCGTAGGGTTCTCCTCGTAAAACACAGTGCCCGTGAATGGCGTCAGGTTCCCCTCGTAGTTGTCCTTGTCCCCGAACCCCGCTTCGACAATGGCACCGGCGGACAGGCTGACATTGGCGGTGATGCTGGTCACCGCAAGCAGGCTGCTCCGCTCCAGATAGCGGTTTCGCACCACCGACATCAGCATCTGTTCCTGGTTGGTCTGGACGATGGCCTCGTTGTAGGCGCCCCGGCCATTTCTGACGGAGTTGGGGCCCAGCGCATTGCAGCCCGCGAGGACCAGCGATATCAGGACGACCAGGGCGCCCATGGACAGAGGGCCCGCAATGTCATTTGTTTTGCCGACTCCGCCCGAAGTAGCAACACTTCCCACTGACATGCCCTCTCCTTCTTGTGTTTAGCGTGCCGCCGGACTGACGGCCCGGTTTTCCCAGCAGTATAAACGTCTGGATGCCACCCGGTTCGCCCGCTGAGCGGCATTCGCGCAAGGGCTTCGGCTGCCGCTTGCACGGGGTGCGGGTAGTGGCATGCCCACAAAGCCAATGGAGGGCAAGAAAAGACGTCGGGAATTGCAAAACGAAAAAACGCGCCTACCCTTGACGACACAGGTTTCCTGGCGCCGTTTTCCATTCCACTCCCACACAGAGCAACCTATGCAATATCCGATGGTTCGTCTCATAACGACCACGCTGCTTGCCGCTTTCGCTTCCGGGAGCCAAGCGCAGGAAAACACAACCGCTGACGGCGCCCGTGGACTTTCCTCTGGGCAGCAGGAAGAGATTCTGGCGCGGCACAATCACTGGCGCGAGGCCGTCGGCGCGCCTGGCCTGGCATGGTCCGCCGAACTCGCCGCCTTTGCCCAGGAGTGGGCCGACGAACTCTCCAAGCGGGGCTGTGAAATGGAACACCGGCCGAGGAGCGGCCCGTTCACACAGAAATACGGCGAGAATCTCTCGTGGGCCAGCCCGACCACCTGGTCGGACGGCCGCACCGAAGCACAGTCCATCAGCCCGTCCAGCGTCGTCGATGGCTGGGACTCGGAAAAGGCCGACTACGACTACGCCTCGAACACCTGCGCTGCCGGCAAGGCCTGCGGCCACTACACCCAGGTCGTCTGGGCCAAATCAGAGAGACTGGGGTGCGCAATGACCGTTTGTGCAGACAACGACCAGGTCTGGGTATGCAACTACGATCCGGCGGGCAATTTCACCGGCGAGAAACCGTACTAGGCCCGGCGCCGGCGGTCACGCCCTGCTGCAAACGGCAGGGCAGCTCGGGAACAGCATGCTGTACTTAGTGGGCCTGGGCTGATCCGCCACCCGTTCGCAGGCGCTGAATCAGCGTAACCACCGACAGGACCACAATGCCCGCGGCGATACCGAGACCCGCGTTGAACAGCATCGTCGTGAGTATCTCCAGACCGGCACCCATCTCGTCCGTGACGTGGTGGATCCATGACTCCAGCCGGGGCAGGCCGTGCGCCAGGATACCGCCGCCGACCAGGAACATCGCCGCGGTGCCGGCGATGGACAGACCTTTCATGAGATACGGCGCAACGGTAAGTATGCCGCGGCCGAGCGCTTGCTGAAGACCGTCACCGGGCTTCCGCGCCAAATACACGCCCAGATCGTCGAGCTTGACGATGGCCGCGACGAGCCCATACACGCCGATGGTCATCATGACCGCGATCGTTACCAGCACCGACAGCTGCGTAACAAAGGGGGACGCTGCAACGATACCCAGCGCGATAACAATGATCTCCGCGGACAGAATGAAGTCGGTCCGGACCGCACCCTTGATCTTGGCCTTCTCCAGCTCGACGAGGTCGGTGGAAGGGTCAGCCAGCGCATCCATGAGCTCCTTTTCGTGAGCCTGGTCCTCTTCCTCGCTGTGCAGGAACTTGTGCGCCAGCTTCTCGACACCCTCGAAGCACAGGAACAGACCGCCGGCCATCAGAAGGGGCGTCACCGCCCAGGGCGCGAAGGCGCTGATCGCAAGTGCCGCGGGCACGAGAATCGCCTTGTTCAGCATCGATCCCTTCGCAACCGCCCACACGACGGGCAGTTCCCGGTCGGCCCGGACGCCGGCCACCTGCTGGGCGTTCAGGGCCAGATCGTCGCCAAGCACGCCGGCCGTCTTGCGGGCCGCCACCTTGGTCAGGATGGCCACGTCGTCGAGCACCGTGGCGATGTCGTCTATCAGCGCAAGCAGACTGGCTCCGGCCACAGGGTCGCTCCTTATGTTGTCGAAGTCCGGACGAGCGGTTCGTCGCCGCCACTCGTGGTTTCAATCATAGCGGACCGCTGAACTTCTCCCACCCAACCCGCGGGGAGCGACCAACCCGGGCGTGTCCGTTGGCTCCGGTTCAGCCCTCGGGAGCCGAGAGAAAGATCCGGAGCTCTCCCTGGCGATCGGGGCCATCGGCAGGTCCATAGCGCACAAGGAGATCCGCGCGGCCATCGTCGTTCAGGTCCCGGGCCTCCACCATCTGGCCATTTGAAGGCAGGGGCAGCGTGAGGCTGTCGCCCTTCTTGCCGAACAGCTCGTCCTTACCGGTGCCCGGATACAGGTTGAGAACGTCATCGTCGCCCTGGAGGAGCAGGTCAGCCGGCCCGTCCCCGCCGAAGTCCGCGATCGCAATGGCGGGATAACGCATCTGTCCGGTCTTCAGGTCGAACTCCACTTTGAACTGGGTCTGGTAATCGGAGTCTTCGCGATAAACCCCGTTGGCGCGCATCCGGTAGACATCGAGATCGACACTGATCCGACCGGTCACCAGCGCGCTGATGACCCGGCCCAGTCCGAGCCGGGTGGACGGGGTCGCCAGATCCAGCCGCCCATCGCCGTCGACATCCACTGCCAGCGGGTCGAACTGGATGCCGCCGGAGGCGATGCTGCCATCGGGCTCCCTGGGATAGAGGAGCGCGTCGCCATCCCGTCGTCCCAGGTACAGGTGATACTCGCTGCTGCGATCGAACACACCCTCGCTGATCGAGCGGTCGGTGAGCAGATCGAGGATGCCGTCACCGTCGAAATCGCGAATCAGCTCGACCTCTTCGATTTCCAGTTCGCTCTGGTCGACCTGCCCGTCGTCCCGCTCCCATCGGGCGCGATCCTCTTCGCTGGCCAGCGGCGCATCGATTGGGTCGCGGCGGCCTGTTGTCGCAAAGCGGCCCTGCTCTGCCTGGACGAAGGATACGAACTCCGTATCCCGCAGAAACACGAGATCATTGCGGCCGTCGCCATTCGCATCGCCGATCCGGGGCCTGCGTGGCTCATAGCTGACCCGGGACGCGTAGGCCGAAACACGGGGGTCGATATCCAGCCGGTATGTCTGGAAACTCCTCGCCACGCCGTTTTGCCAGCAGCCATCCGTCAAACACCGGAACGAGCAGTTCGTCGCCGGCCTCGCCGTCCACGTCCCATACGAAATCTGACTGGGTCGGCCCCTGGGACGGCTTGCCATGATAGATGCTCTCGAAATCCGCGATGCGATCGATGCTTCCCGTTGCCGGATCGACGACGGCGATGCCCTCCTGATCAAAAAAACAAAGCGATTCGGAGCCTCGTCCGGCGGGATCCCCGATGTCATAGAAGAACACGCTTTCAGGTATGTTCCCTGACAACAGGACGGCACCGTCCGCCAGGTTGATCAGGCTGTACTTCGTAGCCCCCTCGTCGCGTCCCACCGCGAGGAGGCCGGGGCCCCCGCCCAGGCGGACGCTGACCGGATCGGTATCTACCGGATGCTCCAGTCGAACAGTCAGCTCACGAAAATCTTCAATCGCAATGGCCGGGAAAGTCCAGAGCGCCACTAACCCCCAAAAAACGCACAAGATCCTGGCGCTACCGCTGATGCGCCTCGCCCGTGACTCCGGCGGGGACAGGCACTGACGGAATGACCGGCGACCTGGCGTTGGAGTCAAATCCGGAAGCGGCCGGCGCCAAACGCATCCGGCGTAGCGCGCAAGCGAACGGGATTCCGGGCGCGTTCCGGCGGAACCCGCCGCATGGGGACGTGAAAGCTTGTGGGACAAAACCCGGCCTCCTGGATGTTGAGCTTCTGCAGTGTTTTGGTCAGTCCGCGCCAGAGCGCCGAGCGGAACCGACCGTCTAGACTCTTGATCGGACCGGGGAATGAAGCCGACCGGGGGTCGGGACAACAGCCGCGCGGTATAAGGGACTCTATGACATCCCATCCAGTAACGCATCGGGTATTCGGAGCGGGCCTGATTGGCGGTTATGTCGCCGGTGCCCTGCTCGACCGGAGCCAGGCCGTCAGCGTCGTGGCGAGACCTCATGTGCGAACGAAGCTAGAAGACGGCCTGCTGCTGACGGATCTTGACGGTCATCGGACCCGCGTCCCTCCGCCGCGGTTCGCAGCGCAGATCGCGCCCGAGAGTGAACCACGGCCCGATTACCTGTGGCTGACGGTGAAATGCACAGGCGTGGCCAAGGCGGTTCCTGATCTGGCAAGCCACGTGGGTCCGGGGACCACCATCCTCTGTTGCCAGAATGGGCTGGGCTCGGAAACCCCGGTGAAGGCTGCTTTTCCGGGCAACATCGTCCTTCGGGGCATGGTGGCCTTCAATGTCGCCGAGCTGGCTCCTGATCATCTCCACCGGGGCAGCGGAGGCAGTGTCATCATCGAGGACCACCCCGCGGTGGCGGACCTGGCGGCCGCGGTGTCTTCTGGTCTCATGCCCGTGGAACTCAGTGCCGAGATGGACGCCGTGTTGTGGGCAAAACTGCAGCTCAACCTGATCAATGCGATCAATGCACTGTCCGATGTGCCGGTTCGGGAAATGCTCGGTCATCGGGGTTATCGACAAGTCTATGCGGCCTGCATGCGGGAACTCCTTGCGGTGACCGCGGCCCTTGGCATCGCCCTGCCGCGCCTGACGGCACTTCCGCCCACGTGGATTCCCCGTCTGCTCGCCCAGCCAGACTGGCTGTTTACCCAGATAGCGAAATCCATGCTCGAGGTGGACCCCACCGTGCGCACCTCGATGTGGTGGGACATCAGCCAGGGCAAGCCCACGGAAATCGACTATCTGAACGGCGAAGTGGTGGCCGCGGGCCGCAGCATGGGCGCCCCGACACCGGTTAATGAGCGGATTGTCCGCCTGATCAAAGAGGCTGAGGCGAGCCACGCCAGTCCGGCGCTTTCGCCGGAACGACTGCTCGAGGAGACCGGATTGGGGTAGCCGGTGTCCGTTCGGGCCGGGACGGGGCACCGAGTGAAAACCCTCGCCTGATGCGGGATTTTTCTGGCCCAGTCGGCGAACAGGCCTCGATTACGGGTACAATTTGCCCGCTTTTTGGTGGTATCGCCTCCCCGGCAGGAAGGAAGTGGAGCCATTGCAAAGTGCTGGCTCCTGAAGAATCCACCCACAACCAGGGGAATCTCGCCTCATGGCCGTGACCATCGACAAGCCCCTTTCGAGAGCCGACGTCAAACGCCTCACCGAACAGCGTTTGCTGCCCAATCTGCTCAAGATCCCCTTGTTCCTCGCCATCATGGTGGCACTGAACTGGCTGGCCTGGACGACCCCCTCGACGGTTCTCAAGTGGACCGCCTACGTGGGTATCGGCTACATGTGGATGGGCATGGTGACGTTCATGCACGACGCCGGGCACAACACGCTCTTCCGCTCGCCAATGGCCAACTGGGTTTTCGGCATCGCCTGCATGATTCCGCTGATGGCGACATTCGTGGGCTTCAAGGAAGACCATCTCGAGCATCATCGCCACAACCGCTCACCGAAGGATCCGGACGCCTTCACCATGGGCAAGCGCGGCGTTCTCGATTTCGTGGTCTTCTACCTCTACATGGTCATCGGCGTGGTGTTGAGTTTTCTTCACTTCAATATCATTTATCCGGTGACGCGGTTCGGCCCGAAGGAATGGGCGATCCATCTCTTCGAGACCGTTGTGACCATAGCCTGCTACTGGGCTCTCATCGCCTGGGCCATGGCCAACGGCGTACTCGGCAAGACCCTGGAGCTGTGGCTCGTACCGGTCTACATCTTTACGCTGTTCAATTCCGTTCGATTCATCGCGGAACACTACGGCACCCCCTGGGACGCCGGCCAGCTGGCCGGCACGCGAACCATCGTGTCCAACGGGTTCAATCGGTTCTTCTGGAACAACATCAACTGGCACATCGGCCATCATGTGTATCCGGCCGTGCCCTGGTACAACCTGGAAGAACTCCACCGGCTGATGGAGCCCGCCATCGAGGCCAAGGGCGCCGTGGTGGACAAGAGCTACCTGGGCGTCTTCATGGGGGCGCTTGCCGGAGGGCCGGAGACCGAGGAGCGGCTGGCCGCATCCCTCGAGAAGCGAAGAGCGAAGGCCGCCAGGAATCCTGCCCCGGAGCCCGTTTGACGGCGAGCCGCTGCGGCACCCGATAGCCCCAGCCGGCCCCTCCCGGCCAGGGCGCAAGACAATAGTGGATGGCAGCGCAGGAACGGGTCCACTATGGCGACGGACGCCCTCAATCGGCCGCCCCACGTTCGCGCGCCTCGTCATTGCCGCGGGCATTCCGCCCCCTCCTCAGGCCTCTCCCATGGTTTTCCTCAGCGCTCCGCGCCGGGCAAACTGCCCGATTCGCCAGCGGAAGCCAGTCGGGACGCCAGGGGGTTCGCCGTCAATCCATGAAAAACCACGCTAAGCACGATGGTCAGGGCGACCGTCGTGGTAATCGTGCTGCCCCCGGGTAACTTCTCGTTCAGGACGATCACGGCGAACACGATGCTCGCCAGGCCCCTGGGACCGAACCAGCCGACAAACAACTTCTCGCGCGGCAGAAGGTCCGTCGGCGCCAGCGCCAGATAGACCGGCAGGATCCGGATGACCGTCAGGCTCAGGACAGCATAAATCACGACCTGCCAGGTCAGATTCGCGAAGGTCGTTGCCACCGCTGCCGCACCGAACAGGACCCAGGTAATGAGAGCCAGCGTATCGCCAGTGCTCTCGGCGGACACCAGCAACGGGTGTTTGTGCTCCCCTGCCAGCCAGCCGAACAGCAGGCCTCCGACGAAACAGGCGATGAAGCCGCTGCCGCCCAACCATTGCGCAAGGGCAAAACAGGCCATGGCAAGACCCGCGATGGGAAGCTGACGCCAGGTTTCGTTCAGCCAACCGCTCCGCACGGAAAATCGCAGCGCCTGGCTGGCCAGGTACGTCACCAGGACCCCCACGGCCAGCCCGATGCCGATTTCCTCCGCCAGCAGCTTCAATGCCAGCACGGGCTTGCTGTCTTCGACTCCGATGCCGGTAGCCAGGGCAAGGAAAACAAAGAGGACCGGGACACAAATGCCGTCGTTCAAACCGCTTTCGACGTTCAGACCCTCCCGTATCCGGGCAGGCACGGCAGGGTTGGTCACAACCGCTTTGCCGAGGGCCGCATCGGTGGGCGCCAGCATGGTCGCCAGCAAGGCAACTTCCAGCAGGGTCAGGTGATCGAAAATCAGCACGCCGGCACCGACGCCGAGGCCAATGGTCAGGGGCAGGCCTACCAGGAGCAGTAGGCGGGGGATCCGCACATTCTGTCGAAGGACACCGAGATCCGCATTGGCTGCATCCGTAAACAGCACCAGCGCGAGCGTGAGCTCCGCGAGCGTCCGCAGGCCCTCCGCATCCAGGTTAACCCTGAGCCAGTTGATGCCGTCCGGACCGAACAGGAAGCCAAAGGCAGTGAAGACCAGCGCCCCATTGACCGGAGTCCGCTCCAGCCCCCCGGAGAGGATGCTGTAGAGAAAAATGAATATGGCGAGGATCGCCAGGTTCTCATACATGCCGCGTACCCAATGGGCCTCGCGTGCAACAAGGCCGGTTGTGCAGCCGTCACGTTGGTGCACCGGGCCGTCCCGCAGCGTGTGGGCTGACTACACCGGAGTTTGCTGGTCGGCAGCGAGCGCTGCAAGCGACTTACCGCTCTGCGGAGGAAAGACTCCTAATTGTTCCGCCGCACGCAAGTCGGGTTCCGGAACCCATTCTCACGGTCGATCTGCAGCCGACCTATCGCGCGCAGCGATCCAGCCTCCAGTGGTCCAGCTTGCCGTTGGATTTGACCGCCAGCTCCAGGTGATTCTTTTCGACCTTTGTCTCCAGGCCTTCGATAGACGCCATGGCGAAGTAACCGACGTATTCTTTGAGCTCCGGATTGATCCGGGCAGCGGATGACACCACGTGGAACTCCACATAGTCATCACCGATGTGCCATAGGCCGGCCGCCTCGAGACGGCCGCGGCGATAGCTCCGAAAAGCGCCGTCCCGATCGAACACGATGTGCTCGAAGTCCGGCACGTCGCAGGCCGGCTTGCCTTCGAGGGACCATTTACCCACCAGATAGTCGCCGGTCACCTTGTCCGCGGCCATGGCGGACGAGGCCACTACCGCGACAGTCGCGGCGACAAGAATCGTTCGTATCAGCATTGCAGAGTTCCTCAATCAGTCCATGCGCTCCGACATCGACAGGCTGCCCGGACACACCTAAAGGCTGCTGACAATCGCTGCCTTCTGCGTGTTGTAGTCGCTTTCCGTAATCAGGCCCTGGTCCTTCAGCGACTTGAGCTTGGCGAGCCGTTGCTCGGCCGTGGGCGCTGCAGCCTGGGCCTGCTGCTGCTGGGCCTGAGAAACCACGTACTGGTCCTCGGCACCCTGAGCATACGCTTCGTTGCGCTTCTTCTGCTGGTGATCGGACAGCATTTTGCCGCCGATCAGACCGCCGACCACGCCGATCAGGGCATCGTTGCTCGCGGCGGCGGATCGCGGAGCGCCGACTCCTGCTGCCAGCCCCACCATGGCGAGCCCTATTACCGCAAACTCCAAACGTTTCATGACATTCCCCCTCGATTGACTATCGGGTCATAATTTACTTCGATTCCGGGATCGCTTCCATCCTAAGCCTGTGATCGTGAAACCCGACGCCGGCCCGGGCTTCGCCCGCGACGCTCCGGTCGCGAGTCCCGTCGCAACCTGCCGTTTCAGTCCCGAATCGACTGCGAGTAATACCGGTTCAGATCCAGCAGTCCGGAGTGGACCGGATCGCTTTCGTTCATCCGCTGCTGAAACCAGTCATACACCGGCCAGAATCGCTCGTCCATGCGGTTGATTCCGTACTTGTTCAGCTTGGCCCGATACTCCGGGGAACCATCGAAATTCTTCAGCATGTCGAAGAACTCCGGGACATCTTCCGCTGCAACGTCCAGGAAGTAGTTTGGATAGGCGCCGATACTGCCGGGCAAAAAATCGATGGTGTCCCTGGCCGGATCCAGGCGTTTGGACTCGCGGAACATCGAGTTGACGTTGTCGTGCCAGCGGTTGATGACGATGGAAAAGAAGCTGTAGGGCCCGTCGTAGCCTCTTATTCGCACGAAAAGCACGTTGGCTTCCGTGCTGGTGACGTGCCGAATAAATCCCGTCCCCGGCTCGGTCAGCGCGTGAAAGCCCGCGATCAGGTCTTCCGTGCCGGAGAACGTGGTCGGCAGTTCCGTTTCCTGGCCGCTGGCATGGTAGTTCGCCCGGTCGAAGCCGATGCCGGTCTCCGGCAGAAGATGCTCCTCCACAACCCGTTCAATCAGCTCACGCTGTGGATCATCCGAGGTGTAGCGGACCCGGGTAGGCCGGGTGCCTACCACTTCCTCCAGACGAGCATCATCGGCAACCCCCGTGCCGATGTACCAGGACGCCATCGTCGGAGCCCGGATCTCCCTCGGAAGCAACTTGACGAAGTTCAGCTCGCCTTCGATCCGAAGATAGTCCATGTAGCGGCGCACGTTGGCCTGGTGAGCAATGTTGCCGAACACATCGAATCCCGCCACCAGCGAATAGTAGATGCGCTCGAACTGCGGATAGTCGATCACCCAGGCGGTGCGCGGCAGATCACCCAAGGCGCCCTTCAGCACCGATGCGCTGTCGAAATGCCGGTATATCGTGAGGAATGGCGAATCCTCGGCCACGTTGCCCCGCCACAGGGCGTCGATATCCGGGCCCAGCGGGGCCTTTTCGTCATAGAGCGCGTTCTTCGCCTTGTAAAAGTTCGCGTACCGCTCCCGATAAGCGTTGCTGAAGGTGTCGAGAAGCGACACATCGCTGCCGCGCTCGGTGGGCAGCCGAAGGTTCTCTGCCTGCTGCAGGAGAAAATCGGGATCCTTGATCGTTTCGTCGGCGTCCGGATCGAGAAACATCACCCAGAAATGGTCGTTAATAACATTGACCGCGATCTGGCCCCTGCAAACCGGGCCGCGGATAAACGTCCTGATGATGTACTCGGAGTGATCCAGCATGAACTGGTAGCGCACGCGGGGAGGAATCTGCGCGAAGGTTACGAACGGGTTTGCGCTCTCCCGGTCTTCGTAGGGCATGCGGTGCGGGGTCTCGAGCCATTGGGGGTCGAGGAACAGTTCCCGGTAGCGGTTAAGGCGCCGATCATCGAACCCCACCACGATGTGGGTCTTGTACACGATCGTCGAATGGATCTTCTCGAAGCGATAGAAAAATCGCTCCACACCGGGATCGTCGTAGGGCCTGACCGTCGGGATCACCGCGATCGGCTCGCCCGGGCCGGTCGTCGAGCGCACCAGCCTGAAGAACTCGTTCCCGCCGGTCGCGGAGAATCGCAGGTGCGCCAGGAAGAAATGCTCATAGAGATAGCGGGCCGTCATCGCGGTCTTGGGGTCGTCGCCGTTCAGGAAGGCCTCCCACTTCGCGATTTCCCTGGAAGACGCAGCACTCGGTGTAGTCAGTTCAGCCTGTTCTTGCGCAGTGGGGCCCTGTGCGCCCTCTGCCATCCAGCTCATCAGCACCTCGTGCTCCGCATCGGAAACAGCCGGGAAGCCGAAAGGCATCCCGCGTCCCGGATGCTTGCCGAGATACTTGCGGACCTCGGAGGTATCCGCAGCGCAGGTCAGGTCCGACGCCTCGGCCTGGTACCGGCCTTCGGGAACCGGCGTGCGGCGTTTCGCGTCCAGGAACCAGGCCATGAGCGGTGGATTTTCCGCCGGATTTCCCTCACTCCGGGTGACGCTGTAGAACCCCTTGTCTCGCCAGGCCTCGGTGGACTGGGCGTCGATGAACAGGCGCGTGGGCGCCTGGTCACTCAAGCGTGATCCCGAATAGACCGGGTCCTTGCTGGCGCCCCGATCCACTCCTTCATAAGACGAGAGCTTGAGCTGACAGGCGGCGTTGTAGCAGGAGTGGCAAACGACGCAGCGAGAGTCGAGGACCGGCTTGACGTCATGCAGAAAACTGACCGGCTGTGCACGTTCCGGAACGACCGGTTCAGGGACTGGCTCTCTCGCGCAACTGGTCAGAAACCCCAACGCCGCAACAAGGATCGGAAGAATCGAGTCATCGAGCCAGTGACCCTCACAGTAATTTCGACGATGAATTCTACGTGAACGGAGACGCGTATCAGCCATTTTCCCGGAAGCGACCGTGCCTTGCGTTCTCGGAATTCCGCTACTGCCGGGAACGCCTGTCTGCAGACTCGTTTCCCGACACTTACGTGATTTCCGCTAGGCCGAAAGCGGCAGAAAAGACAGGACCCGATCGATGGCCCAGAAGGCCGCCACGCTCCCGATGCCGTAGGGCAGAAGCCGCCACGCACCCGAAGGCCACGCAACCGGCAGCTTCTTCAGGCAGCGCCATCATCGCCAGGACGACCCCCACGAACATGAGCTGACCCGTTTCCACACCCAGGTTAAAGGTCAGCAGAGCCAGCGGCACTTCATGCTGAGGCACGCCGATCTCGGACAAGGCGCCCGCAAACCCCAATCCATGGAACAAGCCGAAAATGAACGCGATGACCCAGGGATACCGCTCGGTAATTCCCACGACACCACGGCGCTTGTGGACAATCTCGGAGGCCAGGAAGAGGATGCTCAGCGCAATGATCGCCTCGGTGGGAGCCGGTGGCACATGCACGACGTCCAGTGTCGCCAGCGCCAGCGTGATGCTGTGGGCAACGGTGAACGCGGTAATCGCTTTCACGAGCGGGCCGATGCCGGACACGATCAGGAGCAGCGCCAGCACGAACAACAGGTGATCGACGCCTTCCAGGATATGCACCGTGCCCATACGCCAGTAGTCAGCGGCAACCTTGAGCTTCGAGGGTTTTGCCGGAACGGTGAATTCCGGAGAAGCCGGCCGCAGAATGGCCGAGTGCTGTGTTCCGTCCTGCAGCTGGACGAGAAGCAACACATCGGTCTGCATGGCCGAGAGCCCTTCGATAAGGACCGCCTGACCGGTCAGGGAAGCGGCACTATTTTTGTACGTCGACGTCTGGATCAGGGCGCCCGGCAGCTCCTGAACCGTGGGCGTACCCAGCAACTCGAGACTTTCCGGCAATCGTGGCGTGATGGCCAACACCCGGTCGCCACGCATGGGGACCTTCCATGTCACGAGGAACAGGCCGGTATTCTGTTCCTTGATGTCCAGCAGCGCGGGGCGAATTTCGTCGGCATCGACAGGGATTGCCGGAACCAGCCCGATCAGCATCGCCAGGGCCAGCACTTTCCCTATCGTCGCCATCGACCGGCATGCCCTGGCCCGCCCGGGAGCGTTTTTCCCGGAAATCCCGACCAGGGCCGGCGCGGGTTTGCGCGGCAGGTCCAAGGGACGCGGCAGAACGCGGGCGATGAGGCCGGCTCCGATCATTGATCCGAGTTCTGCAGCCCGGCGATCCGCTCCTCGGCGAGCGGATCCTCAACGATGACCTCGTAGCCGTCGCGCAGACTCGCGTAGAACCTCTCATTGAGCTCCTCGCTCCGGTCGCTCTCCCAGTCCTGGGTGACACGTTCGCGATGCTCGGCAAAGACCGGCGGCGGGGGTTGCACCACTTCGCTCACGAAAACCAGGTGCACGCCATAACCGGACAGCACCGGCCCCTGCCATTGCCCGGGAGCCAGTTCGACAAGGGCCTCAGCGAATCCACTACCCAGGCTCTTCCGGACCTCCAGCAGGTCCTTTTCCGGATAGTAGCTTTGCAGCATCAGCCCATCGCCCAGGGCACCGGCCTCTTCGATCGAGTCGCCAAGAGCAATCAATCCAGCCTTGATCGCCTCGGCATCGGCCAGCGTGGAGTCGCCCCGCTTGTCGGGATCGACAAAGACCTGGGTAAAGGTGTACCGCGCCGGTTCCTGGTACCGCTCCCGGTGTTCGTTGAAGTACGCCTGCAACTCTTCTTCCGTCGGCGGCGTCAGCGCAACGAGATCCTTGGCGAGAAACTCCAGCTTCTGCGCCAGGCGGCGGCGAATGACCGGATCGTGCTGGTTCAGGCCCATGGTCAGGGCTTCGCGATACAGCACGGTCTCTCTGACATACTGCTGGACCAGGCCATCCATCTCTTCGGAGGTCGGTGGTCGTTGCCAGCGTTTCTCCCACGAGGCACGCATCCACTCGATCTCTCCGGCGGCGACGACAATGATCTTGTCGTCGGCTTCCGGCGCGGTCTCCGCAAAGACCCCATACAAGAGATAAATTGCCGCGCCTATCAATAGAAAGTGCAGCAATGGCTCACGCAAAAACTTCAAAATTCCATGCTCCTGTATCGATCAGCACCGTTGATCGATACAGCCAACGGCCGGCAAGTCCACGGATAGACTCCGAGACCCGGCGACGACGCATTGCAATATCTAGATGGCCCGGATAATACCGCCTTCCACCCTAAGCGCGCTGCCGTTGACCGCTGCGTTGCCGGCCACGAACACGGCGGCCCCGGCCACTTCTTCCACCGTCACGAATCGCTGGATCAGCGAATTCGGCTCGTGATCGCGAAAGTAGTTCTCCAGGACCTCCTTCACCGGCTTGCCCTCGTCCCTGGCGAGACCCTCAAAGTACTCCTCGACGCCCTCCGTCCATGTCGGACCCGGGAGAATGCTGTTGACGGTTACCCCCGAGCCCTTCGCCAGCTCGGCGAGCCCGCGGGACAGACTCATCAGCGACGTCTTGGTGACCGAATAGTGGATCATTTGCGGAAGGGGTTTGACGCCCGCTTCACTGGCCATGTTGATCACCCGGCCCCAGTCGCGCTCTAACATTCCCGGCAGCAGAGCCCGGCAGAGCCGGACGACGCTCAGGACATTCGTCTGGTAGTAGCGCAGCCACTCGTCGTCATCAATGGCGAAGAAGTCCTCCACGCCGAAGATCCCGGCGTTGTTCACCAGGACATCGACAGGGGCCATTTCATCGAGCCGGGAAAGGAGGTGCCCGGTGCCCTCGGCGGTTGCCAGGTCGCCACTCACGGCGCCGTAGGCGCCGAGCTCCGCGCACACTCTGGCCGTTGTGCCTTCGTCCCGGCCGTGAACGATGACACGGGCGCCCTGCTCAATCAGCGCAGCTGCAACCGCCCGTCCGATACCCTTGGTCGAGCCGGTCACGAAACCTACTTTGCCTTTGAGATCGAGCATCGCTGCACCTGGTTGTGTATCGGGGCCTCATGATACCTATCGCCGTCAGGCGCGGCCGATAGTCATCTCACCGCCCTCAGTGCCGGTGGAGGCCAACCGGTTGAAGGCAAAGGCCTCTGGCGCCCGGCGCGACAGATCTCTTATCCTAGCGCGGCGCCGGACCGTGGCGCGTCCAGTTCGTATCACCGGCCCGCTGGCTCAGCAAGGAAAGGATCTTCGTCGTCATGTCCATCGAGATCGTGGAAGTACGAACGCGCCGGGACCGCAAACGCTGGGTCAAGTTTCCCTACGCCCACTACCGGAACCACCCACAGTATGTGCCCCAGCTTTGCGGGGAAGAGATGGGCTATTTCAACCCCAGGAAGAACCCGGCTTTCGAGATCTGCGAGGTCCGAATGTTCCTGGCGGAGAGAAATGGCGAGGTGGTCGGGCGCATCTGCGGTCTCGTGAATTCCCTCGAAACGAAAAAGCTCGGCCGCAAGCGTGGCCGCTTTGGCTGGTTCGAGTCCATCGACGATCCGGCGGTGGCCCATGCCCTGCTCGGTGCAGTAAGGACCTGGCACGAGTCCACCGGCTGCGCGGAAATGACCGGACCCCATGGCTTCACCGATCTGGACATCGAAGGTCTGCTGATAGACGGCTTCGACGCCATCCCCACGGTAGCGGGCTCGTACAACTATCCCTACTACGCAAATCTTCTGGAAGGCTACGGGATGAGCAAGGACGTCGACTACCTGGACTACCGGTTCAAGGCGCCGCAGAAGCCAGGCTTCATGGATCGCATCGGTGCGCGTGCGGAAGCCTCGGGGAATTACATGGTCCTCCCGGCGAAGGATAAGAAGACTTTCAGGAAATATGTCGACTTGCTCTGGCCAGTGCTGGAAAAGGCCTTCGAGCCACTGTACGGCGTCACGCCGTTGACGAAGAAACAGCAGGACTACTACACGAAGAAGTACTTTGGTTTTCTCGATCCGGAATTCTTCGCGTTCATCTTCTCCTCCAACGGCGAACTGGTGGCCTTCCTGGCCGCCATGCCCAACATCAGCCGGGCCCTGCAGAAGGCCCGCGGCCGCCTTTTCCCATTCGGTCTTTTCTACCTGCTTAAGGACCTCAAACGGCCGGAAACCGTGGACTTTCTGCTCGCGGGCTGCCTTCCGGATCACCCCACCAGCGCGGTGACCGCGGTCGGGCTGAAACATATGTTCGAGACGCTTCGAAATCGTCAGGTGAAATTCGTGGAGGGCAACCACCAGCTGGACGACAATAGTTCGATTCACCAGATGTG
The DNA here is from genome assembly GCA_963842955.1 of uncultured Gammaproteobacteria bacterium. Classification (GTDB taxonomy): domain Bacteria; phylum Pseudomonadota; class Gammaproteobacteria; order Steroidobacterales; family XN24; genus JARFQW01. Next base: position 29,730 of record CAWJIJ010000010.1, read on the forward strand.
GAACCGCTTCGACGTCGTGGCCAAGAGGCGCTCGCGGATCTATCGACTCGCTCTTTGATCGGGACCCTTGCAGCTACCCCCCGGAAGGCCAGCATCCATGTCTATCGAGATCGCCGACGTTCGGACCCGGACAGACCTGAAGCGATGGGTGAAATTTCCATTCTCCCACTACCGGGGCGATCCACGATACGTGCCGCCGCTGTACCGGGAGGAGCTGGGCTACTTTGACCCCCGGAAGAACCCGGCGTTTGCGGTCTGTGAAGTCCGCCAGTTCCTCGCCCTGAATGACGGCCGGCCGGTCGGCCGGATCTGCGGGATGGTCAACAGCCTGGAAACCCGGAAGCTGGGCCACAAGCGCGGGCGCTTCGGGTGGTTCGAATCGATCGACGATCCGGACGTCGCCGACGCGCTGCTCGGTGCGGTCCGTGACTGGCAAGAGCAGGAGGGCTGCGCGGAAATGACCGGCCCCCACGGGTTCACCGACCTGGACGTGGAGGGCCTGCTGGTGGACGGATTCGAGTCCATTCCGACCGCCGCGGGTTCGTACAATTTTCCGTACTACGCGGGACTGCTGGAGAGCTTCGGGCTCGTCAAGGACGTGGACTACCTGGATTTTCGCTTCAAGGTGCCCGAACGGGTTCCCTTTCTCGAGCGCCTGTCACGGCGCATCGATCATTCCGGCACCTACCAGGTGCGGAGGGCCGGGGACAGGAAAACCTTCGCAGCCTATCTGAAGCAGATGTGGCCGGTTCTCGAGGCAGCTTTCGAGCCACTCTACGGGGTCGTGCCGCTGAGTCGCGAACAGGAGGCCTATTACACCCAGAAGTACTTCGGCTTTCTCGACCCGGAGTTTTTTGTGTTCATCTTCTCGAAGGACAATGAATTGGTTGCGTTTCTGGCCGCCATGCCGAACATCAGCGAAGGCCTCCGCAAAGCCCGCGGGCGCCTGTTCCCCACGGGTCTGTTCCACGTCAGGAAGAATCTGAAACACCCGGAAACTGTCGACTTCCTCGTTGGCGGGGCCCTGCCGGGCCATCCCGGCAACACGCTGACGGCCCTCGGGCTCAGGCATATGTTCGACCGGTTGCAGTCCCGGGGCGTGCATTTCGTTGAGACCAATCACGAGCTGGAGTCAAACTCTACGGTAACGGGGATGTGGCGCCGTTTCGATGTCGCGGCAACTCGCCGGTCCCGCGTCTATCGGCTCCCGCTGGTTCCGTGATCCATGGCGTCCTGCCCGGCCGCTGACTCCAATTCGTCCCACAGTTCGATCCAGTGGCGGACGGGCACCGAGGCGCCCGACGCCAGGTGCTGCCGGCACCCGATGTTCGCCGTGACGATCTGGTCGGGATTGCCCGTGCTGAACTGGTCGAGTTTCTTCTGTCTCAGGGCACTCGATGTTCCCGGATGCAAAATGGAATAGGCCCCCGCGGAACCGCAGCACTGACCGTCGTCGGCGGTATCCACGATCCGCAAGCCGCTTTTTCTCAACAGGGTCCGCAGGCGCAATTCCCCCCCCAGGGCGTGCTTTAGCGTACACGGCACGTGCAAGGCCAGGGCGGGCTGCTCCCGCTCCTCCAAGGACGGGTCCCGAGCCAGGGGCTCCAGCATCTCACTGAGGTCCACGACGCGCTCGGCCAGCTCGCGGGCCCGTGCCTCGTAGCGCGCGTCACCCCGGCATACAGCCGGATAGTCGCCAACAAATGCCGCACACCCGCTGGCCGTGATCACCAGCCCCTCGTTTTGAGCGAGCAAGGGATGCCACGCATCGATGTTTCTGCGGACCTGGCGGCGGGCTCGATCCAGATCGTCAAGATGATAGGCCAGTGCCCCGCAGCAGCCGCTCGCCTCCCGGCAGGCCACGCCACGACGCGCGAGCACCCGGGCGGCCGCCGCGTTGATCTCCGGCGCCACAACGGGTTGCACACAGCCTTCCTGCAGCAGCACCTGACGGCTCCCAGCCGGAAGCGTCGGGTAGGCGGCTTTCCTGCCGGACGGCAGAACACGGGCCACTCGTTCAGGCAGAAATGACCGAAGGAACCGGCCGGCCGCCACGGCGCCGCGCAGCCAGGCGCTCGAATCGAAGAACCGGGACAGAAACCGGCGACGCCAGCGGTCCCAGGCCGGCCGGATGCCCCGCTCGTGCAGGACCTCCCGGCCGATATCCGCGAGGCGATGAAACTCGACTCCCGACGGACAGGTCGTTTCGCAGGCACGACAGCCCAGGCAGTGATCCAGGTGGGCCAGGGTCGTGCCGCTGCCCTCCTCGCCTTCCATCAGCGCCTTGACCAGATAGATCCGTCCGCGAGGCCCTTCCAGCTCGTTGCCCGTTAGACCGAATGTAGGGCAGGTGGCGTTACAGAATCCGCAGTGGACGCAGCGGCGCAGGATGTCGTTGGCTTCCCGGCCTGCCGGAGTGGCGAGGGTCTCTTCGCTGATTCGGGTCTGCATCTCAGAGGCCCTCGTAGAGCCGGCCGGGGTTGAAGATGCCCGCGGGGTCCAGGGCCGCCTTGACCCGCCGGTGAAGCGCCATCATGGCCGGTGAGAGCGGGTGGAAAACCGATCCCCTGCGGTCCCCGCCGCGAAAGAGCATGGCGTGGCCACCGGCGGCGGCCGCGGTCTGCCGGATCTGCTCAGCGGGCAGCGCCGTACGCAGCCACCGCTGACCGCCGCCCCAGTCGATCAGCTCATGGCCGTCAATATCGAGAACCGCGGTCGCCGGGGGCAGACCCAACCGCCACAACGGCCGGTCATCGGTGAAGAACGCCAGACGGTGATCGCGAAGACCCGTCCAGAACGCCGTAGCCTCGTCTTCGGCAAGGGATTCCCCCGCCAGTTCGTCCTCGGCGGCCGCCACGCCCGATGCACTGCCTGACAGGCGCACGTACAGAAGACCGTCCAGCCATGCGCCGCCCGACAGGGGCATGGGCAAACGACCCAGGCTTGCCAGTTTTTCCACCGCCGCTCCTGCGGGCAACTCGAATACCCGGGTGCGTTCGGCTGCCGGCCGGGGCAGCACTTTCAGGGACACGTCCAAGAGGACACCCAGCGTTCCCATGGCGCCCGCCATCAGCCGCGAGACATCGTAGCCGGCGACGTTCTTTATGACTTCACCGCCGAAGCGGCCGGTTTCGCCCCGGCCGTTGATCAGCCTCACGCCGAGAACGAAATCCCGGGCCGAGCCCGCGTAGGGGCGGCGCGGGCCGGCCAGCCCAGCGGCAATGGTCCCGCCCAGGGTTGCTTCCCCGCCGAAGCCGGGCGGCTCGAACGCCAGCATCTGTCCCTGTTCAGCGAGCAGGTTCTCGATCTCGGACAAGCGTGTTCCGCAGCGGGCCGTCAGGACCAGCTCGGTGGGCTCATAGCTGACCACGCCCCGGTGCCGGCTGACACCCAGCGGCCGGCCGGCCGGTTCGCGCCCCAGGAAATCCTTGCTGCCACAGCCCTGTATGCACAGGGCTTCTGTTTTGCGAAACGCCTGCTCCACTTCGGCAGCCAGCGCATCTGCGTAGTCACCCACGGGAGCTGACCCGGTCAAAAGCGTTCCAGCTCAGGATGCGGCAACTGGCCGCCATGTACATGCATGGCGCCAAATTCCGCGCATCGGGCCAGGGTCGGCACCGCCTTTCCGGGGTTCAGGATCCCATCGGGATCGAAGGCCGCCTTGAGCGCATGAAACTGGGCCAGCTCGATCGTGGAAAACTGCACGCACATGGTGTCCAGCTTCTCGACGCCAACGCCGTGCTCGCCGGTTACGGTCCCGCCCACCGCCACACAGGCCTCGAGAATTGCTGCACCCAGTGCCTCCGCGGATTCGGTCTGTCCGGCCTGGTTGGCATCATAGAGAATCAGCGGATGCATGTTGCCGTCACCCGCGTGAAACACGTTGACGACCTGCAGACCGTACGCCTCCGAAAGCCGCTGGATCTCGGCGAGAACGCCAGCCAGGTGCCGCCGCGGAATGGTCCCGTCCATGCAGTAGTAGTCTGAAGCGATGCGGCCCACGGCCGGAAAAGCCGCCTTGCGGCCGGACCACAGCGCCAGGCGCTCGGCCTCGCTGCGGGACTCCCGGACTTCGGTAGCCCCGGCGTTCAGCAGTACCCCGCGCACCTGGGCGAGCTGTTCCGCGACTTCCTCCGCAGTCCCATCCACCTCGCAGAGAACGACCGCCTCGCACACGGGATATCCCACATCCAGGTAGTCGTTGACCGCAAGAATGCAGCCGTGATCCATCATTTCGAGGCCCGCAGGCAAGATACCGGATCCAATAATCCGGGCCACGGCATGACCCGCAGATGCCACATCGGCAAACGCCGCCATCACCACCTGGGCATGCCGGGGAATCGGCAGCAGCCGAACCACGATTTCGACAATCACGGCCAGCAGTCCTTCCGAGCCGTGGATCAGAGCCAATAAATCGAAGCCCGGGGAATCCAGGGCCTCGCTTCCAAGAGTCAGGCGCTCCCCGTCAATGGTCACGACCTCCACGGCCGCCACATTGTGAACGGTCAACCCGTACTTCAGGCAATGCACGCCGCCGGCATTCTCCGCCACGTTGCCGCCGATGCTGCAGGCGATCTGGGACGACGGATCCGGCGCATAGTACAGGCCAAGATGCCTGACCGCCTCGGAAATCTGGAGATTGCGCACGCCGGGCTGGACCCGGGCGACGCGGTTGTCCGGGTCAATCGACACAATCCGGTTCATCCGGCTCATGTTGAGCAGTACGCCGCCCGCGAGCGGCAGCGCGCCGCCAGACAAGCCGGTACCGGCTCCGCGGGTGACTACAGGAACCCCGGCCTCCCGGCAGACCTTCAGCACGGCCTGGACTTCGTCGACATTCGCCGGCATGGCAACGGCCAGGGGCGGCTGCCGGTAAGCCGACAAGCCGTCACACTCGAACGGTCGCAGTTGCTCGAGCTCCGTGAGAACCGAGGTGGCGGGAATAAGGGCGCGCAGGCGCTCCCCGATCTCCTCGCGCAGCCGATTCAGCGTCGCGGGGTCTGGCTGACTATCCGACACGATGTCCGGCCGCGCCGGTTCCGCCGTCACGGAGCGACGCCTCCCCGGCAAGCCTGACGGTCCAGTCGCCTGGAACTAGCGAATATTGGCGGCCTCCCAGGCGCGGACCTTCTTGGCGGCGGCATCGAAGAGCCGCTCGTAGTTGCCCTTGGTTACCGCGGCCCGGGCCTCGGGGGTCAGGGCCTTCCACAGAGGCTCATACATGCGGTAGACCGATGTGTAGCTCTCCTGGTTCGAGGGCGCCACCTCGTCGGTGCCAAAGAGAAACCGCGTCGGATGACGATTGATCAGGTCCGCGGACTGGGCGACGCTCTGCGGGGTTGCGACGATGTACTTTGCCGTCTCCGACCAGGAGATGTCGAAATGCAGATGAGCCAGTTCCGGCGTCGAAACGGCGGCCTCGACCAGGTCGATATGGTTGGGGGGACGCTCGGCTGCGCTGGCGCTGGCCGGCGGATCGACGGGATGGACGACCCGCCCCATGCCGATATGCGCCCAGATCACGGTGGCATCCCGGTGCTCCATCAGCAGCGAGCGCATCTGGCGCAAATAGACCGGCTCCGCATCCTGCTTGGCAAACGGCACGTCCAGGTCGCTGTGCAGCAAGACCAGAAGCCCGGTTTCAGCGGCGAAGTCGAGAATCCTGCCCAGCGCCGGATCGGTCAGGCTGGCCGTGTCCCCGGCGACCTTGGCGGAAACGAATTCCTTGTGAATGGTGAACTCGCCGATACCCGTGAAGACCCCCGGGTAGGTCTTCAAGACGCGCTTGATGTGATCCGCCGCATACATGTCCGCCGGGTTGAAGCCGGTGATCATGGGATCGAAACGCGCCTGCTGCTCCTCGGTCAGCGACAGGTAGGCATTGGCGATAAAGGCATCGGTAAACGAGTAGTAATAAAGCGGGGCGTCGCTCTGCAGGTAGTAGGTGGGCGCATAGTCGCCGGTGTTCTCGTAGGCCCAGGTCTGCTGCAGCGGGATGCCGAACAGCGCGACCCGCCCCACCTTATCGCCCATAATGTCAAGAAAATCCGCTATCTCCGTGCCTTCCTGAATGTAGTTAGTGAGATGAAAATGGGAATCGTGGAACTCAGCGCCGGCCGGCACCTCGGCGTAGGTCGGGGCCCCACTCGTAAGCAGCCCGGCCACCCCGGCAGCCACCAGTACTTCCAAGGTTCGTGTCCTGCCTGAATGCTTTCTCATCATGGACTCCCTAGAAGTAGACCTCGAGATTCGAGTAGAAGACGGTGCCGTCCGCGCCCACGGTAAACGGCACGCTGGAGTAGCCGACGGGGGAATCGTTCAGGTAGAGCACTTCCGTGTTGACACGCATCAGGCGGCGCTTGAAGGGGTACCAGTTGAGTCCCACGGCCGCATCCCAGGGTTTGCCGTACTCACCGTTGATATACGAGCCGGCCAGGTAGCCCTGGAGGGTTTGCGGTACGAACATCTTCGAGGCCTGTACCTGGAACCCGTGATCGAACAGATCGTTTTCGGGAATGTCCCCCTCCGTTTCGAAATCATCGATCCAGCGGAAATAGTACTCGCCTTCCAGGGCCCATCCCCGGTATTTCATTCCGGCGTCCAGCGCGGTCATGAAGTACGTCGCCTCGTTGATTCGACCGCCCGTGTCGAAGGCATCCGGACGGAAGATCACCGTGCCGTCGGAAATCCTCAGCTGGGTGTTCTGGATGTCCTCGGTACCCGGCTGGCTCTGCCGGTCCTCCTGGCTGTAGGTCATGCTGATCCCGAACAGGGTCGCGAGATCCTCGTGGTACTCGAAATCTCCATATCCATCGGCCGGTCCGAACTCTCCGGTGGTCGGCATCCACCACATCGAGCCTGACCAGGTCTTGAAGGTGTCGTCCAGCTCGGCCGCGTTGACGCCCAGCTGGCTCATGTTGTTGCCCGCCATGACCTTGTACTTGAGGCCCTCGGCAAGTTTTCCGGATGCCCAGATGCCCGAGGTGTAGCTGGGCCGGAAGAACTCGTCGGCGATGGGCCGGTTATCCACCTTGTTCCAGTAGGGGAAGGTGCCCCGCAGGCTGCGCGTGCCCGGCAAGGCGCCGATACCGGCGCTCAGAGTGAATGCCGGGTTGAACGTGTAGCCCATGCTGCCGGCCAGCACGACCTGGGCCGGGTCCCCCTGGCTGGTGTTGGAGGTCCAGGCATAGAACAGGTACTTGAAGCGGGGATCGAAAACCCAGCCCTTGAAGTAGAGGTTGACCTTGTTCAGCTGGATGTCGTTGCGGGTATCGATATTGAACTCGCGGCCGAAGGAATCCGTATAGCTGCCATCCAGTCCGCTCTGGTTCAGATAGCGGACATAGGCCCAGGCGCTGAAGTTGAGCTCGCCGCGGGGGGTGTCGGCAATCTTGAAACCGCGGGCACCTTCCTGGAACTCGCCGAAGTAGCCGGGCTCATCCCAGTCAATCTCGAGGGCCTCGAGATTGCTCTTGGGCCGGTCCTCCGGCGCCACGGGCACCACCACGCCCTCGCCGCGTTGCAGCTCGGTTTCCAGCTGGTCGATACGGGCATCCTTGGCCTGGATTTCCGACTCCAGGCGCGCCTGGCTCGCCTCCAGCCTCCGAAGCCGCTCGAGAATCTCCGCCTGCGCGGGATCCTGGGCATGGGCGTAGGGCGCTGACGCCAGCACGATGGCAGCGGCGGAAAGCAGGCATCGACCGGCTGAAACATTCAGAGGCATCGGTTTTCTTCCCCCTCGACCGGAATGTCGGGTCCGGTAAAGACTAGTCGCGATTTCGCCCCGCGCCAAGGCGCGGTTTTCCGATACGCCATGCCACCGGGGCGACTCTACCCCGGTGCACTCTATACTGGGACGGTCGGACCCGAACCGCGCGGCGGACCGGGCCAGCTTTCGGCCGCAGGCAGCGGGCCGCCTCCTCCCGGAAATACGAGCTCCCGGATGCACCAAACCGAGATTTCCTACGCGAAAAATGCCGACGGCGAGTACATCGCCCACCAGAGCTTCGGTGCCGGACGGGCAGACGTTGTTTTTGTGCCGGACTGGGTCACGAACCTCGAAATCATGCGGGAAGAACCTACCATCGCACGGTTTCTGGATCGATTGTCAGGCTTCTCCCGGCTGGTGTGTTTTGACAAGCGGGGCACGGGCCTGTCCGACCCGGTTTCGCTGGGAGCCCCTCCCAGCTACGAGGAATGGACCGATGACCTCGGCACCGTGCTCGACGCCATAGGGCTGGAACGCGCAGCCCTCGTCGGCCACGGCGACGGCGGCCACATGGCCATTCGCTTCGCCGCCATGCATCCGCACAGGGTTTCCGCCCTCGTCCTCGTGGACACCTACGCCCGTCGCCGCCGTGCTCCCGGTTATCCCGCAGGCATTCCTGACGAGCTCGTCCAAATGTATGTGGACACCGTCGTCAGTGCCTGGGGCACGGGAACTGTTACCCAGGCGGGGGGCGCGCCCAGCCTCGCTGAAAACGAACGCTTCATTGCCTGGCGAGGGCGCTACGAGCGACTGTCCATGGGCCGGGGCCCCTTCGAGGTGATCTACCCGACTACCTATGACATCGACGTGCGCTCGATCCTGCCGTTCATCCAGGCACCGACCCTCGTCCTGCACCGCGAAGGCAACGGCTATATCCGGATCGGCAACAGCGAGTATCTCGCAGAGCATATTCCGGGCGCGCGGTTCAAGGCGCTGCCCGGGAACGATCACTTTTTTCACGCCGGTGATACCAAACCGATGCTTCGCGAAATTCAGTCGTTTCTGACCGGTACCAGCGGCGTTCCGGAGGAGAACCGGGTCCTGGCGACTGTGCTCTTCACGGACATCGTGGATGCCACCCGTCTGGCTCAGGAACTCGGAGACCAGGACTGGGCCTACCTGCTGGAACTCCATCACGCCAAGGTGCGCCACGAGCTGGAGCGTTTCCGGGGCCGGGAGGTGGACAACGCCGGCGACGGCTTCTTCGCCACATTCGACGGGCCTGCACGGGCGGTCCGCTGCGCCCTGGCGATCCGCGACTCGGTGCGGTCCATCGGCGTCGAAATTCGGGCCGGACTGCACACCGGTGAGTGCGAGCTCCTGGGACCCAAGGTCAGCGGTATCGCCGTGCATATCGGCGCCCGGGTCATGAGCGAGGCCGGTCCGGGCCAGGTGGCGGTCTCACGGACCGTCAAGGACCTTGTCGTGGGCTCCGGCCTGCAATTTCAGTCACTGGGTGAGCACACCCTAAAAGGCGTGGATGGCACCTGGGAGCTGTTCGAGGCGTGCGCCTAGAACCTCACGGCGATCGCGAGGCCATTGGGCGCCACTCCTCCTCCGGTCCCGCCGCGCCAGGGCGCCAGATGCCACGACAGGCCGCTGCCGCCTCGGGAAACAAATCGCGTCCTGTAGGCCACCAGGTCCGACACCGGGCCCTGAGGCGAGCTCAGCAAGACCGCTTCACCGCCGGCAATGCCCATCAGCGTGGACACAAGGGCATCGTCTTGGTCGCCGAAGGCCAGTATCAGGCCCCCGAACACCAGGTTCGCACCCACATTGGCCAGGTGTCTGCGCACCGTGCGCGCCCGCGCCGCCCGGTGGGCGCTGGCAGCCAGGGTGGCCTCGCCGGCAGCCAGGCGCGCCTCGCTGCCCGGGGGCCCGGCAGCCCTGAGTGGATCGGCGCCATGGCGGCCGGCATGGGGACGTACGCGCATGAGCGTCAACGCGGTGAGGCCCCGAAGCATGGCGACGCCGTTGGCGACCTGGTCATCGTTGTCGCTGTTGGTGAGCATGCGGGTGCCATGAAACGCAGCCGCGGCGCCGTACACCGCGCTCCAGCCGTCCTGCCAGAGCACGATACGGTCCCGCCGCTCGTCCAGTCTGGCTTCCAGAAACTCGAGCCGCTCGACTTCGTTCTCGGCTCGAACCTCCGCCGGGCCAACCAGCGCCGCGGCCAGCGCAAGAAGGCGCATGAGGCGCCCCGGGCGACCGCGAGAAAACCGATTCAACATGAGCATGAGAGCACGATCCGGGTTGGACGGAAGGCGCGGATGCTACACGGATATGAAACGACGGCAAGCCGGCCCGACGCGTTTTCTGGCCAGGCCGACTCAAGGCGCGTGGGCCGCGAAAACGGCTGCGGCGTCGACCGCTAGCGCTCCTGGGACATGACCTCTTGAGGCGTCGGTGCAATCACTGACGCGTCATCCACCCATCCGCCACCCATGGACCGGTACACATCGACGAGACTCGTGTAGTGACTGATCCGGGCGTTGACCGCCTCGAGTTCCGCGGTGAACAATTCCTGGTTGGCATAAAGCACTTCCAGGTAACTCGCGGCACCCGCCTCGAAACGCAGGTCCGCGAGCCGCGCATAGTCGCGCAGCGCATCCACTCTCAGGGACAGGGATTCGTACACCGCCGCGTTCTTCTCTGTGGAGACCAGCGCGTCGTTGACTTCACGTAGCGCGTTCAGGATGGTCCCGCGATAGAACTCCTCGGCCTGTTGGCGGGCCGATTCGGCGGACTGGACCGTCCCGGCAATGCTGCCGGCAGTGAAGATCGGCCCGAGTACGTTCGCACCGATATTCCACGTGCGCGCGGACGAATCCAGGAAATCGTCGACATCGGTACTGACCGCGCCGTAAGCACCGGTAATCGCGATATCCGGGTAGTAGAGAGACCGGGCCACACCGATTTCGGCGTTGGCCGCGATGAGATTCTGCTCCGCCTGGGCGATGTCCGGCCGCCGCACGAGAAGGTCCGACGTCAGGTACTCGGGAACCTCCGGCAACGGCATCTGTTCGATTTCGCGGCCACGGAGGATATCCCCGGGATTGCGCCCAATCAGGATGGACAGCAGATTTTCCTGCGCGGCAATCTGGGCTTCGAAACCCGGGATGGCGGCCTGCGCCTGGTAGTACTGGCTTTCCACCTGGGATAGCTCCAGCCGGGACACGGTGCCGTACTGATATCGCAAACGGAAGATGTCGAGACTGCGGGCGTAGGTGGCTGCCGTATCGATGGAAATTTCCAGCTGCCGATCGAGCCCGCGGAGCGTAATGTAAGTGGTCGCCACGCCTGCCACGACGCTCAGGATGACACCCCGGCGGCCTTGCTCCGACGCATACACCTGGGCCTGGGCCGCTTCCGCCTGCCGCCGGACCCGACCGAAAAGGTCAATCTGCCACGAGGCCCCGAGGGATGCCTCGTACTGGGTGAAATAAGGATCGCCGCCCGGGGTGAAGCCGAAGCTGTCCTCGGACAATCGGTTGCGGCTGACATCGGCCCCGTAACCAACCTGGGGAAAAAACTCGGCTCGGGTCGTACGCAGGGCGCCAAGGAATTGCTCTACCCGAGCGGCCGCCGACCGGATGTCGGTATTTTCCGCCAGGGCCGTGGCGACCAGTTCGTCGAGAACCGGATCCTGGAAGCGATTCCACCAGCGCATGTTCGCCAGGTCCGCTGCCTCCCCCGTGTCCACCCGCCAGTCCGTGGGGATGATGACCTCGGGCTGCTCGTAATCCGGGCCCACGGCGCATCCCGCCAGCAGCGCAATCAGGACCCAGGCGAGCCGCGATGACCAGGTTCCGGACGCCATATCAGTGTCCACCTGGAGCATCAGCCGGTGCGGCGGCGGTGGCAGGCCCGTCGTCGTCGGAGTCCTGACCTGCGGGCTTCTTGCCGGCCCGGCGCTCGGAGAGCGACTCGATGATTACGAAGAACATCGGGACGAAGAAGGAGGCGATGAGGGTCGAGGCCAGCATGCCGCCGATAACGCCGGTGCCGATGGCGTGCAGGCTGTTGGCGCCGGCACCCGTCGCGCGAGCCATGGGCACGCAACCGAGGATGAAGGCGATCGACGTCATCACGATCGGGCGGAAGCGAACCCGGGCGGCCTCCACGGCCGCTTTCTCGATGGGCATGCCGTTCTGGTAATTCTCAACCGCAAACTCGGTGATGAGAATGGCGTTCTTCGCCGACAGTCCGATCAGCGTCACGAGGCCGACCTGGAAATAGACATCGTTCTCCAGGCCCCGGGCCCAGGTAAACGTCAGCGCGCCGAGGATGGCGAAGGGCACCGCCATCAGGACGCCCAGCGGCAAGGTCCACTTCTCGTACTGAGCCGCCAGGATCAGGAACACCATGATGATGCCGAAAATAAACGCCAGCGCGGACGTACCGCCGGCCAGTTTCTCCTGGTATGCCTGCCCCGACCAGGAATAGGAAAAACCTTCCGGCAGGGCCTCGCCGGCCAATTCCTCCATAGCGGAAATTGCCTGCCCCGAGCTGTAACCCGGCGCGGGAGATCCCGTGACCTTGGCGGCCGGAAATGCGTTGAAGCGCGGCAGGACGTTCGGCCCGGCCTGGTATCGGTATGTCGCCACCGCGGACAGCGGCACCATTTCCCCCGTCTGTGACGGCACAAAGATATTCGAGAAATCCGCTGGATCGTCACGATAATCGGGCTCGGCCTGGATGATGACCTGCCAGATCCGCCCGAAATCCGTGAACTGGGAGACGTAGAGGGACCCGAAATAGGCCTGCAGCGTAGTGTAGATGTCCTCGACCGGAATCTGCAGCAGCTCCGCGCGATTGCGGTCGACATCCAGATAGAGCTGCTGCTCGCTCGCCGAGAAGGTCGTTGACACACCGGTCAGCTCCGGCCGTCCCCGGGCGGCGCCGATGAATTTCTTGACCGCCCCTTCGAGGGCCTCGGAACTTCCCCCGCCCCGATTCTGGATATAGAACTCGAATCCCCCGGTCGTGCCAAGCCCGGGAATCGACGGCGGATTGAGGGCGAAGATATACCCATCCTTGATAGCCCCGAGCGTCGTCCTGGATTCAGTTAACACCGAGAACGACGACAGGGACTCGTCCTTGCGCTCATCGAAAGACTTCAGGGGAATGAACAACACCCCGGCATTGGTCTTGTACTGGCTGTCGATGAGGCTGTACCCGGAGACCTGCGCGACGCTTTTCACGGCCGGATTGGCCAGCAAGGCGTCGGTCGCCTTCTGGTTGGCCATCGACGTTCGCTCCAGGCTGGCCGCGTCCGGCATCATCGTCACGCCGAACAGGTAGCCCTGGTCCTCTTCCGGGACAAAGCTGCCGGGCAGGATCCGGAACATGTGAACGACGCCGAACACCGCCACGCCAAACAGGAGCAGGCCGATGGCTCGATGGTGGATCAGCCACTCGACCCCACGCACGTAGCCATTGGTGATTTTTGTGAAGGTATTTTCGAACCACAGGAAGAAACCCTTTCTTCTCGTGCTTGCCGGGCTTCAGTATCAGGGCCGCCAGGGCCGGCGAAAGGGTCAGCGCCACGATGCCCGAAATCGCCATGGCGATGGCAATGGTGACCGCAAACTGCTTGTAAAGCGTCCCGGTCAACCCGCCAAGGAACGCCACCGGCAGGAACACCGAGGAGAGCACCAGCACAATGGAGACCAGCGCCCCGGTCAGTTCAGCCATGGCTTCCTTGGCGGCCTCTTTGGCGGTATGCCCCAGGGTTGCCATCTTGTGCTCCACCGCTTCCACAACGATGATCGCGTCGTCGACCACGAGGCCGATGGCAAGAATCATCCCGAACAGCGTCAGCATGTTCGTCGAAAAGCCGAGCGCATAGATTCCGACGTAGGTTCCGATGATCGCCACCGGAACGGCAATGGTCGGAATGATGGTAGCCCGCAGACTCTGCAGGAACAGGAAGACCACCGCCACAACCAGGATGACCGCCTCGAAGAACGTATGAACGACCTTCTCGATCGACGCACGAGTAAACTCGCTGGTGTCCATCACGATCTTGTACTCGAGCCCGGCGGGAAATCCGGGAGCGAGTTCTTCCAGCAACGCCCGGACCCGGTTCGACGTATCGATGGCGTTGGCCCCGGGCTGCTGATATACAATCAGGTCAGCGGCGATCTTGCCGTCCGTCTTGGTCTCCATCGAATAGTTCTGGGAGCCCAGCTCCGCCCGGCCCACGTCACGAATCCGGACAATAGCGGCGTTTTCGTCCTCACCCGCGCGAAGGATGATGCTCTCGAACTCGTCGGGCTTGACCAGCATGCCCTGGCTGGTTACCGGGAAATTCTGCGTCGTACCCGGCGGAGCAGGGGTCTGGCCTATCTGCCCGATCCCGAAAGCCTGGTTCTGGCCGGAAATCGCGTCGGCCACTTCAGGGGCCGTGATTCCGAGCTGGGCGAGCCGGTCCGGCTTGAGCCAGATCCGCATGGCCACGTCAGGAATCGGGAACATGCTGGAGAGATTGGCCCCGGGGAGGCGCTTGACGGCATCCAGAACGTAGAGATTGACGTAGTTGTTGAGATAGACCGGATCGATGGAATCGTCAGGAGAAAAGAAGCTGACCACCATCATGAAGGTCTGGGAGACCTTCTGAACCGTTACCCCCTGCTCGGCGACGACCTGGGGCAGTTTGGCCAGCGCCTGGTTGACTCGATTCTGGGTGTTGACCTGGGCAATGTCCGGATCGGTCCCCGGAGCGAAGGTCACGATAAGGGTCATGTCGCCCGATGACGAACTGGTGGACGTCATGTAGATCATGTCGTCCACGCCGTTGACCTGCTGCTCGATAGGCGCGGCAACGGTATTGGATACGACTTCCGCGGTGGCACCTGGATAACGGGTGGATACGTTCACCGTGGGCGGCGCGATCTCGGGGTACTGGGCGATGGGCGTGGCGAACAACGCCGCCCCACCCGCCAGGACGATCACAATCGATATCACCGTCGCAAAGACGGGCCGGTCAATAAAGAAACTCGGTCCCATCAGTTGGGCCTGTCAGCCTCTTTGCCGTTCGAGTCCCCTGCCTTCGACGGGGTGCCGTCACCTGCCTTCGCCAGGCTGCCGGCCGGTACCGGCTTGATCGGCGCGCCCGGGCGCAGCGTACGGATCCCTTCGACAATGATCGATTCCCCCCCTTTGAGGCCCTTGTCGATCACCCAGTCATCCCCGACCCAGTCACCCGTGACCACCGGGCGCGCTTCAGCCTTGTTGTCTTTGCCCACCAGCCAGACGATGTGGCCGTTGGAGGACTGCTGGACCGCCTTTTGCGGCACAAGGACAGCATCCGGCCGGGTAATCCCGAGCACCTTGGCGGTCACGAACATGCCGGGGCGCAGGGAGCCCTCCGGGTTCGGCACGACCGCCCGGACATTGAACGTGCCCGTCCTGTCGTCGAAACTGGGAGCCCGGAAATTCATGCGGCCCTTGTGCGGAAAGAGCTGGCCATCGGCCAGGTAGACCTCGAATTCCAGCTGGCCGTCCTCGACGGAATTCACCATCCCGGCAGCCATCAGCCGTTCATGCTCTTCCATCTCGTTCTGGGAGACGCTGAAATTGACCCAGATCGGATCCACCTGCGCCACGTAGCTGAGGTCTGCCGACTCGCTCATGGCGTTCAGAAACGCCCCCTCCCGCTGCTTCGCTTTCCCGGTCAGGCCGGTAACGGGCGCGCGAATCGTCGCATAGCTGAGATCCAGCTCGGCCTGGGTCACATTGGCCTTGGCGGAATAGACGGCGGCTGCCGCCGCGTCCCGTTCCCCGACGGCGGTGTCCAGGTCACTCTGGCTCATGGCGTCCGCCTCCGCCAGCGGCCGTGTGCGATCCAGGTTTGCGGTAGCCGTCGCGAGACGCGCCTTGGATGCTTCCAGCTCACCCTTGGCGGCCTGGAGATCGGCCTCGAAGGGGCGCTTGTCCATCGCGAACATCACGTCGCCTTCCTGGACCAGGGATCCCTCGGTATACACGATCCTGTCCAGGAAACCCGACACGCGGGCCACGACCTGGACCTCCCGGGAACTCTCGGTCTGCGCAACCCTCGAGATATCTCGTGCCACGGTGCGGGTTTCGACTTTCTGCACGCCGACAGTCTGGGGTGGCGGAACCGGCGGCTCGGGCTTGGAACAGGCCGGCCAGCCCGACGCAGCACAGGGCGAAGCATCGCACCCCCAACGGGAAAAATTCTGTTCAAGAAGCCCCCTGGATCTGGTATCGAGGAAGCGACCCCCTTCCCCGCGCGAAGTATACCCTTTACCCCGGTTGGATCGTGTACGGAGTTTTCCGTATCGGCGCGACAGACCGGCTCAGAAACCATTCCACGGCAGGGATGCAGGGGTTCCCGCTGCCGCGCATTCCAGAAGTTCCGCCGCACGGCCGTTGTCGTGCTGTTTCATCATCCGGTCGCGCATGCGGAGCACGCTCCTCTGATATTCGGGATTGGCCAGAAGTTCTTCGATACACGCGGCGATTTGACCGACAGAATCCGACCGCAAATCCCCCCGAAGACCCAGGCCGTGGTAGACCACCCGTGCGGCATTGCCGTTCTCCTCCTTTGCGCCCCCGGAATAGCAGACCAGCGGAACGCCGCTGAGAATGGCCTCGTAAATGGAAGCCGGCCCGGCATGGGTCAACATCACGTCCGCGCGCCGAAGAACGTCGAGCTGGGGCGCATGGGCCAGGATATGAACGTTTTCGGTTGTCGCGCCCAGGGACGCCGGTTCGGTATTCCGCCCTGCGGCGAGAATCAATAACCAGTCCGGCCGGGAGGCGAAGGCGGCGATAACGCGCCGGTAATATGACGAGTCTGAAAGAATCGAACCCAT
This sequence comes from uncultured Gammaproteobacteria bacterium, assembly GCA_963842955.1. Taxonomy (GTDB): domain Bacteria; phylum Pseudomonadota; class Gammaproteobacteria; order Steroidobacterales; family XN24; genus JARFQW01. The sequence continues at coordinate 46,344 of CAWJIJ010000010.1, forward strand.
TGCACAGTAGACCACCGGGCCTTTCTCACGGTTTTCCATCGCCCGGAGGACCTCCTGATACGCGGGGTCTTCCAGGTTCTCCAGGCGGTCCATACCGGCGACGGGGCCGATACGGAAATCGGGATTCGGATCGGTATTGGGCAGATCCAGGGCGGCCGGCCCGAGATACAGGGTGGGGATCTCCGGATAGGAAAGGTACTGCCAGTGGCGACGCGAAGTGCGACCGGAAAGATCGAAGCCCTCCCGCGCCGCAACCGCGCGGATGGTAGACCACCAGTCCGCCCCACCGTAGTACATGCGCGACGCCGCCAGCCGCGCTCTCCGTGCGATCAGCCCGGTCAGCCAGGAAACGCGGCTTCGCCATTCCGGACATCCACCGGGCCCCGGAACGTGGGAGGACGAAGGCATCGGTACACGGCCGGTCTGCAAGGGGGAGCATTCGTACTCGATGAGCATCACCGGGTAACCGCGCGATACCGCCTGGATGATCTGGGCGTGTAGCTCGTAGTCGAGGATGACCACGTCCGGCGTCAACGTGTCGAGGGCGCTGGCGAGCACGTCCCCGTGAATAATCCGCTCGGCCCGGGCCTGTTCCTTCCGAACCCGCGCCCGCCGGCCCGTCAGCCCGCCGGGCCGGCGGACAAAATGCGCCGGCAGTTCAAGCCGGTGGATGGTGATATCCGGGGACCAGCCGCGCAGCCCGGATTCCCTCAGGCTCAGAACGGATACCCGATGCCCGCGGTCGATCAGTCCGGCAGTCAGCGCCGACAACCGGTGCACGTAGCTTGCGATGCCTGCGGTAACAAAAACAAAGTGTGCCATGGCGAGCAAAGGTCGCATGGAACCGCGGCGAATGTCATGCCTGGCGCATGAAGCTCTCCGCCCTCCCGGGGACCCGGGACATCCGGAAAGAGGCGTCACGCGAAGAGCTTTCGAACGCTGTCGTGAACACGCGCGGATCTTATGTTCAATCAGGCCCGCCAGGCGGGTACCGGAGCCCGCAGCCACGGTATCCATCGTATTTGAGACAACGCATAATGAAGTCCTCGGGATCCCCGGGGTCACGGAAGAACAAACAACAATGGCTAGATCCCGCAGATCCTTTCTACGTCTTTCGGGCATCCACGCAACGGTCCTTACGGCCCTGCTGTTGACGACCTTTGGCGGCGAGCTCGCCGCCCATACGCTAGGCCAGGGATACCTGATGGTCGATGCGCGCCCGGACGGTGTTTCCGGACACGTGGAGATCACGCTGGAGGACATCGACAAGGCGCTGGACATCGACAGCGACGGCGACGGCAAGGTCACCGATGCCGAACTCGCGGCATCCATGCCCCGCGTGCTGGGGTATCTCCGCGACCGCGTCGGGATCGGCGGGGAAGGAACCTGGTATGACCTGTCGTTCGGCGAACACGAGGTCGCGAACCTCCCTCTCGGCCGCTATCTCATCGCGAACTTCTCGAGCGGCCAGCAAGCCGTGCCGCCGGTGATCGATCTGCGCTATGAACTGCTTTTCGACAAAGACCCGGATCACCGCGGCTTCCTCGTCGTAACCGGCAACGCGTTCAGCGACCATGTGAACTCCGGTGAGGAAACTTCACTCGTATTCGGACCCGACAATCGAAACCAGACTTTCGATCTGAGGGAAACGTCCCGCTGGCGCAGCTTCACCGCGTTCGTCGGCCAGGGCATCTGGCATATCTGGATCGGCATCGACCACATCCTGTTCCTGCTGGCCCTGATCCTGCCGGCCGTCCTTCGCCGGGAGGATGGTCAATGGACGGGAGACCTGACCTACAAGAATGCACTGTGGAACGTCGTGAAAATTGTCACGCTGTTCACCATTGCTCATACCATCACCCTGACCCTCGCGGCACTGGATGTCGTGACCCTTCCGCCACGGCTGGTGGAGAGCATCATCGCCCTGTCGGTGGTCATTGCCGCACTCAACAACATCTACCCGATCATGCACGGCCACATGGGGTGGCTGGTGTTCGGCTTCGGTCTGTTTCACGGCTTCGGATTTGCGAGTGTGCTTGCTCACCTCGTGAACAACACCCGCAACCTGGTCGTTGATCTCCTCGGCTTCAATGTCGGCGTCGAGATCGGCCAGATCGCGGTGGTCGCGGTCCTTTTGCCCGTACTGTTCGTGCTGAGTCGCAGGAAGATTTACACCCGGGCGATCGTTCCGGTCTGTTCGATCCTGATCGCGCTGCTGGCCCTGGGCTGGTTCGCCGAGCGCGCCTTCGAGATCGATGTCCTCCCGATCTGAACGACCGTTGTTTTTGGGTCCGGCACGGGGGACGGCATGATGCCAGCCCGATTTCGGCTGCCGCTGACTCTGCTGGGCGCGGGGCTGGCGCTAATGGCCCTGAATGCGTTTCTGATGCTCAGGCTGGACTGGCGGCCGGCGGTGCTTTCGCTGCCGCCGGATGGGTCCTCTCCGGTTGAGCAAGCCTTTACGACGGCGTCGAGCGCCCCCTACGAAGTGCAGCTGGAAGTCTCGATGAACCTGCCGCCGCGAACCATCAACCGGACCATCGGCGTGGCAGACAAGCCGGCGCCGGTGGACCTGACGTGGACCGTGTTCGCCGATGACAAAGTCGTCGCAACCGGGGACGCCCGTGACTACATGTACCTGGATGGCGGGCCCAAGGGCTGGCCAGGGCGCCTGCGGCGGATTCTCATGCGTGTCCCAACCGGCCAGGATGCGCGTTTCTGGAGGACCGCCGGCCTTGCAGGTCATACGACAACGTCTCGTGGCGTCGGGGCCTTCGAGGCCAAGGCCGGAGGGAGCTACCGGCTCCGGGTCGAACCCCGCTCCGGACTCGAACCGCTCGCGGAGGGCGATCCGAAAATGGTGGTCCGAATCGCGCGCACCGTATCCCATCGGCACTACCAGCGGACTGCGCCCGTCGGCTATGCAGGGCTGCTGCTGATCGGCCTGGGATTACTCTCCGGCGGGTGGCGGCTCCTCGAACGCCTGCGTGCCTAGTTCGCGGGCCCGTCAGCGGACTTCATCCCCTCCTCCAGGGCCGCGCCAAGCCAGCGGCAGTGAGGTTCCTTCATCATGTCCTCGTGGGCCGGCGCACCCTTGGCGATGCGCACGCTCAAAACGCCGTCGATACGATCAGCAAAGCCCGCGGCCGCCGCGGACCGCACGCTCTCCACGCGGTCCGGCATAACCAGCAAGGCGGACCCGCCGTAGGGAGGATAGGGATACGTCTGGCTGGCGCGAATGTAGTTGCGCCGGTCCCGTTCCTGGAGCTCCGCGGTTGCCATCGCGACCCCCTGCCGTTCGCGCCGGCGCGCGGACTGATAGGTTTTCTGGCGCGCGAGAACTCGGGAAAGTCCTTCCCGGAATTCCCTGAAGGCAAAGCGAAACTTACCTGCCAGGCTCGGAACCGCACGCAGCTGAGCCCATTTCCGTTGCAGCAGGATCGCGACATACGCGTTGCCGGTGACCGGCGGGGGATCGAGCAAGCCCAACAGACCGACGGCCTGGCCTGCTTCGGCTAGCTGCCTGGCCATTTCGTACGCGATCTGACCGCCAAAGGAAAACCCGCAGAGATGATAGGGCCCCTCGGGCTGAACAGTGCGCAGTTCAGCCAGATATACGCCGGCGAGTTCTTCAACGGTCAGCTCCGCGAATTCTTCCGTCCCGAGATCCCGGTAGACCAGGTAGACGGGGCGGTCCGGATCGAGATGCGGCGCCACGCGGCGTATGGCACCGTGCACACAGAACAGAGGCACGAGGTGTCCCTCCGCCCGGACCGGGCTCACGCACTGCAGACCGGACGGATTCTGCCGCTGGTCGATACGCGCGGCCAGGGCACCCAGCGTTGGCGACTCGAATAACGCAGCCAGCGGCAGACTGCGCCCCAGGCGCTTCTCGATTTCCAGCAGGAGCTGGACACCCAGCAGCGAATGTCCGCCCACGTCAAAAAAGTTGTCATCTCCGGACACTCGATCCGTTTGCAGCAGGCGACCCCAGATCTCTCTCAAGGCCGAGAGGGTCGCACTGCCACCGGGCTCCGCCCCGACTCCGGCGTTGGCTGTTGCCGTGCTCCGCGCGCGGGCAGTTGACGACCCTGCCGAAACCGCGGCGGCTTCGGACAGGGCGCGCCGGTCCACCTTGCCGGTGCCAGTGCGAGGCATTTCCGCCAGGAACTCGAATCGGTCCGGAATCATGTAGGCAGGCAGCACGGTGGCAAGGGCTTCCCTGAGCGCCGGCCCGTCCCGCTCCAGAACGTCCGACGGCACGCACCAGGCTACGAGCCGGGAGCCCTCCGGATCCGGCGTCACCGCAGCGTCATCGACCTGGGCCAGCCCGCGCAACGCGTCCTCGATGGCCGCCGGTTCGATCCGGTAGCCACGCACCTTGACCTGCTGATCCTGGCGGCCCAGGAACTCCATGGCGCCGTCGGCCCGCTGGCGGACCCGGTCGCCGCTGCGGTACCAGCGCATCCCGGGCCGATGGTCGAGGGCGACAAAACGGTCGGCTGTCTGGCCGGGATCGTTCAGATATCCGCGCGCGATACCGCCGCCGCCAATGCACAGCTCGCCGGCCGCACCGGCCGGCAAGGGGTTCTGCCAGCGGTCGACAACCGCCAGTGAAGTGTTGGCGATCGGCCAGCCAAGACTGACGGGATCCGGGTCGGCACCGGCGTGCCAGGCCGAAGCCCAGACCGTGGCTTCAGTGGGCCCGTACTCATTGACGAACTCGACCGAGGGCAGCCGGCGCCGATGCAGGTCCACCAGCGTGGGTGAGCAACTCTCGCCGGCCACGATCACGGTACGCAAGGATTCGAGCTGGCCCGCGTCCGAATGCGCGAGCAGCAAGGCATAAACGCTGGGCAGCATCAGTGTATGGGTCACCTGCTCGCTGGCAATCAGCCGGGCCAGATAGCGGGGATCGGCGCGATCACGGGCCCGCGGCAGAATGAGCGTTCCGCCAGTCGAGAGGGTCCAGAAGAGGCCTGCCACCGAACTGTCGAAATGCAGCGGGGACACGAGGAGGAAGCGACCCGGCGATTCACCGTAATAATTGAGACGGCCCGCATTGGCGTGTCGCAGATTGCCGTGCTCGACAGCGACGCCTTTGGGTCGCCCCGTGGACCCGGAGGTAAAGATAACGTAGGCCAGGTCCTCGGCGGACAGGTCCGTGCATACGCCGGCCTCGAGACCTGCGGACGCGTCCTGGCCCGGCGCAACGACCGGCCGGTGTCCCAGCCGCCGCACCCGATCAGCGGCGTCAATCGAGCTGACGACTTCCACCCCTTGCCCGCCCCGGACCAGCGCCAGCTCTGCCAGCACGTCGGCAAGGCGCCTGTCCGGCCACGCGGCATCCAGCGGCACATAGGCTCCGCCGGCCTGATGAATGGCCAGGATCGCTTCGATGAAATCCATACCCTGGTCCAGCAGAACGGCAACCGGAACGCCCGGCCCGACACCGATGCTGACGAGCACACCGGCAAGTCGGTCGGCCCTATTCAACAGCTGGGCGTAGCTCCGTGTTTCGCCGTCCTGCACAAGCGCCGGACCGGCGGTGGCAGCTCCCGCCGCGGCACGAATTGCAGGGGGCAACAACGGTTCGCCGGCGCACTCCACCTTCGGCCCGTGCAGCTCCGCGAGCGGAAATTCGGGAGGCTGCGCATCCCTCGCTGCGATCGCCGGATCCCCCTTTGAACTGGCCGGCGATGCCAATGAAACCGCAGTCAACGGCTGATCGGGAACCGCGGCTATCTGGCCGAGCACCGCTTCGTAAGCTGCCAGCATGGCGTTCACGGTGGACGCCTCGAACAGGTCCGAATTGTATTCCGCAGTCACCTCGAAACAATCCGTGTCGCGACGAACGAACAAAGTCAGATCCATCTTGGCCGTGCCGGTGTCGAGCCGCAGCAACTCCGTTTCCAGGCCCGGCACTCGACCCAGGTCCGGGGATGTTTCGAGCACGAACATGACCTGGAAAAAAGGATTGTGGGTGGCTGCCCTGCGGGGAGCCAGCTCGGCCACAAGGGCCTCGAAAGGCAGCGCCCGATGCCCAAGCGCCTCGTAGACACCGCCACGCACCCGGGATACGAACTCCGCGGCCGTGAGACCGTCTTGCGCCGGCGCCCGAAGCACAACCGGATTGACGAACAGGCCCACCATCTCCGCCAGCGCCTCGCCATCGCGCAACGTGACCGGCGAGCCGACCGCCAGGTCGTCGGCACCGCAGTATCGCGACAACAGCAAGAAAAATGCGGCAAGGCAGGTGGGATAAAGATCGCCGCGTTCCGCTACAGGCCCGAGATTACGATGGAGAGCTTCAATGCAGCGGCGGGACACGAGCCTGCCTCGATAGGTCACCCGGTCGCCGCGAGGTCGATCGGTCGGCAGGTCGAGGCAGTCCGGGACTCCTGCCAGCGCTTCGCGCCAGTAGGAAATATCGGCGTCCCGAGTCTGGGCCAGCCGTCGTCCCAAGCCGCTGGCATAGTCACCAAAGTCCACGTCAGGCTGTGGCGCCTCCGCGGTGTCGCCTTCGGCACCCCGACGGTACTCGGCAAACAGGTCCCCGAGCAGCACTGCGAGAGACTGCTCGTCACACACCACGTGATGAACGGCCAGGACCAACAGGTGATCTTCGCCAGGCAGCGTGATCAGGCCGGCCCGGCACAACGGCCCGGTTCGCATATTGAACGGCCGGCGTGCAAACTCCGCCGCCGCAGTCATGACATCGCTCTCCCGTCCCGTTTCCGCGCCGGGCATCACCAGGTGCTCCAGGGCAATCGGGCCGACAGCGTTGAAATCCAGGAACAACCCATCGGCGTTTCGGCCAATCAGCAGCCGCAGGCTTTCATGCCGCCCCGTCACCCGGTTCCACGCTCCCGCAAGGGCTTCCAGGTTAAGCGCACCCCGGATCCGCAGAGCCGCGTGAATGTTGTAGGCCGAACTGTCCCCGATGAGCTGGTCGAGGAACCAGATGGATTCCTGGTAAGGGGTCGCACGGACCGGCACATCCGGCGGACGCCGCGCGAGCCGAGGCGCCCTGGCTGATGCTGCACGGCCCTTGAGCCGTGCCTGCAGAAGGCGCCGCTTCGCGTCGCTCAGGTCCGGCTTGCGACCACTGCCCGCGGGCTGATCAACCAAGATCCCGTACGAGATCCTCGGCCTCGCCCTCCGTGAGCCGATCGATGTCCGCCAGCACCAGGTCCTCGATCATGACCGCCAGGTCCGCGATGGTCGGCGCGCTGAACAGACTATCGAGAGGCACCTCCACCTCGAACAGCGTACGGATCCGGGCGCCTAGCTGGATCGCGGCAAGGGACGCGCCGCCAAGATCGAAAAAGCTCTGGTTGCGCCCCGGGTCCCGAACGCCGAGCAGATCCTCCCATACCGCAGCAAGCTGCCGTTCCAGGTCGGTCGCTGGCGCCTCCACGATCTGACCGGCGGCCGGGGCGCCCCGCCAGTCCGGCAGCGCAGACATGTCCACCTTGCCGGCCGGCGTCAGCGGGAGATGGTCGACGGCGATGAGATGCGAAGGAACCATTTCCGCCGGCAGGCGTTCGGCAAGGTGATGGCGCAGTTCATCCGCGCCGACCGCTCCATTCGTCGAGTACCACGCAGCCAGGCTGTCGCCGCGGGCGTCATACTGCGGTTCCGGATAGCCGATCTCCCCCAGGATTGTCCGGATCCGCTCCCTGTCCAGGTCATCATCGAGTTCCGCCATCGCGGCATCCCTGCGCTTGTGACCGATTCGCACATCCCAGCTATAGGGAAGCGAATAGTTGTGGAAGCCCCGTTCTCGCTGGTGAACGAAAATGCCGACATCGTTGATCCGGCAGTTCGTTGAGCGCCCGGTATCGCCGGGCCGAATCCAGGGGAGACGATCCTGGAGGGTCCGGTAGATATCATCGAGGTCCGCATCGCAGTAGCGATAGAAATCCACGAACTCGATGTCGGTGAAGACCGATTCGTCGTTGAAGATCCGGGTGTCGAGAAGCTCGCGTACTGCATCGTCCACCCGGTGGTAGACCTTCCTGGCGGCGAGGATCCGCTGCTCGATTTCCACGGGATCGAAAACACGCAGGGCGAAAAGATCGTGGAGCCGCGTCTCGAAGATCTGGCCGCGGGACAATCCGGTGACAATGAAGCCGACACCCTCTTCCCGAGCCCGCTGCATGGAAAGCGTGTAAATCGTCTTGAAACACCCGTGGCACACGTTACTGTGACGCGCCAGGCTGTCAGCAAAAATGTCGTTCATGTGGGGTGTCGAGAGCACCTCTGAATCCACCCCGAGCGCAGCGCAAACCCGGTCCACGTTCGCCAGGGCCTCATCGGACAGGTAGCCGTTGTCCAGCGTCAATGCGAGAACCCGCAGTCCTCGCCCGACCAGCTCATGGAGCATGTAGCTGCTGTCCTTCCCCCCACTGGCGAGCGCGATGCAGTCATAGCGGGGATGGCCGGCATCCCGCATGCGGCCGGTAACGGAGTCGAAATCCCGCATGCTCCGGAAATAGCGACGGGCGTTGTCCTCGAACACGTCGAAAGCGATACACATCGTGCAGACGTCGCGATCGTCGAACTCGATGTCCGGATAGCTCGATTCGATGCCACAGCGAGCGCAATGGCGCACCGGTCCGCGCCGGCTGCCGGACACCGGCGCGATACGGGCATCGGCCACCATCGGATGCTCGAGCAGCGCAGCTTCCACCTCACCGGCCTCGATACGGGTACCCCGAATCTTGATCTGATCGTCGGCCCGGCCCAGGAATTCCAGACGACCGTCCGGAGTCCAGCGCCCTCGGTCTCCGGTACGGTAGCGTCGCCCCGCCGCCGGAGACGGCGCATCGACGAAACGCTCCGCGGTCAGTTCAGGCCGGCCCAGGTATCCGTCAGCCAGCCCCACCCCGGCAATGCAGATCTCACCGACCACTCCCGTGGGGACAGGCTGACCGGCGGCATCGCGAAGCAGGATCTTCATATTCCAGACAGGCGTACCGATGGGCACGGAGGCATATCCCAGGTCCTCGGGGCGGAACTCATGGATCATGCAGCCAACAGTCGCTTCGGTAGGCCCGTACTCATTGAACACACGGCAGCCGTCGGGAAACCGGGCCTGTGTCGCGGTGACCAGCTCGGTCTTCAGGTCCTCGCCTCCGAGAATCAGTGTACCGATGCGCCGTGACCGACCGCCGAGTTCGCCAATGAGCGCCAGATGGGCAGGCGTAAGCTTCAGCACATCGACCGCGTCATCCGCGAAGGCCCTCACGACCGGGACATCGTTCGCGCCCCGGTCGGGATACGCGACGATTCGTCCTCCAAAAGCCAGGGGCACGAAGACAGAGGTAACCGTCAGATCGACGGCCAGCGACGAGTGCAGGGCGAACGCGGTCTCAGGCCCCGCCCCGTAGTGATGCCCGGCCCAATGCACATAGTTGGCGAGGGCCCGGTGGGAAATCAGCGTGCCCTTGGGCTGGCCGGTCGAACCGGAGGTATAGATAACGTAGGCCAGGTCGCCTGGCCCCGGCGCCCCGCCACCGGCGCGGTCCGTCCTTGCAGCGGTGCCCGCCCGCGGAATATCTCGCATGGCGGCATCGGATGACCCTGGCTGGCTGACCGTCAGAATCCGCCAGTCGCCCGCCACGTCCAGGTCCCGGTCGGTGATGAGCACCCGGCAATCGGTGTTCGAAGCCGCCAGATCGGCGAGAATTCGAGCCCGTCGAGCCGGCGGATGTGCGGGATCCAGCGGAACGTACGCCGCGCCTGTCTCCAGCACCGCCAGCATGGCGACCACAACATCGATCGTGCGGCCCATATCGATGGGCACGAGAATTCCCGGACCCGCACCCGCATCCTCCAGCCGCCGGGCCAGCGCCCCGGATCGGGCCGCCAGGTCGCCATAGCTCAGGGACCGGGACTCACAGACCACCGCCGTTGCCTCGGGGCTGCGGCGGGCGTTTTCCAGAATATCCTGAACGACAGTTGTCGTCGGCTCGGCCCTGTCCGTAGCGTTGAATACGGTCTCCCGGTATTCGCGCTCGGCCTCCGCCAGGAGATCGAAGGAGCCCAGCGGCCGCTCGTGATCGGCGAGAACCGAGTCCACCAGGTTGAGAAACTGGGTGGCGGCCAGCTCCCGGTAAGCGGCAGGAAACACCTGTCGATCGAAATCGAAATCCAGCGTCAGCCGGCCACTGCCTTCGAAGTCGTGGGCCTGGATCCGCAGCCACTGAGCGCCGTCCCCCGCGCCGCTGTGGATCCAGTCGCAGCGGGTGGGCAACTCCGCGAAATCGCCCATTTGCATGGGCAATACGTTCAACAGAACCTGGTAGCGACGATTGAGTTCCGGGGTGCTGACACCCGCGGCGCCCCGCCCCAGGGTACTCATGGTGGAGGCTCGAACCCGGGCACCGAGGTCGGCAAAGCTCTCTGCCGGATCCGGGTCGATTCGAAGCGGCAGAACTTCCATGAACAAACCCGGCGTCTGGCGATCCAGCCGCCGGCCGCGATGGTGTATCGGCATACCGATACCGAACGGCCGGTCTGTCGCGGTCCGCGCCACGAAAGCGGCCACGAGGGTGTACAGGACATTGGCCAGGCCCAGGTCCTTGCTGATAGCGCGAAACGCCGGCGCCTCCGCAAGCCGAGCCAGACCGGCGGTCTGACTACGGGAGAGGCGGCGTCGTACCCGTTCGGTCCGGCCGCCCCGGCCTCGCGCCACGCGGCCGTAGGGCGCAATTGGATCCAGCGGAACACCTGCCGTATCGGCCCAGTACGCGCGCAACGCGGCATGCCGCTCGGAGCCGCGCTGTTCACGCTCACGCACGGCGCGGGACATGAAGCTGAAGCCGGCGCCACCGGCTTCCGGAACGGATCCGGTCTCGTAGGCCCGCCGGACCGAGTCGAACAACAGCGCTACGGATGCCGCGTCGGTCACAATGTGGTGCTGATTGAAATACCAGATCCAGGACGACTCACCAACCCGCAGCAAGGCGGTGTCAGTCAGCGACTCGTCCATGGAGAACAAGCGGGCGCGCCGAACGTCGATCCAGGACTCGCCGGCGGCAGCCGGATCGTTCTCCCCGGTAAAATCCAGCACGTCCAGCGACGGGACCGCGTCCAGTACCTCTTGCCGGGGAACGCCGTCAGCCTCGGTGATGATCGTGCGCAGTGACTCGGTGCATGCTGCGACCGACCGCCAGGCGGCCACGAACCGATCGGCATCCAGCCGGCCCTCCATCCGGAAGGCAAAGACCATGTTGTACAAGGGGGAGCCCGGCTCGAGACGCTGGCCGCTCCAGATCAGGTACTGGCTGCGGGTCAGGTTGGAGCGGCACTCGATGTCATCAATCCAGGCTGACGACACAGGCTCTGCGGGTGGCCGCTGCCCGCTCTCTCCACTGCCGGTGGCCGCATTCGCGGGCGCCATCATCAACCGGCCGTAACCCCGGTGGGCGTCTGCACTCCGCGCGCCGCAAGGTAGGCTGAAAGCAGCCTCGCGGTTCCGAAATTCTCGATCGTGACATCCTCCGGTGGCACCTCGTAACCGAGTTCCTCGGCGACGAAGTTCACCAGGTGAACGACACTGATCGAGTCCACGAAACCATCCAGGAGCAGCTCCGTGTCCGCATCAACGGCACCAGCATCTTCCGGTTCCAGAAGAGCCCCGTTGATATACGTGGTAATCAGGTTCTCCAGTGTTTGCATCAAGCCCTCGTCTCTTCCTGCACTCCGTCCCTTAGTTGGCGCCGGTCGATCTTTCCGGTGGCGGTTCTCGGGAACTCCGAACAAATGGTCAGACTGACCGGCTGCGCATAGGGCGGCAAACGGTCCTTGAGGTGCCGGCGAAGATCTGCCTCGCTGCCCGCCACCCCGTCAAGCAACGTCGCTGCAGCATGGATCAGCAAACTGCCGTTCTCGTCCGGCCGCGCGAAGACCGCCGCCTCCTCGACGAGCGCCGACCCGGCCAGCACCGCCTCGACATCGTCCAGTTCCACGCGTGAGCCCCGGGTCTTGATCAGGCGATCCCGACGACCGAGAAACTCGAGGCAGCCGTCCGGCCCCTCGCGGACAATGTCGCCCGTGCGCACAAAGGACGCGCCCCCGTCTTGGGCGTCGAAGAAAACCCTGGCGTTGAGATCAGGCCGGTTCCAGTACCCCCGCATGGTGGTGCCCGCCCGTATCAGCAGTTCTCCTGGCTCACCTGTCTCCACCGGACTCTCGTTCTCGTCAATGATCAACCGCTCAGCGCCCTTGTTCAAGCGGCCGATTGGCAGTGCACTGTCAGGCGCGGGAGGACCCGCCAGAACATGATACGTGCAGCCGTTGGTTTCCGTAGGGCCGTAGACGTTGGCAAAGCGTGCCCCGGGCCAGCGGTCCATCAGGCCGCGCAGATGCTTGACCGACATCGGTTCGCCGCCGAAAAGTACCCACTTGAGAGAAGACCAGTCGTGCCGCTGGAGTTCACCGTTGAGCTCCAGCTGGATCAGCGCATACGGTACCGTGTAGAACACCGACAGCTTCTCCGACGCCAGCAGCCCAGCCAGGCTTGCCGGCAGCTTCAGATACTCTTCCGGAATCATGACCATGGTCGCGCCGAGCAGCGCCGAACCAAACAGGTCCAGGGTCGACAGATCGAAATGCAGGGGCGCATAGTTGCTCAGACGATCGTCGGGCTGCAGACCGAAGGCAGCCGTGGAGGTCTTCGCCCAGGCCATTGCGCTCGCGTGGGTATGCATGATGCCCTTCGGCGTCCCGGTTGAGCCGGAGGTATAAAGGACATAGCAAAGATCGTCCGCCCGGCCGTGCACATCGAGGCGACCGGCGGACTCCAGGCCGTCCCAGTTGCCGAGGCTCTCCGGGAGGCCCGGCTCCGGGTCCAGGCCGAAAACCCCTGAAAGTTCCGCGCCGGCCCGAACGACCGCCAGCGCCGCGGCGCGCTTTCGGGGTTCCGCAATGAGAATCCGGACACCGCAGTCGTCCAAGACAAAGGCCTGCCGCCGGGCCGGCGAGGTGGGATCCAGGGGCACGTATGCCGCTCCGGCCTTCAGGATTCCATAGATGGCGGTCACGCAATCCACGGACTTGTTCATCAGGATCGCCACCCGGTCGCCGGGCTGGACACCGGCGCCAGCCAGCGTGCAGGCCAGCGCACCGGCGCGCTGATCCAGTTCTCGGTATGACAGGGAGCGATCCCTGCAGACCACGGCCGGATGATCCGGGCGACGGGCGACTGCCTCAGCAAGCAGGTCGTGGAGGAGTGCCGCCACGTTGATCAGGTCCTTCCGGATTGCACAATCGCGCTCCCTGCCAGGCCAGCTCCGCCGCTCAGGTGCCGGCTCTCCGGCCCCGGCCGTTCACGCCGTCGGTTTGTCCGAGCTGGTAGGGGTCCAGGGGGTCTTCCGGGATATGCTCCACAGGAAGGTCCGTACCCACACCCAGTTCCTCGGCATATTCGAGAATCATTTCCACGACGATATGATCCTCGAGGGCCCATCCGGTTGAATCGAAGACCGTCAGGCGTTTCGGCGCGTCGGAATAAGTCTCTGGCTTCGACACCAGTTCGGCCAGCGACGGTCCGATCTCATCGGCCTGCAGCCACTGGCACTCCCCCTCCTTGCGGGCCTGCTCCAGGTGATCAGGCACGACGAAGGCCTCGCGGAGAAAACCCAGCGGAATTTCCTGCTTGCCCTTGAAGTCCGAGCCCACGGCGTTGATGTGCAGCCAGGGGTGGGTGTCCACGTCATCGAACAAGGCCCCCGCGCCGACCGCCGATGAGGTGGCAGTGCAGACAATGTCCGCCGACTGAACAAGCAGATCGACCGGCGCCGGCCGAAACTCGACGCCAGGGGACAGCCAGGGAGCGGCACGAGCCGGAAACGACTCCGACGCCCGGCCATCCACGTCGAAAAACAATACCTGTTCGATGTCCAACACTCGTGCGATGGCGTGAGCCTGGGTAACGGCCTGCGCTCCACAGCCGATCATTCCCAGAATTCGAGAGCCAGGCCTGGCAAGGTAACGGGTCGCTACGCCCGAAGCCGCGCCGGTCCGCAATGCCGTGGCAAACGTGCCGTCCGTAAGGGCCAGCATATGGCCGGTCACTGCGTCGTAGGCGCCGATCGTCGCAAGAATCGTGGGCAGCCCCCGGCGCTCGGGGTTTCTCGGGTGATAGCCCACCATCTTCAGGGTCGTGTGCTGCCCGACCCGCATCGCCGGCATCCACTCCATGAGACCCTGTTCAGGATGACTGTAGTGAAACCCGTCCCGTTCACGGACCGGTGTTTCGGCGGGGTCGTAGCTTTCGCAGGCTTCGATCAGCCGTTTCATGGTGTCATCCATGATCGCGTCATAGCCCACGTGATCCACGATGCGTCCGATATCGACGCTCGTGATGATCTTGGTCGTATTGGTCATGCCTCCCCTCCTGGATGACCGCAGCGGTCCGTCATTGAGATACTGCCGAACGATCAGGGACACTTTACCGGACTATCCGATGCGTTCGCCCCCTGCCTTGACATAACATGTCCTTTCCGTGACCCCGGCGAGTTCCGCTGCTAGCTTTCGACAAGCGAAGAACAAGTGGATGCGCCTCAGAAGAATCAGGGTGCGGCCCCGGCGACCCGGCCAATCGCGTCTCGCCAGCCTGCAAGCCACTGCTGCCGCTCGTCGTCCGAACACCGGGGAACAAATCGATCGATGGTCGCCGCCCCACCGGCGAGGGCCGCATCGGCTGACCATATGCCGGCCGCCCGGCCTGCGAGAATCGCGGCACCCAGCGCGGAAGTCTCCGCCATGCCGGGGCGCTCTACCGGCCTGTTCAGGATGTCGGCCAAAAACTGCACCAGCCAGTCGTTGGCCACCATGCCGCCATCGACTCGCAGCGCATCCAGGCGTACGCCGTCCTCGGCCATGGCGGCGACCAAGTCGTGGGTCTGGTAGGCCGCCGACTCGAGTGCTGCGCGGGCGAGTTCCGCGGGCCCGGTTGCCCGCGTCAGCCCCAGGAGTGCGCCGCGCGCGTCAGGGTCCCAATACGGCGCTCCCAGGCCCGTGAAAGCGGGCACCATATATACCCCGGCGTTGCCACTCAGGCCCCGCGCCAGGCCTTCCGTCTCCGCGGCATGGCCGATGATTCCCAGCCCGTCCCGCAGCCACTGCACGGCCGCTCCGGCCACGAAAATGGATCCTTCGATGGCATACGTGGTCCGACCATCCAGCTGCCAGGCAATCGTTGTTAGCAAGCGATGGCGGGAGGTAACCGGCTGTTCGCCGGTGTTGGCGAGGATGAAACAGCCAGTACCGTAGGTGCTCTTGGCCGTGCCGGCGGAAAAGCAACCCTGCCCGATCGCGGCAGCCTGTTGGTCACCGGCGATGCCAAGAATCGGGACTTCACGACCGAACCAGCGCGCGTCGGCAACCCCGAAATCAGCGCTGCACCCCAGCACAACGGCAAGAACGCTCTCGGGGACACCAAACCATTCGCAAAGACCGGAGTCCCACTGCAGGGAATGGATGTTGAACAATCCGGTGCGGCTGGCGTTGGTGATATCCGTCACGTGGCTTCGGCCACCGGTCAGGCGAGAAACGAGAAACGTATCCACCGTCCCGAACGCCAGCTCGCCGGCCTGCGCCCGCGCCGAGCAGCGGTCCACGTGTTTCAGAAGCCACTGGTACTTGGTGCAGGAGAAATACGGGTCGAGCAGCAGGCCGGTTGCCTGCTGGAACGTTTCCTCCCGGCCGTCTTCCCGCAGAAGCCGGCAGGTGTCAGCTGTTCTCCGGTCCTGCCAGACGATGGCGTTGTGCACCGGGCGTCCGCTGCGCCGTTCCCAGGCGATGGCCGTTTCCCGCTGATTGGTCAGCCCGATGGCCTCGACCCTGAAGCCCCTCGACTCGGCGGCGGCAAAAGCCTGCCGGGACACATCCAGGACCGAGGACCAGATCGCTTCCGGGTCGTGCTCTACCCAGCCTTCTGCCGGATAGACCTGGGGAAACTCCTGCTGGAACACGCAGACGATCCCCGCTTCTTTGTCGAACGCCATGGCGCGACTGCTGGTCGTGCCCTGATCGATCGCAAGGATACACGGCTGACTCATAACGCTATCCGGGTCTGGCGGTGCGGACGAACCCGCACCTACACCGGGTCAGATTGGGCGATCCGCCAGGAGAATGCCAGCCCGGCAAGCGAGCGCGCATGATCCAAAAGAAAGCGCCCGCGCAGAGCGCGGGCGCTATGGGGCTTACCTTGGGGTAAGTCTACGGGCGCGTGCCGCCCTCCACCGGGTCGGCGGTCCAGCCGAGAGCGGTCCAGTCGAACTGGTTGCCGCCGTGGCAGTCGCTGCAGGCGCCGTCCATGCCGTAGGCCTGCTCTGAAGGCGCCACTTCATGGTTGACCGTCAGGTACATGACCGTGTCCCTGAACTCGAAGCTGCCCGAGTAGGGCTGGCCGGTGGCCGCCGCGCCGTCCTGGAGCGCAAGGTTCCAGTCATACTTGCCCCAGTACGGGTTTTCGCCGCCCTTGGGTCCGAACAGGTGCGGTACGAGGACCGTGTCGTTGTTGGCGTCGAAGGGCTGGTTGCCGATCATCTTCTTGAAGGGATAGATCATGGCACCGGGGGTCGTGTAGTCCGCGGAAGGCGCGGCCAGCACGGCGGGGCTTTCCGGGAAGACGTCGTTGACGCCGACCAGGGCCTTGTCCCATTTTCCGTCGTAGTACAGCAAGGACGGGCGGACGTTGTTCGCCCAGACAAAGGTGCCCTTCTTCGGGTCGTAGATCGGGTCACCGGTCACCGGATCCGTCTCGACGCCGCGGTCGACGTCTCCGGCATCCGCCCAGTACCACTCCACCTTCGTCGTCTTGTTACGGGCGAACGTCGGGATGTGGCAGACCTGGCAGGCCAGCGTGTCGTGAGCGCCGATGTTCAGCACCGGCTCGACAGTGAGCCCCGCATGGATGTTGGCGCGATCCCCGTGGCAGTCCACGCAGTCCTTCATGTCACCCTCGTCAACGGAATGGAAGACCATGCCGCCGATGCCGTGGGAGAGCAGATTGCCATCGCTGTCCTTCTGGACGCCGTGGCAGGCCACGCAGCTCAGATCACCGCCGTCGGTGCCCATGTGGACGTCGAACTCCCGGGTCGTGTTTGCCAGTGACAGTGCGATATCGCCATGCTTGACGTTGTCGCCGCCGCCGGCCTTGGCGTGGCAGTCGATGCAGTTGTCACGGTTGGGCACGCCGCCGCCCTCGCCCACGCTCTGCGCGACCAGGGTAAGGTCGACGTTCGGATCCGGGTTGCCCGCGGTCGTGGGCGCCTTGGCGTAGGTGCCGGTCTTGTCATGGCAGACCAGGCAGTCCACGTTGGCCGTGTTGCCGAAATCGAAATTGGCATCGTCCCAGTTGTAGCCGATGTGGCACTGGGTGCAGCGGCCTTCGTTCGTGGCGATTGCTACGCAGAAGTTGTTGACGATGTCGGTCTTGCCGTGGATGTCGCCTTCGAATCCGGTGATTCCGGCCGCCACGCCCTCCCAGTTCCAGTGACCGGTCGTGATCACGTCGTCAGCGATCCCGCCGTGGCAGTTCAGGCAGGATTGCGTGCCGGTGTAGTCGTTCTGCGAGAAGTAGGTCTTGTGGAATACCGCGGGGTCACTGAGATCGCCGCCGCCACTGGCAATGGCGTTGCAGTCGAGGACATCGACCACGCCGTCGCCGTTGAGATCTTCGTCGGGCAGATCGCCGATACCGTTGCCGTTAAGGTCCCAGCAATTGATGCCGTCGGACCCGTCTGTGCCGGCCGGTCCTGGATTGCCATCGTCGCCGTCATCACCGCTGCAACCGCCAGCGGCAAGGGCGAACGTGACGATGGACAGGATCGCGGCAAGCCGGAATTTCTCTTGCCATGTTGCGCCCATCACTGTTGCTCCTGTGTTGAGATTCTCGGGGTCTTGAAGGTGAAACATCGAAACGGCAACGCCCGGCAACGGACTAACCCGTTTGGATCTTGAAAAGGGGGCCGCGCGAGGCGGCCGGAGGACTTGGGGGAAGGGAACATGAGTCGGTAATAATGAAAATGATTCTTGATTAGTTCGCACTACATTAGGTGCAAGCGAAGTATTGCGGCAGCGCAGTAGACGGGAAATGACCCAAGTCAATTGCGAGGGCCAATTCTCGGTAATTACGTAGGTTTTCTATTGCGGCCTCGGAATGGACCGGACTGAATCACTCAGGGAACGAGCACCAGGCTCAAGTGATCCACGTTGGCGCCGCGAAGGTTCAGCGACGTCAGCCGAACCGTATGCGTGCCCGCGGCCAGGAACTGCTCGAATACCACCTCGCCCCACTGGCTCCAGGCACCGGTGTTGGGCATGAGGGTCACGCCGGGCACAACGGCACCGTCCACGGCCACCTCGATCTTGCGGTCACCGATGCCTACCGCGTACCGGAACCCCAGCTCATAGGTCCCCGAGCCCGCCACGCTGATCGTCCACTCCCCGACGGTCTTGTTCAGGAACTCCACGTAGCCCGTGCCCGTGTAGCCCGCATAACGGTCGTCGATCGCAAACCCCCCGGACAGGCTGGCGTTCTCGGCCTCGTAAAGCAGCGGCTCGCTGCCCCCGGTCACCGTCATGGCCACCGCAACCCGGACCTCGGCGTAGCCGCTCGCGATGGCGATCACCTCGCCCTCATAGACCCCCGCGACCCAGGTGCCGGGATCCACGCGGACCTCCACGCCGGCCAGCGGCAACGTGCCGCTCACCGGATCGGTGTCGATCCACGCGGCGCTCGTAAATAACTCGACCGGACCGGTCCCGGCGTCGGAGGCCTCGATGCGCAGGCTCTGCGGACCAGAGAGCCCCGAATTCTCCGCCACGGTGAACTGCAGCTCCGGCGGGCTTGCCACCAGCTGCGGCCCGGCCTCGCCGCGAACGAACAGGTGATCCACGTTGGCGCCGCGAAGGTTCAGCGACGTCAGCCGAACCGTATGCGTGCCCGCGGCCAGGAACTGCTCGAACACCACCTCGCCCCACTGGCTCCAGGCACCCGTCGACGGCATCAGCGTCACCCCGGCCACCTCGCTCCCGTCCACCGCCACCTCGATCTTGCGGTCGCTGATGCCTACCGCGTACCGGAACCCCAGCTCATAGGTCCCCGGCGCCGCCACGCTGATCGTCCACTCCCCGACGGTCTTGTTCAGGAACTCCACGTAGCCCGTGCCCGTGTAGCCCGCATAACGGTCGTCGATCGCAAACCCCCCGGACAGGCTGGCGTTCTCGGCCTCGTAAAGCAGCGGCTCGCTGCCCCCGGTCACCGTCATGGCCACCGCAACCCGGACCTCGGCGTAGCCGCTCGCGATGGCGATCACGTCGCCCTCATAGACCCCCGCGAGCCAGAGTGCCGGGATCCACGCGGACCTCCACGCCGGCCAGCGGCAACGTGCCGCTCACCGGATCGGTGTCGATCCACGCGGCGCTCGTAAATAACTCGACCGGACCGGTCCCGGCGTCGGAGGCCTCGATGCGCAGGCTCTGCGGACCAGAGAGCCCCGAATTCTCCGCCACGGTGAACTGCAGCTCCGGCGGGCTTGCCACCAGCTGCGGCCCGGCCTCGCCGCGAACGAACAGGTGATCCACGTTGGCGCCGCGAAGGTTCAGCGACGTCAGCCGAACCGTATGCGTGCCCGCGGCCAGGAACTGCTCGAATACCACCTCGCCCCACTGGCTCCAGGCACCCGTCGACGGCATCAGCGTCACCCCGGCCACCTCGCTCCCGTCCACCGCCACCTCGATCTTGCGGTCGCTGATGCCTACCGCGTACCGGAACCCCAGCTCATAGGTCCCCGGCGCCGCCACGCTGATCGTCCACTCCCCGACGGTCTTGTTCAGGAACTCCACGTAGCCCGTGCCCGTGTAGCCCGCATAACGGTCGTCGATCGCAAACCCCCCGGACAGCACGGCCGCCTCCGCTTCGTGCAGCGTCTCTTCAATCGAGCCGCTTTCTTCCGCAACGCCAAGACCGCCCGGGCCCATCACGATGGCGAACGTCCCGTCGACGTTCAGCACGTCCCCGGGCTCGCCGTCCAGCCCGTCAGCCGCTAGCCAGCGGCGGCCACCGACTTCGGCCTCGCCCTCTCGGTCCCGGTATAACGCGATCAGCTGGTCCATGGCGGCCGCGTCGTAGCCCAGGCCGGGCTCGAGGGCGGCCGTCACCAGGGCTCTCGCTTCCCCCGGTTCGAGCCCGGCGCCCCACAGCCCCGCATCATCGATGTCGCCGGCAAAGAAATCGCCGCTGACCCTATTGTTAACCGCAAGCCGGAAATTGTCCCATGGCACAGTGAGGATCGGGTCGCGCGTTGCCGTGGCCGGCGGCCGGTAGGCAGCCCCGTCGACGTAAAAGACCGCGTCCGGACAGAGATTGTCATAGGCTTTCGGAAGCGCAACGGCGAGATGGTGCCACTGACCGTCGTTGACGGCCGGAACGCCACCGGGCTGACACACGGTATCCGGCCCCAGCGAGAGCTGGACCTTACCGAGCCTGAGCTGCAGCTCGAACCAGCTGGCTAACTGTTCCTTCCTCGCCCCATAGCTGAACACGGTCTGGCGCGCGGACGAGGTGGTTCGGATCCACGCAGATACGCTGCGCGCGTCGCTGCCGGTCGGGTTGCCCCGGCCCGACTCGACGAAATCATCCACACCGTCGAACCTCAGCCCGCGGGACAGCCGGCCGGGAATGCTGACCGGCGCGCCCCGCGGGATCCCGGCGTAGTATTCGTTGCCCAGCGAACCGGTATTCGCGAATGGACCGGCCGTGCTGCTCTCGTCCAGGCTCAGATGGAGCCCCAGTCCGTCGTCCCGCGCGATTCCGAGCAAGCCGCTGCCCTCGACGGCCAGCACGGCGGTCCGGGAATCAATGCTCAGGATACCGTCCGTGCGTCCCGCGCTGGCCTGGGTCACGCCGTTCGAGGCGGGCTCGCTGGGCTGCCAGAACACCGAAGAACCGTCCGCTGCCAGGTCGAAACGCACCAGCCGGATATCGAGTTGCTGCGGCCGAACTGCAACCACGAGGTACTGGCCCATGGCGGGAATAGCGGACGAATAGGGCGCGCGCGGCGGGTTACCGTGGACCAGCTGCACGATGTCGGAATCCCGCGCCCGGGTCGCCGTGGCCGCGTGCACTTCGCCGGCGAACAGCAGCCGCACCTTGCCGCCGCGGGCATGATCGTGACGGCCCAGGGCATCCCAGAATCCCGACCGCTTGCGCCCCTCCAGCATCAGGCCGCTGGTTGTCTGCATGCGGACGGGACTCAGCACGGGCGTGTGCACCTGGACGATCACGTGGTCGATGCCCGGCTCGCTGTCGGCGGCCGCCAGAATGGACTCCAGCCATCCAGATGCGCGCCCTCCACGCTGGGCACGACCGTACCGAGTATCGGATGCACGTCCGTATCGATGGCGGGCTGGCGGAACACGTCCACGGATACGAACAGGACATTGCGGTGCTGATGCGCGTACGAAGTTCCGGCGAATGCCGTTCCCGCGGGTCGCACGGGAACCCCGCCGAGGCTGGGCGCCAGGGGCAGCACATCCACGATCTCCCGGGCAAACGCCGACCGCATGTCGCCGAGATAAACGGACTTTTCATCGCCCGCCGGCCAGGGGTCGTCACCCAGCTCGTGGTCTCCGACGGCCCCGATCACGGTGCCCAGGCCGTACTGGCCCAGCAGGCTCCGGTACCAGCGGTAGTACACACCGCCAGCGGCGCTGATACCCGCCTCCCGGCTTCGGGTCACGGGTGCGAACATGTCAAGGAAGGCTTCGTCGTACCACCGGCCGTTGATCAGGTCACCCGCAACGACGAACAGCTCCGGTCCGTCAGCGGCCATCTCGGCGACGATCTGGCCATAAACGGCCTCCATCGCGGGCGTCACGCCGTTGCGGCCATCGGAGGCGCCATCTGCCCACCCCGGCGCCGCGGGGACACCCGAAGTGGCACCAGAAAGATCTGCGATGTCGGTATTGAGCCAGTCTGGAGAACTGACGAACGTCCACTCGGGCGTACTGGTTGCGGCGACTGCCTGGAAATTGGCGGGAGCACTGGCGAAGATCAAGAGGACGGTGGCAATTCCGGCCCTCCCAGAGGGCCAGAACGCCTTGCGGCCATCCCTGATCCCGAAGAACCGAAACATGGTTCCACTCCTGCTATTAAAAGCATAGCTCGTGGGCCGCGAGTTTCCGCAGCTGGAGCGTCCGGAGGGGAGCAAGAAGTATAAAAACACGCGGAGCGTGCGTAGCAGGGTCTCGCACTTCCCGGGAGAGCCTTGTTGCGAATGGAAAGACGACTATCCGAAGGCAATCATCAAGCCGCCCGCAATAGTCAGCAGCACGTTGGCGAACGCATAGGTGCCGGTATAGCCGAGCGCCGGTACGTCACTGCCGGCGCTGCGGGTGACGATGGCCAGGGACGCGCCGCTGGTCATGGCGCCGGTAATGGCCCCGAACAGGATCGCCGGATTGAACTTGAGCACCTTGCGGCCGACCAGGTAGCCGGCCAGCACGGGCAGCACCGTGACACAGACGCCACCCATGATGAGTTGAGGCCCGGCCCGCTGGAACGTTTCGATAATGTCGGCACCGGCGCGGAGACCCACGCCCATCATGAAAATCAGCAGGCCCAGCTCCATGAGCAGCCACCGGGCAGCCTCGGGAAGCCGGCCGAATGTGGGCCGCAGGCTGCGCAGAAAGCCCACCACGATGCCGGCCACCAGCAGACCGCCGGCGGAACCCAGACCGATGGGAGTTCCGGCGATCGTGATCGAGAGGGTTCCGACCAGGGCACCGGCAGCGATCCCCACGGCAAACGTCACCAGGTCCGTTTCCGGCCGATCCCGCTCGACAAAACCGATCTGCTCGCCCAGGGCATCGACGTTCCCGGCAGGACCGACGACGGTCAGCACATCCCCCCTTAGCAGCTGGGCATCGACAGTCCGGGGTACGGCGTAATTCAAGCGCCGCAGCTTCTCGACATAGACGCCGAATTGCCTCGGGATTGCCAGTTCCTGCAGGGTCTTACCGATAGCGTGCCGGCTGGTAACCACGACCTGTGCGGTTTCTACGGGCTCTTTGCCGAGATACCTGTCGGTCACGTCGGTCCCGAGCACCTGGAGGTAGGTCAGAAAACCCACGCCGCCCATGGCCGTGACGATATCGCCCAGTTCCAGGCTCTCCAGTTCCGCGGGCTTGAAGACCTGCTCGCCACGCCGAACCCGTACCCATGAAAAGCCGTCCCACTGCTTCTGCAAGTCGGCCATGGCCATGTCAGGGATGCCGGGATTGGTGACGGCATAAGCGCGGTACCCCACCTCGCCGAAGCGGCGCCGCTCGTCCTGATCCGCCTCGAGGCGCGCGGACTCGGCCGCCAGGTCGATACCCAGCAGCCCCGGCAGCAGCTTGATGATCATGATCAGGCCGGCCAGGCCGAATATGTAGGTTATGGCATAGCCCGTGGCCACATTGCCGACGACCTGGTCGGCACTCCAGCCCTCCGGCAGCGCAACGCGCCCGCCGCGAACGGCATCCTGGGCGGCCGCGAGGGTCGGCGAACTGGTCAAACCGCCAGCCAGCACGCCGGCACCGGTCCCGGGTTCAAAGTTCATAAACCCGGCGACCACCACGGCCGTCAGCACGCCCGTAACAGCCACCGTCGCGGCAAGAACGAGATAGCGCAGGCCATCGGTCCGCAGTACGTCGAAGAAGCGCGGCCCCGCCTGGTAGCCCACGGAGAAAATGAACAGGGCGAAACCGACGGCCTGTACCGCCGGGGTCATCGAGAACCCGAAATGGCCGAACAACAGGCCCGCGAACAGCACGCCGGCCACCGGTCCGGGAGAAAGCGGGCCGACCCGCAGCTTGCCCAGCAGGTAGCCCAGCGCCAGGATGACGAAGAAGGTGAACACGGGATTGCCGCGGAACAGGCTGGCGAGCTGCTCGATCACAACGACAGGTCTCCCGGTGCGAACATCACCCCAGTCTAGTCAATGCCCTCGCATATGCAGGCAAACGGCAGCCGGGCCTAGCCCGCCACCGGAACGCCCCGGCCCGGTGTCCACGGAACCCTGGCCTCGTCCAGTTCACGCTCCAGGGCCTCGACCTGTACGTCGATCAATTCGCGCAGCTGCCCTTCAACTTCGGCGAACTCGGACTCGGCAATCTCGAGACTCATTTCGTGCGTCGCGGTCGGCCCGTAGGTCGAGAACAGCTTGCCCAGGTTCAGGACACCGAGCCGACCGGAAATCGATACCGGGCCCGGGTCGCCCATCATCTGCCGCTCCTCGCTGCCGGCCAGCCGGCGGCGAAGCGCCCTCGCCTCCGTCTCCAGGGCACGGGCGCGGGCATGCAGCTCGGGCAACGCGGTTGATCGCGCCAGCGCGGACTTCATTGCCCCGAGCTTCTCCAGCGTTTCGTCGATGGCCGATACCGAACCCGAAACGGCCCGGACCAGCTCATCGGCCCGGTTGTTGAACGCGGTCACGACTGCGGGCTCTGCCGGCTCGAGGGTGTGTTCGTGAATCGGCTTCAAGGCGAAATCCGCGGTGTGCTCCAGCGTCTGCAGCTGGCCGTCACGGCGGATGCCGAGGGTCACCGTGTAGCGGCCAGGGGCCGCGAGCACGCCCTGGTTGGGAATGTAGGTGGGGCCCGCTTCCTCACGCTTCCACGGATCGAGAACCGGATAGCGGAGATCCCAGGCCACCCGATGGAAGCCGGCGGTCGCCGGACCCTCCACATGCCGGACGATACGGCCCTCGCTATCGGTCACGGTAAGCACGACCGCCGGATCTTCTTCCTCGGCCTCCGCGAGCACCGCGTCCCAACCCGGGAACGGCGTATCGCCCCCGGTCTCCTCGATGGCCTTCTCCGCTTTCCGGCGGCTGGCCTCACGGCTCAGGACGTCTTCGCCCAGATAGTAGGTGAACACCGCGCCGAACGGCGGATTCGGGGCCACGTAGTAGGCGTCGCCCTGGGCAGCGACGCTGCCGGCGGTCGAACTGCCCAGCGTCCGCTTCGGGATGTACCATGGGGCATCCCGCACCGGGAACAGCACAGCCTCTTCTTGCAGGTCGGTCTCGGTGAGACTACGCAGCGGCGTGTAGTCGTCGAGCACGTAAAAGCCGCGCCCGAAGGTCGCGCCGACCAGGTCGTTTTCCCGGGTCTGGATCACCAGGTCCCGGAACGGAATATTCGGCGCGCCGCCGGCCAGCTTCACCCAGCGCCGGCCACCGTCCACCGTAAAAAAGACACCGAACTCGGTCCCGACAAACAACAGATCCGGGTCCACGTGGTCCTGAACCAGCCGCCACACGATATGCCGTTCCGGCAGGCCGAGGCCGATATGGGTCCAGGAGCGGCCCCGGTTCGTGCTCCTGAGCACGTACGGGGAAAAGTCGCCTTCCTTGTGATGGTCCACGACCACATAGACCGTGTCGGCATCGTGCAGATCCGCCTTGATATCGTTGACGAAGAAAAACTCGTCCACGCCGGGAAGCGCATCTTCGCGGCGCCAGGTCTCGCCGCCATCTTCACTGACCTGGATCAGGCCGTCATCAGTCCCAGCGTAAATCAGGCCCTCGACCAACGGTGACTCCGACACCGAGGTCACGGTTCCGAACTTGGACATGGCGAACAGGTCCCATGCCGAGTCCCAGCTCCAGACGCGGCCCATCATCGGCTCGAGGAGTCGATCGACTCCCCGCGACAGATCGCCGCTGATCGGCCGCCAGCTGTCGCCCCGATCATCGCTTCGCCAGATACGCTGGCTGGCAAAGTACAGGCGTGCCGGATCGTGCGGGCTGATCAGGATCGGCGAATCCCAGTTGAATCGGTCCATCTCCTCGTCCCGGGCAGGCTGGGGCTGGATGTAGACGATCTCGCCGTTCTTGCGGTCATACCGGACCAGGTTGCCCTGCTGCCATTCCGAATAGACGATGTCCGGGTTCGTCGGATCCACGGCTGGCTGGTGGCCGTCGCCAAACAGGGTCACGAACCAGTCCGAATTCCGGATGCCGTGAACACTGTCGGTCCGCGACGGTCCGCCCTGGGTGTTGTTGTCCTGGGTCCCGCCGTAGACGTTGTAGAACGGCACATCGTAGTCGACGGCCACCTTGTAAAACTGGGTCACGGGGAGATTGGCCACGAAGCGCCAGGTCTTGCCCTCGTCGAAACTCTCGTAGAGACCACCGTCCGTGCCCGCCAGCAGGTAGGCCGGGTTGTCAGGATCGAAAACCAGCGCATGGTTGTCGCTGTGCTTGGTCTCCTGGGGCATGGGCTGAAAAACCTTGCCCCCGTCTTCGGTGACATAGAGCGTGGGATTGACCTGGTAGACCCGATCAAACACGTGCGGGCTTGCGAAGATCTCCTGGTAGTAGTGAGGACCGGTGCCGCTGTATAGCGCGTCGCTGCCCCGCTCCCAGGTCTCGCCGCCGTCGGCGGAACGGTAGAAGCCGCCGGTCCGGCGTTTCAGCTCGATGGTGGCGTACACCACATCCGGGTCGATGGAAGAAACGGCCAGGCCGATTTTGCCCATGTCCTCTTCCGGAAGACCCTTCGACAGCTCCCGCCAGGTCGCTCCACCATCCTCGGACTTGTGTATCCCCGACTCGGGCCCGCCGTTGATGAGCGCCGCCACGGTTCGAAAGCGCTGATGGGTTGCCGCATAAAGCACATCCGGGTCGCGGGGATCGAAGTGGACTTCATTGACACCGGTGTAGTCGCCGCCACCCAGGATCTTCTCCCAGTTCTCGCCGCCATCGGTTGACTTGTAGAGTCCCCGGTCCCCGCCCGCAGACCACAACGGCCCCTGGGATGCGACGTAGATCGTATTGGAGTCCCGCGGATCCACCAGGATATTGCCGATGTGCTCGGACGCTTCCAGGCCCATGCGGGTCCATGACGCACCGCCGTCACGGCTTCGATAAACGCCGTCCCCATAGCCGACATGCCGGCCGCCGACGTTCTCTCCGGTCCCAACCCATACCGTGTTCGGGTTGTTTGGATCCACGGTCACGCAGCCGATGGAATACGAGCCTTCGTCGTCAAAAACGGGCTGCCACGTCGTGCCCCGGTTGGTGGTCTTCCAGACGCCACCGCTGCCCACCGCCACGTACCAGGTGTTCCGGTCGGCCGGGTCCACGGCAATATCGGCAATGCGGCCCGACATGAGTGCCGGACCGAGATTGCGCATCTGAAGCCCAGCGAAGGTCTCTTCGTTGAGGCCGGGTTCCGGCGACTCGATCTCGTCCGTTTCCTGGGCACAGGCGATCAAGGGGAAGCAAAGGATCAGAATCCTGAGGACTGCGGGCATAGGATACGGGCTCCGGTATGTGAACGCGAGGCAGGTGGCCCCGCCGGCACGCTGGATTGTTGTTGCTCACCGGCGGCAGGCCAGCCGGAGTGGTGGCGGAGAATGCGCGACGGACGGAAAGTCTGCCACAGCCGGCGGGTCTTCGGGGAGACCTGGATCATCCCGGGTACCGGTCAGCCCGCCACCCGGGCAGGCCCGGGCTCGCGGCGGCGGATCAGCCACTTGCCCAGTTCCAGTATCGGGATCACCGAGAATGCCGCGATTACCAGGATCAGCCATTCCTCCACCGTCAGCGGACGCGTACCGAAAACGGATTGGAGAACGGGCCACTGGACGATGACGACGAGCAGGGTCAATTCCCAGGCAACCGCCCGGTTGAGCCAGCGGTTCGCGAGGGGCCGGCGGAGCACGGACGCACGCTCGGAGCGGAAGCTATAGGCTTTGAAGAACTGGATCAGGACGAGGCAGGCAAACGTCATGGTCATGGCCTCGGCCAGGCTGCTCCCGGATTGCAGGGCCCAGACAAACAACCCCAGGTTCACGCCCGTCGACCACAAGCCGCCGGTCAGCATCAAGGCGACGCTGGCCGGATCGAAGACACCGGCGTCCGGATCCCTGGGAAGATACTCCATCAGGTCCTCCGAGGGCGGATCCACTGCCAGCGCCAGGGCGGGCAGTCCGTCCGTCGCCAGGTTCACGTACAGGATTTGCACCGCACTCAGGGGCATGGGCAGGCCCAAAAGGGTCGCGGCGCCGACCAGTCCGATTTCACCGACATTGGAAGACAGCAGGTACATCAGGTATTTCCTGATGTTGCTGAAAATCCCCCGCCCCTCCTCCACCGCCCCGACGATCGATTCGAAACGATCGTCGGTGAGAATCATGTCGGCCGCCTCCCGGCTGACATCGGTGCCGGTAAGGCCCATGGCCACCCCCACGTCGGCCCTGCGCAAGGCGGGCGCATCGTTAACGCCGTCCCCGGTCATGGCCACTACGGCCCCCCGCCGTTGCCAGGCCTCGATGACCCGCAGCTTCTGTTCGGGGCTCACCCGGCTGTAGACGTCGATGTCGGCCACCCGCTCGGCCAGTTCCGCCGGAGACAGGGCCGACAGTTCAGCGCCGTTCATGACTTCCCCGCCTGCGAGAATCCCCAGCTCTCTGCCAATGGCACGGGCCGTCTGCGGATGGTCACCGGTGATCATGATCGGCCGTACGCCGGCGTTTCGGCAGCGCTTTACGGCGGAGGCCGCGGTAGCCCGGGCCGGATCAAGCATGCCCACAAGCCCGAGAAACACCCAGTCACCGGAATTCGGGTCCAGCTGATCGCCGGGGCGGCAGGCCAGGGCCATTACCCGAAGAGCACGCGCCGCCATATCCTCGGCCGTCGCCATGAGTTCCCGCCGTTCAGCGACATCCAGGGGCCGCGTCGCCTCCTCGTCCAGGATTCGAGCGCATACGGGAAGCACCGCTTCCGGCGCGCCCTTTAGATGAGCCAGCGGCCCGCCATTGCCCTGATGCAGCGTGGCCATCCGCCGGGTCGCGGCGTCGAAGGGCACTTCAAGAACGCGGGGGTTCTCCCGACGCAGCGCGACGGTTCCCGGCGGGCTTTTCCCGCGGCAACTAGCAGAGCGGCCTCGGTGGGATCTCCTCGAATCTCGACGCCCGCCGGGCCAGGCTGCAGATGTGCGTCAGAGGCCAGAGTTGCGGTCGTCAAGACGGCACGCACAAGGTTCCAGGGCACACCCCCGGTATCCCGGCTTCGCACTTCACCGACGCATCCATAGCCGCGGCCCGTCACCTCGAGCCCTCGGCCGCCGGCATGTATCTCGGTGACCGTCATCTCGTTGCGGGTCAGGGTTCCCGTCTTGTCGCTGCAGATTACCGAAGTACTCCCGAGGGTCTCCACCGCCGGAAGATGCCGAACCAACGCATTGCGTCGAGCCATGCGCTGCACGCCGATGGCCAGGGACACGGTGACGACCGCCGGCAACGCCTCGGGAACCACCGCGACCGCCAGAGCCATGGCGAACAGGAACAGGGACAGGAGATCGGTCCCCCGGAGGAACCCGGCAACCGAGATCAGCGCGACGATCACCAGGGCCACGATAGCCAGAACCCGGCCAAGGCGGTCCAGGTTTTTCTGCAGCGGCGTGGCCCGTTTCTCCACGGAGGCCAGCAGGCTGCTGATCGACCCGATGGCGGTGGCCGGTCCGGTACCAGTGACCACCGCCCGCCCCCGACCATAGCTGACCGTCGTACCGGAAAACACCATGTTGCGACGGTCCGCGACCGGGGCTTCTGGCGCCTCCTGCCGAAGGGAATCCTTCTCCACCGGCAATGATTCGCCAGTCAACGGCGCCTCGTTTATTCGGAGATTGGCCGACTCCAATAGCCGGGCGTCCGCCGGCACCCTGTCGCCCGCTACCAGCAGGACCAGGTCACCGGGCACCAGTTCGCGGGCCGGCCTGTCCGTTTGCCGGCCGTCCCGAAGAACCCGGGCCTGGGGCGCCGCGACGCCGCGAAGCGCCTCCATCGCCCGTTCCGCCCGGTACTCCTGAAAAAATCCCAGCGCCACCGAGAGCATGACGATAACGAAAATCGCCGCAGCCTCTATGGGCTCCCCCAGCCCCATGGCCAATACACAGGCGACCAGGAGGATGATCACCAGAAGGCTCCGGAACTGGCGGGCCAGCAGATACGGCCATGAAAGGCCAGCCGCCGCGGGAAGCTCGTTCGCCCCGTGCACCGCCAGCCGTTGCAAAGCTTCTGTCTTGCTGAGTCCGCCCGGACTGCTGTCCAGGGCGCGCAGGGCCTTCTCCGGCGAGAGGGCGTGCCAGGCGAGGCCAGCGGCTACTTCGGGCCGGGTTGATGATCTAGGCGCTGTTTCGGCAGGCATGAATTTTCAACGGCCCGGCGCCTAGGTGTCCTCCGGGGCGCGGGCGAGGCGTCGGCGCCGCAGGACTTCGCGGAGTCCACCGCGCAAATCCGGGCTCCAGCTCGGCACCAGGCAAATCATCGCGAGTTGTTCGAGAACCGCGACAATCGACAGGCCGGCTGCGAGATAGAACAGCCAGGCATGGAAATCCAGAAGGAACAGGACGGCGACGAACACGGCGAAAACAAGCACCGCGAAGCGAACCAGCGCCGTGTGAAAACTCGAGAAGCGCCCGTAGCGCATCAGCGCCGCCAGGTGTTCGACGACCCAGAGTGTGACCGCAATACCCACCACCAGGCCGTAGTCGAGATACACCTCCGGGTGAAACACCCAGGTACCCCATCCGATTGCGAGCATCAGGGCAGCGTCCGCAACCGAGTCCAGCAGCGCACCGACCCGCGACGTCACAGAGAACGTGCGGGCAATATAGCCATCGGCGGCATCCGACAGCAGGGCCGCCATCAACAACCACGTGAACGGCCCCTTCAATCCGGCCCAGGCAAGACTGGCGAGCACCGGAGTGGCGCATAGCCGAGCGATGGAGATCGCATTCGGCAGATGTTTCAGGGCTGGAGAGACGGACATCCAAATCCCTTGAGAATTCCCGTCATTCGAGTATTCCCTGCCGGCCCGTCCACGGCAAGGCGCCGGTCCTGCCCTGCCCCCCCGGACTCAGCTTTCGCGACCTGCGGTTTCGCGCGCGACCTCGCCCGCGGAGGGTCGCCAGCCAATCGCCAGCGAGAGATCGGTGAGCAGACGTTCGAGGGTCCCCAGCCCCGCACGATAATCGAGAACGGCACGGGCCACACCGGGATAGTCGGTGATCAGGCCATCCACACCGCGGCCAACCATGATCGCCATGGTTGCAGGATCGTTCACCGTCCATACGAACACCTGCTTGCCCGCGGCGTGTGCGCGGCGCACGAAACCACGCGTCGCAACCGCCGTGTTGACGGCCAGGAAATCCGTATCCATGGAAGTCAGGTCGCCCAGTGCCCGGGCAGTCAACAAGCCCGTGGGCCAGTCGGGCCGCAGGCCGTGTATCTTCTGCAAGCCCGGGTACTTCAGCGAAATGATCGCCACCTGATCCGCCATGCCCGCCGCTTCCACCAGGTCGACCACACGCTGCTCGAGCTGTTCGTCATGGCCGTAGTACTTCAGTTCAATGGTCAGCGTGGCGCGGTCTTTGACCAGTTCCAGCACATCCCGCAGCGCCGGGATGCGCTCGCCCGAATACGCCACATCGAACCAGCTGCCCACGTCCAGATCTTCGAGGTCGGCGGCACGCGCATCCCAGATTTTCATGGGATTGCCGGCGATTTTCATGAAGTCGCTGTCGTGGATGACAACGACTTCGCCGTCCGCTGTTTCCTGGACGTCGATCTCCACCCAGTCCGTGCCCTGGTCCAGCGACGCCCGGATCGACGCCAGGGTGTTCTCCGGGGCATCCCCTGCCGCTCCGCGGTGGGCGGTGACGACCACCGGCTGTTGTTCACGCGCAGCGCCGGCCAGTGTCTGCGCCGTCAGCACCGCCAGGACCGCGGCGGTGAGAAACAACAGCAGCAAGGCGTTGGAGGCCACCCACCCACGCCCCCCTGATGCGACTGATCGCGCCGGCACCATTTCGGGGGACCATTCCCGACCGCCCAGGCGCCGATAGACGCCCACGATCAGCAAGGCAAACAGGCAGGTCGCGAAAACGTTCACCAGGATGCTGACCGTAAACCAGCCGAGAAGGAGCACGCCCATGACGAGCATCAGGGTCCGGGGGCTTCCCGAGAGAGCGCCGGCGGCACCCAGGGCGATCCCGCGCGTGAGCCCGAACATGATGGCCGGCACCACCAGCGAAACGAGCGCCCAGGAAACCAGTATCCAGGTCAGATCCCAGCGGTGCCCGGCAACCCGTTGTTCGCTGGCGGCAAAGCTGTCCGCCGGCCGGACGTCTTCGAAAAGCACCAGCGGCAGCACGAGACTCCATGCCACGAGTTTTGGCACCAGGACGACCAGCATGCCGAGCAGGATGAGTCCGATGGCAAGCGCGGCGGCAATGAATTCGGGCGGTCGGTTGGACAGATAGAAATTGATGTCGTGCTCGGTGAGCAGCCACCAGGCCACGGCGGCGGCGGCGATGACGAACGGCAAGGCGATGAGCAGGACGCGAATCACGAGCCTTGCCGCCACCCGGATCACGGGCCAGGCCCGGCTCAGTGAGTACCGGAGCGCATCTGGCACGCTCACGCGGGCGGCTTCCCTGGCCCCCATCGCGATGGTCATGAGACAGGCGATTTCCAGCGCTGTTACGGCGATGATGCCCGCCGCAATCACAATCAGCGTAACGGCGCCAACCGGGCTGAGAAAGAAAAACAGGATGTCCGTGTCGGCCTTGACCGCATCCCCGGAGAGGCCGAGAAAGAGCCGCAGGCCCAGCGCCACGGTGGGCAGCAGCAAGGCCACCGCCAGCAGCTTGTAGAGAATATCGGCGGCCAGCAGCTCCCGCCAGGCGGTCCCGAACCCGGACCAGGCCGAGTTCCAGGCATTGACGAACGGTGTCATTCGTTTTCCGACCTGATGTGCAGCTGCCGGCCGCCCAGGCCTAGTTGGGGCGAATCACGATGCGGGGATCGAAGGGCTCGCAACCCGGCGACACGATCGTGTACTTGTACGCGGCAATCGGCGCATCCGCGTCGATATGACGGCTGTACTCACCCCGGTTGCCCTTGTACTTCGGGCCGCCCTTTAATGGGTCGAAATACAGGGTGAAGGACTTGCCCTCCGGGTTGCTCTTCCAGACCAGCTTGTCTTTGCGCTTGGCGCAAGCCTTGTCCTTGCCGGCGGACTCGCCCAGGGCGGTGCAGGAATTCCCCTTGTCGACGACTTCGACCGGGCAGTTGTCCTCGAACTTTATTTCCAGTTCGTAGTCCGCTGCCAGCGCTGAACCAGCAGCCAGCAACCCCAGCACTCCGACGCTCACCAAGGCCGACCCGAGACGCATCATGCGCAGTTCGTTTTTCTCAATCACCGTTCCCCCCTCCGCGGCTGATTTGCCGCTCGTTATTACATCCTGGACGCCCCATCCGGATGACCTGGCTGGCACATGGCTCGCCCCGGATCAGTCATTCGTCCGCCAGGGCGAGAAACCCCTGCTGGTCGCGCAAGGGCGTCAGCATGGGCTCGCCCGCGAGTATATGCCCGGGCAAGCCCAGTCTCGCCGCCTCCCGGATTGAATCCATGGCCCCGGACGAATCTCCGACGGCAAGTTTCAATATCGCAGCATAGTAGTGGTTGTAATAGTCTGCCGGCGCCAGCCGCATGGCCCGGACCATGAGTTCGTCCGCCCGGGTCATATCGCCAATGCGCGCATGGTAGGCGGCCAGGGCCCCGAGTGCCTCCACGTCCGAGGGGTTCACGGCCAGCATTGCGTCGCCCAGCGCGATCGCCTGGACATACGCCGCACGGGCCTCTCCCTCCCCGCCCTCGA
The DNA here is from genome assembly GCA_963842955.1 of uncultured Gammaproteobacteria bacterium. Classification (GTDB taxonomy): domain Bacteria; phylum Pseudomonadota; class Gammaproteobacteria; order Steroidobacterales; family XN24; genus JARFQW01. Next base: position 80,082 of record CAWJIJ010000010.1, read on the forward strand.
TCTGCGACCAGGCGTCGCCGAGACTGCCCCAGGCCAGAAAATATTCGGGTGTGTAGGTTAACGACCGCTGGTACATCTCCACGCTCTCGGCGTACCGGCCCAGGTAGTAGTACATCGTGCCCAGGTTCAGATACGTCGCGCCGGAAGGTTCAAGCTCCACCGACCGCCGCCAGGCCTGGGCCGCTTCCTCGAACTCCCCCTGCATGTAGTGGGCCGCGCCGAGATTCCCCAGTGTGCCGGCATCGTCGGGGAGAATGGCGAGGAGCTTGCCGTACTGTTCGGCCGCGTCGGCGTAGCGGGCCTGGACGAAATACAGCCGGCCCAGGGTGCCGATAGCAGTAACGAAGCCAGGCTCGAGGCTCAGCGCCTTGGTCAAGGCCGCTTCCGCGCCGTCAGTTTCGCCTTGCTCGATCAACGCCTCTGCCCGGCCCAGATGGGCCTCCGCAAGGTCGGGATCACGTTTCAGTGCGTCCTCAAAGCGTTCCAGTGCTCGCACCGGGTCGCCGGATCGCCTGAACAACTCGCCGAGCGCCAGGTAGACTTCTACGGCGTCGGCATCACGGCTCAGGGCCTGAAAACAGGCCCGCTCGGCCGCTTCGAAGCGCTCCGGCGCCCGGGTCAGGTCGAACTGTTCCAGCCTGACCTTGCACAAGCCGGCGTAGGCCTGGGCGAAATCCGGATCCGCGGCTGCGGCCTTCCGGAAACTTTCGGCGGCAACCCCGAGCGCCGCCCGGCCGCGGGCGCTGCGGAACTGGGCCAGGGCGCGCAGGTAGAGATCGTAGGCCCGCAGGTCCTGGGTCGGGTTCTCCGCAAGCCGGGCCTCTGCCGCGGAACTCAGCGATACGCCGATTTCCGCGGCAATTGCTCGGGCAATATCGCTCTGAATATCGAAAATCGCGTCTCTGCCGCGGTCGAAAGTCTCCGACCAGACGGCAAATCCGGTCCGGCCGTCCACCAGTTCCACGAACACCCGCAGCCGGTCAGCCTGGCTGCGCACGGACCCTTCAAGCACGTACGCCACGCCGAGGCGCCGGGCGATCTGGGCGCTTGGGACCTCCTGGTCACGAAACTGGAATGACGACCGGCGGGAAGCGACCGACAAGCCTGCGATTGCCGCCAGGCGTTGCTGGATCTCCTCACTGAGCCCGTCGCCCATGTAAGCGTCGGAATCGACGCCATCGAGATCGGCAAACGGCAGCACGGCCACCGATGCCGATGGATCGAATACCGCTGCCGAGGGCGGCGTATCGGCATCCAGGGCTGGACGGTAGGTCCACCAGTAGGCCATGCCGCCCACCAGAGCGGCGCCAACCCCGGCGACCGCGAAAACCAGCGGCGGCGGACCGTTCCGGCCGCGGCGGCCCGTCAGCGGATCCACCTTCAGACCCTGGGGTGTCAACTGGTAGGCCCAGGCCAGCGCCAAGGCGATGGGCAACCCCGCGCCGAGGGCAACGACCAGCAGGCGCATGGCGTAAGGCGGTCCGCCGAGGGCATCGAACAGCACGTCGGCAACCTGGATCACGAGCCATGCCGCGATGCTGTACGCCGCTCCGACCCGGAAGACATGCCGCCGCCTCAGATCGCGGACAAGCCGCCGCAAGGAACCGCCGTCCTGGCCGAAGATCTCCGCTTCGCCGGCAACCTCCGGCGCTACCAGGAGACGAAAGCCGGCATCGGGCTCGGCCTCGACAATCCCGGGACGGTCCGGATCGTCCTCCAGCGCCCAGCGCAGCTCGCTCAAGGTGGCGTCAATGTCTTCCAGCGATACGTGCTCGTGGCCCCAGACCGCGAGACGAACCTCATCCAGCGGGATGGCCTCGGACGGCCGGGAAGCCAGCATGGCCAGGAGATCCATGGCCCGCGGGGACACGTGACAGACACCGTCCGGACCGGTGATCTCTCGGGCCCTTGGATGCACGTCGAAGTCCCCGAGGCGAAACCCTCGACGGAGGGCCGGGTCCGAAAACTTGCTCAATGCGGGCGTTTCCCGAAGACAAACAAGCGCTAATAGTACACGGACAGACCCCGCGACCCGCTTTTTTTCCGGCGGCCCGACAGCCGGGCAAAGGCGCCCGTCACGCGGCCGGCGCCGAAGGAACGTCGGCCAATGCGGCGCCGGTCTCCAGGAGCGACTTGAGACTGCACAGGATGGGACTCCAGCCTTCGGTGATCATCGGCAGAACCCGGCTGCCGGGGGCAAATCCCGTATGCGAGACACGCAGCCGGCAAACGCCCTCCTTCGCTTCGATTTCCCAATCCACCCGGGACGGCGCTTCGGCGGCGAGCGCGGAGTCATGGAGAAACCGCCAGGTGTAGGCGAGACGGCCGTGATGGTTCGGACTCGATGATCTCGCCCTCGACCCCGACCCGACCATCCGGATAGCGGAAACGGACCGGGGATCCGGTCACCCAGTCCGAATCGATGGCCATACCGTGGAAATACTGGCGGGTGAACTCCGGACTCGTGATGGCCTCCCAGAGTTGCTGGGGCGTGGTCCTGATCCAGGTCTCGTACTGGAAATCGGGTTTCGTCATGATGAGGTTTCCTCTTGTTGCTCGAGGGCGGCGCGCAGCGCACCCAGGGCTTCCAGCCGCCGGCGAGCGTACTTGTCGATCCAGCGAGCGCCGATCTCTTCTATAGGGCCGGGATTCAGATAATGGTGCTTCTCACGGCCATCCCACCGACAGCTGATGAGGCCGGCGTCTTCGAGTATCCCGAGGTGCTTGGACGCCGCCTGGCGGCTCATGTCGAGGCGCTCGTATAACGCCGTCAGGGTCTGCCCGTCCTCCGCGTACAAAAGATCGAGGAGACGACGTCGGTTCCGATCGGCCAGCGCCTTGAAGATCGTGTCCATGAACCCATAATGCAACCTTTCGGTTGCCTTTTCAAATCGAAGCACCAATGCCTGCGCTGGACTTTACATTAGGACTCTTCTAATCTAAAGTCAGCAGCAGAAGGCAGCGTCATGGAAGCCCACCTGTTCCTTCTCCAGCTAGCCCTGATTCTCGTCACCGCACGTATCCTCGGAGAACTGGCGCTGATAAGCGGTCTGCCCCCCGTCATCGGCGAATTGCTGGCCGGCGTGCTCCTGGGGCCGAGCCTGCTCGGCTGGGTCGAACCCGGGGAGACTCTCCAGATGCTCGCCGAGATCGGCGTGATCATGCTGTTGTTCGAGGTGGGCCTCGACGCCGACCTGAACCGCCTGGTCCACGCCGGCGGCCAGTCGCTGGTCGTCGCAATCGGCGGATTCGTGCTGCCATTCGTGTTTGGCTTTGCCGTGTGCCACTACGGATTCGATTTCGAGCTGCTTCCGTCGCTCATGGTCGGAGGCACGCTGACCGCGACCAGTATCGGCATCACGGTCCGCGTGCTGACAGACCTGGGCCGACGCCATAGCGTCGAGGGCCAGATTATTCTCGGCGCCGCGGTGCTGGATGACGTTCTCGGCGTGATGCTGTTGTCGGTGCTCTACGACTTCAGCCAGCACGGTCACATCAGCGGCGCCCACCTTCTGCGAATCGGTGCTTTCATCGGAATGTTCTTCGTTCTCGCGCCAGTCGCCGCGAAGCTCATTTCCCACATGATCGACGTTTTCCACCGCCGCCACGACACGCCAGGGCTCATTCCCACGACGATGGTGGCGCTCGTCCTGTCATTTGCCGGGCTCGCCCACTACGTCGGCGCCCCGGAACTGCTCGGCGGATTCGCGGCCGGCCTGGCCCTGTCCCGCCGGTTTTTCCTGCCCTTCGGGATCGCGCTGGCCGCCGACCATCACTTCTCCGACCTGATCCTGTCGCAGATGAAGCCCATCGTGCGGCTGTTCACGCCGATCTTCTTTGTGATGGTCGGGCTGTCTCTGGATCTGAGAGTGGTGGATTGGGGATCAACCCAGACCTGGGTCGTGTCCCTGGCGCTGCTCGTCGTGGCGATTGCCGGCAAGTTCGGCGGTGCGATGTGCATCTCCCAGCCCAGGAGCACGCAGATCGCTATCGGCATGGGGATGGTGCCGCGGGGCGAAGTGGGGCTTGTCTTCGCGGAGCTGGGCCGGGTGACCGGCATCCTGGATCCGGGCACTTTATGCCATCCTGGTGCTCGTGATTGCCTACACCACCCTGCTGGCGCCGTTCTGGATCAAGTCGTTTTACAAGCGCCATGCGGACACCATGGAACTCTCCATCTCGGAGCCGGGCCACCAGTATGCGGGTCCCGCCGGAACCACCGTGGGGCCCGGGCCCGCCCGCGACTAGTCCAGGCGATCCGCCCGCGGATACGCAAGACCGGCGGCCAACGGCGGCTTGAAGGGCCGCCACTGGCCCTCGGGCTGCGCCAGCCGGTCGGCGATGGCCCACAAGGCGAGGGGGTTGTGGCCCAGACCGCAGTGACTCCCGTAGACCCGGATGTTCTCCGTGGTCGGCGAGGTCTTCTCCAGCGAACAGGGCCATGCCACGACGCCGTCGGACCGGCTGTAGATGGATGTGCTGGGCACCGGCGGGGGCTCCGGGATCCGCGCCACAAGGTCGGCCGGCATGTGGGCTTCCCGCTGACCGCTGATGTCTTCGTACAGTTCCGTCACACTGGTCGCCCGGGGATGGCGAAACGGCGTCCCCAGCGTAATGACCTGGCGAATGTCGTCCGGTGACATCCATGCCAGTTCCCGGGCGTAGACTCCGCCAAGACTCCACCCGATTACCGATACCCGCTGACCATACCGGCGCCTCAGCTCTCGAACCCGGGCGAGAATTTCCCGCTCCTTCTGGCCGATCCCGCCCAGGTTCCGCCCGAGCTTCCAGCGATGACCCTTGTAACCGAGTCGTTTCAGGAAATGCCTCAGCGGCAGTGTGGACGAACCACTGGCAAGAAACCCGGGGAGTACGAGTACGGGATGACCATCGCCCCGGGGGGCCAGGGTGAACCAGGGATACGCCCAGCAATAGGCACCGAACTCCGTGAGCGCCCGGGTTTCGAGCAGAGTAAGCAGAAAAGCCGGGCGGCTGATCTCGGAACTGTTTACGCTCATGGTCTCCCTGTCGCGACTCGTCGACTGCGCGAGCGGACCTTAGCGCGTTTTTTTTTGCTGCGCGAGGACGCCGTTCGCGATTCGGACAAGCCCGCCTCTTCGGCTGCCGCAGTCTCCAGGGCCTCGAATTCGAGAGCGATATCGGCGACCAGCTGCTCGGGATCCGCCACCGTGTCGTGGTCGGCGGTTGCGCTCACCGTCAGGTGATCCTGGTAACTCGTTATGACGAGTATCAGCCCGAGGCCGTCGAAGACCGGCGCGGTGCCGAACACATTGAGCATGCGCGCCCCGGCCAGGTAGAGGGGTTGACGGGGACCGGGAACGTTCGTGATGACCAGGTTGAACGGCGGCCGGTGCAGCTTGGACAAGTGGAATCCGGTGTACAGCCGGGCCGCCGCGGTAGCGAGCGAAAAAGGCAAAAACTGCTGGCTGTCCGCCAGGGTGCTCGCCCCAAGGGCATTCGCATAGGCCTTGCTGTCCTGGGCGTGGGCATGAATGGCATGCAGTCGATTCACCGGCTCGGGTTCGCCGGTCTCCAGCGGTATGAGCATCGCGGAGACATGATTGGCGCCCGCCCCCATCTCGCCGCGAACCGAGATGGGCACCATGGCAACGAGCGAGCTGTCGGTCTGGGCATTGCGGCGGGCAAGGTAACGGGCAAGACCGCCCCCGCAGGCGGTGAGAACGACGTCGTTCACGGTCGTGCCCGGATTCAGCGATCTCAGCGCGCCGATACGCGCCAGCGAAAGCGTCGCGGCATCGAAGCTGCGGCGCCCGCCGATGGGCTGATTGATGGCTGAACGTGGCGCGGTAAAGGGCGCCGGGGGACGATGGTGGCGACCGGCGATCCATTCTCTGCCGTAACCCACGCCGCCGCGGACGAGTTCTCCGGCCCACCGCAAAGTGGCCAGCGGCTGCGTGACGACGCCGCGAGCGGCCATGCCCAGCAGTTCCGTCGAGCCGGGCATCGGTGCCGGCCTCACAAGAGTTCCCGGTGGCCGCGACTGCGGGTTGGGCGTTTCGTCCCAGAGGATCTTGTAAAGGTCGACAGCGCCCATCCCGTCGGCGGCGGCATGATGAACCTTGAAAATCACGGCGAAGCCGCCGGCGGGGACTCCGGGCATCCCGGAAAGGCCCTCGACCACCGTCATGTCCCAGAGAGGCCGGTCCGGATCCAGGGGCTGGGAGAAGACTTCCTCGGCCAACCGCCTGAGTTCCGCCCAGCCAGCAGGCGCGGGCAGCGCCGCCCTGGCGAGGTGCCGGTCCAGCGAAAAATGGGGATCGTCGGCCCAGAAGGGTCGCCCCAACCGCAGCGGCACCTGGACGACGCGGCGCTTCAGAAGGGGCGACAATTCCACGCGCCGTGACAGCACGTCCCTTAGCCGCTCGAAGTCGAACCCACCCTCGGGGGGCGCATAGAGCTGCAGGCTGCCAATGTTCATGGGCGCATGCCGGCCGTCGAGAAACAGGAATGCCGAATCCAGCCCGGACAGTTGTTCCAGAGCCATTTGCCTCCCTCCCGCGTCCCGCAAGCGTACCCCGAGCCTAGGCGCCGCCGCCGGCGGCCGCAAACGGACCGTGCTCACAGTGCCGGCGATTCTTACCCGAAGGCCGGTCAGAACCTTGAGCGATTTCACATATAATCCGGGCTTCGATCTCTACCATTGCCCGCGAGCTTCTGATTGGCAACTGACAAAGGAGTCTCAAGTTACGGAAATCTGATGAATTCCATAGCTTCGTCAAAGTCCTCCGGGACCTAGACAAAGGCAAACCCGCCGTGAGGCGGGGGCGCAAAGTTGCAGGCCTCCCGTTCCGGGAGGTGGCTGAACTGCCGAAAGGATCTTATCGATAAGGAGATTGACGACATGAGCCTTTTTTCCAAGCGTACCCAGCTGGCCGTCGCGGTCGCTGCCCTCATGGGCAGCAGCGTGGCACTCGCGGCCGATACCGACACCCTCACCGTAACCGCCTCCGTGCAGCCCACCTGCTCGATCGAGACGGTGAATAACCTTGCCTTCGGAGACGTTCTGTTCGACGCCGATACCGATGTGGACACGACCATCGACGTGTTCTGCAACACCGTCACCGGCAGCCTGACCCTCAGCGGCGGCGGCAGCGGCGACATCAACGCCCGTGAGATGAGCGACGGGACCAACAGCCTGCCCTACCAGCTGTACACCGACACCGGTCGCACCACTGTCTTCGGCGACGGAACCACGGGTGATGCCGTGGCTGTCACCGGCAGCCAGTCGGTCACGGTCTACGGCCAGGTGACCCAGGGCGACGCCCAGGCCGCCACCCCGTCGGCCGGTTATACCGACGACGTGACGGTCACGATCAACCCGTGATCCGTTGATTCAGACCCCCTCCAAGGCGGCAACCCCCGTGGTTGCCATGGCTCTGCTCCTGGCGGCGTGGCTTTATGCCATGCCGTCAGGGGCGGCCAACCTTCGCATTACCCCGGTCAAGATCAAGATGGCTCCCGGACAGACTTCGACCGAAGTTCGTCTGCGCAACGCCGAATCCACGGAATCGGCGTTCCAAGTGGAAGCCTTCGCCTGGCGTCAGGACGAGAACGGTGAAGACGTGCTCGAACCGACCGACCAGATCGTTGCCATCCCCCCGCTTTTCCGCATCGCCCCGGAGGACCAGCAGGTCGTCCGGATAGGCCACCTCGGCGCGCCCGCACCAGACTCGGAAACCAGTTTCCGCCTGGTGCTCACCGAACTGCCACTCCAGAAAGCCGAGGCCGGGACACCGGCCATTCGGGTGCGTCTGCGAGTCGTGCTGCCGGTGTTCATCGCGCCCGCCGAGGGACCCGCCGGACCGGAGATTCGCCTGGAAAGCGTCTCCCGGGATATGGACGAGGTTCGCGTGGCGCTGACCAACCTGGGCAATGGCCACGATCGGCTTGCTCATGTGCGGTTGCTGAACGAAGCGGGCGACCCGCTGGTCGAAGCCGGCCAGGCCCTGTACCTGCTGGGCCGTAGCGAGGTAACGCTGACCATGAAGGTTCCTGAGGGCGCGCGCGCCCGGAGTGTGGAGGTCACCACCCTGTCCGGGGAGACCTTCCAGCGTGACGTGCCGAAGCAGCCTTAAACGCCTATGCCAGCTGTGGCTCGCGGCGCTCGTGCTGGCCGCCGGAGCCGCGTCGGCCAGTCCGGACCCGGAGCTGCTGCTGCTCAAGGTCACGGTCAATGGCACTCCCCAGGGAACCCGCTTCGTTCTGCGCGACGCCGGCGGCGTCTACTATGCGGACTCCGATGCGCTGACCGACTGGGGCATGCGCAAGCCGTTTCCCCGGCCCGTGGAAATGCACGGCAGAAAGTTTCACCCGTTCAGCGACATCGAATCCTTGGACGTCGTTCATGACGCGTCGGAAATGACGCTGGTCGTGGATCTGCCGCCGGAACGGATGAACGGCCAGTCCCAGGCGGCCTACCTTGATGGCACGCCGCCACCCACCGCCGGTATCGGCGGCTTCATGAACTACGACCTCGCCTACACGGACGATCCGGGCGCTCAGGTGGACCTGTTCTCCGCTCAGCTGGAGCCCACCCTGTTCTCGCCGCTGGGCTCATTGCGCAGCGGCCTGCTCTATCGCGACTACAGCGCCCCCGACGATGCTTTCGACGACCTGGACGACGATCAGGACCCCTATGACGAGGGTTTTATCCGGCTGGATACGACCTTCGTCCGGGACGACCCCGAACGCCTGCGCAGCTACCGCGCGGGGGATTCGATTACGCCTTCGAGCTCCTTCGGTCGTTCGCTGCGTTTCGCCGGTTTGCAGATTGCCACCAATTTCGCCACCCGTCCGGGGTACGTCACGTTTCCCCTGCCCTCGGTCAGCGGCACCGCGGCGGTCCCCAGCACGCTGGACATCTATGTCAACGACAGCCTCCGTTCCACCCAGAACGTGGACGCAGGCACCTTCCGTATCGACGAGATACCGGTGGTCACCGGATCCGGCCAGGTACGTGTCGTGACCCGGGATCTGCTCGGCCGCGAACAGGTGATCGACGAGAACTTCTACGCGAGCAACCTGTTGCTCAGGGCGGGCCTGAACGACTACGCCGTCAGCGTCGGCGCCCTTCGCGAGAATTTCGGCAACGAAAGCAATGATTACACGGACCCCTTGGTCTCGCTGTTCTATCGCACCGGCCTGACCGACCGTCTCACGCCGGAAGTCCGCCTCGACGCCACCGACCAGGCCCTTGCGCTGGGGTCCGGGGCCACCGCCCGGGCCGGCCGTTTCGGTATCGTGCAGGGCGCGTTCAGTTATGGCCGTGATGACGACGACGATGGCGTGCTCTGGCAGCTGGGCCAGCAGTACCAGGATCGTTGGACCCGCAGCACGTGGCGGGTGCAGGGCACGACCGAGGGTTATTCCCAGCCGGGTATCGATACGACAACCGCCTTTCCCAAGCTCCAGAGCCTGATCAGTACCGGTCTCACCTTTCGCTCGGGCGGATCCCTGGGGCTCACGCTGATCCACGAGAGTTTCCACGACGACGAGGATGACCGCGAGATCGCCACGCTGAGCTACTCGCGCACGCTGCAGCGAATCCTGGCGGTGCGCGCGACGGCCTCCTACGTGCAGCAGGACGACAACGACCTCCAGCTAAGCGTGCTGTTCAGCCGCAGCTTTGGCCGCAAACACAATGGATCGATGTTCCTCAGCCATCGCGACAACGAGTCCTATGCCCGGGCGGACTACCGCCGCAGCCTCCCTTCAGGGCCGGGCTACGGTTATCGTCTCGGAACGCTCGTGGGCGACCGGGAGGGCGTCGAGCTGGAGGGGCAGCTCAACACGAATTACAACCGGCTTTCGGCGGAAGTACGGCACGACGACGGCGAAACCGGCTGGCGCGGTTCAGCGTCCGGCTCGGTGACCTGGCTCGACGGCCATGGAGCCGCGACACGGGATGTCCGGAACGCCTTTGCGGTCGTGGATGTAGGCGACTACGAGGATGTGCGCGTCTACCTGGAAAACCGGGAAATAGGCCGGACCAACAAGGACGGCCAGGTTCTCGTGCCCGGCCTGCGGCCGTATGAGACAAACCGCATCCGCGTCGAACCGGAGGATCTGCCCCTGATGACCCGGCTTGACGATTTGTCGGTCGAGGTCGCGCCGTATTTCCGCACCGGCGTCGCCGTGGAGTTCGATGCACAGGCGTCTCGCTCTGCACTGCTGCGGGTGATCACGGAAGACGGCGAGCCTGTGCCGGAAGGCGCCCGCGCCCGCCTGGAGGGTGCTCCGGACTGGTATCCGGTCGGCCGCGACGGCATGGTCTACATCGAAGGCCTTGATCGTTATCGCAAACTGGAGATCGCCTGGAACGGAACCTTGTGCCGGGTTCCGGAAACGCTCCCGGCCACGCCGAGCGGCGGTGGTCTCGTGAAACTCGGAGACTTCCGGTGCGAGATCATTCGCCAATGATGCGATCAGGCCTCATGCTTGCCCTGACCGCCGTGGCCTGCCTGGTGCCGGGGATGGCTCGCGCGCTGGATTTCTGCCGGGTCAGCACAATACCGGTGAACTTCGGTCAGTACGACTCGGGTTCTCCCGCGCCGCTCGACGCGGTGGGCACGATGCGGGTCGTGTGTCTCAACCTGTTCAATCCCGGGGGCGGCTGGGTTGCCCAGATCGGCGGCGGCAACAGCGGCGACCCGGCGGCGCGCTGGATGGACTCCGGGGCCGACCGGCTGGGCTACAACCTGTATGTGGATCTGCCCCGGACCCGGGTCTGGGGAGATGGCAGCGGCGGGACCGAAGTGGTCAGCAGAACGGTCCAGGGGATCGTCGACCGGACCAATATCGCGATCTACGGCCGTGTGCCTGGCGGGCAGGTTCCACCCCCCGGCAACTATGGCGACGGGTTGCTGGTGACGGTTATATTCTAGGTTCAGGTCCACGCCCCTCTTCGGATTTGCGACGATCTGTAGCTCTCGTCCCCTGCGGATTATTCGTCTCTCAACGCGACAGGATTTGCCATGGACTGCAATCAGCAGGCTCGTCCCGCCGAATCGGCAGCCATGAATCCGGCCCGGTGACGAAGGTCACACGGAACCTGACGATACTCCCGGTCCTGCTGTGGCTCGCCCTCGTTCCGGGCATCGCCGCCGCTGTGGATTCGTGCAAAGTCCGAGCCCGGGCTGTTGCTTTCGGCGAATACGTGGCCAGCGACCCACAGCCCCTCGACACCGTCGGAACGATCCGGGTCCAGTGCCGTTCGAACCAGACTCCGGGAGGCGCCTACAGGGTCGAGATCGACGGCGGCAACAGCGGCGATCCGGCAAGCCGCCTGATGTTGTCGGGATCGAATCGGCTCGCCTATAACCTCTACGTTGACCCTGCACGCTTGCGGATCTGGGGGGACGGGACGAGCGGAACGGAAGCCGTTGCCCGACTCGTCACCCAACATCCGCAACGTGATTTTCTCCCGATTTACGGACGCGTACCCGTTCGGCAGAACGCCCCTCCCGGCTCCTACAGCGATGCGCTTGTGGTCACGCTGAGTTTCTAGACCGGCATGCTCATGTGAGGGGACCCCGGGATCGCAAGCCACCTCAGGGACTGAAGGGCGCGGTCAGCCGCTCCAACACGGGCGGATCGCGATCGTAAATGTCCGGACGGAATGCCACACTGCCGTTTCCGTCAACCGAGACGGTCCAGTAGAGCAACAGAACCGGCCAGGGTTCCGAAAGATTGATCGTTCTCGGACTTGTCCCCGTGGCTGCCGCTTCCAGCCGCTCCCGGCTCCAGAGCTCGGGATCGTTCAGCAAAATCGAGCCCAGACCGAATGCATCTTCAACCCGGATACATCCGGAGCTGAAGGTACGCTCCGTCCGGTCGTAAAGAGCCCGGGCCGGCGTATCGTGCAGATACACTGCATGGCTGTTCGGAAACATGATCTTGATACGGCCCAGGGCATTGTCGGGTCCGGGGTCCTGGCGAATGATGTAGGGAAAACTGGAACCTGTGTAGCTGTTCCAGTCCACCGAGGCCGGATCCACATCATCGCCGCCCGGTGTGAGCACGCGCATGTTCTGCGCCGCCAGGTATCCGGGGTCCTTCTGAATCTTCGGCAAGATGTCGCGCGACAAAATGCCGCGGGGAACTGTCCAGTCGGGATTCACCACGAGGTAGCGAATATCGTCCCGGAACACTGGAGTCTGCCGATAGGGCCGACCCACCTGGGAACGGGACCGCCAGACGATCTCTCCGTCACGCACCACGTAGACCTCGAATCCGGCGATATCCACAACCACTTGCCGGCCGCCGATTTCGTGCAGCACCCACCGGGCCCGCTCGAGATTGACCCGGATCTGGTCCATGCGCACGCTCACCGGGAGATTCAATTCCCTTAGCGTCGCCGGCCCGACCACGCCGTCGGCCTCGAGACCGTGACGCTGCTGAAAGCGGCGAACTCCCGCCTCCAGGGTCTCGTCATAAAGGTCACTGGCAGAAAAACCCATATTCATGTCGCCCGTGCGGACCAGGCGTGCGTACAGAGCGGGGACACGGGCATCCGTCATCCCGGGCTTCAGCGCCGGACCAGGCGGAATCTCGTCCCATCCGCCATCCGCGGCAATCGCCCGGTAGCGCGCCAGGGCCGACTTCAGCCGGCCATAGGCCGGATGCCGGGGCCGGAGACTGTCCAGTCCCTGGGCCAGCTGGCCGGCTTCGATCATCTCGAGAAGCAGCTCGCCGGGGTCGCGAGCCGAGATCGGCCGATTCAGGTTCCAGTTTCGATCGAGATCTGCGGCATCCACTTTGCCCCGATAGAGATGGCTCGCCAGGCGTACGAGCGCGTCGGAGAGCAGCAGATCCCGGTCCTCCACCGAGAATGCCTCCCCCGTATCGGCATTCCTCAGGACCTCCAGATGGTAATCCGCGGGGTTCAGGCCGTCGCCCTCCGCGGCCGCGATCTCGCCGAGCAAGACATCAATCGCCGCGGCGTTCGACCACAAGGGCTCGAAACCCCGGCGCTCGTACATATCCGGCAGGAGCTTCCTCGCGGCAATGGCCTCGCCCGCGACCTCCAGGCTGCCGGTGGCTTCCAGCTGCTCCATGGCCTGGCGAATGGATTCCGAGGCATACGCTGGCGCGCTGGCGATTACCGCCATCAGCGAAATGAGGACCATGCGGGGGCTCACCGTGCTCTCTCCTAGGATTCAAGGGACGTTGAAGGGATCGAGAATCCGGGGAAGCGGGCCCCGCGGTCGACCGTGAAGGATATCACTCGCGCTGCTCACCGGGAACCGGGCTTTAGGGCAGCTCAGGCCTTGCTGGTAGCTTGCTCATAGGTCGTACAAACCGAAGTTGCGCGGGGCGCCCGGAGGTGGCACCGTGGCCGTGGCACGCCGGCAACGAAGAGCCGCGGCCGCGAAAAAAATCAGCGGGCAGGATCAAGGGCTCAGAAGTTATGTGTCTCGGCATACCAATGAAAGTCAGCACCGTGGACGGCTTCAGTGCCCGCTGCGAAGCCAAGGGCGTTTTCCGCGACGTGAGCCTGTTCATGATGCAGCATGAAACGGTATCGCCAGGCGACTGGGTGATGGTCCACGTCGGATACGCCATTCAGAAAATGACCGAGACCGAGGCGCGTAGCGCCTGGGAAATCTTTGACGAAATCCTGGCGGCAACGGAACAGCCAGCCTAGCGCGGCGGATTCACCCGGCCGCTTCTGGTTCAGGGACGGGGCCGAACAAAAGCACCCAACGAGGGCCTGGACATGTGCGACACCTGCGGCTGCAATATCACCTCCGGCAACAAGCACCTGATAGAGCCCGGCGGCAAGCTGGCCGGCAACGGTGGGGGTGCGGTCGAGGTCCTGCAGAGCCTCCTCGCGGAAAACGATCACGAGGCCGCCCATAATCGCTCCCACTTCGACGGACACGGAGTTCTTGCGGTTAATCTGATGTCTTCGCCCGGTTCGGGCAAGACCAGCCTGCTGGAGGCCACGATCCGGGCGTGGGAAGGACGTTACCGGGTTGCCGTTATCGAGGGCGATCTGGAAACGGAGAACGACGCCCGGCGCATCCGCGCCCTTGGTGTGCCCGCGGTGCAGATTGCCACCGGCAATGCCTGCCACCTGGACGCCCACATGGTCCACCACGCGCTGCACGAGCTGGACCTGGCCGAACTCGACATTCTGTTTATTGAAAACGTCGGCAATCTCGTCTGCCCGGCCAGCTTCGATCTTGGCCAGCACCTGAACGTGGCCCTCCTGTCGGTTACCGAAGGAGACGACAAGCCGGCCAAGTATCCGGTCATGTTCCGTGCGGCCGACACCGTCCTCGTGAGCAAGACGGACCTGCTTCCGGTACTCGACGATTTCGATCCGGCCGCCGCAGAGGGCGCTGTACGAGCGCTCGCCAGCGCCGCGCCGGTGCTCCACGTTTCGGCGCGCTCGGCCGAGGGTGTAGCCCCCTGGCTGACATGGCTGCAGGACGAAGTCGCTGCCCACGGACTGCGGCTTGCCGAAGGACGCTCCCGGCGGCCGGCGGTGCAGCCCGAGGGAGCGGCCCTGCATGCGGCCGGGGTCGCGGAAGCCTGATCGTGGCCGACACGGCATCCGCCTGGCTGGACCGCATCCGCGAGCTGGATCTTCCGGAGCGGATCCGCATCATGAACGTTTGCGGCGGACATGAACGCTCTATCAGCATGGCCGGCTTGCGCGGCGCGTTGCCGGCCGCGATCGAGCTGATCCCTGGCCCTGGCTGTCCGGTCTGTATCTGCCCCGAGGAGGACGTCTACGAGGCCATCCAGATCGCTCGCCGCGAGCCCGTCATCCTCGTCACCTTCGGGGACATGTTGCGGGTTCCGGTGAATCTCCCCCGCCGGGAGATCCGTTCCCTGGAGCAGGCCAAGGCGGCAGGCGCCGACATTCGACCCATCGCATCGCCGCTGGAGGCCACCGCCATTGCCAGGGCCAATCCCGGCAAGCCGGTCGTTTTCTTCGCGGCAGGTTTCGAAACCACCACGGCGCCCGTCGCCGCCATGCTGGCAAGCGGCGTTCCGGACAATCTTTCAGTGCTGCTGTCCGGGCGCCGTACCTGGCCGGCAGTCGCCATGCTGCTGGAGGGAGAAACGCCGGGATTCGATGCTCTGATCGCGCCGGGTCATGTCGCCACGATCATGGGTCCGGAAGAGTGGTCCTTCGTCGTCGACGGCCACCACATCCCGTCCGCCGTTTCAGGTTTCACCCCAGAAAGCCTTCTTGCCGGCATGTACTCCGTGCTGCGCCAGCGTCTCGAAGGGAAGCTGTTCCTGGACAACTGCTACGAGGAGGTGGCCCGACCTGGCGGCAACCCGACGGCGCGGGCGCACATCGACCAGGTCATGGACGTTGTGCCCGCCAAGTGGCGCGGCATTGGTGAGATTCCCGCATCCGGCTACGCGCTGCGAACTGAGTATGCGGCACATGACGCGCGTCGCCTGTACCCGGGCTATGCGGACGAAGGCCGTAAGCGGGCCGGGCAGATGCCGCAGGGCTGCGACTGCGCCCGGGTCGTCCTTGGGAAAATCTATCCGAATCAATGCCGCATCTATGGAAGCGCGTGCACACCGCGGGATCCCGTGGGTCCGTGCATGGTCTCCGACGAGGGCGCGTGCCGCATCTGGTGGTCTGCCGGAATTCGCAGCGAGGACGCAGCCTGACCTCCCCATCGTCCGCCCAGCCACCTGGGACGTCGTCGCCTGAAGTCCGCCAGATCCGCGTCGGCGGAAGAGTGCAGGGCGTGGGCTATCGACCCTTCGTGTATCGGCTCGCGCACGAGCTCGGAATCGCCGGCTGGGTGCGCAACGCGGTCGGTGACGTGGAGATCATGGCTGCAGGGCCGGCGGGCACCCTGGATGCATTTGCCGATGGTCTCGTTTCCCGGGCGCCGCCGCTTGCGGAGCCCCGGCTGGAATCGATGGCCGCCACCGAGGCGACGATTCCCGCCGGGTTTGCCATTCTCGCCAGCACCGCCGATGTGGAGCCCAGCATCCACGTTCCGCCGGACTTCTTTGCCTGTGACGACTGTCTGCGGGAACTCGCCGACCCCCAGGACCGGCGTTTCGGCTACCCGTTTATCAACTGCACCCAGTGCGGGCCCCGGTATACCCTGATTCGCGCCCTGCCCTACGACCGCCCGAATACGTCGATGGCCGGCTTCGAGCTGTGTCCACAATGCCGGGCCGAGTACGAAGACCCGATGGATCGCCGCTTCCACGCGGAACCGGTAGCCTGCCCGGCCTGCGGTCCCGACCTGGCGTGGACGGCACAAGGGTGCTCCGAGTCTCTGTCCGGCCCCGCCGCGCTGGAGGCCTGTATCGACGCTATCCGTGCGGGCCGGCTGGTCGCCGTCAAGGGCATCGGCGGCTACCACCTGGTCTGTGACGCTTCCCAGGATCGGCCCGTCTCCCGTCTTCGCCGCCTGAAACCCCGCCCCCACAAGCCGCTCGCGGTCATGGTCGGCAGGGACCCCGAGGACCCGCTGGCGCCGGTCCGGGAATTTGCGAGACCGTCACCGATCGAGGCAGAACGGCTGCTCGCGCCGGAGCGCCCGATCGTACTCATTCGCAAGAGCGGCGAGGCAACCGGGCTGTCCGAACTTGATCGCGCCGGGCCTTGGCGAAATCGGCGTCATGCTTCCGTACAGCCCGCTCCACGAACTGCTGATTCGCGGCCTCGGTCATCCGATTGTCGCAACCTCGGGCAACATCAGTGGCGAGCCGGTGCTGACGGACAGCGAGCCCGTCGAACAGCGCCTGGGACACATCGTCGAGGGTTATCTGCACCACGACCGGCCGATCGTGCGGCCCGCGGACGACCCGGTATATCGCAGCATCGCCGGCCGAATGCGGCCCATTCGATTCGGGCGCGGCTCTGCACCCGTGGAGATCGACCTGCCGTTCGAACTGGAAACACCGGTCGCCGCACTGGGCGGACACATGAAGAACACGGTAAGCCTGGCCTGGGGCCACCGCTGTGTCATGTCCCCGCACATCGGTGACATGGGAGCGGCACGCAGCCTGGACGTGTTCGAATCGGTCCTCGCGGATCTGCAGGCCCTCTATGACGTTCGGGTATCCCATCTGATCTGCGACGCCCATCCGGGGTATGCCACGACCCGTTGGGCGAGCGGTCAGCCCCTGCCGGTCACAAAGGTATTTCATCACCGTGCGCACGCCTCGGCGGCGGCGTTCGAGGCCGGGATCGACGGCCCCCTGCTCGTTTTCACGTGGGACGGCGTGGGTTTCGGCGAGGATGGCCGGCTCTGGGGCGGAGAGACATTCCTCGGACAGCCCGGCGACTGGCGCCACGTCGCCAGAATGCGGCCGTTCGTCCTCCCGGGCGGCGAAGCAGCCAGCCGTCAGCCCTGGCGATCGGCGGCGGCACTGGCCTGGTCGGAGAACCAGGTGTGGCCCTGCCCGGAAGATGTTCACGGCATCATCCGCCAGGCCTGGCAGCGCCGGATCAACAGTCCCGAGACGACTGCGGTCGGACGGCTGTTCGATGCAGTCGCCGCACTGGCCGGGGTATGCCGGGTGGCCAGTTTCGAAGGACAGGGCCCGATGCTCCTGGAAGCCCTTGCCGACCAGCCGGCCGACGAGTCACCGCTGGCCTTGAACATGGCGTCCGACGGCGTTCTCGAGTGGGACTGGGGCCGCCTGGCCGGCTTCATGAAGTCCTCCGATCGACCGCTGACCGAACGCTCGGGGCGCTTTCACGATGCCCTGGCCGCGACGATCCGGGAGATTTGCCGAACGATTGAACAGCCCTTCACCACCGTCGCCCTCTGCGGCGGCGTTTTCCAGAATCGCCGGCTCGCGGAGCGGGTAATCAGCCTGCTTGAAGCCGATGGCATGACGCCTTTCCTTCCGGCTCGGCTTCCTGTCAACGATGCGGCGATTTCCTTCGGCCAGATCGTCGAGTTCGCCCGGGGCGGTGGCAATGTCCAGGACTAGCTAGAGAGAGAGACCATGCAGGAAACGCATATCGCACTGGCGCACGGAAACGGCGGCCGCTTCATGCGGGAACTGATCGAGGAACTGTTTGCCAGGCACCTGGCCAGCCCCGTGCTGGACACGGCGGGCGACGCCGCCACCCTCCCAGCCCTGCCGGAGGGTGAGGTCGTTTTCACGACAGACGGATTCACCGTGCAGCCCCTTGAGTTTCCCGGCGGGAATATTGGCTCACTGGCCGTTCACGGGACGACCAACGACCTCGCCGTGGCCGGAGCGATCCCCCTCTACCTCAGCCTCAACTGTTTTATCGAGGAGGGCCTGGAGATCGAAGTTCTCGAACGCGCGGTCATCGGCCTTGCCGAAGCGGCCCGGGCCGTCGGCGTCCAGGTGGCCACCGGCGATACCAAGGTACTGCGGCGTGGCGAAGGCGGCGGCCTTTACCTGGCCACCACGGGCATCGGTGTGCGTCCCGCTACACTGAAGCTCGGGCTGGAGCAGATTCGCGCCGGCGACCGCCTGCTGGTCAGCGGCCCCGTTGGCGACCATGGCGTCGCGGTCATGCTGGCCCGCGAGCAGTTCGGCCTCTCGGGCGATATCGAATCCGATGCAGCCAGCGTGCTTCCGCTTACTCAGGCACTCGCCGGGATGGCCGGCCTGCGCTTCATGCGGGATCCGACCCGGGGCGGCCTGGCCACGGTATGCCACGAGATCGCCAGGCATACAGGCTTGTCTGTCCGGCTGCATGGCCCCGACATTCCGGTGCGGGACCCGGTGGTCTCCGTTTGCGAAATGCTTGGCTACGATCCGCTCTACCTGGCCTGCGAAGGCCGAGTGGTTGCGGTAGTCGCCGACGAGGACGCTGCTGAAGCCCTGGAGCGAATGCGCGCCTTGCCTGAAGGACGAGAGGCCGCCGTGATCGGCACCCTCGAAGAAGAAGGGCGCGCGGTGGAAATGGAAACGGCCCTTGGGGGCCGCCGAATACTCGAGGAACTCGAGGACGACCCGCTGCCCCGAATCTGCTAGGAGCCGGGGACACACCCTGCTCGCGAGACGGCTCAGGCCATCAGCGCCTGGATCTTCTCCAGCAGTCCCTTGAAGTTGATCGGCTTCGTGTCGTAGTCGTCGCAGCCTGCGGCGAGAGCCTTCTCCCGATCGCCCTCCATCGCATGGGCGGTCAGTGCCAGGACCGGGATGTCACGGGTCCCCGGATCACCCTTGAGGATGCCGGCAGCCTCCCATCCGTCCATAACCGGCAGACTCATGTCGAGAAGAATGAGGTCAGGATTTTCCGCGGCAGCCATGTCCACGCCCTGGCGGCCGTCCACCGCGATCAATACCTCAAAGCCCTTGCGCTTGAGGCGGCGGGACAGCATATCCCGGTTCATCTCGTTGTCTTCGACCAGGAGAATCTTGGCCACCATCAGTCCTCGACACCTGAAACCAGCGCGCAGTTTACCTGTGAAGAACCCTTTCTTCGACCAAAGGATCAATCATAGATCTGCTGGGCAAGCACAATCACCGAGTCCTCCGGCCCCAGAACGAAGCGCGCGTTCTTGTCGGGATTCAGATAAACCAGGCCTCGGCGAGTTCCCGGGCCCTCCCGCTCGACCATCACGCCGATCGCGGTTTCGAGGAGCTCCTGGGCCCGGATGACAAGATCATTGAAGGTGCACGGGGCGCCCGATTCGACGTATCGGGCCGCCGGCTGGAGGCTGCACTCGATACCTCCGGCGCTGAGCAACTCCCGGTAGACCGCCCCCAGTATGGGGTTGATGGAGACCTGGCCGAGCTGAAGGCTCACGATCTGGGGGCTGACGACGACATCGCCGGCGGGAGTCCCCGCCAGGAGGTCCCGGTTGCCGCTGTCCATCAGCTCGACCACGACGTGGGGCAGCGGCCGGTCTCCGGATCGCTCGGCCATGTCGGCCATCTGGAGCAGGATAAGCAGAGTCCGGGCGTCAGGGTCCGCATCCCCGGAAGACTCGTCGGCCAGCACGATCACCGAGTCATAGGTCTCGGATGCCAGGTCTTCGAGTACGCTGCGGCTGACCGTGTTGTTGCGCCGATAGTCCACCCGAAGGTTCCTGAATCCTCCCGGCGTAACCACCGAGAGATACTCCTCGCAGTAGGCCGGTTCATGAGCCGCCACGACGGCAACGACCGCTCCGCTGGGCGCGTGCGCGTCGAGTTCGGTCAGGATCTCGTCGATATTGTCGTTCCAGCCCAGGATGAGAATCTTTCCGAGCTCCGGCCGGCGGCGGCGGCCGTCGCCGGGTCCGCCGGAGACCTCGGGGGCCGGTCGGGGTTCGTGGCTGACCTGGCCCTCCGAGGCCAGCAGGATCACCTGTTCGTCATCGGCAAGGTCGTAGTCTGGTTCCGGATTCAGCGCCGCGGCGGTCCGCCCGGCCTCTTTCCAGGTAATCCCCACCGGAATGGCCCGGGGAAACCAGTGGCTGATCTCGCCCATGGTTTTCCCGGTGAGATCGGGCATGGACTCCACCACAAGGCGATTGCCCTTGCTTGCGAAAATCTCCTCGTAGACGGCCGATACGCCGGGTTGGCGTGCCGCCTGCACGATGATTCGGCTGATGATCTCGCTGGAAGAGACAATGGGCACCTTGCGCCCGCCGGCGATGTTGGCAATCTCCACGTTGCGCAGCTGAGTGATCTCCGCAACCACCGTCGGCGGCGGATCCGCCCGCCAGTCCCGGTAGGCCGACAACAGCATCAGCGTCTTGATCGCTTCGATGTCCGCCTCGCCCTGGCCCTCGTCCTCCCGGTCATAGGCCAGGCTGATGACGCTGCCGGCGGTCGCCAGGCCCACGCGCTCCAGCTCCGACAAGCGGCTCGTCGAGCCGCTGCGCAGGACGATCTCCAGCCGGGTCCAGCGGTGTATGTCGGCCTTCAAGGCGTCCTGCATCCGGCCAATGTCCATGGGCGCAAGAATCACCACGACCTGCTTGCGGTCCGTGGCGTCGAGGAAATCCAGCACCGAGCGGACCTTGTTGCTCCAGCCCAGGATCAGCGTGTGACCCCGTTCCACGACTACCGTATTTCCACGCCGAACGTGCTCCAGACGGGACTGCACTGAAGTGGAAATAAACGCGATGAATACGCCGAACAAGGCCAGCCCGAGAATCGAGATGACGAAGGAGATCAGGAGAACGGCAAGCGGAGCCCCGTAGTCTTCGCTGAAGGCACCCGGGTCGATCGCATGCTTAACCGACCACCAGAAAGCATCGAGAAAACCGCCGCCGAAATCGGCGTCGATCCCCTCGGCCTCGAGGGCCCGGTCACTGAAAAGCCCGAAGAACCAGGCGTTCGTCCCCGCAAGAGCGAGACCCACGAATGTCGCTGCAAGCACGACATACTGGAGTCCGGTGCCCCGGGAAAACAGCCGGTTGAAGTGATACTGGAAACGGTCTTTCAGATTCTTCAAGCACAGGCTCCCTTGCAACCCGGATATGCTGCCAGCCGCGGGCGGCGGGGGGAAGGGCCACTGGCGGGTCGTCCCGCAGAGGGCTAAGGTTCTACGCGGCGCGCCAAGCGCTCGATTCACCCCAACAGAGCGAAACCGGATGCTGAGTGTGCTCCATTCCTGCATAGGCCTGGCCGGCCTGGTTCTCCTGGCGTGGCTGTGCAGCGAGAACCGCAGAGGAGATCAGCTGGCGGACCGTCCCGGTGGCCCTGGCGATTCAAGTCATCATCGCGCTGGTCATGCTGAAACTGCCGGGCATGGGCTCGGTCTTCGCGCTGCTGGGCGATGCCGTGAATGCCCTGCAGGCAGCCACTCAACAAGGCGCGGGCTTCGTCTTCGGTTATCTGGCTGGCGGCGAGGTCCCTTTCGTCACCGTCGATCCACGAGCAAGCACGTTCGTGCTGGCCTTCCAGACTCTGCCCCTGGTCATCGTCCTGGCAGCGCTTACCGCGATCCTCACCCACTGGCGAGCACTGCCGGCGATTGTCCTCGGTCTATCCCGGATACTGGAGAAATCCCTGGGCATCGGTGGTGCGGTTGGCCTCGGAGTCGGCGCCAACGTTTTTCTGGGCATGGTCGAATCGCCTCTTTTCATCCGCGCCTACCTCGGCCGGCTGTCCCGTAGCGAACTCTTTACGGTCATGACCGCCGGCATGGCCACGGTCGCCGGCACGGTGCTTGCGATTTACGCTCTCATTCTGCAGGACGTGCTGCCCGGCGCAGCGGGACATCTGCTGACCGCGTCGCTCATCAGTGCGCCGGCGGCCATACTCTTCGCCCGCCTGTTGATTCCGGAGACCATGCCGCCAACGGGCGGCGAAGACCTTCCGCCGAGCCCCTACGGCAGCACCATGGAGGCACTGACGAAAGGTACCGAGGATGGTCTGAAGCTGTTCCTGAACATCATCGCCATGCTCGTGGTCTTCGTGAGTCTCGTGGCCCTCGTCAATATCATGCTCGCCGCGCTCACGCCCGACGGCCGGGCCCCCTGGAGCTTCGAAGCCATCGTAGGCTGGATGCTGGCCCCCCTGGCCTGGCTGTGCGGCATCCCTTGGGCGGAATCCTCCGTGGCCGGCGCCCTGCTGGGCAAGAAAGTCGTTCTCAACGAATTCCTGGCCTATCTCGACCTCGCCAACCTGCCGGAGCAAAGCCTGACGGAGCGCAGCCGCCTGATTCTCACCTATGCCCTCTGCGGCTTTGCCAACTTCGGCAGCCTGGGCATCATGCTGGCGGGCTTCAGCACCCTCGCCCCGGAACGCCGCAGCGAAGTCGTGAGCCTCGGGGGAAGAAGCATCATCGCGGGTTTGCTGGCCACCTGTTCCACGGGAGCGGTCGTTGGGCTGATCAGCGCGGCAGGATTCCAGGGTTGATCAGCGGGCCGGGACTGAAGAATCGCGGAGACTTCCGGCGGCTCTGCCCGGCCGGCGCGACCCGCCGGAGACAGCCTAATGCACCGTGACGGGGCCCTGGTCCGCCTGCAGCCCCGGGAACAGGGCCTGGTCGATGGCCTGAACCAGCGCCTCCGGTTCCTGCGCCCCCAGGACGGCGACCCTGCCGTTGAGGATGAGACCGGGAACACCGGTAAGCCCGGCCTCGCGAACCCGCGACTGGTGCGCCAGGACGTCGCTGCGCCCGCCATCGCTCGCCAGCCACTGCTCCACCGGCGCGGCAGCCATCCCCGCCGCTTCGGCCAGTTCCACGAGCACGCGCCGCTCACCGATATCCAGGCCTTCTTCGAAGAATGCGCGAAACAGCCGCTCCACGAGTTCGCCCGCGCACCCGTCTTGCTCGGCCCGAAGAACGAGCCGATGAGCGTCAAGGGTGCTGGGTACGGACGTCACCCGGTCGAAACGAAACCCGATCCCGTCCGCCTTGCCCGCCTCGGTGAGCCCGTCCAGCAAGGGCTGAGCGGCCTCCACGGATCCGAAGATCCCCGCCAGGTACGCGTCCATGGCCAAACCTCCTGGAGGCATTCCCGGATTGATTTCATACGGCGTCCAGTTCAGGTCCGGAACCACCGCACCGCGCATCTGCGCGAGCGCCCGGTCGAGCCGACGGCGGCTGATAAAGCACCACGGCGATATCAGGTCCGACACGGTTTCAATCCGCAGGCTGCGTTCGGCTTCGGGGGGCATCTGGGTCATATATCTCCGTTCCCTGGCGCCTCAATCGTGAGACCACAGTGGGAGGATATGGTGCCCCCGCGCGGTGAATTCAAGCAGCTGAATTTTTCGATATTCCACGTTAATTAATAATTCTAATTCACTGTTTTAACGAGTTAATGATTACTTCAGTTCCGATCATCACACTGACCACGGACTTCGGCCTTCTGGATCCCTATGTCGGGGTCATGAAGGGCCGCATCCTCGCACGCTGCCCGCTGGCCCGTGTTATCGACCTCACCCACGGCGTACCGCCAGGGCGGGCCGATATCGGCGGCTTGCTGCTGGCGCGCACCGCGGCGCACTTTCCTCCTGGCACGATACACGTAGCCGTCGTGGATCCCGATGTTGGCACGGACCGGCCGATTCTGGTGGCAGAGGCTGGCGATCATCGATTCATCGCCCCGGACAACGGTCTCCTAGACGAAGTGTTCCGGCAAATACCGCCCGCCCGCGTCCACAGGCTCGATCCCGACACGGCCGTGGCTCGCAACTTCGGCCCCGTGAGCGCAACCTTCCATGGCCGCGACCTTCTCGCGCCGCTAGCCGCCGACCTGGCGGCGGGAACCACCAAGCTCGCGGCGTTGGGTCCGGCGGCTGAAACCTGGGCCGAGTCCGACCTGCCCAGACCGCGTCACTCGCCCGGGAGCATTGCGTGCCCGGTGATATTCACCGACCACTATGGGAACCTCATCACGTCTGCGCCGGCTGAGACACTCGAGGGCATCTCCGCGTCCCGTATAGAATTTGCCGGCCGGGACGTCCCCCTCTGCCGGAGCTATGCCGATGTGGCATCAGGCGCGCCGCTGGCACTGATCAATTCCTACGGGCTTCTCGAGGTCGCCGTGCGCGATGAACGCGCAGCCGCGCATCTCGACGCCCACGTCGGCGATGTCGTGGTTATCCACGTTATCGAGGACGGGTCCGACTGCTATTCTGGATAAGTTACGAAACAGACTCAGGGCGGAGTTTTGGTATGAACAACAACAGCGACAACATCCGAAACCTGGCGCTCGTCGGCCCCTCGGGAACCGGCAAGACAACGCTCGTCGAGGCGTTGCTGCACCAGACCGGGATGATCGCGCAAAAGGGCAGCCCGGCCTCGGGCACGATGGTCAGCGACTTCAGCCCCCTTGAAGCCGAGCACGGCCACAGCCTGGACACCAGCATTTGTCATTTCGAGGCTGACGGGACCCGCGTGAATATTGTTGATACGCCCGGAGCGCCCGATTTCCTTGGCCGTTCGATCAGCATTCTGCCTGCGGTGGAAACCGCAGCACTGGTACTGAGCGCCCAGGGCGGGATCGAGACGGGCGTCCGGCGGCTTTTCGACGCGGCCCGGGATGCCGGACTGTGCCGGCTGATCATCATCAACAAGATCGACCTGGAACCCGCGAGCCTCGCGGGCCTGCTGGAAACCGTGCAGGACGTTTTCGGCAAGCGCTGCCTGCCGGTCAATCTCCCGGCGGACCAGGGCAGCCGGGTGCGCGACGTATTTTTCTCTGAGGACGGCGGGGAAACCGACTTCTCCAGCGTCCAGGACGCGCACACCGAGATCATGGACCAGGTCGTGGAAATGGACGAGGCTCTGATGGAGACCTACCTGGAGTCAGGGCAAAACCTGAATGCCGACCAGGTCCATGACGCCTTCGAGAAGGCGCTCCGCAATCGGC
Source organism: uncultured Gammaproteobacteria bacterium (assembly GCA_963842955.1). GTDB lineage: Bacteria > Pseudomonadota > Gammaproteobacteria > Steroidobacterales > XN24 > JARFQW01. The sequence goes on from CAWJIJ010000010.1 coordinate 105,377, forward strand.
ACCTGATCCCTGTGTGCTTCGTGTCCGCCGAAACCGGAGCGGGTGTACCGGAACTGGTTCGGCTGATTCGAAAGCTGCTGCCCAACCCGGCGGAGGGCATTCCTCCACGCTTCCTCAAGGGCGAAGGGGATGCGGCGACGCCGGTGGAGGTCGCGCCGGACCCCGATGCCCACGCCATCGGCCATGTCATCAAGGTGGTCGTTGACCCGTATGCGGGACGCATGGGCATCTTCCGGATTCACCAGGGCACCGTTCGCGTGGGCGGCCAGCTCTACATCGGCGACGCCCGAAAGCCCTTCAAGGTGACCCACCTGTTCAGGCTTCAGGGCAAGGCCCTCGAGGAAATACCGACCGGTATCCCCGGCGATATCTGTGCCGTCACGCGGGTTGACGGAATCCACTACGACGCCGTCCTTCATGACTCCCATGACGAAGACCACTTCCATCTGCGCACGCCGAAGCGGCCGCCACCGATGATGGGGCTGGCCGTTGAACCCATGCGCCGCGGCGACGAGCAGAAACTGTCCGAGGCGATTCAGCGATTATCATCCGAGGACCCCTGCCTGGAGGTCGAGCACCGAACCAATACCAACGAGACCGTCATCATGGGCACGGGCGAATTGCACCTGCGGCTCGTTCTGCAGGCGATGAAGGAACGGTTCGGCGTCGAAGCGGAAACCCATCCGCCGACGATCCCTTACCGTGAGACCATCACGGGAAACGCCGAGGGACATCACCGGCACAAGAAGCAAACGGGTGGGGCCGGCCAGTTTGGCGAGGTCTTCCTCAGGATTGCGCCCCTGCCTCGGGGCAGCGGCCTGGAGTTCGAGAACGCCGTCGTTGGCGGAGCCATTCCTTCCCAGTTCATCCCGGCTGTCGAGAAGGGCGTGCGCCAGGCCATGGACGACGGCGCAGTAGCGGGATTTCCGCTCCAGGACCTCAAGGTGACGGTTTACGACGGGAAGTTCCATGCCGTGGATTCAAAGGAAGTTGCGTTCGTGGCCGCCGGCCGAAAAGCCGTGCTCGACGCCATCAGCAAGGCGGGCCCCATCGTGCTGGAACCGCTGATCGAGATGCACGTATCCGCCCCGGTGGATGCTACCGGTTCGGTCACCGGAGACCTGTCTTCGCGGCGGGGGCGCGTCCTTGGAAGCACGATGCTCGGCACCGAGCGCGTACAGATCGACGCGGAGGCACCCCTCGCCGAACTCCAGGATTACCCGAGTGTGCTCAGGGCCATGACGGGCGGATCCGGGACTTACACAATGGCGCTGAGCCGCTACGAAGCGGTCCCGGCTCGAATCCAGCAGGAGCTCGCTTCCTCCGCCGCCAAGACGGCGGGCACCGGCTAACAACCGGTTGCTTGTTCTGACAGGCGAGGGGAGGCAGAATCGACTTCCTTCCGGGGGGGAGTCTGCCATATGAGCCTGCTGGAATTGCGTCATGTGACCCGGCGTTTCGATGACGATACGATTGCGGTAGACGACTTGTCGCTCACCATCAACCCCGGGGAGTTTTTCACTCTGCTCGGGCCATCGGGCTGCGGCAAGACAACGCTCCTTCGGATGATCGCCGGCTTCGACGATCCGGATGCCGGCTCGCTGCTCCTGGACGGAAAGGAACTTGCGGGAGTGCCGCCGGAGCGGCGCCCCATCCACACGGTGTTTCAGAGCTACGCGCTGTTCCCACACATGAGCGTGGCGGACAACGTCGCGTTTCCCCTGCGCATGGCCGGAGTCAGCCGAGACGCACGCGACCAGCGCACGCGGGAAGCCCTGGAACAGGTTCGGCTGGCCGATTTGGCCGGGCGCCGACCCGACCAGCTCTCCGGCGGTCAGCGGCAGCGGGTGGCGGTTGCCCGCGCCCTGGTCAATCGTCCACGCCTGCTGCTTCTGGACGAACCCCTGGCTGCGCTGGATCTGAAAATGCGCGAACAGATGCAGATCGAGCTCATCAGTCTGCAGATGGAGGTGGGCATCACCTTCATCTACGTCACCCACGACCAGGGCGAAGCCCTTGCGCTTTCCGATCGCCTTGCGGTCATGAACAACGGACGTATCGAGCAGATTGGTGACCCCTCGGATGTCTATGAGTTTCCGGACACCCGGTTCGTTGCGGACTTCATAGGCACCTGTAACCTGCTGGACGGGGCCATTGACCGGTCAGCGACCGGCCAGGTATTTCTGGATGTTCCGGGGCTGGGCGCCCTCGGCGTAGCGTCCGATGCAGCCCCTGAACCGGGGGCCTCCGGCACACTTGCCGTGCGCCCTGAGAAGGTCCGCATCGACGCCCGAATCGAGCCGGCCGCCAACGAAAACCGACTCGAGGGCACGGTCCACGACCAGCTGTATCTGGGGGACGTCACCGTGTACCGGGTAGAGATTACCGAGGGGCTTCTGGTCGAAGCCATGCTGCCCAACACCGCTGCACGCGGCGAGCGGTTTTTCGACTTCGGAGATCAGGTCCAGCTGGCCTGGCGGCACGACGCGGGCCGGCTCCTTGCAGGCTGAGAAGGCATCCGGCCGTTTCCTGGTCGGCCTGCCCACCCTCATTCTCCTGGTGCTCTTCGCGGCGCCGACCCTGATCATGGTGCTGGCAACCTTCCAGTTTCCCGACGATTTCGGCGGACTGGCGCCGGCCTGGTACACGGACGCCGACGGGGTGCACCTGGACCTCACCCTGGAGAACTACGCGCGTTTCGCCGGGGATACCATTTACCTGCGGGTCTTCTGGCGCTCGCTGGTCTATGCGACCCTCACGACCTTGTTCTGCGCGCTGCTCGCATACCCGCTGGCGATGTATATCGCTAAGGCTCCGTCCCGGCTGAGGGACCTGCTGGTCCTGCTCGTCATTCTCCCGTTCTGGAGCAATTTCCTGATCCGCGTATATGCCTGGATGAGCATCCTCGGCCCACGCAGTCTGTTCACCGAGGGCGTCAACGGGTTTCTTGGCTGGTTCGGAATCGGCCCGGTGACGCTGCTGTTCACCCCCTTCGCGGTCATCGTGGGCCTGGTCTACGTCCACCTGCCCTTCATGGTGCTGCCCCTCTACGCCAATCTGCGCCGCCATGATCCGGCCTGGCTTAATGCAGCCCGGGACCTGGGCGCCTCTCCCTGGCAGACCTTTCGCAGCGTCACGCTGCCGATGTCCGTGCCCGGACTCGTCGCGGGATCCCTGCTGGTCTTTATTCCCGCCCTGGGGGCCTTTGCGGTACCCGACATCCTGGGCGGCGCGCAGGGCGCTATGATCGGCAACCTGATCAGCGACCAGTTTCTGAGTGCGAGGGACTGGCCCTTCGGCTCGACCATTGCCGTGTTCCTCACTCTCTTCGTCGTACTGATCGCCTGGATCATGACATCGGCGGCCCGCCGTCTGCCCGGAGGCGCCGTCGGTGCGCGCTAGGTCCCGAGCCCTGTGGTTTGCGGCCATGGGAGTCTACGCCTTCCTGTACCTGCCGCTTCTGATCGTTATCGTCTTTTCGTTCAACGATTCACGGCTCAATGCCCGCTGGACGGGCTTCACCCTGGACTGGTACGAAAAACTCCTTGGCAACCAGCAGCTCTTGACCGCCGCCTGGAACTCGTTCGTCATCGCCGTGGCGGTCACCCTGATTTCGGTCGTCATCGGCACAATAGCGGGAATCGCACTGAGCCGTTACCGGGCCCGGTTCCTCTCTTTTCTCGTGGTGACGCCCATGGCGGTTCCCGACATCCTGACCGGCGTCAGCCTGCTGGTATTTTTCGTCATGATCCACCTGACGCTGGGTATGCAGTCCGTGATCCTCGCCCATGTCTCTTTCTGCATTTCCTTCGTCGCCATTGTCGTGCGCTCGTCGCTGACGAGCCTGGATCCCGCACCTGGTGGAGGCGGCCCGGGACCTGGGCGCTACCCCGTGGGTGGCTTTCCGGAAAGTCGTACTGCCGGCTATCACGCCGGGCGTCGTTGCGGGGGCCCTGCTCGCCTTTACGATGTCTATCGACGACTTCGTGATCACGTTCTTTACTGCGGGAGCCGGGACCACGACATTGCCCCTTCAGGTCTATTCCATGATCAAGGTCAGCATCACTCCTGAAATCAATGCAGTGTCCACGCTCCTGATGCTGATTACACTTTCCCTCGTCGTACTGGCCTCACGGCTCGCTCCGGAGGCCATGCGCGCATGATCCCAGCGAGCCGTATCGACGAACCGCCCTGACGGCCGGGCTTCCGAGTCATCCATTGACCACGCGCCTTCACGGCCCGCCCAGATCCAGAGAAAATCGAGGAACCCGATATGAAGCAATTCCTGACCGCCCTGGCTCTCACCGGCCTGTCTTCAATGGCCAGCGCCGAGGACGTCCTGCACATCTACAACTGGAGCGACTATCTCCCCGAGGAAACGATCGCTTCGTTCGAAGAGCAATGCGAGTGCCGTATCGTCTACGACACCTTCAGCTCCAACGAGGAACTGATGGCAAAGCTGGCTGCGGGCGCCAGTGGCTACGACATCCTGGTCCCCACGGACTACGCCGTCAGCGCCATGGCCCAGCGGGGCATGCTGCTGGAGCTGGATCATGCTCAGCTGGCCAATATGAAGAACCTCAAGCCGGAATTTCTCGATCGACCCTTTGATCCGGGCAATCGGGTCTCGGTGCCTTACGCCGTCGGCGTCACGCTGCTGGGGTTCAACGAAGACAAGATGCGGGAGCACGGCATTCCAACGGACACGTGGGCAGCCCTGTTCGACCCCCAGTATCTCGGCAAGATCAAGGGCCGGGTCACGGTGCTGGACGACCAGCGTGAGCTAATGGGGGCCGCGCTCATCTACCTGGGCTACTCGCCCAACGACACCAATCCGGCCCACTGGGGCGAAGCCCGGGACGTGATTCTCAAGGCAAAGCCCTACTGGGCCGCTTTCAACGCCAGCAACTACAACGTGCTCCTTGCCGCCGGCGATATCTGGCTGGCCCAGGGCTACAGCATGGACGTCTATCAGGCAGCGGCAGACGCAGAGGAAGCCGGCGCCGGCATCAAGATCGGGTACGCCATTCCCAGGGAGGGGGCTTATATGGCCGTGGACAATCTGGTTATACCGAAGACGGCCCCGGAGCCGGAGCTCGCTCTGCAGTTCATCGACTTCGTGCTCGACGGCCGGCAGTCGGCGGTTCTGAGCAACGAGTTGGGCATCGGCAATCCGAACAACGCTGCGACGGAGTTCATCGATCCCGCCGTCCTTGAAGATCCGGCGTTGTTCCCGCAGGGGGAGGTGCTTTCGAGATTGTCCAATATCGAGGAAATGGACGCTCGCCAGCGCCGGGCAATGAACCGGCTCTGGACAGAGATCAAGGTGCAGTGAGGATCAGAATTCCCACCAGGTGGTCTGCCACCACTTCATGAATTCGTCCAGATCGATGTAACCGTCGGAATTGGTATCGATCATCGAGAAGCCTTCACCGGATTCCCGGAGGGATGCCTCCGGGGATACGGTCTTCATGAGGCTGAGGAATTCGTTGAAATCGATCATTCCATTGCCGTCAGAATCGAAAAACTCAAAGCTTTCTCGAATTTCCGCAAGTTTGCTCTTCAGATTGTCGGACATCAGCGGCCTCCTCCGGGGGGCGAGAGCATACCACGAGCCCCGAGCCATCTCCGCGTTGACGCAGGTCAATGCCGGGGCCCCCCCCAGCGCCGTACAGTCGACTCGACGGCATTCGGAAAAGGAGTTGGCGCATGCTTTCGGTAAGCGAACTGATGACGCCGCGGGGGCAACTCGCCACGCTGACCCCGGAGGACCGTCTGGAGTCGGCGCGCGAACTGATGGCGAGGCTCCAGATCCGGCATATACCCATCGTGGATACCGCCGATCACGTGATCGGCATCATTTCGCATCGCGATGTGCTGGCTGCCACAGGACCGGCCACAAGCGGAAACGACGCCGAAGCGAGCGCCGACATCCCGCTGTCCCGGCTGATGAGTACGAACGTTGAAGTCGTCGATGAGCGGGTCGGGCTTCGAACCGCTGGCGAATTCATGCACCGTCACCGCTTCGGCTGTCTTCCCGTCGTCAAGCAGGACGTCCTCGTGGGCATTATCACGGACAGCGACTATCTCGAGGTGGCGCTCAGTCTCCTCGAGCAGGCCGAGAACAAGGAACCGGAGGAAATCGACTCTTCCGCCTGAAGTCTTGCCGGCAGCGTGGCCGCGTGGAGATAATGGCTACAAACAGCCACCACGCGGTCCCATGAGAAATCAACGCCTCCCAGGCCGAGTGCCCTGCCCGGCCAGACGACGCCTGCTCAAGGCTTCGGGCGCCGCCCTGGTCGCCGCTGCCGTCCCGCTGGGGGCATCGGCCTCGGTCGAGCGCAGGCTTGACCTCACCAGCCTTCATACCGGCGAGTCCGTCCGGGCACCTTTCTTCTCCGAAGGGCTCTACAGCCAGGCGGCGCTTGCTGAAATCAACCAGGTTCTGCGGGACCATCGGACCGGTGATGTGCATCCGATCGACCGCCGCCTGCTGGAAATACTGCACGCCCTTCAGAGCGGGCTGGGCTCGACGCGCTGGCAGGTCATTTCCGGGTATCGATCGCCAAAGACCAATGCCATGCTCGCCACCAGGAGCGGCAGCGTGGCGCGGCGCAGCCTTCACATGCAGGGGCGCGCCATAGACGTTCGCCTGGCCGGCGTCACGACCCGGCGCGTTCGCGACGCCGCGCTGGCCCTGGGCGCCGGGGGTGTCGGTTACTACCACGATTCGGATTTTGTTCATCTGGATACCGGACGCGTACGAAACTGGTAGGGGTGTCTCGATATTCGCAATATCATCCGTTGCCATTCGTCGCATCCGGCCCCATTTGACGCGAGGATTCGGTATACCAGGGTTATTCCACGGATCCGGCGCGTATAGTCAGGACACGGGGCCGGCTCACGCCGGTTCGGCCATGGACAGGACTGACATGGACAGGACAGGCAGCGACATTTGATTGGGCAAACGGTTTTTTTCCGCCTCTGGCACAGGGCAGCCCCACTGGCGCTGGCGAGCTGTCGTGGCGGCCGGCTGCACGGCCACGGCCTCAATTCCCGCAGATTTCCCAACGCCCCTCGTGGACCCGTTGCCTATCCGGGTCGGCGTGCGCTATGGCGAGCAGTTCCTGACCTACCAGCACCGGGAACAGATCCCGAGTGACCGGGAGTGGGTCGTCGAACTCGGCGATGCGAATGTCGCACTGTTCGATACCGTGCTGGACTCCATGTTCGAGTCTACCGAGTCCGTAAACGAGGAAGCCGGGCGGATCGCCGCGGCTGCCGGGCTCGACGCCGTTATCGAACCGGAACTCGAGAGCTACGAGTTCTCGGTACCGCTGGAAACCGGCGACCCGTTCTACTCGGTCTGGATGACCTATCGCATGCGCCTGTTCTCGGCGGAGGGCAGGTTGATCGCGGAATGGCCGGTAAGAGCGTACGGTAAGAGCCGCTACAAGATTCTGGACTCGGATCAGTCCCTCGCCCAGGCGACCATTATGGCCATGCGAGACGCTGGCGCGGAATTGGCACTGCAGTTCGCCACTCAGCCCAGAATTCGCGAGTGGCTGCGCGAGGAAGGCAAAGTCCTGCCCGATAAGACGGGAGATCAAGATGTGGAAATCGAGGAAATCATCATTCGGTAACACTTGCGGACGCTTGCTGTGCGTCAGCTTTGCAAGCGCATTGCTGACCGGCTGCATGACCAGCCGAATCGAGCAGGAGCGAAGCAACTTCACCGGGATTCAGGAGGGAGAGTCCATGGTGATACTCGCCCGCAGCTATCATGCGGGACACGCCACGGAGGCCAATTTCGTCGACTGCGTGTATGACGAGTTGTCAGGCGGGAAGAAACCGTTCAGCGTCTACGAGGACGACCAGTTCCTCGACGACTTCTATCCGCATTTTGAGCCGAGCACCGCTCCGACCAGCCCGGGCGACCTGCCCGATCTCCTGCAGAGTCCACCGGTATCCCGGGCACTCACCGCGGCTGGCATTCGCTACCTGGTCTGGGTCACGGGCGACACGGAAACGCTGGACGGCGGCGGCGGCATTTCCTGTGCTGTCGGTCCGGGTGGTGGTGGCTGCTATGGCCTGACGTGGTTCGAGAAAGAGTCCGAGTACCAGGCCACCGTCTGGGATCTGCAGCAGCTGAGTTCCGCAGGGCGGGTCAGCGCCGATATCAACGGCATGTCGGTGATTCCCGCGGTGGTGATTCCGATTCCGCTGATCGCCCCGACCCAGACGACTGCCTGCAAGCGCCTGGCCGATCAGCTGAAGGTCTTCCTCACCGACGTTCCAGGCTGAGGTTCAGGCCCGGGCGCCCAGGGCCATGGTTCCGCGGAAGGTATCCTCGGGATCGATGATCACGTCACCGGGACCGCCACGGAATGCGCCGGAGAACTCGCCGATAACGACCTGGTCGCCGTCAACAAGGCGGGCAGCCTTCACCGTCCGCCCGTTGACGCGTAGTCCGTTCGTGCTGTTGAGATCGACGATGACCCACTGTTCCTGGTCGTAAACCAGCAACCCGTGGTGGCGACTGACCGAGGCGTGGTCCAGGCACAGATCGTTCCACCGGTGCCGGCCGATGAGAATCCGATCCCGATCCAGAACCCGCCGCACCGCCGGTCCGCCCTCCCGCCTGACGGTCAGCACCGGCTGACCCGGCGGCCCCGATCCGTTCTCGCCCTCCGTCTCGGGTGCGGGCATCTCATCGGCCCCGACAAGACCGGCTCCAATCCGGGCCTTCCCGGCCTGCCAGGCCTTTCCGAGCGCGTCTTCGGCCAGCGAGTTGATACGCGGCGGCAACCCGCCCGAGAGCTCGAAAATCCTGGCGGCGGCCTCGTCGGTGAACGGCTCGTGGGGCCGCCGCGACCCCGCCGCCTCGAGCCGGTATTCCAGATAGTCGGCAGTCTCCATGAGGGACAGGGGCTCTAGCTGATGACGGTGAGCTACCAGTTTCGCCAGCGCCCGGCTGCGCGGCGATTCCAGCACGCGATCCAGGCGCTCGTCACCGACAAGGAGAACCTTCACCCGCCCCTGACGTGTCGGCTCGAGCGTGGAAAGCCAGGCCAGTTCATCCACCACTGCGGGGGACACACTGCCGGCAATCCGCGCCGCGATCACCACGTGGGCGCCCTTCTGACCTGATGACCCAGAAATACGCCCAGGATACTTCGCAGCTCCGGGGCCGCAGCCGTCACGGGCTGGAAACCCAGGCGTTCGAGAAGGGCTTCGAGGAACTCGTCCGCGGTTGCAGGGAGAAAATCCAGCCAGCCGCCGATGACACTCTCGCTGCGGTCGGCAAGAAACCGTTCCAGCGTTGCGGTCTTCCCGACCCCCGACGGGCCCGTCAGAACGACCAGCAGTTCCGGGCCGGAAAACGCCGTACGGAGAAATTCCAGCGCGCCGCCATGGCCATCGCCGGCATAAAAGCGGTCCTTGTCGCAAGCGTCCTCGAAGGGGGGGCGCTTGAGCCCGAAATGCGCAAAATACATCCTGTTCCCTTTCGCTCCCTGCCGTTCCGTCCGTGGAGTGCGCCTCGGCGCACTGTCGATTGTCAGCCGGCCCGGATCCGCGCGCAAGGGGGCTCGGTATTTCGGGCCCATGCTAAGCTCCTCGCGGGGAGGATGATGATGGCCGCCAGTACTGGATCAGGGGTCGAGAAATCGGCCGTACTCAAGCTGTTTCCGACTTACGTGTGGGCAACGCAGTTCGAGGCGGCGGTATTCGCTCCCGTGAACGCCAGGATCCGGCAATGCCTGTCCGCCATCGAGGACGAGCATCCGAATCTTGCAGCCTCAGGGCAATGGCAGAGCGACCAGATGCTCCATCAGCGGCCGGAACTCGCGGGCCTCGTGGGCCTGGTCCGACAGGTGACGGCCAGCATTTTCGAGTCCCTCACCCTGGTGCACGACGGATTCCAGGTGACCGGATGCTGGGCCAACGTCAGCGATCCGGGTTACCCGCATCGCCCCCACGCGCATCCCAATAATTACCTGAGTGGCGTCTGGTACGTCCAGACAGCCCCTGGCGCAGACTCGATCAGTTTTTTCGATCCCCGGCCCCAGGCCTCCATGATGGCGCCACCGGCCCGCCGGCGCGACATAGCCAATCAGGATACCGTCAGCCTGGACGTGGCCGAAGGCATGCTCGTGATGTTTCCGTCGTGGCTGCTCCATGCCGTCGATGTCAACCAGAGCAGCACACGCCGAATCAGCATCGCGTTCAATGTCATGTTCCCGAGTTTCGGCACGGTCATGGCGCGGCCGACCTGGCAGGCGGATACGCCCTCAGGCTGACGGCCGGGAGGCCTCCAGGCAGCTCAGGGACTCCTCGAACTGCTCCAGGGCCTTGCCGACGTAGGTTCTCGCTTCCTCGATGTAACCGTCGGCGGATGACGACCAGACCCGGTTCAGATAGCGTTCGCCGGTGGCAAACGAACTCATGATTTCCGCATAGGTTTGCAGGCCATAGAGATGGGAAAGCGTCTCGCGCGCCTCGGCGAACCGGTGCAGGTCCCCCCGGAAGCGTTCATCCACCTCGGAACGCAGGGCGGACGGGCCGAGTGTTCCCTTGATGGCTTCGAGGTCGCGCAGTTGTTCGACAACCCGCTTGAGGCTGTCACCCAGATGGGCCTGGTTGGCGGTGAGCACTTCCTCGGACCGGGAGACTGCATGCTCGGCACGCTTGACCAGCCAAAGACCCGCGGCGCCAAGCAGAATCGCCGGCACAAACGCCGACCAGATGACATGCTCGGCATCCATCGAGGCTACGAACGCCCCACCCAGGAACCCGGCGACAAGCAGCAGATAGCCCAGTGTCTTCATGCGCCTGCTCCGGTACCGCCAATCACCATCAGCACCGCAAAGAACACCCCGACCAGGGCTTCACCGACGATGAGCCCCGCGGCCACCGGTATGCCAATTTCTTCGCTGAACTCGGAGCCCTTGTAGCGGTCGGATAGCAGACGCAGCACAGTGCCGATACTGTAGGTCAGGACAATATTGAACGGCAGGTAAAAGCCGAGGCCAACGGTGATGCCCAGCCCGCCGCTGGCGGCGGACAAGAGCGCACCAAGCGCCGCACCGGCAGCATATTTCTCCACGGGAACATCGCCGCCCAGGATACCGGTGATCATGCTGGCCAGGGCCTGTCCCTGGGGCGCCGGGAGCTTGTCGCTTCCCAGTCCATAGGCCTCATGAAGCACGAAGATCAGGCCCATGATGAGAATCGGCCCCAGCCACGCGCCGAGAAACTGGCCGGCCTGCTGCATCCTGGGGGTCGCCCCGACCAGGTAGCCCGTCTTGAGATCCAGCATCAGGTCGGTGGCCTGCGACATGGCGACACACACCGCCGCTCCCACCATCACTGCCGCGATCGTGGCCGGCCCGTCGTCGAGCCCGCGGGTGATGATGATCAACAGGGTCACGGCAATGAGTGTCATCCCGGACAAGGGCGACCAGTTGGTGCGCCCGATGCACTCCGAAAGAATGACACCGGCGACCCAGATCCAGACGGTACCCAGCAGCGCCATGGCCAGGCCCCGAAGCAGCCCTACCTGGTCGGTGGACATCACGGCCATTACGGCCAGGAGCACAGCGGCGCCAACGACAGCAAAGTAGAGAAGCCGAATCGGCATCTCGTCGCGAGCGACGGCCGACTTCACCTTCGACGCATTCTGCATGCTGCGGATAGCACTGACGATCAGCGGCAAAGCGAGCACGATGCCGGTGATTGCACCGCCAATCAGCATGCCAATGCCAACCGGACGAAACAGGTTGACCCGCAGTTCGTCGGGGTTGGTGCTGGGCAGCAGGTCGGAAACCGAGAGTACGGGCGCCAGGAACCAGTAGCAGACGAATCCGCCAATAATGAACGCAAGGCCGCCCCGGCCAGCGATGAAACCCACACCAATAGTCAGCAGGGACAGGTACCAGACCCCGTTGGCGTATTCCGGCATACCGATGAGGGCGCCCAGATTCCAGTTGTCCACGCCGTTGAGCTGCACAAACGTATGCGCCACGGCACTAAGCAGGGCGGCGCTGAGCAGCAGGACCGCTTTCGTCACGCCCGCTCCCGGCGATTTCAGGATCGTGGCCACGGCAACGCCGCCGGGGAAAGTCAGTCGTTCGAAATCGATCATCTGCTTGCGCAGTGGAATAATGAACGCAATCCCCAGGAAGGCCCCGGCAATACAGCCAAAGGTCAGAAGGTAGGGATCGAAATCCGTGCGGCCAAGAATGAAAAGGGCCGGGACCGAGAACATCATCCCCGATGACGCCCCGTTGACGGCGCTCGCAACGGTCTGGGTGATGTTATTTTCGACGATGCTGTAGCGGCGCAACAGCCCGCGCAGCACGCCGAAGCCAAGGATGGCGGCCAGCTCAGAGCCTTCAATGGAGAAGCCCAGGATCAGGGCGGCGTAGCCGATACTCAGCGCAATCAGCGCGCCCAGCATGTAGCCCACCAGCACGGCGGGCCAGGTCAGTTCGGGATACGGACCGCTGCGGACGATCTCGGACTGTTCCAGTGTTCGGCCTTCTGCGCTCAACGGGCTCTCCTTGTGTCCGGCGCCGGACCCTCGCGCGCCTCGGCGAGGCCACCGCCGCCGCCGGATCCGGCCGGCATTTGCGCCCCGGAACGGCGCCCAGCATAACGCTACGCGCTCCATCGGGCTATCTCGAGGCCGGGTTGAACGTCTGCCCGCGCCCTTGTCCTCCGCTACACTGGCGCGAACATGCCGATACGACAAATCAGAAATCCAAATCGTCTGCAGGGGTTGCCGTGAACGCCGCTGATGACCTGCTGCGGGAGGCGCTTGCCCGGCATCAGCGGGGTCAGCTCGACATAGCGGCGAACCTCTATGACCAGCTGCTGGCGGACAGCCCGGGCCATGCCGACGCGTTGCATTTGCTGGGTGTCCTCCGTTACCAGCAGAACCAGCTGGAGGAGGCGGTCCGGCTGGTTGGCGAGGCGCTGAAGCAGCAACCGGAACAGCCGGACTATCTCTGTAATCTGTCGGCGATTCTCAGGGCCCGGGGCGAAGCGGTGGCAGCGGAGTCCGCGGCCCGACGCGCGCTGGTATCTACGCCCGGTCTCGCGGCCGCCTGCAACGCCCTGGGTGGCGCCCTGCAGGACCAGAGTCGCTTCGAGGAAGCACTGGGCGCCTTCGAGAAAGCGGTTTCTCTGGATAGGGGATTCGTCGAAGCGCTCTGCAACGCCGCCAGCCTGGCTCTGGATATGGGCGAACTCGAGAAGGCCGGGAGCCTGATCAGCCAGGTGCGCCGCGTGGCGCCCGCCCTGCCCCTGGGCGATGCGCTGGAGGCCCGGCGCCTCGAGTCTGCCGGCGAGGAAGACGCCGCGGCGGCGGCGTGGCGGCGCGCCCTCGGTGCCGATGCGACAGACCCCCGCTTCCATTTCGGCCTGGCGTCCTTGCTCGAGCGCCAGCGCCAGTGGGATGCCGCCCTGAACGGGTACCTTCGGGCCCTGACCCTTGATCCGGACTTCGCCGAGGCGATCAACGGCGCCTTGTATATGGCTCGCTCAAGCTGTAACTGGGAACACTACCCTGCCCTCGCCGACCGGTTCCGTGGCGCCATCGAGGAAGGACGTTCCGGGCTTTCGCCGTTCGTTGCCCTCGCCGAACCGATACCGCCGGCCGCACAGCTTCGCTGTGCACGCACATGGTCTAGAGACAAGGCCCGGCGGGCCGGCGCTTCCGCTGGCCGTCCGGCTGCCCGGGAACCGGGCGTCGGGGCCGGTCCGGATACCGGCACACAGGGGCCCATCACGGTGGCGTACCTGACCTCGGAATTTCGTCGCCACCCGACCGCCTATACCAAGGTGGGGCTGTTCGAGCGCCATGACCGGTCCCGCTTCCGGGTTATCGGTTACTGCAATGGAGAAGACGACGGCAGCGGAATCCGGAAGCGCATCGTGGCCTCCCTCGATGAGTTCGTCGACCTGCGTGGCGTACCGGCCGCAGCCGCGGCCGCTCGCATGCGCAACGACAAGGTAGACATCCTTATCGACCTGAAGGGCCACACAGAGAATGCGCTGACGGAATGCCTTGCCCTTCGTCCGGCGCCGGTCCAGGCCAGCTGGGTGGGCTTCCCCGGAAGCACCGGAGCCGACTTTATCGACTACGCCATCGTCGACCCGGTCGTCGTGCCCGAAGATCGGGCGTCCACCTTCAGCGAGTCTCTGATCTGGATGCCGGACACCTACTGGGCAGAGGACGATCATCGGGCAGAACCGGGAGCAACCCCGACCCGGGCCGAGTGCGGCCTGCCGGACCACGCCGTGGTCCTGGCCTGCTTTAACAACAGCTACAAGATCCATCCCGACACGTTCGCCTTCTGGATGGACCTGCTAAGGACCCTCCCCGATGCGGTGTTGTGGCTGCAGGACACCAACCCGGGGAGCGGGCTCAAGGACAATCTCCGCCGGGAGACGTCCCGACTGGGCGTGGATCCGCAGCGGCTCGTGTTTTGCCCCAGGTTGCCGCTCAGGGACTACCTGGCCCGGTACCGGCTCGCTGACCTGTTTATCGACACCCTCCCCTACAACGCCCACACAACCGCGGCAGACGCCCTCTGGGCCGGCCTGCCGGTGCTGACCTTGCCGGGGAATTCCATGGCCTCCCGGGTCGCGGCCAGTCTGCTGCACGCCGCAAACCTCGACGATCTCGTTGCCGCATCGGCAGAGGAATACCGTGCCCGGGTGATTTCCCTGGTCCGCGATCCGGAGCAGATCGCAGCTCTCAAACAGCGAGTCCGGACCACAGCGCGATCCAGCCCGCTATTTGACACGACGCGCTTTACCAGGAACTTCGAAACGGCGCTGGAATACATGGCGGGCCGCAGCCGGGCCGGCCTGGCACCGGCCTCGACGGTCATCGGCCCGAACCGGGCCGAGTCGACGTAGGCTTCCCGGGCTACGGCACAGCCGGCTTCAGGAACGGCTGAAAAAGGGCACGCGGGCACGGTGATCGTGCATACGATCCTGGAGTTCGTGCCGCCGGGAATCCAGCCAGTCCAGCCGTGAAACCACGCCGGGCTCCTCCCCGGCCTCAAGCCGGCGGGCTGTCTCCGTATCCCGATAGGTACAGAAATCGGCGTAGGCGTCGATTTCCGGCTGCAGATGCCGGCGGGCCAGTTCCACCATGACGGCATCGTCGAGAAACCCCAGCGCTGGCAGGTCGTCCGGAATGAGATCCTCGGGATCCGCGAAATAAGCCAGGGTGCTCAGAACACGCCCCATGTCTTCGGCCGGCAGGCGCCATTCGTCGTCGGTCAGCATGGCAACCATCGGCCGCAGTTCCTCGAGCTTGCCGAGAATAAAAGGCGGTGCGCCGCGAGTCTCCGCAGCGGCAATCAGCTGGCTGGTCGCTTGCTCGATATCGTGCAGAGCCACTTCGCCACCGCCGGGCTTGCGTTCGGCAAACACTCTTTCGAAGTAGTCCAGATCCTCGTCGGACAAATCGAAAATAACGCTCAGTCCCATGCCGCCACCCGGAATCCGTCTGACCCGAAATCGGGCGTGGTCACCATAGCCAGCAGCCGTGCCCTCGTCAACGCGACCAGGGAGCGTCGGGCACGGCAGCTGACCAGACAGCAAAAGGTGACCCGGTCCCTTGACACCCTTCCGCCGCTGTGGAAATTTCGGTACCGCAAAGACAAGGGCAAACCCGTCGAAAGGCGGGGACGCAAAGCTACCGGTCTACGGCCCCCTCGGAGCGGGTCAGACAGCGGAGCTGCCGGCACGGCGAGACCCGCAGGTCTTGCCGGTTCCGTCGTTCGGGTTTGCCCTCGTTGCTGGATAGCGATTGCCGCACGGGGGCTGACGATGACGACGTCCGATACAACCGGCTCTGCGAGCCTTACCGAACGCCTGGACCAACAGGAAGCCGAGTGGCAGAAACGCAAAGTTCGCCGGCTTGCCCGGGCCTTGCATCTCGATACCCGCAGCCTCGGAGACGAGATACGGGGATTCTACGGCTGTGAAGTGGAACGCAGCGACCTCCAGGTAACCGTGCGCGTGGCCGAGGAGCGCGCGATCCGACTGGCCCTCCGGGCGTCCTTTGACGCTGACGGCGAACTGCGCCAGAGCTATCACGTTCAGGACCGGCAGGTACAACGCGGCATTGACTACGAGGAACGAGACATGGATTACACGTTCCAGCGCCTTGGGGAAGCCGTGGCCCGTTTCGAGGTCCTGTGCCGCGCCGCCGTGAGAAATCGCCGGAGCGCCTGAGTCAGGGGCGCTCCCCCGTCCGCAGGCCGCGGAAGAAATCGATGACCGTGTAGCGCTTGAAATCGCGAAACTCTCCGGCGTCAAAGAAAACCCCGTGGCAAACCGTGCATGACTCCATCCAGATATGAGTCTGCTTCGGGTCAACCATCCGGATCATGGCGGTCTTGCAGCGCGGACAATCGATTCGGTCATCCCGATTGAATACCCGCCCCACGTCGGGATCGCCGATGTCGATTTCCTCGGAGCCTTTCATGTGCTTGAGCTGCTCGGCCTCAAAGGAGTCGAACCACAGGCCTTTGCAAAGGGTGCAACGATCCACCTCGACATCCTTGAAGGCCACCACTTCCATCTCGTGTTCACACTTAGGACACTTCATCAGTCTCTCCCGTCGTCGCATCCAACTTGTCGACCCGCGCGTTCCGCAGCGCCCCCCGGTCGCCGACGCCCCACGCACTCGGCCGTCCTCCTCCACCCATCTCGGGCCGGGGACGATAGCGCTCCCGGTAAACAAAGCGCTCGTACTCCGCAATGATCTGAGCGCCGAACAAAATTATCAATGCACCGATCTCCATGAGAATCAGCGTGATCACCACCGTCCCCACCGAACCGTACACGACGTTGACCGCCGAGAAGGTCTCGAAATACCAGCCGAGAACATGACGAACAGGCTCCCAGAGCAGCGCGGCAGCCACGCCGCCAACCAGCGCCTGGCGGACCCGCAGGCCTCCCACGGGCATGACGACATACAGGGAAGTAAAGATCAGCACCTCGGTCAGAAATCCGAACACGTGGAGCAGGCCCGTGGAGATTCCGCTCATCGGCAGCTGTCCGCCGAACCAGGCCATGTCCTGCCGCTTCAGCGCGGTCAATGCCCCGGTGACCAGCGCCAGGACCACGAACCCGGCGCCCAGCAGCAGGGAATACAGCCAGGGAATGACAAACGACATCAGCCGCGTGCGGCGCCAGACAAGGAAACGATGCTCGAAAATCAGACTCATCGCGTTTTGGAAGACCATAAACGCGCTGCCGCTGAAAAACAGCAGGAACAGGATCGTGAAGCCGCTGATCAGGTCCCGGTGCTCAAGAAGACTCATGACCTGGTCCACGACCAGCTCGCTCTCTCCCGGCAGAAGGATGTCGAGGTTTGCCTGCAGCGCGGCCACGAGGCGGGCCTCGTCCATGAAGGACGACAGTACGAGCAGGAGCAACGTGAAGAAAGGAATCAGCGTCAGCAGCGCGTTGTATGCCAGCGCCCCGGACAGGAGGAGCGCCCGGTTCCGGACCATGCCCCGAAGGACACGCAGAAGAAATGCGATCGGATGAGCGAGTACGGCCAGCAGTCGGGCCCGGGCAGCCGCCTGGCCGACACCCGACATTGGCCGGGGGTTCACCACTCGCCGCAGTTCGGCATGCTAAGCCAGGGCTCCGCCGGCGGCAGCGCCTCACCCTTCTGCAGCAACTCGATGGAGATATTGTCCGGCGAGCGGACGAAGGCCATCCGCCCGTCGCGGGGCGGGCGGTTTATGACGACCCCACCGTCGGCCAGTCTCTGGCAAGCGGCATAGATATCGTCGACCCGGTAGGCCAGGTGACCGAAGTTCCGACCCCCGGTGTACGTTTCCGGATCCCAGTTATGGGTCAGCTCGACCTGGGCGTCCTCGTCGCCGGGAGCGGCCAGAAACACGAGGGTGAAGCGACCCTGCTCGCTATCATGGCGGCGAAGCTCGACCAGTCCGAGCTTGTTGCAGTAGAAATCGATGGAGGCATCGATATCAGTGACGCGGACCATGGTGTGCAGATACTTCATTTCGGCGATTCCGGTTCCGACAGAAAAGGCAGCCCATTATAAGCTGGTGCCTGTTGCATATTGGTCCTGTGTCAAGACCATCGTGCCCACGACGACCCTGGACGGCCGGTCCGCCCTGTTCTGCGAACAATGTATTTGGATTTTCTAATATAATGACAAGCCCCTTCCCTACGGACCCCTGCCCCCGGCCCCCATGCTCCTCTCCCTGATTCCCTGGCTCGGCGCAGCCGCGATCGGCCTCAGTCTCGGGCTGCTCGGCTCGGGCGGGTCTATTTTGACCGTTCCCGTGCTGGTCTATCTCTTTGGCCAGGATGAGAAAGCCGCTATCGCCGGATCCCTTGCGGTGGTGGGGACGGTGGCCCTGGCAGGCGCCCTCCTCCCGGGAGGCAGTCAGCGGACCATCCGGTGGGACGCGGTCGCCTGGTTCGGTGTCCCCGGCATGCTGGGGACGTGGCTCGGCGCCACCCTGGGCGGCTGGCTTCCCGGCCGCGTACAGCTCCTGATTTTCGCAGGGGTCATGTTGGCCGCGGGCACGATGATGCTCCGGCCGCCGGCCCGGACTGGCGACACCGGGGCTCGGCCCGCCTGGAAGCTGGGACGTGACGGTTTGCTGGTCGGGATGCTTACGGGACTCGTGGGTGTGGGCGGCGGGTTTGCCATTGTGCCGGCCCTGGTCCTGCTGGGCGGGTTCGCGGTTCACGAGGCCGTCGGCACCAGCCTTGCCATCATCGCCCTGAACTGCGCGGTAGGGTTTTTTCGTTACCAGCAGATCCTCGAGGGCACGGGCGTGCCACTTGACTGGCCGGTACTCGGCGCCGTGGCCGCCGCCGGCGTGGCAGGGAGCCTGGTCGGCCGTCGCATGGGCGGCAGACTGCCTGACCGGCAGCTGCGCCAGGGTTTCGCCCTGCTCTTGTTCCTGATCGCCACATGGATTGTCTACAGCAACATCGCGGCCGGACCCGGCCCGTCCCATACACCGTCAAACACGGAGAACGTCTCAATGACTCATATCGACCCTGTTGCCGCTGCCCGCGCCAGAATCACGGAGATCGACGTCCCGTCCATCGATGCCGCTCTCGCGGCAGGAGCCATCGTGATCGACGTCCGCGAGCCCAACGAACATGCCGCTGACGCCATACCGGGCACCGTCAACATACCCCTCGGCGTCGTGGAGATTGCGGTCAGTGACGAGCCCGAGGACCTGGATACCCCGCCCCCGGTGGAACTCTCCGACAAGTCATGTCCGATCTACCTTTATTGCCGTAGTGGGGGGCGCTCCGCCCTCGCCGCAGCGTTTCTTGAAGACCAGGAATTCGCAGAGGTTTATTCGCTGGCCGGCGGGATGCTGGCCTGGCGTGAGACCCATCCGGCAGCCTCCTAGGCCCCGCTACGCCGCTTCCTCGGTTTCGACGGCGACCGGCGTTCGGGCCTTGGCCGGCCAGGCACGAAGCACCGCCTGGATAACCGTTGCCAGCGGAATGGCGAAGAACAGCCCCCAGAAGCCCCACAGTCCACCGAAGACCAGGACGGCAGCGATAATTGCCACGGGGTGAAGATTGACCGCTTCGCTGAACAGCAGCGGGACGAGCAGATTTCCGTCGAGGAACTGGATGATCCCGTACGCTATGAGCAGCCAGAAGAAACGCGGATCCAGACCGAACTGAAAGTAGCCGACCAGGGCCACGGGAAGTGTCACCATCAGCGCGCCGATATAGGGAATCAGCACGGAGAAGCCGGTGACGACGGCAAGCAGCAGGGAGTATTGCAGTCCGAACAGGCGAAACGTCGCAAAAGCGACGCTACCGACGATGAAGATCTCCCAGAACTTGCCGCGAACATAATTGGCAATCTGCGCGTTGACCTCGCTCCATACCTGGGAGGTCAGCTGGCGCTCACCGGGAAGAAAACCGCCGAACCAGGCCAGGATCTGGTCTTTGTCCTTGAGAAAGAAGAACACCAGAATGGGCACCAGGATCAGGTAAACGCCCATCGTGAACAGGTTCAGCAGCGACGACAGGCTGAACTGGAGAAGCACCTGGCTGCGGCTGAAGATTTCGGCGCTCATGCCGGCCAGCAATTCCTGGATCTGCTCTCGGCTCAAGAGCCCTGGATACCGGTCAGGCAGTTGTGAGAGCTGCTGCTGGGCGGCGCCCACCATGCTCGGCACCTGGCGGAGAAGCTGATTGACCTGGCCGGTCACGAGCGGCAGCAGGCCGAAGACCAGGTACAGCAAGACCGCGAGAAACGCGATGAAAACCAGGAGCACGGCAGCGAGATGCGGGACGCGCCGCTCCTCCAGCCGGGAAACCAGTCCCTCCAGGAGATAGGCAATGACCACCGCCGCAAGGAGAGGAGCCAGCATGCCGCCGAAAAAATACAGGGTGCCGGCAACGACAAAAACAATCCCGGCCAGCAGGACGACCTGCGGATCGGCAAGGTGGCGTCGAAACCAGTCTCCCAGCGCATTCACGGGCGCTTTTCCAAGGTCTCGGGATTCATGAGCGCAAGAATATCACCGGTGACTTGCCGGAAGCGTGGCGGCGGTGGAGAATCCGCGGCATGACCCAGTCCTCGGAAAGCACTTCCCCAGGCACGGCCACCCGGCGCCTCCGGTTCGAACTCATACTCGCCGCCGTGCTGCTCGTGGTCGGATTCGGCTTGATGCCCCTGGCGGTCTACCTCGTCGGGCAGCAGATTCTCGGCGAGTACGGCGGCGGACTGGGCGCGTTCTACGGGGACATGTATTCGGCCCTGGGCCGCGGCGAACGGGGAGCATGGCTCCTGCTGGCATCCCCGTTTCTCGGTATCGAGCTCCTGAGGCTTCTGAGTCTGCCGCTGCGCCGTCGCCGCCCGCCATCGGAAGCTGAACCCGCAGAAGTGTGACGCATTCGGGGGCGCTCCACCTCGACCTCCAATAAACTCCAGAGTGACCCCAGTCTATTCATGGGCTTGGGCTCGTAATCTTATAAAAGAAATAACATTACGGAAGGAGTAGCCTGAAAAATGGGCAAAAAGAGGGGGGTATGGGGGCAGGACACGAGGGACCTGGCCACCGACTTGACGATTGAGGAACTGCGTATGGGCGACGAGCTTTCGCTGAGCGACGGGGTGGACCCCTACGAGTCCACCGGCGCGGTTGCCGCAACGCGATTGCCCGAACGCGAATCACCGCGGGAATCCAGGGGTGCCGCGGGATGCAATCCCTACGAGCACGGGTCGTTTGCGCCGGAACGCGCCTGGGACGGCGCAGGCCTGGACACGCGGGACATCGACAGCAAGAAATCCACGTGGCTGGGCAGCCGGCTGGGCCCGGAAGCGACGGCTGACAAGGCGGGCGGAGGCTTCTGGCGGCGTCGCCGTTAGGAGACGGCTTGCGATCGGTGGCCCATGCCTGTAGACATAAATTGAGCTGGGCGATGCCCGGTCTCTGGTTGGGGTGGTCCGGAGAACGGGTTCGGTCAGGAGCCAGCAGAGAGCCCAGGGAGGCAGTTTGATGCAGAAGGATCCGGAACCACCGATACACCCGGAAGCTTGCAGGACGGGCGCAGGACGCGTCGCAACGCTCCTGCTCCTGCTCCCTTTCAGCCTGGCCGGCGTCCGCCTGGCCAGCGCAGATCCTGCCCCTCAGCCTGCCGACGACCTCTGCCCTGCCGGCTACGCGAAAAGCTTTTGCGCGTCCACGGCCAAACCCGCGCGCAGCGCAGCGGCATCCAGCGGCTCGTACCGTCGTTTCGGTCTCCCCAGCGCAATGCGCCGGACGCTTCCGGACGCGGATATCGATTCCGCCGCCCCGACGACCGGCAACCCTCGCTTGATGCCGCAGCCCGACGCTCGCGAGGAGCCGGCTCTTGTGACCCGGATTCGTGGCCTCGAAGACCTTGCCGTCGTGACCTTCTGGAAAACAGAAGGCGCGAAAATCTACATGGGGCTGGATGACGGGCGCCCGGGCATCCATCTGAAGCAGCTCGGACGTACGCGGGACTGAGCTCGCCCGGTCCTGCGATCAGTCAGCCGGGCGGCGGCGCCGATCCGCGCTGGCGTCCCTGACAGGCTTGAACTCCGAATCAGCCCGCCAGTCGGGAAAATCGTTGCTCGAAGCGAGCCGCCTGACGATCTCCAGATACAGCTGCATGTCCTCCAGGGCGCCGGAAAGGTCCCAGGCGGGATCGTACTCATCCGACGGCTTGTGGTATCGATCGCGGACGTAGTCGTTATTTTGCGCACGGCCCCACTCCGCCCCGCGACTCCGGTCGTCTATGCCGCTCTCGGCATAAAGCACGGGAACCCCCTTTCTGGCGAGGTTGAAATGGTCGGAGCGATAGAACGAACCCTTTTCAGGAAAGGGTTCCGGGACGATCACACGGCCCTGGGCCGCGGCAAACCGCTTGAGCAGGTCTTCAAGTTCCGACTGTCCCCAGCCGATGACGACCACATCCCGGGTTCGGCCGAGCACGTTCATACCGTCGATGTTGAGCGCCGCCACCGTGGTTTCGAGAGGGAACAGCGGATGCTCGGCATAGAACGCCGAGCCCAGCAGGCCGCTCTCTTCGGCGGTCACGGCGGCGAACACCACGCTGCGTGCAGGCGATTCGGAAGCCATGGCCCGCGCCAGCTCGATCAAGGCCGCGGTACCGGTCGCATTGTCCAGGGCCCCGTTGTAGATTTGATCGCCCTCGAGGCTGTCGTCGCGGCCCAGGTGGTCCCAGTGGGCCATGAGAATGACCGACTCCTCGGGCCGCCCGTTCCCGGGCAGATAGCCGATCACATTGGATGACCGGGAGTGCAACACGTTGTTGTTCAAGCCCACGGACGCCCTGAGGCCCAGGGGAACCGGTTCAAAGCCGTGCACCGCCGCTTTGTTCGATAGCGTCTGGAAATCCAGTCCAGCGGCCTCGAAAACCCGCCGCGCCGCAGCATCGCTGAGCCATCCCTCCACCGCGGCGCGGCCAGCATTCTCGTGCCCCCGGTCAAGATCAAACTGCGGCCCCGACCAGCTATTGGCGACGACCGGCCAGCCATACCCGGCGGCCCCGGTTTCGTGCACGACCAGAATCCCGGCCGCACCCTGGCGGGCTGCTTCTTCGAATTTGTAGCTCCAACGCCCGTAGTAGGTCATCGTCCGGCCGCGAAACAACGCCGGATCGGCGCTTGCGTAGCCCGGATCGTTCACCAGCACAATCACCGTCTTGCCGCGGGCATCAAGCCCGGCGTAGTCGTCCCAGCCAAATTCCGGCGCGACGATTCCGTAGCCCGCGAAAACCATCTCGCTGGCATCCAGCGAGATGGTCTCGACGACCCGTTTCGTGCCCACCATGATGTCCGTGCCGTACGCGAACCGCAGGTCACTCTCACCGCCGGTCACAACGAGCGCGGCATCCGGCCGGGTCGTAATGGACACGAGCGGCACCGCCTGCCTGAAGCTGTCGCCATTGGCTGGCTCAAGGCCCGCTGCACGGAAACCCGATTCGATGAACGCCACGGTTTTTGCTTCGCCGGGAGAGGCAGGAGCCCGGCCCTCGAATTCGTCCGAAGCAAGGCGCTGAATATCGTTGCGAAATTGTGCTTCGTCGAATGAAAGCTGCGCTGGGGTCCCGGACGCCGACGCAATCGAGCAGGCCACGCACAGGACAAGAACGGGAATGGCACGAGACATGAATGGGACTCCAGTAGCGATCCGGTTGCCGAGACCTCCGGCCTGGCGACCGTCGCTTCGTTACGGCAAGGCGCCGGACCACCCACAAAGACTACCCGCGACGCGCGGTCCGTCCAAACGGGCTCAGGGAGCCTGGACCAGGCGCGGTTTTCGCAAGCCTGCCATGACTCCACCCCCTTCGGCCGTACGCCCCATGCCTTCGGTGAGCGCCCGCAGGACCGCCCGATGCCCGGCCTCCAGGTCGTCCGGATCCACCTCATCCAGCCGTTCCCACAGGGCGACCCCGTCGGAATTCAGCAGCCGGGCGCGAACCCGGAGGCAAGCGGCAGCATCGGCGTCAGCCTGGTAGACCAGTTCCGTGAAAATCACGAGCTCGGCCGCTGTCTTGCGGGACGCTGCCTGCAGCGCCGTCAGGCCATGAATCCGCAACCGCAGCTGCCCGCCATGACCCAGGGATGTCCTGAGAAACTCCGGCGCGGGCGCCAGATCGACGGCCCGCTGGCGGACAGGGGGCCAAAGCGACGCGCTACCCGCCCGATAGGGAGCGAGTTTCCCGACCGCGACCCGTTGCAACGGGTCGTCCCGTTCAGGTCTCGGAAGAACGCACTCCCGGCGTCGTTCCGCCCATTTTGCTGCCAGCCACGCCCGGACAGGTAGCGCGAACCTCCCGCTTGAGCCTGGCCAGGGTGCGTGCAGTGTCAGCCCATTCAACGATCGAGGCGGCGTCAGCGAGGTCCTGGAGAGCGGGAGCGCAGTCTTCGAGGAGCAAGTGCAGTCTGGCCCGGCGTATCAGGGTCCGCGCGCGTGAATCCCGGCTGTTGGCTGTCCGGGACCACAGGACAGCACCAGGTTCTCCCGCGTCCCCGGAATCCAGCCGCGCCAGACGGGCGCTCAGCACATCGATGGCTGCCCGGCCGGCCCTGTCTCGACCCTCCGAGTCTCCCAGTTCATCACACGCGAACGCAGCGACCTCGAGGTTCACCAGCCGACCCGGGCTCCGTGCCAAGGCCTTCTCTGCACCCTCCCTGGCATCCTCGAACGCCCGCCTTGCGGCGCCGGAGCGGCCTTGCTCCCGGAGAAATTGTCCGTAGTCGAGGTGGACACGCGGCAACTCTCCAGGCCTTGCGAATGATTCGAGCTGCTTAAAAAGCCGCTCTGCCTGCCTGGGGAACCCGGCTTCGGGCAGATAGAAGGAAGCGTGCAAACTCAGGACCGACTCGTAGGGCAGGATTGGCTTGCTGACGGCGGAAAGAACGACGCCCGCGGAGAAGGCTGTGGCCCACGCGGCCGCGACTGCGCCCGTTCGCAGCCAGCCGGACCGCGGCCCCTGGCCGGCCGATCGCAGCCGGGCCCGCTGGCCGTCAACGGCCAGCGCCATGGCCATACCCAGCAAAGCCGCGCTCACCAGCCATTCGAACACCTCATCGGTCCGAGGGAACAGGTCAACGGCCACATAGATAACCGGAGCCACGAACAAGGGTGACAGGCTCAGCGGCGGCACAGGCATGCCCCGGCCGCAGACGGCCCCGCGGACGCGGGATGAACCGTTCACCAACGCAGGCAGCAGGAGTCCGTAGACAACCAGGGCCGCCCCGATCACCCCATAGACGGGAATCATGGCGTCAGGGTCGATATTGTGGAAGTTAAACTCCCCCTGCACGTTGACCCGGCTGACGGCATCTGGAGTCCTGTAGCCAAAAAACCGCTGGCCCCAGCTGACTTCCTCGCCTGCGAGGAACACGCTCACCGCCGCCAATGCTGCGCACCCCGCCTTCTCAAGGGGTTTATGCGCTCGCCCTACCCCGACCCCGAACAGAACAGCCGCCATCGCAAGCGCGAAAAACGTCGCCGATTCTCCCCACCAGTCCTCGATCACCAACCGCCCGTAAGCCAGAGGAGACGCGTAAAAGACGACCGCGGGCGCCAGCGCCACGAGCCCTGACAGGCCTGCGAGCCAGAGATCTGCGCGGCGCGCCCTCTGCGGCGCGGAAAGCACGGAGGCGGATACCATCGCTGACTCCAGGCGGAAAAATCCCTTGTGTCCCTTAAAAATAGCCTTCGCCGCCATACCCGTTGTCCAGATGCCAATTCACGATCCGGACCAGCCGGTCTATGCGCCGGCGGCAGGCGACGACGCGGCAGGCGGCGGGCGTTGACGGAAAACGGGGCGCCGCGTAGTCTGCTCGTCCTGACGTGCTTGGGCCGGGAGCTGTTGATGCCTCTGAAGGTAACCTTCGATCTGGCGGATGCCGATCTCAAACACTTCCGCACCATCATGGCGGAAGCGCGAAAGGCTGCCTCCGACAAATCAGCCGATGAAATTCTGACCGCTGCGTCCGGGCTCATGGACAATGTCGGGGACATCGAGCTCCCGGATTTCGTGTCCGATCGCCTGGGCAAGGTCCAGACCATGGTGGAAATGGTTCGGGACGAGGAATGGCAGCTGCCCGAGCCCGAAACGGAGCGGGTCATCAATGCGCTGTCCTACTTCGCGGAACCCGAAGACCTGATTCCCGATCACATCCCGGGCCTGGGGTTCCTGGATGACGCCATCATGGTGGAACTGGTGGTCCGCGAGCTGCGCCACGAGATCCAGGCCTACAACGACTTCTGCATTTTCCGTAGCGACGAGGAAAAGCGCCGCACCCGGTCGGGCGAAAGCCTGGAAGACGATGTCAGCCGCGAAGAGTGGCTGTCAGCGCGCAGGCGCCAGCTGCACAAACGGATGCGGGATCGGCGGCGCAAGCAGCGCTCGGGAAGCCGGTCGGCCCGCGCCGGCAGGTCCCCGTTCTCCCTGTTCTAGGCTCTTCCCCGGCTTCAGGAGCCGGACTTTCGGGACTCGGTTCCCGGGATAGGGTCCTCAATCCCCCACAGGTCCTCGCTGCCGGGATCCCGCCGGACGCGGCTGACTTCCCAGGCGACCCAGGAGCTGGACGGCTTGCCGGGATCCACCTCCATGATTGCAGGAGAACGCACCCGCCGGCCCTCGACCGTGCGCAGCGCCTCCCGGGACGATCGCCAGGAGGCCGGCACCCAGGCGGAGGCCCGACGGCGAAGGTCTCCGGCATATTTCGCGGCTTTTTCCAACTCGACCCCGCTTCAGCCCGTGGCTTCTCAGTCCGGCAGGTAGTAAAACACGACTGCGGCAATGGCCACCCACATGACGGCCTGGGCCGGCCATCGCCAGCGCTTGTTCTTGACGACCCCGAGGAACCCGGCAGCACAAAGGCCGGTCAGAGCCAGAAAGATCGCGGTACTGATCATCAGCGGTCGGAATTCCGCGTCCAGGCGCGGATGTTCGTCTCCGAGCAGGAAAAACAGGAACGACACCACGGACAGGCTGGCCGCGATCGCGGCGCTGGTGCCCATGAGGATGCCGGTGATGATGGCGAGAGGCTGCATATCGGTATTTTATTGCGGCGCGGGCACTCTGCCCTTGATTTGAGCAAGGCAGGGATTCTAGCCTAGGATCCAAATGTCCCTAGTTGAACGAATATCTCCAGGACGAACTGGCAGGCGGAAAGCAATCGTGATCAGAACCCGGACCCTTCTTGCGGCAATAGCCGCGTCGCTGATCTGGACCAGTGCCCAGACAGCTGCTCCTGAAACCCGGACGGCCCTGGCTCCGTCGGACCGACACGCCAAGATCAGCCGCGTAGTTACAGTGCTTTTCGAGCGCCACCACTACAGCAAGACCGCGGTAGACGATGCGCTGTCGGGGAAGATGCTGGACGCCTACATCGAGGCGATGGACGGCAATCGCCAGTATTTCCTGGCCTCGGATATCGCGGAATTTCAGCGCTACCGCACGCGCCTGGACGACAGCGTCAAGCGCGGCGACCTCTCCGCGGTATTCGCCATGTACGACCGTTTCCTGCAGCGGACCCGGGAGCGGATAGGCTATGCGCGACAGCTGCTGGAAACGGAGCCGGATTTCACGATCGAAGAGGATTATCGGTTCGACCGCAACGACATGGCCTGGCCCGAAACCACCGCGGAGCTGGACGAAGTGTGGCGCAAACGGGTCAAGAATGACGCCTTGAGCCTGGTTCTTACGGGCAAGGACTGGGAAGAAACCCGCGAGGTTCTCGACGAGCGTTATGACCGCGTGCTCAAGCGTATCGAGCAGGTCAACAGCGACGATGTGTTCGAGTCGTTCATGAATTCCTACGCGCACTCCCTGGATCCTCACTCCAGCTATTTCTCGCCGAGGAACGCGGACGAGTACCAGATCCAGATGAGCCTGTCGTATGACGGCATAGGGGCCTCGCTGCAGCTGCAGGAAGACTACGTGACGGTGCTGGACGTCATCCCGGGCGGACCGGCGGCCGTGGATGGCCAGCTCAAGCCCAAGGACCGCATCATGGCCGTCAGCCAGGGCCCGGACGGGGAATTCGTGGACGTCGTGGGCTGGCGGCTGGATGAAGTCGTACAGCTGATCCGTGGTCCGGGTGGAACTGAAGTCCGGCTGCAGATCCTCCCCAGCGGCGCAAGCCCCGGAGCCCAGATGTCGGTGCTGAGCCTCAAGCGGGACAAGGTGAAGCTGGAGGCCCAGGCTGCCCAGAAAAGCACGATGGAAGTCGAGCGGGACGGCCGCAAGGTCAAAGTGGGCATCATCGAGGTTCCCAGCTTCTACCAGGATTATTCGGCCCGTGCCGCTGGCGACGAGTCCTACACCAGCACAACCCGGGACGTGCGCCGGCTCGTGGAAGAGCTCAAGGCAGAGAACATCGAAGCCCTGATCATCGATCTGCGCAACAACGGCGGCGGACACCTGTCGGAGGCCACCGGCCTGACCGGCCTGTTCATCGGCGACGGGCCCGTCGTGCAGGTGCGCGACTCTACCGGGCGCCTGGAGGTTCTCGACGAACCGACGCCGAAGCCGGTCTGGGAGGGTCCGATGGGCGTCCTGGTCAACCGTTTCAGCGCCTCGGCATCGGAAATTTTCGCAGCGGCTATCCAGGACTACGGTCGCGGCGTGGTTATCGGGCAGCAGACCTACGGCAAGGGAACGGTCCAGAACCTGTACCCTCTGGACCGGTATGCCCATGGCGCTGATCCTCGCTTCGGGCAGCTGACGTTGACTATCGGCAAGTACTACCGGGTGACCGGTGGCAGCACGCAGCATCGCGGCGTCGAGCCCGATATCGCCCTGCCCTCCTCGGTGGACACGACGGTGGTGGGCGAGAGCGCAAGGCCTACCGCCCTGCCCTGGGACCAGATTCGGGCAACCGATTTCAATCCGCGAGGCTACCTCGGCGGCGCCATCGACTACCTTTCGGCCACCCATGAACAGCGCACCGTCCTCGACCCCGACCTCGCCTATCTGCGGGAAGACGTCGCCCAGCAGGAGCGCCTGCGAGAGCACAAGACCGTGTCCCTCAACATGGCCGACCGGGAGCAGGAGCGCGAAGACCTGGACAACCGCAAGCTTGCGCTCGAGAACTCCCGCAGGGAGGCTCGCGGACTGGAGCCGCTGATTTCTCTGGAGGACATGGCCGAGGAAGACATCCCGGACGTGCAGCTCAACGAAGCTGCACAGGTCGTTGTGGACCTCATGAGCCCTGAGGCCGAGGCCCTCGCAAGGAACGCGCCGCCGCCGGGCGCCTGACGGCCTTCACTGCATCGTCTGACCGGTGACGGGCCCCAAACGGGGCCCGTTTTTCATGGAACTGCGGATCGCCAATCCCAGACCGGGTTCACGAAGTTCTTACTTGCCCCGCGCATAACTGGTGTTATACTCAACTACAACACTACTGTAGTCATACATCAGTAAACGCATTGGGCCCGAGATTGGCGCGGCAATCCCCCGCAGGCCGGTCGGGCGATCCACGAACCCACAGGGAGACATGCCATGCACGCAGCCGGACCCACGCTCCTTCTTTGCGCGGCGCTGACCCTGCCCATCCTCGGCGGATGCGGCATCGGCGAGGCCGGCGAATCCGCCGCAGCCATGGAAGTCGCAGCCGCCCCTGTTCCGGTGGAAGTGGCCGAAGCCTGGCTCGGAGAAGCCCGGGCAGTGCACCAGACCACCACGTATCTCGAGCCCGTCGAGGAGGCCCGGATCGTCACGCGGGTCGAAGGAGAAGTCCTCGAGATCCTCGTTGAGGAGGGCGAAACCGTGTCCACGGGCCAGGTACTGGCCCGTCTCGACGGGGAACGCCTCAGACTGCGGCTTGCCGAGGTCAAGGCCCGCCTGGATCAGACGCGGCGCGAATATCGCCGCAATGTGCAGCTCAATGAGCGCGGGCTGGTCAGCCAGACCGCCTTCGAGGACGTTCGATACGAGATGGAGGCTCTCGAATCCGACTATCGCCTGGCACGACTGGAACTCAGCTACACCGAGCTGAAGGCCCCCTTTGATGCCGTGGTCACGGAGCGGCTCATCAAGCACGGCAACATGCTGCCGGTCGGCACCGAGGCATTCAGAATCGCCAACGTCTCGACCCTCGAGGCCAACCTGTCAGTGCCGCAGCGAGAAATGAGCAAGTTCACCGCCGGCCAGTCTGCTATCTTGGCCTTGGACGCCTTGCCGGACCAGCAATTTGCAGGAACCGTGCTGCGTGTCAGCCCGACGGTGGATCCCTTGTCCGGTACATTCCGGGTCACGCTGGCGGTCCCCAGTGAGGGCAACACACTGCGACCCGGGATGTTCGCGCGGGCACGGGTTGCCTGGGATATCCACCAGAACGCCCTGCTGGTTCCCAGGGACGCGGTCATCGAAGACGACTCAGAACAGTCAGTGTGGGTTGTCCGTGACGGACGGGCCTGGCGCCAGGTGATCCGTACCGGCATCGTTTCAGACGAATCCGTGGAAATTGTGGCGGGACTGGATGCTCAGGATGTCATCGTGGTGGCCGGCCAGTCCGGTCTTCGCGAAGGCGCGGCCATCTCGATGCCCGTGGATATCGGCCCGGCGGGCGAGGCCTCGGGGCCGGAACAGGTTATTTGAGGCACCGTCACCCTGCATCCAGATCAGGTTCGGCCGGCATCTATGCAAGACACGCATCAGACCCGACCCGCGGCATGGCGCCGCACCAGCGCTGAAGGAGAGACCGGATAATGCACGATTTCCGTTGGCTGACGGCCCTGGCGGTCGCCGTATCGTTGCTCGGACTTGCGGGCTGCCAGCCAGCGGGCGATGCGTCCGGCACGGCGGCAAGCGCAGAAGCCACGGATGACGAGGAGGAGTCCGCACCGGTTCCCGTTGAAGTCGATGGGGCTGAGCGCGACGACGTCGTTGCGGTGTACACGGGCACAGCCGCCCTGGAAACGGATGAGGACGCCATGGTCGTGGCCAAGGTGTCCGGAGAGGTCGAGAGGATTTCCGTCGAGGAAGGCGACACCGTCAAGGCGGGGCAGGTCCTTGCCCGGCTCGATGGGGACCGGCTGCGTCTGGAAATGGAGCGGGCACGGGCCAATCTCGCGAAGCTGGAGCAGGAGTACAAGCGCAATACCCAGCTCAAGGAGCGGGGCCTGGTTTCGGCAACAGCTTTCGAAGATATCAAGTACGAGATGGACGCGCTGCGGGCCGCCTTCAACCTGGCCCGGCTCGAAGTCAGCTATACGGAAATCAAGGCGCCGGTAGACGGTGTCGTCGCCCAGCGATTTATCAAGGTAGGTAATACCCTGTCGGTGAACGACCCGGTGTTCCACATCACGGGGCTGGATCCATTGATCGCGTATCTCCACGTTCCGGAGAAAGAGTTTCGGAAACTCGCCGCCGGACAGTCAGCCGAGGTGCGGGTGGACGCGATACCCGACAAGGCCTTTCCCGGCGTCATCGAGCGCATCAGCCCGGTGGTCGATCCGGAAACCGGAACGTTCAAGGTCACGCTCAACGTGACCGACGCCAGCCAGCGCCTGAAACCAGGAATGTTCGGCCGCTTTAACGTCATATACGACCGGCGTGAGAACACGCTCCTCGTGCCCCGGGTTGCCATGGTGGATGACGAATCGGAGCACGCCCTCTTCGTCGTTGAGGACGGCAAGGCCGTGCGCCGACCCGTCCAGACCGGTTATCCACGCGGCGACCAGATCGAAATCGTCGAAGGCCTGGACGGAAGTGAAGAGATCATTGTCGTCGGCCAGAGCGGCCTCAAGGACGGGATGGACGTGGAAGTCATCCGCCGGGCCAATGAACAGACCGTCGCGGAAACGCCGGACGCCTCTGCGGGCGGCACACGCTAGCCCGCATCCGGAAACCCCCGCGGCGAACAGGGACCCACGCCAGCCATGAAAATCGTTGAAGTCGCCACTGAGCGCCGCGTCACAATCGTGATGTTCACGATCGCGATCGTCCTGTTCGGACTGGTGTCGCTTTCCAGGCTCAAGGTCAACCTGCTCCCCGATCTCTCCTATCCGACGATCACGGTCCGCACGGAACTCGACGGCGCCGCCCCGCTGGAAGTCGAGAACCTGATCACCAAGCCGATCGAGGAAAGCGTCGGCATTATCAAGAACGTCCGCCAGGTGCGCTCCGTGTCCCGCTCCGGCCAGTCGGATGTCATTCTTGAGTTTGCCTGGGGCACGGACATGGACATCGCCGGCGTCGAAGTCCGGGAGAAGCTGGACATCCTGGAGCTGCCGCTGGAGGCCGAACGGCCGATGCTCCTGCGCTTTGACCCGTCCAACGAGCCGATCCAACGTATTGCGATGGTTCACAACGACGTGCAGGACGCAGGCTCTGAAACCGCCCGGATCAGGCTCCGTTCACTGCGCCGCTACGCGGAAGACGAGCTGAAAAACGACCTCGAGGGCGTCGAAGGCACAGCAGCCATCAAGGTCAGCGGCGGGCTTGAAGATGAAATCCAGATCCTCGTCGACGAAGAGAAGCTGGCCCAGCTCGGAATCTCGATTGAAACGGTCGCTGGCCGAATCCGGGCGGAGAATGTCAACCTGTCCGGGGGCCGGCTCGAACAGGGAAGCCAGCGATTTCTCGTGCGCACGATCAACGAATTCGAAACCGTTGACGAGATTCGCGACGCCATCGTGGCGACTCCGGGAGGACGCCCGCTTTACCTCCGCGACATCGCGACGGTGGAGCGAGGCTACAAGGAACGGGAAGCCGTCACCCGGGTCAACGGCCAGGAGTCGGTCGAACTTGCCGTGTACAAGGAGGGCGACGCCAACACGGTGCAGGTCGCCAGGCGCATCGAATCGCGTATCGGTGCGGTGGAAGACGACCTGCCGGACAATATCGAACTCACCATCGTCTACGACCAGTCCACGTTTATCGCGCAAGCCATCGAGCAGGTGCGCTCAGCCGCGGTAATCGGCGGCCTCCTGGCAGTCCTCGTGCTGTACGGATTCCTCCGGAACGCGCGGGCGACGGCCATTATTGGCATCGCCATCCCGGTCTCCGTGGTGGGCACCTTTCTGATGATGTACGCCACGGACATCACCCTGAACATCATGTCCCTTGGCGGCATCGCCCTCGCCGTGGGCCTGCTCGTCGACAACAGTATCGTTGTCCTGGAAAATATCGTCCGCCGGCGGGAAATGGGCGACTCGGTGCTGGTCGCGGCACGCCGCGGCACCAGCGAGGTGGCCACCGCGGTGACGGCTGCCACGCTGACGACCATCGCGGTCTTCTTCCCGATGGTCTTCGTTTCCGGGATCGCCGGACAGCTGTTTCGTGACCAGGCGCTGACCGTCACCTTTGCCCTGGCCTTCTCTCTGCTCGTCGCCCTCACCCTGATTCCCATGCTCGCGGCCATGGGTGCGGAGCCGCGGTTCAGCGATCCGGCCGACGAACGTCCCGCGGGCCGGGTAACCCGGGCCGTGGCCTTCCTCATCCGCAGTGTCAGCGGACTGTTCCGGGTTCTGGGACGCGCCCTGGCATTCATCGCCCGCTTTACGGTTGTTCTGCCCTTTCAGGCCATCTCCCGCGTAGCGTCCGCGATTTACCCGCCCATCCTGGACTGGGCCCTGCGCCATCGGCTTGTCGTTGTCGGACTGGCCACGGCGATCTTCGCCGCGACCATGACGCTGGTCCCTCGACTGGGGTCCGAACTGATACCGCAGCTGTCCCAGGGTGAGTTCTTCGTAAAACTGCGTCTCAGCCCCGGAACCCCGCTCGCCGAGACCGACCGGGTCATTTCAGGCATCGAAACGGCAGCCGGGGCAGAAGAAGGCGTGGATCTGACGTACTCCGTTGCAGGCACCGGCAACCGGCTGGATGCCAGCCCCGTTGACGCCGGCGAACATAGCGGCCAGCTGAACATCAACCTGAGCCCGGGATCAACCCGAGCGGACGAATCGCGGGTGATCGACAGCCTGCGCAGCGATTTGCAGCGCCTCCCCGGTGTGAGCTACGAGGTGGGCCGTCCGACGCTCTTCTCGTTCCGTACGCCGCTGGAGGTGGAGATCAGCGGATACGATCTCGCCGCCCTCACGCGAGCGGCCACGGCCGTGCAAAGCCGCATGGAGGCCTCCGGGCAGTTCGTCGACGTCAAGTCTTCCCACGAAGACGGCAACCCCGAAATCCAGATTATCTTCGACCACGAAAAGGCCGCGCGCCTCGGGCTGGTGGTCCGGGACGTGGCGGACCGCGTGGTATCTATGGTTCGCGGCGACGTCGCCACGCGGTACACCTGGCGCGACAAGAAGATTGATGTCCTCGTACGCAGCGTGGATACCCGCGCATCTTCGGTAGCCGAAATCGAGCAGTTGCTCATAAACCCGCAGAGCGAACGCCCTGTACCCCTGTCGGCTGTTGCTGATGTGCTTGTCTCCAGCGGCCCGGCAGAGATTCGACGTATCGACCAGGAACGGGTGATCGTCATCTCCTCGAACATTGCCTCCGGTGATCTCTCCACGGCCGTAGCGGAAATCGAACGGATCCTTGCATCCGTGCCCATGCCCGCCGGTGTCGGCGCCCGCGCATCCGGCCAGTCGGAGGAAATGCAGGATTCCTTCAACTCCATGATCTTTACCCTCGCGATGGCCGTGTTCCTGGTCTACCTGGTCATGGCATCGCAATTCGAGTCGCTGGTTCACCCGCTGGTGATCATGTTCACGATGCCCCTGGCGCTGGTGGGCGCCGTGCTCGCCCTGTTTCTTACCGGCACCACGATCAACGTCGTCGTGTTTATCGGCCTCATCATGCTGGCGGGCATTGTCGTCAACAACGCCATCGTGCTTGTAGACCTGATCAATCAGCTCAGAGCCCAGGGAAGAGCCCGTCACGAAGCCATCATGGAAGCGGGCCAGGCGCGCCTGCGACCGATCCTGATGACCACGCTTACCACGACCCTCGGGCTGCTGCCCATGGCCATGGGGTTGGGCGAGGGAGCCGAGGTTCGCGCCCCCATGGCGGTGACCGTCATCGGCGGTCTGACCGTGTCCACGGTCCTGACCCTGGTGGTCATCCCCGTCGTCTATTCGCTGCTCGACCGGAAGCAATGGCCGGCCGGAGAACATGAGGCCGTGCCGGCCGTCGGGGCGACGCCGTGAAGGCAGCCGAGATCGCCATCCGCCGGCCGATCACGACCATCATGATCTACGTGGCGCTCGCCCTGGTGGGGCTGATTTCGCTGCGGCTTCTGCCGCTGGAGAAATTTCCGGACATCGAGTTCCCGGGCATCTTTATCCAGATCCCCTTCGAGGCGTCGACACCCGAGGAGGTCGAGCAGGTCATCACCCGGCCGGTAGAAGAGGCGCTTGCGACCTTAAGCGGCGTCAAGCGAATGCGCTCCTGGAGCCGGGAGAATGGCGCCGAGCTGTTTCTGGAGTTCGGATGGGAGCAGGAGGTGTCGGCCAAGGGCATCGAGGCCCGCGCGAAAGTCGACGCTATCCGGGGCAGTCTGCCGGCTGACCTGGAGAGAATCCTGGTCTTCACCGGCTCTACGGGCGATCAGCCGATCATGAACCTCCGTATCTCGGCGGATCGCGACCTGTCGGACGCTTACGAACTGCTGGACCGGCTGGTAAAACGCCGGGTGGAGCGCGTGGACGGCGTATCACGGGTGGAACTTTACGGGGTCAATCCGAGGGAAATCCGAATCCTCCTGAGCGCCGACCGGATCGCCGCCCACGGCCTGGACCTGTTCCAGCTTCGGGAACTGCTGCAGAAGAGCAATTTCTCGGTCAGCGCCGGGCGCCTGACGGACGGGTCCCAGCGTCTCAACGTGCGCCCCATTGGGGAGTTTCGGTCTGTCGACGAGGTCCGCAACATCATTGTTGACGGAGCCAACCTCCGCCTGCGGGACGTGGCGGACATCGAGCTACGCCAGCCCGACCGGTTCGACGGCCGCCACCTGGACCGGAAGTACGCCATTGGACTGGATGTCTACAAGCAGCCCGGCGCGAATCTCGTGGATGTCGCGCGGCGGGTCACCGCCGAGGTCGAGCGCGCAACGGATCATCCGCAGATGGCGGGCATCCAGATGTTCGAACTGGAAAGCGCTGCCGACGGTGTCACCTCGTCCCTCTCTGACCTGCTGAAGGCCGGCGCCCTCGGTGCGCTACTCGCCTTTGTGGTGCTGTATCTGTTTCTGCGCAATCTCACGACCACGGGGATCGTTGTGCTGGCCGTGCCCATCTCCGTACTCATTACGCTGGGCGCGATGTATTTCCTGGGCATCAGTCTGAACGTGATGTCCATGATGGGCCTCATTCTCGCCGTCGGCATGCTGGTGGACAACGGCGTCGTGGTCACCGAGAGCATCTTCCGCTACCGGGCGATGATGCCGGACGAGCCGCTAAAGGCCACCCTCGCCGGCGTGCGCGAGGTCTGGCTGGCGGTCATCGCCGGCACCCTGACCTCTATCATCGTATTCGTGCCCATCGTCTTCGGCGCAAAGGTGGACATCACCGTCTTCCTCACCCATGTCGCAATTGCCATCTGCGCAGCCCTGATCGCGTCGCTGCTGATCGCCCAGACCCTGATCCCGATGCTCGCTTCGCGTATCCGGGCGCCAAAGCCCCGCTCCGCGACGTCTGTCCTCGAACGATTCACCGACCGCTACGTCCGGACCATCGCGTGGACACTTTCACGGCCCCGAAACCGCTGGCTGACGGCCGGCGCCATGGTCCTGGTTATCGGCAGCGCAGCTCTGCCCGTCACGCAGATGACCTTCGACATGTTTCCGCAGGAGGCCGGACGCAAACTCCTGCTCGAGTACCACATCGAGGGTAAACATCCGGTAGCGCAAACCGAAGCTGCGGTGGATCGTATCGAGGAATACCTCTACGCGAATCGGGAAGCCTTCGATATTCGTAATGTCTATAGCTACTACGCCGAGGAACGGGCCCAGTCGACGCTGCTTCTTGTGCCGGAGGACGAGGCCTCGGTAAAGACATCGGAAGTTATCGAGCGGGTGATGGAGAACCTGCCGGAAATCGTTATCGGCAAGCCCAGCTTCAAATTCGATCAGCAGGGTGGCTCTGAGGGATTCAGCATCCAGGTCACCGGCGAATCCACCCAGGTTCTCAAAAAGCTCTCCAGGGAAGTGGTGCGGCTACTGGAGTCCGTGGACGGACTGACGGATGTGCGTCCCGAGGGCGGCACCTCCGACGTGGAAATCCAGGTCCAGGTGGATCGGCAGCGGGCCGCGCTTCTGGGCCTTGATCCGGAAACCGTGGCCCGTGCTGTTTCGGTGGCCCTGCGCGGAGAAAAACTGCGCGATTTCCGTGGCGAAGACGGCGAGGTAGACGTCCGCCTGGCATTCCGTGCATCGGATCGCCAGAGCCTCGAACAGCTTTCGGACCTGCCCCTTTACACGGTCGAAGGCGAGCGCGTTCCGCTGGGATCAGTGGCGAGCCTCGAGGTCGTCAGCGGACTCCAGGAAATTCAGCGGCTGGATCGCAAGACCGCGGCGGTTGTCACCGCGAACCTGGACGATACGTCCAAGGAAGAAGTGCAGCCGGACGTCGAGCGCCTGCTGAACGCTTACAGCTTTCCGCCGGGGTATGGATGGAAGTTCGGGCGAGGATTCGAGCAGGCCGACGAGACCCAGCAGATCATGGTGCAGAACATCTTGCTGGGGGTGGCCCTCATCTTCCTTGTGATGGCGGCACTGTTCGAGTCAACCACCTATCCCCTGTGCATCATCACGTCAATTGCGTTTTCCTTCATCGGCGTTTTCTGGTTCTTCTTTCTGACCGGAACGACCTTTTCGTTCATGGCCATGATCGGCCTGATGATTCTCATCGGCGTCGTGGTCAACAATGGCATCGTTCTCGTCGACCACATCAATAACCTCCGCCGGGAAGGGATGCCGAGGAACGAAGCTGTGATCCAGGGCGGCCGGGACCGGTTGCGGCCGATCCTTATGACCGTCGCGACGACTATTGTGGGCCTCATTCCGCTGGCGGTCAGCTCCACAAAAGTCGGCGGCGACAGTATCGGCTGGCCGCCCTACTTCCCGATGGCGCGAGCGATCATCGGCGGCCTGGCCTTCTCCACCGTGACGTCACTGCTGCTGGTGCCGTTCATCTATGTGCTCCTGGATGACCTGCAGCGCTGGGGCCGAAAGGTCATGGCGACCGCGCGCCGGGACACGCCTGCGGCCGCTCCCGGGCTCTGAGCCGGGGCCGGAATCCGAATCACTAGGCGACGAAGGCCTGGTAGAGATCCCAGTACTCGTCGGAGAGCACGTTCACGTCCAGGGCCACTTCGCTCACCGTCTGGCGAAAATTGCCGTCCCCGACAGCGACCGGGAGCGACGTCAGAGAACCGGCCATGGGAACGGTTTCCCGCTCGCTGCGGAAGCTGACCTGGCGGCGCAGAGTCTGCGCTCGGGACTTGATCTCGCGGGCCCAGTCAGAACCCTCGCGCATCCGCGCCAGCAGTTCCTGGATTTTTCCCATCAGGTACTTGCAGTCCTGCTCGGAGCCGTACTTGATGTCCTGGATCGGCCGGGTTGCCGCGTCCCTGGCCATTCGCGCGATATCGTTCTCGGAGAAATGCACGTACAGGTGCTGCGCCAGCGCGATGATCGCAATATTCACCGCACGCTTGGCCTCGACATTCAGGCCCGGAAACTCCGGCCAGGCCTCGCTCTCGATCTTGATCCGCTTGTCGAACAGCTGCTCGAGCTTGTCACGGGCCTCTTCCCACTGGCTCTCGATCTGCGCCATCCGGGCACGAAGCTGCCGGCGCTTAAACAGGCGCATAAAGCCCGATGCAGATTCGACATCCAGGCGAGCCACATCCAGATCCGCCTTGCGCCGGTCCACCTCGGCCCGGGCCTCGCGGATGACATCCGACAGGTCCGCAAGCCGCCGGTCGCGTTCCTGATTGAAACGCATGATCTGCTTGCGGCGAGCCCGGTCTTCCTGCTGCTTGAACAGCTGCTCCGCGAATGAATGCAGCTGTTCGAGACTGGCCTTCCATACGGAACGGAGCTGAAAATACACCAGCGCGCTGTGACCTGCCTCGGGCTTGGAAAGCAGCCGTTCCATGGCATCCAGACGTTCCTCGGCGCGGCGCGTCGAGGCTTCCTGGTTTCTCAGCTGCTCGCGCAGATGATCCCGCTCGGCCTGTTGCTCGAGGAAAGCCTTTTTCAGCTCTACGCGGTTCCGGAACAGGTTCATCAGGCGCTCATCGTGAGGCCCCTCGCCCTTTTCCGGCCGCTGGCTGACCGGCGTGCTGTGTTCGTCCCTGGTCAATGCTCGTCCGCATGCTTGGGAGCGATCCTGCTCCCCGTGGACGCGACTATAGCCCTTGACTCAGCAAACGGATGTTGAACGAGTTAACAGTTCCCGGAAACGGTCGATTCGAAGCGATGACCGTTTTCTGCGCAGTACTCCAACCACTTGTTGAGCATGGAGTTTCTAGCCCAGCGGCGCTCCAGCTCGATGCCCGGGCGGGTATCCCAGGCACGAAGGACCCGGTGCCGGTGCTGGCGCGTACAGGCCATGGCCTCGGCCAGATCGGCGTCGTGGTAGATCCTGACCGTGAGATCCGGGTCAGCCTGGATCCCCCTGTCGGAATCAAAAAAATACGTCAGCCGGAGGGTCGTGGTCCATCGGGTGCGCTCCAGGACGTCCAGATGCAGCGTGGGGTCATTGCTCACCGCGGACTGCTGGGGAGAATCGATGCACCTCAGATCGGGGATCAGCCAACCCAGGCGCACGTAGTTGCTCTCGTAAAGCGCCATCAGGCCGCCAAACGAGACCGGCCGCGACGGACTGGGGAGCCTGAGGGTGCTGTCCGCAATCATAGGCCTGACTATAACCCAGCGCCCCGGTGCTCCCAAAGAAGGCCCAGGCCGCGCCCGCGGGGACCTTCCCGGAGCCAGAAACATCACTGCCTCAGGATCTTTGCTAATTTGTTCACTTCGGAGGTCACGGCCTCGTCGTTTCGTCTGCGGGTACCAAACGATCATGAATGTCGCCAGCATCGCTACACGACCCTTTGAGGACCAGCGCCCGGGAACCGCCGGCCTGCGCAAGAAGACCCGGGTGTTTGCCCAGCCGGGCTATCTGGAAAACTTTCTCCAGGCCGTCTTCGACACGGCGCCGGAATTAAGGGGCGGTACGCTGGTCGCCGGTGGCGACGGCCGCTATTACAATCGCGAGGCACTGGCAACGCTGGTCCGGCTGGCCGCGGCCAATGGAGTGCGCCGCCTCATCATCGGCCAGGGCGGGATTTTGTCTACGCCCGCGGCCTCTCACCTCATCCGGAAGCATGGCGCCCAAGGCGGCTTTCTCCTGACCGCCAGCCACAATCCGGGCGGACCGGATGGCGACTTCGGGGTTAAATTCAACGTGGCCAACGGCGGGCAGGCCCCGGAATCCCTCACGGAGGCCATTTACCAGGCCAGCGGGACAATTAGCCGCTATCTGGTGGCCGACGTGTCGGTACCCGACCTGGACTCCATTGGCGAATCGCCTGCCGGGGACATGATGGTGGAGGTCGTGGATCCGGTCACCGACTACGCGGCATTGATGGAAAGGCTTTTCGACTTCGACCGGCTGCGGGATCTGCTGACCAGCGGCTTCCGATTCCGGTTCGATGCCCTTCATGCCGTAACCGGGCCTTACGCCAGGCGTATTTTCGTGGACCGCCTCGGCGCGCCCGAGGAATCCGTCCTCAACGGAATTCCGCTGGCAGATTTTGGCGGCGGCCATCCGGATCCTAACCCGGTGGATGCGGCACACCTCGTGGCGCTGATGGCCGCACCGGACGCGCCGGAGTTCGCCGCGGCATCAGACGGCGACGGCGACCGGAACATGATTCTCGGCCGCAACTTTGCCGTCAGCCCAGGGGACAGCCTCGCGGTACTGGCCGCGCAGGCCCACACAGTGCCCGGCTATGCCAACGGTCTTGCCGGAGTGGCCCGGTCCATGCCCACCAGCCGGGCTGTGGACGCCGTGGCCGCCCGCCTGGAAATCCCCTGCTTCGAAACACCGACCGGCTGGCGATTCTTCTGCAACCTGCTGGAGGATGGCCGGATCGACCTGTGCGGTGAGGAGAGCTACGGCACCAGCTCCAGCCATGCCCGAGAGAAGGACGGCCTGTGGGCGGTCCTTTTCTGGCTGAACCTGATCGCCGTATCGGGCCGGTCCGTCGAGGAGCTGGTGCGGAGTCACTGGGCGGATTACGGGCGTAACGCATTTCGGCGCCACGACTACTTCGTCTCCGAGGCCGCGCGAGCCGCGGCCGTCATGGAAAAACTGACGGACCGCCTCGGCTCGCTGCCCGGCAGCCAGGGGCCCCACGGCGAAATCGACCGGGCCGAGAGCTTTTCCTACGAAGATCCCGTGGATGGCAGCGTGTCGGCCAACCAGGGCATTCGGGTGTTCTTCGAAAACGGGGACCGGATTGTCTATCGCCTCTCCGGGACCGGCACGAGTGGCGCCACACTGAGGGTCTACCTGGACCGCCCGGTGGACGGCCATGACCGGACTCTCCCCTCGGATGGCGCCGCTGTCGGGAACCTGGGCGAGCTGGCCCATGAGCTGGCGGAAATCACCGCGCTGACCG
This sequence comes from uncultured Gammaproteobacteria bacterium, assembly GCA_963842955.1. GTDB lineage: Bacteria > Pseudomonadota > Gammaproteobacteria > Steroidobacterales > XN24 > JARFQW01. Next base: position 147,029 of record CAWJIJ010000010.1, read on the forward strand.
GCCTGGAGGAGCCGACGGGGGTTATCTGACCGACCCCGCTACCGGGGCCCGTGTCCTGGGCTCGGTCCTCGTCGGCGGCATTACGGTCAAGCAGACCCATTCTCGCCAGCACCGTGCTGGCGATCTCCTCGATGGAGCATTCCGTCGTGTCCATCCAGGGGACCCCGAATTTTCTGAAGAGGCCCTGGGCGGAACGCAGCTCAAAGCCCACTTGCGAAGCAGACGCGTACCGGCTCTCCGGGCGGCGCTCGTTGCGGATCTGCACCAGCCGAGACGGTGCAATCGTCAGTCCGTAGAGTTTCTCGCGGTGGGCCAGCAGTTCGGCCGGCAGATGGTCGCTTTCGAATTCTTCGTCTGCCAGCGGATAGTTGGCGGGGAAAATACCGTAGTGAAGGGCCATGTAGAGGCAGGTCGGTGTTTTTCCCGATCGGGAAACTCCTACGAGTATCACATCGGCCTTTTCGTAGTTCCGGACGGTCTGGCCGTCATCGTTCTCCAGCGCGAAGTTCATGGCGTCGATCCTTCGGCTGTACCAGTCCTGGTTCTTCTGCCCATGGGCGCGTCCGACGGCATGACTGGAACGTACGTCCAGCTCCCGTTCCAGCGGATCAATGAACGCGTCAAAGAAATCCAGCAGCAGGCCTCGGCTGCCGCGAATCACCGCGCGGATCTCGTCATGCACGAAAGTGGCGAACACAATCGGCCGGACGCCCTCCACTTCGGCGGTCAGGTTGACCCGGCGCACGACCTCCTTCGCCTTGTCTATGCCGTCGATAAATGGCAGAGTCACGCTCCGAAACCGGAGCCCGTCGAACTGGGTCAGCAGGCTGTGACCGAGGGTTTCCGCGGTTATCCCGGTCTGGTCCGAAACGAAAAAAATCGTTCTGTGATTCATAGACCCTGTTCTCACTGGTCGCGCGCCCGCGCCGACGTGCTGACGGCCTTACAGGGCATTGTCACTTTGCCGGCGTGGTCAAAACAAGGGGGCGCCCGTGCAGCCTTACGTCATGACGTTTCAGGAACTCCGCAAGACCGACATCGAACTGGTCGGCGGGAAAAACGCATCCCTCGGGGAAATGATCAGCGAGCTGGCCGATCTCGGGGTCTCTGTCCCCGGTGGCTTTGCCACGACATCCCATGCCTACCGGGATTTCCTGGCACAGGACGGACTGGCGGAGCGGATCAACGGAGCACTGGAAGGGCTCGACGTGGACGACGTGGACGCCCTCGTCACGGCCGGCGCGAAGATTCGCGGCTGGATCATGGACGCTCCCCTGCCGGAACGGCTGGTTTCCGAAATCGGCGAGGCCTGGACGGCAATGGCCGGCGGTCGGGACATCGCGGTAGCCGTGCGTTCCTCGGCCACCGCCGAGGACCTGCCCGAGGCCTCCTTTGCAGGACAGCAGGAAACGTTTCTCAACGTTCGCGGACTGGAGGAGGTTGTCGCCCGGCTGCATGAAGTCTACGCCTCCCTGTTCACCGATCGCGCCATCGCCTATCGGGAGCATCACGGCTTCGAGCACGCCCTGGTGGCTTTGTCCGTCGGCGTTCAGCACATGGTCCGCAGCGACATCGGCTCCAGCGGGGTCATGTTTACCCTCGATACTGACTCGGGCTTCCGCGACGTGGTTTTTATTACGTCGGCCTGGGGCCTGGGAGAAACCGTCGTGCAGGGTGCCGTGAACCCGGACGAGTTCTATGTCTACAAGCAATCGCTGGCCTCCGGCCATCAGCCCATTCTTCGCAGGACCCTGGGCGGCAAGGCGCTGAAAATGGTCTACGGGGACGGCCCGGAGGCGACCCGGATCGTGGACGTGGACCGCGCCGACCGCCGGCGTTACTCGATTACCGACGAGGACATCATGGCGCTTTCGCGAATGGCCCTGACCATCGAGGAACACTACGGCGCGCCGATGGACATCGAATGGGGCAAGGACGGAGAAGACGGGAAACTCTACATCCTCCAGGCCCGGCCGGAGACGGTCCAGAGCCGGCGGGCCGGCTCGCTGGAGCGTTTCAATCTGAAAACCCGCTCGAAATCGCTGATCACGGGCCGGGCCATCGGCCACCGGATCGGTGCCGGCACGGCCCGGGTCGTAAGCCAGGTAAAGGACATGAACCGGGTCCAGGCGGGCGACGTCCTCGTGGCGGACATGACCGACCCGGACTGGGAGCCCGTGATGAAGCGGGCCTCGGCCATCGTGACCAACCGCGGTGGCCGCACCTGTCACGCTGCGATCATAGCCCGGGAGCTTGGTATACCCGCGCTGGTGGGCACCGGCGACGCAACCACTGCGATCAAGGACGGAACGCCCGTCACCGTCAGCTGCGCCGAGGGCGACACGGGTTACGTCTACGACGGCATCCTCGACTACGAGGAAACCACCATTGAGCTGGACTCCCTGCCGGAAGTGCCCGTCAAGATCATGATGAACGTGGGCAACCCCGACCGGGCCTTCGACTTTGCCGGCATCCCCAACCGGGGGGTGGGCCTGGCGCGGCTGGAGTTCATCATCAACCGCATGATCGGCGTCCATCCCCAGGCGCTGCTGGAGCTGGACAAGCTCGACGACACGCTTCAGGCAACGATTCGCGAGCAGATGGGCGCGTTCGACGACCCCATAGAGTTTTTTGTCGAGCGGCTCGCCGAGGGCGTCGCAACCATCGCCGCGGCCTTTGCACCAGAGCCGGTGATCGTGCGGCTCTCGGACTTCAAGTCCAACGAGTATGCGAATCTGATTGGCGGGGACCGTTACGAGCCCCACGAAGAAAACCCGATGCTGGGTTTCAGAGGCGCGTCGCGCTACGTGGCGGACCAGCTTCCGTCCCTGCTTTGAGCTCGAATGCCGCGCCATGAAACGGGTTCGGGAAGACATGGGTCTGAAGAACGTCTGGCTCATGGTGCCGTTCGTACGCACGGTTGCGGAGGGCAAGACCGTCATCGAACTGCTCGAAGCGAACGGCCTCAAGCGGGGTGAGAACGACCTGAAGATCATCATGATGTGCGAGATTCCGTCCAATGCGCTCCTCGCCGACGAGTTCCTGGAGCACTTCGACGGCATGTCCATCGGTTCAAACGACATGACTCAGCTGACCCTGGGCCTGGACCGGGACTCCGGGCTGATTGCCGAGTTGTTCGACGAGCGCGACCCGGCCGTCAAGAAGATGCTGCACATGGCTATCGAAGCCTGTCGACGGCATGGCAAGTACGTCGGGATCTGCGGCCAGGGGCCATCCGATCATCCGGACCTTGCCCGCTGGCTCCTTGACGAGGGCATAGAAAGCATGTCGCTGAATCCCGACACCGTGGTCGAGACCTGGATGTTCCTCGCCGGAGAAACCGTCCAGGGCTAGCCGACTAGCCAGATACCGGCTCGGCCTTGCTCAGAGATCGCCCCACTTCGACTTCCGCCGGAAGCGGAGTCGAGGCAGTATCAGCCCGAGAACCAGTCCGAGAACAATAGTCCCGGCCCCCGCCAGGAACCAGTCCCGGCGGCTGCTATCCGACAGCATCCTGTTCTTGGATTCGAGGGTGTCGGCACGCTGATTGGCCTGGGCGAGCTGTTCCTGGAGCTGCCGATTGGTCGCTTCCAGCCGCAGGGCCCCGGAACTCACCGCACGAATCCGCTCCAGCTCAGTGGACAGGCGGGTGACCTCCGCCTCCAGGGAGGATCTTGATCCCGACAGCGAGGTGTTTTCCTCGCGGGTCCCGGCGAGAGCAACTTCCATCTCCCGGACCTGTGCCTCCATCCGCTCCACCCGCGCCTTCGCTGCGCTCAGCTGGTCCCGGGCCGACGGCTGGCCGGTCAGGTAGCGAGCTGAGTATCCAACCCACCGTATTGTCGGCAAGCCGCACCTGGGTGTAGCCAGCGGCTTCGTCGGACTCGATCACCGTGACCGCCGTGCCCGCGTTCACCTGCTTGGTGATCCGATGGGCATTGCTGGGCCCGGTCCGGAGGTAGAAATCCCCCTGGTCGGTCACATAGCGGGTCTGAGCCAGACCCGCCGTAGGCAGCGCAAGGACGGTGACGACAAGAAGGGCGGGAAGCAGAGATAGATGGCGAGTCATGCTGGCAGAGTGTTCCGAAGACCGGATTACGGCTGGGGGCGCAAGATAATAACCGATGCGCACCCCAATCCGTCTACCGGCAGATGTATTCGCCGGCACCCGCCGGACGGGATCCGGCGCTTCAGCCCTGGCTCAAGCACGCGAGAGCTTCTGCATGCTGCTCCCAGTGGCGGCCGTCGAAAGGCTCGACGATGACATCCGCGGGATCAGCCCCCTTCACACAGCGCAGGTTGACACTGTAGCCGTCCGGGTTGGAACGCGGAACGTAAAACGACTTGATACCACAGCGACTGCAGAACAGGTGCCGTGCGGTCCCGGTGTTGAAGCGATACTCCGTTAGCTGATCTGCACCCTCCAGCAGTCGGAACCGGGTCGCGGGCACGATCAGATGCAAGAAACCGGTCAGCTCGCAGATCGAGCAGTTGCACTGGTGCACCTCCAGCCGGGCCGGGGCATCAACCTCGAAGCGCACGGCGCCGCAATGACAACCGCCTTCATAGGTTTTCAGGGCATCTTGCGCTCCGGCTGACACGGCTCCGCTAGCCTGATTCCGCCACGATAGCGATATAGCTGCCATCGCTGCTGGCGGCAATGCGGCTGATCGGTCCGGCGAGCTCCTCGCTCCAGTCCGCCACTATTTCCCAGCCGTCCATTCCCGGGCCTCTGCGGTACAGCCGTCGGCCATCCCCCATGAGTACCGATCCATCATGGACCACGGCAAAGTCCTCCATCCCCGTGCGGCCTGGAAACGAGAATCGCTCTTCACCGGAGAATATGTCGATGCCCCGAACCATCCACGGCTCGGCGCTCTTGTCGACGAAGACCAGGGCATCCTCTCCCAGCGGTGCGACACAGCGTCCCACGTCGCCGGCGACGGTGCGCACGGCCTGCGTGGCCACGTCGACGATCTGGAGCTCGCCATGCTCATCCTCGCCGAGGCTGTAGCTGGCCACCATCGCCACCTGGGAGGCGTTCAGCCAAGCGTAATACCCGAAGGGCAGATGATCCCTGAGAATGACGCGCTCGGGGCGGCCGTCGGAACTGAACGCCCACAGGCGGGAAAACCCCTCTTCGTAGCGGATCGACGAAAACCCGACGCCCGCCGGCATGACCTTTGGCATGAACTCGGTCGTCAGCGTCATGGTCAGGCGCTCGGGCACTGCGGCCCCCAGGCGATACATCCAGATATCGGACAGCCCGTCGTCATTGATGACCGTATAGATGAATCCGCTCCCGTCAGGAAGAAAATTCGGCTGGTTGTCGTATCCCGCCCGCTTGGTGACATTGACCAGGCCGGAAAACCTCGGCCCGTCGCCGGCCCAGTCTCCCCGAGCCACGTAGATGTCCGTATCCAGGGATGGATTGTGGGTGACCGGCGGCGGCGGATCCGTGCAGGCGCCGGCCATGAGACCGACCCACCCCAAGACGGCGATCGAAACGACGCGATACACGCTGCTGGAAACCCAATGCATTGATTACCCCACGGACGCCCCAGCCCGTCGCTTGGTCGCAAACTCTGACCGATCTGCCGATTTGACACGTTCCCGGCCCGGCGGTTCGATCTGATGTGCCCGGTCCCGCTGCCCGCAGTCCTCCGGCACTGCAAGCCTCGGAGCTGAAGGATACAATTAACGCTTCGCCCCTGCCTACCGCGGTACCACCGTGAATCTCACCGAGCCCGCCCTGAAGAACCCCGTCGCCGTAGTGGCCGCCGTGCTACTCGTGACGCTGTTCGGCTGGATCGGGCTGATGCGGATGCCGGTGCAGATGATTCCGAACGTCGAGCGCCCTCTCATCGAGATCAGCACGAACTGGCGGGCCGCGGCGCCGGAGGAAGTCGAAGCCGAGATCATCGAGCCCCAGGAAGACGCCCTGCGGGGCCTGCCCGGGCTGGAGAAGCTGGAATCCTCGGCCAGCCGGGGGGCGGCACGATTACGCTGAATTTCGACGTCAGCACGAGCCTCGAGCGATCACTCGTCGAGGTGGTCAATCGCCTCAATCGCGTTCCCAGCTATCCGCCGGACGTCGACGAGCCGGTGATTTACGCCGGCCGCGGGCGCTTCGGCACCGCTATTGCCTGGTTCTCGATCCGCCCGGCACCCGGCACCAATACGGACATTACGACCTTCCAGGATTTCGTCGAGGAAGTCGTCCAGGCCCGTATCGAGCGGGTGCCGGGCGTCGCCAACAGCGACATCTACGGTGGGCGGAACCGCGAGCTTCGGATCACTTTCGACCCCTACCGCATGGCGGCGCTGGGGATCGACATTCCCAGCCTCGCGCAGATCACCGGCAACAATTCCGACGTATCCGGCGGATTTCAGCGACGTGGGCCGGCGGCGCTACACCATCCGCTTTGCCGGCCAGTTCGAGGTGGACGAGTACCGGGACATGGTCCTGGCCTGGAGAGATGGCCAGCCGGTCCATCTGCAGGATGTGGCGACCGTCGAGACCGCCTACCGGGATCCCACGGGCACGCTGAACAACAACGGTGGTCCGGCCATCGCCGTAAACGTCCAGCCCGAGCAGAACGTCAATGTCCTCGGCGTGATGGACGATCTCAAGGACACCGTGGCCGAACTGGCCGAAGGCCCGCTTGCCCGGGCAGGACTGACGATCAGCCAGAGCTATGACGAGTCGGTATACATTACCCAGTCCATCGACATGGTCAGGAATAATCTGCTTCTCGGCATGTTGCTGGCGGTGGGCATTCTCTGGTGGTTCCTGCGCAAGTTTCGCGCCACGATGGTGGTGGCGCTGGCGATTCCCATTTCGCTCCTGGCGACATTCATCGCCCTCAATGCCGCCGGGCGCACCCTGAACATCATTTCCCTGGCCGGCCTCGCCTTTGCCGTGGGCATGGTGCTGGATGCCGCCATCGTGGTCCTGGAAAACATCGTGAGGCTTCGGGAACAGGGGAAGACAGCCGACGTCGCTGCGCTGCAGGGCACGGCCGAAGTCAGGGGCGCGCTCATCGCCTCCACCGCCACAACGGTGGCCATATTTCTGCCCATTGTTTTCCTCCAGGACATCGCCGGACAGCTGTTTGCCGACCTCGCGCTTGCCATCGCCATTGCGGTGATTGCCTCGCTGGTGGTGGCGATCACCGTGATTCCGACAGCGGCCGGCACCTGGATCAAGACTGTACGCCTGGAGGACCCCCACGCCAGCTGGTGGGACCAGGGCACGAAGAACATCATGGCGGCAACCGATACACCGGTTAGGCGAACGGCCTGGATCGTTACGCTGGTCCTCGGCGCGGCCGGTATTACGTGGCTTCTTCTTCCGGAAACGGACTACCTGCCCGAAGGCAAACAGAATTTCGTGTTCGGCTTCATACTCCCGCCTCCGGGGGTCAGCGTCGACTCCGCGAAGACCGAATTCACGGACGTCGTTAACGAGCGCTTGACGCCCTACCTGGAAGGCGCCCGGGAACCGGCCCTGTCGAACTACTTCCTCGGCGTGTTCGGCCGCTTCGGTTTCTTCGGAGCCCGGGCCGAAGACCGGAACGATGTGGACGCGCTGCTGGGCGTCCTGAACGGACAGGTGCTGCGAGGCTTTCCGGATACGCTCGCGTTTGCCCAGCGGGCGTCGATTTTCGGCCGCCTCAGCGGGGGCCGGTCCATCGACGTGAATATTCAGAGCCGGGACATCGAAGCCATGCTGGGGGCCGCCATCACCGGCATGATGAAAGTGCCCGAGGCTATGCCGGGGGCTACCGTCAGGCCGGTTCCTGGCGTCGAACTGGCCGAGCCCGAGCTTCGCCTCGTGCCTGACGAGCGCCGTCTCGCCGAATCCGGGTGGAACCGCCAGACCATGGCATCCGTTGTCCGGGCCCTCGGCGACGGTCTCTATGTGGGCGACTATTTCGACGGCGAGAAGCGCCTGGATATCATTCTTCGAGCACACGACTGGCGCACACCCGAGGAGCTATCCGCGGTTCCCCTCGCCACGCCGGACGGAATCGTCCAGCCTCTGGGCCAGCTGGTGCGGATCGAGCGAACTTCGGGGCCAGACCAGATACGCCGGGTGGACCGCCGGCGCACGATCACCCTGGTGGTCACCCCACCCTCCGACATGCCCCTGGGCAGAGCCATACGGCTCATCAAGGAAGAGGTCGATCCGGCCATCCGGGCCGAGCTGCCCGAAGACGGCGACATCACCTACCAGGGCACGGCGGATGACAAGGACACGGCGATCCGCAACATGGCCAACAGCCTGGCTCTCGCCATCGCGATCCTCTATCTGCTGATCAGCGCCCTGTTTAGATCGTTCAGGGACGGTCTGCTGGTAATCCTCGCCCTGCCGCTGGCGATTGTCGGCGGCGTCGGGCTGCTTCGGATTGTCGATCATTTCGTTTTTCAGCCCATGGATCTCCTGACCATGATCGGCTTCATTACGCTGACCGGGCTGGTCGTGAACAACGCGATTTTGCTCGTGCACCAGACCCGCCAGGCCGAACGGCACGGCCTGCCGCGCCGTGCCGCCGTCGAGCAGGCCGTACGTTTCAGGCTCCGGCCGATCCTGATGAGCACCCTCACCAGCCTGTTCGGCATCCTGCCGCTGTTGTTGATGCCCGGCGCCGGCACGGAGCTGTATCGCGGACTGGCCGCGGTCATTGTCGGCGGCCTGAGCGTCAGCACCCTGTTTACCCTCATTCTGCTGCCCAGCCTTTTGCGCATCGGCGAATCCCGACCCGACCCCGCGGCTACGTTATCCGCTGCCGGGCCCGCGGCCGGTCAGCTGGCCCACCGTGAACCCTGATGGACTCCATGACGATACGAATCCCTTCCATTGTGTCCGCCCTCGCCTGGCCCGTCGCCACCGTCGGAGCCTTGTTGCTGGCACCGGTAGCCGATGCGCAGCAGGGACCGCCTCCGCCGTCCGTCCGGGTGGCCGAAGCCCGCCTGATGGAGCTTGCCCCCGTTATCCAGGTTCCTGGCACGGTAATCAGCCGCAACGATGCGCGGCTGGCCTCGGAGGTGGCCGGGCGCCTGGTCTACGTGGCCGAGGTCGGCACCCGTATCGAAGCGGGACAGCCGGTCGCACGAATCGACGACCGGGATCTGGCCCTGCAACTCAAGGAGAACCAGAGCCTGGTGGCCCGGGAGCAAAGCCGCATGGGATTTCTGCAGCGGGAAGCGGAGAGACTGCGCAAGCTGGCTGCAGAGAACATCGCGGCAAAAAACCGCCTGGACGAAATCGAGTCCGAGCTCTCGGTGGCCATCAACGACATCAGCGTGGCGCAGGCCCGCCTGGGCCAGATCCAGCTTCAGATGGAGAAAAGCGCCATCGTTGCCCCCTTCCCCGGCGTGGTCACCGAGCGCCTGCGCACCCCCGGCGAGCACACCGGAATAGGCGATGACATCGCCCGCCTGGTTCAGCCGGACAGCCTGGAGGTCATAGCCCGCGCGCCCCTGGGCTCGATCGCGTTCGTCAGCACGGGAAGCGAACTGCCCATGCATGAGCCAGTGGCATTCGGGCGTCGGGACGGTACGTACTATCGTGCCGTTCGGCGACGGTCGCTCCCACATGTTCGAGCTGCGAATCGACGTATCTCCCGTACCCTGGCGAGTCGGCGAAAGCGTCCGCCTGGCCGTGCCGACCGCAGAACCCGTCGAGGTCCTTGCCGTTCCCCGGGACGCGCTGGTCCTGCGCCGCGACGGCGCGACCGTCTTCAGAGTGAACAGCGAAGGGGCTGCCGAGCGGGTGGAAGTAGAGCCCGGCCTTGGCGACGGCGCGATGATAGGCGTTACAGGGGGCCTCCGAAGCGGCGACCGGGTGGTGGTGCGCGGCGCCGAGCGCCTTCGTCCGGGTCAGACCGTTACGGTCCTCGACGATTCGGCTTGAGAGAGCGGCGGGCGGCCCCGAGCGCACCCGGGGACGATCCCGGAAAACCGGACCGGCGTCGCCCCGCTCCCGATCCGGATCTCAGAGTCGGAACCCCAGGGCCGCCAGGTCGACGTTGCCCCCGGTGAGGATGATCCCCACCCGTTGCTCCCGGATATCCAGTGTCCCGGCGGACAGCGCCGCCAGCGGTACCGCCGCGGACGGTTCGAGCACGAGCTTCAGGCGTTCCCAGAGTGTCTGCATCGCGGGAAGTATCGCGGCTTCCTCCGCAAGAATGATGCCGTCGAGGAGCTGGCGCATGAGCGCAAAATTGCGTTCGCCGATCGAGGCCCGCAGGCCGTCGGCAATGGTAGCGGGCGCATCCAGGCGGACCCGCTGGCCGGTCTCGAGGCTGCGCAGCGCGTCGTCGGCGGCAGCAGGTTCGGCGGCGTAGACCCGCGCTTCGGGCCGGCAGGCGCGAACCGCCAGTGCCGTTCCCGAAATGAGACCGCCACCCCCCACCGGGGCAATCACCAGGTCCAGATCCGGCACCTCCTCAAGCAGTTCAAGGGCCGCCGTGCCCTGGCCCGCGATGACCAGCGCATCGTCATACGGATGCACGAGGGTCGCTCCGGTCTCGGCAACGATTGCTTCGAGAGCCGCTTCGCGGCCAGCCAGCGTCGGTGGACAGTCCACGACAGTCGCGCCGTAGCGAGCGACGGCCGCACGTTTTACCGCCGGTGCGTTCTCGGGCACGACCACCCAGGCCGGGATCCCGCGTGTTGCCGCAGCCAGCGCAAGGGCCGCGCCGTGGTTGCCGGAGGAATGAGTCGCGACACCCCGCGCAGCCACCCCGGACTCGAGGGCCAGGACGGCATTGGCCGCACCCCTTGCCTTGAAGGCGCCGACCCGCTGCAGGTTCTCGCATTTGAAGAACAGTTCGGCGCCAAAGTCGGCATCCAGCGATCGGCTGGTCAACACGGGCGTGCGATGCACGTGGCCCGCGATCCGCTCGTGCTGCCGCCGCCACATCGGCAAACTCGGGCAGCACGGGCAAACGGGGGACGGCGCTCATAACAGGCGAAACAGCCGTTCGCGATACCAGGCCAGTTCGCTGATGGAGTCTCGAATGTCATCCATGGCCCGGTGGCTGGAGGTCTTGCTGAAGCCCGCTGCCACATCGGGCGCCCACCGCCGCGCAAGCTCCTTGAGGGTGCTGACGTCCAGGTTGCGGTAGTGGAAGAAACGCTCCAGTTCGGGCATCCAGCGTGCGAGAAACCGCCGGTCCTGGCAGATACTGTTGCCGCACATCGGAGACGTGGCCGGCTCCAGGTGCTGGCCGAGAAACGCCAGCGTGGACTTCTCGGCTTCCTGCTCGCTCAGTCGGCTGGCGCGTACCCGGTCGGTGAGTCCGGAGCGCCCGTGCTGGCTCGTGTTCCACTCATCCATCCCGTCCAGAATCTCGTCGGCCTGGTGGATCACCAGCTCCGGCCCTTCCGCAATGACGTTGAGTTGCTTGTCCGTAACCAAGGTGGCAATCTCGATCACCCGATCGTGGTCCGGCCGCAAACCCGTCATTTCCAGGTCGATCCAGATGAGATGTTCCGAGTCCTTAGCCATGCCCATCCCCTTGGTATTCTCCACGGGTGTGGAAATTGACGGATGTGAGTTTACCAGAGGGCGCCATTGGCCAGCCTCGCAGAAAACCCGTGAGTCCCGCCGACGAAGCTGATAGCGAGTCCCCGGCCAAGGGGCGAATCGCTGCCTCATTCGGACGCCGGGTCGTGGTCGAGGACCACGCCGGTAAGCGTCATCCCGCCATGCTGGCCAAGCGCCGCCTCAAGGTCGTGTGCGGAGACCGGGTGTGCTGGAGAACGGCCCCGGGCGGCGACGCGGAAGTAATAGAGCGCCTTGAGCGGGAAAACGCCCTGACCCGCCCGGACAGTCGCGGCCGGACGGAAACCCTGGCCGCCAACCTGACCGCCGTTGCCGTCGTGTGCAGCCCCCGCCCGGCGGCCGACTTGTTCATCATTGACCGATACCTGGCTGCCGCGGAACACATGGGCGTTCGAGGCCTGGTGGTCATGAACAAAAACGATCTGGACGGCGCAGCTGATCTGGCGGGTCGGCTTGCAGCCTACCGGCCCGTCGGCTATCCGGTGGTGAGCGTCAGCGCCCGGGACAGGAGAGGCATCGAGTCCCTGGCGGCCGCCCTCGCCGGAGAAACGGCGATCCTCGTCGGACAATCCGGGGTCGGCAAATCCTCGCTGATCAACACCCTTTGTCCGGACGCGCAGATGGACACCGCGGCCCTGTCCGATGCCAGCGACGAAGGCCGCCATACGACGACGGCCTCGGTGCTGCATCCGCTCCCCGGGCATGGCGCTCTGATCGACTCACCAGGCGTTCGCGACTACGCGCCCGGCCTGTGTCCACGCAACGAGGTCCAGCATGGCTTCCGCGAATTTCGCGGTCCCGCCGCCAGCTGCCGGTTCGGCAACTGCATGCACCTGCAGGAACCCGTTTGCGAGGTGAAAGCCGCCGTCGAGGCCGGCGCCATCGACCCCAGGCGATATGAAAGCTACCGGCGTCTCGTCCGCCTTGTCGACCAGCTCGGACGTCCCGACTGGGCATAGGACAAGTTCGTTTCCTGCTGCAGGAACCCGGTGTCAGCCAATGCTCTGCCGGCCGGCGAAGGCGTGGGCGAGCGTACCGCTGTCCACGAACTCCAGCTCGCCGCCGACCGGAACTCCGTGGGCGATGCGCGTCGCGCGAACACCGTTTTCCTCGCACACGTCCGCGATAAAACGGGCGGTGGCTTCACCTTCCACGGTGGGATTGGTCGCGAGAATCGCTTCGGTCACCTCCTCCCCGGCGAGGATCGTTTCCAGCCGATCGAGGCCAAGTTCTGCCGGACCGATCCCGTCCAGCGGAGAAAGGTGGCCCATGAGCACGAAATAGCGTCCACGGTAGGGCGTGGACTGCTCAACAGCCATGACGTCCGCCGGCGTCTCGACAATGCACAGTGCAGCCGCGTCACGAGAAGGGTCTGCACATACCACGCAGGTTTCGGACTCGGTGAACATCCGGCAACGGCTGCATTCCCCAATACCTTCCATGGCGGCGGATAACGCCGCCGCCAGCCCCAGCCCTGCCTGCCGGTCGCGCTCCAGGAGATGGAACGCCATGCGTTGCGCTGAGCGGGGGCCGACCCCGGGCAAGGACTTCAACCCGTCAATAAGCTGCATTAAAAGTGGAGTGTAATGCATTGACTAGATTGGCATTTTAAATCCCGGCGGGAGATTCATCCCGGTTGCCATGGTGGAGAACTTCTCCTTGACCATGGCCTCCACCCGGCGAACCGCATCATTGCAGGCGGCGGCCACCAGGTCTTCCAGCATTTCCTTGTCATCCCCAACGAGGCTGTCATCGATGGTGACCTGGCGAACTTCGTGGCGACCGTTCATCGTCACCCTGACCATGCCCGCGCCGGCTTCGCCGGTGACCTCATGGTTGCCGAGTTCGGCCTGGGCCTTCTCCATGTCCGCCTGCATTTTCTGCGCCTGACGCATGAGTTGTCCGATTGCGCCTTTCATCAGTGAGACCTCCTTGCGGTGTCGTTTTCGGTTGCGTCGGGTTCGATAGGTCGAACAGAGTTCGGGTCCACAGTGGCGCCGAAAGCCTCCTGCATGGCCCGGATGTTGGGATCCGTCTGGATGGATTCCTCTGCCTGGCGCTGACGCAAGGCGGTTTGCGCTCGCTCCCGCTGTGCGGGCGTCTGCCCCGGGCCACCGCCGATTTCGATGCGCAACCTGACCTTCTCGCCAAAGTGTCGTTCGAGTGCCTGCGCCAGGCGCCCTTTCAGCGCGTCGGTCAGCAGGTGCTCGCAGGCTGGGTCCAGTTCCAGCTGGACCGTACCCGCGGCACGTTCCACGAGCAGGCAATTGGCGGCGAGCTGTCGGGCCATGCCCTTCAGCGGCAAGGCCTCCATCAGGGCCGGCCAGTCACCCGGGTCGGGATTCCCCTCCCGCTCAACGGGGGCTTCTCGCCCCTCGTCTGCCGTTGCGGGATTTGCAGGCGCCTTCCTGGTTCGAGGTGGCGGCGGCGTCGAGGCGGTTTCGACAACCTGCTGACTCGCCGTCGCCTTTTTCGCCGCGGACCGAGGCGGGGCTTTTCCCGTGGCACCCTGGCCCGCAGATGAGCCGGCAGCCGGCCCGGACCCGGCGGAGGCCTTCGCCGGCGCGAAGGCCAGCAGTCTCAGCATGACCATCTCGAACCCGAGCCTGGGAGACGGTGCAAGTTCCAGGTCACGCTTGCCGTGCAAAATGATCTCGTAATTGAGCTGAACGTCTTCCGCCCGAAGAGGGCAGCAAGCTCGGTAGCCTCGACGTCATCCGCCGCCTCGGGCACCCATTGTGCGATCGCGACTTTCTGCAGCAGCGCCGCCATCTGGTCGAGGGCCGCGGTGTAGTCCGGGGCGCGCTCGTCCATTGCGGCAACCTCGGCAAGTATGGCGGCAGCATCGTCGGCGGCTACCGCCCGCAGCAGGCCGTGGACATGAGTCTGCTCGATAGTGCCGAGCATGGCGCCGATCTCGCCGGCCTCCAGGCGGCCGTCGCCGAAGGCCGCGGCCTGGTCCAGCAGGCTCAGGGCATCCCGCAAACTGCCGTCAGCGGCCCGTGCCAGCAGCTGCAGCGAACCTTCGTCGCTGGCGATCTTTTCGACGTCCGTGACTTCGACCAGCCGTCCCTGAATAAGGGACTCCGGAAGCCGTTTCAGATTGAACTGCAGGCAACGGGACAGGACCGTTACCGGCAATCGCTGGGGATCCGTCGTTGCAAACAGGAACTTCACATGGGGCGGCGGTTCTTCGAGTGTCTTCAGCAGCGCATTAAAGGAATGCCCGGAGAGCATGTGGACCTCATCGATCAGGTACACCTTGTAGCGCCCCCGAGTCGGGGTGTACTGAACGTTCTCCAGCAGTTCCCGGGTGTCATCCACCTTCGTGCGCGAAGCCGCGTCCACCTCGATGAGGTCCACAAAGCGGCCGTCGTCGATATCCCGGCAAGCGGCGCATTCACCGCAGGGCGTGGACGACACGCCCTCCTCGCAGTTCAGGGCCTTGGCGAAAATTCTCGCGATCGTGGTCTTTCCGACCCCGCGGGTGCCGGTAAACAGATAGGCATGATGGAGCCGGTCGCTGTCGAGCGCATGGATGAGCGCCCTGAGGACATGTTCCTGCCCCACGAGGTCTGCGAACTGCCGCGGCCGCCACTTTCGAGCCAGCGCCTGATAAGTCATGAAATCCCCGGGAACGGAGTAGTCAGAACGAGGGGCAAGTTTACCAGACGGCCCGGGCCTGACCCGAAAGGGTGGCGGCCCGCGCCAGCCACATCCCGGCACCCGGTCGCACCGCTACCGCTGCTCCCTTCCGGGCCTGACGGAATTCACGGCTGACCGTCGCGAGAGGACCAACGCGAGCCACCATTGAAGGGGCGTTGACGCCCGGAGGGGCGCTCGCGGCGCGCATGTTAGCACGGGGCCTCGGCCCGGGGGTGACGGACGCTCCTGGCAGCGATGACGGACCCGCTAGCCGTTGGCCCCAAGGTGGCGCGCCTTGGCCTTGTCTGAAATATGGAACTTCACGTCCAGGTACCGGAACACCGCGGTGGGTACATCCACGTCGCAGGTCGCTTCCAGGCCCTCGAACCCGGGGGAAGAATTGACCTCGCAGATCCGGAAGCCCACCTCGTCGTCGTAGAGAAAATCCAGCCCGGCCATGTCCATGCCGAGCACCCGCATGACCTCGGCCACCGAGAACTCGTTCTTCGGACCCCATTCAAAGGGCTTGGCGGTTCCCCCCTGGGAATAGTTGGACTTGAAGCCGCTCGCCGCGATCCGCTCCATTGCGCTGATGATACGTGTCCCGACCGCAAGAATACGCACATCCCGGCCGCGGCTCTCGGACAGATACTGCTGCAAGACCAGGCGAGCCTCGGGGTTGTTGGCCTGCACGAACTGCAGCAGGTCATCCAGGCCCTTCTTGTCTTCGCTCAGGTACACCCCACTGCCCTGTGTCCCGACGAGGGTCTTGACGACGACCGGAAACCCCAGCTCCTCTTCCACCATGTCCGTGTCCACGGGAAACTTCACGAGCAGTGTCTTCGGTACCGGAAATCCGTGATCGGCGAGGACCTGAAGCTGGTGCAGCTTGTCCTGGGCCAGCGCTACGGCATCGGCGCCGTTCAGGCAGAAAACGCCGAGGTGCTCCAGGTGGCGAATCACGGCCAGGGCGAAATAGCCGGTCATCGAACCCAGGCGAGGAATCACGAAGTCCGGCAGCGGCACCGGCTCGCCGGCGACCGCGATGGCGTCGCCCCCCTCGGCATTGACCAGCAGGTTCACGTCATCCGGATCCACGACGGTGAGCTCATAGCCGTGACGGGGAGCCACCTCCAGGAAACGATCGATCTCGTAGGACTCCTGTTTCACCAGGCCGGGTTCCGGCCGGTACAAGAGCCATCCGCGGGCCAGTGCACTCATTGCTTGCTCTCCGTTTCTTCGATTGATGTCGATGTCTGGGCCTCGGGGCGGGCCGGCTTGCCGGCCTCTCCTCCCTCCGCCGGCTGCTCCGTATCTTTCGGCGTCAGTCCGATTACGTCTTCCAGGATCGACCAGCGTCTCTGGTGGCGCTGCTCGTCCTCACCGAGGATCCAGCGCCGGTGCACGGAATCCACGAATCCGGACTTCGTTACCAGTTCCAGCCAGGTGTCGAGAAAGGATTTCATGGACAGATCGCCCGCTGGAAGCCCAAAGGCCACCGGCACCTTCATGTTGCTGCCCCGGGGCACGATGACGGAAAACTTCGGGTAGACCAACGTCCAGGCAGCGCCTGTCTCGGCGCTGAAGGCCAGCGCATCGACGTTCGGCATATCACCGCGCAGGAAGGGCCGGGGCGAGTCGATCTGCACGAATTCGGCATTGAGCAGCCACTCGTGCCGGGCCCCCTGCTCGTAGGTCACCAGTGGCACCGCGATGGTCAGGTCCGTGGCCCGCCGCATGCGCGCGACGTCGGCAAAGCGGTTGCGGTCGTGGTCGCGAACGATGAACCCGATGGTCTGGTCCACGTAGCTGCGGCTGAAAGCAAACCGCTCGGCCCGCTCCGCCGTCACCACGATGCCGCCGACCAAGACATCGATTTGGCCGCTGGCCAGCGCTGGACCCAGGCTCTCCCAGTCCAGACGAACGACCGACAGGGACACGTTGAGCTGGCGAGCCAGGGCATGCATCAGCTCCATATCGAAACCCACGACGTCGCCCGCATCGTTGCGAAATGCATAGGGCAAGCGGTCGCTCAGATAGCCGACCCGCAGCTCGCCCCGCTCACGGATCACCTCCATGCGCGGGCGCTGGCGGTCGGCCTCGGACAGAGGCGGCAGCGAATCATGGTGCTTCACCTCAACGGTGGGGCCGAGAAGCTGCATGGTCACGAACGACTGATAGCCCGTGTATTCATAGGGGATCAGATGGGTCTGCACGAAGCCCAGCGCGAGCATCAGCCCGCAAGCCAGGGCCGCGCTCAGCCCGGCCACCTGGAACATGCGCGACCACTTCAAACCGCCGGCAATCGCGACGGATCCCAGCAGACAGATCGTGACCCCGTGCATGGCCGCAAGCGCCGTGGCGAAACGGGCCGTAATGACGCTGCCCAACAGGTATAGCTGGAAGAGGTCCGTCGGGAGACGAAAGAAATCCAGCATGAAGGGCAAGGCGACCGCCATGGTGCCGAAGGCCGACAGGGCGCCCACGACGGTGAAGGTCGGATACTGGGCGGGTGTCAGGGAGGATCCGGAAAACCAGGCCGCGAACAAAATGAAGGCAAGCCCCAGCAGCGTGCCGGCGCTGGGAAAACTGTAGGCGGTTGGCGCCAGGACCTCGACCGTGGACTCCACCTCGTCGCCCTGGATGTCCTTTTCCTTGAGTAGCGCCATGCAGCGTTCGACGATCATGGGAATCACGACAAGCACGGTCCCCACGGCGAAGGCCGTCAGCATCGGCAGTCTGGCCAGACGCAGGACCTCCCGATAGCTCAGCGGCGTGGCCCAGGCCACCAGCGCCGGCAGGGTGAAAAGGCTCAGCACCGACCAGGCGCCCAGGTAGGTCCAGAGATAAACCTGCAGTCGGCCAAGCTCCTCCAGCCGCAAGGTGCCGGCGGCGGCCGCGGATATGGCGAAGATTCCCAGGGGCGCCAGGCGGGCGACAAAGGACGCAATCTTCATCAACGCCTGGCCCAGGTTGTCCAGGCCCCGCAGCAGCCCGGCCTTGTCAGGGACCGCGATCAGCGCAAGACCGACGCAGACGGCGAACACCACCACGGCCGGCACGATGGTATTGGCAAGCGAATAGAACGGGTTCGCGGGCAGATACAGGGTCATGGGATCGAAGGGCGCCGTCTCGCCCACCAGGCTTGTCGAAAAAAACGTGGCCGAGGTCCACTCCGGGTAGGCCAGCGGGATAAAAGTCATCACCACGAGCGTGGTGCCCCAGATAAAGAGAATCAGCAAACCGCTTATACTGCCAATGCGCCGGGCCATGGACGCGTCCAGCCGGCCCAGACCGCCGATCAGCGAGACCAGAATGTAGGGCAGCACCGTCATCTGCAGCAGCTTGATATAGATGTCGCCGCCGACGGACAGAAAGCCCACGCGCTCGCCGAAGAACAGGCCCGTAACGATTCCGAGCACCAGACCCGCGACGACCTTGCCGAAAGCGCTGAGCTTGGGAATGAACCTCATGAAATTCGTTCTGTTACTGACGTTTCCGGACCACAGTCTAACCCAGCCGGTACTGGCCGAAAGCCACGCCGAATCCGTTTGCTGGCGCCACGACCCTTGTGTGCAAGACTCGGGGTTCGGGCAACCGTTTCGGTATGCTGGACGAAAGATCCCGTACGCTGCTCTGTCGCGCAGCAGGTTCCGCGGCCAACGAGGTAGATACCGACCATGACGAACAGTAGAGCGCTACGGATACTCCTCCTGGCCCTGGCGGCAACGTGCGCCTCGGCCTGCGCATCCCCGGACGTGGACCGGCCCTTTACGGCGACGTCTCACGGCGAGTTCGGGAAGCCCTGGGCCATGGCCTTCCTGCCCGACGGCCGACTCCTGGTTACCGAAAAGCCGGGCCGGCTTTTGCTCGTCGACCCCGCTGGCGGTAACGCCCGTGCCATCGTGGGCGTACCCGACGTGGACTACGGCGGCCAGGGCGGCCTGGGGGACGTCGCCCTGCATCCGGGCTTTGGCGACAACGGCCTCGTCTACCTCAGCTACGCGGAAGCCGGTGGCGACGATACCCGGGGGGCCGCCATCGCCCGCGGGCGGCTGGACCTTTCGGGCGAGGACGGGGCGATCTCCGACCTCGAGGTGATCTGGCGGCAGGTCCCGAAAACCACTGGCAAGGGGCACTATGGCCACCGCCTCCGGTTCTCGCCCGACGGCTATCTCTTCATCACCTCCGGCGACCGCCAGAAGTTCGATCCGGCCCAGGACATGGACGGCAACCTGGGGAAGATCCTCCGCCTGCGGGACGACGGATCGGTACCGGACGACAATCCCTTCGCGGATCGCGGAGGGGTAACGGCCGAGATCTGGTCCCTGGGCCACCGCAACCCGCTCGGCTTCGATTTCGACGCCGACGGGCGGCTCTGGAACACCGAGATGGGCCCGGAAGGAGGCGACGAGCTGAACCTGGTTCTGCGGGGAGAAAATTACGGCTATCCGATCGTCTCCAACGGAGACCATTACGACGGACGCCAGATCCCGGACCATGACACCCGGCCGGAGTTCGAGGCTCCCAAGCTCTGGTGGACGCCGGTCATTTCTCCCGGCGATTTCATGTTCTACTCCGGCTCCCTGTTCCCCGACTGGCAAGGAGACGGTTTCGCCGCCGGCCTGTCTTCGAAGGCCGTGGTCAGAATCGAGATCGAGGGAGACACGGCAGTCGAGGCCGAGCGTTTCGAGATGGGGAAGCGCATCCGTGCCCTCCGGCAAGGACCTGACGGAGCCATCTGGCTGCTTGAGGACGGCGACGCGGGACGCCTGCTCGAACTCCGGCCACGCAGCTGATGCCGACACCGGGTCTGCACCCGGCGTAAGCAGCCCCAAATACAGCGGTGCCGGCGCAGCGAGGGCCCCGCCGGCACCCGGTGCTCTGTTCGCATCTGCGCCGGGCCCGTTTCGGCCCGGCGCAACCGTACAGCGTTACTGGCTGGATGCGGCCTTCAGCTTTGCGACGACTTCGGCGCACTCAGCATCGCCAACCGGCGGGCCGGCTTCTGGCGGCGCGTCTGCGGAAGCAATCTGCCGGCCTGCGGCCCGCAGGAGGTCCTCCACCTGTTCGGACGTGATGTAGCCCTGCTCCTTCGCCGCCTCTGCGGTGAGGCAGGCGCCGGCCTGGAGTCCGGTCGCTATGCCGACGCCTGCGCCGATCCCCGTCATCAATCCCGACGCCAGGATAAAACTGACGATGCCTCCCACCACGAAGCCGAGCAGAACCAGAAAAAACGATTTCATTTCCTTACCCCCATTTCGATAAATCAGCCAGGCAAGCCACGCGAAACCCCGGAGCTTGCTGGATACTGGGCGACAAATATACACACATCAGGCTTGGGTGGCTTTCATCTTTCCGGCCGCAGTGAAGCACCGGCCGAAGGTAAACCAGCGGCCGCATTTCAATGCCCGACTGGATCACGCCTGATCGAGGAACTCCCAAGCGTGAGCTGTTAGGACCAGGCAATTTTGACACCGGTCCCGATGTGAACAGCTATTCTTGGTTGGATACCGCTTCGTTGTTCTGACAGGGTTCTCAGAAGGGTGTAATTGACGGAATCACCTTCTCTCCATTGGACGGCAGCGGTGGTCGTCGCGGCGCTGGCCATCAGCGCAGTGGCCCTCACTGGTGCCGTGTCCGCCTCTCACAAGTCCCATCACCACATTGACAAGCAAGGACAGCTACACGGAGCAGGAATTCGAGCGGGGCCACAAGAATGGCTTGTTCATGCATCGTTGCGAGAACTACACTAATGCCGAATTCGACATCGACGGCTACCGCTCCGCGGTCGAGCAGCGCGACCATGACAGCTCCCACCGTCAACACTCCGGTCACCATGATTGCGGCTACCGCAAGGTCCACGACTACGAGTTCACGAGCCTCGCCGGCTGGCGGCGCGAACCGGCCAACGATAAGATGAGCGACTTGGGATTCAGGGACGTGGACGACTTCAAGGAAGTCAACACCCGCTACCGGACCGGGTACATCCGTTCCACAGGACAGTGCGTGCAGGGCACTTATGCCAACAGCAGCCTCGTGTCCATGAACGACATCCGGACTCACCCGGCCTGTCGCTAGTTCAGGGTCCGGGTTCGTGAACCAGTCCGGAATCCGGCACGGAATCAGTCGTCGAACTGTTCTGAGTACTTCGCTCCCGACCTGACCCGCGCGGGCATGACAAGGTCTGACTCGATCAATTTGGAATCAATACGAAAAGGAGACGCCACCATGGCCAACCGTGAAACCGTTCAGAAGGAAATCGAAGCGAAAATCGCCGAGGGCGAGGTCACCGTCGCCAAGCTCAAGGAAAAAGTGAGCGAGGCCGGTGACGACGCCGGCAAGGACATGTCCGAGGCCCTGACCAAGTCCGAGGAGATGCTGGACAAGGCCCGATCGAAGATGCGCGAGCTGGCCGATGCCACCGACGAAGAGTTCGAGGAGAAATGGAACAGCGCCAAGGAAACCTGGCATGCCCTGAGCAACGACATGGAGCGAGGCTGGGCCGATCTTGGCGACCGCCTCAAGAAATTCTTCAGCTGAACAGCCCTCGGCACGAACGCAACGGGCCGCTCCGGAAGGGCGGCCCGTTGGCTATCTGCCGGGGCGATAAGGGGAACAAGGTGACTCGAAGATCAGCAGGCATAGCTGCAAGAATCAGAAAGTAGCCGACAGGTGCTTCTCCGCCGGGGCCCGAACCGTCGCTTTCGCCATCCTCCTCGGAGCCATGTCCGCCTGCTCCCCGGGCGATTCGCCCGCGCCCTCCTCCCCGGCATCCGAGGAGGCGCGGAACGCCGAAGAGAATGCGGCGTCTCCACCATCGACGGACCCAGCA
Organism: uncultured Gammaproteobacteria bacterium; assembly: GCA_963842955.1. Lineage (GTDB taxonomy): Bacteria > Pseudomonadota > Gammaproteobacteria > Steroidobacterales > XN24 > JARFQW01. The sequence continues at coordinate 169,084 of CAWJIJ010000010.1, forward strand.
GACGTTACGCCCGCCTTGCCGGAGCTGGCCGGCACTTCCTGGCGGCTCGTCGAGATCCAGTCCATGGACGACAGCGTGTACGCACCGGACGACCCCTCGTCCTATACGCTCTCCTTCGGTGCTGACGGAACGGCGCTGGTGCGCTCGGACTGCAACCGGGGCACCGGCTCATGGGACTCGGCCTCTTCCGGCCAACTGACCTTCGGCCCCATGGCGACCACCAAGGCCCTGTGTCCGCCGGGATCGATGGACGAGCGGTTCGTAGCGCAGTTTCCGTGGGTGCGGAGCTATGTCCTGAAGGACGGTCACCTGTTTCTGGCCACGATGGCTGATGGCGCCATTATCGAATTCGAGCCCCTGCCGGAGGCGGTTGCCGCGGCAACCGTGCTCGGAGAGGACATCGAGGCAGAGGATGCGAGTCAGATGCAACAGGCGATCCTTCAGCGTCTGTTTGCGAAATATGCTGCCGAGAAGCAGATAGCGGCAACACCCGGGGAGATTGACGCGTTCGAGGCAAACCTGGATCGCATGAAGGCCGAGGACCAGGCGGCCAGGGCGCAGCGGATTGCCGACATCGACCAGCGGCTGGCCCGGGAAAACCTTGAGGGGGCAGAACGATCGGCGCTGGATGCTGAACGGACCCAGGAGGCCGAGCTGCTGGCCAGCCTCGAAGACGACTCGAGTCTCTCGGCTGAGGAGGCAGGACAGGTCCGGGCCATGCGCGAGCAAATGGCGAAGTCCATCATCGAACAATGGAAGCTGAACAAGGCACTCTACGAGCAGTACGGCGGGCGGATCATTTTCCAGCAACTAGGCCCCGAGCCCCTGGATGCGTACCGGCAGTTCCTTCAGGAGCGGCAGGCCGCGGGGGATTTCGTCATCCATGAATCCAGCTTTGAACCCGAGTTCTGGCGTTATTTTACCGACGACTCCCTGCATTCGTTCATGGATCCCGGTAGCGAGGAAGAGGCCCGGGCGTTCGCGGCGCCACCCTGGGGAAAAGCGGATACGGCGAGTTGACCGTTGGTCCCACAAGCTCGAGGTGACTCCGGGCAGCCCGGGCCTTCTGGTTTCCGGCCCACGATTTCCTGAAGGCCATCGAGGCTCGGCTGCGGTCAGCACCCGCCGGTGACATCGTCACCGTCATCACCAACACCCTCCGGGACAGCAGCTGCTTCAGCGGCCCCGGAAGCAGCCCGATCGACGCGGTCAACCACGTCATCGTCTGGCCCGTGGTCGACCTGTTCTCCGCCGGGTCTTCGGTGCCGAGGTTCGATATATACGGATCTGCCAGGTCAGAGTAAGGTGGAATGGGGTCGTGGCTGACGAATGATCACTCCAGCCAAATAAGAACCCCTGATCACGAAGTATCGGGAGAATCGATGTCTCGACAATATGAAGGCGGATGTCACTGCGGGGCCGTTCGTTACACATGCAACAAGGAACCCGAGCTGACGTTCTACTGCCACTGCAAGGATTGCCAGAAGACTACCGGCAGCCCTTTCTCCGTCGAACTGATGATCAGGGACGATGGCCTTGAGATCGAAGGGCCACTCGAATCCTATGTCGTGCAGGGCGACTCCGGAAAACCGGTCACGCGGTGGAACTGCGCCCGCTGCGCCTCCGGTCTGTACCTGGAGTGTGCGGCGGACCCGGGGTATGTGTTTCTGAAGGCGGGCAGCCTCGATGAGGCGAGCTGGGTCCGGCCGGAAATGCATATCTATACAAGCGCAAAGCAACCCTGGACGGTGATCCGGGACGACCTGCCCCAATACGAGCGCGCCCCGGATCTGTAAGCCGGTCCGCCGATTGACGCACCGTCGGGGCGCTTGCGTTCAAGCCCGCCGTCAGCCGCGCCACTTGCACCGCGGCCACGTAATGGCCGGCTTCCCGCTGTTCGCGGGCCGCTGACCGGCAGCACCCGGGGTCGAAAGGCCGTCACTGGTGCGGTTCGGGGCCGTCGCCTAATCTAGGGCGCAGTCCGTTGTCCGTAGCCGCCACCAGGAAAGCGATCATGGTCGTATTTGTCAGCGCTGTCGCCAGCGCCCTTGTGTTCTCCTTTCTGTGCTCGATTTTCGAGTCTGTACTACTAACGGTGCGTCATGCCCGGGTTGAACAGCTCGTTGAAGAAGGCCGGCGCGCGGGGAGCCTTCTCCGGGATTTCAAAAGCAACATGGATGCCCCCATCGCGGCCATCCTGATTGTCAACACGGTGGCCCACACCGTTGGCGCCTCGGTGGCCGGTGCGACCTACGCCGACGTGTTCGATCCGGAGACCCTCTGGATATTCACGATCGTCTTCACGATCAGCGTGCTGCTCTTCACCGAGATCATCCCCAAGACGCTCGGGGTGAGTTTCTCCGACCGCCTTGCCGTCCCCGTGGCCTACGGGATCAAGATCATCACCGTGCTGCTGGCCCCGTTCGTGGGAGTAAGCAGCTGGATTTCACGGTCGCTGCGGGGGAACCACGACCAGAAAGTCACGTCGATCGAAGAAATCCGGCTTCTGGCCGCCCTCGGACGCGGCGAGGGCAGCGTCGGCCAGCGAACGGCGAACATGATCATCGGCGCCTCGCGCCTGAAGCAGTTGCGGGCAAGGGACGTCATGGTCCCGCGACCGGAGGTCACCTTTCTCAGCGCGCAAATGAACCGCGACGAGGCCATCGGGATTCTGCGCCGAACCCGCTTCAGCCGCTTTCCCTTTTCCGCCAGCGGGGATCCCGACGAGGCGACAGGCATCGTGCTGGCCAAGGAACTGCTGCTGGCCCTTGAGGCCCAGAGCGGGGACGAGGTCTCCTGGGACAAGCTGGTGCGCGATCCGCTCGTCGTCCCCCCTTCGCGGCCCGTACAGTCCCTGCTGCATGCATTACATGAGTCACGGAGTCACATGTGCCTGGTCATGGACGAATACGGCACGTTTCTGGGCATCGTCACCCACGAAGACCTTCTCGAGGAGATCGTCGGCGAGATCTATGACGAAACCGACCGGATGCCGGGGGCCCTATGGATCGAAACCCCGGACGGTTTCCGGGCCCGGGCAACCATCGACGTACGCAAGGTCTGCGCGGAACTCGGGCTGAAATGGTCCCCCGAGGAAGACTCCGTGACCCTGGGAGGCCTGATCACCGACAAGCTGGAACACATACCCCGGGTCGGCGACACGGTCTCGTGGCGTGGCTACCGCCTGGAAGTCCTTCGCGCCGGCGAGCGCCGGGCCGAAGAGATTGCCATCACACCCGAGCCGGACGCGGACAACGGGAGTCCCGCGGCATAACTTGTCCCCGCACCTTGACGGATGCGAAAACGCCCAGAGGCAGGAGCACGTACCGAAGAAGCGCGATACGTGGAACAACCGTATTCATTACACACCTGTATTGGTAATGCGGTCATGGCGAGGGCAGCCTGACAGCAGCGCCCCTCGCCTCGGTGACGTCCAAGGCAACCGGTTTCAACAGGATACGGTCCCCGGCCAGTCTATCCCCGGCGACCAGCGACGTGCGGGTCCCCCTTGGACCAGCCCAACGGAACGGCCATGCCGGATCCCTTTAGCAGCTCCCGGTCATGCTTAAGCAAATGCTGCTCGCCATGCTCCAGGATGAAGTACCGCAGGGCCTCGGCAGCCGGTGAAAGTACTTTCGTCGCCAGCCGGACGACGTTCCATGTTCGCATGATCGGCGTGTCTTCCACCGGCGCGACCGCTATCAGGCCGTTCTTGGCTTCCAGACCAATGGTATGGAGAGACAGAAAGCTCATTCCCATCCCTGCCATTACGGCCTGCTTGATGCTCTCGTTGCTCGGCATTTCCATGAGGTACCGGGGACTGATGTGATGAGCGCGAAAATACTCGGTCATGTGGTAGCGCGTCCCCGAGTCGGGCTCACGCACAATGAACGGCACCGTCTCCAGGTCGCGCGGCGCCACGGGTAACTCCCGGACGAACTCGTGCCCCGGCGGCGCAACGAAAACGTGGGGGTGGGCTGCAAACGCATCGGACCGGGTGGCGATGTCTTTCGGTGGCCTACCCATGACCGCCAGTTCGATCTCATTGCCCCGCAGCAACGTCACCAGCTGTTCCCGGTTCGAGCAGAACTGCAGGCGCACCTCGATGCCCGGGTGTTCTTCGTTGAACCGGGCCAGCAGGCGCGGCAGGAAGTACTTGGCGGTGCTGACGAGCCCGACGGTCAGCGACCCGGCCTCCACGCCTTTCAGCCGGGCCATCATGTCCTCGGCGTCCTTCAGCGTGGCCAGGACCCGCCGGGCATAGAGGAGCAGATATTCCCCCGCCGTCGTCAGGGCCACCTGCCGCCCTTCGCGTATGAACAGCGGCAGTCCGGCCGTCGCCTCGAGTTCTTTTACCTGCATGGTCACCGCCGGCGGGGTCAGATGCAGCGCTTCCGCCGCCCGGACGAAGCTCAACCGCCGGGCAACCTCCGAAAACGCGCGCAACTGCTTGATCGACGCTTTTTTCATTAAATTTTATTGAACGTATAGAAAAGAAAAAGTGAATTTATCTTATCCCTGCTTGTAAGTACATTCCTGTAATGGAACTGTCACAGAGCACCACGGAAGAGCGCCCAATGCAGAGTCTCCAGCCGGCCAGGGTCGCACCGCCAACCCCCACGATTTTACGTTTCCGGCAGGCGATTGCCTGGGCCTCCCCGCGCGGCCGCCTGCACACTCACGCTGTCCCGCGTCGCATCGCGAACCGGACCGCGGCCCCGCGGGACGCCGATCGAATGTCAAAGGCTGGCGGCCAGTCACACTCCAGGAGGCGCTGATCCATGTACAGAATCGCTCCGTCCATCCTCTCCGCAGATTTCGCCTGCCTCGGTGATGAAGTCCGCGCTGTCGTCGACGCCGGCGCGGACTGGATCCACTTCGATGTCATGGACAATCACTATGTGCCCAACCTGACCTTCGGCCCGATGGTCTGCCAGGCGTTGCGAAAGCACACGGAAGCACCCATCGACGTGCATCTCATGGTCAAGCCCGTGGATGCGCTGGCCGAGCAGTTTGCCCGTTCGGGAGCCGACCTGGTGAGCTTCCACCCCGAGGCCAGCGAGCACGTCGACCGGACCTTGCAGATGATTCACGGCGAAGGGTGCCAGGCTGGCCTGGCCTTCAATCCGGCCACGTCCCTCGAGGTCCTGGAATGGGTTATCGACAAGGTGGACCTGGTACTGATCATGAGCGTCAACCCCGGCTTCGGGGGCCAGTCCTTCATCGACTCTGCGCTGCGCAAAATCGAAGCGGCCAGGAAATTGATCGACGCATCGGGACGGGACATCCGCCTGGAAGTGGATGGCGGAGTGAAGGTCGGCAACATTCGCCAGGTCGCCGACGCGGGAGCTGACACGTTCGTGGCCGGCAGCGCGATCTTCGGTGAGAACAATTACAAGGCAGTGATCGATGCCATGCGTGCCGAGCTCGGCCACGCTTCGCTGCACCGAGCCGCTTCCTGAGATGCTCCGGGCCGTGACGGCCCGGCTGCCCCGGAAGGTCGCTCCTCCCGGAGCGGACCGGCGGTGGCTCGCAGACTACAACGATCAGAACAGAACCTGACCAGGAGATTGCCCCGATGAACTTGTGTAACCGTCCCACGCTCACGCGCTATCTGATCGAGCAGCGTCGTCGTTTTCCGGATGCCAGCGGCGACTTCAATGCGCTGATTCTCGACGTCGCCATCGCCGTCAAATCCATCGCCCGCCGTGTCGCCTCCGGCGCACTGGCCACCCCGCTGGAAGTGAACACCGTGAACGTCCACGGCGAGGACCAGAAGCCGCTGGACCTGATCAGCAACGAAATGCTGATCAGGCAGACCGAGTGGTCCGGCCAGCTGGCGGGACTGGCCTCCGAGGAAATGGAAGAGCCGTACCAGGTCCCGGCGAAATTCCAGCGCGGTAAGTATCTCCTCGTCACCGACCCGCTGGACGGCTCCAGCAACATTGACGTGAACGTGTCGGTGGGCACCATCTTCTCGATTCTCAGGGCCCCCGAAAACGTCATCGAGTCGGGGCGCGATGTGGTCGAGGCGGACTTTCTGCAGCCCGGCACCACCCAGGTTGCTGCGGGTTACTCCATCTACGGCCCGACTACCATGCTGGTGCTGAGCGTCGGCAACGGTGTGGTCGGGTGCACGCTGGACCAGGAGATCGGCGAATTCAAGGTCACGCATCCCGAAATGCACGTGCCCGAGGACACCCACGAGTTCGCGATCAACACCTCCAACAGCCGATTCTGGGAACTCCCGGTCAAACGGTATGTGGATGAGTGCCTCGCCGGACAAACCGGTCCAAGAGGCAAGGATTTCAATATGCGCTGGATCGCCAGCCTGGTCGCCGAGGCCCATCGCATCCTCATGCGGGGCGGTGTCTTCCTCTACCCGCGGGACGTCAAGGACCCGAAAAAGCCCGGCCGCCTGAGACTCCTCTACGAGGCCAACCCCATCGGGTTCATCATCGAGCAGGCCGGGGGGCGGGCGAGCACCGGACGAAAGCCTGTCCTTGACGTGGAGCCGACCGAGCTTCACCAGCGGATCGGCTTCGTGTTCGGGTCGAAGAACGAGGTGGAGCGCATCGAACGCTACCACCGCGAGCCCGTTGACGACGACATGCCGGCCCAGCTGTTTGCCGAGCGCACCTTGTTCCGGGCCTGAAGGAGAACCTCGTGTCAGAACGCCATCCGATCATTTCCATTACCGGATCTTCCGGCGCGGGTACGACCTCGGTCACCCGCACCTTTCAGAACATTTTCAGGCGCGAGGGCGTCACGGCCGTTATCGTCGAAGGAGACAGCTTCCACCGCTACGACCGAATGGAAATGAAAGCCAAGCTGAGCGAGGCCGAAGAACTCGGCAATCGCCACTTCAGTCATTTCGGCCCGGAGAACAACCTGTTCGTGGAACTCGAGGAACTCTTCCGAACCTATGGGGAAACAGGTTCCGGCAAGATCCGCAAGTACCTACACGACGACGCGGAAGCCGCACCCTACGATCAGCCGCCGGGCACGTTCACCGCGTGGGAAGACGCGACCCCGGGCTCCGACCTGCTGTTCTACGAGGGTCTGCATGGGGCGGTGGTTGCTCCCCAGGCAAACATAGCTCAGCACGCAGACCTCCTTGTCGGCGTCGTGCCGGTGGTCAACCTGGAATGGATCCAGAAGCTGTACCGGGACAAGTCCCTGCGAGGCTACACGGCCGAGGCGGTCACCGACACGATCTTGCGACGCATGCCCGACTACGTGAACTACATCTGTCCGCAGTTCGCCCAGACCCACGTCAATTTCCAGCGGGTCCCCTGCGTGGACACGAGTAACCCCTTCATCGCCCGGGACATCCCCACCGCAGACGAGAGCATCTGCGTGATCCGTTTCGCGAACCCCAAGGGCATCGACTTCCCCTACCTCTTGAGCATGATCCACGACTCCTGGATGTCCCGGGCCAATACAATCGTCGTCCCCGGCGGGAAGATGGAGCTGGCCATGCGGCTGATTTTCACGCCGTTCATCTGGCGCATGATGGAGCGGCGCAAGCGCGCCATGGAGGCACAATGACCCAGGCGATGACCAAGCCGATGGCGGACGCCATCCGCATGCTGTCGGTGGACGCGGTGGAGAAAGCCCGTTCCGGCCACCCGGGCGCCCCCATGGGGATGGCGGAAATCGCCGTTGCCCTGTGGAGCCGACGGCTGAAACACAACCCGTCAAATCCCGCCTGGGCGGACCGGGACCGCTTTGTCCTGTCCAACGGGCACGGTTCGATGCTGCTCTATGCCCTGCTCCACCTGACCGGCTATGACCTGCCGATGAGCGAGATCGAGTCGTTTCGCCAGCTGCACAGCAAGACTCCGGGACACCCGGAGAATGGCGTCACGCCCGGGGTCGAGACCACGACCGGTCCGCTCGGCCAGGGATTGGCCAATGCGGTCGGCATGGCACTGGCGGAAAAGCTGCTGGCCGCGGAGTTCAATCGCGACGGTCACGCCATCATCGACCACATGACCTACGCCTTCCTGGGCGACGGCTGCCTGATGGAAGGCATCAGCCACGAGGTCGCTTCGCTGGCTGGGACCCTGAGGCTATCCAAGCTGATTGCCGTTTACGACGACAACGGTATTTCCATCGACGGCAAGGTGGACGGGTGGTTCCTTGACGATACGCCCAAGCGCTTCGAGGCCTATGGCTGGCATGTCATTCCGGACGTGGATGGCCACGACGCCGAGGCCGTAGACGCTGCGCTGGTAGCCGCCAAGGCCCAGTCCGCCGAACCCGGCGGTAAGCCGGTATTGATCTGCTGCAAAACCCACATTGGGCACGGTGCTCCGAACAAGGCCGGCACCCACGGCATCCATGGCGCACCGCTCGGCCCCGAAGAAGTCACGGCAACCCGGGAGGCATTGGGCTGGGAGGCGGAACCGTTCCGCGTGCCGGACGATGTGGCCGGCGCCTGGGACGGGCGACAGCGTGGCGCGGCTGCCGAAGACGAATGGCATAAGCGCTTTGCCGCCTACCGGGACGCGTGGCCCGACTTGGCCGCGGAGTTCGAGCGGCGCATGGCAGGCGAGCTGCCCGCCGCCTGGTCGGACGGAATCGCGGCGGCATTCGCAACCATCGCTGCCAAGGGCGACTCGATTGCGACCCGAAAGGCGAGTAAGAACGCGCTGGACGAACTGGCCCCGCTGCTTCCCGAATTTTTCGGTGGCAGCGCGGACCTTACGGGCTCCAACCTCACCAACTTCAGCGGCTGCGTGCAGGCCGGCCGGGACACGCCGGGCAATCATATGTCCTACGGTGTGCGCGAATTCGGCATGGCGGCGCTCATGAACGGCATGGCGCTGCATGGCGGCTACCTGCCCTATGGCGGCACCTTTCTCGTGTTCAGCGACTACAGCCGCAATGCGATCCGCATGGCCGCGCTGATGCGTCAGCGCGTGATTCACGTGTTCACCCACGACAGCATCGGTGTCGGTGAGGACGGCCCCACCCACCAGAGCGTCGAACAGGTCCCCAGCCTGCGCCTGATCCCGAACCTGGACCTCTGGCGACCGGCGGACGGACTGGAGACCGCGGTGGCCTGGGCCTGCGCGGTGGAGCACCGCGACGGTCCTACCGCCCTCGCCCTGTCCCGCCAGGGCCTGCCCCAGGTTGTCGCCGATACGGCCCGGGTTCCCGACATTCGGCGAGGTGCCTACGTGCTACAGGACACCCCGGAGCCCCGTGCCGTGATCATCGGAACGGGATCGGAAACCCATGTCGCGCTGGAGGCGGGGAAACGTCTCGCCGCCGAAGGCATCCCGGTCCGGGTGGTCTCCATGCCCAGCACAACCGTATTCGATCGCCAGGATTCGGTCTGGCAGGACACGGTGCTTCCCCCGGATTTGCCGGCGGTCGCCGTGGAGGCCGCGCATCCGGATTTCTGGAGAAAGTACGTGGGACGCCGGGGCGGCGTCGTCGGCATTTCGACCTTTGGCGAGTCCGCGCCCGGGAAAGACCTGTTCGCCCACTTCGGGCTGACGCCCGAGCGGGTGGCGGACGAAGTGCGCCGCGTGATCGGCATAGAGGAAGCGAGGGCCACGGCCTGATGCGGGATTTTGATCTTGTCCTCTACGATCTCGACGGCACACTCGTTGAAACGGCGCCGGAGATTTGTGACGCCGTCAACGACGTCCTGCGCGGCCTCGGGTGGCCGGAGGCCCGAGAAGAACAGGTAGCCCGCTGGATTGGCCACGGAACGGTCGCGCTGCTCCTCAATGCTGCGGCGCAGGCCAGCGGAATCGACGCAAAAACGCTGAACGGCAGCGACCGCATGGCCGAGATCAGAAGTGCCTATGACGCCTTCTATGAGGCTCGCTGCGGAACCCGCAGCCGGCTGTATCCGGGCGTCCGCAAGACCCTGGCGGCGTTTCGTTCCCACGGCATCCGGCAGGCGATCGTCACCAACAAGGAAGGCCGGTATACCGAGCGGGTCCTCGCGGTGCATGATCTGGCGATGTCGGTGGACCATGTCATCAGCGGGGACAGCCTGCCGGTGAAGAAGCCCGATCCGGCCGGGATTCTTGCCTGCCTCGAAAAATTCGGGGTCGCCCCCGATCGGGCCGTGTTCGTTGGCGATTCGTCTATCGACGCCGCCACGGCGCGCAACGCGGGCATGACTACCTGGCTGTTTCCCCACGGCTATAACATGGGGGAGCCGATAACGGGTGCGGGCGCAGACCGCGTCTTGGCAGACTTTGCCGAGCTGCGCGAACTCGTGCTGGGTAACAAAGCCGCAGGGGAACCACTCGATTCCGCCCGCTCCCCGGATACAGGAGCAAGAAGCCCGGCTCATGTTCCGGATGTCAAGCTGTCATCATGTAAGCCATGACGGAATCCGACACCACCCTGCGCGCCCTGTTCTGGGACGTGGACGGGACGCTTGCCGAAACCGAGCGCGACGGCCACCGTGTCGCGTTTAATCGGGCCTTTGAGGCTGTCGGGCTCCCGTGGCGGTGGGATGTGTCCCGCTATGGGGAGCTGCTGAGCGTCGCCGGCGGCCGTGAACGACTGATCGCTGACCTCGAAACCCGCGGGGACGCGCCAACGGACCGCGACGAACGAGAGGCCCTCGCCGCAGAACTCCACCGCAAGAAGAACGATTTCTACGCGGAAATTGTCAATGACCTTGAGCTGGACCTGCGCGAAGGCGTCACCGAACTGATGGACGAGTGCATGCAACGAGGCCTGCCCATGGCGGTGACCACGACGACCAGCCGCAGCAATCTCGACGCGCTGATGCGTGTACATTTCAGGGCCGGCTGGAAGCAGCGTTTCGCCGCCATCATCAACGGCGAGGACGTGGCCGAGAAAAAGCCGCATCCGGAGGTTTATCAAAAAGCACTGAAACAGGTTGGCGTTGCACCCGCCAGCGTGGTCGCCATCGAGGACTCACCCGATGGCGTTGCCGCGGCCCGCCGTGCCGGTGTGGCGGTCATCGTGACTCGCAGCGTCTATTTCAGCCATGCGCCCGTGGACGGCGCCGCCGCCGTCGGACCCGGCCTGCATACGCGTGAAGGCTGGGAGCCCGGCCCGCCCGCGGGCAAGGGAGACCACGTGCGTCTGGATGACATCGCCCACTGGCACGCGCAATTCCACGACAACCCATCCCCGAAGCCGGCTGACGCCAAGCCGGCCTCACTTTAAGGAGAAAACCCATGGCCCTCGTTTCCCTACGCCAGCTTCTGGATCATGCCGCCGAGAACAATTACGGCGTGCCCGCCTTCAACGTCAACAACCTCGAGCAGGTACAGGCCATCATGGAGGCAGCGGAGGCCAGCCAGGCGCCGGTCATCCTGCAGGCCTCCGCCGGCGCCCGCTCCTATGCCGGCGAACCGTACCTGCGGCACCTCGTGCTCGCCGCGGTGGAAAGCCATCCCGACATCCCCATCGTGCTCCACCAGGATCACGGAGCCTCACCGAGCGTATGCCAGGCGTCCATTCGTTCCGGCTTTACGAGCGTGATGATGGACGGCTCGCTGCGTGAGGACGCCAAGACGCCGGCGCCTTACGACTACAACGTCGACGTGACCCGCAAGGTGTGTGAAATGGCTCATTCGGTCGGAGTCTCGGTAGAGGGCGAGCTCGGCTGTCTGGGCTCCCTGGAAACCGGTGAGGCCGGAGAAGAGGACGGCGTCGGCGCCGAAGGCATTCTGACCCACGACCAGCTCCTGACTGACCCGGACGAGGCAAAGGATTTCGTGGCAAAAACCGACGTGGACGCCCTGGCCATCGCCATCGGCACCAGTCACGGCGCCTACAAGTTCACCCGCCAGCCCACCGGCGACATCCTCGACATCGAGCGTATCGCGCAAATCCACAAGGCGATTCCCGACACCCACCTGGTCATGCACGGGTCGTCCAGCGTTCCCCAGGAGTGGCTCGAGGTGATCAGGGAATTCGGCGGCGACATCAAGGAGACCTACGGTGTGCCGGTCGAGGAAATCCGCCGCGGCATCGAGAGCGGCGTCAGGAAAGTGAACATCGACACCGATATCCGCCTCGCGATGACCGGCGCGGTGCGTCGCCTCCTGGCTGAGAAACCTGGAGAGTTCGACCCGAGAAAGTTCCTTACCGTCGCCAAAAAAGCCGCGAGCGATATCTGCCACCAGCGTTTCGAGGCCTTTGGCTGTGCCGGCCAGGCCCAGAAAATCAAGCCCATTCCGTTGGAGCAGATGGCGAAGCGCTACACCCTGGTTGCGGCCGCCTGAGTTCACCGGGAACGGGGCATGACCACATCCAGTCAGGGGTGCTTTCCCGTTCCCGGCCACTCCCTGTTCTGACGCGTCTGTTCAAAACAAACGGGGGCCCGGGTCAGCCGGACGACAGAGCGGTTCGACGAGTTTGCCGGTCCGGCGCCCCTGCACCATAAAACCCATGGTGGGAGCGGGTTTTCGGGCTTGTGGGCAACAGATTGCCAGAGATGGCAGGACAAAACGGCGTGCGCGACTGCCGCCCCTGCGGGCAGTTAGCGCCGCAGCCGCTTCATTGTCCTGTCCATCTTGGCCGCCAGCTTGCCCTCCTCGCCCTTGAGAAATTCGAGAAACGCCTTGGCCACCACGGACAGCTCCCGGCCCTTGGGATAGACAACATTCCAGGTGCGCTCGATGGGAAAACCCTCCACGTCCAGGATGGCCAGCGGACCCGTCCCCGCTTCCATGGTCACCGTGTGCAGCGACAGGACTGATATGCCGAGCTGCGCCATGATCGCGTGCTTGATCGCCTCGTTGCTGCCCAGCTCCATCCGCACCTTGGGTTTTAATCCCTTCTCAGCGAACATGCGTTCCACGGTGGCCCGGGTCCCGGAGCCGGGTTCCCGCGAGATGAAATACTCCTCGGTGAGACGCTCCAGGGGAATGGCCTCGGCCTTGGCCAGCGGATGCTTGCGGTGGGCCAGAACATGCAGCGGATTCGGCGCGAACGGAATGATCTCCAGATCCACGACCGACCGCGGTATCTGTCCCAGAATGTAAAGATCGTCCTCGTGACGTCCCAGTCTCTCGAGCAGGTGCTCGCGGTTGGTCACCTCCAGGCTGACCTCGACCCCCGGGTACTTCTGGCAGAAGGCTCCCAGGACTCCGGGGGCGAAATACTTCGCGATGGTGATGACACCCAGGCGCAGATAGCCCTGCTTGAGGCCCTTCAGATCGGCGACCTTCATCTCCACACGGTCCAGGGAATCGAAAATCTGCCGCGCCGCACCGAGAAGCGCCTCGCCCGCTTCGGTGAGCTGAACGCCCCGCCCGACCTGCTCGAACAAGGGGGCTTCGACGGCTTCTGTGAGGCGCTTGATCTGGGTGGATACAGTCGGCTGGGCGAGAAACAGCTCTTCCGCGGCGCGCGTGAAACTGCCGAGGCGGGCGATCGCCTCGAACACCTGCAGCTGTCGCAGGCTCGCGTGCCGGGCCAGTCGCATGGCCCGCCGGTTCGGTGACCACCCCTCCGGACCGCCGGCCGCCTGCACACCCGGTTCCCGGGTATCTTCCGGGTCGTCCCGTTTCACGGTCGGGCCTCCGCCCGCATCGGGTTCATGATCAATCGGGCCAGCGCAGCCCGCCAAGGGCGTGGGCTACGGGCCCGGGATCGTCCGGGCGTTTGCGCCGGTCCAGCGGAGCTGCAACCGGTGGCGCCTGTTTGGCTGTGCGACGTGAACCTTTCAAGCGTCCCGCGGATTGGTGTGCCCCGGCGGCAGTCTTTTTTGACGAAGCCTTTTTCCCCGGCGTCTTCTTCACGGTCGCGGGCGCTGCAGTCTGCCTCCGGGTCTTTGCGTTTTTCGGCACTGTCTTTCCGGCGGACGGCTTCTTGGGAGCCGTCTTCTTCCTCGGCGTTCTGCTGGTTCGTATGGAGTTGACGAGTTTCTGGGCAGCCTTGTCGGTTTTGCTCATGTTGGAAAGATCTCCATGTGCAGTTGGTTCATCTCGTCTACCGCATCCCGGCCTCGGGCGCCCATGCCGTAAACCGTCCGGCCCTCGAGCATACAGTTGCGGTAGACCGAGCGGCGCCGGACCCGCGCGTCGAGTACCGGGATTTCGAGCTCACCCAGTGACATCGCCGACCACTCTCGACAGGGTGGTACGGGGTTCCAGCTGATTGACGACCAGGGCTGCTCTGAGCCGATGATTCCTGCGTGCCGCCTGCTCAACGGCCGCGGCGATATACGTTGTGGCCCACAGGTCCAGGGGAGAAGGCAGCACGGGCACCAGCGCCAGGCCGCTGATCGCCAGGGCCGTCCGGCTTTGGCTGGCATCGATCGAGGGCGGGCAGTCGATGACCACGTAGTCATGCTGGTGCGCCAACGCCCTGACGTTCACGGCCAGTTCCCGACCAGCCGCAACCACCTCAACCGGTGCATCGCCTGTCATCTCGGCCACGCGAGCCCACTGGAGCGCAGACCCCTGCGGATCGGCGTCTACCAGAACCACGCTTGCGCGCCGCCCGAGACCCGCGGCCAGGTTCATCGCAAGGGTCGTCTTTCCGGCCCCGCCCTTGTTGCTGACCAGCGCGAGGACGGGCACCTCGACTCAGGCCCCTGGACCGGCAGCCAGTTTTTCGATGCGCCGCGCAAAACGCTGTTGCGCCGAGCCGACGCCTTCCTCATCGTCCTCGGCATGCAACGTCAGGTTGACGTAGGTGCGGCCAAAGCTGATGTCCGGGTAGAGGTCCTCTTCTTTCGACACGGCGGCTGCCGCCTCAAGAAACACCCGCGTCCCCTCGTAGTCGGAAAATTCGAAGCGGGCTTCCAGGCGTTCGGGACGCTGTCGCAGGCTCCAGGCTTCGCTCATGTTCAGCTCCTTTCGTTGGTGGCCGGCGCAGTGCGCCGGCACTTCGTGGGTCACGCGGCTTGGACCCGTAGCGGCCCCGGGTTTGTCGCCCGGGGGTCCCTCGCGCCCATGCAGTAGCGGGAGAGCGGCCGCCGCAGAATCCGGCGTCACAATCTACCCGTCAGGCTAGGCGCGGCCCAGGACCGGCTCTACCTCCGAGTGCGGGCGCGCAATGATGTGGGCCGCCACAAGACCGTCGCCTACCCGCTCGCAGGCGTCGGCGCCAGCACGAACGGCGGCGTTCACGGCTCCGGTCTCTCCGCGGACCAGCACGGTCACGTAACCGCCGCCGACAAACTCCCGACCGATCAGGCGAACTTCCGCCGCCTTGGTCATGGCGTCCGCCGCCTCGATGGCGGGAACCAGTCCGCGAGTCTCGATCATTCCCAGCGCAATGCCGTAGTCTTCTGTAGCCATCTCGAATGCCTCTTGAACAGATCGTTGGGGTGCCGGCCTAGGCCGCGTTCTTGGTCATTGCCTCACCGGCGGGCAGCACCGGCTCCACCTCTCGGTGGGGACGCGCAATAATATGTGCCGCAACCAGGCCGTCGCCCACGCGCTCGCAGGCATCCGCGCCGGCACGCACGGCCGCGTTGACCGCGCCGGTTTCGCCGCGGACCAGGACAGTCACATAGCCGCCGCCGACGAACTCGCGGCCAACCAGCCGCACTTCAGCCGCCTTGGTCATGGCGTCCGCCGCCTCGATCGCCGGGACCAGCCCGCGCGTCTCGATCATTCCCAGCGCAATGCCGTAGTACTCGTTAGCCATCGTTCCTTCTCCGTTGTTGATGAATCAATCGTCCGTCCGCCGCCGCCCGGGATGCAGCCATCAGCCACGCCCGGTCCGGCCGGCGTCCTCCCAGAAGTCGATAATCCCGCCGATGGTCAGATCGGTGTGGGTCGAAAAATCGCCCGTTGCGTAACGGGCCGCAGAGCCGCTCACCGTGAAGACCCAGTCGCCCGGCCTCGTGCCAACCGGATCGACCGCCACCGTCAGCGCGCCCGAAGAACTTTCCAGCACCCGTAGACTGCAGGCCTGCAGACCGCTCGTGCGCGCGGTACATACGAGATCCGACACGACTCTCACGATGTCCACTCAGGCTTCCTCGTTCCAATAGTCGATAATTCCGACAATGGTCAGGTCGCTTGGATAATCCTTGCTGCCGGCCGCTTCCCGGGCGGCGGAACTGCCCACGCAAATCACCCAGTCGCCAGGCTTGCATCCCACCGGATCCACCGCGACCAGCAGGGCCTTGCCGTCACGCACGACCTGCAGATGGCGATGCTCCAACCCCGGAATCCGGTTGGTCGCAACCAGCGGCTTTTCGACGTGGCAGATTTTCATCAGTGTGCTCCGTTGGCCCCTTCGGTGATGTCATCCAGCGAGGACCCGAGGGTCTCGATCGGCGCGTTGCCACGGCAGTCGCGCACCGCCAGCAGGGTGTGCAGCAGGCCGTCCGCGGCCAGGTCCGGGAAACGCGCCCGCAAAGCGTGGTCGACGCGATGGCATCGCTGCTCGGCCCGTTCACGGGCGCCAGGAACATCCCCGCGGTAGTCAAAGCGAATGACCACGGGTATCGGCAGCCCTCGGGATGCGTTGAGCCGCGAGAAAATCTCGAACCCCACGTCCAGGTCGGACGCGGCCTCCTCGACGGTATTGAGGTGGGCGAAGAACGTCAGATTGCGAAGCTGGATTTCGTCGAAACCCGTGCCAACACAGATGAAGCGCTCCCGGTGTCCGATGTCGCCATAGGCGCCTCCGTGGTACGTCTTCACGTAATCGATCTGGGAACAATTGTTGCTGATCAGCCGCCCGATGAGGCGCAGCATCCCTTCGGGCGCCTGACCGGCTCCGTCGGTCTGCGCACAGTCCGAGACCATTGCGGCAATGCTCGTCTCCGCTTCGGCGGGCGCAAGGGCGAGCGTGCGCTCGTAGGCCTCGGCGGCATCCACAAAGCGAGTGACCGACAGCGAACCCCCGGCATCCGGCACATGGGCCCGAATGGCATCGGTATCCGTATCGATCCCCAGGAGCAGCAGGTCGATGGACGCCCCGCAGCAGAAGCTGTTCTGGATCGCCTGCTGAAAATCCAGCAGGCGATCCAGCGCGCCCTCGGCGGCTCGTTCCGCATTGCTGCCGTGGGCCGCGCAACCCTCGCTCTCGGGAGCGGAGCTGCTGTAGTGATACACCGCAACCTTCAGGTAGCGGGTGGGCTGGTCCGCGGTGTTGGGGACGCCTTCGCGGAAGCGGCCGAGTTCTGTCTCCACCCAGCGCCTGAGGCTGTCCTCCACGTCGAACAGGGCTCCGGCATAGGACTTCCGCCGGACCTGCCGCGGCGGCAGACGCAGTGCGTAGCAAACCACGTGGGCAAGCCGCCCGTCTGCGCAGGGCGAGAGATCCATGCTGTGAAATCCGCAGGACTGGAGAAACGCATGGAATTCCGCCGGATCGCCTCCGCCCAGGGGATCCCCGGTAAAGAAGTCTTCGGCGAAACGCCGGTAGGTCTCGAATACGGACCAGGAAAACAGCGTCCGCATGTCCAGCTGCTCGACCCACGCCTGTTCGAGAACGGGCTCGGGCAAGCGGAAACCCAGCATCGAAACCGCAAGATCCTGGGCCTGGCGCTCGAAGTCCCGATCGTGCTGGCAGGCCGCAATGGTCTTTAGAGTCGGAACAATCCGGTCGAACGCGGCCTTCACCGCCTGTTCGTAATCAGCCAGCCGACGATTGTCGTCACCCCGGGTCAGCGGATGGAGCGGATGGGTGCTGCGGAGGGTGGCTTCCGGCTGCGGCAGGCTCGACCCTTGAGCATCGTCCGTGAGCTGCCGTCGAGCGTGGGGCGCGCGAACCGGAGCTTCGTGGGACCAGCACACGGCGCGGGTGGGCTGACGACGGCTGGTTCTCATGTGCGAGTGCTCCCGTCTACCGCGGTCTAGCCGCGGGCCCCGCCGGAAACAGTCACCAAGGCGCCACGGGCCGAGGCGCCGGCGCCTCCGGTTACGCGGGACTCAGGCACATCCGTGTCCCCCGGCCGGGCGGTCACGGGTCGGGGCATGGCCCCCATCGGGCCGCCGCGCCGGGTCGGGTTGCGCACGGTCGATGACGACCCCTCCGTGCCGGTCACCCGGTCCCCCCGATCCCAGTCGTCGCCGGTGATCCGCAGGCCCGCATCTATACCCTCGCCGGTGATACGAGAGCCACCGTCAGCGGCGAAGGAGGCCGGGTTTGGAGGAGGAGTCGAGGCCATCGGCGCAGCTGCCTCGCCGCCGATACGAAACTGCTCGGTCCCCGTAACTCTTCCCTCGCCCAGGCCGAAGGGCCCGGTGACGCGGCCGCGTCCGGGGTGGCCCGCTTCGTTCTCACTGAGTTGCTTCGCCGCCCAGGCAGCCCTGGCGGGCGAGGTGATGCTGAAGCCGACGCCGGGAACTGGTGGCGTGCCGTCTTCGGGCTCGGCACCACAGACACTCTCGAACTGGTCCTTGCCAAGGTACGGGGTCCCCGTGACCGACTCACAGGCGCCGCGCCCGGCCCCGGTGAGAGGTTCACTGATGCCGGGCTGGAGCCCGGTAAGCCTTGCACCCGCGGCCGCTCGCCTCGGCTGGGCCCGGGCCTCGGCGGTCGCCTGCGCGTCCTCGTCGCAAAATTCCTGGAGCTGATCAACGCCTATATACGGCGTTCCCGTGACCGCTTCGCACGAGCCGGGCTCGTCCCCCGTGACCCGGTCGGACCGGCCGGTCAGCGTACCGGTAAGCGCCCGACCGCCCCGGGTAGACGACACCGAGGGTGCCGGCCGGCGGGCAGGGGCCGGTGCAGGGCACAGGTCAATAAAGGCTTCCTCGCCCACGTACTCGTTGCCCGTCACGATTTTGCAGGCTCCCGGCTCGTTGCCGGTCACCAGGGAGCTGCGCCCAAGTCGAGTGCCGCTGACGGCGCCACCGCGAAACGTGAGGCTCCGACCCGCCTTCATTGCCGCCGTTGACCCGCCCGCGTGTTCCTCGGCCTCGCCTCGCGGCAGATACTCGGTGCCTGTCACTCGCCCTGACGTACCCGGCTCCGCGCCGGTTATTCCCGAACCCGACCCCGCAACGGTGCCGGTGATCCGACTGATGATTTCAGTAGCGGCGGCGCTGGCCCTGCTGTCGGCCTGGCTATCGGCCTGGGTGTCCGTCCGGGCTTCCTCGGAATCCGGCCTCCTGCGGCCGCCTGGCCTGGGCCCGGATTCACCTCCGGGACCCTTACCGCTACGCGACTGGGCCTGGCGGCGGGCGATGGCCTTTCTGCGCCCGGGAGGCAAGCTCGAAGGGCCGGCGACCACCGGCGATGCGGCGTTCCCACCGGGTCCGTTCTCGCTTGGCGTCCCTTCCGGCGCCGTGCCTTGGCCGGGGCGGCGGGTTGCTTGCACCCACAATCGCAAGGGCCATCCTTACCGGCATGACCGGCGGCCGCACTGCCGCCCTCCTCGCCCCGGCGGCGGTCTCGCTGCTGGATACCTCCGGCTCCGGACTCCGACATGGCCTTGCGGCGAGCCTGTGCACGGGCGCGCCCCGAAGCAGACCCGGCAGCGGTTGCCACCGTGGCCGTGTCCCCATGGGCTGGCTGCGACCCCGAAGGCCGGGTTTGCTGACCGGCCCTCGACTGTTGCCGGCGCCGTTCGATTGCTGCTTCACGTCCGCTGATTGACATGCCTCTCCCCTGCTTCACCCGTTTCAGGCCGACCCCGCGAGGGGCCGCTCAGGCTCGTCCCTCGTAGACGACGAAGGCCGCGCCCTGGCTCTGGGTGTAATTGTCATAGCCAATCAGGCGAATGTGATGGTCCGGGTAGGCCCGGTGGCACGCCTCGAGCTGGGCGGCAACCGCATTGACGTCCCGCTCACCGAAGAACGGCAATTTCCACATGGTCCAGTAGTGATTGAACGCAGCCGAAGGATGCTCATGCTCGATGGCCGGCGCCCATCCCTGGGCCAGTATGTAGGCGATCTGCTGATAGATCTCCTGCTGCGAAAGCTTCGGAAGGAATCCGAATGTCTCGAGGGTGTGCCGGGTCTGGTAGTCGCCGACGTCATGCATGGTGGCCATGTGGTTCTCCTGTTTCTCGTATCGTGTCTGGCAGCGAGCGCTCCGGCGTCAGGCTCACGCGGCGTCGAGCTTGTCCACGGTGTCGAATTCGAACTTGATCTCGCTCCAGACCTCCATGGCCGCAGCCAGTTCGGGGCTGGACTTGGCCGCCGTCGTGAGGATGTCACGAGCCTCGCGCTCGATATCCCGCCCTTCGTTGCGGGCCTTGACCGACGCCTCACAGGCGACCCGGTTGGCCGCCGCGCCCGCCGCGTTACCCCAGGGGTGTCCCTGGGTGCCGCCGCCGAACTGGAGGACAGAGTCGTCCCCGAAGATCGTGACCAGCGCGGGCATGTGCCAGACGTGGATGCCACCGGAGGCAACCGCGAACACACCGGGCATGGAGCCCCAGTCCTGGTCGAAGAAAATGCCGCGCCGGCGGTCTTCGGCGATAAAGGACTCACGCAGCAGATCGACGAACCCCAGCGTCGAGGCCCGATCGCCCTCCAGCTTGCCCACGACGGTGCCGGTGTGCAGATGGTCGCCGCCGGAAAGGCGCAGGCACTTGGCCAGCACACGGAAATGAATGCCGTGCTTGGGATGGCGGTCGATAACCGCGTGCATGGCCCGGTGAATGTGCAGCAGCATGCCGTTGTTACGGCACCACTTGGCCAGCCCCGTGTTGGCGCAGAACCCGCCGGTCAGGAAGTCGTGCATGATGATCGGCATGCCCAGCTCTTTGGCGAACTCGGCCCGCTCATACATCTGCTCCGGATCCGGCGCGGTGACGTTGAGGTAGTGACCCTTGCGCTCGCCGGTCTCCTGCTGGGACTTGATCACGGCCTCGGCGACGAATTCGAAACGGTTCTGCCAGCGCATGAACGGCTGGGAGTTGACGTTCTCGTCGTCCTTCGTGAAATCGAGTCCGCCGCGCAGGCATTCGTAGACAGCTCGCCCGTAGTTCTTGGCGGACAACCCCAGCTTGGGCTTGATCGTGCAGCCCAGCAGCGGACGGCCGTACTTGTTCATCTTGTCCCGCTCGACCTGGATCCCGTTGGGGGGACCCATGCAGGTCTTGACGTAGGCGATCGGGAAGCGGATGTCCTCCAGACGCAGGTGCCTGACCGCCTTGAAGCCGAACACGTTGCCCACCAGCGAAGTCAGAACGTTCACCACCGAACCTTCTTCAAAGAGGTCGATCGGGTAGGCGATGAACGCGTAGAACGACTCACTGTCGCCGGGAACCTCCTCGATCCGGTAAGCGCGGCCCTTGTAATAGTCGATATCCGTCAGCAGGTCGGACCAGACGGTGGTCCAGGTGCCCGTGGAGGATTCCGCAGCCACCGCGGCGGCGGCTTCCTCCCTCGGCACATCGGCCTGGGCCGTGATCTTGAAGCAGGCCAGCAGGTCGGTATCCAGAGGAACGTACTCCGGAGTCCAGTAGCTCTGCCGATAATCCTTCACGCCTGCGTCGTATGTCTTCGAAGCCATCGGAAATCCTCCGTCGTAACCCTGCTGCCAGTCGAAGTAGTATCGACAGAATGCAATCAATAACAAATAGATAATTATTATGGTAGATATCTACTTTTGTAGATGACGTAAGCTAATCTCACATTGTTGCATCGCACTATTCATACGGCGATGACTCATCGACAAGAATCAATTGATTGCATCGGAAATCCCGTTACCAACGGCCGCGGCACTCTCGTAGACTCCCTCGCAGCACGGAAAGCACGGTGACCTTCGCCACGACGCGAAACGGCTGTATGCGGATTCGGCCCGTGCCCAGGCAGGGCTTCCTGCACTCGAATTGCGGCCAGGCCAGGGCACGGTGTAATGCGCATCTTCAATGACATCAGCTTCGGAAACCTGCGCGGCGATCTGTTCGGCGGCGTAACCGCGGCCGTGGTCGCCCTGCCCATGGCGCTGGCGTTCGGGGTCGCATCGGGGGCCGGGGCCGAGGCGGGCCTCTATGGCGCGATCCTCATCGGCCTGTTCGCCGCGCTTTTCGGCGGCACCCCGACTCTGATCTCCGAACCCACCGGCCCGATGACCGTGGTATTCACGGCGGTTATCACAACGCTGGTCGCCAGCAACCCCGAGCAGGGGATGGCAATGGCCTTCACGGTCGTCGTCATGGCCGGGCTTTTTCAGATCCTGTTCGGCCTGCTTCGGCTGGGCAAATACGTCACCCTCATGCCCCACACGGTGATCTCCGGGTTCATGACGGGGATCGGTTTCATCCTGATGATCCTGCAACTCGGCCCCATGCTCGGGCAGGCCACGCCGGGCGGCGGTGTCCTCGGCACGCTAAAACAGCTCCCCGCTCTGCTCGCCAATATCCAGCCGGCGGAAGCCGCTCTGGCGGGCGGGACCCTCGCGATCCTGTTCCTGACTCCCGCACGCTTCAAGCGACTCGTGCCGCCCCAGCTGGTGGCGCTGGTTGTCGCAACGATGGTGTCCCTGACGCTGCTCGGCGGCATCGAGATTCGGCGGATCGGCGAGATCCCCACCGGCCTGCCCGACCTTCAGCTGCCCGTGTTCAGCTCCGTACAGTGGCGGACGATGATCATCGATGCGGCGGTCCTCGGGATGCTGGGCTGTATCGATGCGCTGCTGACATCCGTAATCGCCGACAGTCTGACGGGATCCCGGCACCGCTCCGACAAGGAGCTGGTCGGCCAGGGCGTCGGCAATGTCATGTCCGGCCTGTTCGGCGGCCTGCCCGGCGCGGGCGCAACCATGGGCACCGTCGTCAATATCCAGGCCGGCGGCCGCACGGCGCTATCAGGCCTGGTGCGCGTGGCGGTTCTCCTCATCGTAGTTCTGGGCGCCGCCGGCCTGACTGCGAACATTCCCCTCGCCGTCCTGGCCGGTATCGCCATGCATGTCGGCTTCAATATTGTCGACTGGAAGTTCCTGGGACGCGCGCACCGCATTTCCCCAAAGGGCGCGCTGATCATGTACGCGGTGATCCTCCTTACGGTCTTTGCCGACCTGATCATTGCCGTCGGCGTGGGCCTGTTCGTGGCCAACGTGATCACCATCCGGCGGCTCTCCGAGCTGCTGGCCGAAGATATCCGGGTCCTGCGGGATCCCGACGACGACAGCGCCGGGTTCAGTGACGCAGAAAGGCAGATGCTGCAGAAGGCCGCCGGTCAGGTATTGGTCGTCCAGCTTGCCGGCCCTCTGCCCTTCGGCGCGGCGAAGGCCATCAGCGACCTCAGGCTGGAAGAAACGAAAAATCGCAGCGTGGTCATCGACCTGGCCGGGGCCACCTACGTGGGCGTATCGGCGGGGCTGGCCCTGGAGCGGGCGGTGGCCGATGCCCTGGAAGCCGGTATCGATGTCTACCTGGCTGGGGCCGGCGGCCAGGTCCGCGACCGCCTGCAGACCCTGGGGGTGATCGAAAGCCTGCGGGACGAGCATGTCTTCGGCGAGCGAGAGGACGCGATCTCCCATGCGGTCATGGCAAGAGCCGCCTGACAACGGCGCCCATGCCCATGGAGTGACGCCTGGCTTCGGAGAAGAACGGAGCAACAGCGCATCAGGAACGATCCTGCTGCCTCAGCCGCCTCGGGACTCCAAGTACTCGTTGATAACCAGTTCGAGAATCCCCATCGGCATGGCGCCGTTCTTCAGCACCCGGTCGTGAAACTCGCGGATGTCGAAGTCCTCGCCCAGTGCCTCTTGAGCTTTCGCGCGCAGTTCCAGGATCCTGTTCATGCCGATCTTGTAGGCCAGTGCCTGGCCGGGATAAACGAAGTAGCGCTCGATCTGGCGCTCGATGTCCGCCGGGGCCATGGGCGTATTGGCGGTCATGTACTCGATGCACTCCTCCCGGCTCCAGCGCCTGGAGTGCATGCCCGTGTCCACCACGAGGCGAACGGCCCTTTTCATTTCCTCGGCCAAGCGGCCGAAGTCGCGTAGGGGCAGTCCCTCGTACATCCCGGCCTCGAACGCCACGCGCTCGGAATACAGGGCCCATCCCTCAACATACGCGGTGTACCCGACATATTTGCGAAACTCCGGAATCCCTTCCAGTTCCTGCTGGATGGCCAGCTGGAAGTGATGGCCGGGCGCGCCCTCGTGGTAGGCCAGCGAGTTCATGATGTGCTTCTGCACCGCATTCATGTTCTGCTGGTTGATGTAATAGATACCCGGCCGGGAGCCGTCTGGCGCCGGGCGCCGGTAAAAGGCCGTGGACGAGCCGTTCTCCCGCCACGGCTCCACCCGCCGGACCTCCAGCGGCGCCTTCGGCAGGACGTTGAAATAGTCATCGGCAATCGAATAGATCCCCTCGATCAGCGCGGTGGCTTCTCGGATATACGCCTCGCGGCCCGCATCGGTGTTCGGGTAGTAGTTATCCGGATCGTTGCGCACGTAGTCGAAGAACGCCTGAAGATCGCCTTCGAATCCCACCTCCGCCATGATGGCTTCCATGTCGCTTCGAATGCGCGCCACCTCCGCCAGGCCCAGCTCGTGGATTTCCGCGACGGGAAGCTCCAGCGTGGTCGAGGTCCGCACGCGGCTCGCGTAGTAGGCCTCGCCGTCCGGCAGGTCCCAGACGCCGTTGTTGTCGTCGGCAATACCCTCCAGGCGCACCAGATCGGCGATCAGCCGCTCATAGCCGGCCCTGAATGGTCCTTCAAGCGCCTCGACCGCTTCGCTCACCAGTCGGGCCTGCTCGTCGGCCTCCAGGCCCAGCGCATCCACCTTGGCGCGGAAATCCGCCAACAGAATGCTGTCTGAACCGGTCTCCTCAAAGGGCGCACCGGTGAGCATGTTCCGGGCCGCCGGCAAGGCACGGGGATAGACCATCATCGGCGGAATCACTCCGTGGGATTCGCCGAGCCGCAGTCGTTCGACATACTGGTCCATGACGGTTTCCACGCCGGCGAGCCGGGAGATGTAGGCCTCCGCGTCCCCCGGGCTGTCGATGCGGTGCAGGTTCTGCAGGAACGAGGGAATGTCGGAAGCGACGTTGTCCATCTGCGAAACGGCATACACGTGGTGGCGCCAGGGGAAGTTGCGCAGCGCATCTTCCAGGTCGTACTCGAAGATCCGGTAGCTCAGGCGGGCCTCCGGGCTCAGGGCCTCGAGGTCGAATTCGCCCCGAAGACGGTCCAGATCCGCCTTGACCTGCTCATTGCGGAGGACCGCAAGGGCCTCGGAATAATCGTCCCAGCGTCCGTAGTCTTTCGTTTTGCGGCCGAGCTCCGCCTGGAACTCGGGGGACTGGCTGACGTTGCGCTCGAACACCTCGTCAAGAAAAACGGCGAGGCGCTGGTCCTCGTTTTGTGCCGCGGAGTCCGCGCCGCGGACCTGAACAGCAGTCGGCGCCGGCGTGCCGGCTTCTGAATCATCAGCGTCACGATCGCATCCCGCGAGCCAGAGAGACGGGCCGGCAAGAACGGTCAGCATGATCAGGGCGCGGTACTTCATCTTGTAGTTTCCCAATGGCTTTCCAGGCGGCAAAGCGCTGCAGGATATAGAAAAAAACGCCGGGGACACAGGGGCAGGAAAGGCCCTCGAGGGGACCGCCCCGTTCAAATTCTCCGGAGGAACGTGTGTCTTCTGCTGGCCCATGTGAACCATATCCTCATGCGTCACCGCCTGAGCACATTGACCTCAAACCTTCCGGATCACCGCCGAAATCGCGTGGCCATGTGGCGCGCCGCCGGCCCGTAGCCAATACTCAGCGTACGGGCTGACCGGCTCATGGGCGATCAAGAATCCTCAAACGGCCTCCCGGCAGACCGCAACCGAGTCACGATTCGGAGGATCGAAGCAGTGTCCTTTCCGCCATCCAGACTGGCGAGCCTCTTTGGCGAACTGAAACGCCGGAAGGTATTTCAGGCCGCCACCGGCTACGCGGTGGTCGCGTGGGTCGTGCTGCAGATCGGGGAAGTGACCTTCGAGCCCCTGGGTATTCCACCGTGGGGCATGACATTTCTCATCGCGCTTGTGATCGCGGGATTTCCCGTCGCGATGATCGTGTCCTGGTTCTTCGACCTGACCCTGAAGGGGTTCGAGAAAGCCACTCAAACAACGCCGGACAATTCGACCGGCGACGCAACCGTTCCGGCTGCGGGTACGAGTACCGCAACCTCATCGGATAGCGGCAACGGTTCGCTCGATACGGCATCCGTGGCGGTGCTCCCCTTCGACGACATGAGCCCCGAACATGACCAGGCCTATCTCTGCGACGGCATCGCGGAGGAGATCCTCAACCGGCTGGCCCAGATCAAGGAGCTCCGCGTGGCCTCCAGAACCTCCTCGTTCCGGTTCCGGGGCGTCCCGATGAGCGCTAGCCGTATCGGCAGGGAGCTGAACGTGGCCGCCGTCCTCGAGGGTAGCGTTCGGAAGGCGAACGACCAGCTCCGCGTCACCACCCAGCTGATCGACGTCCGCAACGATTTTCACCTGTGGTCGGACAGCTATGACGGGGAACTCAGTCGCATCTTCGACATCCAGAGCGAAATTGCGGCCCGGGTCGCTGATGCCCTGGCCGTGACTCTGGGTACGCGCACTCCCCTTGTGGCCGGATCCACAGAAGATGTCAGGGCGTACGAGCACTTCTTGAAGGGTCAGCATTTCTTCCGTCGCTGGGGCACGAGGAACGTGGCCTTCGCCATCCAGATGTTCCGCAAGGCGGTGGAAATCGATCCCGGGTACGCGCGGGCGTGGGCGGCGCTCGCGGACTGTCATGCCATGACGTGCATGTACTGGAGCGCCAGCAAGGACAACCTGGAGGCTGCGGAGCAAGCCAGCCTCCAGGCACTGCAGCTCCTGCCGGGTCTCGCGGAGTCCCATGTCTCCCGCGGGCTGGCCCACTTCGTCCACCGTCGCAGCGATGCCGCCATCACCGAGTTCGAGACCGCCCTGGGCCTTGATGCCACGCTGTTCGACGCCTGGTACTTCTATGGCCGGGTTCGCTTCCAGCGCGGTGAACTGGATGAGGCTGCCAGACTCTTCGAGCAGGCCGAAGGTCTCGACCCCGACGACTTTCAGGCGCCGATCCTGCTGCGCCAGATCTACCACAGTCTCGGGCGGCGGGACGAGGCCCGCAACGCGGCCCGGCGCGGCGTCGAGCGCGCCGAGCGGCATCTCGAGCTCAACCCGGACGATACGCGCGCCCTCAATCTCGGTCTGGGCGGCTTCGCCTCACTGGGCGAACGGGAGAGGACGCTGCAGTTCGCGGCGCGATCGCTGGCAATCGATGGCGAGAACCCCGATACCCTCTACAACGTGGCCTGCGGGTATGCCCTGGTCGGCGAGTCTGAACAGGCCCTCGACTGCCTCGAGCGGGCGAGCATCCGCGGCATGGCGATCGCCGACTGGGCCGAGAACGATTCGGACCTCGCGTCGCTCAGGAATGAACCCCGGTTTCGGCAGCTGATCGCGCGGCTCAAGAGCGAG
This sequence comes from uncultured Gammaproteobacteria bacterium, assembly GCA_963842955.1. Classification (GTDB taxonomy): domain Bacteria; phylum Pseudomonadota; class Gammaproteobacteria; order Steroidobacterales; family XN24; genus JARFQW01. The sequence continues at coordinate 196,411 of CAWJIJ010000010.1, forward strand.
GGCCCCGAGGAAGCCCCGGGCCACCCGGTCTGATCGCGTTCCTGCAGGAGCCGAACCGAGGCATCCGGGCATCGTGTATCCGAACGCCGGGCCGTCGCCCGCGGGCGCCCGGCGCTGGCGGCTAGTCCGACTCCGGTTTCCCGAAGAGCGCTTCGAGCTGCTGACGCGCCAGGTCCGCCGGATCATCGGCTTCCGGGAGACCTGATTGATGGTCAGCCGCGCCCGACGCGGGTCCTCCTCCGAATAACGAGTCGAGCTCGGCGATGGGCGGGGAAGGAATGTTGGAAGCCGGCTCAAACGCGTCGGGCCGCGGATAGAAATGCTCGCAGAAATTGGCCCGGGTCTTGTCCTTGATCTCCTCGGCCATCGGCTCGCGGCAGTCCTGGGCCACACCTGGATCGTAGAACTCGCACATCCGGCAGACGTGCAGCTCGCTTCTGCAGGACAGGCATTCACTCAGGCGGCTGATGGGCATCGGCACACCCTCGAGCGCCACACCGCACTTCCAGCACGACAGGTCGCGGGCCTTCATTACCATCCCCTTGCGTGGTAAGGAATCTGTTTGCGCATAGTCGGGCGCACCGCCGGGCGACAAAGCCACGGCACGGCATTTGTCCGTCGGGGCAGATCCGGCACGCAGTCTCCGCCTAGGCCAGCATCTGCCCGATAAGTTTTTCGCAGGTCCGCTGGTCCATATAGCGCGGCACCGCATAGGTGTAGTGGGCTTCTTTCAGCGCATTCTTGGCGATGGCCGGGATGTCGGACTCTTCCAGCGCCTCCAGGTGGTCCGGGATCCCGAACTCGGCGTTGAGTTCGCGGATGCGCTCGATAAACCGCGAAGCGAGTTTCGGCGCCCGGTCGCCCTTCTGCCGCAGGCCCGCCGCATCGCCGAGCTGGGCCAGCTTGCGAGTGCAGGTTTTCTTGGAAAAATCCAGTACGTAGGGCATGACGATGGCGTTCGCCAGCCCGTGGGGCGTGTGATAAAAGGCGCCAAAATTGTGCGAGATCGCGTGCACATACCCGACACCTGCCCGGGTGAAGGCCAGCGCAGCATAGTATGAAGCGAAGGACATGGCCTGGCGCGCCTTGAGATCCTTCCCCTTGGCCACCGCACGCGGCAGATTCTCCATCACCAGCTTGGTTGCGGCCAGGGCGTAGCCGTCCGTCTCGGGCAGGGAGTTGGCCGAGAGATAGGCCTCGACCGCATGGGTTAGCGCATCCATGCCGGTGGCCGCGGTGATATGCGGAGGCAGACCCGTCATGAGCGCGCCATCGAGCGCGGCCATCATCGGCACGAGCTTGGGATCCATGATGGGCGATTTCTTCTTGCGCTCCGGATCCGAAACCACGGCCGCAATGGTCACCTCCGAACCCGTACCCGCCGTTGTCGGGATCACATACAGGGGCATCGGTGCGGTGAACACCTTGAACATCCCCTCCATCGAAGAAATGGCCTTGTCGTTGGTGGCCCGTGCCGCAATCACCTTGGCGGCGTCGATGGACGAGCCACCGCCTACCGCCAGGATGGCCTGGCAGCGCTCCCGGCGCAGGACTTTCAGGCCGTTCTCGATCTGGGTCACCGTCGGGTCGGGGAGTATGCCGTCATAGACCACATAGCGAACGCCCAGGGCCTCCAGCTTCTTCTCGATGCCGTTCAGCAGCCCGATCTTGACCAGCATGCTGTCGGTAACGATCAGCAGCTTGTGCACGCCCATCTGGGAAATAGCTTCGCACAGCTCCAATGACGAGCCGGGCCCGGAGAACAGCGTGGGCTTCGGAAAGGGCAGCGTCTTGACCAGGCCTTTGAGGGTTTTCATCAGGCTCTGGTAGCCCGCAACCTGGACGCCGAATGGGATCATGCCTTGACCTCTTGGGGTTTCCGTTATCCTGACTATGCCGGGTGGGTTACAACTCGACTAGTATAGGTAAACTACCGCCCCACATTACAAAGACTGTCCATGGTGCGCCGGGCAGCGACCATGACCGGCCTCAAGGTTGCGCAGGGGAGCATCTGAGAGCCGGGGACAGGGAATTTGCGTGGCCCGGACCGCTTGACGGCCCCGGCCCCCGCCGAAACGGAGCCTATCCATGAAAAAAGTCGTCAGCGTCTCCCTGGGTTCATCATCCAAGGACCACGAGTTCCAGACCCGGTTTCTAGGCCAGGATTTCCAGGTCAGGCGGGCAGGTGCCGACGGCGACTCCGGCAAGGCCTGGGAGTTGCTTCGCCGCCACCAGTCCGACTCCGACGCCATCGGTCTCGGCATGATCCAGGATCACTTCGACATCGGTTCCCGGCGGCACGTCCACAAGGAGACGGAGCGACTGCTCAAGGTCGTGACCCGCGTCCCGGTGACCACGGGCGCATCGCTCCGGCGGTTGTTGCAGGTCCGTGCCGTTCGCCACGTGCAGCGGCAGTTGGGCAAGTATTTCAACAACAATCTCGTGCTTTTCCTGAACGGGATCGTTAACTACGACATGGCCCGGGCCATGTCCGACTACACGCCCAACCTCAAGTTCGCCGATGCCGTGCTCGACACGGGCTCACCGGTGGTGCTGACCTCGCTGGATCAGCTCGAGCTTTATGCCCGCGGCGCCCAGATTGCGGGGTCGGTCATCCCGCGGGCCGCCCTCCCCACCCGGCAACTGGCCAAGCTGCCGGGATTGACGGCACTGCGCAAGGAAATCCTGAACCGCGAAATGGCCAAGTGCCATGTCATCGTGGGCACCTTTGACGACATCGCGACCTTCGGTACGCCGGAAAGCCTGGAAGGCAAGACGCTGATCACGTCAGCCATAGACGACGACCGGGTGGAGTTTTTCAAGGACTGCGGCGTCAACCTGGTCGTGGACGTGTCACCCAAGCTGTTTGACCAGGTCGTGGGACTGAACACCATCGAGGCCATGATCCTGGCGGCGCTCGAGACCACCAGCGAAGAGCTCGGCGACCATGACCTCGAGGAAATCATCGAGGAGCTCAAGATCGAGCCTCGGCTCCTGCACCCGACCGGCGAGTTCCGCAACATCCGCCGTTTTGCGTTCGTCATTCACCCCCTGAGCCAGGAGTACATTCGCAAGGGTTTCCCGTTGCCCAAGGCCACTCCCAAGCTGGTGATGAATCAGGTGGAGAAAGCGGCCGCCCATCTGCCTCCGATGATCTATTCGAAGATGGACAACATTATCTCCCCCACCGGAGCGGAGGCGGAGGGCTGGCTGATCCTGGTCGGCGGCACACCCAAGGAAATGCTGACCCGCAGCCCCGAGTTCACCTATCGGCGCCTGCTGGCCGCGGCAAAAATGGCGGAGAAAATGGGCGCCCAGATCCTCGGCCTGGGCGCGTTTACCAAGGTAGTGGGCGATGCCGGGATCACCGTGGCCCGGCGGGCGACGATTCCGGTCACCACCGGCAACAGTTACTCGGCCTCCGGCGCGCTGTGGGCGGCAGCGGATGCCATGCGGCGGATGAACCTGGTCCACGTTCGCAAGAACGGCAAAGTCGCCGCCAAGACCATGGTCATCGGCGCATCGGGATCCATCGGCTCCGTGAGCGCACGCCTGCTGGCCATGGCCTTTGACGAGGTTTATCTCGCGGCGCGCACCCAGAAAAAGCTGGACGCGCTGAAAGCATCCATCCTCAAGGAGACTCCCGACGCGAAGGTCGTGGCAACCACAGACTACGAGCAATATCTCGGCGATATGGACATGATCGTCACGTCCACGTCGGGTGCCGGCAAGAAGATCCTGGATATCACCAAGGTCAAGCCCGGCTGCGTCATCACGGATGTTGCGCGCCCGCTCGACCTCCCGCCGGAGGAGGTGGCCAAGCGACCCGACGTCCTGGTCATCGAGTCCGGCGAAATCGAGCTGCCCAGCGATGTGGAAATGAAGGACATCGGGCTGCCGAAGAACGTGATCTATGCGTGCCTGGCGGAGACCATTGTCCTTGCACTCGAGGGTCGCTTCGAGGTGTTCACCATCGGCCGCGATACCGAATGGCAGAAGGTCAAGGAAATCTACCAGATGGGCCTGAAGCACGGCATGAGGCTGGCGGCCATTTCGGGGGTCAACGGCGTCTACAGCGACGCGGATATCGCGAAGGTCGTAAAGCTCGCCCGGCAGGCCCGTGAGGACTTGAGCCCGGCCGGGAAATCGTCAGTTGCTGCGGCAAAGAAGGCGCCGGCCCGGAAGAAAACGGCGACGAAAAAGAAACCGGCAGCAAGGAAAAAGGCGGTGGCGAAGAAGCCCGCGACCGGTAAGAAGCCTGTTCGGAAGGTTGCGGCGAAAAAGAAAACCACGGTGAAGAAGAAAGCCGGAGCAGCAAAAAAGGCCGCGAAGAAAACGTCATCGTCGAGGAAAAAGGCAGGGACGCGCGGCTAGCTCGGAAACGGCGACCGTTTTCGGCCAGAAGCAGCCTGATTCTAAGGATTCTTTGACCATGGGATGGGCCCCGCAAACACGGGGCCCATCAGACTTCCTCGGAGATAGCGGATCGCAGTCCTCACTTCGGACAACGGCGGTTCCTTACGACGTCGGTCCCGTAGAATTCAATGCCATCGTGCGTCTTGCCCGTGAGTTCTACTTCGGTTTCGCCGCAACCGACCTGGATCTCCCGGGAGCGGAAGTAGGTCAACAGGTCCACGAACCCGTCACGGTTGGCGTCCATGACTCGATAATTCCGCGCACGGGCGTCACCAGGATTCATGCGGATAGATGGGTGGTCGCACTGCAGGGCGTCGAAGGAAGCGCTGCCGTAGATGGCCAGGGGGACCAGCCTCGTGGAGCCGGGATCCACAACATCAGGTTCGCGCCATGGATGTACGTCGATCTGGACCTCCAGCTTCTGATCGATTTCGGTGAGTTCAAAGACATAGGCGGCGCCCTCATAGGGTGAGAAAGTTGGATCGGTAGCGGCGCCGGCGATCGCCGTGGCCTGGCTCAAGGCTACGTCTTCCGCGTATCGTTCTTCGGATGCCGCGTCGATCGCCAACAGCCTCACCTTTTCGGCCCACGTGCCGCCGGCATCTCGCTCAAAGACGTAGGCGTTTATGTACCCGCCCCACGCGCCGATTAAGGCCGTGTCGCCATCCAAGTCGACACTGGACCCGAACAGGTCACCCGACGTCGTCTCGCTGGTCAGCAACTTGGCCTGTTCGGACCACTCGCCGCTCATACTCCGCGTAAAGACGTAGGCCGCTCCGTTGTTGTCAAGTCCGTTGCTGTCCTTGGCAAACGCTCCAATCAGTGCGGTGTCACCGTCGATTGCGACGCTTCGGCCAAATTGGTCACGCGCCGCTCTGTCACCGGCCAGCAGCTTGGCCTGCTCGGACCACGCACCACTGGCCTCTCGCGTGAAGACGTAGGCCGCCCCGCTTCTGAGTAGTCCGTTGCTACTCTCGCTCTCTGCGCCGATGAGCACGGTGTTGCCATCTACGCCGACGCTCCGGCCGAAATAGTCCATTGACGCCGCATCGCTGGCCAGCAGCTTGGCCTGTTCGGACCATGCGCCGTTGACATCCCGCGTGAAAACATAGGCCGCACCATTGTTGATGAGTCCGTTGCTGTCCGCTTCCCATGCGCCGATCACGGCGGTGTCGCCGGTCAAGGCCACGCTGTGGCCGAACCTGTCGGATCTCGATGCATCGCCAGCCAGCAGCTTTGCCTGCTCAGACCACCCTCCGCTCCCATTCCGCGTGTAAATGTAGGCCGCGCCTGTGCGGCTTTCGTTAGGTGCCCCGATCAACGCCGTGTCAGCGTCCAGGGAAACGCTGACCCCGAACAAGTCATCCGACGCCGCGTCACTGGCACGTAGCTTGGCCTGTTCATACCAAACCCCGCTGGCATCCCGAGTAAAGACGTAGGCAGCGCCTGTATAGCTCTCATTGGACGCACCGATCAGGGCCGTGTCAGCGTCCACGTCTACACTTCGGCCAAACAAGTCACTCGGCCATCCGTCGCTGGCAAGGAGAGTCTGAATCTCGCTTACAACTGGCGTTTCTGCTACAGCCGTACAGCTGGCACACGCCAAGACAAGAACTGCCAGTAGCTGGGCAATCTGCGACACGTTTCTGGTAAGCGTTGAAGTCTCCATTCGACATCCCTCCGCCTGGCGGATGCCGTCGTCCTTCGTGTTTTCAACGCGAAGAGCGGCCGGCACCACGCCGGGCCATTTCAGCCCTTCTCAATTAAACATATAGGCGCCGGAGTTAGGGAATACCGTAGTGGCTTCTACGACCTTGAAACTGGGAATGGGCGATAGGCCCGCTGAGGGTCGGAAAAGCCGGTTCATGCTGCGCGACAGCGTGCGAGACCAGGGCGACTACAAGAGGGGCAGAAATCGGCCATCTGCTGCGCCGCTTTGGTGAACGCTCAGATGCATTCCGGGATTCGATTGAACCGCGCCGCTCACCGGTTCGGAAGCGGGCCGCGGTGACAGGGCTTTTGCGCCTGCACGCTCCGCCTCCAACCGGCAAGCTCGAGCGCGCCCCGGGCCGGGCCAGATTTCCCGGGCCAGATTTTCAGGCGCAATAGCCGGCTACGTGGTCAGCCACGGCGGTATCATATCCGCCCTTCGGCACCCGATCATTCGACATCGGAAGCGCAGACGCCCGTATACTCGTGCCCACGGAACGGACGCCTCCGGCAAACAAAAAGTGACGAGCAAGAAGCATCTCTAACGAGAAACTCCCATTTCCGGCCTATCAGGGCGACGATCCCTACCTGTTTGCCAGCTATGCGCATGCCGACAGCAAGCAGGTCTTTTCCGAGCTGATCGAGCTCGAGCGTCTCGGGTTCAACATCTGGTATGACGAGGGCATCAACCCGAGCCATCGGTGGACCGACGAGCTGGCCGCCGCGATCGACCGTTCCGCGCTGTTCGTCGCTTTCATAACGCCTCGATTCGTCGCGTCAGGGAACTGCATCGATGAGATCGAATATGCCCTGCGCCTGGGCCGCTCGGTGCTGCCCGTCTTTCTCGAGCCGACCGAACTTCCGCCCGGTCTCCAGCTGGCTCTCGGCAGCCGCCAGGCTATTAACAAGAGCAAGTACGCTCCGCCGGACTTTTCCCGAAAGCTCAGCGACAGCATAGCGACGAAGCTCCCGCCCTCCGGGGCCGCGGGAGGTAAGCCCGCCCAAGCTACACCGGCGCCTGAAAAGACTTCATCCCGGTTTGGTTCAGGCGGTTTTCTTGCGGTCGCTGCCTTGCTTGCCCTGATTGGCGTAGCCAGCGTCATGATGAATCGCGGTGACGACCCCGCACTCTCCCTCGAAGCCGGGATCGCCGATCAGCCCTCGATTGCGGTGCTTCCGTTCACGAACGTCAGCCAGGATCCGGTGAACGATCCGTTCACCGTGGGCATTCATGACGACCTTCTCACGCACATCTCCAAGATCGGTTCGATCAAATCCATCTCCCGTACGTCTGTGCTCCAGTATCGCAACACGACCAAGCCGATTCCCGAGATCGCAACGGAACTGGGTGTGTCGACCGTGCTGGAGGGCGGGGTCCAGCGGGCAGGGGACCGGGTGCGTATCAACGTGCAGCTCGTGGATGCCGCAAGCGACCAGAACCTGTGGGGCGAAACCTACGACCGGGAGCTGACGGCCGCGAATATCTTTGCGATCCAGAGCGACATCGCCAAGAGCATAGCCGCGTCCCTGGAGGCCACGCTGTCCGCCGAGGAAGCCCGTCGCATCGAAGCGGTGCCCACCGAGAGCCTGGAGGCCTACGAGGACTACCTTCTGGGCAACCAGCGGCTGGCCAAGCGAACCGTTCGAGACCTGGAGAACGCCGCGGAGTATTTCAAGCAGGCCACTCAGCATGATCCATCCTACGCCCTCGCCTGGGTGGGGCTGGCGAACGCCTACACGCTGCGCGCCCAGTACGGGGGCTTGCCCATGGCGCTGATCCGGAAGGAGGCAGGAGAGGCCCTGGAAAAGGCTTTTTCACTCGATGGCGACCTGGCCGCAGCCCATGCGGCGCGGGGCCTGCTCTTGATGCAACTCGACGACAACGACGCGGCCCAGGCTGATTTTCAGCGGGCCATTGACCTTGAGCCCAACTACGCTCCTGCCTATCACTGGTATGCCGAGGTGCTGAAGACTGACCGTGGCCGGCCCGACCTGGCGGTCGAGTACTTCGACAAGGCGTTGGCGCTGGACCCGAGGTCGGCGGTGATCAACGGCGCCGCTTCCACCAATTTGCACATGCTGGGCCGGTTCGACGAGGCCTTCGAGCTCAATCGCCGATCCATCGCGGTCGATGTCGCGATCCCCAGCGCCTATTGGGGCAACAGCACCTTGTACTGGGCCGTGCAGGGGGACCTCGTCAGGGCCGCGAGAATCTCCTACCAGGCCAGGCACCTGGATCCGCGATCGCCTCAGGCAACAGCCTTTCTGTGCATGATGTTTCTGGACCTGGGAGACGTTGCCGAAGCCAGGAGACTGGAGCGTGAGCTCATCGCCCTGGGGCCGGAAGACTATTCAGCCCATAACGCGAGGCTCTGGGTAACCGCCCACGAAGCGGACGGGATGAGGGCCCGCGAGCTGTTCGAATGGATGTATCGATACAAGCCGAACGGCGGCCTCTACACCAACACGGCTTCCACGCTTCACGCGCTCTCCATCGCGGGAGTTCCGGACGACGAACGACTCGCTCTTTACGAACGCACGTTTCCCGCCTTGCTCGGCGCTGAGGCACCGGAAATCGATCGCACAAACTACCGCGCGGCAATCGACCTGGCGGGAATTCTGGTTCGGTCGGGGACACGGGGAAGGGCGGAGGTTCTGCTGTCGAACAGTACCGAGGCTCTGCGCGAGATACCCCGGCTCGGCTGGTTCGGATACGGCATCGCCGATGCCGAAATCCTGGCCCTGCAGGGGAAACCGGACCAGGCGGCCCGCCGGATCGTCGAAGCCCATGAACAGGGCTGGCTGTTGCGCTGGTGGTCGATCCAGGCGAACCCCAACCTGAACGGCGTGCGCGACCTTCCCGCTCGTTCAGGGTGTCATCGAGCAGATCCGGCAGGACATGGCGACGCAGCTGAAGGAAGTACGCCACCAACAGGCCTCGTCACCGCTGGGCCAGTAATCCGGAACAATCCCGGCCCGGCTGCCCGGCCACCGGGAACCTGAAACCGCCCCCCCTGCCCCGCTGCTATGCTTCGAGTTCAGCCGCCATCGCTGGCTGCTCCGCGGGCAACCGCCGATACGCTGCCGTGCAGCTGGCGATCTTCCCGATTGCCGGAGGGCAAAAACCATGTCCATCCCTGATGAAATGGGCCTCACCCCGGAGGCCGCACAGGGCTATGAACGCCTCTTCATTCCGGCCATATTCCGCCGGTGGTCGCCGATCATGCTGGAGGCTGCCGGCCTTGGGCCGGGTGACGATGTACTCGATGCCGGCTGCGGCACCGGCGCGATTGCCCGCGAGGCGACCCATGCCGTTGGACCGGGTGGCTCGGTAGCCGGTGTCGACAAGAGCGTCAGCATGCTCGGCGTAGCCAGGCAAATGTGTCCCGGCGTCGAGTTTCGACAAGGCGATGTCGCAGACCTGCCCTATGGCGATCACAGTTTCGACGCGGTCGTCAGCTCGTTCATGCTGATGTTCGTGCCGGACCCCGTAGCGGCGATACGCGAGATGCGGCGGGTGTTGCGGCCCGGCGGCCGCCTCGCGGTAAGCGTTTGGGAAGGCCTCCCGAACAACCCCATCTATCGGGCGCTCGTGGAAGCGACGCGTGATGTGGTGGACGATGCTGCGGGCGACACCATGTCGTGGCCGTTCGCCCTGGGCAATCCGGACCGGCTCGGCGAACTATTTCAGGCCGCCGGTGTGCCGGATGCCACCATCCGTTCCCGGGAAGGCAGCGCTGATTTTCCGTCGGTGGAAGACTTTGTCGACACCGAGGTCCGCGCCTGGCTCCTGGCAGACCGGATAGGCGGAAGCCAGATCGCCGAGCTGGTTTCGCAGGTTCGTGCACGCTGCCCCGGTTTCGCCGACACCCGGGGGCGGATCCGGTTTCCCTTGAACGCCTTGCTGACGACGGCCATCGCATAACAGGGGAACCGACCAGGCAACACATGCCGTGGCCGGGCGATGTGGCATAGAATACCGGGCATCGTAATCGTCCCCGAGGAACAAAGAATGCCCGAAGACAAGGATCATGCTGGTGCGGCACCCGGCCAGGCACCGGACACCAGTAACGACACGACCCCGATCACCGACAAGGCCCGGGCGTTTGCCCACGATGCGGTGAACACGGCGTCCACGAAGGCGGAAGGCATCGAGCGCAAGCTCCGCAGTGAGGCGCGCCGTGCGGGCGAGAAGGTTGAAAAGGGCGAGAACCAGGCCCGTCATCAGATGGACGATACGCTGGCGTCGATGGAAGAATTCATCCGCGAGCGTCCCATGGCCGGAGCGGGTATGGCCTTCGTAGCGGGCATGCTCGCAGCTATGATCCTGCGTCGATAGGCCATGTCCCAGCCGGAGGAACCGGCCGCATCGGCTAGCCACGCGGAGCAGGCAGGAGCGGCCCCGGGTACCAGCGCGGCGAGTGACTCGGAGCCGGAAGCCGACCCGTCGCCGTCAGCCCGGTCCAGTGACGAAACGTCAGTCTCCAACCTCGTGTCCGCGTGGTTCGACGCTGTTGCGGCGCGGGTTCGCGGGCAGGCGGATCTCGTCCTGGCCGAGACGAAGCTCGCTGTCAGTACGTTCATGCTGATGATCTTCCTCACCATCCTGGCCGCGGGCGCGCTGCTGTTTGCCTGGGCCTTCTTCATGGTCGCGCTGGCCCAGGTCTCCCTGAATTTCGGCGTGTCACCGCTGGTTACCGCCTTGGTTCTGCTGGCGGTGCACGGCCTGCTGGCGCTCATTCTCTGGCGCACCGCAAACGGCCTCGGTCGCAACATGGAATTCCGGGCCACTCGGCGGCTGCTTACACCGCAGCCGGATCGGGCCGAGGCGACAGATCACAATGAGTTCTAGCTGGCGGCAACAAAAGCGTCGCGTCGAACGGCTGACCGCCGATCTCGAAGGTATGGTTGCCCATGAACGGCAATGCCGCACGAGGCTGAAGGGCTGGTCGCGGGTGCACGCAACACGCTACGAGACCATGTTCTGGGCGGGCATAACAGGCTTTGTTTTCCTGTCCCGGCGCCGAGGCAAGGGCGAAACCGAGCGTCGAAACCTGTTCGTCGAACTCGGACTCGCCGCGTGGGTGGTCCAGCGCTGGCGAAAGTTACCGAGCCGCGTGGAAGCGAGTGTCGACCGGGCCCGTGAGCAGCTTCGAGCCGCCGAGCGCCCCAGGCAGTCAGCCGGCGATTCCAGGACGGGAGCCGTTGAATAATGAAAAAGGCCGCAACCAGAGATCTTGCCCGGGCTGGCCCCGCGACCGGTCGCCAGCGCCAGGAACAGGTCCTCAGCAATCTGGACGCCAGCTTGCTGGTCCAGGGTGGGCTGCTCGCTCTCGCCATTCTCTATACCCTCTACTTCGCCCGTTTCCTGCTCGTGCCGCTGACCGCAGCCCTGCTGCTTCACCAGCTGCTCTATTCCCCGGTGCACTGGCTCAATAAACGGGGTCTGCCCCTTGCAGCAGGCGCCGGCCTGGTTCTTTCCGTCGTGCTGCTTCTGATCGGGCTTGCCGGCAACTTCCTCGCCGAGCCGGCGGAGGCCTGGCTGCAGGAAGCGCCCGCCTCTCTGCACGAGCTCAGCCTGCGGCTGCGCGCAACCGCCGGCACGGGCGCGATCGAGGAGTTTCGTGAGCTGGGCAAGGAAGTCCAGGAACTGATTTCGATGAACGAGGCCGACTCCGCCATCCAGCAGGTGCGCATTCAGGGACCCGGACTGCTGGGCAACCTGGCGATCGGTCTCGAAACGGCAGCGGCCGGCCTGATTATCATGTTCTTCACTTCCTTCTTCCTGCTGAGCGCGGGCAACCGCCTCGCCCGGACCCTGGTAGCCCTTGGATCGACCCCGGCCTCGCGTCGCCGCATCAGCAAGGCCCTGCGCGCTGTACGTAGCGAGGTTTCCACTTATCTCAATACGGTCACCGTCATCAACATCGGGCTGGGCTTGGGCGTGGGGCTGATGTTGTGGTGGCTCGGCGTTCCCGATCCGGCCCTGTGGGGCGTGATGGTTGCGCTGTTCAACTTCGCCCCCTACGTCGGCGCGATTGCGAGCGCGTTCGTCCTGACCGCCGTCGGCGTCACCACGTTTGACTCCTTGGGGGAGGCATTGCTCGTGCCGGCGCTGTTCCTGGGCATTACGACCATCGAAGGCTCGCTGATCACGCCGATCATTCTGGGACGTCGCGTCTCACTCAACTCGCTGCTGGTGTTCCTGTCGGTCGTTTTCTGGGGCTGGCTCTGGGGACCGGCTGGCGCGCTCATGGCGGTGCCCGTGACGTCGAGCCTGAGCGTCTTCTGGGAGCACTTCAAGCAGGCACGCATTGCCGTCGACCCGGACACTCCGGTCGCCGGCCGCAGGTCCCACTGAGGTCATTGGCATCAACGTACACGCCGACTTTCCGATCCCGGTGATGGGCACCCATCATTCGGCGCGGAGGGTCGGATCGTGAACCGGTTCGTCTGGTCAGCCCTCGCCTGCACCCTGGTCGCCGCTGTGTTGCTGGGATGGCTCGCGGTCCAGCTGTGGCCACCCGGGACGAAGGTCGCTTGGCTGCTCGGCGGAAGCGGAGCCCTGATCGGCATCGCCCTCACGGCGCAGGTCCTCGCCCTCCTGCGAGGCCGTGGCTCCTGGCGTCGCGGCGCCGAACTGCCGGAGGAGGAGGCCGCTGCCCTGATCGAGGACCAGGTCCAGGCGCTGGAGGACCAGGAACGCCGGCTGGAACTCAGGGAACTCCGCCTTGCCCGGCACATGCGCCTTCACCAGCACACACTCGACGACGAGGCCATCGACCTGGTCGAAGCCCATCCGTCCGACGACGAACTTGCGGCCCTGGTGGAAACCGATCGCCGGCTGATGGCTTTGGTCGAGGCCGAGAGTCAGCGTGCCTTTGACCGGGTTCGCGAAAACCGCTATGCGGCCGACCAGGGGGTGGATACGGGCCTCATCCTCAAGGACCTGCGCGTCTTCGTGCGCGACGTCGCCCTGCTCTATCAGCCGGGCACCGAAGACCCCCTGCTGGAGACGGACGTAGAACTCCTGGCGAAAAGCATCAGCAGCACGGCGCTGCATTTGCTCGTCGTCATCGACGGACTTCCGCTGGACCTGAAGTCCTACAATATCGCGACGCTCTATCGGCTGATCCGCCGGGCGACGGCCTACTACGGCACCTACAAGGCCGTGCGCCCTTACCTGGACCACGGCCTGACGGCGCTCCAGGCGGCCAGGCTTGCCCTGGGCATGAACCCTGCCGTCGTCGGCGCAACCTGGGTGGCGGGCAAAGTAACCGCCCAGGGAGCCAAGGTGGTAGGGGAGCGCCTGCTGCAGCAGCAGGCGCTGCGACTGCTGCACGAACTGATCCGGGTGGTCGGGTTCGAGGCGGCGATGGTCTACAGCGGCAGCTTCAGGCACCGGGATGCGAACTGGGTGTTCGGCGCGGCGCTGGTCAACCTGGAGCTCGGCCGAGGCGACGACACCGCCGGCCAGTCTGCAGCGATCACGAGCCTGTGCAAACTGGCTCTGCGTCACGAGTTCGATCGACTGCGCCTGTTGCGCCAGCTAGCCGGTGGCAAGGCGGTCCCGATGGAAGGCACCCGGGCAGAGGTGGTAATGACCCGGAAAGAGCGGGAGTCCGTGGCGGCGCGACTGGCAAAGCATTGCCGCTCCACGGGCGTTGATCCCACCGATGTCGGCTTCGCAGACTGGCGCCGGGAACTCGAAGCGCAGCTGTCCGTTCGCCTCCCTCTGCCCGACAGCCCGAGGCCCGACTCGAGGTTCCGGCGCCTGAAGAACGCCCTGGGGCGAAAGAATCGGAACGAAGAGCGTAACGAAAGCCGCGATGGCGAGGCAGGCTGACGGCCAGCGTCGGCGACGACGGTCGCGGCGAATACGGCCCCTGCAAACAGGCCAGGCGCCCCCTACTCCTCGAGTAACGCGACCAGGACCGGGGTCACGAACGCCAGGAGGGCAGCGGCGAGCAACGGTCGATACTGCTCGAGCCAGTCGATCCCGACGGCCTCGACCACCAGAACCTGAATCCCTTCCGCGGCCTGCGGAACGAGCTGGGCCAGCGGCCAGGCAGCGATCCCGATGCCGAGGACGACCGCAAGGGCGATGATGAGCCGGCGTCGACGAACCCGCGCACCGATCCGGCCCATGACCCGATCGGTGAAGCCGTCGTCGGCAGGCTCGGGAGCCACCCCGAACAACGCCCGCAGCGCCTGGTCTTCCCGTGCGGCCTCGCCACTTTGGGTGTCACTCATGACCGCCCTCGCCGATGGCAAACTGTTCGCGCACGCGGGCCCTACCCCGCTTTATGTGCGATTTGACCGTGCCCAGCGGCAACCCCGTGACCTCCACGATTTCCGCGTGGGAGTAGCCGCAGGCGTAGCTCAGAACGATCACCGAGCGTTCCTCTTCGGACAGGACCGCGAGGAAGCGCGGCAGATCCGAGACACCGGCGTCCGGCGCTCCTCCCAGGACGGATGGCAGCTCGGCGGTATCGGCTTCCTGCTCGAGACTCTCCGCAAGCCGCCGGTCTCTTGCCCGCTTGCGCAGCGACTGGAGGAACTGGTTGTGAGCGATCTTCATGAGCCATCCTGAAAAATTGCCCGACCCGCGATAGCTGGACAGTTTGTCCCAGGCACGAATGAAGGTCTCCTGGGAGAGATCGTCAGCCAGCGCGGCGTTCCCTGCGACCTTGACCAGGTAGCCTCTGACGCGGCCCTGGTGCCGCCGGACCAGTTCCCCGAACGCGGCCTGGTCACGATAGACAGCGGCGTCGGCCACCAGGGTGTCGTCTGGCGCATCGTTCCTGCTCGCCTCTTTGCGATCGCTGGCTACGAGTCTTTCCGGCTGAACGTCCACAGCCCCAAGTATGCGGCCCCCAGCAGCATCGGGAACATGCCAACGGCAATCATTGGCCGCACGGCATCCTGCTCCCCGAGCACGAGCGCAAAGACAACGAAGGCCAGGCCGATGAACAGGGAGACCACACCCCGTCGCAGATCCCGGTTCTTCGCCTGAGTCTCGCCGAGGCGTTCCAGCAGCTCGGGGGTCAGCTCCTGGCCCTGCTCGATGGCGGCTCGATACGTGGCCTGTATATCCCGCTTCGCCCGATAGCGGAACAACACGATCACCCAGACCACCAGGAAGGTGACCACAAACAGGGTGATGGGGATGAACATTTCCAGCAGTGCTTCGTCCGGCATGCGCTTGGTCTCCGTGGCGGGCGAATACCCGGCCTTTGAAAGACAGATGCACTCATCGGCAGGTTTGGATGCAACGCAAGGCGGATCCCACTCCAGCCTGCCCCTCCAGGAACGAGGCGGATGCCCTTTCAAGAGCAGTCCCGCCGCCCCTGGGTGCGCCGGATACCGCCAGCCCGGACGGGGCATCACGCTGGACAGGAATAGAGACGGATGCCTTCGGTGAGTCGAGGCAAGGGTCTGCGCGGGCTCCTGGTGGACTGTCTCCGGGGATTGAAATATCGTCCCCGAGTCCCGACGCCAGGACGAACCCATGCGATCAGCTTCGATTTTTCAGCGCCACCGTCGGCACACTCGCCATGTCCGCAACGCTGCGGGCAGGTTTCCTCGGCAGCCGGCGGCAGATGTCACCGAGGCGCGCTCATGCGGCGAATGCCCGGACGAGCGCTCACCCGACGAACGCAACCGCATGACCAGCCCTGAGCCCCAGCGTGGTTCCGGCATGAGCGTCGGCCCCGACCGTCCGGAGAGCCAGGGCCCGGGCCGCGCATTGTTCCTCTACGGCCTGGTGGTCTTTCTGTCATCGGCCGTCGTGATGATCCTGGAGATCACGGCGGCACGACTGATCGCCCCCTATGTCGGGGTCTCGATCTACTCGTGGACCGCCATCATCGGCGTGGTCCTGGCAGGGTTGTCGCTGGGCAACTGGCTCGGAGGCGTCTGGGTTGATGCGGGCGCCGGCGAACGGGAGGCGGGGCTCGCCCTGGCCGCCGCCGCCGTGACAACCCTCGGCGTAGCCCTGATGCTGACCCTGGTCGCCCCGGTGGTTCAGTCCCGGCCCATGGGGCTGATGACCGCGAGTTTCCTGCTGGCACTGGGGCTGTTCTTCGTCCCGGCGGCCTGTCTCGGGCTTGTCGCTCCCATGCTCACCACGCTGGCCCTGCGGCACGATCCCCGGGCCGGGCACGTGGTGGGGCGAATGCATGCCCTGGCAGCGGTAGGCAGTATCCTCGGCACCTTTGCTGCCGGGTTTTTCCTCATCCAGTACCTCGGCACCCGGACCGTCATCGCGGCAGCGGGTGCAGGACTGCTGGCACTTTCCTTCCCGCTGCTGCGGAGGTCCAGGGGCGCCGCGGCCGCCATGACGGTGATTGCCATAGCGGTCTTCGGCGCAGGCCTCGCACGCCACGGGATGGCAACCCCGTGCGACGAGGAGAGCCAGTACTACTGCATCCGGGTCGTGGACTTCGCGGGGGCGTCGGAGCCCGGCGATACCCGGACCCTGGTCCTCGACCACCTGGTCCACGGGATCAGTCACGGCCCGGACGGCACGCTGCTGATGGCCCCCTACGCTCACCTGATGGACGAACTGGTCCGCCGGCATCTGGGGCCGGCTGCAAGCTCAGCCCATTACTTTTTTGCCGGCGGCGGCTCATACAGCCAGCCCCGCGCGGTGCTGACGGCCTTTCCGGCCGCCCGCGTGGCCGTGGCCGAGCTGGACCCCGTGGTCACTCAGGTCGCCCGGGAGCGTCTCTTTCTCGCCGACGCCGAGCTGACCGTCCTGCACACCGATGCGCGTCTGGCCCTGGCCTCCGCCGCACCGGATAGCTACGAGGTCGTCGTGGGTGACGTCTTTCATGACGTGGCCCTTCCCTACCATCTGACGACCACCCAATACGCCGCCCTGGTTCGCTCGCGGCTGACTGAAGACGGCATCTACGTGCTTAACGTCGTCGACGTGTTTCCCGACCCCCGGCTGGTAAAGAGCATCGTCAAGACCCTCGCCGTGCATTTCGGGCAGGTGGATGTCTGGCTGGAGTCCATCCCGGATGCACAGACCCGCGTCACTTACGTGGTCTCGGCCAGCAACGGTCCGGCGCCTCCGCTGCGGCTGGAATCCACCCACGGCCTCGCCCGCACGTGGTTCCGGGTTACGGAGCCTCTGCTCAATACGGGAACGCCCATGGCAAGCGTGCCGGAGCTGACAGACGACTACGTACCCGTCGAGCGACTCGTATCGAAGCTACTGCTCGGAGTCTCCGGCAACTGATTCTGGCGGGCGCTGGCCTTGTGCATTGCATGGACCGCGGTGGCCAACCTTGACGCCCGCCAAAACGCAAAATATTCTCATTTGCATCAAAATTCGAATCCAGCGGCCCAGGCCCACTCGGCCGCTGGAACCACACACCTCGGTCTGCTGTGACCTTGAGGAACCCCACCCGTCTTCAGAAACCCACTTCACGTCGCTGCGAGCCTGCTGGCCACCGCCTCTGCTGCCCAGGCCTATGAGGTCACCGATGCCCTCTCCATCGGCGGCGTGGTGGCAGCGGTCGGCCAGTGCCAGGCCCTGTCGGACGACGCCGGCGAGGACGATGCGTGCAAGGGCGCCATGGCCATCCAGCCGACAATCAGTCTGCGGCCCGGCAACAAGGACGAGTTCTTTCTGAAGCTGGGCTATGGCGTCGGTAACGGCCTGAACAACAGTTCACCCTTCGCCTTCTCGGCCTTCGCCGCCGACCTTGAAGATGACGTGGAAGACATCAACGGCCGCGATCGCGACTATCTGCTCACAGCCTGGTACAAGCACACGATCGAGTTCGACCAGAGCCGCCTCGGACTGACCTTCGGCATCGTCGATTCGGCCGATTATCTGGATCAAAGCACCTACGCCAACGACGAGTTCACGCAGTTCCTAAACCAGGCCTTTGTGAACAGCCGCAGCAACGAGTTTCCCGGCTACGACGCCGGTGCGGCGCTGGAATGGGAACGGGGCAACTGGTCAGTCCATGCCGTGGCCATGAGCGTGGGCAAGAACGACATCGATAACGAGTACACCTATGCCGGTACGCAGATCGGCTATCGCTCGGACTCCTCCTGGGGCGAGGGCAATATCCGCCTGACCATCGCCGGCACCAACGACCGGTTCGGCAATGACGACGGCACCGGGGACGACGAGCGCCGCCTCGAAGCGGTCGTGACACTCGACCAGGCCTTCGGCGACTACTGGGGTGTCTTTGCCCGCGTGGGCGCCCAGAGTGACGATCCTGCCGTTGTCTATGAAAGCATCGTCACTGCGGGCATCAATGTACGAGGCGGCCTCTGGCGCCGGGCCAATGACGACGTCGGTCTCGCTCTCGGATATCTCGATGGCGGCAATCAGCAGATTGATCGGACTCGCGTCTTCGAGACGTACTACCGGGCCGCTGTCGATGATCGCCTGGCCCTGACTGGCGACGTCCAGTGGCTGCGGGACGACTCAGCCATCAGCAGTGCCGAGGACGCCGCCGGATGGGTCTTTGGATTGCGCCTGGTGGCGGAATTCTGAGTGACTCCGCCTGGGGGAAGCGCCGCTGTCGCAGGTTTGCCGGTTGCCCAGTTGGATTGCGTGAGGAAACGGGTTGGAGGATGGCGGGAGCGGACCCGATTGTTGTGTCGAATCTGCCCGCGATTCGCATCAAGGCCGAGGGGAAATCCGATGGAAAAAATGATCCTGACCGCCGTGCTGCTATCGACAGCCTTGCTGGCCGAACCGGCGCCCGGCCAGTCCTCGGAGGGCGCGACGTTCCACTATGACGGCGAGATGGGGATCAGTCCGGCCACGGGCGAAATCCGGCTCGACTGGGATATCACGGTCTCCGAAACTGGCCTGGACAGCGTCAGCTTCATCCTCAATCCCCATCTCGGTGCACCGGAAATCAGCGGCGAGCATGTTCTCTCCGTCGAGACCTCCGCGATGGAAGGAGTCAGCGGCGAGCTGGCGGTCTATACGATCGAACTCGCCCCGGGCGCCGGGAAGCCGCGGCAGATCGCCATGCGCTACGCCGGCGTGCTCCTCCCCGAACCGATGCAACACGAAATCAACACAGTGGACCCGGGCAAGGTCGAACTCACGGTCGACAGTTTCTGGATGCCGTTCGACCAGCGCTTCTCAAGTCTCGTGACGGCCGAGATCGATATCGCGATCGCCGGCGAATGGGCTGGCGTCACCATGCAGGACATCGAGCCGGTTGCCGGCGGTTTCCGCCTCGTGCAGTCGCGGCCGGCGCTCGACGTCGCCTTCACTCTCATGTCCGTTTATCGCCGTGTCGATGCCGACGGCTACTCGATATTCGACCTCCGGCCTGGCAGCCGGACCGATCTCGCCGGGCTCATCGAGGCGCTGGATTTCTGCACCGGCTATCTCAACACGCTGGCCGGGTCCGCCGGGCCCCTTCCGAGAGCCCAGGTCACGGTAACCACGCGCGAGTCAGGCGGCTATTCTCGCGGCACGCTCATCGCCCTGACAGATATATCCGATACCGAGCCGGAAGCTCTCACTCAGTTCATTTGCCACGAACTGGGTCATTTCTGGAGCCACGGCAACGCCATGAGCGTTGAGAACTGGCTCAACGAGAGCTTCGCCGACTACATAGCGGTGATAGGGATGCGGGATGCCTTCGGTGAAACTGCTTTCAATGCCCGGCTGCAGGGCTATCGCGACCAGATCGCTGACAAAGACTTGCCGGCCATCTGGACACCGTCCATTAGCGACCGCCCACCCTACCTCGTCGCCTATCGCAAGGGACCGCTGGCACTGGCCAGGCTTGAGGAGCGTGTCGGACGAGAGGCTTTTGCGCGCTTTCTGCGCGCCACCATGGTCGCCAGGGTGAGTACAACACCAGACATGCTCGAGAAGCTCGAAGCGACGGCGGGACCCGACGCCCGAACCTGGTTCGAGACGGTGCTCGCCGAGTAGTTCGGGGACCTGACGGGCTACAGGCGCTTACAGGAACCCCATTCAGACCCGGAGTCCCTAGCCCGTGTGCAGCTTGCGCGGAACGTTATCCCGTCGGTGATACTGAGAATCAGACGGAGACTGTTGCCTATCGCTGCGAGTCGGTCCGGACGGTCCAGTCGTTGTCGAGGCGCTTCGACAGGTCGATCGGGTCACCCACGCCCACGGTGCCGCGTTCCACCTGGTAGGCCCAGACCTGGAAATAGCTGAGGTCGGCGCCGCCGTAGATGGTA
Organism: uncultured Gammaproteobacteria bacterium; assembly: GCA_963842955.1. Classification (GTDB taxonomy): domain Bacteria; phylum Pseudomonadota; class Gammaproteobacteria; order Steroidobacterales; family XN24; genus JARFQW01. Next base: position 216,742 of record CAWJIJ010000010.1, read on the forward strand.
GAAAAAGCTCCATCCACGGCGTCCTGACCGCAGGCGACCTTGATCCGGCCGATGCGGGGAACGTCGAAACGCGCATCCGTCGTAAACCAGGATCCGGCCAGATACACCTCCGCGTAGGCATGGAAGTCCATGTGCTCCTCGGGCGCAGGAACGCCGATGTCCGGCAGGTGGCCGGTGACATAGCGCGTTGGGAGATTGAAGGTACGATTGAGCGCGACGGCGAGGTGTGCAAAGTCCCGGCACACCCCATAGCCGCGCTGCAGTACGTCCCATGCCGACAAATCGGTCCTGCCGGACATGTAGCGGTATTCGATGTTCTGGTGAATCCAGCGGCTGATGGCCTGGACTCTGGACCATCCATGCTCGACATGCCCGAACTTGTCCCACGCGAAATCGGTGAGTTTGTCGGAGTCGCAATATCGGCTGGGGAGCGTATAGCGCAGTAAAGGCAAGGGGAGATCGCCAATGGATTCGGGCTTGCCTGCAACGAGACCGAAGTTATCCGGTTGCGACGAAACGGCGACAATGGCGTCGTGCCTGAAACAGTTCGTTCCCCGCTGAAGCGTCACTCGCAACACACGGTTTCCATGGCTGTCTTCGAATTCCTCGGACGGAAGCCCGTCTCCCAGCGACAAGGCCTCGAAGCGAACCGACCGGCGGGGATCTGGAGCCAGTTTCAGATTCAGCAGGAGCGAAGCCGAGCCCGCGACTTCATAGGTGAGGCTACAACCCACGCGTACGGTGATGTCGAGGTCTGGTGTGTCGTTGTCGGTTTCCATGCGGATGAAAGCGATTATACAGACCGACAACAGCCGAAATGATCCGCTGCGGGTCTATCAAGAATCGACACAATCTGTGTCCACCTGAATCGGGATCGCTTCATCGTGAGTCTCCTGACAGTGCATCGGTCCAGAAAACTACAGCTTCTGCCTGTCGCTCAGAAGAGGAAGCTTACGGTCGTGGCTGCCTTCAGGCGATCCAGCCGGCTGCAAGTGAGAGGCTCGGTGAAAATGCCGGAGGGGGAATCCGCAAAACCGGGACCAGGCGCCTATCGCCGTCAGAACGCTCGTCTTCGGATGAGTCGACGCGGGATTGCCGGGGAAGGACCGAGCCAACGAGTTGCATACTCGACACCGGCACCGTCGCCTGTCCAGCCGTGGCCCGCGAGAGGGCGTAAAACGCCATGGCGTTTTTGACTCTCCACCGAAAAATGGCTATTAAAGACGACCGAACCACAGTCAGCCAAGGTACTCATGGTGAAACCCGGATTCTCGATTCGCGCTTTTCTGACCGTTCTGGGCACCGCCTTTGCAACCGGGGTAGCGGCCTTCACGCCCAGCAACGTCAGCGATCTGGTCGGCGTCCGGGCCAGCAGCGGCGACTCCGCGCTGAGCTCCCGGGGCTACGTGCACATCGAAACCCAGAAACATGGCGGCGGCTCGTATAGCCAGTGGTGGAACCCGTCGCTGAAGAGCTGCCTCAGCGTGAAGACCCGGGATGGCCGGCTCCAGACCATCAATTCGGCCCCGGCGTCCGACTGCAACCAGAATCCTCACCACCACAAAGACGATGACGACAACAGCGATGCCGCCGCCGCGGCGCTGGCCATCGGTGCGGTGGCGCTGATCGGCGCCGTGGCTGCGTCCCACAAGTCGCACCACCACGACGACGGCAAGCACTACGACGATCGCAACCAGGACGAGGAATTCGAGCGCGGCTACAGCGACGGCAAGCATCACCACACGTTTTCCAACTACAACAACAGCGATGCCTACAGCCGGGGCTATGACGCCGGCATTCAGCAACGCAACGACAACACGTCCTACCGCCATCATTCCGGACAGCACGACCACGGCTACCGGAAAGTTCACGACTATGAGTTCGAGAGCCTGGCCGGCGGGCGCCGGGAACCGGCCAACGACAAGATGCGCGAGCTGGGCTTCCGCGATGCGGATGACTTTAAGTCGGGGAACACCCGATACCGCATCTGGTACAACCGCTCGACGGGGCAATGTATCCAGGGCGCCTACGCCAATGACCGCGTGGTCGCGATGAACGACATTCGCCAGCATCCGGCCTGCCGCTGAGCCAGTCCTTTCATCCGTCGAGAGCGACTTCACCACGGGATCGCAGCACGACCGGCATCTCCCCCAGTTCGCATGGGTGCGCAGCTTCGTGATGGAAGACGGCCGCCTGTTCCTGGCCACGATGGCGGACCGTGAACGGTGCCGGCGTTATTTCGCTGCGTGAACGGTGCCGGCGTTATTTCGCTGCGTGAACGGTGCCGGTGTTAACTGTTGAAGTTTTTCGCTGAGATCTCGCGTCAATATCCCGGGCTTACCGTCATGATCGCATCGAGCGGAGATCGCCAAAGCCGCTCTGGAGCCAGGCATCGCGGCACTAGTTGGCGGTGCCGAACGAACCAATAGGTCCACGGCTGCCATCTCCCGCCTGACGCGCATACTGCGTCCCCGCAAAGCAGCCACGAAAAGTTGAATGCTTAACACCGGCGCCGCTGCTTTAGCATGCAAACACATCAGAATAGCGGAGCAACCGATAAACCCATCGTCCTGTTTGCTGCTTGTTTGTGCGAAGCGCAGGCTGTAGAAACACGTTACCGGCAAACATCCCGCCTAAGAATCAAGAGGGGAACGCTGATGAAAAAAGCAATCAACGAACTACCGACTCGTCTCGAAGCTGGCGGGGTCTGTTTCCAGGGCGCGGATTGGGGCAATACAAACGTTGCTCGCGTACGATTCCCTGCAGGTGCAGATGCTACCCCGCTGCTTCAGGGATTGCCGGACAATCTATGCCAGTGCCCGCACTGGGGCACCGTGGTCAAAGGCTCCATCCATGTGACCTATGCAGACGGCACTGAAGAGACGGTTCATGCTGGCGACGTTTACTACTGGCCGCCGGGCCATACGGTCAGGGTAGACGAGGACTACGAGGCAATCGAGTTCAGCCCGAGCGACCAAATGGGTGAGCTCATGGATCACCTGGAAACGAAGCTGAAAGGCTGATTGCCTGACTGGCCAAAATAATTTCTGCGGCACGAATTCTCTGTTGATGGCTACCGAGCCGGATCAGGTCGCACGGCCGGATCATCAGAGATCGCCCCGAATTGTCTCAGCTCCCGGTCTCATCATGGCGCGTTGTGTCAACGAGTGAATTTGATGCGGCCGCTGCCGACCCCGGGCGGCCATCGGCATCTGCTGCTGACCACGCAACAACAATTCAATGGACGCGCCGTAATGATGCTTAAAGTGCTCCTTACCTGTGTGCTCGCAGGTTTATCCCTGCCGGCCATGGCGAAAGAGTCTGCGCCGGACAACACACCGCCGACTTTCACCCCCGAGCAAATCCAGGCGGATTTCGAATACCTGTACGAGGGCCTGCAATCGGCAAATTACGACCTGTTCGCAATTGCGCCCCGCGGCGACTTCGAGGCTCGTTACAGGGAATCCCTTGACGGCTTCGTCGAACCCATGACCCGTTTCGATGCGGAGATGGCGTTCCAGGAGTTCGTTGCCCTGGCGCATCAGGCGCATACGCGAATTGAGTCCGACTACTCCGGTTACCGCGCCTACCGCGCGGCGGGGGGTGCGGGGTTTCCGCTCGGGATCGCAGTAGAAGACGGTCAAATGACAGTCACCGGGAATTTCAGCGGCGTGCCCGAGATACAGCCGGGTGACAGGATCCGCGCCATTGACGGTGTACCGATATCGGAGCTGCTACCGCGCCTGACGGCACCTATCTCCGCCGAGTCGCCCGAGTTTGCATACGTCCTTTTGGAATCCTACATGCCGCTTGTGGTCTGGCTGGAGCTGGGTTCAGCTGACGCATACGCCGTAACGTTCGAGCACGCGGACGGATCGAGTGGGACATACGAGATATCAGCTGAGGCGGATACGGAACAGGGTTCCGACGACGCGGACAAGCCGTTCTCGTTAGCCGGTCGCGATGCGCGGATGTTGACGGAAACCGCTGCCTATTTGCGCCCGGGTCCTTTTTCCAACACAGATCCGGGGGCGAATACCTGGGACAATACCGAATTCGTGGAATTCGTCGATAAGGCATTCGCGACTTTCATCGGGAATAAGGCGACGCAGCTCGTTCTCGACCTTCGCGACAATCCGGGCGGCAACAATTCCTTCAGCGACCCCGTTATCGCCTGGTTCGCGGATCGGCCATTTCGGTTTTCGTCGGATTTCAGGGTAAAGGTAAGCCCGCAGTCCACTGCGGCCAACCAGGCTCGCCTTGACTCAGACCCGGATGATTCCGGGTCCACGTCGCACTTGTATGCACGTCTCTACGCGGCCACGGAAAACGGCGAGACGGTGCTATTTCCGATCCCCGAGATCGAGCCGCGCCCGCAGCCACGGTATGAGGGTGAGGTCTACGTTCTTGTGAACAGGTATTCCTTTTCCAACGCGGTCACAACAGCGGCGTTGATTCAGGACTATAACTTCGGCGTGATCATGGGCGAGCAGACCGTCGATATGGCGACGACCTACGGCGCGATGGAACGGTTCACGCTGCCGGAGACCGGCATTGTCGTTGCGTACCCGAAGGCCCTCATCGTGCGTCCGAGCGGGAATGACAAAGCGCATCCGGTTAGCCCGGATGTAGCGCTGCCGTCTCCGAAGATTCGCGGCGCGACGGACGTCATGCTGAAAGCCGCAATTGCGTACATTGAATCCCAGGCGTCCGATTGATCGATGAGCCCTGAATTGAGCCGACACTTTCAGCCGCCAGCCGACATTATTTGTTAGCGACACGACAATCCGTTCACCGCGGACAGTTTTTCCCTGACCCCATTCCGTTTACTCTGACCCCCAGTCAACGCTGATTCTTATCAGGAACCAAACATGGGAGACGAACGATCGTATCCACACCTTCTCCGCCGTGACACGATCAGGGCGGGCGAAAATACCTTTTCGCATCCCTGGAATCCGCAGTCGGAGATAACGGGAACGCATTTGAGTAGCCTGACAGGGCTTGAGCGCACCGGGGTGAGCCTGGTGCGAATCCCTGCCGGAAAAGAGTCGTTCGCCTATCACCTCCACCATCGCGAGGAGGAGTGGATCTATATTCTTGCGGGCCGCGGCATTGCACTGATCGACGGCAACGAATACGAGTTGGGACCGGGGGACTTCGTTGCTTTCCCGACGCCGTCGGTGCCGCACAATCTGCACAATCCGGGTGAAGATGAGTTGGTTTACCTGATGGGCGGGGAGAATCGGGATTTTGAGGTGGCGGATTTCCCGGCGCTGGACAAACGAATGATCAGACGGGGATCCGAAGTCGAAATCTACAAACTCTCGGACGCTCGGCCATTCGATATGCCGGACTCGTAGCGTCTGGGTGTTATTCCGTCGGAGTGGTTGCCAGGCTTGTATCGGTTGTCGCTGATTCCCGGAGGCCTGTCTTTTGGCCAGGATCCGCATGCACTCGACTATCGGCTACCGTTCACCCAGCGAGTACGAGAGGATGGCCGTGTTGTCTTAACCCAGTGTCCGCTAAATCGAGACCACTACAACCGGCACCGCTGCCTGGTGCTTGGTGCTCAGCCCGCGTACCGGCGCTCGAGAAAAACCTCGTCAGCATTGCCTTCAACAAAGTCGATGATCTCGCCGATCACGGCCTCGGGCCGCGCCAGTACCCCCTGCGCTGCAAAGTCTTTGAACGGCTGGACCCAGGGGGCTTCCTCCGCCGATGGCGCGCGCGCGGCCACCTGCATGGGCGTATCCACAACCCCGGGCTCGTAGCTGAACACGGCGGCGTCCGCCCGCCGACCGCCAGGACGCAGATCGGACGCCAGCTCCTCCGCCAGCGCCATGGCGGCCATTCGCAGTGCCGCTTTGCTGGCGCAATAGTCGGCCAGCCCTGGGAAGGCGCGTACGGCGGCCCCGGAGGAAACGTTGGCGATACGCAAGGGCACCGCGGGCGACGTCATTCGGGTGACGAGGCCCATCAGGAACATCGGCGCCACCGTATTGACGCTCAGCAGCTCCCTCAGCGGCCCGGGCTCGGTGAGTTCGAGGCCCCTGCTCTGGCCGGACAGGGCGGCATTATTGACAAGCGATACCCGCGCCCACCGGGGTTCGGCAAGAACCGGCCCCAGGTCCCGGCCGGCAATTTGTTCAAGGGCTTTCAGATCGGCGAGATTCAGAGCGATGTGCCGGTAACGCGGATGAGCGAAGTCCGCGGAGCGCCGCGCCAGGCCGATCACCGTCCAGCCGCGCTCGAGCAGCGCGGGTGCCAGGGCGGCACCGATGCCGGAAGTGGTCCCGGTGACGAGGGCGAGCTTTGGATCGGTGTCGCCAGGACTCACGCGACCTCCTTTTATCCCCGAGCCTCATATCGTCGGACGGCATTCGGGGGTTCTCGAAAATGGATCGGGCTGCCAGAACAGCAACTCAATACGTACAAGATCATCGGTTTGACGGTCAACCCGGCACCGTCGTTCATGATACCCGGTTCGAAGGGAACACTGGCAGGACCGATGGAAGCCGCAAGTTCGAAGGCCGAATCGAGCGAAGCGGACCCCATGCCGTGCTGATTTTTCGGGATGCCGATGCAGACGGAAGGGCTGGGACTGCCAATTACGACCTGACCATTACCTTGACCAGCCCTGCGGACTAGCGGCATTCGCCGGCCGGGGTGATCGGGAGACAACGCGTTGGCGGTGCGACCAGACACTGGTGAAAAATGGCGGAGAGGGCGTCCGCCGAACTATTGTTCGACAACGTCCATAGAAAATATGTAACGTACTGTTCTTAATAGCTTTTTCTCTCTTTCTTGTCCATCCTTGTTCGCTCGCGTTCGCCAGAATCCAAGACTACAATGTGGGTTGGAGTGTGGGTTCCTTTTTTAGGCCACGGGTAGACAGGCGATGCCGCGAACCCTACGAAAGCTAACTGACAGACAAGTCAAGAACGCTAAAGGTCGACAACGGATCGGCGACGGTGGCGGACTATGGCTCCAAGTGGGACCAACTGGAACTAAAAGTTGGCTCTTCCGGTTCACCCGAAATGGCAAAGCCCACGCAATGGGGCTCGGTCCCTATCCTGATATATCTCTCGCACGGGCGCGCGAGAAAGCCGCTGAGACAAGGGCGTTGCTTGCGGAGGGGCTCGACCCTTTAGTCCATCGGAGGGAATTGGCGCGGGAGCAGCAAAAAGCAATCGGGCGTACTTTCGAAAAGGTACTTGATGAGTTCTTGGCCGCGAAACGGCATGAATGGCGCAACGCGAAGCATGCTACCCAGTGGCGGAACACCTTGGTGCAACACGCTGCCCCATTGATGTCGCGACCAGTGGCGGAGATTACGACCAGCGATGTGCGTGATGTGCTCCTGCCCATCTGGACGGTCAAGACTGAGACTGCCACGCGAGTGAGACAACGGATTGAGTCAATTCTTGATTTCGCTTCGGCCCTCGGATTCCGAGACGGACCTAATCCAGCCCGCATCAAAGGAAACCTCGAAAGCGCTCTACCCGCCGCGAGCAAGATTCGGAAGGTCCGCCATCATCCCGCACTCCACTGGAAAGACCTTCCAGAATTCATGGGAGAGCTTGTCAGCCAGGAGGGCATTGCACCGCTGGCGCTTCAGTTCACGATTCTGACTGCGGCTCGAACCAGCGAGGTTGTGAATGCACGGTGGGAGGAGATCGATGCCGACAATGCGGTGTGGGCGATTCCTGGTGAACGAATGAAGGCGGGTCGACCTCATAGAATTCCTCTGTCACCACAGGTTGCCAAAATTGTCGAGGAGCTTGAGCTTGCGGGACTTTCGCCGACTTGGCTCTTTCCTGGCATGAATCCAAAGCGCCCTCTATCAACAGCAGGAATGTCTGCCGTGCTGAAGAGGATGGGTCGAACGGACATAACGGTGCATGGGTTCCGCTCCACATTTCGCGACTGGTGCGCGGAGGCTACGAACTTCCCGCGAGACCTTGCCGAGAAGGCGCTCGCGCATGTGCTCAAAGACAGAACCGAGGCGGCATATCAGCGAGGCGACTCACTAGAGAAGCGAAGGCAACTTATGGGCACCTGGGCAAGATACGCATGCGGGGGCAGGTCGGAAACATAATGCGTGTGCTAAAGCATTACTCATCCAGCAGAACTAAATAGCCGTCTTCGGAAGAATAGAGGGACCTGTGAAAATTAAAAAAGCCGACTTGAGTTCATACGACGGAACTGTCGAGTTCGTTAAGGCCCTCATTAGGACCGCATCAAATGAGCTTCTGAATCATTTGTCTTACGAGGAAATCGAGGAGGCAGTTCGAACCATAAATTTTGTTCACGCACATCGAGACAAGATACGAATAAGAAAACTGCACAATCCCGACGTGCCGGATGCCAATGCCGCTCTTGTGCTTCTTCGTCATTCCTCGTGGGCTCTGCGGGATCTCAGGTCCGGATGTGAGTGGGAGCCGATGGCCCGAGGAATGGCGTGCCTTGATGCTGTTATAGGCCTACAGGCACCAGAATTCGCTAACAAGGTTCATACGGAACTTCAGAGAGATAGAGCCCGTAGACCGAGAAGACTCGGCTTAAGGACCCGTGCCATCCTTCATGCCCTTGCGGGCGGGCATGCAAATGCAGAGGCAATTCGAGACTACTACTCAGCCGACCGAAGCGGAATCGAGTTCGTCGATCAGGATGGCATGGTCTTCGTGAAGCCTGATTCAGGAAAAAGATTTCTCATTGATGACCTCGATCGAAAACGGCTCATTGAGGCCTGTGAATTCACTCCTTCAGCGGTTAGTAGGGCAAAAAACACTGCCAAAAACCGACGGCGCTTAAGCTTAAGTGGGAGTTGCCCCTAACCGGTTAACCGGAACCGTCCACCGAGAATCGCTGGTGTTTAAGGACACTACGGAGCATCTCGATGGAAACCCGACCCTTGGCTCTCTCAGTCACGGACGCGGCTCGACTCATTGGTCTTGGCCGATCGAAGATCTACGAGCACATCAAATCCGGAGACCTGCCTAGCTTTCGAATAGGCCGTCGTCGTCTCATCTCTCTAAAGGACCTGGAAAATTTCTTGGAAAACTATCGGAGGGCGGAGCGATGACCCCCGATCGTTGCCCCTACTTCGCCAGTTGCTCCGCGAACATCTGCCCGCTCGACTCCGATTGGCCAGCGAGAGCCCACCTAAAGGGCGAATCCGTTTGCGTATGGCTTAGGGAGTCCGTCAAAACGGGCGGAGAAGCCCTTCTGAGGGGTCGCATAGGTGAAGAACTCACAAAAGAGGTCCTCTGCCACAGGCCTGAGATGGAATCGACCCATGCGCCCATTAAATGGGCCCTAAAAAGGGCGGCCAAGACCCCTTCCCGAATCGCAGCGCCGATCCAGGGACAGGAGGACGCGGCATGAACGGAGAACAGCCATGGCCAGGCGCTAGGCTGATCTCCAACCATTGGCATCTCATCATGCTTGAGGCTCTGCAAAGCATTGGCATTGACGGCCGAAAACTGGATCGTCGTTCTTTGTTCCGCCTCTACCTCAAAGTCTGGCTTGGTGTCGAATCGAAAGCGGGAGGTTCATGGTGAGACGGAAAAAGAAGGGCCGCTTCGCAATGCTGCCTCGGAACGTGCTCCGGTGCGAAACGGTAGCCAACCTCGACCACCTCCCCTATCGACTCCTTACTGTCGCGGCTGCAGAGTACAACGGGCATAACAACGGAGATATTTCATTGGCGGAGTCGATTGTGGAGCCCTACGGCATAAAGCGAGGGCGCCTCAGCGCGGCTATTCAGACATTGCTGGCGCGAGGCCTACTCATCAAAACCCGGCAAGGGGGACTTGGGCGCTGCAGTCTCTACGCTTTGCCGTGGTTTAAACTCACAGACGAGCCGAAACTGTTAGAAAAATTCGATCGGCCCCTTCCCAGGCTTCCGGACATGAGCTTCCGGAGTTGGGCGAAAAAATCAGAACGCCTGCATCCTCAGAATGCTAACCCAGCATCCTCTCAATGCTTTTCCCACAACAACTGCAACGATCACACTCCCCAAAGGCATACTCACGGTGCCGTTGCTCGCGCTTCCCCAGCATCGTCATGATGCACCTCTAAGAATCTGCCATAGGGCAGGGAAAGACTTGGATAAGCAGCAAGCGCACAGGATGAATCAGGGCGCATTTGGAAACACTTTTAGGCTTTACTGAACTTCAGACCTTGTTATGTCTCCAACGAATGCGCCTACGGACGCAGGGAGCAGCGACCCGGCACCCCTGGTCCGAGCAAACAGTGCTTTCCGATTCGCGAAATCAAAGGTCCAGACCTCAGCCACCTCCGTTTCGTCCAAGGTGTTAAACCACATCCAAGTGTTGGATCCGAAGCGCTGAAATGCTCCAGGGTTGTTGTCGAAGTGCCCCTGGTCACCCTCGTAACAGAACATGATCGGCCTACTAAACCCATCATCATCCATCACATAGCCATCCAAGCTGTAAGCCGCCTTGCCCTTTAGATTCTCGATTGTCAGACACGTAAGTGCATTCACGTTTAGCGGCAGCCCAACTGCAATCAAGCAAACCAGTCTTTTCGATCCCCTGCGGAATTTCCACATTGAACAATCTCCATGTATTCCGAGACATAGTCTATAAAACAGAGACCTACGACCGGACACTTTCTTCAAACGCCTGTCAGCTGCTTAGCCTGCTTTCCCCTCAATGCCGACGCG
>CAWJIJ010000011.1:0-522500 GCA_963842955.1 uncultured Gammaproteobacteria bacterium
CCACGTCCGTGGTGAAATCCAGCTGGCAGATATTGTGGCTCACGAACCTCGCCAGCGCCTCGGTGGTGGCCTGGAGATCGCCGGAGATGTTGCGCGGCGACTCCACCGTACCGCCCGGCGTGTTGAAGACGCTCGGGAACGGCCCGTTGCCCGTTCCGCAGATCTTCGGCCGCGAAGGATCGGTGCCGCCGGTCACGAAATCCGGACGATCGGCCACCGGACACAGGGCCTTGACCAGGCCGTTGTAGGCCAGCGCCAGGTTGTCGATGCGCGACGGAATCTCGACCTCCAGGTTGAGCAGCGACCCATCGCAGGCCCCGCTGCCGCAGGACTTGTCCGTGGCCGCCTCGAAGCGCAGGCCGACGATCAGCGTGTCGCCGCCGAACGGATAGTCCGGCGTGCGGATCACGCCGCCGTCCGTGTTGACGGCGGTCGCCGCGACACTTCCGCTATCGAGAATCCACAGCGGGGCCGCGGCTCCGCCGTCACCGACCGCTCTCAGGCGCCCCACGATGGTGGATCCGTCAGCGGTGGTCGCCGTCACCACGAGTTCTTCCTGGACGTCGCCGAACGGCCCGTCGTAGAGGAACGCGCCCTCGAAAGACTTGACGACCATCGGGAGGTTTTCCACATCGAAGCCTTCGACGGACGTGGAGAAGTCCACCACGATGGCCTCGCCGCCGTCCGGGCTCAGCTCGTTGCCGGCAATGCCGCCGGTCACACCCACCGCCGTCGTGCCCGCCACGGTCTTGTTGCCCAGTGTGCCGCCGCCGCCGACCGCCGCCAGGTTGACGTCCACGCCCTCGATGGACGGGAACGACACCTGCGCCACGGGAGCCGCGATCGAGATAAGCTCCTCCTCGGACACGCCTGAACTACGCTGGATCTGCCAGCCGAACGTCGCCTGGGCCGAGTTCGTGCCGAACTCCACGCACTCGGGCGTGTTGAGCGGATCGTCGGAACAGCCGGACTGCGGTGCATCGAGAAGGATGTCGAAGGTCTCGGCAAATTCCCGCTCACCGTACCGGTACAGGGCCGTCGTCGGATCCAGCACGCTCGAGGCATCGGCGATCTGCACTTCCAGCTCGTTGCCGAAGAAATCTTCGACAACAAACGTCAGCCGGTTGCCGGCACGGACCCGGGACCCACAGCCCACCAGGCGATCCTGGACGAAACGGTTGTTGGCGTACGTACCGTCAATGTCGGTTCCGGCCGGGATCAGGGGCGTGTCCATGCCGTCCAGCGGCGCCAGGTCGAACTGGTCGGGGGACAGGAGCCCGTACTCCACGTCGTCGAGGCCGATGAACGGCAGTCCCGGCTCCCAGCAGGTCCCCGGGGTTTCCCAGGTCGTGATGCCGCGGGTCGGCTGGCCGAGTGCGCCATCGTCGGCAATCACGTCAACAAAGAAAAAGCCGTCCCGGGCACAGAATTCCGCGCCGATAGAGAAATTCTCGAAAACCGGTATGCCCGTGAAGTCCAGCGGCAGCTCGCGGTCATCGCAGACCGGATTGCCGTCGCCGTCGTTGCCCAGGTAGCGGTCATCGTAGAACGGGCCCTGGGTGCCGAAGGTAATGAGGTTGTTCATGACGTTCGGCAGGTTCGGGTTGAGGGTCAGCAGGTTGTTGGCCACCTGGCAGCCGCCGTTCTCGGGCAAACAGGTGCTCGCGAGAACCGATCCGGAATTGATGAAGTCGATGCCGAAGGGATTTTTCAGTACCTCGTCCACGCCTTCGCGAACCGTCGCGTTCAGAAGGCCGCTCTCGTACTTGAGTTCCGCCAGGGTCACGAGACCGGTACCGCCGGGCTGGGTGAACACCAGGCAGGGGCTGTCCACGTCTTCGTCGTCGTCGATGTCGTTGCCGGGATTGATGAAATTGCACAGGGCCGTGGCATTGCTGCGAAGGTTGCCGCTGCCGGCCACGAGGTTCGACTGCAGCGTCCCGTTCTCGAGATTTAACGCAGCAACGCCCTGGTTGCCGGTGTTGAGCAGCGCATAGTCGAACAGGCCGTCGTTGTTGGGTGTCGCAAAGGGCACCGGTATCGAGGTGACCGCGCCGCCGCTCAGGCTCGTGCCCAGGTCATTCGGCGGCAGCACGTCACTGAGGGTTACCGCACCGCCTGAGCCAAAGGTGATCCCGATAATGCCGACCGGCGAACCGCAGAACGCCAGCAGATTGCCGCTGCTCGCCGGGTATTCCTCGAGACTGACGATGGACTGGCAGGCGCTGCCGTTGCCGAATTCCACCGGCCCGATGGTGCCAGTCGGCGTGCTCGAGTAGCCCACCAGGGGATCCGAAAGATCGATGCCGGGATCTCGAACATAGGCCTCGATATTGGGGCTGCGCTCGACGAACAGAGTGCCCGCGTTACGAGCCACCACCAGCGCATTGGTGCCCACGGAGGAGAAGTTATTCGTGTCCCACAGGGCGTCGGGATCGTTTTCCACGAACAGCCTGATGCCCGAACGCTTGCCGGTGTTGCCGACGAACACGTAGTTGCGCGCACCCTTGCGGCCAATCCCCACTGCCGAGGCCTGCTTGACCTTCGTGCGTGTCAGCAACTCGATGGTCTGCGTGCAGTCCTCGAGCAGGTCACACTGGTAGTTGACCCGGTAGACCTCACCGCGCTGGTCCACGACCACGCTGAGGGCGTCGGCGCTCTGCGCCTGCACACCCTGCGCTCCCGCAAAGAAAAGCGCGGCCGCAAGTCCGTACCGCAGGCACTGTTCAATTCGTGTCGTCATAGCCTCAAACCCTCGTTTACTTTCGTCGCGGCTTTCCTCGCCCGCTTGTCCTGATTCGTCATGCAATAACCCGTTCGAAGGTATCGATTCGAACCCCCCCATGCGGCGCCCTAATCAGATGCGCGCGCCAAGTACTCGGCCGCCCGCTCCGGCTGGCCGATCTCCGAATACAGTTTCGCCAGCCGGTCCATGGTGGCTTCCAGAAATACCGGCATCACATTGCCGTTTTTCTTCAGTGTTCCGTAGGCTGCCAGCAAGGATTGCTCGGCGCTCGCGAACTCCTCCTGACCCGCCTGGGCTGCGCCGAAAACGCTCAGCGCCGCGCCCGTGAGCCAGTGATCCTCGCCGAAGCTGGAGACGAAGATTCCGTGGGCCTGGTTGGCCTCGGCCTCCGCCTCAGCGAAGCGCCGCGTATCGAGATGCAGCGTCGCCAGGGTCAGCAGGCTTTTGCCCACGTCGGGGCTATCGGCCCCCAGCAACGAGCGGCGCATGTCCAGCGCCCGCGTCAGGTAAGGCTCCGCGGACGCATAGTCTCCGGCCTCGTTGTACATGAAGCCCAGGGCGCTCAATGCGGCCGCCAGGTCCGGATGCGGCTCTCCATAGACCCCGTCGAGGATTGCGGTGGCCTGCTGCTGCAGCGCGATTGCGCCCTCCAGCTCGCCACGGTCCAAATACAGGAACGCGAGATTGATAATGGCTGTTGCCGTCTGCGGGTGATTCTGCCCGAGCATGTCCCGATCCATGTCGAGCACCTGCCGATAGAGTTTCTCCGCGGTATCCAGGTCGCCCTGGTCGTGATAAACGAGGGCCAGGTTGTTGATGGACGTGGACAGCTCGGGGTGCTTCTCGCCCAGAAGAATCCGGTCCATCTCCAGGGCCTCGGTATAAAGCGCTTCGGCCGCCGGGTAGTCGCCGAGCTCCAGGTGGACTAACGCCAGGCTCGACATCGCCTCGGACGTTGCCGGGTAGGGCCCGTCGTGAAGCGACCGTCGCATGTCCAGGGCCGCCTGAAGGTGCTCGATGGCTTGCTCGTGTTCGCCCCGGTAGTAGGCGTTGAGGCCAAGATCCTCGAGGTTCTCGGCGATGTCGGCGTGGGCCTCGCCAAGCACGCCGCGGCGGGTTTCCAGTGATTCGACAATCAATGGCTCCGCCGCCCCATACTCGCCCTTGCGCACCAGGATGTCCGCCATGGCGGTAAGCGTTCTCGCCCGCTGCAGGCGGCCTTCCGACCCGGAGAGTCCGTCATCCTGCTCGCGCAGCGCCAGCGATTCCTCGACCAGCTCGTACGCCTCATCGTAGTCCGCCGAAAGGGCCAGAACCTCAGCCAGGCTGTCCATGGTGTCGGCCATCTGCACGGGGCTGCCGACCTTGTGCCTGCGGCGCGTGGCGAGAGACTCCTCCAGCAGTGCCGTCGCCGGCGGGTACAGGCCCAGGCCGGTGTAGACCTGTCCCATCGTGGACATCAGCGTGGCCTGAACATCCGGCTGGTCGGCCAGTTCCGTACCGATGCGCTCGGCGCCCTTGTCGAGAATCTCCCGCGCCGTGATCGTGTTGCCCAGAGCCTCGCTGGGGTCTGACACTTTGAAAAGGTCCACCATGAACTGCGCGGTCTGGCGCGCGGTCTCCGCTTCGATCTGGGCCCGGTTGCGCTGTTCCTCGGCTTCGACCCGGGCAAAGTAGGCAGTGATCGCCAGGCCCGAGGTCACCGCCATTCCCGTGAACGCAGCCGCCGTGAGCACCATCAGCCGGCGATGGCGGCGCTGCTGTTCGCGCTGCTTCAAGTCGTCATAGCCGACCCCGAGCATGCCGGAGATCAGCTTCAGCTTCGCTGCGGGCTTCGGGTCCTTGCCCGGGCGGGCGTCCGCGGCGATGGGTTCGCTGCGCACGTCGGTCAGCTCGCCGTCCTCGCCCATCTCGTAGATCAGCGCCGGCGGGAAACACTCCTCGTCAGCCGTGGCCGGGTCCTGGGAGACGCCGGGTTCACCATCGACGATCAGGCAAAAGATCCGGTCGGACCGGCCCAGCCGCTTGAACGTGAGAATCTCTTCGTTGGTCCAGTGGGATTTCGCCGCCCGCGGCGAACAGATGACGATCTGGCAGGCCGAGTCCTTCAGCGCCTGGGTCAGGGTGTCGCCCAGGCTCGTGGCCGTGGACAGTTCCTCGCGATCGCGGAAGACGGGGGTCAGCCGCTCCGGGACAGGACCGAAGGCGGTCTCATCCCCGACCAGGTGTTTTGGCACCCGGTAGGTTTCCAGCGCCTTATGCAGCCAGGAAGCCCACTTCTCGTCACTGTGGCTATAGCTGATGAAGGCCTTGTACTTAAAGCACTCGGCCACGGATTCCCCCACCCCCGCCGGATATTCACCGGTCACGGCCGATTATAAATGAACAGTCGCCGGATACCTAGACAATTCGGGAAAACCCGATAAGCGGAGGGTTCGTGGAAGCAATATGTTACATTTCGCTTGACATATGTTAAGTCGCAACCGCAAAGCGACGGGCCGGATGTCCGCCGCCGCGAGTTCTGAGGCTACGGGTCGGTGCCCCCTCCCCGGCGGGAATACACCATGCGAATCGACGGTTGCCAGGGCTGTTCATCCGGCCCCATATCCATTCGCCGATTCGGCGCATCCAGGAACCACCACTCGACGACGAATCCCTCTCGGCTCATATCGGAGATCCGGATCTGTACCTTCTGGCGGCTGCCGCCCTCCCCCAGGGTATTGAAGGTCTGGGTTCCCAGGTTGGACAGGCTGGCGCCGTCCGCGTCGGCTATTCCTTCGTAGATGTCGGCCAGGCCCCAGAGGTTGTCGACGACCACTGCCCGGGAGGTTTCTCCGAATCGGTCGTAGCTGTACCAGGTGCGGTACGACCACGCGTCGAGGCCCTCGGCTCCCACGGCGTCGGCACTGATCGGAAACCCGTCGAAGCGTTCCTCGAACACGGCACCGCCCAGGATGGGCACGATGCTGGAGGCAGAGCTGGCCCAGGCCGACCAGCGCCAGCCGGCGTCCGCGGTGTCATCCGGCGCCGGATAGAACAAGTCCACGACCCACTCGCCGGCCATGGGCTCGAATACGATCACCTCCTCCGGCGCCCCCGGCTGGAAACCCGGCGTGTAGTCAAACTGTGCAAGGGCGGCACTGCTGGCAGCCAGCATCAGTACCACGATTCCCGAGAAACGTCTCAGCATGTCGTTGGCTCCCCCTATAGCTGTGAGCACGGTGTCATCCGGCCGCCCGACCGTCGACGCGTCGCCCGCGGTAAGGAACAGGGCAGTGCACCAGCCAGAAGATACGTTCGTCGGGGACCCACATCCTGCTGTTCCCGACAGGCCGACCGGATGAACGCGACAACCCGATTCGACCTCGGCAACGGGCCACGCTCGCCGCCGCCCAGCATGGGTCGCCCGACACACACTCGCCATCCACGCCACGGCGGGGCAATAATCTCTGTATCAATTACTACCGCCACAGTCTTTTCTTCTGCAGCCTGTCGATCGCGATTCTCGTGTCGGCCTGCGCACCCGCGCGGCCGATCAAGCCCTACGCCAACCACATCCAGGCCGGGATCGAGCCGGGCGACCGGGTCGAGATCGTGACAACGGATGGCCGGGAGCTGGAGTTCGAGGTCACCCGGGTCACGGCGACGAGCGTCAGCGGCAACGGCGCGGAGGTCGCTATCGCAGACATCACGCAGATTTCGAAACGCGGCTGGTCGCAGCCCGAGCAACCCTGCGGAGACGGCATTCCGGTGGGCTGCTCGGTCCCGCTGGAGCTGATCGTCGCCAGCGACTTCCACGCGGAATATGCCAACCGCTTCGAGCGGGCCTGCGCCGAACACGACTTCTGCTACCGGCACGGCTTCGCCACCTATGGCTTCGACCGGGAAACCTGCGACGCCACATTCGCGGCCGCGATGCGGGCGGAGTGCGCACCCGGCTGGTCGCTGTCCGGCGTCCTGAAGGTCGAATCGGTCGCCGACTGCCAGCTGGCCGCCGAGCAGATGTACACCGCCGTCCGGCGCTTCGGCGAGAAGCACTTCCGGACCGCGTCCAGCACCTACTGCGAATACGACGGCCCGCCCTGAGGGCCGCTCAGCCCGCCCTCCAGCACCACCCAGTAGGTCCAGGGCCGCAGAGCAACCAGCAGTCCCATGCCCTGCTTCGACTCCCGGGGCGCACCGATATCCAGCTCGGCCAACTCGTCGAAGTCGGCGCACAGGCGTTCGATCTTGCGCAGGAGGACGCGAACGGAATTCGGAGACAGGTCCGCTGACTCGAATCGGAGGCGCGCTTCGGAACCCTCGAAACGGTCCTGGAGAAAGAGTGCCTTGACGGCGCGCTCGTAGGCTTGCCTGACCGGCCCGCGCGGTCGCCAGGCAACGCGCCGGGCGGTGAGGCACTTCAGGCTCCCATCGGGTCGGGACTCCGCCAGGCGAAGCCGGTTGAGTTCCCGAAGCAGGCGCGCGCGGCGACGCCGGTCCAGGTGATGGCGGCGGCTGATCTCGTCGGGGCTCCAGCCGTTCAGAACCAGGTAGAAAAACGCCAGCAGGGCCGGATCGTCGGCCAGGGCTTCCTCCTGCTCGATGCTCAGAACAGACGATGCGTGCGTGTCCTCGGGCCGGGCCATGCGGGCGAGATCGAACAGACTCACGTCGAGCAGCTGACACAGGCGCTCGAGGCGCTGCAGGCTGAAGGTCCCGCGGGAGAAGAGACGCTTGACGCTGGGCACGCTCAGCTCCAGGTGTGCCGCCACGTCGTGGTAGGTGAGACCGCGGGCCTTGAGCAGGCGCTTGGCGGCGTCGATCAGGTCGGCGGACTGGCTCATCGTATCGCTCCGGGGCACCAGAAGTATCGAATATTAAGCCTTTTTGGAAACGTATTGTTTGCTAGCCAGGCGATTGTAGTCTGGATGCTGAGTACAGCCCAGCGAGGACACCACCATGACCCGTTATTCCTGTCCGATCACCCTGCCTGACCCCTTTTCCATCCGTCTGGCCAACCGGTTGGCCAGCGGCCTGCCCGTCGCGATGTCACTGGTGCTTGCCGCCTGCGCCGCGAAGCCCATTCAGCCGGGTGCGGAATCCGTGGTCGTTTCCAGTCGGCCCGCCACGCCTGCCTGCCGTTTCCTTGGCGAGGTCCAGGGGGCCCAGGGCAATGTCTGGCTGGCCCAGTTCACGCCTGACAGGGAGCTGATCGCGGGCGCCCGAAACGAGCTTCGAAACGCGGCCCACGCCATGGGCGGCAACTACGTGCAGCTTGAAATGGAATCGCTCTCCGAAAACACCCAGGAAGACGCCCTGGGGGGCACCCACACGGTCGTCGTCATCGGCAATGCCTTTCTTTGCCCCGACCCGGCCGCGGTTCTGACCGGCGGCTGAGCTGTGCGATACGCCAGCAGCGATGCCCCGAGAGCCCCACGCCGTTCAGCGCCAAAGTTGCGTACACTGGCAACGGGGAAAAAGGGAAGACAGGAACATGTCCAGAGCATGCTGGTTGAGCGCACTTGCGGTCGTTCTGCTGGGTGTCATGAATCAACCCGGTATCGCATCCGAAGCGGTCGACGAGGCATCGCCGCAGCGGCAGGGCCTTAGGGCCGAAGTCAGCGACAGGGAACTGTTCGAAATGTGCTGCTGGGCAAAAGGCCGGGCGGGATTCAATCACTGCGAGGAATACGGCGTCTGCGTGGATCATCCCGAGAAGCGCTGCGTCGGCCGCGGGCCCGCGGAAGGCATGACCCTGGCCTGCGGCTCACCCAGCGCGAACTCCCGAGGAGATGGCGAGGGCCTTCGCCCGACCACGGACGGGGACTTTTTTCTGCTTGCCCGGCGCTAGATGGAGCGCGGTCAAAACGTTCTGAGAAGGCGCCGCGCAAACGCTTGCGCCTGGCCGACTTGCCGCGCCCGTGACTGACGTTCTGGTTGCGAACCGATGCTGAAATTCGTCAGGGAGATACGCGCGCAGCTCATGGAATCGGGACAAGCCGGACGCTACATCGGGTACGCCCTGGGCGAAATACTGCTGGTCGTCATCGGCATTCTCATTGCGCTGCAGATCGACACCTGGAACGACGAGCGGCTGGACAGGCATAAAGAGCGCGAGTACCTCTCCTCGATGCTCGTCGACCTGCAGGAGGACATCGAGCGGATCGACGCCGCCAACGAGGGCAACGTATTCCTTCTGGCACGGATCGACGATCTGCTCGAACTGCTGGGCCAGCCCGCGGGCGACGCGGGCAACCAGCGGCAGATCTTTCTGCACTCGCTCGTGTATACCTACTGGTACCTGCGCGCGGATTTCTCGGGGCTCACGATGTCCCAGCTCAAATACAGCGGCGACCTGCAGCTGATCCGCGACAAGGCCATTCGGGACGCCATGCTGGACTACGAGCAGGGGGTGGAGGCCTGCCGGTATCAGTACGCGGAACTGACCCAGTATTTCCATACCTACGAGGCCACGCAAAAGCGACTGCTGAACTACACGCTGGCCAAGAAGAGCTTTGAGTACCTCGAGGAGAACTACCTGAACATGCTCCAGCCGCTGGACCGTTTCGAGGCCCTCGTTCCCGATGGGAATTACGTTCTGGACGACGATCCCCGACTGAAGGCGCAGTACTACGGGGATATCCTGTTCTACCGCACCGCCTTGAACAACACCGTGTGGTTCCTCGGCGAACAGAAACGCATGGCCCTTGCCCTGTCACAGCTGATTCGGGAAACCACCGGCATCGAAAACCCGGAGGCCTGACAGTCAGGCGCCAGAGTATGTGTGCCGGTTGTTCTGGCACCTCCGCGAATCAATCGACAATGCCCCGCCGTTCCTCCATGATCTGGCGGTCGGTTGTCATGCTCAGGTTAGAGAATGTCGATAGTCCGGGAACTGAAGAGACGTAACGTCTTTCGCGTCGCTGCGCTGTACCTGGTTTCCGGTTGGGTTCTTCTCCAGATCACCGACGTGCTTGCCGGCGTCCTGGGATTGCCCGAATGGACCCTGCGGCTGGTCGCCTTCCTGCTCCTGCTGGGTTTTCCCCTGGCGCTGGTTTTTTCGTGGGTATTCGAACTCACCCCGGAAGGCATCAGACGGGAAGTCCAGGTCGATCCAACCGACTCGATCACACCCACCACCGGGCGGAAACTCAAGGTGGCCACCGGCATGCTCGTGGTCGTTGCGCTTGGCCTGTTCGTGCTGAACCAGTTCGTCCTTCATCAGACAAGCGATCTCGCCGAAGACCGGGTAGCGGAGAGTCAGGGCGCGCCGCCAACCTCCGGTGCCGTTCCCGATGACGATGGACGGTCCATCGCCGTACTGCCCTTCGTCAACATGAGTGCCGACCCCGACAACGTCTATTTCTCGGACGGGCTGTCCGAGGAACTGCTCAATTTTCTTTCGAAAGTCGACGGTCTGCGGGTGGCCGCCCGCACGTCTTCTTTCCAGTTTCGCAATGCCGAGGGCGACATCGGCGATATCGGACAGCAGCTCAAGGTCAACACGGTGCTCGAGGGCAGCGTCCGAAAGGCCGGCAATCGGGCCCGGATCACGGCGCAGCTGATCGAGGTGGAGAGCGGCTATCACCTCTGGTCGGAGACCTATGACCGGGATCTGGACAGCGTCTTCGAGGTCCAGGAAGAAATCGCCCGCGCCATCGTCGACGCCCTCCAGCTGCCTCTGCTGGGCAGGGGAGCCACGACCCTGGCTGTTGCGAGCACCAGTAACGCAGAGGCCTATGACCTGTACCTCCTGGGCCGCCACCATGCCCGCGAGACGACGGCTGATGCCTTCGAAAAGGCCATCGACTACTACCAGGAGGCGATACGCGCTGACCCGGATTTTGCCCTCGCCTACAGCGGCCTGGCGGACGCTTACGTCTATCTCGCCGATTACGGGGACATTGCAACCTCCGATGCACTGAAGCTGGCGGAGGATGCGGCAGGCAAAGGCATGGAACTGGACCCTGCGGCCGCCGAGCCGCTGGCCTCCATGGGACTTATTCTGGGGCGCCGCTCACGACACTCCGAGGCCATCAGCTACTTTGACGAGGCCCTGGCGATCAATCCCAACTATGTCAGCGCCCTGCTCTGGAAGGGTGACTCGCGGCAGAAGCAGGGAAGGTACCAGGATGGGCTGGCGATGGCCGAGCAGGCCTACCAGCTCGACCCGTTGTCCGGCTTAACGAGATCGAGGCTGGTCGACTCGCTTGCTGAAGCCGGAAAAGACGAACGGGCCCTTGAACTCGCCCGGGAGATGATCGCCGCGGACCCTGACGATCCGTTTCCGTACGAGGAACTCGGCAATTTCTGGCTGGCCCGCGGCGACCTGGACAAGGCAGTGCCTCAATATGCCGCTGCCCACCGCCTGCGCCCGGATGACACCTATATGGCCTGGCGGCTGGTCCAGACCCATATCCGTCTCGATGACCTGGATTCTGCCGCACAGTGGGTGGATGAAGCACGGCAACGCGGGCCGGAAGCATCCTACACGCTGCGCGCGCAGGCAGAACTTCTCCGGGCGTCGGGTGACCTGGCGGCGTATCGAGCCTTCGCCGAGCAATGGGCCGACATGAAGCCTGACAGCGAGAACCTGAGGGTCTTCGCCGGGGATGCCCGTTTCATGGCCGGTGATCTCGAAGGCGCGGAGACGGAATTTCGTGAAGCGCTCCGATTGTCCGGATATGATCCGGCGGGCAGTGGCCTGGAGCTGCCCCAGTGGTACCCCGCAGCCCAACTCGCGGCCGTATTGCGGGCGCGCGGCGAGACCAGCGAGAGCGACCGCTTGCTTGGCCAGCTGGATCAGCTGCGCGAGGGTCTCGGGCAGGGTCCGGTCGCGCTACTACGGCGGGAAACGATCAGCGCCTACGTGGCCGCAGTCCGGGAACAGGCCGCCGAGATGGTCGATGCCCTGCGGCGGGCAGGGGACCATGGATTCCGGGGCCACCTGGTACTGGTGAAAAACCCCATCGCGGCGCCCTATCTGGACGACCCGGCGTTCAAGGAATTGATCGAGCAGATGCGTGTCCAGGAGGCCGCAATGCGCCGGCGGCTGGCGGAGAGTGAGGCAGGCGGCAAGACGGGGGCCTAGGAGCCCTAGGCGGTTCCAGGTCACGGCCTTGCAAGCCAATCCCTCGAGGCAGGAAATTCTGCCGATGGGCCAGCCAGCCACCGGAAGCAGATGTTCGAGCCCTGACCGCAGACTCAGGGGTCACGACAGGGAGTTCCTTCTCCCGGCCGGCACCACAGCAATCAGCTAACGCTCGTGAACGCAGACCTCCGGACTCGCGCGCGCCTGCTTCGGCGCGATCTATGCGTGGTTTCGAATCTTGGCGGATCGACCCGTTTGTTCGGGGCTTGGTGGCTCGCTGCTGTACGAGGTGTCGCCGGCTTTCACGGTGATGACGTAGGAATAGTCTGCGACCTGAGTTGTCACGTCGTCCTTCAGCTTGATTTTGCCCTTCTTGACGGCCACATCGCTAAACGGATCTTTCGGGGCCGGCCCATCCTTCGCTGGCGGATTCGAGAACGTCTGGCCGTCGATTTCGATACTCTCGAACGTGAAATCCGGGGAGTGCTTGGACTGTTTCCATTCGACCTTGTGCTTCTTCTGTTTCTTGAAGGTCAGCTCCAGCGGAGTGATGACGACCGGAGGATCGGCGGTTGTGTCCAGGGTAACGTGGATCTTGTGGGGCTTTTTTTCGGACATGAAGGAGGTCCTCTGGTGGAGCCAAATCCTGAGCAGCCTTTGAAGCCGGCGGGTCGAGCCTCGGCACGAGTGAAAGCAGAATATAGCAAGGGCCAAGGGAAGCTGCCCATTGATTTCAGCCACCGGTGAGCGACCGCAGAACAGGCGGCGTTGTCCGTGCCTCCACAGCATCCGGCCGCGAGGGCCTGATCCGGAAAAGGGGCTTACGCAGAACCGCTGGAACCGGATTCCGTTCCGGGTTGTTTTAGTCCCCTCAGCAGCTTCATCGGGCTACTCAAGCTCACCGTCTCGCGACCTCGCCAACAGCGCCAGAAAGTCGGACTGACGGTATCCGGTCGCAAGCAGCCGCTCCACGTCGGGACGCACCGCTTCGTCTTCCCCTAGCGCAATTCGCGCCGTCGCCCAGGGGTCCAGTACCGTTGGATCCAGGGAGCCCTCGACCAGCCCGGCCAGCCGCTCCCGGGTAGCGGCGAACAGTGTCATGGCCTCATCGGCCTGGCCGCCGCCAGTGAGGATCCGACCCAGGATCAGTTCCGCACGGGCCAGGTTAATCCGGGCGCGCACGTTGCCGGGATCGCTGTTTGCCTGATCCAGATATACGTCGAGACCCTGGCGGCCCTCGGCACGGGCTTCGGGAAACCGGCCCAGCTCGGCAAGAGTCTCGGCCAGGGACATGCGGGCGGCGGCCAGAGACCTCTGGTTCACGGCACTGGCAGGATCCTTGATCACCAGTTCCTCGAGAAGACCCCTGGCCTCCTCATCGAGGGACAGGGCGGAGGCGAGATCACCGTCGAGTCGTGCCTGTCGACCACGCCGCGTGAGCGTGCGCGCCAGGAAGGCCTGCCAGACGGCATTGTCGGGATCGAGGGGAACGAGCGCACGGCCCAGGACGATGGCGCGCTCGGTGTGCGCCACCGCACCCTGGCCGTCTCCGAGAAGATCCGAGATCTCGGCCATGTGATTCTCGCTCATCGCAAGATAGTGCCGCCACAGGCTGTGCGTCGGGTCCGCCTCGTGAAGCGCCCGCTTGATGGAAAGATCCTGCTCGTAGTGAGCCCGGGCAGATTCGAGCTCTCCCAGGCGCAATTCCACGCGTCCCAGGGTGTTGTGGGCGAAGCCGACCTCGGCACGGGCGTCCGCGTCATCGGGCGTGATCGCGTAAACCTGCTCCTGGAGATTCAGCACCGTCTGGTAATGACCCCGCGCCGCGGCAAGTTCGCCCCGGTTCTCGAGGACCTGGGCGATGTTGTTGTGGGCTCCGGACTTGGCGTAGAGGCTGTCCACTCCGTCCGGGTCGAGCTCCATTGCCCTGTCGGCCGCAGCCAGCGACAGCTCGAAGTGTTCCAGCGCGTCGTCCATGCGGCCCTGCTCCCAGTAGGCGAAACCGAGCCACAGTTCGCTGTCGGACAGCTGACGCTGCCAGTTCGCGTTGTCAGGCTCGCGGGCCGCCAGCCGGCGCGCCTGCTGCACGGACTGCGTGAACGCGCGCACGGCCTCGTCCACGTCAGCGCGGTCCACCGCGGTTTCGCCAATCAGGGTCATGGCGTCGGCCCGCTGAGCCAGCGTCCGGTTGGTGAGCTCCTCTTCGTCGAGGGACTCGAAATAGTCCAGCGCCTCGCCGCCAACCGCATCGAACATGTCCAGCCGGCCCACGGCCCGCAGGTTGTCGGTCAGATCTCCCAGCATGAAGCCGACGAGGTCTTCGGCGCGCTCCCGGTTCCGGTCTGCGTCCTCACGGGCCGTCATCGCGGTGATCGCCAGGTAGCCGGTGAGCAGCATTCCGGCCACAGAGGCCGCGCTCAGGCCGGCGAGGCGCCGGTTGCGGCGCTGGTGCTCCCGCTGGGCCAGGGCGTCGTAGTCGATGCCCAGCAAACCGGCGCGCAGCTTCAGGCGGGCCCGCCACTTGCCGTCGCCGCCGGAACGCACGTCGGCGGCCGCCGGCTCCACGATTTCGTCGGTCAGTTCGCCGTCCGCTCCGAGCCGGTGACGCAGGGCCGGTGGAAAACACTGGTCCGGTCCGTCTCCGGCATCCGGATTGCCGTCGACGATCAGGGCAAAGATCCGCCCTGCACGCCCCAGTCGCTTGAAGGTCAGGATCTCCTCGTTGACCCAGCGGGAGCGAGCGGCGGATGGCGAACAGATGACCACGAGTGACGCGGAGTCCTCCAGAGCCGCCTGGATGTGGTCCCCCAGTTCCGCGCTGGCGGCGAGCTCGTCCCGGTCCCGAAAGATGGGTGCAAGCCGCGGCGGCACCGGGCCCATGGAGGTTTCGCGGCCGACGAGCCGTTTCGGAATGCGCCAGGTCTCCAGCATGCGGACCAGCCAGAGGGCCCATTTCGTATCGGCGTGGCTGTAGCTGACGAAGGCGCGATACCGCAGCTCGGCGGGCTCCTGGCCCGGCATCGGTTCAGTCACCGGCATTGATCCACCGTGACCGCCCGCGTGCACGAACGGGGAGCCGGGGCCGATCCCGCCCGGTCGTCCGCTGCCGGATTGAATACTGCGCCAAACCGATGTACCCCGCCTCCGCTCAACGCTCTTGATCATAAGTGGCGCGGAGACCCGGCTCAACGCCGACCCGCACAGCCCAGGGGCGGAGCACCTGCCGACACACGACGAAGGATTCCCTGCGCGCGATACCCCGGCAGCCGCCGGATGCCGCTACACTCTGGCCCAATGTCCATTGCGAGGGTCTGGTTATGAGGTTTTTTCTTACGCTGTGTGCCGTTGTGGGGGTTCTGCTTGGCGCTTTCGTGCCCGCGCCGGCCGCCGCCGAGAACCCGGACGGCCAGAAGGCCGTGCTCGTCACCGGCGCCAGTTCCGGCATCGGCCGCAAGGTCACGGAGGTGCTCGCCGAGCGGGGACACTTCGTTTACGCCGGCGCGCGCAAGGATGCGGACCTCGCGGAACTGGACAAGATCCCCAACGTGAAATCGGTTCGCCTCGACGTTACCGAACAGGCCGACATCGATGCGGCGGTGGCCATGATCCGGAAGGAAGACCGTGGTCTCTACGGGATCGTCAACAACGCCGGTGTGGGCGTCTTCCGCCCGATGAATGAGACCCCGGAAAAAGACATCGACTTCGTCTTCGACGTCAACGTCTATGGGCCGTACCGGATCAACAAGGCGTTTACGCCCATGCTTGTCGAATCCGGCGGTCGCACCACCACTATCGGATCGATCTCGGGCTTTATTTCCGGCCCGAACTTCGGCACCTACAGCATGAGCAAGTTCGCCGTGGAAGCCTACACCGACGCTCTGGCCGAAGAAATGGCGGACTCCGGTGTCCACGTGAGCGTCGTCGAGCCGGGCAGCTACAAGTCGCGGATACGCGAGAAGGTGACGATGCACGCCCTCGGCAAGGGCTATCGCCCGGCGGAAGCCGCCTCTGAGGAAGAGGAACAACAGCTGGCCCAGGCGGCGGCTCGCAATGACGCCCTGAAGGAACCTGACGAGGTGGCCGATGCGGTCGTTCATGCCCTGTTCGCCGAGAACCCCAAGCGCCGCTACATGGTCGCACCCGACGAAGAGCAGGCTGAGATCACGATCCGGACAGCGCTCAGCCGGGTCGTGCAGCTCAATGCCGACCAGCCCTACGAATACAGCCGAGATGAGCTGGTGGCGCTTCTGGATTCGCTGCTGGCCGGAGAAACCGAAGACGCAGCGGAATAGTCGGAAAACGCTCCGGGGCTGGTTTCCCGCGTTTGCAGCAGCGACGCGGCCATCCTGGTTCGGTCCGGACGGCGTCGCCGGGTCCGGCGGATTTCAGGAGGCACACCCGAGCCGGTAGACTGGTTTTATGATGTCCGGAGTCGAGATCGAATGGCCCCTGGTGTGGCACAACCTCACGCATCTCCTCATCGCGTGGGTCCTGGCGTTGCCGGTGGCGTTCGACCGGGAGCAATCCAGCCGGGGGGCCGGCCTGCGCACATTTCCGCTGGTCGCCGTGGCCGCCTGTGGCTATACCCTGGTCGGCATTTCCGTGCTGGATTCCACGGGCGCGGAGGCGCGGGTCGTCCAGGGCCTGATAACGGGCATCGGCTTTATCGGCGGCGGCGCCATTCTGAAGGGCGGCGGAACGGTTCACGGCACGGCCACCGCCGCCAGCATCTGGAATACCGGGCTCATCGGCATGGCCGTGGCGTTCGGCCGCTTCGAGATCGCCCTCCTGATTTCGCTGATCAACTTCGTCACGCTGCGCTACGTCCGCGTCTTCAAGGAAGACGCGGACGAGCACGTGCCGGACGGGTAGCGCGCGCCCCTGCAGACGCCCTATCCTCTCGCTTGCGGGAATACAGATCTCATACGAAGGCCGCCGGCTGCCCGCCGTGTGTCAGTTGACGGTTCGGCCGACAACGTCGACAACGAGCCGGAATGGCCGACGAGCCGTGAGGCAAATCTTCATCGGAACGTCGATGGCCTCCTGGGCGGACAGCAGCCCGTCCGAGTAGTCGGTCTGACCGCCAGACAGGGCCTGGACCTCGGAGACTGAGAACAATCCGTCACTGCCGGGCATACCGCCAATGCGCAGATCACTGACGCGTACCGGCTCTTCGAGCAGGTACGGAATGCCGCCGTCGTCCGGGTCCGGCCGGGTCACGAGGCCGCCCCCCTGCCGATCGTCGTAGTTCGGCACGAGCCATAGCGGCCGCCAGTCATCCGCGCGCGTCGACCGGTACCACATGTCATAGCTGTCGTTGTTATCGGCCTCCACGATCAGCCCCTCGATCTCCGCCCTTTCGTGCAAGTGAATCTCAATGTAGCGTTCCCGGCCATCTCTGGCATTCCACCAGACCGCGCCCTGGTCCCATTGCCGGCCCCTGCCCAGGAACACGCCATCGACGACAGTGTCTGGCGATACGATCTGGCCGCTTCCCCAGCCATCCTCGAAGAACGGGGCGCCTGAAAGAGTGACTCCGGCGTTCAAGAGTGCATTCCGCCGTCCCCGGGAAACCGGAGCAATATCTCCCTCATAGTGCTCGCCGTGGTCATCGATCATGGCGTTGTCATGACTCAGCTCGCGAATTACGAGCTGAAGCTCGGCCAGGCCAGTCCGACTTACATTTTTCAGTCGAGAATCGAAGGAAAATGTGCCCACAGACCCAGCCGGACAGCCGGCCGTACCGGCGTCGAAACGATAGGTCCGGGAGTCTGGATCGAACGCTACGTACCCATTGACGTCCGCGGGTTCCTCCACATTAAAGATTTCAGGGTTCAATTCGGGAGAAAGATACATGGAGTAGGAGCTGTGATATCCGCCAGCCACGACAACGAGCTGGTGGCGATTGACCGGGAAGAAGTCGTCAATGTGCTGATAGTAGGTCACCGCGCGTTGGTAGCGATTCTCTCCCTGGAGCATGGCCTTGTAGTCACTCTCCAGCATTGCCGTTCCGGTATCCCGGTCGCCAATGGCATAAACCACATCCCTGAGTGGATAAGTCGCGAGGATGAGCGTTCTGCCCGCCCTCGCCATGTACTCGTTCAGATTATTCAGCCCGTGCTTGTAGTTGTCGTACCCGGGGTAGGCGGCCTCGTCCGGAACAATCCAGCGCTCGTTTGCAAAGTCCCTCCGGTATTCATTCAGGTACAGGTACGTGGATGGCGAAACCACGATGTATCTGAAGACCAGTTCCGGGAACTGGTCGCTGATCTGTGTCCCGGCGGAGTATCGGCTGAGGTGCTGACCGCCGGCGGAGAAGCCCATTACAACGACGGTTCGCAGATTCGGGAACAAGCCGCTATCGGCGACGTGGGAGATGATCCGGTCACCCAGATCGTAGGACCCTACTCCTGATAAAACGACCCTGCTCCCGTCGGCGCGATAGGCAAACGCGTCATAGCCGTCTTTCCACCGCCAATAGCCGTCCCAGAAGATTTTCCGGGTCTCAGACGTGCAGCTCATCTGGACGAAATTGGGGCCGATAATCAGCGTGTCGGATTCATGACCGCCGGCGGACTGTTTGGCCGAAATCAGGGTGCTGACCTGGTAGCTGCCCTGCCCGCAGGTGGATATCCCGTGCACCGAGTAGACAAGGTGCTCGATCTCGTCGTTGGCTGCGTAGGGGTCGTAGTTCGCGTAAAACGGAAACCGGTAGGTCTCACCCTCGTAGGGAACGTCGAACTCGTAGTATCGGACTGATTCCGCTGCGGCGGCGACCACCCAGCAGGATATCAGCGTAAGGAAAAAAACGCCCATCACGAGCGGGCGGAACTGAAGACGCCTCATGATCATGCCTCCCCGTAATTCAGCGGGAGGGGTCCACCCGATCCAGAGTCGGGCGCCGGCGCGGAGCTACCCGGCCAGCGATGGCTCGGTCTCCGTGGGATCAGACAGATCCCTCGTAGAAGTATGGCCCCTGCCCATCCCATTAGCCAGTGCCTGAAAGGTCGTATAGGCCCGCCCGCGTCCGGCACCCGAGTTGAGGTGATATGAACCCGGGGAGGAAACCTTCTTAAGGCTGATTTTCTCCAAGCCCTGAGCTGGCTTCGAGCGTCCGGCGCACACGCGGGATGAATCAACAAGCGCCCTGCGCTCAACCCGAATTTAGCTACTCTTTGGGTATATCGGCTTTCATGGAGCACTTCCATGGTCCATTTCGTTGCGCATTGCCTGAACGGCCTGGGTCGAGCCCTGTTGATGAGTCGCAAGCTCCATCCGGGGCGATGGTGGCTGATCGTGCTCGTCGTGCTGCCAGTGCCCGCAGTGACCGCTGCCCCCGAGGATCTGGCGGTCGGAACCTACGTCCTCGAGACCGACCCGCTGCAGAACGTGAGCCTCAAAGCCAATCAGGCTTCCCTTTACGCCATTCTCGGGGAGTTGGCTTCCGACCTCGACATCGAAGTGGAAAACCGGGCCGGTGAGGACACGCTGGTTGTCACGGAGTTCTCGAGCCTTCCCCTGGCCAAGGCCCTCAAACGCCTGAGTGAGAGTTCGATGATCGTCTCCGACGAGATGTCGGGCAGGGTTGCGAAGATTATTCTGCTTCCAAAGGGTGACGGCTCGCGCTATGTAGCACCGGCGCAGGCACCGGTTTCCACGACTGAAGAAGGCTTTCCGGAAACGGAGAGCCAGTCGTTCGAATTCGAATTCGACCCCAACGCAGCCCCGGTGGATGATCCGGAAAGTGCAGCGCCGGACGACGCGCCGTTGGATTTCGAGGCCGAGATGCAGGAGGACGTCGAAGACAAGTGAAGGGCTGGAGGGATCCAGGCTGACCCGCAGGCTGCCGGCACGGCCGTTCGCGGATTGAAAGCGTGGCCGGCAGCGGACGAATGCAGGGGCTGCCTCTCCTTCCTATTGCGTTACAGGCTCTTCAGGAAGTCGACGACCCAGCCGTTCTGCGGACCATACGGCGTCTCCGGCCAGTAATGGCTGCCTTCGAACGGCCGGAAGAAAACCGGCGCTCCCTCGACATTGAGGGGCAGGAACCAGCGGCCGTCCCGATTCCCGGGGTAGAGATCGGATTGACCGCCCCAGTAACGGCTCCAGTTTCCCATGTCGAAGTCGGCTGGCTGTGT
This sequence comes from uncultured Gammaproteobacteria bacterium, assembly GCA_963842955.1. GTDB lineage: Bacteria > Pseudomonadota > Gammaproteobacteria > Steroidobacterales > XN24 > JARFQW01. The sequence continues at coordinate 19,958 of CAWJIJ010000011.1, forward strand.
ATCGTTTCGAATGATGAGCTGTTCGATCGTCGTCCGCGCCAGTGACTGCTGGGTGGCGTGCCACCCGGGCCAGCCGTTGCTGCCGGAGTCCCGATTGAAAACCGTATCCCAGCTGCCGAACATATAGAGGACCGGCCGGGGATACCGGGCGCGATCCTGTCCCCGGATCAGCGGCAGAATCGGCGGGGATCCGTTGTCGAGGCTGGCCGCGCTCATATCCACCTTGTACCGCGCATAGGCTCCGAAGACGGCAAACCCATCGAACTGATCAGCCATCAGTTCCATGAGGGAGAAGGTAAGGAACCCGCCCGACGAGTAACCCACGGCGAAGAGCCGATCCTCGTCCACTTCGTGGGCCGCACGGAGATGGTCGAGGATAAACTGAACGTAGTCGAGATCATCCCGCTGCCCAAAGGCTGCCTTGTACGGGAAGCGCAGGCTCCAACGCACCGAGGTCGACTGAGTGCCAGGAGGCCTCACGATACCCAGACTGTCCCGGTTTAGTCCCTGGGCATAAACAACGATGGCCTCCGGCCAAAGTTCGTGGAACTCCCGCCGGTACTCGGAACGCTCGATCCAGCCACCGGCGCCATGAAAAAAGATCAGCACCGGGGCAAGACCCTCCACCTCACTGGGATGGACCCGCGCCCGCCGCAGATGACCATCGATCTCGAAGTGCATCATGTAGGGTTCGATGCCCGTGGTGTCTTCACCCGCGACCGCAAGAACGTCTACGACGAAACGGAAGCTGCCCATGGACCTCAGGCAAACCTGGAACGGCACTCGCATCTCTTCTCCGGGCGCGAGGTAGCCGTCGCTGTAATCGCCAATGGCGCCCAACGGGAATGAGCCGCCTTGATGGACGGTCCCGTCAGGCGTTCTGAGACTGTTGCGGCCGGAAAGGACGGGAACTGCGATCTGCAGCTGGGAAAGCACCCGTCCGCTCTCGTTCGACAGCATCGCATCGAACCGGTAGACGGCCATGGCCATGGCCGGACAGCCGGAGGCTTCCCGGCTGACTTGGGCACTGCCGGCCACGGGTTCGAACGAAACATACTCGTTGACGTCTCTCGGAGCCGGTGGCCCGGATGAACTCGCGCCCACCGCGTCGATGTCGGCTCCCGTCGCCCCGCTGTAGTAGGAATCTCCGTCGTCCGTCATGCGAACCAGGGAGAACCGGTCGTCCGGACCGAATCCGAAGGCATCGATGTCAATGCCGGAGCTGCTACCGGGCGCCACGCCCACGGGGAACCATTCCAGCCCGTCCTTGCTGATTTCGACCCACACCGCCTCGTCGAGAACGCCCAGGTTGCTGCCGACCTCGAAAATCCAGAGATCGGCCTCCCGGTCACCGCTTCCCGTCAGCGAGTTGTCGGTAAACCGGAGGGTGAGTCGACCACCGTTGCCCAGTGAGACATCGATCAGGCCGCCCGGCAGCAAGGGCACACCCAGTGCGCGTTCCGCTTCCTGGTTGCGGAGGGACGGCACCGGACCGCCCCCATAGTCAGGCTCGTACAGAACGACTTCGTCCGCAAACGAAACCTCACCCGCGGGGAACTCGATGCCCCCGTATTCGGCCGCGCTCAACGCAACCGGAAGGACTACGAGAAAAAAGAAAAACATTCGTCGGAGTGCGCAACACACGACCTCGCTCCCTGGCCATCACACTTATCGTTCAAGGTCGGCCGGAACAATCTGCTGCGGTCCGCACGATTCGAGACCCAGGAATCTCCGGCCCTCATAAGAATCCATAGCCGACATCGCCTCACCGTGCCATTGGGGCTTTACGAAAAGCGGCGGCGAATCATGGCGCGGATACGGCAGACGCGAGGCAGATACTCACGTAGCCCGGCACCCTCGCGCCTGAGCTCGGTGCTCCAGCCTTGAGATTGTTGCGTGGTCAGGAAAGCACGGCCGCCAACCCCAATCCCGGCGCACTCGCGAAGGCGACCGGCGCATTCATGGAAATGGGCGCCGGGTCTCTCGGCGGGCCCGACGCAGGTCGGACTGGAATCCACCAGGAGCTTCGAACTCCCGCACGCCTGAAGGTGGCTTGTCAGAAGATGCTGGCACCCCGGCGCAATGCCTTCAAGCCGGCTCCCGGGAGACCGCCTGCCGGCCGGCTCGCAGGACGCCACGGGCGATCTGGCGACGCGCCGAGCGCCGGGCCAACAGGTGACGAGTGTAGGCCATCCGGTCGCCCCAGCGCTCCCGAGTGCGGATATGGAACGACCATCGCTGCCGGGCGGAAAACGCCCCGCAGGTTGCCAGGAGCGTATCGTGTCCGGCCACGAGCCTGCGGCGAACCTCGGCGGCGAGACTCTCGAGCCGCCGGTCAGCGAAAATCGATGCCTCGACGGGCTCAGGCAGCTTGCTGCCAAGGACATCCCGAGTGAGGACCAGGCCCAGCAGGAGCTGCCGCCGGCCGCCATTTCGATTGGCTTCGAAGAGAACGCGGTCCCAGGGCAATGAAGGCCCGTGACGGCCCACGAACTCATTGAGATCGGCGATCCAACCGAGCTTGCTCCAGCAGTGCTTGGTCGCGTGCCCGCACAGAAGCAGAAGCATGTCCTCGTCCGACAGCTGCCACAGGGAGCGCCCGCCGACGTCCCGCCGGCAGGCTCGCGCTCTTGCAGCCTCGAAATCCAAGGGGAAGCGGTACCAGTCCGGCGCCATTCCCCACTGGAGATCGAGATGGCAGCCGCCAACCGGGGGCGAGAATTTGGCGTATTTCCATGCCTTTCCCGTTTTCAGATGCCGATAGCCGGCAGCTTCGAGTACCCGAACCAGTTCAGGCACTTCGGCTCTGCGGACGAGGATGTCCAGGTCCGAAAACTGCCGGAGGCAAACGCTGTCGTAAGCGCGAATCGCCAGCGTCGGTCCCTTCACGGGAATCCCCTTGAGACCGGCGGACTCCAGCCGGGCCAGAGCGTCGGCGAGGGTAGCGAACATCAGGGTGTTGCGGGCCGCCTGCCCCCGGCTCCACGCACTCATCTCTTCGCTGACGGATGCGGGAAGTCTGTCATCGGCATGGGCAGCCAGATTACGGGCCACCAGCGGCAGGACTCCATGACTGCGAGCCTCCCTCAGGAAGGCTTGCCAGTCGATCCGGCGGTCTGCGAGTAGCCCTATGTTCCGGGCCGCAGCCGAATCTATCCGGGTGCGGGCGCACGCCGCGAGCAGGCGAGCCCGCACCGTCCGAGGTGATTCCGGCTCGGCGACGCCGGATCGGCGGGTTCGTCGTGCCTCGGGATGGTGGTCGCCGCGCCGGTCGGCCTCTGCTTCGTGTTGCCCTGTCCGGACCGTCCTCCCCCCGGTCGCGGGGGAAGCCGGCACCGGATACCGATACGTTTCCCGGTAGACCTCGGCAACGTGTGGCGAAGTCTCGAATACGGTCTCACCGGCGACCGCCAGCCAGGCATGGCCGTGGAGATCCCCCCGGCCCGGATGCCTGTCGTCCTGCCCGGGCCTCCGCCGGCGTACCCCAAGACAGAAATCCACGGGTTCTCCGGCCCGCCTCAGCTCCCGGTAGAGCAGCAAAGAGCGCTCGAGGCAGTTGGGCTGCAGGGGACCGATCCGGCGGCGCAGCAGCCGATCCGTGAGGCGCACCATGCGCGCGGGATCGGGCAAGCGGTGTCGCGCCGGCCCGCGAGGTGTCAAAGCCTTCAGCAGGTCCGGCAGGGACCGGCGACGTATACGGGCGGGCAAAAATGCCGCCCTGATGGCAACGCCGGTCAACCAGAGCACCTCCCCGGGCGTCGTCGCCAGCCACCGTGCTGCGGATCTTACGGTAATGACGGCCTACTCCCGGACCCGGACCAGGCCTGCGTCCCTGAGCTCGGCCACAAGGCGGCTTACCGCGCCGGCCGCCCGTTCAGTCTCGATGCCGTAACGTTCGACGAGTTGCCCGCCGACCTCCCCAAGCGTGAGCCCCTTATCCAGAAGCCGCCAGATTTCGAGGCCGCTGGCGTTTAAGGTGAAGTACTTCCGGGTCGCTAGATGCAGGAGCACGGCTTCGCCTTCGTCCAGGTCGGTGACCATGACCTCCGGCTCGGGGTCCACGCGCCAGGCCGGGTCCATCGGGGCTTGCCCGCCGCTCATCAAGCCGTGTCCTGCAGGCGGGACGCCGAGGGGTCGGGAAACCAGACTCGTTCACCATCGAAGCCCGCGACCTTGTGGAAAGTCTTGAGACAGAAATCGCAGGGATAATAGTCGCCGTCCCGCACCGCGCCGGATTCGAAATGCGCGGCCTTTGCCCGGCGGAATGTCTCCACCGCGTCCTCCAGACGCCCAATGAGATCCGGAAACGGACGGTCCTTCACGTTGCCGATCACTTCGTCCCCGTCCGCCACGTGAGTCTGGCCGGAAAGATGGCAGCAGCGGCTCAGATTGCCGCGCCAGTCGATATTGATTTCGTTGCCTTGCAGGGGTTGGCAGGGATACAGCCCCGTGCTCCGGGAGCCCGGGGCCAGGCCCACCGGGATCATCACTGTCCCGGCGACCTCACGGACCACGGCGTCCGCGGCATCCCGCTCGGGGCGGGAGAGATACAGGCCGTTGTCCACCGAGCGCGGGGTCGGCACCAGGTGACCGAAGCGCACGCCGGCGGCCCCGAGGCCCGCAGCCAGGGTCGCAAGCTCCGGGATCTCGGCGTGGTTTCGTCGGGTCAGGACCATGTTGACGGTGAAGGGAATCGCCCGGGCGACGCAGATGCTCATGGCCTGAAGCACCCGCCGGAACGAGCCCGCGCCGCGGATGCGGTCATGAGTCCCCTCGCCCGCACCGTCCAGGCTGAACGTCACACCGCGAAACCGGGGCTGATGGGCCTTTACCAGCGGCCAGACCCGGGCAAAGTTCCAGCCGTTGGTAACCATGCCGAATTCATAGCCGGCCTCGGCCAGCCGCTCGACGATTCGCGCGAAGTCAGGGTGCAGCGTCGGTTCGCCTCCGGTGAGAGATATTTCGCCGTAGCCGAGAGTCGAAGCGTGGCCGACGATCTGCTCGAACACTTCCGCGGCCAGCCAGTCCCGCCCGCCATGGCGGCCCTCGAAACAGTGGGCGCACCTCAGATTGCAGCGGTTGGTCAGTTCGAGAACGATGCGCTTCACGAGGCTTTGCGCTCCGGGCAAGGCAACGTCGCAACGGCGGACACCCGGTCCGCGAGGATAGCGGGAGCATCGCGAACGTCCCGGCCGGCGGCCAGCTCGAAGCAGCTGACCTGGGCAACGAGACGCCGCAGAACATCCAGATGGGCCCGCGCAACGTCGCCGCGAAAAGCCAGTGATGGGCTCTGGGCCACGAGACGCGCCAGCGCGTCGACAGACGAAATCGGCTCGATGCGGGTCCCGGGCCGGTCGGAAATCGCCGTGAAGAAAATGGATCGGGGAACGCACGCCGGCGCATGCCGGCCCGGAAGCGCCCGGACCAGGTCCAGAAAGCGTTTGCCGGTCTCCGGATCTGGCGGGCCCGCCAGATGAACGGCGATCTCCGGATAGTGCAGTGCCAGACAGGGATCCACGTTGAACGGCTCCCGGAAGGACAAGACGCGCACGGGCGTCTCGTCGGCGAGAAGAACCGCATCGTCGGACAGGAAGTTCCAGCCCGCGGACGCCAGCGCCAGGGTCGCGGTGGACTTTCCGGTGCCGCTGCCCCCAACGAGCAACAGGCCGGTTTCCTCTCTCACAAGGGCGGCGGCGTGAAGATCGAACCAGCCCCGGGTGGCCAGCCATTCGTTCAGGCCGATCAGCAACAGGTCCAGGCGGGCCTTGGCCGGGCGGGCCGAAAACGTAGGATCGATGACCAGTATGCCCCGGTTCTGCTGGAGGTCGAGGTAGAACCAGGAGGCGCCGTCCGTCACGCGGGTGGCGCCGGAGTCCGAGGCAATCTCCAGGCCGAAACCCGGCTCACAGCGGCTACCGGCTCCCATTCGCGGCAGACCCTCCGGGCCCCGACGGACTTCCAGGTGGAAAGACGGGGTGCTCACCGGCTCGCGCAGGAGGGCGAGCGGAAGGGCGCCGAAGAGCGGACGGATCGCTTCGTCCCAGAGGTCGTCCGTCACTCGAAGGGAGATGATGACGTCATGCAGACGCCACGCCGAAACGCGGGGTTCAGCCCGCCCCCGCGCCGCGGTCATCATGCGCACGCCCGTGCTACGGAACAAACGTCCCGAAGAACCCGTGGGTCATGCGACTCAGGTCACCGTGGTCCGTCAGGCTCGGCTCGACGAACTCGAGTTTTGGTTCCTCGAACTCCCTGGCTTGATCCACGGACTCCGCGCCGACGATTGGCTGCGCTGGTTCCTTCTTCTCCATGAGGTCCCCTCCCCTGTGTGCAATACGAAAACCAGGCGTCGAGTCCGTTCCTGAAAACGTCGGACGCGAGGCTCAAGCTCGAGCCTAAAACATTCCGGAGGCCGGGTCATTAGCGTCAGCTTATGTCAAATGTGCAGCCTGCCGGGGAGAATACCGTGACAGTTCACTTAATTGCGTTCCGGGGACAGCCTCGGGCGCTGGCTTGCAAGGCGTGCTTGCAGCCCTACCCTGCTCAATCGAACCCATTGTGCCCCGGACATCGATGGCTCGAGAAAGCCGTGTTTCACCAGGACTTTGCATCGCCGTCCACGTGGACTCTGACGAATGCCCTGGAGATCCCACCGACTCGATCCGGGGCCAGCGGACACTCGGCCAGAGTATTTGTCCACATGATGGAGACAGTAATTTGTCTTCTGCATGAACATGTTTCCAGCCCACGAGGGCCACGAAACCTGGGGCGGGAGCCCGACGCAGGCTCGTGCCAATTGAGAATTACCTGTCCCCGAAATACAGATAAGTTAACTGTCACCGGACCCCGCATCCGAATGCGGCCATGGCTTGTCGTCATCCGGCCACCGTCAGCTGCAGCCATGGGTTTTAGCGTGGAGTAATCCCCGCAACGTTAACCTGCAACGAGAACGGCTTTTTCGACCTGAGGCAAACGGAGATGGGCACATTGACGTGCCTCCCCGGGGCGAGAGCATACCGCCCGTCGGCATATGCGTATCGCCCTGCCGGCTGCACCCGGAACTCGTCGCCCGCAGACACGAGTCCGGAGTCGGTGAGCAGGCGATTACGGTTGGTCAGCCTGGCAACTTCGACAACCAGGCTTGAGAGCTCCTGCTGACTGACGTTCTTCAGCCTGGCCGTGAATCGGAACGTGCCGATACTCCGGGCCGGGCACCCTTCGGTATTCGAAGAGAATCGCTGAGTTGCACGCTTGGGCGTGAACGTAACCATGGCATTCGAAGGAGATTCCTCTTTTCGTAGCGTCGGATCACCCAGAATGGCCATGCCGTAAAACCAGTGACGATCATAGAGGCTGTAAGGAGAAATACTTGCCATCCAGTCCTGGAAGGCTCGGCCCAGCGTCTTCCCGTCACCGAAGGGAGCGTAAAAGTTCACGAACTGAAGCATGCTGCCGGTCTTGGTCGACCCTATGCTGGCGAGCCCCGCGCCCTCGGCAAAAATGTACCAGTCCCCGAGATTGTCCCGCTCCACGAACCGTGCTGACGAGCAGGCAAACAGATTGTAGAAGATGGACTCCGGTCCGAGATGCCTGATCTCGGTGTTGGTCACCCGCCCGCCGCTCCAGGAGGATCCGATCTTGAAGGAATGGGAAAAGGCTGACGAGTGCGCGGAGACCTGCAGAAACTCATAGGGCTCACCGAGTTCAATGCGGTAGTTGTCGGCCACCGTGGTGGCTCCGTCGGTGACCATCTTCACGTCGCCGTAAGTGTAGGTAAGGCCATAGCTGAACTGCCAGGAGTGCGCCCAGTCGTCGTCAACGAATGTCAGGGCCCGGTGGCTGCCCTGGAGCCGGCCTGTCCGGTGAGCTGTGATTCCTGTCGAAATAGCGGTTCAGGAGATCAATTTGGCTGCCGCTCAGCCGACTCGCCGAGATTCGGCCTACCCAGATTTCGGGCGCCTGATCTCCGGGCGGAGACTCATACTCGTAATGCCCGTCGAACATCCCGTCCCGGTCCGAATCCGTCCAGTAGCCATCCAGGTCCGCGTAGAACAGGTCGATGGGGAACTCCGCCCGGCCCCGGCCAAAGTCATCATCCATTTCAAACCAGGGCGCGGGCCAGTCACCGATCAGGACCACGCCGGCCATGTCCCCGTCCGCATAATCCGCATAGTGCTGTTGGAGCAGCTCACGCAATTCCGTCGGCGAGCCCTGCATGCCCTCAAGGACGGTGACGGCGTGGCCCTCGTTCTCGAGGTCATCGACGTATTGGCCGACCCGGCGTTCAATACCGCTCATGATGGCGCTGTTGACCATAACCAGCACCTGGGGCATCCCATCGGGTTCCGGTGTCTGATAAACCATCTGCGCGTAGAGTGGTCCCTCAATCGGGTTTGCGCCAATGTAGGTCGCGTAGGACATGGGAACCCGGCCTTCCGCATCCACCCACATCGGTGGCGGGGTCTGTCCGTCGGCCTTCTGCGCCAAGGCCGGACTCGTTAAGGCTCCCGCGAGCAGGGCTGCCGAAACAAGGGTAGTAAGCAGTTTCGCAAGTTTTTTCATTGTTCACACCTCCAGTGCAAAACTTTGTGAGACCCCTCTGCCTTGGGATTGCACTCCGATATGTCCCGCTTGGGCCTACGGTCGCTCCTGGAGATATCGATCCATGATCTCGCTGGCCGACAGGCCACGGTGGTAAATGCGAACCTCGTCGATGACGCCGTCGAAGAACTCGACCCAGCCGCCCGGGTTGGCCGCCACGCGGAGGGTATTGGTGCCGACGTAAATCCCGGTAGGCCCGAATCGCCGAGACTCGACACCGTTCTTGTAGAAGCGGACCTCGTCCGGCTCGATCACCACGGCCAACTGCTGCCAGTTGTGCACGTCCACGGGCACCCCTGTATGCCAAACGCCGCCGCCATAGAACACGGTCCAATAATCATTTTGCATTAGCAGCGAGCGGTCGTGGTCGCCGTCGTCATGGGAGAGGACCTGCCTCCTGCCGAGGTGAGCGTTATCTCCCCCTGTCCGGTGCGGATACACCCAGGCCAACATGGTGAGCTCGGGGGCCACGTCCGGGTTGATGTTCACCGGCGTATCGATGTGGCTGCTGCTGCCGTCAAACTCGTAGGCCTGGCCGATCACGCCCGGCACCAACTTGGCCCCGAAGGAGACGGCATCATTTCCATTCCCACTCGCGTCCTTGGTGTTGCCGTCGAACGGATAGAACCCGACCAGTCCGGCTTCGGTGTCTATGACCTCCGAGGCCAGTCCGATGACGTCGACGAAGAAGCTGAAGCGCCGGCGAGTCTTGAGGCAGACCGTGAACGTCATGTCCACCCACTCCTCGGCCGCCAGCTCGCCATCCGCGTAATCCCCGTGGCGGGGCACCGGCATCCGGTCTCCTTCGACCAGGTGCCCGGCGTTCGTCAGCATCACATTGCCGCCCGTGAGCCGCTGGATCTCGACCTGCAGGTTCGTGTGGGCATAGCGGCTTTCGTTGGTCAGCCGGGCGTCGAAGCGGAACGTGCCGACGCACCCGCCCGGGCAGCCGCTCGTCTCGTCAGAGAATACGTAGCTGGACGGATCGGGCTTGAAGCTGACGTACTCATTGATATTGGATTCAATTGACACACAGCTGCCGTCCGATCGTGAACGGGCCCACACTCGAATCCCAGTCGTTGCAGTCTCTTTCATGGGGAGCGCCCGCTGGGACAGGTGTCCGGGATGAGCGGTGCGATGCCCCAGTTGAAATAGCCGTCCCCATCCCGATCATGGCAGGCAATCTCCCTGGTCGTGATGAGAGTTTCGACAGGCGAAAAAATCGCCTCCCGGTGACCTTTGTCGTTGTCGGCCACTTTCACATACCCGAAGCCATTGTCGCCCCACAAGAAGCCCCAGCTGTTTTTCAAAATCCAGATCGTGCGCCCGTCAATCGGATCCCTTCGGAATCCGACGGCGCCCATGCTATGCGACCAGGATGGAATATTAAATAAGATGGGGCCGTATTCGGATGATCGCGTCCTTGAGGTCATCATCCGTACGGATGGTCAACACATGAAGGTCGGAAATCCGAAAGATTGCACTCGGGGATGCACACCGGTTTGCGCAGGGCTCGTCAGTCCGTCGTATTGGGGAAGCAGGCCTGGTCGACGACACCGACGTCGCGAATGTAGTCCAGGCTTCGCAGAGGGCTGCCGCCGGAGATGCAGCTCCCGGCTCCGGCGCAGGAAATGAGATCCTGTTCCGAGAGATCGAGATCGATGTGGTCATTGAAATACACATTTGCCTGGGCCTCTACCGCGCCATTCGCGGCGTGGGCCCAGCAGTTTCCGCATTCCTGCCACTTGACGGGCGTCAGCCATCCGGTGCCCCAGCCGTCCCCGTCGAAATAGGGCGAATCGGGTTGGTCGGCACCGTGCCGCGAGCGCCAGTCGAACGTATCGATCATGCGGGATTCTGTTCCCGCATCGCCCGAAGGCGCCCCGCTGGCGCGGAGTTCGAACACGCCGCCCACGTAATACTCAAAGCCCTGAAAGTTAGGTATTTCGTCCCTGCCACTTGCCAGGAACGCCTTCCTATCCGCATACGACATCTTTGCCAATGGAGTGGCTCCCGCCACCCAGCGAAGGCCTTGGGAACCGATGCTGACGTTCATTCGCTCGATCTTGGCGTCAAGCTGTTGATCCCGGATGGCGTCGCTCCTTTGTCGGTCGATGGTCTCCACCTGCGCCAGGCCTTCCGTCAGCGACCGGTCCCGGGCTCGTGCAGACGGCAAAATCGTGGATACGCTCGAAAGGCGCAGCACGGCGTCCTCGACCTCGATTTTCAGACTTTGCGGAACAGTCCCCTCCAGGACACAGGTCTCCTCACAAACTCGTTCTACGTGGATGCGCCCCATACCCAGGGTGAGGGGCGTTGCCTCATAGACCAGGTATTCGCGACCGTCGTCGGCCACGAGGATGATTCGAACGAGACTGCGGTGGTCGTTCTTCAGCCGCAGCATCGCCGTCACCGCCAATCCATTGGTGGGGGTGGACGCGCCTTCAGGGATCAGGGCCTCGCCATCCCCGACGAAGCGACCCGTCAGCGGCGTCACTCGAATCGCGCTCTCCGAGACGCCCTACTCGGCGATCCAGTAGTCGAGCGTGAATTCATCCGGCGGCGGCTCCTGAGCCGATGCCATACCAAAAAAGCCCGCCATCGCAATGGTCAGGCCGGCAACGAACAAATTGGCTGATTTCATGGCCGAACTCTCCCCCCGGTCAGACACCGTCGTCCTTCGTGCTTCAAGGAGACGCGGAGGGCGGCCGGCTGAACGCCGGGCCTGTCACAGTCCTTCTTACCTTGACTTATAGCTCAGCCACGAGCGGTTGCCGTACGTAAATCTTCGGATTGGGCTTGTGGCGCCGTGGCGGAGCGATGGCCTGCGCCAGTCCGGGTCGCCTGGGCACCCTTCTTGATTCGAAATCGCTCGGTCAGCCCACCAATGCGAAGACCGCGCACCAGGGGCTTGGGTGGGCAGTATCAGGAAAACATGCACCCGGCACGCCGCGATAACGAATGACGAGTCTCAGCAAAGCAGTCCCACCCCTTTCCCCCAGGGGGGACAAGTGGACTGTTCCTCCAGTCAGCTATTCCGCCAATCGGGGCGCCTGGCGAGGGGCGGTCGGCCGATTCGGGAACCGCTCCACTGTCGATTTCCAAAAAAACTCTCCGGGTTTGTCTAAGCTCAGCCCAATGTCCGTCTCTTCGAACTGGAGCAGCGTCGATTATGGTCCGCCTGGCTCTCCCTTACCCTGACACGCGGGGGCGATCCGCTATTCGGCACCGTCCACGCGGTGCCCGGTGGATCCGTATGGGCATCACTGCCCTGCTCGCTGTGTCGGCGTACTCGCTGGCTTGGGCAGCACCCGACACGCTGCCGTCGGGGTCCTACACACTGGAAATCGACACGGCCCAGCACGTCACCGTGCTGGCCAACGACGCGCCGCTGCAGGACGTCCTTTCGGAGCTGGCCGGGCAGCTGGACATCGAGCTCAAGGGCCAGGTACCGGACGGAAGCCGGATCACCGCAGATGTCCGGGACCAGCCCTTGCCCGAGGCGCTGAAGCGAATCAGCGAGAACTACATGCTGGTGACAGACGAGTCCGACGGCCACGTGGTGAAGATCATTCTCCTGCCCAAGGGGGATGGCTCACGCTACGTGTCGCCGGTACAGGCGGCACGGCCCGCGCCGGAGGCCTACATCGAGGAGGCCGACCCGTCGGGGTTCGATCCGGATGTAGCGGCCGCCGAGTCACCGCCAGCCGAGTCCGCCCTGGGATTCGATGCCGACGCCGTGCCGTCTGACCCGGACCCGACAACGGACTTCGAAGCCCAGATGAACGAGGACCTGAAGGACGAATGAGTCCGGTTGCCCGCGCACGGCGCGACTGACCGGCCTGCCAATTGTCCCGGACCCTGTAAACGGGACCCGACCCACTGGCGTCGATGGACTTGAGGTCCTTTATCGCGGACCCGGCACGCTGCCGTGGCCCACGCCAAGTCGTATCACGCCCGGATATCCGAGGAGTCAAACATGTCGCATTTCCGCCGCTGTTGCCTGATATCGGTCGGCCTGCTGGTTTCGAGCGGATCGGTGCAGGCGGAACCGCCACCGCCCGCGCAGGTGATGCTGATCGGCACGTTTCATTTCAACGATCCTGGGCAGGACGCGGTCAAGACAAAAAGCCTGGACGTAACCGCTGCCCCATCCCAGCAATACCTCGAGGAACTCACCGACCGGGGATTGCGTCTGAATTCCGACCCACGCGCATCCTGCTGGAGTATGCGGAAGCCGACGACGAATTGTTGAACGGTCGGTACCGCCAGTATGTGGACGGCGATTTTGAACTCCGGGTCAACGAGATCTACCAGCTGGGCTTCCGCATCGCCGCCGACAGCGGACTGGAGCGCATCGAGCCCTTCGACCATCGGGAGATCGAGTGGCAGGCCGAGGCCATGTTGGACTATGCGAGAGCCAATGACCCGGTTGCCCTGAAGACCTTTGAAGGCCGGATCGCGGAAATCACGGCGTCGATGCAGGCCGAACAGGACACGCTGACCCTTCGGCAGCTCTTGAAGAAGCACAACAGTCCCGCCGACTTCGCCGCCAACAAGGCCCTCTACATCCAGACCAACGACATCGGTGCGGGCGACGGCTATTCCGGCGCGGATGCGGCGGCGAGCTGGTGGCACCGCAACTTCCGCATGTACGCCAACGTGCAGAAGACCGCCCAACCCGGCGAACGGGTCCTGGTGATCGCCGGTGCCGGACATGTCGCGATCCTGGCCGACCTGCTGTCGCTGGATCCCGAGCGCGAGGCAGTTGATGTCCGCCCGCTTCTTAGATAGGGGGACAGTTCACTTAACTCGAACGTTACAGGAACACCTCTTCCGGTAGTACGCCGATTCCCTACAAAACGAATTTCAGCACGCATGCCTCTCACCTAACCGCTTGACAGGACGGTCTTTTTGCTTTCGCATGCTTCTGGCAATCAAATGCGAAGCGAAAAAACCATCCTCAGAGTGGAACCGCAGTTGAGGAAAGTCCGACCGAGTGTCCCTTTAATTGAGTTAAGTGAACTGTCCCTCGATTTACCGGCAGCGTCTGTTGGTCACGACGTTGTCGCCATGGAACTCCATGCCCTGGTGGGTGGCTCCCGTCAGTTCGACCTCACTCTCGCCGCAGGCGATAAGGAGTTCGCGCGACCGGAAGTACGTGAGCAGGTCCATGAAACCGTCCCGATTGGTGTCCATGACCCGGTAGTTCCGGGAGCGCGCATCTCCTGGGTTCAGACGGAGGGAGTTGTGGTCGCATTGCAGGGCGTCGAAATCCATGCTCCCGTGAATGGCAACAGCGACAAGGCGTGTCGAATTCGGATCGACGAGATTTCGGTCGCTCCACGGCTGGACGTCGATGGAGACCCATCCGTCATCACCAGATTCATAGATCCAGGCCAGATTGGCTCCCATCTCTCCCACGATAAAGCGCTCACCGCTGAGACCGGCGAACATTCCGTAGCGACACGGGTCGCAGCTGACATCCTGGGCCTGCCGCCGTACTTCAGCAGCGGTGGACCAGTTCCGGCCATCGGACTGGAAGACGAACACGGTATTCCGATGCACGGCACCGGCAATCAGCGTTCTGCTCTCGAGGGCAAGGCTTCCGCCGAATTGCGCGCCGCTGCCGACGGGCGTGAACTTGGCGGCCTGTTGCCAGCCGTCGTCGCCCCGCTCGAAGACATAGGCGGCCCCCGCCTGGGAGCCGGCTTCGTCGTCCCACACCGCTCCCACGGCGATCACGTCGCCATCGATGCGAACGGGCAGTCCGAAGTTGATGCGGTCCCGTGGATCCGAACCCGCGGGTCTGATGCGATCTGACTCGGTCCAGCCCGAGGCGGATTTCTCGAAGATCGAGACGAAGTCCTCGATGGTGTCGCCGATGACGACTGTGTCATCCTGGACGGCGCAGTGTCCGAAGACCGATGACGCATCGGGCACCGTAAGAGTCGCCGCATGCCGCCAGCGGCCGCCGGCGTACTCATAGACATAGGTGACACCTCCGCCAAAGCGCTGCAGACCGCTTACGACGATGCGGTTTCCACTGACCCCCACGGAGGTCCCGATGAGGCCTGCGGCGGGATCGGCCGGGCGCAGCACAGCTTCGCGGATGTACTTGGCGCCGTCATAGCGGAAGACGTAGGCCGCGCGGCCCTCTGGCGCTCCGGCAACGAGCAGATCCCTGTCAACGGCCATGCTGTTGGCGAGCTGGTCTCCCGAGTCACCGGATTCGCCCAGGTCGCCCACCAGCTTTTGAAGACTGCGCCATTCATTACCGTCGAACTGATAGACGTAAATGGCGCCACGGGAGCTCTGCCAGTCGTCGCCGACAAAGGCATGGTTGCCAATGATGGCATTTGAACGGCCGAAGCGCGTTCCGGCTCCGTCAGCAGGGGCGAGCCGGGATTCGACAAGTTCGCCGGTGAAGTCTGCCGCGGCAATGGGTGTCGCAGACGCAAGGCCTGCAAGAAGCATGCAGCCAAAGACCGGCCATCGCGGATGTGCCGGGCGAATCGTGAAACGCATGAGCCAAGACCTCCCCCCGGTCAGATGCCGTCGTCCTTCGTGCTGAAAAAGACGCGGAGGGCGGCCGGCTCAGTGCCGGGCCAAATAAGCTGTCCTTACCCTTTCCATAGCGCAATCACGGGCGGACTGCCGTACGGAGAAATGCGCATGCCGTAGCGGGACTCACCGCCCGGCAAACGGCAGCGGAGGTCCCCGAACCACTGAAACGATGCACCAAACTCGTGCGCACGGCCCAATCAGGTGCACGGACAGCGTCCGCGGGATCCCGGCAGTATCCGCCGGATAGCCGCGCCGGCGCGGGGTGCGCACGGCTGGGCCCATTCCGCCTGCCGTGGCCTGAAACTTGCTTGAACCCGGTTCCCGTACCCATTGCCGCGACCGCCACGACCAAGCTTCCCGGAGACGCCCGTGCCGCAACAACTCCTTGACCATCTGGGCTGGCGCACCACGCCCGGAATTCTCGGGCGTCACCCGTCCAGCGTGCAGTCGGTGCACGCTCTGTTCGGATATTTTCTCAAGGACCGCTCCTCACCGACGCCATTTCCTGGCCGCGACGAACTGGCCAACGCCAACATGTTCGAATGGGGTCTTGCACCGCCGCTGGAGAAGGTCATCGAGGGACGAGATGAACTCGAACAGTTGCTGGCCCTGCCGGAACTCTACCGGCAAAGCGTGTCCATCGTGGAGCCCTGGCCGGACGTCGGCGTGAATCTCCGTGGGGAAACCGTTCGGGCCTCGAAGAACGTGGCCTACATCCTGCAGCAGATTGCCGACGCCGACACGATTCTTTACCCGCTCTGGCAGAGCGGCATCTCGCATCCGGAACGGCTGGCCAACATTCTCAGCGCCGGCATGGCGACGATCTTCGAGGGCGGAGACCCCTCGGCCTACGACGCCGCCACGTTCGATGGCACGAATGCCGGTCTCGAAGATCTTCTCGCACTGGCAGATCAACTGCTGCTGCGCCGTTCAGCCGGCAATGCCACGAACATATTCGTGTGCCTGGGGCACCAGCTGGCGGCAGTGTCACATATCCGGCTGATCAAGCGGGCGGTAAGGCAGGTTCTCGCCACCGATCGCCTGCCCCTGGACCGGGAAAGTCACGCGCTCGGAACGTTGCAATCGTTGAGCCGCCGGATCGCCGAGGTCGGCGAAACGCTGAAGGTCGTAAAGCAGGGAAGCATTGTCGCTGAAGGCTGGCATGACACGCGGTTTGCCGTGGCGCGCAACGAGGCCATGGAGATCGGGACACGACGGCTGTTGCCGTATGTCCGGAACCCGGCATCCGACCACGTCCCAGGCGTACTGCACGACACCCATGCTCTGATTGCCGACGAACTGGAGGGAGTCATTGACACGATGATTGCCCTGGAGCGGGAACTATTGATCGAAATGTTCCACGGTGACGAGGTCAACGAGGAAGCGGCCCTGTTCGCCAACTGGGCCTACAAAATGCTGCACGATGCGATAGTACCCATCCGCTATGAGATTGCAGTCAGCCCGCTGTCATGGTTGCTGTGTTTGCCGTACGCGGTTGAGATCATGTCCCAGACCCAGGTGGATGAAGCGGTGATGACGGAGGTCAGCACCAGCTGTATCTATTACAAGGATTGGGAAACGCACAACATCCGGCGGTCATTCACCTGTCAGTTCCATCCCGAGTTGATGGCGGATATCCGGGACATCGGCCGGCGCCCCGGCCCGCGGTATAGGGAGCTAAAGGAAAACGACGGTGTCCGGCTCTTCATCCGGCTGCTCTATCACGGAATGCAGGAGTGAACCGTTCCGTCGCATAGCTTCTTGCGGAGTTGCTGGATCGTTCAGAAATGCGGGCGCATTCCGGTCTGGCCTTGCATGTTCCGGCCACGTTGTCAGACGCGACGTGGTTCGCGACGTCAAGGACGTTGAGCGCGGCAAGGCCGGTTTTACTCTGCCCCCAGGGCCTGCCGAACCAGGACAATCCCGTCACCGTCCTCGAGGGTGACATCACGCACCGCCTGACCATTATTCACGACCGGATCCTGCTGGCCGCGAAGACGGCGCAGTCCGTTCTCCAGATTCACGGTCTGACGGCCGTTGCCGCGGGGATTCACCAGCACCACCGCATTCTCGAAGTCGCGGCGGTAGACGCCCTGCTTCCAGGCGTCAACGGGTCCCATGGGGCCGGGATTGGAGGGACCGGCGATGCCGAGCCCCATCCAGGAGGTGGTGTCGGCCCCGGCGCGGTCGTATTCGTCGAACCACAGGACGCTGCCCGCGGGATAGTCGCTGGCGCTGTAAACGTAATACGCGTCCTGTAAAAGACAGGTCCCGAACGTGTATCGAAACCACTGGTAGTCCTCAGGAGCGGCCCGCACCGCGGTGCCGTCCACCGACGGGCTGTGAGTCAGGTCGCCAGCCACCGTGAAGAATGTCAGATCTCGGGTACGAAAGTAGTCCATCGAAAACCGGTACCAGTCGTAAACCTGCTTCCAGCCGAATTTCAGCTCGAACCCCTTGTCGGGGCGCATCACGTCTTCCAGGACACCGCCGTCGATACGCTTGTAGAATCCGTTGCCCGGCGGCAGCGCGCCGGTCTGCTGGTCCGCGTATCGGTACCAGTCGTGGTTCGCAATGATGTACACGTCAGGCCGAAGCGCTTCGAGACGATTCCACGCCCTGAGATATCCGTCTCGCCAGGCCTGGTTGATGACCTCCGGATCCTCGGTCCGACCACCGCTGAAGTCCATCCCGGAGACGCCGCGTTTGAAGCCCTTGGCCCGAACGTTGTAGTTGCCTGCGTCGAAGTGCCAGAAATCGAAATCGGGATCGTTCATCCCGTTGTGGTAATCGTTGGAGATCTTCCATTCCGGCCAGCGATCGCCATTTGCGTCGGGTTGTGTCCAGTCGGTTACATTCGTTCGCCCATTGCCTAAATGGGATACCTCCACGATGTCACCGAACCCGTCCCCGTTGCCGTCGCCCAGCAGTTCACCGTCTACGACTTCCACCTTTTCTCTGAGCCACCAGTCAGGCGTTGTACCGTTCGGCTGCGGCCCCTTCTCCGAAGAGAGCTTGTCTCTGAGCGCATTGTGATACGTGGAGTTTCTCTTCAGAGGTACCGTCGCGATATTCGTGTACGCACCCACGAAGGCGGCGGGATTGAATGACTTGATCTCACCGGCGGCGCGGCCGGCGACCCGGTAGGTCTTGCCCAGAAGGATCAGGTCGAATCGCGCGACCTGACTGATATAGGCCGAGTCGGAATAAGACCGTGGCGTCTTTCCGTTCTGGAGGTTTCCCAGTCGAGGAAATGCCTTCTTGTAGGCCCGGCGGGTATCGACGGTGGCCTTCAGGGCTAGCGGCAGGCTTCCGGCCCGCGTCCTGGAACCACCGAGAAATACCGGCACCGGGTCGAGGGGAATGTTGACCGTGCGGGCCAGAAACAGCGACATGTCCTGCCCGGACCGATCCGCAAACCGGAAGTGGTCGAATCCATCGGCAGTGGCAAGGGAACGGAAATCGATAAGGGTTTCCTGATCCTCAAGCCGAACGAAGTCTTTCGAGTGCTGAAACCCTTCCACAATCTCTGGCTCGGATTCGAACCCGGAAGAGGACGAAACGGATCCTATGAATCGCGCATTCCCGTTGTTTCTTTCGGCATCGCTGGTCTTCGGACCGCCGGAGAAAACCACGTTCCACAACCCGTTTTCGAAAAATACGAAGACGCCCTTTTGTTCTCCGGGGCTGAGGCCGGGATTCCCGAGGAACGGATTATCGCCCTGGGCCTGAGCCGGCACCGCGACGGTTGCCAGCCACGCAGCGCCTATCAGGACAAGGGTCAGCAGGGCGAATCGTGCACGAAACGCAGACGCGGTGATCATGAGGTTTTCCAACGGCCAGTTCCCTCTCTTGAGATTACACCATACGAGCCAGAGTCAAGACGGCGCTGCCATACAGATCGCATTGGTTAAGGGTGAAGCAACTGGTCGTGATTGCATGTTCACGCCCGTGTTCTCCGCGGGCCACAACCGGATCCGAAGAGCCATTCGCATGCGCCCGTTTCGGGCCGATTCAGGTGTCCCGATAAAACCATTCCAGCTTGCATGGTGCATCCTGCCTCAACCCGGGAGCCGCATCGACTAACATATGGCGGATCCACAAAAGGAACAGTTCCAGAACATGGCAAGAACCCGTCTGATTCTGACATCCCTTCTCGCTCTCGGCACGATCTGCGTACACAGCGCCCGCGCAGCTGACGGCCCGCCTGCGCCGCGACTGGTTCTGCAGATCACTGTAGACGCCCTCCGCGGTGACCTGCCCCGTCGCTACGACCATGTGCTCGGGGAAGGTGGGTTCCGCTATCTCATGAACCAGGGCATCGATTACACCAATGCCCATTATCAGCATGCCAACACCGAGACCATCGTGGGACACGCCTCGCTGGCCACCGGGACCGTGCCGGCGGCCCACGGCATGATCGGCAACGTCTGGTATGACCGGGAAGCAGACCGGCTGGTTTACAACATCGAGGACGCGGACTACCACCTTCTCACCGTCGGGTGCGGACGTGGATGACAAGACGGAGATCGATCCGACGCAGCGGGCCGCCAAGGTCGACGGCCGGTCTCCGGCAGCGATCCTGACCTCGACGTTCAGCGACGAGCTCGCGGTGAGCAACGGCGGCAAATCGAAAATCTTCGGCGTTTCCGTCAAAGACCGGGGCGCCGTTTCACTCGCCGGCCATGCCGGAAAGGCGTTCTGGTTTTCCAAGGCAACCGGCGAGTTTGTCACGAGCACCTACTACTACGACCAGTATCCCGCCTGGGTCGAGGACTGGAATGCGCGAAACCCGCCGCCGCGTACTCCGGCAAGTCCTGGAGCCTGATGCACGATGCTTCCCGCTATACGTTCGGCGACGCGGACGACCGGGAGTATGAAACCGACTTTCCCGGCTTCGGCCGCACATTTCCCCACCCGTACGGCACGGCCGACGACAAGTACTTCACCACGCGGCTGACGCTGAGCCCGGCGGGCGACGAACTGACCCTGGACTTCGCCAAGGCCCTGCTGGACAACGAGCAGCTGGGCGAAGACGAGACGACGGACTACCTGGCCGTGAGCTTTTCGTCCACGGACTACGTGGGCCATATATTTGGCGCGTCCAGCCTCGAGGCCGAGGACAATATCGCCCGCCTCGATCGCACACTGGCGGACCTGTTGGCCCACGTGGACAAGCGCATCGGCCTGCAGAATGTCCTGGTCGTGCTGTCGGCGGATCATGGCCAGCCGGAGGTACCGGGTTACCTGAACGAACTCGGCATCAGGAACGCCCACTATTTCGATACCGACGCCTTGGACAAGGCACCCGCCATCACGGCGCTCAAGGAAGAGTTCGGGATTGGCGAGGAGCTCATCGAGGCGTTTTTCCAGCCCTATCTCTACCTGGACCGCGACCTGATTCGTGACAAGGGACTCGACCAGGCCGAGGTCGAGAACGCTGTGGCCGCGGAGCTGGAGAAATTCGATGGCGTGGCTGCCGCCGTTTCCAGCACCGCGATGCGGACGTCAAACCTTCCCGATACGCTGATGATTCGCTCGATCCTTCGAAATTTCCAGCCAAAACGGTCCGGCGATATCTACCTGGTGTTCGAACCGAATGTCTTCATCAACGACTTCGACGGCCTGACGGTGGCCTCGACCCATGGCTCGCCCTGGCGATACGACACCTATGTACCCGTCATCTTCGCGGGGGCCGGTCTGGAGCCGCAAACGGTCAGCCGCCCGGTCACGCCCTACGATATCGCGCCCACCCTGGCGACCTACCTGGGCATCTCGCTACCCTCGGGTGCCATCGGAAATCCGCTCCCGGAGGTTCTCGGCGACTAAGCCCGGGGCGCGCCGGCTGTGCTGTTGCCTTGCCAAAGGAAGGTGGCCACAGCGCTCCTGAAAATTGTCCTCGGTGATACATTGCTGACGCGCAGCCCAAGGGTTTCATGGAACCCGCGGTGGCCTGCGGATAGGGGGACAGTGCACCTAACCCGGTTTTGGGGACAGTGCACTTGATTCGCCCCGTCAGGCGCCCCCGTCGGGCTCGCGCCGAACTCCTCCCAAACCCCCGATCCATGGCCAGCGAGTCCCCAAATCGTCCGGCGACCGAGCCTTTTCTCGCCAGGAGCCTGGCTTGCTGTGTTCACCCGCCGTCAGCACTGCGCGTGAACACATAGGCCGATCCGCTGCAGTCGTCGCCTTCGAGAAAGGAATGGCACCATTTAGGTATACCGACAACGACAGTTTCGCCTTCTATGGCAACCGCAGCCTCAAAGCTGGTCAGGGATGCGTGATCTGCCGCCTCCAGCTTCGTGCGCTTGGCCCAATCACCATGTTCATTCCGTTCGAAGATATATGCCGCCCCGGGGCCCGCAAAGCCATAATTGCTGGATGCCCCGACGATCGCACGGTTCCCGTCGATGGCGACGCTGGTCCCGAAAGACGCGTACTCGTGGGCATCGCTCGCCACAAGCTTCCCCGTCCTTGCCCATACGCCCTGTGAATCACGCTGAAGCACATACACGACTCCGGATTGTTTCGGCGCCGTCATATTCATCGTGGCCGATCAGCAAGGTGCCGCCCCCGAGAGCAAGACTGGGTCGGCGAAGTCCTCGGAATAGACCTCTGGTGAATGAGCGTCCAGGCGCCAGCCATTTCCTCGAAAATGAGAACGGCATACCCGCCTGACTCGTAGTCTCCTTTGAGGAAATCGACTCCGCTGACGACGGCCGTGCGGCCGGCAAAGACAACACTCCTGCTGTATTCGTCACCCATATGGCCGGGTGGCGGGGTTGGCCTACGGATCGCTTCAGTCCACTCGCCTTGGGGATTCATCTGGAACAGAGAGGCGGCTCCACGAAGACCTCTCTCCCCAGGCCGGCCGACGAAGGCCAGGTCGCCATCGAGATCCAGGGCTTTCCCGAAGTAACCATCGTAGTCCTCGCCGGGCTCGCCCCATATGGTAAATCCGGAGCCACGGAGCCATGAGCCATCGGGTTGCCGCAGAAAGGAACTCACAGAGCCGCCCTCGGCGCCATCGCCAACTAAAATGACCGGTCCGTCAATATCGACAGCCTCGCCCCATGTGCTGAAAGGGACATACCAGGGCGTCTCGCCGAGTATCTGCATTTCATAGAGCGTGACGGTATCGGTGGCAAAGGCAACCG
Organism: uncultured Gammaproteobacteria bacterium; assembly: GCA_963842955.1. Classification (GTDB taxonomy): domain Bacteria; phylum Pseudomonadota; class Gammaproteobacteria; order Steroidobacterales; family XN24; genus JARFQW01. The sequence continues at coordinate 42,283 of CAWJIJ010000011.1, forward strand.
GTCCGGATACTGATGACCGCAACGATAGCGGCAAAACCGGTCAACGCATACGACTGATTCGATAGGTGTTCGCCTGCACATGAGCTGACCCCCCCCCGGTCAGACACTCTCGTCCTTCGTGCTTCGACGAGACGCGGAGGGCGGCCGGCGGACTGCCGGGCCAATTAAATCGTCGCTACCCTTTCCATAGCTCAGGAGCAGCCGGACTGCCGTAGGGGGATGTGCGAATACTGCAGCGACCAATCAGTACCCGTGGACGGAGAGCTGGCCTCCTCTGCCGGTTAAAAAAACGCACCAATTTCGTGCATCCGGCTCAAAAAGGTGCATCGCGAACGCGCCGGTCAGCCGGCCGGAACCGTCGCGCGCCCCTGCCGGCTCGACGATCTGTTGGACGGCGCGAGCCGAACTGCCGTGGCCTGAATCTTGCTTGATCCACGTGTCCCGTCTCGTGTCCACAACGGCCAACACCAAGCCTGCCGGAGACCCACGTGCCGCAACGACTCCTCGACCATCTGGGCTGGCGTACGACGCCGGGTATCCTCGGGCGCCACCCGTCCAGCGTGCAGTCCGTGCACGCCCTGTTCGGCTATTTTCTCAAGGACCGCGCCTCGCCCACGCCGTTCCCCGGCCGGGACGAGCTGGCCAACGCCAACATGTTCGAGTGGGGCCTGGCGCCACCTTTGGAGAAGGTCATCGAGGGACGCCAGGAGCTGGACCAGCTCCTCAAGCTGCCCGAACTTTACCGGCAGAGCGTCGCCATCATCGAGCCCTGGCCCGATGTCGGCGTGAATCTCATGGGCGAAAAGGTACGGGCCTCGAAAAACGTGGCCTACCTCCTGCAGCAGATCGCCGATGCGGACACCATCCTTTACCCGGTCTGGCAGAGCGGCATCTCGCACCCGGAGCGGCTCGCGAACGTTCTGAGCGCCGGCATGGCAACGATATTCGAGGGCGGCGATCCGTCAGCCTTCGATGCGGCGACGTTTGACGGCACCAACGCCAGCCTCGAGGATCTTCTCGCCCTGGTGGATCAGCTACTGCTGCGCCGTTCCGCGGGTAACGCCACGAACATCTTCGTGTGCCTGGGACACCAGCTGGCCGCGGTCTCCCATATTCGCCTGATCAAGCGGGCGGTTCGGCAGGTGCTGGCCACCGATCGGCTACCTCTGGACCGGGGTAGCCAGGCACTTGGCACACTGCAGACGCTATGCCACCAGATCGCCGAGGTGGGCGAATCGCTGCGCGTTATCAAGCAGGGAGAGATCATTGCGGAAGGCTGGCATGACACGCGGTTTGCGGTGGCCCGCAACGAGGCCATGGAGATCGGGACGCGGCGCCTGTTGCCCTATGTCCGAAATCCGGGTTCCGACCACATTCCGGGGATGCTTCACGACACTCACGCCCTGATTGCCGACGAACTGGAGGGGGTCATCGACACGATGATCGCGCTGGAGCGGGCACTGCTGATCGAGATGTTCCACGGCGACGAGGTCAACGAGGAAGCGGCGCTGTTCGCTAACTGGGCCTACAAGATGCTCCACGATGCGATGGTCCCCATTCGCTATGAGATCGCCGTGAGCCCGCTGTCGTGGCTGCTGTGCCTGCCCTATGCGGTAGAGATCATGTCGCAGACCCAGGTGGACGAGCAGGTGATGACCGAGGTGAGCACCAGCTGCATCTACTACAAGGACTGGGAAACCCACAACATCCGGCGGTCGTTCACCTGCCAGTTTCATCCCGAGCTGATGGCGGATATCCGCGACATCGGCCGACGGGCGGGACCGCGATACGCGGAGCTGAAGGAGAACGACGGGGTCCGGCTGTTTATCCGGCTGCTCTACCACGGGATGCAGGAGTGACCGTGATGGGGACAGTGCACTTGATTCGCCCTGCCTGGCCCGTCCATCGGCGCCAAGGCCCGCAACCTCCAGCAACCCGGCGCGCTCCCGGCCGTCATGCGTAAGCGCCTAAGTCCTAGGCGATTTCGGCACGTTCACATTGATTTTACGAGTTTGCCCGGCTCGGATCTCTGACATCCATTCATTGGCCCCGGCCAACGGTCGCGGCTCAAGTGTCCCCTTATCTGAGATAGGTGACCTGTCCCCGAAACTATTGGCTAACTATTTGCTGGCAAGAAGTTCGGACAGGGCCCGCAGCAGGTCTGTCTCCGTGATGATGCCCACCAGGTGGCCGTCTTCTTCGTCAACTACCGGCAGGCTGCCGATGCTTTCGGTCCGCATGCGGTCCGCGGCGGCAGCAAGATCAGACTCGGGGTTGATGGTAACGACAGGGCGGTGCATGACATCGCCCACCTCCGCCGGAGCCGATCCGTAGCACCGGGCGGCGAGCTGGAGATCGCGCAAGGCCACCATGCCAATGACATTCCGGGTGCCATCGACCACCGGAAGGTGGTGCAGCCCCTTGGCCTGCATCATCTCGTAGGCTTTCATGTATTCCGCCCCCGTAGTAACCGTGACCGGAGCGGGGCTCATATAGTCTCGGACTTGCATTGCACATCTCCTTGAGTCGAAGGGTGCGGGCTCCGGACGGGGCGGTACCCATCACCCGCGGTCATATACCTAAGAGTCTAGCAATGGTCTGGCGTGATGCACGGATTGGCGATGCCTTCCGCCGGGCGTGCCTGCGGGTCGCGGCAAAGTCAGGCTGGAGGGCCAAACGCCATAGGCGAATATTCGGGAAATGGTGCCGGAGGGCGGATTCGAACCGCCGACCTACTGATTACGAATCAGTTGCTCTGCCGACTGAGCTACCCCGGCACTTGGGGAAGGCCGCGGAGTATATAAAAGGCATCATCCTGCGGCAATGCGCCGCCGACAAAGAAACGCCGGGCCCCGGGCCCGTGGTTCCCGTTCTCAGTGGGCCGGAGTCCGTCTAGCGGATTTCTCTTCCTTGAAGATCACCGGCTCCCAGTCGCCCTTGCGATCGGTCGCCTGGGCGCCGATCTTGTAGCGCATGCCGGCTTTGACCGTGATGGTCGTACTCTTCGGCTCGGTCTTTCGCTCGTCGCGCCCGGCCTGGATCGGGTCCACCATGGCGCCCATGTGCTCGAGAATCGCGTAAACCTCGATCGTGTGGTCTCCCGGCTCCACCCAGAACTCACTTGCAGGCTGCCCTCTTTGACCGGATTTCCGTCGATGGAAACCACGTGGACGTCGGACAGTTCCGCCGGGGTGTCGCCGAAATCCAGCATGGCCTTGCCGGCCCTGGATTCGTCCGCACTCACGGGACCCGCAATCGCCAGCGCCGACCAGCCAGACAATAAGGATCATTCTCATACCATCACCTTTTGACGATTAAATAACGCGCCGCCGGCCGGATGACCGCGCCAACGGCAATATCCGCCCGGTGCCGGCCCGGACGCGTACAATTATAGAATGCATCCGGCCGGTGAATATTGTCGAGTGCCCTGCCGGTCTCACGGTGCCGGAAATAAAATACCTGGCGCGCTGGCTAGGCGCTCTCCAGCCTGGACGGCGTTACGCCCGCATGAGCAAGGAACTCACGCAGATGCTTCACGTCCTGCTTGGTACAGGAGCCGCTGTGGTGCGGCCGATGCAGCTGGCCCTCGGTCTTGTTCAGCAGGACCCGCACCCTGGCGCCGTGGTGATAGTCCACCTCGGCCCCCAGGTGATTCAGCAGCGACTCGACCTCTCGCCAGTGAATGTTGCCGCTGACCGGATCGGTGTAAATCGAGCGCAGCAATTTCTTGTGCTTATTGCTCATGGACTCCAAATTCTTTCAGCCCGACTGGTCCGTTGACGCCTTGGTCCCCTAGAACATAGACTTCGCAACCCAGCCCGCGGCATTTGCACCGCTGCGGCCAGCCTCGGTCGCCCGTCGATAGCATCTGGCCTGGCCGGGTTCCTGATCAGCGGCGGGAACGGAACCTCGCAGAGCGGCCCCCGTATCTACATTTCTTCGATAACCCTGATGATAATCTCAGCGGGGGAGTCCAGTTATGTCAAATCGAATTTCGCCGCCATTGCGCTGGGCCTGTGCTGGTCGCCGGCAGCGCCGCGGCAAGCAGCGCAGCCGGTACCTGGACTGCGGCACCGGTTAAGGTCGTGCGCGACGTCGACGGCATCGCCCACGTTCAGGCCGGAACCTCCGGGATATGTTCTTCATGCAGGGATATATCCATGCGAAGGACCGCCTCTGGCAGATGGACCTCTCCCGGCGCCAGCCCCAGGGCCGGCTGGCCGAAGTGCTCGGTGAAGCCGCGCTGGCCTCCGACGTACAGACCCGCACCATCGGCTTCGGCCGGGCGGCGGAGCGCTCATGGGCTGTGATCCAGGCCGACGCCGCAGCCGGCGACAAGACCTCCCGGGAAGCCAAGGAAGCCTGGAAGCCTATGCAGACGGCGTCAATGCGTTTCTCGCCGCCGGCGGCAGAATCTGCCGCCCGAGTACGGCGCTGTGTCGATTACCCAGGTACCCCTGGCGGCCCGTGGACAGCGTGGCCATCGGCAAGCTGATCGCCGCCGGGCTGTCGTTTGACACCAATGACATCGGCAACTCCATCGTGCTCGGCACCTACCAGGCGGTGCTCGGTGTCGAAGCGGGAACCGCCCTGTTCTTCGAGGACCTCTACCGCTCTCAGCCCTTCGACCTGGCCAGCACGGTGCCCGATGCCGGGGGCGGCGGGCATCGGGCAGAAACCGAAGGGCCGAGAGGCCGAGGGAGCGGGCCGTCCCCGTCCGCAAGCCGGCCCATGCCGGGTGGACCCCAGGGTTATCGAGATGGGCCGGATTTCTCGAGAGAGCGAAACAGTCGCCGATGCTGCGGACCATCATCGAAAATGACACGACCGCACGTGGCTCCAACAACTGGGGCGTGACCGGTGAGAACTCGGCCACCGGCAACCCGATCATCGCCAATGATCCGCACCTCGCCCTGAACCACCCGACCACGTTCTATCCGATGGGCATCCGCTCACCGGGTTACGCCGCTGTGGGCAACGGCTTCGCCGGCACGCCCTTCGTGATCACCGGTCAGAACCGCTGGATCGCCTGGGGCCCGACCACCAACCCCATGGACGTCACCGACGTCTTCCAGGACACGGTCGTGCCGGATGCAGGGTCTCCCAGCGGGCTGGCCATCGTCCTGCCCGACGGCAGTTTCGCCCCCATCGTTCCGGTGCCGGAGACGTACTTCGTCAATGTCGGCGGCGACGGCGTCCCCGATGGCATCTCTGCCCGTTCCGACCCAAGCATTCCCGCGGCCACGCTGACCGTTCCCGCACGCTACGACGGCGTGATCATCGCTCTCGATGCCGCCGCCGGCACGGCGCTGACCGTGCAGTACACGGGCTTCGGGCCGACCCGGGAACTCGTGGCGTTCTATGTCTGGAACCGCAGCCGGAACCTGGGCGATTTCCAGCGGGGCCTCGGCTACTTCGACGTGGGCTCCCAGAACTGGGCCTATGCCGATAGCCGGGGCAACCTGGGTTACTTCACGAGCGCGGAGATGCCGATCCGCACCGACCTGGAAGCCGGGGGGCCCGCGCTGGGCATACCGCCGTATTTCATCCGCGTTGGCACGGAGCCCGGTCACCAGTGGCTGGCCCAGCAAAACGCCTACCCGAATCAGACGACGCCGTACGAAATCCTCTCGCCGGCGGAGATGCCCCAGGTGCTGAATCCGGTGAACGGGTTTTTCGTCAACGCCAACAACGATCCGGCCGGCACCACGCTGGACAACAACCCGCTAAACCAGCTCAGGCCCACGGGCGGCATTTTCTACCTGAACCAGGGCTATGCGCAGGGCTTCCGGGCCGGCAGCATCACCGAGCGGGTCCAGCGGGCGCTGTCCAGCGGCGACAACAAGCTGTCGGTGGAGGAAATGGCCGATATCCAGGCGGATGTCGGGCTGCTGGATGCGGAATACTTCGCCCCGAGGATCGTGGAAGCCTACGAGGCCGGAACCAGCAGGGGCTGATCCGGACCTGGCCGCCGCCGCTGCCGATCCGCGACTGGCCGATGCCATCGCTCGCGCTCAGCGCCTGGGCTGCCCTGGACTATCAGGCCAAGACCGGCATTCCGGAAGGTTATGACGCCGAGGATCTCGATGGCGATCCGGCCGGCAGCCTGGACGAGGACGAGATCGCCGCCAGCGTGGCGACGACCATCTACAGCGTGTTCCGGTCCAGTTTCATCCGCGGCACCATCGATGCCGCGCTGGGCAGCCTGCCGCGGCTGGGTTCGGCCAGAGCGTCACCGCCCTGAAGAACCTGATGGAGAACGGCGGCGTGTCCGCGTCCGGACTGGATTTTTTCGCCGCGGGAAGTTCTGCGGACCAGGCCATTCGGGTTCAGGAAGTCATGCTGTTGAGTCTGTCGGCCGCCCTGGATCGGCTGGCCAGCGCCGAGTACGCAGAGGCCTTCGATAACAGCACGGACCTCGACGACTATCGCTGGGGCATGCTGCATCGGATCGTGTTCGACTCGGCACTGGGGGGGCCATTCAACGTGCCGCCCGCCTTCGGCCTGTTCCCGGATCCGCTGGCCGATCTGCGCGGCGTGCCGACCGACGGCGGCTTCGGCACGGTGGACGCCTCGTCCCATCGGTGCGCGCGCAGCGGGGATCAACGGCTTCATGTTCGGCAGCGGCCCGACCAACCGGTGGGTGTCCGATGCCGGCCGGTCGGGACCGAAATCCCAGTCGGTGTGGCCCGGCGGAACCAGCGCAATACCCGGGTGACGAGTTCTACGTCTACCCCATGCTGCCCAGCTGGCTGACCAACGACGCCGAGCCAATGCGCTTCAAGCGCGGAGATCTCAAGAAGGGTACGACGAGCGTGACGAAATTCGTGCCCTGAGCACCGATGGGATCCGGGGCCGCCTCGTTGTCGGGGCGGCCCTGATCTCCGTTTCCGTGCACGCCACCGGGCGTCGGACACGTCGGCAGCACGCATGAAACGGCGGACGTTCATCGGCCCGTTTCGCCAGTCGATAACGGTGCTCAGGCCGGCAAACCGATCGACCCCGCATCGCGTGGTCGGCGCCGGGGCGTTCGGTGGCGGACCACGGTGAACCCGCTGCGCCCCGGTGTCGCGTCACGCTCTATGCCGGGGCCCGGGACACTCACCGGCAAGCTCCGGCGGCGAGACCCGGGTGATCCGGTTCGCCTACCGGTCCAGGATCTACGTGGACATGGCCAGGCGGTCGGCGAAACTCTGGCGCGAGGCCAGCGAATCCTGGAGCCAGTCCCTGTTCGCACCCTCGGGCGTGCTGTTCCTGTACCAGAAGGGACCGGGATCGGCGTTCATCGAGGACGCCCGGGCCCATCTGGCCGACGCCGGCATCGACCACGAACGGCTGAGCGTCGACCAACTGGGCATCCGCTATCCCCAGATCGATCTCGACAACATCGCCGGCGGATTCTACGAGCCGGATGCGGGTTACCTGCTGGCGCGACGTGCCTGCCAGGCCGTACTGGAAGCGTTTGTCCGCGAGGGTGGCGAGTACCGCGTCGCTGCGGTACGTCCAGGGTCAGTCAACGGCCAGACGATGACACCCATCCGCCTGTCGAACGGCGACCGGCTTGCCGCCGACCAGTACGTGTTTGCCTGCGGCCCCTGGCTCGGCGCCCTCTTTCCGGATGTCTTGAGCGACGTGCTGACCGTCAGCCGCCAGGAGGTGTTCTACTTCGGTCTGCCCGAAGGCGATCGTCGCTATGCGGCGCCGGATCTGCCCGTGTGGGCCGACTTCGGAGAGCAGCTGTGGTACGGCATCCCGGGCGCCGAACGGCGCGGATTCAAGATCGCCGACGACACCCGGGGCCCGCCCCTCGACCCCACCAATGCGGACCGCACTGCGAGCCGGGCCGGGGCTGCTGCGGCGAGGGCCTATGTCGCCCGACGCTTTCCGGGTATGCGCGGCGCGCCGCTGATCGAGGCCAGGGTGTGCCAGTACACGAACACCCGTGATGGCGATTTCATCGTCGACCGGCACCCGGCTGCGGACAATGTCTGGATTGCTGGCGGCGGATCCGGGCACGGCTTCAAGCACGGGCCGGCCCTGGGGGAGATGCTGGCCGAGCAGGTCCTGGGCCTCCGGGACCCTGAACCGGTCTTCGGCCTCGGACGGTTTCAGCCCTAGAACTTGCGGCGTCACTGGCTTTGTCGACGTCGCAGAGGGCGCCCGGGACCCACAAAAAGGTGCCCCGGACGTACCCCTGTCCCAGACCAGGATCATTCGCTCCCCTGGAGGCAACAAAGAGTCCGCTCTGAAGCGACCCGTTACGCAGGCCGTGATCAGGCCCGCTGATTGCTTCACCTAACGATCTCGAGCATGCGCATGTCCCCGTACGCCAGAACCCGGCGTCAGCCGACGAAGGCCGCGCGTGCCGGCTTCTCCTGCGGTGCGCTCTCGCCACGAATCGCGGCCAGCACCGTGTCGGCGTCCGAAACCTCGAAGGGGTCAGTGGGACAGTCGTCGCCAAACCCCGGCTCCACGAAGATATGTTCGATTTCGCCGTCGTTTACCACCATGGCGTAGCGCCAGGAGCGCATGCCGAAACCCACGTTGTCCTTGTTGACGAGCATGCCCATCTTGCGTGTGAATTCACCGTTGCCGTCCGGCAGCATCTTGATCTTCTCGGCGCCGACGTGTCGCGACCACTGGAACATGACAAAGGCGTCGTTCACGGACAAACAGTAGATATCGTCAACCCCGGCCGCGGCAAACTCCTCGTACAACTCCTCGTAGCGAGGCAGATGGGTCGAGGAGCAGGTGGGCGTAAACGCGCCCGGCAGCGCGAACACCACGACGCGTCGCCCGCCGAAGATCTCTGACGAGCTAACGTCTTGCCAGCGGAAGGGGTTGTCGCCACCGACGCTTTCGTCACGCACGCGAGTGCGGAAGGTCGTGTCAGGAACGCGGTCGATTCGGTTCATGGGTTTCTGTCTCCTTCACAGTTCGCCTGGATCAGGCAGGGAATGCGGGTCTGGACGGCAGCCGCCCGGCCGATGCATCGAAACATGGGTGCATTCGTTCACCCTGGCAGGAGACGGGGCCTGGGCGCCACCGGGTTCAAGTTGACGCCATATCGGCAAACCTCCGGCCGGCCGGATTCGAACGACCGCCCTGGGCGCTACCGTTTTCGGACCGACAGAAGCGCGGACCCGAACTCTCCGAGCCGATACAAGATTGCTAGCGCCGGTTGCGCAGACGAATGACCACCTCGACACCCGCCGTCTCCGTGCCCTCGGGCGGTTCCGGTAGATCGCCGAGGCGTACCGAATTCAACGGCACGTCGGAAAGCTCGCCGGTGTCTTCGTTGAAGAAGTGATGATGCGGGATCGTGGTGGAATCGTAGTAGAGCCGGTCGGCGTCCACGTTGACTTCCCGCACCAGGCCACACTCGGCAAACAGGTTGAGCGTGTTGTATACGGTGGCCTTGGAAACCTTGATGCCGGCGCCCAGGGCCAAGCGCAACACGTCCTCAGCGCACAGGTGCTGGGGTTTCGAAAAGATCAGCTCCGCCAGCTTCAGCCGCTGCGTGGTGACCTGGTGCCCCAGCTCCGCCAGCCTGCCGGCAACGCGAGCGGCAGGCCCCGGTGCCGTCCCGGAGGTAGTGCCTGTATGAGGATTGCAGGTCGTCATTTAGAATCATTATAGACGGCAAGCGGCGAATTCAAAGCCTTCGCGTCTCACATTTCGCTCGCCGGTAAAACCTCTGCCGCCGGCGGCCCCTCACCGAGGATACCGATCCGATGCTCGGGCGTTGGAAACCCCGACCCTTGCGGACCGATCCCGGGTCACTCGTTCATTCCGGCTGACAGTTGTAGAGATACCAGTCCCGGCCGGTACTCGCAGCCTCGGTGCCAGCCGGCTCGGCGATGCGCCCGAACTGGCGGCAATAACGATCCGCCTCGGGCTGGAGGGTTGCGCTGTTGGCGAGCGGATTCTTCGAGCGCACCTTGACGGCCGTTTCTCCTTCCCCTTCCACGACAGGCTCCATGGCGCAGCCGCCGAGGAGCGCTCCAAGGATCAATACCGTCAGTCTTTTGGACCGCATACCGCCTTTCTCCATATGCCAGGAGTTCTGGCCTGTTGTTTCCCTGATTGTCCGTCCAGTCACCTCCGGTCCGCAAACCACGGGGCCCCTGCAGCCGTGCGGGGCCCGACCGATCTGAATCCCGAATAACTGCGTTGGCCGACGAAAACGACAGCCGTGACGCCCGCCCCGGCCCGGGAGCTGGCGCGATCTGTGACGCCTGTCACGCCGTTTATGTCCACTTGCGTACCTGCCACTCCGGGGCGGGCGCAAGGTATGGGATGACGAGCCTTCCCCGTCGGAGGGTTCGAATTCACGGGCTCCCGGCCGGCAACCCGGCGGCGGAACCCAGGGGGGGTAAAAATGAGCACTCGAACGATCCCGGAATCGATCCGGGCTTTCCTGATTCTGTCGGCCACTGCGTTGACCGCTTCGCTGGCGCTGGCCGACGGCACCGAAACCCTGGGCGATCCCGTCGGGCTCGATATGGGCGAAGGCACCGGCTTTGCCGCAGCCGGGGTTGGACTCTCGCTGGGCCAGCCGGCCGACATCCCGCTCTCGATCCCGCCGGGCGCATCCCTTGTGCAGGCAATTCTCTACTGGGAAGGCAATTCCCCGACGCCGCTCGATGTTCCGGCCACCGACACCATCCAGGTCAACGGCAGTGACGTCACCGGTTCGTTTATCGGCGGCGGCGTCGGCACCGAGACGGGGGCGACCCAGTTCCTCACCTATCGCGCGGACATCACGGCGCTTGGCGCCGTAGTGCCGGGTGACAGCCTGATAACCGTGTCCGGCCTGGATTTCGGCCAGAACAACGGCGCCGGGATTCTTGCTGTCATCGACGAAGGGGGCGAAACCGCCACGCTGCTTCTCAAGGATGGAAGCGACCGGGCCTTTGTCAATTCGCCGGCGCCCATGGACACCACCGTACCCCAGCTCTTCACCTTTGACGGCGCGGGTGTCGCGCGCACCGGAACACTGTACCTGTTCTTCTCCGACGTGGCCGGTCAGCAGTCGGGGGACACGCCCCTGCGACCCACCCGGATCGCGGTATGGCTGGGCAACGACCTCGGCGGCGAACCGACCTTCGTGGTCGACAATGCCCTGGCCAGCAACGACGGCGAGGAATGGGACACAGATCATCATCCCCGTGGATATCCCCGCTGGCGAGACGCTGCTGCAGATCCAGGCGCTGTCCGAAGGTGAGGGTGGAACGCCGGCTTCATTCTCGTGGATCACCGCTGGATTGCGGGTACCTCCCCCGCCGGGTGGCGGTGAGGGCTGCACGCCCGGCTACTGGAAGCAGGATCAGCACTTCGGATCGTGGACCGCGCCCTATACGCCGGACACGCTCTTTGCCGACGTGTTCGAGGACGCGTTTCCCGGCATGAGCCTGCTGGACGTGGCTGGCCAGGGCGGCGGAGGCCTCATCGCCCTGGGTCGGCACACAGTCGCGGCTCTGCTCAATGGTGCCTCAGGCGGTGTGGACTATGACCTCTCCTCGGCAGAAGTCATCGATGCCTTCAATGCCGCACACCCCGGCTCGCGCAATGATTACAACCGTCTGAAGAATCGGTTCGAGGGATTCAACGAACAGGGATGCCCCCTGGGCCGGGACACGGGCGAGGAAAACGAGGCGGACAATGACGACGACGAGCGCGGTTCCGAACGCTCCGGGCGCTCCGGCCAGTCGGACGATGACGCGACCGCGGATACCTCGGGCACGACGGAGGACACGGACACCGGCGCGGTTACGGCAACGCCCGTCAGTGGCAACGCTTCGGTCCAGTCCGCGACATCGGGAACAAGCGCGAGTGGCGGCGGCGGCTCCACGGGGCTGGGCTTCCTTGCTCTGCTGGCCGGACTGGCCGGCCTGCGCCGCTTAGCCGGTGTCCGACTGAACTTCATGAAGTCATAACAACGCCAGGGTCCGAAGACCCGAACCTGTCATATCGAATGCGATTCCACCTGACCGGGCCTTGGCCCGGTCTTTTTTTGCGGGAGGGATCTGACGGCGTTTTCCGGGTCCGCGGAACACTTCCTTGCGGAGTTGCCGAACCGGTCACGCAACTATGTCAATTCGTCGCCCCGCCAAAGAGCCGGAGGTGCACAGTGCTGAACATCGACGGCCCCGTCATCGGATGACGGACGCCGGTTCGACACAATCCGGGCCCGCAAGGACGCGATCCACAGGGCCTGTACAGGGGGGTACACCATGACGATCCGGGCTGTCTCTGGCTCACTTCGGGCATTGTCCGTTCTTTCCACCTGCGCACTCGCCACGTCGCTGGCGTTAGCCGACGGAAGCGAGACGCTGGGCGATCCGGTGGGCCTCCAACTGATGCCCGGCACCGGCTATACGGCGGCCGGCGTCGGCTTGTCGCTCGGCCAGCCGGCCAGCATCAGCCTGTCCATTCCACCCAATGCCGAGGTGGTCCAGGCGATCCTGTACTGGGAAGGCAACTCACCCGCATCGGCGGACGTGACCGCCACTGACACGATCCGGGTCAACGGCACCGACGTCACGGGGAGTTTCATCGGCGGCGCGATCGGCACCGACACGGGCGCCACGCAGTTTCTCACCTACCGGGCCGACGTTACCGACACCGGTGCGGTACAGCCCGGCGACAACACGATCAGCGTCTCCGGAATGGATTTCGGCCAGAACAATGGCGCGGGTATTCTCGCGGTCATCGATGAGGGCGGCACCGGCGCCAGCCTGCTGCTTGAAGGACGGCAGCGACCGGGCGTTCGTCAACTCCACGGCGCCGATGGACACGACGGCACCCCAGCTATTCACCTTCGAAGCCGCCGGCGTGGCGCGCTCCGCGACCCTCGTGTTGTTGTTCTCGGATGTTTCCGGCCGCGTATCCGGCGTATCGGACCTGCGGCCCAACCGCATCGCCGTCTGGCTCGGCAACGATCTCGGCGGTGCGCCGACGCTGACCCTGGACAACGCGCTGGCCAGCAACGACGGGGAGGAATGGGACACGCTCGTCGTACCCGTGGAGATCCCCGCCGGTGAAACGATGCTCGAGGTTCAGGCCCTGTCCGAAGGCGAAGGGGGGATGCCCGCATCGTTTACCTGGATCGCCGCCGGGCTCAGCGTTCCGCTTCCGGCAGCCGGCGGCGAAGGCTGCTCGGCCGGCTACTGGAGCGGCGATGCAGCCGGGTCCACGTGGCCCGAACCCTATGCTCCGGAAACGCTGTTTACCGATGTCTTCGACGGCAGCCTCGGCGATGCGACCCTCGGGGAAGCCGTGAGCCAGGGCGGCAATGGCCTCGTCGGCCTCGGCCGGCAGGCCGTGGCCGCATTGCTGAACGCAGCCTCCGGCGGCGTGGACTACGACATCAGTGCCGGCGAGGTTATCGAGGCGTTCCTGCAGGCCGTGGCCGGCGGCGACAACGATATCGACTCCGCCAGCGCTTACCTGGCGGCGCTGAGCACCCAGGGCTGCGGCCTGGGGGACGACCCGGGCGACATTCCGGCCCCGGTCGACGATGGCGCTGTCGACCCCGGCGAAGGAGACGGCTCCGGTGGATCCGGCGATTCGAACCCGGGGGATCCGATAGAGCCCACCGACCCGACGGATCCCACCGATCCCGGTGAAGGCGGCGGCACGGACACCGGAGGCGGTTCGGACGATGATCCGGACCCGGCGAGCGGCAGCGACGGTGCATCCGGCCCCGGCGAGGGCGACGGCATCGGTGAGATGACCGACGGTGGCAACCCGGACACGACCGGCGGCTCCGGCGAGGGATCCGGTGGCGACTCCACAAGCGAAACGGACGGCGACCCGGCCGGGGGCAACGACACGGACGATGAGACGGCCGGGGACACGAGCACCGGCGACACGGCAAGCCTGCCACCGACGGTCACCACGCCCACCGGGACGTTCCCGGTCCGCAGCCGCGCCGGCGGCGGTTCTTCGGGACTGGCGTTCCTGATGCTGCTCGCCGGAATCGCCGGGGTCAGGAGGTTGTCCCAAAAATCAGCGACCTGACGAACGGCAGATGACAAGCGAAGACAAACCGGGCGGCTCCGGCCTGCAACCCTTCCGGGCCCCGGGGCGTCTGAGGGAGTGAGACCCCTCTTGTGGTGATTGCGTTTCCTTACCTGACCGGGCATTCGCCCGGTCTTTTTTTCCCGCGGGCCAGTCGATCGCCCGGTAAGCAGGGCCGGGTCTAGCGGGGTTTCAGCCTCAGCGCCGGATCGTAGGGCATCGGATCCACGCAGGGCGTTTCATCGAGTATGAGATTGCGGGCAAGGCACGCCGACGCCGGCGCAATGGTGATGCCGTTTCTGAAATGACCCGCGCACATCCACAGGCCCGCCGCGTGCCTCACGCTGCCGATCATGGGGACGCCGCCCGGAGCCTCCGGGCGCAAACCGGACCAGTGCCCTTCCACGGGAACGTCCTTCAGCGCCGGAACCATGTCCGCCGCGGCCGCCGCGAGTTCGGCGGATGCCCGTTTCGTGGTGCCCTTGTCGTAGCCTGTGGCCTCGACGGTGCTGCCGACGATCACCACGCCGTCGCGCCGTGGAATCACGTAGCGACCCTTGTGCTGGACGATATGCCCTACCGTGCCTGGCTCCACCTTGAAGTGGATCATCTGGCCGCGAACGGGACGGATGGGGACCTCTGCACCGATCAGCTCCAGCACCCGGCCCGTCCACGCGCCGGCGGTGATGGCCACCCGGTCCGTGACCAGCCGGCCCATCTCGGTATCGACGCCGGCCACCCGGTCGTTTCCGCCATTGGCGATTACGACGCTGGCGTCTCCTGCGCCTTCCAGCAGACGCACACCCTTGGCCCGGGCAGACGCCACCAGCGCATCCATGAAGCGGGGATTGCGCACCTGGGCCACGTGGGGCAGCCACAGGGCAGGGGCGGCAGCCACCTCCGGCGCAATATCCTCGAGGGCCTCGGGTTCGACGCTGCGGATCGCCAGGTCGTGGGCGGCAGCCCACACCTCGGCATCGGCCGGCCGGTCCGGATCCAGAACGACCATGCCGGAGCGAACCCATTCCACGTCCAGCCCGGTTTCCCCTTCCAGGTCGCTGGCAATGCCCGGGTACCGCGCCTGGCTCCAGGAAGCGAGCGTGGTAATGGGTTCGGGCGCAAGCCACGGTTCCAGGGGCGACAAGATGCCGCCTGCGGCCCGCGACGCTTCACGGCCCGCCCTTGCCCGCTCCACCAGGGTAACGCTCATCCCGGCGCCGGCGAGCTCCCGGGACAGCATGAGCCCCATCACGCCGGCACCGATCACGACGATATCGGGATGCTTCTCGGTCATCCTTCCACTTTTGGTACCTGGATAATCGATCAACAATAGCAAGAGGCCGGCCTGACTTGAAAGACCTGCCGGACAATTCGACCGGCCAGACGGGTTCTGGCGAAACGCCGTCCGCTCCGGTAGATTCCCGGCTCAACGAGATCCGGGAACCTCCTTCATGTTCAATCTGGTCGGACTGCTGCTGCTGGTGGCTGCTATCACGCTAACGGTGCTGGAGTATCGCCGCTACAAGGGCAGCGCTGAATGGGGCAGTTGGTTGTTCGTCAAGATCTCCACGGTGGTCTGGCTGTTCGCCGCAGGGCTCTGCGCCTGGCTCTGGGCGCGCCCGATCAACAACATCGAGGCGCTGATCGAGTTCTTCGCCATGGCCATCTGGGGGCTGCTCCTCGGGGTCGGATTCGGGGCCGTTCTGGGCAAGAAGCAGGGCTTCGGCGCCGGCCGCGGCGCGCTCCTCGCCTCGTCCACCCTGGCGTTCGGGGCCTCGGCTGTCCTGCTGACACTGCACGACTACTTCGGCTGACGCCGGCCGCGGACGGTCGTTCCCGGGCCGCTTTCCCCGCATTTTGCCCGGTTAGCCCCCCTGCAAAGGCCGGTTGGCCCGTGACACGCTGGCTCCGACACGGGATGTCGGAGGCAGAGCGGCCATGGAGGGCGCCGGCAGGCATATCGAAAC
The DNA here is from genome assembly GCA_963842955.1 of uncultured Gammaproteobacteria bacterium. Taxonomy (GTDB): domain Bacteria; phylum Pseudomonadota; class Gammaproteobacteria; order Steroidobacterales; family XN24; genus JARFQW01. The sequence goes on from CAWJIJ010000011.1 coordinate 58,275, forward strand.
GGGTTTCACCCTCATCGAGCTCATCGTCACCATGATGGTGGCGGCCGTTGTGCTGGCGCTGGCTGTGCCCGCTTTCGGGGAAATCGGTCTGAACGCGCGCCGGACCACCGTGGTCAACGCGCTCGTTCGCGACGTGCACCTGGCCCGGAGCGAGACCCACAAACGCGCGCGCACGGTAACCGTGTGCGCCGCGGAGGGCCGGCAGTGTGCGCCGGGCGGACAAGCCTGGCACCGGGGCTGGCTGGTGTTCGTCAACCTGGATGGCGACGAGCCGCCGAGGGTGGACCCGGGTGAGCCGGTGCTGTTTACCCGCCCCGGCTTCGAGACCGGCCGTCTCACGGCCAATCGGCGGGCCTTCCACTTCCGGCCGTTCAACAAGCGCTCCACGGCCGGAACGCTGATCTACTGCGACCGCCGGGGTTCACAGGCTGCCCGCGCCGTCATCGTGTCGGCGACCGGTCGGCCACGGGTCTCAGACCGGGATCCGGCGCGGCGGCCGCTGGTCTGCCCCTGAGACCCCGGACCCCGGACCCCGGACCTCGCACCTCGCACAGCGCGGGCGGACACGGCGTTGCACTGCCGCATCGAGGGCCGGGTCCGGGGCCGGCGTCCCCCTAAACCCGTCCAAACCGGCCAACAGGCCCGTCCCGGCCAAAAGTGTGAAGCGGATCACACCGGCTCATTTCGACCGCTCGTCGGCATCATCAATCCGTTTGTCGGAAATATTCGCTTGAATACAACGGTGGCGATAGCTTCGGCGCCATGGACAGAAAAGCCCAAACCGGTTTCACGCTGGTCGAGTTGATGATCACCCTCGTGGTGCTCGCGGTCATTGCCTCGATCGCCTTTCCCACCTTCGTGGATGCCGGCCGTAACGGCCGCATGGTGAGTAACGCCAACAACTTCGTGTCCGCCGTACACGGCGCCCGCGCCGAAGCCGTCAAGCGCCGCGCCACGACCGCCATCTGTTCCAGCGACGATCCGACCGCGGCCGACCCGGTCTGCAGTGTCGGTACGTTCAACGGCTACATCCTGTTCGTTGACGATAACGAGAACGGGGTGGCTGACGCCAGCGACGGTAACGGCATCCGGGATGCCGGCGAGACCGTGCTGGTGAGCCGCGAAGGCGACGACCGGATCACCTTCAATTCCGACGGCCGGGTGATCAGCTTTGCGTCATCGGGTTTTCGCCGCAACGTCCCGGGCTCGGCGACCCGGCTGGTGTTGTGCGACGACCGCGGCAACGAGGACCTGGGTTCCGGCGCCTCCACGGCCCGGGCGATCACCGTCAACGCCGCCGGCCGGCCGCAGGTATTGCGGGAGGTCGCTGACGTTACCGCCCAGGGCGGCTGCTGAACGCCCGCTTCGGGATCAGGCTTTTATCCACCGAATGAACGCGAGAAAGACGAGAGCGAAACGGATGGCCAAAACGACATTTTATCGTCCTGAGAACCGCCGCCAGGCCGGATTCTCCATAGTCGAGGTGCTGGTCGCCCTCATCGTGCTGTCGGTCGGCATGCTGGGCATCGCCAGCCTCTACGTTGACAGCCTTCGGGCCGGACGCACCGCCCTGCTCCGCACCCAGGCGGTTTTCCTTGCCACCGACATGGCGGATCGTATTCGCGCCAACCCGACCGCCGGGGCTGCCTACGCACTGGGCGGCGCCAACAACGGCTGCGTCGCCGGCGCCGTGGACTCCGTGGACTGCACGCCCGTCCAGATGGCCGCCCAGGACATCTTCAACTGGCAGGCCCAGATCGGCCTGCTCCTGCCGGCCGGAGCCAACGGCACCGTGCTCCACAACGGGGCCACGCTGCCGGACACCTACACGATTTCGGTGACGTGGGCGGAGGCGGGCCAGCCCGGCGACGCCAACTACGTCCTGAACGTACAGATCTGAGGAATGCGCGGAATGAACGGACTCAAGAAAAACGCTCACCGCATTGCGCGTGCCCGTCACCAGGCCGGCCTGACCCTGGTCGAGATGATGATCGCGCTGGCCATCGGCTCGTTCCTCATGATCGGCGCGGTCAGCGTGTTCGTGAACGGTCGCGATGCCCAGCGCACCAGCGACACGCTGGCGCGGATGCAGGAGAATGCCCGTCTCGCACTCAGCGTGCTGGAAACGGAATTGCTGCACGCCGGGTACTGGGGCATGAACAGCACGCCGGGACTGATTCAGGGAACCGCCGATGACGGCGATCCCGTGGCATTTCCGGTGGCCGGGGACTGCGGCGTGAACTTCTCCGTGAACCTGCTGCGGCCGATTGACGGCGTCAACAATGGCTATGGTCTGGGATGTGCGGCGAACGGCGGTGGCGCCCAGCCCAATGCCGATACCCTCGTGATCCGCCGCGCCTCCATCGAGGCCACGCCACCCACCGCGGGCCGTCTGCAGGTGCAGACCGACCGGCTCCGTGGGCAGATTTTCAACGACGGCGCCGTGCCGGGCGGGTTTCCGGCAGCTCCTGACTCGGCCACCCACGATCTCGTGACCCGTGCCTACTACATTGCCCAGGGCTCCTCCGTCGGCGCCAACGTTCCGGGCCTGCGCCGCAAGACGCTGCAGGCGGGGCCGTCCATCGCGGACGAGGAAATTATTCCCGGCGTAGAAGACTTCCAGGTCCAGCTGGGTGTGGACACCAGCCTGCCCGGCACCGCCGGCCGGGGCACGGTAAACCGCTACGTCAACCCGGGCCACGCCATTCTGGATCCGGCGAGTGCGGTCTTCGATCCCGACGCCCAGGTCGTGGCCGTGCGTTTATGGCTGGTCCTGCGCTCCGAAAACCAGGAAGGCAGCTTCCGGGACGACCGCGCGCGCGCCTACGCCGACCAGGATCTCGCCGCCACCAACGACCGCTTCCGGCGGGCGCTGGTATCCAAGACCATTTTCCTGAGAAACCGGCGGAGCATCTGACGATGACACCGACCCTGAAAACCCATATGCCGGCAGCGCCTCAGCGCGAGCGCGGCGCCGCCCTCGTCACCAGCCTGATCCTGCTGCTGATCCTGACCATCGTCGCGATCTCCGGCATGAATACGGCAACCCTCGAGTTGGTCATGGCCGGCAACACGCAATTTCACGAGAATGCGTTTCAGGCGGCGGAAACCGGTATCGACCGGGCCATTGCCAGCCGCAACTTCTCCACCTCCAACCCGGTCGTGGTGCCGGCAACGGCGATGCCCAACGGGGCGACGTTCCAGACCGCGACCACGTACCAGGAAGCCACGGCCGTACCCACGGGCGGGTTCAGCATGGGACTGGAGTCGGGCTTTGCCGCCTACCACTTCGATACCCGTTCCCAGGGCCAGGCCCAGCGCGGCGCGGCCTCTATCCATGACCAGTCGTTCTATGTCGTCGGCCCGGGTGCCGGTAGCAACCCGTAGCGCCAAGGAGTGCTCACCATGAAACGGAAATTTTCAGCCCTTGCCGCTCTGGCCGGCCTCGCCCTTGCGGGCACGGCCCACGCCCAGAGCGTCCTCCAGACCGTCGAAGAGGCCCTGGAGAGCGAGCCGTCCCTGGTCATGCTGCCTTCCGCCGGTATCGGCAGCCTCACGGCGAAACAGTGCCGGGATTGCGAAGACATTCAACTCACGATGGACGCCTCGGCCCAGCTGATCCTCAACGGCCAGCCGGTGACGTTCGCCGATTTCCAGGACGCGGCCATCCGCAGCAGGGATGCCTCGCTAGTCGTTCTCTACCGCGTCGAAGACCGGCAGGTGACCCAGCTCAGGCTGGCGAACTAGACCGTGGCCTATCGCAGGGAAGGTGATGCCATGAAACGTTTCAATATTCTCGGATCCGCCACGGCCCGCTCGGTACTGACTGCCTCCGCGGCCCTGTTGACCGCGCTGAGTGCCGCACCCGGACAGGCCGACGACACGGAAATCTTCGTTGGGCGTGCCGAACAGGCCAACGCAACGCGGCCCAACATCATGTTCATTCTCGACACGTCGGGCTCCATGAGCGCCAACGTGGTCACCAACACGCCCTGGGATTCAAGCCAGGAATGGGAAGGCGACTGTGATGCCGACGCCATCTACTGGCGAAGGGATAGCGGAGCGCCGCCGACCTGCGGCACAACCCGGTTTTTCCCGGCGGAAGACTTCATGTGCTCTACCGGCGCCAACGCGGTCAGGACCGCCGGATTCTACACCGACCAGTTCGCCATGAACCGCGTAAAGAACGACGGAACTGGCCAGTTTCGCTGGCGAGGGCTGCGAGCCGGTGCGAACGAAGGCTTCGTGGAGTGCACACGGGACTTCGGCGTCCACGGTGGCGGCGACCCGGATGACGTATTCCCGAGAAACAACAGTGAGAACAACCCCTGGAGTGATCAGGAAAACCGCCCCGCGTGGAACGCCTACACCGTCTATACCGGCAACTACATCAACTGGTACTACAACGCCCGACGGGTCAATCAGACCCGCCTGCAGATCATGCAGCAGGTGCTGGATAATCTCCTGGACTCCCTGGAGGGGGTGAACACCGGGCTGATGCGGTTCTCCATCAACGGCGTCGAAACCGAAGGCGGCGGCATGGTTCTGCAGGAGATGGCGCCGGTAGAGGACGCCCGGGCCGGCATGCGCTCGCAGATCGCTTCCTGGGATGCCGATGGCTGGACTCCGCTGTCCGAATCCCTCTACGAAGCCGCGCAGTATTATCGTGGCAGCAACGTCTACTACGGGAATGCCTCCAGGGGCAGTGTGAACGGCACGATTCAGCCGCTTCCGTCGATCCCGCAATCGCGTGACGCCTCGGCCACGGGCAACTATCTCTCGCCCCTGGAAGAGAGCTGCCAGAAGAGTTTTGTGGTGATGCTCACCGACGGCCTGCCCACGCGGGACACCGGTGCGAACACGCTGATCACCCAGCTTCCGGATTACGGCAACACCGTCGGTGCCGGCTGTGACTGGGAAGGCATCACTGACGGCCGTTGCCTGGACGATCTCGCCGAGTACATGTTCGAGGCCGACCTGCAGCCGAACGTCCCCGGTCAGCAGGGCGTCACCACGTACACCATCGGATTCGACGTATCACACCCGGTCCTGATCGAAGCAGCCCAGCGCGGCGGCGGTGAGTTCTTCTTCGCCAACGACACGACGACGCTGGCCACGGCGCTCAGCAGTATCGTCACGGAGATCCTGGACGATACCGTGACCTTCACCGCCCCGGCGGTGTCGGTCAACGCCTTCAACCGGACCCAGAACCTGAACGACGTCTACATCACGACGTTCCAGGCCTCGGACACGGCCCAGTGGCCGGGCAACCTGAAGAAGTACCGGATCAAGGGCGGCGAACTGACCGGCCAGGACGGCAACACGGTCGTTGACCCGAACACCGGATTCTTCAAGGACAACGCCTTCAGCTACTGGTCCGCTTCGGCCGACGGCGCCGTAGTCACCCAGGGCGGTGCGGCGTCGAAACTGCCCGACCCGGCCACCCGCAGGATCTTTACCGATCTCAATGGCGGCACGCTGACTGCGGTCGGCAATGCGTTCACCACGACCAATCCGGCCGTGACGCGAGCGGCGCTGAACATCGACAGCCGGCCGGAACTGTCCCGGGAGGACGTGATCAATTTCGGCCGCGGTGTCGACGTGCTCGACCAGAACGGCAACGGGACCAGTGCCGATGCCAGGCTACGCCTGGGTGATCCCCTGCACGCGAAGCCGGCGATTCTCATCTACGGCGGCACGGCGGCGAACCCCGACCTGGGTGACGCCGTGGTGTACTTCTCCGACAACGAGGGCTTCCTGCATGCAGTGGATCCGGATACCGGAGCCGCTTACTGGAGCTACCTCCCGTCCGAGACCATGGGCAACCTCGCCAGCTACATGGTGAACGAGGAGACCGGCAACAAGATCTACGGTCTCGACGGCAATATTCGCGCCGTTCGCCTGGACAAGAACGACAACGGCATCATCGAGCCCGCGGCCGGTGATCGGGTCGTGCTGTACTTCGGCATGCGCCGTGGCGGCGAGACGCTCTACGCCGTGGACGTCACCCGCAAGGACAGCCCGAGGCTGATGTGGAAGGCGGACAGCGCGACGCTGCCCGGCGTCGGTCAGACCTGGTCAACGCCGGTCCCCGCGAAGGTGAATATCGGCGGAACCTTGCGCTCGGTGCTGATCGTCGGTGGCGGTTACGACACCCGCCAGGACGTTACCCTGTACTCCCGCGATACCGTTGGAAGGGCCATCTACATGCTGGATGCCGACACCGGTGCCCTGCTCTGGCGGGCCGGCGGCACGGGCAGCGGCGCCGACCTGGTCAACGCCAACCTCGATAACAGTATTCCCGGCGATATCCGGGTGCTGGACATGTCGGGCGACGGCCTCGCCGACCGCATGTACGCGGCCGATACTGGCGGCCAGGTCTGGCGTTTCGACATTAACAATGGTGGCAGTGGTGCGTCCCTCGTGAGCGGTGACGTCTTCGCGTCGCTGGGCGCGGCCGACATGGCCACGCCAACGACAGCCGAGAGCCGCCGCTTCTACTACGCGCCCGACGTCGCGCTGATCCAGAAAACCGAGTCCAATCCGTCCTACATCAACATTGCGATCGGATCGGGTCTTCGCGCATCGCCGAACAACGTTTTCATCAGGGATCGGTTCTACGCACTGCGTGACTACGATGTGTTCAACCAGCTGACGGCCGGGGACTACAGCGCCAAGCCCACCGTCGTCGAAGGCGACCTGGTTGACGTCACCGGGGATCTGACACCCAACATACCCGCCGGGTCTGCCGGCTGGTTCATGGAACTGCGGAATCCGATCTGGCGCGGCGAGAAGGTGCTGGCGGAGGCGAGACAGTTCCAGAACCAGATCCTGTTCACGACCTTCACGCCGGGCGGCGGGGCAAGCAATACCTGCGCACCGTCAGCAGGCCAGAACCGGCTCTATGTAGTCAGCGCGGTGGACGGCAGCCCCACCGTGAACCTGGACCAGAGTGCCGATCCGGACGTCCTGACCCTGAGCGACCGCTTCCAGGACCTGGAACAGGGCGGCATCTCTCCGGAAGTGGTCTTCATCTTCCCCAGCCCGGATGACCCGGACAATTGCGAAGGCGAAGAATGCGCACCGCCGCCGGTGTGCCTGGTCGGACTGGAGTCCTGCCAGGCGGAATTCAACAACGCTCCGGTGCGGACCTTCTGGACTCAGGAAGGAGCGGAGTAACATGGCGGGCAACAGGCACAGGAGTACGGACGCCATGGCCATAGGCATGGGCACAAGGGGACTCGTTCAGGGCAATCGCCACCAGCAGGGTTTCACTCTGGTCGAGCTGATGATCACCGTGTTGATCATGGCGATTCTTGCCAGCATTGCGGTGCCGAGCTACGGCCGGTTCGTCCAGCGGGCGAACCGGGCCGACGCCACCGCGGAGCTGCTTCGGCTCGCAGCGGCCCAGGAACGCTTTTACATCGCCAACAACACCTACACCGCCAACCTTGCCGCGCCCCCGGCCGGCCTGGGCGGCGGCGGCAGCTCCGAGCGTGGCTACTACACGATCACGGTCACGGCAGCCGACGTGAACGGATTTACGATCCAGGCCGCTCCCACCGCCGGTTCCAAGCAGGCCTCCGACGACGAGTGCCAGCTCTTCACGATTAACGAGCAGGGCATTCAGACCGCGGGCCCGTCCCCGGCGGAGGATTGCTGGCGATAGCCTGACCGTCAGTGTCAGAGAGCGGCGCGTGCCGAGCACATCGGTCAGCAAGAACACCCGAACCTGGGCATTGCGCCGCTGAGCGAAATATTCAGGCCCGGCGGAGCGCCTTGGGCAGGCTGAACATGACGTGCTCTTCACGACCCGCCACCTCCACCGGAGACTGGCCGTTCCATTCCTCCAGCCGCCGCAGGACTTGCTGGACCAGGATCTCCGGCGCGGACGCTCCCGCAGTCACACCCACTGCCTGCTTGCCTTCGAACCACCCGGGCTCCAGGTCGTCCGGGCCGTCCACCAGGTAACCGGGAACACCGCTTTTTTCGGCTATCTCCCGCAGGCGGTTGGAATTCGAGCTGCTAGCCGAGCCGACGACCACGAACACATCGCAGTCCGCGACCATGCTCTTCACCGCGTCCTGGCGGTTCTGGGTGGCGTAGCAGATGTCTTCTTTCTGCGGCCCGGTCAGGGCGGGAAAGCGTTCCCTGAGGGCATCGATGACATTGGAAGTATCGTCCACGGACAAGGTGGTCTGGGTCACGAAGGCCAGGCGCGCAGGGTCACGCACCGTCAGCGCGGCCACGTCCTCGGGGGTCTCCACGAGATACATGGCACCACCCTTCGATGAGTCGTACTGGCCCATGGTGCCCTCGACCTCGGGATGGCCCGCGTGGCCGATCAGCACAACCTCCATTCCGTCGCGGGCATATCGGGACACCTCCATGTGCACCTTGGTGACCAGCGGGCAGGTGGCATCGAAGACTTCCAGGCCGCGGGCCTTTGCTTCCTCGCGCACAGCCAGGGAGACCCCGTGGGCGGAAAAGATCACCCGCGCATCGTCGGGCACCTCGTCGAGTTCCTCCACGAATACCGCACCGAGGGTTTTCAGCCGCTCGACGACATAACGATTGTGGACCACTTCGTGGCGAACGTAGATCGGCGCACCGAACAGCTCGATCGCCCGTTCGACGATGTCGATGGCCCGGTCGACGCCGGCGCAGAAACCGCGGGGATTGGCGAGCAGGATGTCCATGCGAGACTCCGTGGAACAGCGTAGAGGATTCTACCGGCAGACCGGCATTGCGGCGACCTGAGCGCCCCGGCCGGGCACTATGTGCCGGGCGGGCGCCGCTCTCCCCGCAGGCCGTCCAGAATGAGCAGGGCCGCGCCCACGGTAATCGCCGAGTCCGCGACGTTGAATGCCGGGAAGTAGGCATCCCCCCAGTGGACCGACAGGAAATCGACGACCCATCCGTGCCACACCCGGTCGATCACGTTACCGATGGCCCCGCCCAGCACGAGCGCGAGCCCGGCGGCCAGGATGCGGTGTCCGAACGGCCGCATGCGAGCCAGCCAGAATATGATCAGTACCGCCACCAGAGACGCGATGACCACGAAGAACCACCGCTGCCAGCCCGAGGCACCCGCCAGGAAGCTGAAGGCCGCACCGGTATTATGGAGCCGGGTCAGGCCGAACACGGGCAGGATCTCGAGCCGCTGGTACAGCTCGAAGTTCTGCATGATCCACCACTTGCTGGCCTGATCCAGGGCCACCACGATGACCGAGACCCACAACCATGCGAGCGCACCGCGGGGCTCGGCCGGCGCCCGCTGTTCGGACGTTACGCCCATCGCCGGGATTCTCCTTCGCCGGACACGTTCTCGACACAACGTGCGCACAGCTCGGGGTGCCTGTCGTCGGTCCCCACGTCCGGACGCCGGTGCCAGCAGCGGACACACTTCTCCGCATCGAAGGGCGCCACCGTCACATACAGCTGACCGGCACCGACCCCCTCCAGTTCCACCGCGTCGTCGGGACGCCCGTCCAACGGGTGTACGCGTGCCTCCGAGGTGATGAAAAGAAAGCGCAGCTCGTCGCCGAGTACGTGCAGGCGCTCTCCCACGGCCTCCGAACAGTAGAGATCCACAACGGCGTCCAGGCCGGACCCGATACGATTGTCCTTGCGCAGCCGCTCCAGTTCGCGGGACACGTCTTCGCGAATCCTGAGGATCAGCGGCCAGTCGGGGCTGTCGCCGCTACCGGCCGTCGGAATGTGGTGCCAAGTGGCCATCAGGACCGAGTCGGGACGTTCGCCCGGCAGGTTCGCCCAGATCTCCTCGGAGGTGAACGCCAGGATCGGCGCCAGCCAGCGAACCATGGCCTCGGCCACGTGGTACATCGCCGTCTGCGCCGACCGGCGGGCCACCGAATCCGTCCGGGTCGTATACAGGCGGTCCTTGATGACATCGAGATAGAAACCGCCCATGTCCACGACGCAGAAGTTGTGCACCTTCTGATAGATCACGTGGAACTCGAAATCCCGGTAAGCGGCCACAACCGCCTCCTGCAGGGCGCAGGCCCGCTGCAGGGCCCACCGGTCCAGGGCCAGCATCTCGTCCAGCGGAACAGCATGGCGGGCAGGGTCGAAACCGTGCAGATTGCCGAGCAGGAAACGCGTCGTGTTGCGCATTCGGCGGTAGGAATCCGACATCCGTTTCAGGATCTCGTCCGACACGCTGATCTCGCCGCGGTAGTCGGTCGCAGCGACCCACAGCCGGAGAATGTCGGCGCCCAGGCTGTCCACGACTTTTTGCGGCGCGATGACGTTGCCCAGGGACTTGGACATCTTGCGGCCCTTCTCGTCCACGGTGAAACCGTGGGTCAGGACGGCCCGGTAAGGCGCCGTGCCGTGCATGGCCACGGACGTCAACAGCGAGCTCTGGAACCAGCCCCGGTGCTGATCGGAACCCTCGAGATACAGGTCGGACGGATAATCCGCGTCATCGCGAATCGCCGGGACGCAGTGATGCATGAGCCCGGAGTCCACCCACACGTCCATGATGTCCGTCACCTTCTCGTATTGATCGGCCTCCTCGCCCAGCAGGTCCGCCGGGTCCAGGTCCCACCAGGCATCGATGCCGCTGGTCTCCACCCGTCGGGCGACCTCTTCGAGCAGGCGCACGCTGTCGGGGTGAGGGTCGCCGGTTCTGGCTTCGGCGAACAGGGCAATCGGCACGCCCCAGGTGCGCTGCCTGGAGATACACCAGTCCGGCCGGCCATCGACCATGCCCCGTATCCGGTTTTCGCCCCAGTCCGGAGTCCAGGACACACCGCCGATCGCGTTCAGCGCCTGTTCCCGCAGGCCGGCCTTGTCCATGCTGATAAACCACTGGGGCGTGGCGCGGAAAATGACCGGCGTCTTGTGGCGCCAGCAATGGGGATAGCTGTGGCCAAACGCCTCGTGGTGCAGGAGCGCGCCACGCTCGGCCAGCAATTCCACGATGACCGGGTTGGCCTTGAAGACGTGCTGGCCCTCGAACAGCGCGGTACCGGCCACGAAGACACCCCGCCGGTCCACCGGATTGTCCAGCGGCAGGCCATACTCCACGCCGACCGCAAAATCCTCCTGGCCATGACCGGGGGCGGTGTGAACCGCGCCGGTTCCCGCCTCCAGGGTGACGTGGTCACCCAGAACGACGGGGACGATCCTGTCATAGAACGGGTGGCTGAGCTTCACATGCTCAAGCGCGCTGCCCGGACAGACCGCCAGTTCCTCGAAGTGCTCGATACCGTAGCGACGGGTCACGGGAGCGACCAGGTCCCGCGCCACGATGATGCGTTCCGGCCCCGCCGGCCCGGTGAACCCGAGTAACGCGTACTCGAAATCCGGATGCAGGGAGACGGCCCGGTTCGCGGGCAGGGTCCAGGGCGTGGTCGTCCAGATGGGCAGCGACAGGGGACCGTCGGTACGTGCGCGCGCATCGCCGCCGAAAGCGTCGAGAACGCGGTCTTCGTCGACGACCCGGAAGCGGACGTCGATCGCCGGAGACGTTCGGTCCGCGTATTCCACCTCCGCCTCCGCCAGCGCCGAGCCACAGTCCAGGCACCAGTGGACCGGCTTGTAGCCCTTGTACAGGTGGCCGTTGGCAATGATCGCGGCGAAAGCCCGGAGCTGTTCTGCCTCGTAGGCCGGCTCCATGGTCAGGTAGGGGTTTTCCCAGTCGCCCAGGACGCCAAGCCGCTGGAAATCCCGCGACTGGCCTTCCACCTGGCGGCGGGCATACTCCCGGCAGGCGTCACGGAAAGCGCGGGCGTCCAGCTTCTTTCCGACCCGGCCCTTTTTCTTTTCCACCATGAGCTCAATGGGCAACCCGTGGCAGTCCCAGCCGGGAACATAAGGGACGTCATATCCGTCCAGCGTCCGGGAACGCACGACCATATCCTTCAGAACCTTGTTGACGGCATGGCCGATATGGATGTCGCCATTCGCATAGGGCGGACCGTCCGGCATCATGAACCGGGGCCGGCCGGCGCAGGCTTCCCGAAGTGCCGCATAGCGCCCCTCGGCGCGCCAGGCATCCAGCATCGCCGGCTCCCGGTGCGCCAGGCTGGCTCGCATGGGGAACTCCGTGGCCGGCAGGTTCAGGGTGTCCTTGTAGTCGTTGCTCAAATCACTCTACTCGCAGGTTTCTTGTTGTCTTCGCCACGTCGGAATGGTCCGCTTCACCCCGGCGCGGGGCCCGCCCGCAGGCCGAGTATGTCCCGGGCTCCGGCCGCATCTTCGTGCATCTGCGCGGTCAGGGCAGCCAGGGAATCGAACCGCCGTTCCTCTCGCAGGCGCTCCACGAACTCCACTGTCAGATGCCGACCGTACAGGTTGCCGGCGAAATCGAACAGGTGTGCCTCCAGCAGCATCTCCCCGCCGTCCACCGTGGGACGGGTCCCCAGGCTGGCCACACCGGGCCACGGCGCATCGCCCACGCCCAGCACGCGGATGGCAAAAATCCCGTGCAGCGGCGAGACCCGGCGGCCCAGCTTGAGATTCGCGGTGGGATAGCCCAGCGTGCGGCCCAGCCGCTTTCCCTCGACGACCCGGCCGCTCATGGAATAGGCCCGGCCCAGCAGCCGCTTCGCGGCCGCCAGATCGCCCGCAGCCAGGGCCTCACGAATACGCGTGCTGGAAACGCGCTCCCCGTCCAGGGTGAAGCTCGGCGTGCTGACCACATCGAAACCGTGCCGTCGGCCGGCTTCGGCCAGCAAGGCAAAGTCCCCTTCCCGATTGCGACCAAAGCGGAAGTCATCCCCCACGACCAGATGCCGCAGGTCCAGCTGGTCCACGAGCAGCCGCTGGACAAACACCTCCGGTGGCGTGTCCGCCGTGCGCGCATCGAACGGCACGCACAGGAACCGGTCTACCTCCAGGCAGGCGAGGAGTTCCGCCTTTTCCCGAAACCGGGTCAAGCGGGGCGGCGCCTGGCCCGGCGCGAAATACTCCCGGGGCGTGGGCTCGAAGCACATGACCAGCGCGGGCACGCCCAGGCCGCGGGCCCGTTCCAGAAGGCCCTGGATTACCGCCTGGTGACCGCGGTGCAGCCCATCGAAATTGCCGATGGTTGCAGCACAGCCGCGATGGCGGGTTCGCAAGTTGTGTGACCCCCTGATGAGCTCCAACACCGGGCTCCGTGACGGCGTCAAAAAAACCCCACGATTATACGTGACGGCCAGCCCGTTGAGGCGTCCCCTGGCCTTCCGCTGCCACTCTCCGGTGGAGCCGGGCCCGGGAGCCCCGGCAGTGGGAGCGGCCAAGCCCTGGCGCGCGTTCGCTATAGTCAGCATCCATTGGCGCGCCCTGAGCGCGCCTGGACGATCTGCGCCGCCCGCAGCCCACCGTAGCGGAGAACGAAATCATGTCGGGACAGGTATTCATTACCGGAGCCAACGGGTTCATCGGCCGGGCCCTCGGAACGCGCTATCGCAGTGACGGCTGGTCCGTGGGCGGCGTGGATTTTCAGGCCGATCCCGATCGGAACGTCGTTGCCGGCGACATCCGCTCTCCAGAGACCTGGCGACAGCACGTGGCCGGCTCCGACCTCGTGCTGCACACCGCTGCGATCGTTTCCATGGTGGCGCCGGTGCCGGACGCCTGGGCGGTGAACTGCCAGGGAACGCGGCGAATGCTGGAGGTGGCCCGGGACGAGCAGGTGGGCCGCCTGGTACATCTGTCCTCCATTGCCGCCTACGGCTTCGACTTTCCGCCGGGCGTGGACGAGACCTACCCCCTGAGGCCCTGGGGGAACTCCTACGTGGACACCAAGATCGCCAGCGAACATACCGTGCTCTCGGCCCACGCTGCCGGCGAGCTCGCCTGCACCATCATCCGGCCAGGCGACGTGTACGGGCCAGGCTCGCGCGCATGGCTGGTCGAGCCTTTGAAAATGATGAAAGCGGGGCAATTCATGCTCCCGGACGCGAACAGGAGCGTGTTCAGTCCGGTCTACATCGACGACCTGGTGGATGCCATCGTGCGGGCCGCTGCCGCGCCCGAAGCCGCCGGCCAGGTGTTCAACGTCACCGGCGGCGCGGGTGTCAGCTGCGCGGCCTTCTTCGGCCATCACTGGCGCTGGCTCGGCAAGCCGGGATCGCCCCGCTCGCTGCCCGCCCCAGCCGCCGAAGCGCTGGCCGGGGCCGGCGGATCCCTGTTGAAACTGATCGGCCGCCCCACGGAAATGGGCCGGGGGACCGTTCGGCTGCTGGCACGGCGGGCCACCTACAGTATCGACAAGGCACGCCGTGTGCTGGGATACGATCCGCAGGTGAACCTGGACGACGGCATGCGCAACAGCGAAAGCTGGGTCAGGGAGCAGGGTCTCCTGGATGCCTGAACCGGTCAGATGCACTGACTAGTTTGCAGCGTGTACCGGTTTGAGGTCTCCGGGCCGAAGGCCGGCGGCCAGCAGGACCAGCAAATACACGCCCAGCCCGGCAACCACGCACACGGCCAGCCGGGCCGCCCGGCCCAGGGCATCAGCGGCAAGCCAGCCATCCAGCCCGCCGGCCAGCCAGACCAGCACCACGGCCATGCAGGCATTTGCCAGAAACGCCTGGACAGACAGCTTTCCCCATCCGGAAATGGGGTGATAAACACCGTCGCGCCGCAGACCCCGATAGAGCAGGCCCGCGTTGAGCATGGCCGCCATCCCGGTAGCGAGGGCCAGGCCGGCATGGGCGCCGGCAATGCCGGCTCGCATCATCGGCACGACGATGGCCACGTTCAGGACAATATTGGCAAGCAGGGACGCAATGCTGATCTTCACCGGCGTCTTCGTGTCCTGGCGCGCGAAATAACCCGGCGCGAGGACTTTCACAAGCGTGAACGCGACCAGCCCCACGGCGTAGGCCATGACCGACAGCCGGGTCATCTCCGCGTTCCCCGGAACCGCAAACTCACCGTAGTTGAACAAGGTCGCGACGAGCGGACCGGCAAGGACGAACAGGGCCACGGCGGCCGGCACGGCGATGAGAATCACGAGGCGGAGCGCCCAGTCCAGGGTGGCGGAGAACTCTTCGGGGGATTTTTCGGCGTGCTTTCTCGACAGGCCCGGCAGGATGACCGTGGACAGGGCAATGGCGAAGATGCCCAGCGGAAACTCCAGCAGGCGATCGGAATAATAGAGCCAGCTGATGCTGCCCGTGATCAGGAACGAGGCAATGATGCGGTCGATGATGATATTGATCTGGGCCACTGACGACCCGATGATCGCCGGCAGCATGAGGTTGAGGATCTTGTTGACCCCCGGATGCCGCCAGCCCCAGCGCGGCCTCGGCAGCAGATCCAGGCTCTTCAGGAACGGCAGCTGGAACGCCAGCTGAACCACGCCGGCAATGAACACGCCCACGGCCAGCGCCATGATGGGTTCATCGAAATGCGGCGCCAGCCACAGGGCTGCCGAGATCAGGACAAGGTTCAGCAACACCGGCGTAAACGCGGGCACGCCGAATCGACCCCAGGTATTCAGGATTGCCCCGGCAAGCGCCGTCAGCGAGATAAACAGGAGGTACGGAAAGGTCAGGCGCAGCATGTCCGAGGCCAGGGCATGCTTGTCGGGCTCCTGGGCGAAACCCGGTGCGAATACGAGGATCAGCACGGGCGCGATCACGATGCCCAGCACCGTGAGGGCCACGAGGATGGCCCCCAGCGTGCCGGTAACCCGGTCAACGAGTTGGCGGACCTCCGCCTCGGAGCGAGTGCTCTGGTACTCGGACAGCACCGGGACGAAGGCCTGGGAGAAAGCCCCTTCGGCAAACAGGCGGCGGAGAAAATTCGGGATCTGGAAGGCGACCACGAACACGTCCATGCCGGCGCCGGCGCCAAAGGCCCTCGCAAAGACGACGTCGCGGAGAAATCCGAGGATTCGGGAGGCCAGCGTATTGCCGCCCACCACGCTCGTGGAGCGCAGCAGGCTGGGGCGGGCGTCCTTGCGGCTCATGCCGGCGGATCATACCGGGGCAGGCCGCGGGCGTCCCGTATTTGTCCGCCACCTTGTCCGCCCCACAAGCCGCGGATCCTCATCGCGGCGGAGATGCCTCCGTGGCCGGAAAGCCGCGACGCTCAGGATCGGTGGCGCTCTTCAAGGCGCCTGAGCACATCGCCCATGCGCAGACCGTTGAGCTGCAACAGCACCTGCAGGTGGAAAAGGAGATCCGCGGATTCGTTCACCAGCTCGGCGCCGTCACCCGCCGCCCCGGCCAGCGCCGCCTCGACCCCCTCCTCGCCGACCTTCTGCGCGGCGCGGCGTGGCCCCGCCTCGGCCAGCCGGGTCACATAGCTCTCCTCCGGACGGTCTTCCAGCCGCCCGGCAATCACCTCGTCCAGGGCGCCGGCGAATCCGGCAACACCCGGCAAATCGTCGCCGAAACAGCTGGTCCATCCCTTGTGACAGGTAGGGCCGGCCGGTCGCGCGTCGACGAGCAGGGCATCCCCATCGCAGTCCGTGCGGATGCCCGCGACCTCCAGCACGTTCCCGGAGGTCTCGCCCTTTTGCCAGAGCGCCTTGCGGGAGCGTGAATGGAACGTCACCCGGCCCGACGCCAGCGTCGCCCGATAGGCTTCGGCGGTCATGTAGCCGAGCATGAGGACCGCGCCGGTCACGTGGTCCTGCACAATGGCCGGAATCAGGCCGCCGCCCTTTTCGAAGTCGAGATCGCTTTCAGCCGGCGCTCTCATGTCGCACCTCCACGCCTACGCCCGCGAGCCAGGCCTTGAGTTCGGGAATCGGAATCTGGCCGGAGTGGAACACGGTGGCCGCCAGCGCGCCATCCACGTCCGCGCGCCGGAAAACCTCGAGGAAATGCGCCCTCTCCCCGGCACCGCCGGATGCGATAAGGGGGATGTCGCAGATTTCCCGGACGGCGACGAGCTGCTCCACGTCGTAGCCCGAGCGCACGCCGTCGGCGTTCATGCAGTTCAGCACGATCTCTCCCGCGCCGCGCCTCTGGACCTCGCGCACCCAGTCCAGGGTGGCTCTCCGGCCGTAACGGGTCGCATCCGGGTCACCGGTGTGACTGGCCACCTGCCAGCCCGCATCCTCCGGATAACTGTCAATACCGATGACGACGCACTGGCTGCCGAAACGCCGGGCCAGTTCGTCGATGAGATCCGGGTTCTCCAGCGCGGGCGTGTTCACGGAGATCTTCTCTGCGCCGGCGGCCAGCACCGCCTCGGCATCGGCAACGCTGCGGATGCCGCCAGCCACGGAGAAGGGGATGTCGAGCACGGCGCCAACCCGCGCCACCCAGTCCCGGTCCACCGACCGGCCCTGGGGGCTGGCCGTGATGTCATAGAAGACGAGTTCGTCTGCGCCTTCGTCCCGATAGCGCCGGGCAAGATCGAGGATGTCTCCCATCACGCGGTGGTCGCGGAAATTGACGCCCTTGACCACCTGGCCGTCGCGAACATCCAGGCAGGGAATCAGGCGTTTGGCAAGAATGGCCGGGTCTCCTCTTCCGTAATCGCGCCTTCCAGGAGCGCGCGACCGACAATCGCGGCGCTGGCGCCGACCGCTGCAAGAGCCTCCAGGTCCTCTACGCCGCGCACCCCGCCAGAGGCCTGCCAGCGGATGTCCGAACGGGTCCGCACACAGTCGGCATACAAATCCACGTTGGGACCCGCCATGGCACCGTCGCGGGCCACGTCGGTGCACAGAACGTGTACCGGCGCCCCATCACCGTAGTCATCCAGGAGCGTCCACAGGTCCTTGCCGGCCGATTCCGTCCAGCCCCGGCTCCTGAGCTGGGGCACGCCGGCCTCCATGGCCACGTCGAGTGCGAGAACAACGCGGCCTGGACCGAAACCATTCAGCCAGCTGGTCACTTTCCCGGGCTGCTCCATCGCCGTGCTGCCGACGACAACGCGGCCCGCCCCGGCATCGAGCCAAAACGCAGCGTCCCCCTCCCGCCGTATGCCGCCGGCGACCTGGAGACGGCCGGGATGATTGGTGACCAGGGTTTCGATCAGGCTGGCATTGGCCCCCACACCGTCGCGGGCACCGTCCAGGTCCACCACGTGAACCCAGTCCGCGCCCATCTCCAGGTAGCGGGCCGCCAGATCCTCGGCGTTCTCGGGGTAGTCGGTACGCGCATCGAATCGCCCCTGGTGCAGGCGAACGACCCGCCCGTCTTTCAGATCGATGGCCGGTATCAGCTCCATACCGTGGTCTCCAGAAAGTTATGCAGGAGTCTTGCGCCCCAGGGCCCGGACCTCTCGGGATGAAACTGGGTGCCGGCAACGTTGGCCCGGCCCGCAACGGCGGTAAACGGCACGCCATAGTCGCAGGCGCCCAGGGTCTCCGGCCCGACAGGCACCGCGAAGCTGTGCACAAAGTAGAAATGGCTGCCGTCGGGAATGCCGTCGAACAGCGGATGTCCGCCGGACGCGGCCCCCGCAGCGCGGACCCGGTTCCATCCCATGTGGGGAACGGGTCGCCCGGGCGCCACGGCAAAGCGACGCGCCTGTCCGGGCAGAATGCCCAGGCACTCGACCCCGCCGTCTTCATCGGACCCTTCGAACAACAGCTGCATGCCCAGGCAGATGCCCAGTACGGGCTGCTTGAGGGACCGGATCAGCGGCACGAGACCGGCGGCCTGAAGCCGCGCCATGGCGTCGGCTGCCGCGCCCACCCCCGGCAACAGCACCCGTTCCGCGGCCTGGATGACGCTGGGATCCGTGGTCACCTCCCCCTCATGGCCGAGGCGTGCCAGCGCATGCCGGACCGAGGCAATATTCGCTCCACCGGAATCGATGACCGCGACCTTCAAGACGCACTCCTTCCGCTCGAGTGAACGGGGTTCATGCGAGCATGCCCTTCGTGGACGGAATCTCGCCACCGTCGAGGCGTACCGCATCGCGCAGGGCGCGCCCCAGAGCCTTGAAGCTGCCCTCGACCATGTGATGGGCGTTGTCGCCGCTTACCTTTACGTGGATGGAAGCCCCCAGACTGTCCGCAAGGGACCGGAAAAAGTGCGGCACCATTTCCGTGGGCAGTTCGCCCACCCGCTCCCGGGGCAACCTTCCTTCGAACACAGCGTAGGGCCGTCCGCCCAGGTCCAGCGCCAGCTGGGCCAGCGCCTCGTCCATCGGCAGCAGGAAGCCGTAGCGGCCGATCCCGCGTTTCTCGCCCAGGGCTTCTCTGAGCGCCTGTCCCAGCGCCAGCGCAACGTCTTCCACGGTGTGGTGTTCGTCGACCTCGAGATCGCCCTTGCAGCTCACGGTCAGCGCAATGCCGCCGTGGCGGGCCACCTGCTCGAGCATGTGGTCGTAGTAGCCGATCCCGGTTGCGATGGAGACCGGGCCCGTGGCGTCCAGGTCCACCGCCACGGCGATGTCGGTTTCCTTCGTTCGCCGCCGGACACTGCCACGGCGAACACCCGACAGAATCCGCGTGGCAACCGCGTCCCAGGTTTCGCCGTCCGGACCCACGCGCAGCCCCTGGATACCCAGGTTCCCTGCGAGGTCCAGATCCGTCTGCCGATCGCCGATGACAAAACTGCGC
Source organism: uncultured Gammaproteobacteria bacterium (assembly GCA_963842955.1). Lineage (GTDB taxonomy): Bacteria > Pseudomonadota > Gammaproteobacteria > Steroidobacterales > XN24 > JARFQW01. The sequence continues at coordinate 77,770 of CAWJIJ010000011.1, forward strand.
TTGAGGTCCGGCGGGTTCTCCATGAGAAAGCGGGTCAAGAGGCCAGTGCGCGGCTTGCGGCAGTCGCAGCCATCGGCGGCGAAATGCGGGCAGAAAAATTCCGCGTCGAAGCGGATCCCCTGGGATGCGAACAGTGCGCCGATGAACGCCTGTACCGGCGCGAAATCGGATTCGGGAAACGACTCGGTGCCGCGTCCGTCCTGGTTGCTCACAATCACGAAGCGGTAGCCCGCATCCCGGAGCCTGATCAGCGCAGGAATCACGCCCTCGGTGAGACGAACCTTCTCGAAGGCATCCACCTGCTCGTCGGCAGGCTCGTCCACGAGCGTGCCGTCGCGATCAATAAACAGATACGGAGTCCTAGACATATACAGTCTCCGTGAGCGCTGCGATGACGCGCTCGCTCTCACCCTCGCTGCCCACCGTGATCCGCACGCAGCCCTCAAGCCCCGGCTGGCGGCTGAAGTCCCGAACGAGAATGCCAGCGCGCGCGCAGCGATCCACGGCCGCCCGCGCATGGGCAAAACGCACGAGAACGAAGTTCCCTTCGCTGGGAAACACCTCCAGCACCCCGGGCAGGCCGGCCAGCGCTTCCGCCAGCGGGCCGCGGCGGGCAACGATGTCGGCCGCCCGCGCGCTGGCCTCGGCCAGGGCCGCCGGCGTTGTCATATTCAGGGCCGCCTCCACGCACGGAGATGGCAGCAGGTACGGCGGCAGCAGGGCACGCAACAGGGCAACCGTCTCCGGCGGGCCGACCAGCGCACCGAGGCGAGCACCGGCCATGCCGTAGGCCTTCGACAGTGTCCGCAGGACCAGCAGGTCACCGCCGGCGGCACGCCTGGACAGACCGGGGCCCGCGGCAAACTCCTGGTAAGCCTCATCCACGACGACGATCGCTCGTGAGCCCATGCGCTCGAGCAACGCCTCCAGCACGCCTGGCGGCTGGCGATTGCCCGTCGGGTTGTTGGGCGAGCAGACGAAAACAAGCTTCACGGGCAGGGTGTCGGCGCCGGCGTCGACCGCTTCGGCCAGGCCCTCCACGTCCAGCCCGAAGGGTGAGTCCGGCGAGCGGGTCAGCGGCACGTCGACGACGCCGGCCCCCTGCACCCGCGCGGCCACCTGGTACATCCCGAAGGTCGGGGACGAAATGCCGATGGCATCGCGGCCGGCCCGGCAGAACGCGCGCACGAGCACGTCGATGGCGTCATCGCTGCCGCGTGTCATCAGAATCGATTCCGAGGCTACCCCGTAGAGCTTGCCCAGCCGCTCGGCCAGCAGCGCCGGCATCGGATCCGGATAGCGGTTGAGGCCCACATCGGAGTGGTCCCAGTCCCGCCGCCACGACACCTCGTTGGCATGAAGGCGCACGGCCGTCTTGTCGGGTGCGGCGGCCGAATAGGCTTTGAAGCCGGCGAGATCCGGGCGCAGCAGGTTCAGCTGCCAGGTCACGATTCCCCGTCTCCCTCGCCAATCCGGACGATCACGGCACGGGCATGCGCCTCCAGCCCCTCGAGCCGGGCCAGAGTGACCGCCGTGGGGCCGAGTTCCTCCAGGCCCTGCAGCGTCACTTCCTGGACCGAGATCCGGCGCTGGAAGTCCGCGAGCCCCAGGCCACTCCAGGCCTTGGCGTAGCCATAGGTCGGCAGCACGTGATTCGTGCCGCTGCAATAGTCACCCAGGGATTCCGGTGCGTAGTGTCCGAGAAAAACAGAACCGGCGACGCGGATGTTACCCGTCCAGCGCCGCGCGTCGTCCACTGCGAGAATCAGATGCTCCGGTCCGTAGGCGTTGGAAACCACGAGCGCCTGCTCGAGACTCTCGACGACCAGTGTTCGCGAGTTTGCAATGGCCTGGGCCGCGATCTCCCGCCGGGGCAGCGACGCAAGCTGGAACGCGACCTCCTGGGCGACGGTATCCGCCAGTCCCCGGGACGGAGTGACCAGGAGCACCTGGCTGTCGGGCCCGTGTTCGGCCTGGGAGAGCAGGTCGGCAGCCACGGCCGAGGGGTCCGCCGAGTCATCGGCGATGACCAGGACCTCGGAGGGACCGGCGGGCAGATCCAGGGCGGCGCCGTCCGGATCCAGCGAGACTTGAAGCTTGGCTTCGGTGACCCAGGCATTGCCCGGGCCGAAAATCTTGTCGCAGGAGGGGATAGTCTCTGTCCCGTACGCCATGGCAGCCACTGCCTGGGCGCCGCCCACGGCATAGACTTCCTCCACGCCGCAGTACCGGGCCGCGACGAGGACGCTCGGATCGGGCAGCCCGTCTCCCCCCGGCGGAGAGCAGATGATCCGGCGCTCGCAGTCAGCGATGCGGGCCGGTACGGCGAGCATGATCACCGCCGATGGCAGCGGCGCGCTCCCGGCGGGCACATAGAGCCCCACCCGTCCAATGGCGCGGATGACCGTACTGCAGCGGACGCCGGGTGCGGTCTGGACTACCGGTGGCTGGTAGCGCTGGGCCTCGTGAAAGGTCGTAACCGTGGAGATGGCACGGCGAATCGCGGCGCGCTGGACCTCGGTGAGGCTGGCCTCGGCCGCATCGAAGGCCTCAACCGGAACGCGCAGCGCGGCCGGGCGGACACCGTCGAGCCGCTCGGTGAGGTCGAGAAGCGCCGCATCACCTCCGGTCCGCACCGAAGCGATAATCCCGGCCGTTTCACGCCGGCGCTCGTCGTTGACGCTTTGCGGCGGCCGTGCCAGAGCAGCCCGCCGCTGGTCACTGTCGAGATCTCGCCACTCGAGGATGGCGAGGTTTTCTGCAGGGACACTTTCCGCTTGCGTACTCATGCCAGCATCTTCTCAACCGGCAGCACGAGAATCGAGGTGGCGCCGGCGCCCTTGAGGCTTTCCAGGGTTTCCCAGAACACCGTCTCGGAGCAAACCGCGTGCACCGCCACCTTGTCCTCCAGTCCTTCGAGGGGCATCAGGGTGGGCGCTTCGCTGCCCGGAAGCAGGTCGCGGATTTCTTCCAGCGCCGCGCGGGGGGCATGGAGCATGATGTACTTGCTGCCGCGAACACGCAGAACGCCCTCGATGCGGCTGATCATGCGCTGCGCCCAGGCGGAGTGGGCCTGCGGGGCCGCGAGCAGCGCCGCCTGGCTTTCCAGCACCACCATGGTCTCCTCCAGATCATTTGCTGCAAGAGTCGACCCGGTGGAGACCAGGTCGCAGATCACATCGGCACGCCCCAGGCGCGGCGCGATCTCCACCGCCCCCGACAGGGTGACGACACTGGCCTCGATGCCCTGCTCATCCAGCCAGCGGCCGAGAATATTGGGGTACGTCGTGGCGATGCGCCGCCCCGACAACGAAGCGGGGCCATTCCACGATTCACCGCGCGGAACGGCGATCGACAGCCGGCAGCGGCCGAAGTCCATATCGAGCGCCTTGCGTACGCCCGCTTCGGGGTCGGATTTTTCCAGATGCACGTTCAGCCCGACGATCCCCAGGTCGCAGACCCCCTCGGCAAGAAGCTGGGGAATATCGTCATCCCGCACCAGCAGCACGTCCACGGGCATATTCTCGCCGAAGCAGATCAGCTGATCCCGGCCGCGGCTGTAGGTCAGGCCGCAGGTTTCCAGCAGATGCAGGGAGTTCTCGGTGAGGCGGCCGGACTTCTGCACGGCAATCTTCAGGCGCGGTTCTTGTTCCAAGGGATGCTCCGGTGGCCGCTGAGAGCGCGGCAGTCACGGTGGTTTAGTGTGGGGGGTCGGCCTCGGGGCTAGTCGCGCAGACGGTCGGCCACGAGCTCGTAGCCACCGTGCCCGCGGTCGAGAAACCGCGCGACCCGGCCGATGGTGGTGACGCTGACGCCGGTCAACTCGTTGATCTCCCGGTACGGCCGGCCTTCGCGAAGCAGCGCGACCACACACCAGCGGTCGGCCAGGGCCTCGAGCTCTGCCGGCGTGCACAGATCGCGCAGAAACACTTCGGCCTCCGCGGAATTCTCCAGGAGACTGACAGCTTCGAACAGGGCCGCCTCACAGCGGGCCTGCTCCTCTGCCGGACGCGGATCACGGGTTTTCATCGATTCTCGGTCCTCGCTGGCCTTCCCGGGGGCCTTTGAATGTTGGCTAATGATCCCCTCGCCAGGCGCGTGGGAACTGCAAACGTATTAGCACGTTAATACATTCATTCCGAGAACCACAAGCCCGCCTCGCGCCTCGGCCAGTCTTGCGGGTCACCGCCGGCCGAGCGCAGTGCCGCCAGCCGCAACGCCCGCCAGAGCATTGACAAGCAGGGCCCCGACCGAAATAATATGCGGCTTCGTAGCCGTCGCGGACTGAAGCCGCCGGCGAATTCGGCCGGTCGGCCCTAACGTTTTCGGAGTTTCAGTACCTTGGCCAATATCAAGTCAGCAGCGAAGCGCGCCCGCCAGTCGGAGCAGCGCCGCCAGCACAACGTGGGCCTTCGCTCGAAGATGCGGACGCTCACGAAGAAGGTCCTTGCCGCGGTAGAGTCCGGCGACAAGGAACTGGCCAGGACGTCCTATGCGAAGGCCGTTCCGGTGATCGACTCCGTCTCCGACAAGGGCCTGATCCACAAAAACAAGGCCGCTCGCCACAAGAGCCGTCTGAACACCAAGGTCAAGGCTCTCCAGCAGGGCTGAATTTCAGCGGCGACCCAGGGCACAAACCCGGGGACCGCAAAACAATGCAATGACCTCCAGCCGATCTTCAGGGCCGGCTTTTTTTTGCCTGGGAGTCGCTGCGGGCGGGCTTAGGCCGAACCGAAATCCGGTCCTTTGCCCGGTGGCGGCGCCTCCCCTGACCCGGAGACACCGGAGTTCTCAGCCGGCTCGTCATCCCCAGGCCTATCGGCGGGATGGCTCTCGAGCCAGCTCATGACAGCCGAGACCAGTCCTGTCGTACCCTGGCCCGACAGCGCGGACACGCAGAACACCGGCCCCTCGTAGCCCAGTTTCCGGGCCAGGTCCTCGGCGCGCTCAGGCGCTTCGCCGTCCGGTACGAGGTCCGCCTTGTTGACGACCAGCCAGCGTGGCCGCGCAGCCAGCTCCGGGCTGAACCCTTCCAGCTCACCCACGATGACCCGGGCGGCCTCTTCCGGTGACGGCTGACCTTCCACAGGCACCAGGTCCACGAGGTGCAGAAGAAGCCGGGTTCGCTGCAGATGCTTGAGGAAGCGGATGCCCAGGCCCGCACCGCCGGCCGCGCCCTCGATCAGCCCGGGCACGTCGGCCATGACGAAACTGCGATGATTCCCCACGGAAACCACGCCGAGATTCGGGTGAAGCGTGGTAAAGGGGTAGTCCGCCACCCGGGGCCGGGCGGCGGAGACCTGGCGGATCAGCGTGGACTTGCCCGCATTCGGCAGGCCGACGAGACCCACGTCGGCCAGAAGCTTAAGTTCCAGCACGAGCTCCCGGACCTCGCCCGGCGTACCCGGGGTCGCGCGCCGCGGCGCCCGGTTGACGCTGGTCTTGAAGCGCGCGTTGCCCTGGCCACCCTCACCGCCACGGGCCACAAGCAGGCGCTGCTCGGGGCGAGTCAGGTCGCCGATGACCTCGCCCGTACCCTCATCCTGGACAACCGTCCCCACGGGGACCTGGATGACCAGGTCCTCGGCCCCCCGGCCCGCACAGTTCTTGCCCGACCCCGGCTGACCGTGGGCCGCGCGGAAATTGCGCTGGAAACGGAAATCCGCGAGGGTATTGATCCCCGAATCCGCCTCCATCCAGACGCTGCCGCCGCGGCCGCCATCGCCGCCATCCGGCCCGCCGCGAGGAACGTATTTTTCCCTGCGGAAGCTCACAGTGCCGTTGCCGCCGTTGCCGGCGGCCACGCGAATAGTGGCTTCATCGACGAATTTCATGGTCGTTCTCGCAGTGTGCCCGGAACTCAGCTGGCCCGCAGGGGATGCGGGGAATTCTAGCGCTAAAACGAAAAAGGCCCCGGACGCTGCCGGGGCCTCTCGTGGAAGCGGGGTCCGCCAGGGCCCCGTCCAGGGAATCAGTCAGATATAACCGTAATGAACTTCCGGCCCTTGTCACCGCGGGTCTCGAAACGAACCGTTCCGTCCGCCTTGGCGAACAGGGTGTGGTCACGGCCCACGCCAACGTTCACGCCGGGGTGGAAGCGGGTGCCGCGCTGGCGGACCAGAATGCTGCCGGCGCGCACGGCCTCTCCGCCGAAACGCTTCACGCCAAGCCGTTTGGACTCGGAATCGCGGCCGTTACGAGTACTGCCGCCTGCCTTTTTATGTGCCATCTCTGAGCCTTCCTCTTCCCTCAGCCGTTATCCGGCGGAGATTTCCGTGATTCTGACCTGGGTGAACTGCTGGCGGTGGCCCTTCGTGCGCCGGTAATTCTTGCGCCGATTGAACTTGACCACTACCACCTTCTTGGCCTTGCCCTGGGATTCAACGGTGGCCGTGACCTTACCGCCCTCGACCAGCGGCGTGCCGATGGTGACGTTCTCGCCTTCGCCAACCAGGAGGACCTGATCGAATTCGACGGCGTCGCCCTCGGCCGCATCCAGACGCTCCACCTTCAGGGTGGCGCCCTCAGCGACGCGATACTGTTTTCCGCCTGTCTTTATAACCGCGTACATGAACCTGCTCTCCACTCTGTCGTGGGGTCGAAACCAAGCCGCGCATTGTATCCATAGGGCCCGTAGGGGTCAAACCCCCGGGAATGTTTTGTGAAACGGAGCCCAGCGCCGTTTGGCGCTACAATCGTACCTCACGATCCGGCGCCACCAGCGCCAACCCGCGGCGGAAGGAGGCCGCCGAGACACCTGATGGAAGCAAGATTTTCCGCCCTGACCAGTCCCCTGTCCCTCGCAGACGTCCGTCGTCTGGTCGAGGCCGACCTGGAATCCCTCGACGATACGATCCGGACCCGTCTGCACAGCGACGTCATGCTGGTCAGCCAGGTGGCGGACTACATCGTCAATTCCGGGGGCAAGCGACTGCGACCGCTGCTCGTGCTGCTCGTGGCCCGGGCCTGCGGCTATACGGGCAGCGGCCATGTCGAAGCGGCGGCCATTATCGAATTTATTCATACCGCGACGCTCCTCCATGACGACGTCGTGGACGGGTCGGATCTCAGGCGGGGCCAGGACACGGCCAACGCCATGTTTGGAAACTCGGCCAGCGTCCTTGTGGGGGACTTCCTCTACTCCAGAGCCTTCCAGATGATGGTCAGCCTGGAGCGGATGGGGATCATGGCGGCTCTCGCGGATGCGACAAACCGCATTGCCGAGGGCGAAGTGATGCAGCTGATGAATATCAACGATCCGGAGACCAGCGAGGCCCGGTACATGGAAATCATCGAGTGCAAAACCTCCAAGCTCTTCGAGGCCGGAGCCGTCGTGGCCGGGTTGCTCTCCGACCAGCCGCCGGAGGTCCTGGAAGCCCTCGCCACCTACGGGATGAAACTGGGCAACGCCTTCCAGCTCACCGACGACGCGCTGGACTACCGCTCGAGCGCCGAAGAGATGGGCAAAAATGCCGGCGACGATCTGGCGGAAGGCAAGCCTACGCTGCCGCTGATCCATGCGCTGCGCAAGGGCAGTGATGAAGAGCGCCTGGCCATTCGGGAAGCCATCGAGAACGGCGGCGCCGAGCGGATGCCCGTCATCCTGAAGGCTATTGAATCCACCGATGCGCTCCACTACACTGCGCGGCTCGCGAAATCGGAGGCCGATGCCGCCATCTCCGCGCTGGGCATCCTGCCGGAGTCCCCGTTTCGGGACGGGCTGGCAGCAATAGCGGACATCGCCATCAGCCGGTCCTACTGACCGGACGGTCCTCGTGAAACGCGGCGTCGGAGTATAGCTCAGCCTGGTAGAGCACTACGTTCGGGACGTAGGGGTCGCAGGTTCAAATCCTGCTACTCCGACCAATACGACAGCCGCCCTGCGCGGCAGAACAGAGCCGGCGAAAGCCGGCTTTCTTCGTTTCCCCGGCGGAAAACCCGAACCGGGTCCGGTGACATTCGATTGAAACGTTGTAGGCTCAGCCTTTCCGCATGGACAGGAGAGCCTTGATGACGGGACGTACGGTGGGGCAGATCGACGTATCACAGTGCGCTACGGAAGCCCGCGCTGAAGAATCCGGCGAGTGCCTTTTCTGCGCAGAAATCGGTCCCCGCATCTTTCTCGAAAACGACGGCGCGGTCGCGATCCGCGATGCCTTTCCTGCATCGGAGCTCCACACGCTGGTCATTCCGAAACGCCACGCCGTGACGGCGCTGGATCTCTCCCCGGAAGAAGCCGCGGCCTGCCATGAGCTGATCCTGAGGGTGTGCGCCGACATCCGCCGGCTGGACCGTTCGGTCTCCGGGTTCAATATCGGCGCCAACGCGGGCCGGGATGCCGGGCAGAGTGTTTTTCACTGCCACTACCACGTTATCCCGCGGCGCCCGCAGGATTCCGGCAGCGACCTGGGCGGCATTCGCCACGCCATGCCTGGGCGGCGGATTTTTCCCGGCGACTACCTGTAGTACGACTTCAGCCCGGCGGCCGCGGACAGGCTGCGAATCGTCGCGGCCGACTCCGCGTGCACCGCTCTTGCGGAGGCATCCGCTCGAGAATCATGCCCGGCCAAGGCGGTGACTCACGGACCTCCGATGGGGCATCCCGGTCCAGGCCCTACGCGGCGATTCCCACTTGTTCCATGATCCAGCGCAAGCCATAGGCAAACGCCAGCCAGGCCAGCAGGCTCCCGGTCCAGATGGCGACAAACCAGCCCGCTCGGCGCCAGCCGCGGGGGCCGTTGTCCGGCGTCCGGCTAGTGGTGGTATCCGGCATCGGCCGCCACCTTGCCGCGGAAAATCCAGTACACGTAGCCGGTATAGGCCAGGATGATCGGCAGCATAACCAGCGCTCCGACCAGCAGCAGTCCCTGGGAATTGGGCGCTGCCGCGGCCTGGGTAAATGTCAGGTCATAGGGCACGAGATACGGATAGATGCCGACGAGCAGACCGACGAATCCCAGGAGAAACAGGACGATTCCCCAAATGTGCGGGGAGTAGGTTGCCCCGCCCCGGAGGCCGCGAACGATCTGGATGAAGGCAACGCCCACCAGGATCGGAATCGGGGTCAGCGGCGCCAGTTTCGACCAGTTCACGTCCGGATACCTCAGCCCCCACTGGTCGGCGGCGGCGGCGTCCAGCGTGGGTACCCAGAAACTCACGATGGCCATCATCAGCAACACGATGCCGGCGGCCATGACGCCGACACGACGGGCCCAGGCCAGCAATTCCCCTTCGCTCTTGATCACCAGCCACGTGCTGCCGAGCAGGACATAGCCCCAGACGAGGGAGCAACCCACGACAAAGCTGAACGGTGTCAGCCAGTCGAACATGCCGCCGGCGAAGCGGCCGTCCTCCAGGGTGATCCCCTGGACGATTGCACCAAGTACGAGACCCTGGGAAAACGTGGCCACGACGGATCCCCAGTGAAAGGCCTGGTCCCATATCCTGCGGCCGTTGTCGGAAGCCTTGAACCGGAACTCGAAGGCGACGCCGCGGAAGATGAGCGCGGTCAGCATGAAGCCGATGGGCATGTACACCGCCGGCATGAGCGCCGCATACGCCTTCGGGAACGCCGCGAACAAGCCGCCGCCGCCGAGAACCAGCCAGGTCTCGTTGCCGTCCCAGACAGGCGCCACCGAGTTCATCATCACATCCCGGTCAGAGTCGGTGGGCGCAAACGGGAAAAGGATCCCCAGGCCCAGGTCGAAGCCGTCGAGAATGAGATACATGAACACCGCGACCGCCAGCAGGCCGGCCCAGATAAATGGCAGATTCAGTCCGTCCATGTCGAAACCCTCCTGTCAGGCCTCGGCCCGGTCGTCACGGCCCAGGGCAAGTGGCAAACCGAGCACGGGTTCGCCCTGGGACGCGCTCTCGGGCTCGAGCCCGCGATCCGGACCCTTGCGCACGAGCTTGAGGATGTAATGCAGACCGGCACCGAAAACGATGGAATACACGAAAACGAACACGATCAGCGACGTGCCGACGGCGGAAGCCGTAACCGGCGAGACCGATTCCGCCGTGGTCAGCACGCCGTAAATGGTCCAGGGCTGGCGGCCAACCTCCGCAGTGATCCAGCCCGTCAGGATCGCAACAAACCCTGCCGGCGCGGAAAACATGCACAGGCGAAGGAACCAGCGCTGCCGTTCAAGGCTGCCCCGCCACATGGACCAGGCGCCGTAGAGGCCGATGAACAACATGATCATGCCCAGTCCCACCATGATCCGGAAGCTCCAGAACACGATCGCCACGGGCGGCCGCTCCTCCGCCGGCCATTCCTTCAGCCCGCGGATCTTGCCGTCGAAGGATCCGGTCACGATCAGGCTGCCGACCTTCGGAATGCTCCACGCGTAGTCATTGGACTCGGTCTCTTCGTTCGGCAGGCCGACCAGCACGAGCGGTGCATTGTTCTCGTAGGTTTCCCAGTGCCCTTCCATGGCGGCGAGCTTCACCGGCTGATACTCGTAGACGTTGGCGCCGTGCTCATGGCCGGCAATGATCTGCAGCGGGACGACAATTGCCAGAAAGCCCACCGCCATATGCATCATGACCCGCGCCGGCTCGACCCGTGTGCCCTTGAGCAGGTGATAGCCCGCTACCGCGGCCACGACCGTGCCGGTCGTCACGTAGGCCGCCAGTACCATATGAACGAAACGGTACGGAAACGAGGGATTGAAGATCGCCTCGATCCAGTCGGTCGCATAAATAATGCCGTCGCGGATTTCGTAGCCCGCCGGCGTCTGCATCCAGCTGTTGGCGGCCAGGATCCAGAATGCGGAGAACAGGGTACCGACCGCGACGATGCAGGTCGACGCAAAATGCAGTTTCGGCCCGACCTTCTTCCAGCCAAACAGCATGATCCCGAGGAACGACGCTTCCAGGAAGAACGCAGTGAGTACTTCGTAGCCCAGCAGCGGACCCAGAACATTGCCGGCCTTCTCGGAAAACACGCTCCAGTTGGTCCCGAACTGGTAGCTCATGACCAGGCCCGAGACTACGCCCATGCCGAAGGACACGGCAAAAATCTTCACCCAGTACCGGTACAGCCGCAGATAAACGTCACGGCCGGTCTTCAGCCAGAGACCTTCGAGCATTGCCAGGTAGCTGGCCAGCCCGATCGTGAAGGCAGGAAAAATGATGTGGAAGGAAACCGTGAACGCGAACTGGAGCCGCGCCAGGAGAACCATGTCCATGTCGGCCACGCGCAGACCCCCTTGTGACGTTCCGTGAAATCGGTATCGCTAGCCCGGAAGTATTCGCCCCTTCGCGGTGGGCCGATTCCCGGGCTGCGGGCCCAAAATATTAGCAATATCTAATTTTATCGCAAGCGCGATGTGCCGGCGTCGGCGCTGTCCGCTTTGGTGGGTATACTCCGCTAACACCGGGTGCGGGAGCAACCATGACCAGCGCTGACGACAATCTCCCGGCCACCGGGACCTCCAATCGGCTCAACCGGGTTCTCGACTGGATCGAGCTCACCGGGAACCGGCTTCCGGATCCCGCGATCCTGTTTTTCATCTTCCTGCTGCTGACCTGGGGACTCTCGGCGCTGCTGTCAGGCGTCGAGTTCTCCGCCATCGATCCGCGCACGGGTGAGGCCATCGTCGTGCGCAACCTGCTCGCTGGCCGGGAACTGACCGGGTTCCTCTCCGAGATGGTCGAGACCTTTGTCCGCTTTCCGCCCCTGGGTGTCGTCCTCGTCGCCATGCTGGGCATCGGTGTTGCCGAGCACACCGGCTTTATCAACGCCGGCCTGCGTTCGCTGTTGTCCATGACCAGCCGGCACCTGATCACCCCCATGGTGATCCTGGTAGGCATCGTCAGCCACTCCGCCGTTGACGCCGGCTACGTGCTGGTGATTCCCATTGGCGGCGTGATTTTCTACGCGGCGGGCCGGCATCCCCTCGCCGGCATCGCCGCGGCGTTTGCCGGCGTTTCGGGCGGGTTTTCCGCCAACTTCGTGCCATCGGCCCTGGATCCCATGCTGTCCGGCCTCACCGCGGCCGGAGGCCAGGTGCTGGATCCGGAGCTCATGGTCAATCCGCTGAACAACTACTTCTTCACAACGGCCTCGTCGGTGCTGATCGTGGCGATCGGCTGGTTTCTCACCGACCGAATCGTCGAACCGAGACTGAAGCGTTCGGCGCCGATCGACGGCGATACCGACGATCTGCCGGCCCTGGACGAGCTCACCGACGTCGAGCGGCGCGCACTGCGCCTGGCGCTCGCGGCGATGCTGGCCGGCATGGTCCTCCTCGTCGTCACGGCTCTGCCGGGCAACTCACCCTGGCGCGACGACAACGGCGGGCTGGCGGGTCTCAGCTCACCGCTGATGCGGTCCATCGTGCCGCTGATTTTCCTGCTGTTCCTCGTGCCCGGCACGGTCTACGGCTATGCGGCGGGAACGGTGAAGACACACCGTGACATTATCGCCGGCATGAGCAAGGCCATGAGCGGGATGGGCTACTACCTGGTCATGGCGTTTTTTGCCGCCCAGTTCATCCACGCCTTCGGCCAGTCGAATCTCGGCGCCCTGATCGCCATCGAGGGAGCGAACACGTTGAAGAGCATGGGGCTGTGGCCCAGCTTCACGCTGCTGGGAATCGTGATGGTCACGGCGGTCGTCAATCTGCTCGTGGGTTCGGCGTCGGCCAAGTGGGCCCTGCTGGCCCCGATCCTCGTGCCCATGCTCATGAGCCTCGGCATTTCTCCGGATCTGACCCAGGCGGCCTACCGGGTGGGCGACTCCACGACCAACATCATCACGCCCCTGATGCCCTACTTCCCGCTGATCGTGGTGTTCTGTCAGCGCTACTTCAAGGCCGCGGGCATCGGCACGCTGGTGGCGATGATGCTCCCCTATTCCCTGACGCTCCTCGTGGCCTGGTCGGCGTTTCTCCTCGGCTACTGGGCCCTGGGCCTGCCCCTGGGCATACAGGCCAGCTACAGCTACCCGGCGGGCTGACCGGAGGTCACCCGCTCAGGTCCGCCGGCCGCCGTTCCAGCCCAGGAGGTTGAGAAATTCCCGACGATTCTTCGGACCGTGGGTCATGAAATGCGGTTCGGGACGGTTCGCATACTCCACGCGGCGGCGGGCAATGCCGTCGACCGCCGCGCGCTGCTGAACTTCCGCGAGATGGATGTTGTAGGGCTTGGTGGCATTGAGCCCGAACACCTTGGCGCGCAGCGCCGGGGTGATTTCCGGGTAACCGTGTTTCTCCCGCAGCTCACTGGCGATCTGGAAGGTGCGAAACGCCTGGATCTGGTCCTGGGGTGAGCCGTACCAGATGGAGTCCGTACCCCACACCACATTGTCCTCGCCGCAGTACTTCAGCAGCTTGCCCAGACCATGCGCCGCACTGTCCGGATCGCGCATGAGAAAGCGCCAGGTGCTGCCCAGCTCGGCATAGACATTGCTGTTGGGCGCTATGCCATTGTCGATCAGCGACCGGACCAGCGTGTCGATGCCATCGCGTTTGGCTTCATGGTCGTAGGGCAGCTCGGGGATTCCCGGCACAAAACCCGAGTGATAGATCAGGAACGAAACGTCGGGATAGCGTTTCGCCACGACACCGATATCGCTGCACTGGCTGTGCTCATAGGACTCTTTCCCGAACGGGATGCCCTTGTGGATCGCGATCACTTTCACGTCCAGGTCCCGGGCCTTTTCGATGAAAGGAAGACCGGTATCCTCGTCAGACAGGAAGAACCCCTTGCCGTCCGGGCCCCACTGCGTATACGTCTTCCAGGCAGCCACGCCCCACAGGCCGGCCAGCTCGTCCATGAGCTCGATATCGCCAGGCTGATTGGGATTGACCCGACCGTGCAGCATCAGGCGGTAGTCCCCCTCCATCCGGTTGACGATGGTCCGGACCGCATCGGCCTCCTCGATGGTCAGCGGTTCGGCATCGGCCCGCGACGGAACAAACGACAGCACCATCATGTCCGTGTCGCTGTCCAGGAAGACGTCCTTGACGAACTCGTCGGGTCCCAGGCATTGCAGGTAATCCCGGTCGCCCCCACCCTCGGCGAGACCACAGGCGGCCTTCGGCATGCCCGACAGCGGCCGGCCGTCCGCCGGGACCTCCTTCAGCCACGCACCCGACGGGTTCACGAAGTGCCCCTGGACGTCGAATATGAATTCGCGGCCTTCCAGCGCTGCCGCGGCCGCATCCGGATCGAGCCCCGCTTCAGGGATAATGTCGTAACGCCCGCCGGTTTTGCCTGCCGCCGCGAAGGCCTCGTTGAACGCCAGCAGGGTCGTCGCAGCGCCGCAGGCCGACACCATGAAGGATCTCCGGCTCATGCCGGTGCGGCGCGCGTTGCGGGTCGCGGTTTCCAGCGCAAGCCGATTGGCGAGCTGGTGCTCCCTGGCCAGCGGGATCGGCTCGAACTCGCCGTTGGAGGTGCTGTCCAGCTTGACGGGCAGGCGTAGGCCCTCAGGGTCAATGCGATCGGTCATGGCAGGCTCCCGTTGCAGGCGCGAAGGTTACGTTCGGTGAGTGTAGACCGCAGGCACCCGGACAGCGGTCCGGCCCGTGGCGACACGGCCTCGCCTGGCAGGGCCCGGCAGCCGCCTAGAGTCCGCCGTGTTCCAGCGGCCGCTCCCGGTGCACCATGATCCACTCCGCGTGCTCGTCCAGGGCGGCCTCGCCCAGGGCCTTCAGTACCGCTCGGCGCTCCTCATCGTCAGCGGCGGCGTCCAGCTTTCGCTTTGCGTTGGCAAAGATCCGGCCCATGAACTGGTACTGCTTGATCAGTTCGCGTTCCGCCTTCTTGTGGGCATAGGCCTCGCGCACCGCCGCAATCAGCGGCAGGATGCCCATGAGGACCAGCAGCCAGTCACCCAGAGCGCCCGGCATTCGGCCGGCGCTGAAAGCGAGAAGCAGCGTCACCCCGATCCCGCCCCACAGGCACACCGCGCCGATGCGTTCCGTCAGGCGCGTGTGCCGCGTACGCTCTTCGGTCTTGCGCTCGTAGTAGGCCAGCTGGCCGTCCACCCATTCGCGGATGACGCAGGCCAGCCCTTCCGATCGCTGAGCCGGACCCAGCAGCTCCCCGCGGCGGCCGGTCACCCGCATCACGTTGCGAATCCAGCCCAGCTCCACGTCCTGCTTCTGCAGGAAATTGTCGTGGGCGAACTTGGTCTGGCGAGTATCCCGTGCGCCCGCCATGGCCCAGTAAAACTGGACACGCAGACCTTCGGCCAGGGCTCGGTAGTCCAGGTATTTTCGATGCCACGAACGGCGGTTTGCCACGGACGACAAGACCACACCTGCTCCGAAGAGGCCGAGAAACGCCCAGATCGCGGCACTGGCGCCTTCCACTCCGGGAAGATCCGCATAGGCAATAAACGCCAGGCCCATGAGTACGACCAGCGTGTAGGTCGCCCGCAAACCGAAGGTCACCTGTTTCTGGAAGTGGATCGCCAGCCAGTCGGCCCGGCGGAAAACCGCATCGATACGATCGACCGCGGGAACGATCTCCGGCGGCGTGTCCTCGGTAACCAGGGGCCAGGACTCGCGGCGAATTCGATGCGCGTAGCGGCCGGCGTCGCTGTTGAACTCCGCCGAGCGGCTGAAGATTTTCTCGTAGCGCGGCGGCAGCTCCCGGGTGCGCGGCTTTTCGGCATCGGTCGTGAACCACGAGGATTCGAAGACGGCCGTGCCGGCTGCCGGCTCGCCGCCATCACGGTCGCGGGAACAGACGATGTGGTACACGAGATCGCTCTCGTCGTCGGCCAGCAGCTGGCGCATGCGCGCAGCCTTGTCCGTAAACCCGGGCATGATGTCCCAGTGATGAAACGTCACGACGCTCGCCGTGCCGCCCAACTGGTCCGAGGGCTTGCCATCCCACAGTGCCAACAGAATATGGCAGTGGGCGCACAGGAACACCCCGAGCTGCGCGTACTGGTGATCGCGTGCGGTCCCGCCCGCACCCACCGCCTCGGGCATCGATCCGTCGAGAATCGGTAGTTCGAGGACCTCGGCGCCCCGCAAGAGATCCTCGAACTCCTCGCGCGATTCACGGGTCTCGAAATCCGTTACGTACAGTTCCCGGGGCATGGGCAGTGGAACGATCAGAGGGAGGCCCATGGCCCGCGCCTCGGCAGCAACCAGCCGGTCGGCACCTTCCGCCAGTGCCGACATGACGACCAGCGGCAGATCCGGGAAACTCGCCTGCATGGTGCGCAGGAATCCGCGGACCATGTCCCGGATACGGGGGACCTCTTCAGGTACCAGGTCCCTGTGACCGGTCACGCCAATGACCAGCGGGACAGGCGACGCTGCGCTGATCGCCCGCACGGCCTCCGTCGAAGAGGGTTCGCCTGCCTTAAGGGATTCCACGGATACCGCCATCCTTCCATTCTAGACGGAGCCGTACCGGACCGGGATCAGCCTCCATCGGCGGCAAACAGGCCAACTCTGGACCAGAAAATGGAGCAACAGGAAGCCATCGGCGGATGCGGATTCTGAAGGCCTGAGGCGTGGAGAGGGACCCAAAATTCCCCCAGGCACGCAACCTGCGCCCGCCGGCTGTCGAGCGCATCGGCAGAGCGCCTCGGCTCAGGAACGGCCGTTTTGCAGCACGCGAGCACCCGGGAAACGGTGGCGGGCCAGGCCCGTGCAGGGATTCGGGCAGATCTGTTACCCGGCTTCGCCCTTCTGGCATCGGGCCGACCGGGCCGGATCCGCGCCACCGGGCCCGTGGCAGGCCGTCAGATGGGTCAGGGTCAGGCCGCGATCAGGCGCGGGGCGTCGGTGCCGGGCTGGCAGCCTCGATGACACGGGATACGGCGCCGCGGAAACGCGCCCTCACCGAGCGGCGGCGGCTACGCACCTCGGGTAAATCGGGATCGACGCGGCGGACGATGTGGCGGCTGAGGCGCTGGATGCGGTTCATGACAATCACTCCTTGGGGATTCGGTGGCGGGTTTTCGGCTTTCACCCTTTGCTCGAGAACTCAGCCTACGCCTTTTATCCCGCGCTGGGGCTCGCCTCGGCGGCTCCTGTCGTCACCTCATCGCAAGACACCGCCCTGGGGTAATCGACGCCCCCCCGGTTGCCCCCCGGAAGGCGTGCCCGAGGGTGGTCAACCGGATCCCGGGCTTCCCTGGACGGATTCGTCCGTCGGCTCCGCATGGCCGGCTTCGGAACCGGTCTGAGCCGCCCCGTCGACAGCCCGCTGCCCAAACCACCAACCCAGAAAGAACCCCAGCGCGGCGGCGGCGAGCAAGGCGATCACGATCTGGGTCAAGAGATAGGTCATGGCGTCTGCTCCTGGACAAGAAACTCGATTCGCCGGTTGCTGCGGCGTCCTTCGGCCGTCCCGTTATCGGCTCGCGGCCGGGACTCCCCGTATCCGGCGGCCGTCAGCCGGGACGCCGTCACGCCCCGTCCGATCAGATAGGCCACCACCGAGCGGGCGCGCTCGAGGCTCAGTTGCTGATTGAAATCGGCGTCTCCCGCACTGTCGGTGTGGCCGGCGACCTCGAGGGCCGCGTCCGGGCAGCGGCCGGCCGCCTCGGCGACGTCATCGAGCAGCTCGTGACTTCCCGGGTCCAGGTCAGCGCTGCCGAACGCGAACTGCACGCTGCGCCCGGCCAGGAGAGCGGCGAGCGCCGCCTGGCAGGCATTGGCGGCTTCCGCCGGCGGAGCCGCCCGGGCACGAAAATCCAGCACAAAGCCTTCGGGACGAGCCGCCTCCACGCGTTGTTTCACGACCGCCGGGTCAGTGCCCGAGCGCAGCGTGCCCGTAACTTCGAGGCTTGTATCCTTCAGCAATATTTCGCCTTCTTCAAAATCGGCGAGTGCTTCGAGGGCGGCCCGCAGAAACTCGCCGGTCCCGGAGGCGGCGCCGTTGCGAACCACGAGGCCATCGCGCACCGGGACATCGCCGAAGAGCTCCGGCACCGTCTCCGCCACCCGTTCCCGGAACGCTCACGTCGGGGGCATCGCCGGTCAGGATGAGCTGGCCGCCGCGCAGGGAGAATCGCGACTCCCACGGCGTTGATCCGGCGTCTGGCTCTTCCGGGACCGGTTCGGAGGCTTCCGGCCGGGGCGTTTCCGGCGCGGAAGTTCCGGACTCCGGCCCACGCGCGGGCGGCCCGCCGGCTGCGCCGTCTTCCGAACCGGCAACCGGCGCGGAGCTGAATCCCTTGACGCTCAGCCGATTCTCGAGCCGGCGGACGCCATCAACGGCGCCCGCGATGCGGGTCGCCTGCGCACGCGCCAGCTCGGTCGGTGCGGAGCCCGTGAGACGCACGTCTCTTCCGTCGGCCGTAACGTCGGCAGAATCGTGGCCGGCCTCGGCCAGGGCGGCCGTGGTCCGGCTGATGAGATCGGCCTCGATCGCCGGGGGATAGAGGCGAGTAGCGGCAAAGATCACGAGCGCCAGGGCCAGCACGGCGATAATCGGGGCAACGGGTGAGCGCATGGACTGAATGACTCCCTGCTCGGCTGGAACCGTGGCCGCCACGGAGTCATTTGGCTCGTGGCGACCCGGTAGCGGGTCTTGGACATATAGGCCACTGGCCGCCGCCTGACAAGGCGAATCCGAACCGGGCCGCCTGTACTGCTACACTCCTGACGGTGTCCGAAAGAGTCCGATGAGCACCCTGATTGCATTTCTCTACGTCGGTGCGGGCGGTATGGCGGGCGCCATGCTCCGCTACGGGCTCAGTCTTGCGACCCAGCGCTGGTCGGTGGCGCTCCCGTGGGGCACATTCCTGTCCAATATCCTCGGCTGCTTCATCATCGGCATCATCGTGCACCTGGCCCTGCGGTCGGATGCGGTCACCCCGGAAATGCGCCTGCTCGGAGCGGTAGGCTTCTGCGGCGGCTTCACGACCATGTCGTCTTTCGTCTACGAGGTCGTGGAAATGAGCCGGGACGATGCCTGGCTGCAGGCCTCTTTGTATGCGACGGGGACACTCATCGGCTCCACCCTCGCTTTTTTCATGGGCATAGCGCTGGTGGGCCTGATCACGAGGGCCTAGGGAGGACAGCATGGAATTAACCGGTCAGGCGAAGCTGCTCAGGGCTTATCTCGGAGAATCGGACAAGGTTCGCCACCGCCCCCTTTACGAAATCCTGGTCCAGGAGGCGAAATCCGCCGGCCTCGCCGGCGCCACCGTTTCCCGTGGAATCATGGCCTATGGGGCCAGCGCGCGCCTTCGGACATCGCATGTCCTCGACCTGTCGACGGACCTGCCGGTGATCGTGGAGATCATTGACCAGGCCGACCGCATCGACCGGTTCCTCGAAATCGTCCACCGGCTGTTCGACGAATCGGGATCCGGCGGCATGGTGATCGTTGACGACGTCGTGGTGCACCGGTACCTGCCGGGCGACTGATGAACCTGCCGCTGACCGACCAGCCCATCGAGCGTGTTCTCGGCCTCGCGGCTTTCACGCTGCTGATCATCGGCTGTTTCGTTGTCCTGCGCCCCTTCATGGCCGCCATCCTCTGGGCGGTAATCCTGGTGCTCGTCACCTGGCCTGCCTACGCCTGGCTTAGGAACCGGCTGGGCGGACGCGGGAACCTGGCGGCGTTGCTCATGGTGCTCGGCCTGACCCTCGGGCTCCTGGTGCCTTTCGGCATCCTTGCCGGCAGCCTGACGGACGACGCCGGCGTTTTTGCCGCCCGGGTTCGCGACCTGTTCAGCGAGGGTATGCCCGGTCCGCCGGCGTGGCTGGCCAACCTGCCACTGATCGGGAGCACGCTGAGCGACTACTGGGCTGATCTTCAGCACGGCCGGACGGCGCTGGTCAAAGACTGGGGTGCCGTGCTTTCGGCTGTTCGCTCAGGCCTCGTCAAGGTCGGCGCGGGCATAGGCAATGGCCTGCTGGAGCTCGGCCTCAGCGTTTTTCTCGCCTACTTCCTGTACCGGGACGGAGAGGCGGTGCGAGCCCGGGTGGCGGTCGTAGCCGAACGCCTCGGCAGCGGTCGGGGGGTTCATCTGCTCGGCGTCGCGGAGGCCACCATGAAGGGCGTGGTCTGGGGCATCGTGGGAACCGCGGTCGCCCAGGGCACGCTGACATTCCTGGGCCTGGCCATCGCCGGAATACCGAGCAGTTTCGTCCTCGGCATCGCCGCCGGATTCCTGTCCCTGATCCCGGCCGGCTCCGCGCTGATCTGGGGCCCTGCCGGCCTGGTCCTGATTGCCCAGGACAACCTGGGATGGGGTCTGTTCCTGCTCGCCTGGGGCATCGTCGTGGTCGGCTCGGTGGACAACTTCCTGAAGCCGTTCTTCATCAGCCGGGGCAGCGACTTGCCCCTGGCTCTGGTGATCCTGGGGGTGCTCGGCGGCATTGCGGCCTTCGGGTTCCTCGGCGTATTCCTCGGGCCCACACTGCTCGCGGTCGGCTTCACGTTGATCCGAGAATGGAGCGGCGCCCCGGTCCAGACGACGGTTGCCGTGACGAATCCGGCCACGGAACCGGATGCTCCGGCGGGGTACGAGGACGGCCCCACGTGACCTGATACACACTCATCAGATAGCCTTTCGAGTAGAATTCGAATACCCGGACCACTGACCAGAATTCTCCCTCCCGGCACTACACGGATGTATCGGTTTCTCATTTTCACCGCGGCCTTGTCGGCCATCCAGCTGGCCGCTCCCGCAGCCGCCAGCGAGTACGCTGGGTCGCCTTCATCGGCGAGCCTGGGCCGGCTGGCATTCGCCGGTCTGCTTCACGATCCGTCAACCGTGGGCCGCGCACGCTCGGTCGCACCAGGGCGGACCGCTGCGCCCGTTTCTTCAGCTGCATGGAGACGCGGGCCAGGACGATTCCGGGGCCACGATGGAAGCCCTCGCCGCCGGGGTTCAGCTCGACGGCGGCGACTGGCGGCTCAAGGGTGAGGTCAACGCCCGCAATGCAACCGACAGCCTGGTACCGACCCTCCGGCTCGAGAGCCGCTGGAGTCCTGGCCCGAGCTGGCTGATCTCGGGTCAGTTCGCCAGCCTGCCGCTGGAGGAGGCGCTGGAAATTCACAGCGGCAACCTCAGCCTGGCCGCCCGCCACAAAGGTCGCGGCGGCGCATGGAACGAGGTGCGCATGCAGCGCAAGGCGAGCGCCGGGGGCTGGAGCGAAAGCCTGGAGCTGAGATCGCATCGGCCGCTGTTATCGGCGGACAGCGAGCAGCTCTTCTTTACCGGCCGACTCGCGACCCGGGAAAATCCGGACAGCGCTGAACGGGACTTTTCCGTGAGCCTGGACCACCGCTGGCAGGCCTGGGCCTTCGACGATCAGCGCATGGAGCAGCAGCTGACCGTTGCCGTCGGCGGGCGTCTTACCGAAACCGAGGCCCTGCCCGTCGGGCGAATTCGCTACGGTCACCTCTGGGTCATCGGTGACGCACTCGACTTCGAGTACGCGATCGAACGCCAGCGCAGCCCCGTGGCCTCCCCGACCGGAGACGATACGACCCTCAGCCTGGGAATCCGGGGCAACTTCTAGCTGCTGCGACGCAACACAAACCGGCCGGGCAGCGGTACACTGAAGCGGTCGCCGTCGAGCAGACCCGCGGAAGCATCGCCATATGAACGCCGAAACTGGTTCCTCGCTGATCAACCGTCTGGAGCCCCACCCCCTGCGGGAGGAGCTTTACGGTGAGCTGCACGCGCGCCCCACTCCGTTGCTGGACGGGCCGCTGCGGGCCTCCCACGTGGTGTTTCAGAACACCCTGGAGGAAATGGCCGAAAGCCAGGCCCACGTTGCCCGCCTCGCCAAGCGCTACGGCACCTCGGGGCCGGTGCCGGACGCGAACCACTACATCGGGAACTTCGGCGGTTTTGAACTCCGCTGGGAGCGGCACACGGAATTCTGCGCGTTCACCGTCGTCCGCCCGGGCTGCGGCGAGGACCCGTTCGCCGATCCGGCGATCGGCCTGCTGCCCGAAGACTGGGTGGAAGCCATTCCCGGACACCTGGTGGTCGCCTGCCATGCCGCGATCATGGAGGCCGGACGGCCCCAGCCCGACGCCGAAGACCTGAACCAGTGGTTCGAGGGTCAGCTGCTGGCCGGAAGCCGGATCTCGGGGGGCCGTGCCTCTGTCTGGACAACGTTTCGCATGCATCGTGACGGCTTTGGCCGCTACCTCATCGGCGACCATGGTCTCAGCCCCTTCCAGGCGGGCCGCACGCTGCAGCGGCTCCTGGACCTGGAGACCTATCGGGTGATGTCCCTGATGGCACTGCCGGTGGCCAGGAAGCTGGCGCCGGAAACAACCCGCCTGGACAGTGAGCTGGCGACGATCATGGACCAGTTCATGTCCATCGGATCGCCCGAAGACGAGCGCCGGCTGCTCGAGCAGCTCTCCGGCCTGGCCGCGACCGCCGAGCACCATCGCGCCAAGACCAACTATCGCTTTGGCGCGACACGCGCCTATTACTCCCTCGTGACATCGATCATCGAAAACCTCCGGGAAGAGCATTTTCCCGGCATGTCGAGCCTCGGGAAGTTTCTCGATCGCCGGCTCACGCCCGGCGTGCGGACCTGCCTGGCCATGGAGAACCGCCTTGAGAATCTCTCCCAACGAGTCGGCCGCGCCGGTGAACTCCTCCAGGCGAGAATCAGCGTCGGGATCGAAACCCAGAACCAGACACTGCTCTCCGCCATGAACCGGCGCAGCGGCATGCAGCTGAGACTTCAGCAAACGGTGGAAGGACTTTCGGTCGCGGCGATCAGCTACTACTCCGTCGCCCTCCTGAAGATCCTGTTCGATTCGCTGGAGAATGCCGGTGTGCCGATCCGGCCCCACCTGGCAACAGGCATCGCGCTGCCGATCGTGGTCATCGGCGTCTGGGCTCTTGTCCGACGGATCCGCCACAGCCTGGACAAGGAGCCATCCTGACCCGGGCCTGCAGGACCGACCGGCGGCGCTGCTACCGGGGGTAGAATGGTGGGCCGTGCCTGCATCCGGCGGCGTTTCCCATGAGCATCCGATGAGCCCGAACCCGCTACTCAACGCCCTGCAGTCCCATCAGCAGGGTGACCTGGCGGCTGCCGAGGCGGGGTACCAGGCCGTGCTGGCACAACACCCGGACCAGCCGGACGCATTGCATTACCTGGGTGTCGTGGCCTACCAGCGCCGCGAGCACGAACAGGCGCTGTCGCTGATTCAAAAAGCCCGGGCGCTCAAGCCGGACGATGCGGCTATCGCGGCCAACCTCGGCCTGGTCCTGCAGACGGTGGGGCGGCTCGGCGAGGCCGCCCAGGCGCTGGATGCGTCACTTGCACTGCGTCCCGCGCAGCCCGAGGCACTCTACAACCTGGGCATCACCCGGGCGCGACAGCTGCGCTATCCAGAGGCAGAAACCCAGTTTCGCCGGGCCCTGGAGCTGGCACCCGGGCACGGTCAGGCCCGCCGCCAGCTCGGCCTGGTGCTGCTGGCGATGAAGCGCGGTGCCGAGGCAGTGGAGATCCTGGCTCGCTGCCTCCACGAGCACCCCAATGACGCGGCATTGGCCATTGAAGTCGCCCGGGCGAGGGAACTGGCAGGCGACCTCGAGGGTGCCGCCCTGGAGTTCCGTGACATTGCCGGGCGGGATCCGAGGCGCCGCTCGGAGGCCCTGTGCCGGCTAAGCACCGTGCTACGACGGCTGGGCCGCAGGGGCACGGCTCTTGTTTCCGCACGCTCGGCCCTGTTTCACGACCCGGACTCCCACGACGCAACCCGCGCTGTCGGACAGTGCCTGAAGGAACTGGGACGTCTTGAAGAAGCGGCCCAATTCCTCGGCAAGGCTCACCGCATGCTGCGGGCGCCGGATTCGCGAAACGGCATCGGCCGGGTCACGTTCGCCCGGACTTCCAAGGCCAAGCTGCGCCACGATGTGGAGCAGTTCCGCTACCTCATGGAAAAGGGTGTGGGTCACGAGCGATTTCCCGGGATCATCCGCGACTACGAAGAGCTGATGCGCACCATTCCGCCGACCGTCGCCGACGGCCAGGTCATCCAGCTTCCCGCGCGAATCCAGGAGCGTATCAGTGGCTTCTACAATCGTTGCCATCACCTGGCGGACGCACCGGCGATCAAGGGCGGCGCCCTCAATCCCGCGCTGGACCGGTCAGCGGTGGTCCGCGACTACCAGGACCGGGAGCCCGGCATCACCTGGATCGACGGTTTTCTCAAGCCGGAAGCCCTGGACGAACTGCGCCGCTTTTGCCTGGAGTCGACGATCTGGTATGACTTCGAACACACGAACGGATACCTGGGCGCCTATCTGCAAGACGGGTTCGCCTGCCCCCTGCTGATCCAGATCGCGACCGAGCTACCCCGCCGCCTGCCGGAGATCTTCGAGGGCCACAGGCTGATGCAGCTGTGGGCCTACAAGTACGACTCCCGTCTTGCCGGCATCGATATGCACGCCGACTTCGCCGCAGTCAACGTCAATTTCTGGATCACGCCCAGCGAGGCAACCCTCGACGACGAGAGCGGCGGGATGGTGATCTGGGACAAGGAAGCGCCGCTTGAGTGGAGCGTGGACGAGTACAACACCTACGACCCGGTCCAGCAGGAATCCATCCGCCGCTACCTGGAAGAGAGCGGCGCCCGGGAGCTGACCGTGCCCCATCGGCAGAACCGCTGCGTGATTTTCAACTCCGACCTGTTCCACCAGACCGATGACATTCGCTTCCGCGAAGGCTACGAGAACCGGCGCATCAACGTGACCATGCTCTTCGGGCGACGCGAGCATGAGTAGCCGGAAGGGCCCCGGGGCGGTGGGTCCCGGACCGATCCGGCGCTCGGGCACCCGTTCGGTGCCTAGGCCGCCTCGCTGCTCGTGGCCTGGATAATGTGCACGTCGCGCTGGGGAAAGGGAATGCTGATGCCCTCGGCATCGAAGCGATTCTTCATGGCTTCGTTGAGTCCGAAGTAGACGTCCCAGTAGTCACCGCTCTTCACCCACGGCCTGACCACGAAGTTCACGCTGTTGTCAGCGAGCTCGACGATCCCGACGGTCACTGCCGGGTCATCCAGGATTCGGCTGTCCGCGGCGACGACCTCGTGGATCGCCCGTTTGACGGTCTCCAGGTCCGCGTCATAGCCGACTCCGAAGACCAGGTCCACCCGGCGGGTGTCCTTGGCCGAGTAGTTGGTGATGATGCCGCTGGTGATCTGCGAGTTCGGAATGATGATGGTCTTGTTGTCACCGGTCTTCATCTGGGTCGTGAACAGCTGGATCGATTCCACGACGCCCGCCGTGCCGGCGGCCTCGATGAAATCCCCCACTTTGAAGGGCCGGAACAGGACCAGCATGACGCCCGCGGCGAAGTTGGACAGCGACCCCTGCAAGGCGAGGCCGACGGCGAAACCGGCGGCACCGAGGACCGCGATAAAGGAGGTGGTCTGCACCCCCAGCTGGCCCACCGCAGCGAGGATGACAAAGGTCAGCAGACCGTAGTAGACGATGTTGCGCATGAAACCGACGAGGGTAGTATCCACGTCGGTTTGCTCCAGAAGGCGACCGGCCACATTCGCCAGTCGTCGTGCGACCCACCGGCCAATGACAAAAATAACCAGTGCGGCCAGCAGCTTGAGGCCGAAGGCAACGGCAATGTCGAAAAAGCGCGCCAGATTGTCGCCGTCCAGGAGATTCTTCAGTTCGTCCATTTTCGCTACACCTTAGTCTGATTGGTGCCCTGGCCCCCAGGGCCGCACCGCGTCGAAAGCGGGCAAGGCTATCACAGCCTCCGGGACATCCGTGCAGCGGATTTCCCCCCGGCACCGAGCGCCCGGGAGAATTGTCAGCGAATCGGCAGGGTTGCGGAGGGACTCAGTCGACCAGCTGGTAACGGTGGACCCGTGGCTGGCCGTTCCGCTCGATCAGGCACTCGAAGCCCGTGGCCTCCTTCAGGCCCCGCAAGACCTGCATAAGACCCCGGGGATCGGCCACCGGGGCGCCGTTGAGCGCCATGAGAACGTCGCCCTTCTCCAGGCCGAGGCCGGAAAATCGGCCTTCGGGACGAATGCCGGCGATCCGGTAACCATAGAGATGACCATGTCGCACAGCCGGCTCCACGGCCACGTCCAGGGCCACACCCTGGCGATCGGCGAGTGCGCTGCGAAACGGCACGGCAGGCAGGGACACGTCGAAAACCACGGGCTGTTGCGGCCGTGCGGCGGGGCCCCGGGGAACCAGGCTTTCGGCCAGGTCAATCCTGAGCGGCCCCGCGGGGCAATCCAGCATGACGTGGCGCCGGCGCACGCTGCCCACGACACAATCTCCGGACGGGCTGCCTGCGGCCAGCGCCTCGATGCGCCCGTCGGCGTGCACGAACAGGGCGCGGTGCTCGCCGTCTGCACGCAACTCCGTCCCCATGAGCCGAGCAGACCCGGCGGCTGGACCTGACGCCATGCCCGACGTCAGCCCTACCACCGCCAGAGTCGTGACCCATCCCATGACGCAGTCCGGCCTCAGGCCGGGAAGAAGTCGATGGGCTTGGTCGTGGTCACAGTTGCCACATCCTTGGCCTCGAATCTGAACAACAGCACACGGGCAATCAGCTTGCGCTCGAATTCAGAGTCAGCCAGTTCGCTGGAGACCACATCGCAGCCGGTGACCTGGCCGTTGGGGGCGATCGTCAGCGACAACACAAGCTTGCCCTGCAAGGTCGGGTCCTTGCGAAGAGCTCGCTTGTACAGAGCAAAGATGGCGCCCTTGTTCTTGTCGAACACCATCTCGATCTCTTCCCGGCTGCGTGATGCCGCCCCGCCACCGGAGCGTGTGCCGGCTGCGTCGGCTCCCGTGCCGCTGCCACCGATGGTGCTCGCCACACGGGTCGTGCTGCGGCCCTGCAGACCGCTGCCACCGGTATCGCGACTGAGGCTCGCCGTGTTGATCCCGCCGCTGCCCGTACCGGAGCGCGACGTGATCACGGACCGCTCGTTGGCCGTGCTTGCGCCCGCACCCGTGTTGAGCTGAGCGTTGGAGGTCACGGCCGCAAGGGCGGTGTTCTCACGCAGATCCGCCAGGGCATCGGCGAAGGCCATGACGCCCGCCTTGGAAGCGGTTTCCCGCGCCTGCTGAACCTGCTCGGGTTCCGGCTCCCGGACCGGTTCGGGGGTGGGAACCGGGTCTGGCTTCACTTCCTTTACCGGCTCCGGCGCCACCTCCACCACTTTCTCCACCACGGGTTCCTCCTTCGGAACCGGCGGGGGCGGTGGCGGCGGCTTCTTCTCAAGCATCAGTTTCGCGTACCGGGGCGGCACCTCCGGCGGCAGATCGTCGACCGTCTCGGGCACCGGCAGCCAGGGCAGCAGCAGGCCGAAGATCAGGATCGCCACCATGACGTTGCGCAGGATCCGCTTGAAGCGACGCTCGTCCTCCGGGCTCAGCGTCCACGGCAGGTCGTAGACGCGATAGGCTATCGCGCTCATGACTCTGCCCTCTCTGGAGCCTTCTGCATCACGGCCAGCGAGACCTTGCCGTAGTCGGCGTCGGTACAGGTGGCCATGATCTTGCGCAAGAGCCGGTAAGGGACGGACTTGTCGCCGAGGATCGTCACCTCGCGGGAGGCGCCGGTGGCATCTTCGGCGCGTATCAGCCGGCGCGCCTGGGCTTCCAGTGCCGCAGCGAGGGGCTCGATCAGGCTGCCCTTGACCGCCAGCGCGTCGGACACGGACATGACCGGCTCACCCTGAACGAGGATCTGCTCGTCCGAGACCAGCACCACAACCGTCTCCCGTGGCTTCTGCTCGGAGACCGACTCGGGCATCTCGATGGACTTCGCGTTCGGCAGTTCCTGGACATCCGAGGAGTTCACCAGGAGGAAAAACACCAGGATGGTGAAGATGTCCATGAGCGACACGAGGTTCAGACCGGGATTCTTCTTGCTGCGCTTGTGATGGCGATCCATCCGCACAGCGCGGCTGGACTTCTTCATGGCGCACCTCCCTTCGCGGCACCCCCGGTCAAGGGAGCATCGCCGATCGAGATATCGGGGAACAGTTCGGCCTTCACCGGCTCTCCCTCCTGCATGATGTTGGCGACCCGGACCGTGTCCATCACCTGTACCAGGACGTCGTATTCGATATCCGGCTCCAGGAGCAGGGTCGCCTCGGTCTTGCCGGGGTGCTGGCGCTTGACCCGGTCCAGCAGATACTCGGAGAGAGCCAGGTAGTCCGAGCCATCGTCTGAACGGTCAAAGCGCTTCAGCAATCCGGTGTTGCGATCACCCACGTCGATGACGTCCGCGCGGACGGTCACCTCGAGGTTGAACTGCTGCTCCACCGCCTCATTGGTCTCCGAAGACGCACCCGGAAGATTGAGTTCCAGGATCGCCACGCGGGAGAACACCGCGGTGATCAGCAGAAAGGGCACGAGGATGACCATCAGGTTCATAAAGGCGGTGATATTGAGTTCAGTCGCCTCCTCGTGCCGCTGCCTGCGGCTTCGGCCGATCATGTCAGGCTCCCTGGGCGCGCGCCCGCTCGGTGACCGTGTTCAGGAACTTCACGGACGCCATCTCCAGGCTGTCCACGAGTTCCGTCGTCTTGGTCTGCAGCAGGGTGTGGGCGAGCAGCAGCGGAATCGCCGCCATCAGGCCAAACGCCGTGGTGTTCATGGCCACCGAGATACTGGCGGACAACAGGTCTGCTTTCTCCGCGGGGTTGGCCGCGGACACGGCGGTGAAGGCCCGGATCAGTCCGATGATCGTGCCCAGCAGGCCCAGAAGCGTCGCGATGTTGGCAAAGGTCGCCAGGTAGTGCGTGCGTTTCTCGAGCTTCGGCAGCACTTCGAGCAGGCTCTCTTCCATGGCCTTTTCAATGTCGTCCCGGCGGCGGGCCGACCGGATACGATTGAGGCCGTATGACAGGATGTTGCCGATGGCTGACGTGGACTTCCTGGAAATCTCCAGGGCCTCGTTGTACTTGCCGTCGCTGACCAGCGGCACCAGCTGCTTCCAGATCTTCTGGTTGGTCAGCCGTGCCCGGGACAGGTAGACCCAGCGCTCGACGGCGATGGCGACCCCCAGTCCGAGAACGATAACGATGGGGTACATGAAAACCCCGCCTTCCTGGAAAAAACTCACAATTGTGGTGTACATGACTATCCTCCTGACTCCTCGACAATCCGTTGCTGTGTATCACCTGCATTAACTTGCTCTGCGTCCGGAGCGCCTTCGAGCGACTCATAGAACGCCAGCTGACGACGGAACACCTGCCGATCGATGGGCGCGAGCGCCTCATCCAGCAGACTCTCCGCCGGACGCCCGGGCAGATCCCCGGGCAGTGCCTGTTTCCACGGCACGATGACCATGACCCGGGGCAGCTCCCGGTTGCCGGTCACCGTCGTGGTTTCCAGCCTGATCGTGTCGTTTCGGGCCGCATCCTCGGCCGCCACGGGGGCGGCCGCAGAACCGGCGGCCAGCATCGCCAGGACGACTAGCGTCCGGCGACGCGGGATTCGACTACGCCCAGGCGCATTCTCAGTTCCGCAATCCATTTTTCCACCTGCTGGTCGCTGCCGCCGGTTAGCTCGGCGTAGCGCTCGTAGTGTTTCAGAGCTTCTTCGGGTTCTTGCAGATAAAGGTCGAGCAGCACGCCGCGGTTGCGCCAGGCCCTCGCGTAGTCCGGCTGCAGTTCGAGGGCCCGGGCGTAGGCTTCGTCGGCCCCGGGGAAATCCCCGGTGCGGCGCAGGACGATGGCCAGCTCCGACCAGGCCACGGCGTTTGCCGGGTCCTCGGCGACGAGTTCACGGAAGACCGCCTCGGCCTCCGCATCCCGGCCGGTCGCCGAATAAAGAATTCCCAGGTTCAGCGCAGGCCCGCTCAGGGAGGGCCAGCTGACCATCAGCGATTCCAGCATCGGCTCTGCGGTACCGTAGTCCTCCGCGAGCATGGCCTTCAGTGCGGTCTCGAACTGCGCCATGGCCTCGACCGGAGCGGACGCCTCGGGCGGCGCCTCCGGCGCGCTGGCGCAGCCGGCCATCGCCAGCATCGCCACGGTCAGCCAGCCCGTACGGGCCCTCGATCGGCGCGAACCGGACATATCGACAGATTTATTCGATGAGGTCGACAAGACGTTCTCCCTCCTCCATGCGTGCATACCGCCCCGGCATCAGCTCGGCGAGCCGGTCGAAGCTGGCGACCACCCACTCGTCGTACACGGAATCCCGGGTACGAGCGACGTTGGCTTCATGCAGCGCGATGGCCTGTTCTTCAAACGGATAGGCCTGCTCCTCGAGCAGAATTTCATACTGTTCCAGCTCCAGCGGCCCCAGCTCGGGAGGCCGTTCGGACTCCATGAGGGCGCCGCCGAAGTCGGCGTAGATGGTCGCGATCCGGTAGGTGGACTGGGTCGTCACATCGGTGATGCCATATCCTGCTGCACGCTCGTAGGCGGCCAGCGCTTCCTCCATGCGGGACTTCTTGGCGGGCAGGGACTTGTCCAGCGGCGCGGTCAGCTCGACGCGCTCGAAGGCTTCCCGTGCCGGTCCGGCCAGCTCGAGTGCCGCCCGGCCGGCGAGGGTCTGGCTCCGTGCGGTGCGCGCCTCGCCTGCCGCGGCATCGGCCTCGATGATCCGCTCCAGCCAGCGACGGCGGCCGGCGGTATCGCCCAGGGACTCATTGAGTTCGGCCAGCTTCAGACGGGCGTCCATCGCCGCGTCGAAGGGTTCCGGATACTGCTCCACATAGGCTTCGAGGACGTCCACCGCCTGGCCGGTCTCGCCGGTCTCACCGTACAGCTCGCCCGCCTGCCACAGGGCCGCCCTGCGAACGTCCAGAGATTCCCCGGCGATACCGGATACGAGCATCAGCTCCGCCGCGGCGCCGGACTTGTCTCCGCTTTCGAGGCGGGTCCGGGCCAGGTTCAACGTGACTTCGTCCGCCAGGGCATGCCGCGGATAACGGACCCGGAACTGCTCCAGCACCGTCGTGGCGTCCATCCAGCGGCCGGCGCCCATCAGGAGCACCGCGGCGTCGTAGTCGGCGGTCGCCGCGATGGGGCTGTCGGGAATCTCCGCGGCGACCCGCAGATAATGCTCGACTGCCGCGCTGGTATCCCCGCCCGCTGCGGCAGCCTGTCCCTGGCTGTAGATGCTGGCGGCCAGCCGCTCCTGGACCGGCGCATGGACCTCATCGTTGCTTTCGACGATGACGAGAAGCTGGCGATAGGCGTCTTCGGCCTGGTCATAGTCGCCGGTATCGAAGCTTGCGTGACCGAGCACGAGGTATGCGGTGCGCCGGTAAACACGGTCCACCGGGGGTTCCATGGCAACCAGGCGACGGGCCTGCTCCGCTGCCCGGACCAGGTCGCCTGACTCGAACAGGGCTTCGGCCGCATCGGCCCGGACCGCCACGGCGTGTTCGTGGCCGCCGAACGCGTCGGCGAACTTCAGACCTGCGTCAATCGCCGCCAGCTTCGAAAGTTCCTGGCCATCCGCCTCGGCAACGCGGCGATAAGCGAGCACCGCCGCGTAGCCCGCCTCGGACGCGCGCTCGTGGTCGCCGTAGGTGTAGGCCATGTGCTCATAGGCAGCAGCCGCGGCCAGGGCCTGGCCACCGTCGTCGAGGGCCTCCGCCAGCAGGAACGCGAATTCCGGGGCCTCGGGATCGGTCGGGAAACCGTCCAGGCGCCGCCGGTACCACTGGGCTGCTACCGCGTAGTCCTGGGGTGAATCAGAGGCCTGGGCCACGGCGTGGTAGTGACGGGCCAGCTCGCCCAGCGCCTCTCTGAGGTATTCCCTGACGGTGTCCGGGGCAACCCCGCCACGCGTGGCCATCCACTCGCCGTCGAAGCCGAAGCGCTCGACAAACTCCACCTTCGCTTCCAGGACCTGTTCCGGGAAGCCGCCGGCCGCAAAGGCATTGGCTACCGCCACCTGCAAGGCCGGCGCATCGTCCGCCAGCGGCGCCCGTTCCACGTAAGCGTGGTAGGTGCGGGCCGCGTCGTGATAACGCTCCTGGCCCAGGTACAGCCGGCCCAGGTTCTGATACAGCAGCGCCTCGTAGGGCGTGGCCTGGTCGCGCTGGTTCAGATAGGCATCCAGCGTGTCCGGGCCCTCGAGGTAGGTGAACCCGATGGAGATCGCCCTGAGCGCGTCCTCCACGGTCTCGCGACGGGCCTTGGGCAGATCGCCGATCTCGACCACCCGGCCGTGGTCCACGAGCTGGCGATCGAGGACGGCGAAGAACGAATCGAGACTCTCCTGGTGAAGCGACTGCTTGAAGCGGCTCCAGCCGTGCTTGTACAGCGCCTGCTCGTAGAACGCCGTTCCCGGACCGAGCCCGATTACGCTTGCGTAGGCATCCTCGGCGCGAGGCCAGTCCTTGTTGATAAAGAACGCTTCACCGCGACGGAACTGGGCCTCGGCGGCCAACTCGCCGTCGGGACTCACGGATACCGCCCGGTCCAGCGCAGCCTGGGCTGCGACAGGATCCTGCAGGAGTTCCAGCGCGCGCGCCTGCTGGTAGAGAACCTGGTCGCTCTCGGCGTGCTCCGGGTAGTTCACGAGGAGACGCTGGTAGAGCTCGACAGCCTGGGCCAGGCGGGCCTCGGCCGCTGGTGACAGGCCCTCGGACAGCTGGAGTTCTTCGCCGGCTTCCAGGCTCAGGTCGGCGAGCCGGCGTATGGCCGTGGCGACGAGATCCTCCTGGGCAGGGTCGGCGTCCTCCAGAAATCGTTCGTAGGCTTCCATGGCCCGGGCGGCATCCGCGGGATCGGCGGCTTCCTCCTGGACCACGACGTCGGCGTCCGAAAGACTGCCGACGGTCGGATGGGCGGGAGCCTCGGGGCCTCCGCCGAAGGGCCACAGCCCGGCCATGACCAGCAGGGTCGCGACTGGACCGGCGCTCATGGCGCGTCCTCATCGGCTGTCACCCGGGCGGCACGATCGTAGCTGGCCGCGAGCGCATAGCGTGCCTGGCCCAGGTACGCCTTGACCCGGCCACGGCGACGGTCGAGCTCCGCCAGCGCAAGGGACGCCAGCTCGGCCTGCTGGGCAGCAAGCAGTTCCCGGGTTCGCTCACGCAGTGTATCGACCCGGGCACCCGCTGCATCGATGCGCTGGTCCAGCGGCGCCAGGCGCTCGACACCGGCGTTCACCGAGGCTTCGATGTCCGCGCGCCGTTCAGCGCTTTCCGCCAGCGCCCGGGCGGTTTGCCGATTGGCCTTCTCCGCCTCCCGAAGACGGTCGGGAAACGCCTCGTGCATCCGCCAGTAGAGCAGACCGTTCAGCCGCCGATGGCGATCCTGGATGTCCCTCAGCATGGGATGGCCGGGCCGGGCTGCGAGCAGGCCGGCGCCGCGATCCAGGCGCGTCTGCCATTTGCGTTCCTCGGCGGTGGCCAGGGCGGCAACATCACCGTCTGCGCGAATACGGGCGAGCTCCGCGCTGACCTTCTCGTGGCGTTCGACCAGCGTATCCAGCGACGTGACATCCAGCGATGCCCGCGCTTCGGGGAGACGGCTGGCGAGCCGCTGCTTGCGCGCTTCCAGCATGTCGTGGAAGGCGTCCAGGCTGTCCCGCCAGCGGGACAGCCGATCGTGGAGTTCCTGGAGGTCCCGGAAGTTCTTGTAGGACTCCTGGAAGGCGTGACCGGCCATGAGGGGGTAGAGGTAACGGCCCAGCGCCGAATCCGGCACCCGGTCCAGCTCCCAGGCCCAGCCCATGGCGCCGTCGGCGCGCAGCGCATCCAGGGCAGAGGTCAGCTCGCCGGCACGCACGGCGACGGACGCCGAATCCAGCCGGCCGAGCTCCTGCTCATACCCGTCGATCGCAACCCGATAGCCAGTAACAGCCTGGCGGCTGGCGCTCAGCTGAGCGTAGGCGTACGGCAGGGCGAGAAGCGATTCCTGTACCGCCGCGTCGAGCGGATCGCGTTCCGTGAGAACCCGCCAGGGTGCGAGCGCGGCGCGATAATCGCCGGCCTGGGTATCCGCCCATCCGGCGCCCAGCAAGGCGCGACTGGCAAACGGTCCCTCGAGTCGCACCCGGTCCAGTGCCTCGCGTGCGGCGTCCACGTCCTCCGCCGCCAGCTGCGCGTAACCGAGGGCCAGGTTGGCCCGGTCTTTCAGCGCAAGCATCTCTTCCGCGCCGGCATCGTCGCCGTCGAACACGCCCACGCGCTCCAGGAAAACGCCGCCGCGTTTCGACTGGCCTGCCCGGATCAGCGCAACCCCGAGGTTGTACCAGGCGTACTGCTGCCAGATCCCGGGAAGACGGCGGGACTCCAGAAGGACGATCGCCTCCTCGTAGCGCTCCAGGGACATCAGCACCCGTGACTTGAGGTCCACCTCGGCGACAACGTAGCGCTCCGGCAGCCCCGATCCGATCCGCTCCAGGGCAGCCAGCGCCTCGGCCTGATAGCCGCGCTCATGGCGGATACGCGCCAGGTAATACCAGGCGCGGGCACGGGTAACCGGATCCCGCGACTCGTCCAGCAGCGTTTCAAAGATACGGCCGGCGGTCTCGTGCAGGCCGTAGTTCAGGTACAGGCCGCCGAGCACCAGGTCGGACTCGTCTCCGTGATGGGCGTACTCGCCGCGTTCCTCGGCGACCAGGATCCGCGTGATGGCCGGCACGTAGTCCGCCTGGTAGAAGTGAAACAGCACTTCGCCCCACGCCAGGTCCTGGGCCGCTTCCGGCGGCTTGTCGCCGGCAGCGGCACCCGTGGCCCACGCGCACGCGACCAGCAGCCCGGCAATCGGGGCTTTCGCGAACAGGCGGCGGCGGGTGCTGCGGGTCAAGGTCTACTC
Organism: uncultured Gammaproteobacteria bacterium; assembly: GCA_963842955.1. Lineage (GTDB taxonomy): Bacteria > Pseudomonadota > Gammaproteobacteria > Steroidobacterales > XN24 > JARFQW01. The sequence goes on from CAWJIJ010000011.1 coordinate 112,477, forward strand.
CCAGATCTTGACCATGAACTCCGGCTGCTGCCGGGCCATGCTGTCGGTGATGACCAGCTCCACGAACTGGGAGCCCAGCGGCTTCTCGAAGGTTACGCTGGTGGCCCGCCGGTAGTCGCGGCCCTGGGGACCGCGGCCGGTGAAGACACCCACCAGCTCGTGCTCGCCCGCCTTGAGATTGCCCAGGTAGAGGCGATGAACGCCCCCGCGGTGGAGAGCATCCACTTCCCGTTCCGTATAGAGAAACTTGGAGACCCGTTTGCCGTCGATGGATACTTCCACGCCGTCGAGGCCAAAGAACTGGCCGACGTCCATGGAGAGATAGACCGCGACCTGGGTGTTGGCCGGAAAGAGGAGCTCCTCTTCGAGGAGGAAGAGATCGCGGTTCAGCGCAAGCGCGTCCTGCTTGACGGACTGAACCTCCTCGTCCAGCCCCGCCAGCGGCGTTTCCGCGGCATCCGTGGCCATGACCCCGCCGCTCACCGACAGGGCGAGTGCCGCCAGGATCAGCGGAACCCGCCGAAACGGCGCCGCTGCGTTGGCAGCCTTCCCGGCGTTCATGCGCATGCCGCTAGTACCACGCGGAGAAGTACAGCTGCAGGACCTGGCTGTCGAAGTCATAGAGGTCTCCCGAACGAATATCGGTGAAGTCGTCGTAGCTGAAATACAGGTATTCCCAGGACAAACCGACATTGCCCTTGGTGATGCCGCTGTTGCGACCGTCGAACAGGTTCCAGGTCAGCCTTGCGGTGGCCGTGTGGCTGTCGAAGGAGGACATCTCCTTGTCCCGGGCCATGTAGCGATAGGCCCGATCAAAGTTGTCGCTGTAGAAGGAAGCGGCATCCTGGGTGTAGTAGCGGTACTTGAGGTCGACGATCCAGCGGCTGCCGACATAGCGGCTGTAGCCGGTTTCAAGGGTATGGGCCGTGATGTCCCAGGTATCGTCGAAGAATCGATAGGAGGCAGAGACCGCGCTCTTCCTGTCGCCCAGGGACTTCATCGCACCCACGGAGACAGCCTGGCTGGTCCGCGTTCGCGGATACTGCTCGGGAACCTGGGCGCCGAGAATCCGGGCGGAGCGATAGGGATTGTTCAGATAACCGTCCTCGGTGATCGCCTCGTAGTCGAGCGAGGCGATCAGCGTCGGCGTCACCACCTGGGACATGCCCAGCCTGAACTGGTCGCGGTCCACGGAGTCCTGGAAGTCCGTATCCACCCGCTCGACCACGTCGTCGCCATGGGAATAGCCCATGCTCAGCGTCGTCATGCCGCCGAAGACGGTCTGGGACAGGCCCAGAGTGTAGGTATCCGAGGTGTAGTCGCTTTCGTCGCTGTTCGAATAACCCAGGTTCATCAGGGCATTGCCATACAGCCAGTCGAAGCCCATGCCGTATTCGGTGCGCTGCTCCGTGTAGGGGCTGGCGCTGGTCACCACGTCGATGGAGGCCGCGCTGATGCTGTCCACGTAGTAGTTGGCGGTAGCGGACACCTGGCTGCCGATGCTCTGGCGAGCTTCGATGGCCGGGCCATCCACTTCGACGCCGCCGCCGTTGTAGGAGTGGTACATCGCCTCCGCGCGATCCTCCGGCAGGGTCGCGGCGGGCAGGCTGGCGGCCGCTGCCAGAAGCAGCGGCGCGGCCACACGACGCATGAGATCAGTTGCAGCCACAGCCCCCTCCCTGGCTGGCACCGGCGCCCCGGGCACCCGCGCGCACGTCGAACACGTGCTGGCGATGCTTGTCCATCATGGGATCCCGGGAATAGGACATGAGGGGATCGGCGAGCGCTTCGCGCTCATAGGGCATGACCCAGGGCTGCACGCTCGAGCAGCCGGTCAGCATGAGCAGTCCAAGCAATACGGCGGTCCGGATCATCCTCAGTCCTCCGTCAGCAGGTCGCGAACCTGTGCGATATAGGCGTCTTCGAAACCGGGCCGGTAGCCGTGGTGAACATGACGAACCACTCCGTCACGGTCGATCAGCACCGTCACCGGCATGGCACGCACGTCGTAGAGACGGCTGACCGTCTTGTCGTTGTCGAACAACAGGGGAAAACTCACGCCCAGGTCGGTGGCCATGCGCTCTGCCTTCCCGGAGTCGTCGTCGATGTTGACGCCCAGCAACTGAAAACCGGCGGGCTGGTAGCGCTCGTAAATCTCGTCGAGCATGGGCATTTCCTGGCGACAGGGTCCGCACCAGGTGGCCCAGAAGTTGACCATGACGACGTTGCCGATTTCCTCGGACAGGCGCAGGTTGGCGCCGCCCCGGCTCTTCAGGGTGAAGTCCGGAGCCGGGCTGCCCACCAGGCCGAGTGAGGCCAGAACCGCCGTTGTGGCCGCCAGGCTTGCGAGCCCGGTCAGCGCAAGAACGGCCTTTCTACCCGCGGACATGCGTCGTGATTTATTCGTGCTCATGACTCTCCCCTTCACCGCTCTAGAAAAAGATGCCCATGCCGACGCTCAGCTCGAAGTTGTGTTTCCACGAGTTGTCGCCGGTCAGGTCCGATTCCCAGATGTGGTCACGCGCGTCGAGGCGCAGACTGAGCCAGTCCGTGGGCAGGACGCGCAGACCGAAACCGAGCAGGTAAGTCACACTGTCTTCCCCGGCGAAATCGGTATTGCCGGCGCCGAACTGCAGATACGTGGTACTCGTACGGGCCCAGCGGCTGCCCATGAATACCTCGCCCGGAAGCATCTGGTAGCCGACCGAAAGGCCCCACGTGGTCAGCGTTTCCTCGTCGTCCTCGAACAACGGCGCGCCGAGTCGACGGTAGTTTTCGTCGTCCACGTCGGCGCGGGCGTAGTGCCCCTCGAGGAAAAAATCCTCGCTCACGTGGTACGCGAGCCGTCCGCCGTAAAGAAACTCGGTGCCGAAGTCCTCAATCGCGATCGCTCCAGCGTAGGCGCCCGCGTCCCAGTCTTCGGTGTCGATGTCAGGCCGCACCGGTGTGCGCCGTTCCAGCTCAGGCTGAATGACCGGGTCGGAGGGCGTGTAGCTCATGCCCACGTCGTCCGTTGCGGAAGGGCTGTTGCTGCAGGCGGCCAGCGTGACCAGCAGGGGGGCGAAGAGGTAGCGAGGATTGATGTTCATGTCCGGATCCCTAGAAGAACACCGCAAAACCCAGCGTCCATTCGCTGAAGTCCTGGTTGTTGTTGTCATCGACCATCACGATGTACTCGCGCCAGTCGGCCCGAAGAAGGAAGCGCTCGCCAAGGTACGTACGGGCACCCAGCCCCACGTTGGCCGCCCACTCATTGACGTCCTTGTCATCGACAAGGACCTGCTTGGGCTCGTTTTCGAAACGACCCCAGCCCAGCGTGAAGAACGGCGCTACCCGCCAGTCCATGAACGGGCTGGCGACGAGATTGGCGTGATACAGGGTCGTGCTGGAAAACGTGCCCGAGACCTGGGAGACAGTCAGTTCGGTGGTAAAGATCTCGCTGGCCCGGTACCCGGCGCGAAACGTAAACACCTGGTCGCCATCGAAGTCGCCGGAGGCGAAGCCGAACTCCATGCGACGCCCGTCGAAGTCGTCCCTGGCGGGATCCTTGAATGCCTGAGGCGTCCCGGCAACGGTTTCGGTCCGCTCAACCGAATCGCGGCTGGCCCATCCCTCGACGCCCTTGGTCGTGCGCACCTTGAACCAGTCGGTGCGCCGTTTCAGCACGACGATCTGCTCGTCGCGCTCCACGGCGTGGAAGATCGGGTAACCGCGTCCCGGACCGCTGTGCAGATCCATGTAGGCGTCGCGGACCACGACCGCCTCCGCGCCAAGCGCTGCCATCGGCATGGCCAGCATGAGCCACGCGAGTCCCGCGAGGGAGATGAATTGCCGCATCCTTGCGCTCACCTGTCCCTGGCCCTCTCAGTAGCCGCAACTCGCGAGTTCCGGAGGCACACAGGTGCCGCAGGTCGCCGCCGCGCTGTCATCGACACGAATGGAAATCCAGTCGAGCAGAGCTGACGCGCAGCTGTCTGCGGGCGACGGGAAGATATCGCCACCGGTGTGCGTACCGGTAATTGACGACACGCCCTGCATGGGTTCGAGCACCACTTTGCTCAGGGGCGGGTTGTCGAGGTTGGCAAAGGCCTTGGCGGCGAAGAAATTGGCCATGATCTCGGGCGAGCCGGGTTCGGCGCCCGGGAAGATCTTAAAGGCACCGCCCGAACCCGCATTGACGTCATGACAGCCGCTGGACGAGCAGGTGGTCTGGCCCGTGCGCCCGCTGACCACGGCATCGAAGATCGGGTTCACACACGCCTCATAGTCAGCAACACAGAGTGTCTGGCCGGTGGCGGCCACCTCTTCCTGGCTCACATCGTCGTCACAGGCGGCGACCAGGAAGGCCGCCGCCGTGACGATCAGGAGGGATCGGATAGAGGCCATGCTCATCACGTCGCGCACGCTCCCGCTGCAATCCAGGAACGAATGGCCTCATAGGCCGGGTCACCTGCACGCAGCACGGGCCGGTCGTCGGCTGCCGGCGCATCCGGGTCTTCGGCAACCGCAGGGTCGTCGACGAACGGATGCGGCGGGGCGTCGGGACCCTCGGCACTCGGGTAGTAAAGCAGGTAGCTGGTTTCCGGACTGCACACGTCGTCCACCATGGACAGCGAGACGTTCAGGTCACCCTCGATGTTGCCGGTCAGCACGAAACGATTCGGGCTGAAATCCGGATTCTCGGGCTCGCCCGGAATACCGAGACCGCCAAACGGCTGATGGCAGGCCGCACACTGCTCCATGAGCACCGGATGCACATTGGCTGCGAAGCCCGATTCGGACAGCCCGCGAATGCCTCCGCGAACCTCCGACCGCGAGCGGAAGCCGTCGCCGTCGGCATCGTCGTGGGCGTCGTTGTAGTACTGACCGCCCAGGTCAATCCATTCCGCGACCATGCGCAGCTCGGAGGCATTCAGCATGCCGGCATGGTCCACGCTGGGCGGAGACGCCAGGTCGTAACCGGCCCGGAGTTCCTGCTCGAAGAGCTTCTCCATCAGGTGGCTGGTCCTTGAACTCTGCGCCGAATTGCCGGTCTCGACCAGGGCCGGCTCGCGCACGACCTCGATCTCGCCGTCATCCATGACCCGCAGTTCGGGCAGCCCTGTCACCGGATCGATCACGGGGTCGCCGACCATCAGTTCTTCATATGAGGTCAGACGGCCGGTACCACCCGTGGTGCCCTGCAGATTCAGCCCCACCGACGAGGGATCGTCATTATTGCTGTTCGTGTGGCAGTTGATGCAGGTGTTCTCGCCCCGATCGGCCTCCCAGAGGGGATGAATGTGGTCGGGGTAGTTGATGACACCCTGCACCGGGGCGGGAACCGTGACCGGCAGGTCGTCGTAGGTCAGGGCCAGGTCGGGATCCGGGCTGCGGCCGGCAAGCACCGGGTCCGTCCAGATATCCGTAAACACGGGATCCGGCCGAAGATCCAGGTCTTCCGGATACATACGGGTCCGTGTCTCGGCCATGGACTCACCCGGCTCGGCGTCCAGCTTCACGTTAGCGTGAGCACCGGCCACCGGCGCGGAGTTCAGCGCACTGCCGCGACGCGGGGAATGGCAACCGTTACAGGTGCGTGTTTCACCCGGACGAACCTGGATCCAGTTGGTGTGGACCTGGAACGCCCGGCCGTCCGCGTCGACTACCGAAAGCCCGATGGGCGTATCGGCGGGCACCTTGATGCGGAACGATCCGTCCGGCTCCACCTCGGAGTAGCCGACGATCTGCTGCATCTCGAGATCGGTCTCGCCGATAGCCTCGCGAGACAAGCCGCGAGGTGTCGGCACGGCCCGGACGACGCGAACGAAACGCGCCGGCCGGTCCGAGGCCGGGGTCAGCACCGGGTCCTTCAGCACGGCAAGATCCGGGACCTGCGAGCGGCTGTCGTCGGCCGCAGCGGGCATCATGGGCAGGGATTCACCGGGAACCAGGACCCGCTGACCCATGATGTTGAGACCATCGGTGTCGTAGACGCTCTTGACGTTCAGCACGCCCATGCCTTCGGCCGCCAGCTTCTCGTCCAGTGGCTTGTCGGCCACGGCATTCGGAGCCGGACGGGCCTGCACGGCGACTGCGTCGGTGTATGCCAGCCCTTCTTCCGGCAGCGCGATGGGACGCAGGGTCTGGGCGACCATGTCGAACATGTACACGCCGTAGAGGGGCTCGCCCTCGACCTCCATCACCTCGCCGGTGAGCGGGTTGGTCTCCTCCGCCGGCCGGAACGGCGACCAGCTGACCAGCGCCCGGGGCGTTCCGTCCCATAGCGGGTAGGGGGTCGTGTAGCGGCCGAACTCGGAAACGTCTCGTCCAAAATTGATGTCGAACAGGGTGATCTGCTCCTGCCCCTTGGCCTGGGCCGGCACATCGGAGGACGCAGGCTGGTCGTTCTCGGAGAAGTTGCGGATGTCCACGGCCACCAGCGCCCCGCCCTCGCGCGTACCGGACAGCGGCATCAGCGCGGAGAGCACCCGGCCATCCGGCATCTCCCTCGGGTGGAGGAAGCTGTTACCCGGACTGAAGGCGCCGTACTGCACGAAGATGTTCGTGCCGTCGGGGTTGGCGAAGAAGATCGGGAAGTGATTCCGGTTTCCGACATGGTCCCAGCGGGCGAACATGATTTCACCCGTCGAGAGAATCGTCGGATTGCGATCGTGGCTCTGGTTGAACGAGATCTGCTTGATATCGGCACCGTTGCCATCCATCACGTGCAGCAGAATCGCTCGTTCGCGCTCGTACTCATCAAGGTGCGCGTAGGGCTCCACGCCCTGGGATTCGAGCACCTGCCGGGATTTCTCCTGGCGGTTCGAGCTGAAAACGATCCGGCCGTCGGGCAGATAGGCCGGGTCAACATCGTCGCCGGCGTTGGCGACCTCGTCGTCGGAGATCAGACGTCGCAGCTGCTTCGTCTGAATCTCGTACTCCCAGATGTTCCAGGTCCGGTCGTCCGGCCCGCGCATGGAGAACAACAACCGCGTCGCGTCGTAGGACACCTCGGGATCCGACACATCGCCGGCCCCCTGCGTGTACGCGGCGGTGACGTTCTCCGTCTTCGCACTGGGCGAGGACAGATCGATCATCATCAAATCGCCGCCCGGCGCGAAAATGATTCCATCGGTCGGATTCCCGACAGCGGATACATCTCGTTTCACGAAGGCGACAGGGAAATCCCCCTCCACGACCACGGCGTCGGAGGCGGAACTTCCGCCACCGCCACCACAGGCGGCGAGGGCCAGCATGCTGGCTGCGGTGAGCACTCGGCTCGTCATCATATTCAGGCACATTTTCATTTTCAGGCCCCTCCCAGGATCCCGATGGACACTGGCGAGCAGTGACTGCCTCCCGTAGGCGACGCGGGCCTTGTGGAAGACGGGACGGACCTTTGAAAACGTGATTCGCCGGAAGGCGGGCTATTCGTGCGGCGCCGGGAAATCGGCGCCCAGAAAGCTCTGCTTCGCTGGCAACCCCGCTGTCATGGGAACGTCCCGTAGACCGGTGGCTTTGCGTCCCCGCCTTTCGACGGGTTTGCCCTTAATCAGCGGTTTCGAGCTTGGATGGACCACCGGGTTATGTCAACGCAGACACGTCTCAGTTTTGCCAGTCGCCCCCCCGACCTTCGCGAAGTTTGAACTCCGTCACAGGCCGGGGACCTTGCTCGTCACCAGGGTCACGGGAGACCCTCCATTGCTTGCCGCCCCGAAGAGCAGCAAGGCCCGTGCCATCAAGCGTCTTGCCAAGCGCCATCGGAAAAACGCAAACGCTTATGTCAAAACGTTTTTTTCCAACTGTTGCCGGATGCAGACAGGCAGTGACCAAGACGGTCTATAGCCAATACGAGAAACAGCGCCTTTCTCGTTGGGGAGGCCGCGCGTATCCTCCTTCCCGACAGTGACTCGGGGAGCAGCACATGGCCTTACTGGTGATCGTCGCAATCGTTGCAGCGTTGGGGCTTTATGTCGTATTCGCCTACAACGGACTGGTGGACCGGCGTAACAGGATGAAAAACGCCTTCGCCCAGATCGATGTCCAGCTGACACGCCGCCATGACCTGATTCCGAATCTCCTGGAATCGGTGAAGGGCTACATGCAGCACGAGCGGGAAACCCTGGAGGCGGTCATCACCGCCCGCAACCAGGCGATCGCCGGTCTTCAGGCAGCCGCGGCCCGTCCCGGGGATCCGGATGCGATCCGCAAGCTTGCGGGATCCGAGGCGGCCCTCGACAGCGCACTCGGCCGGCTGCTGGCCGTTGTCGAGGCCTACCCCGAACTCAAGGCGGACGAAAACGTGCTGCGTTTCCAGGAGGAGCTGTCGTCAACGGAGAACAAGGTCGCCTTCGCGCGCCAGGGCTTCAACGACGCGGTGATGGTTTACAACACGGCCTGCCAGAGCTTCCCGACCAACTTCATCGCCGGCGCGTTCAGCTTCCAGCAAGGCGAGTTCCTGGAGATCGAGTCGGACGCGAAACGCGAGGTACCGGCCGTTTCGTTCTGATCGGGTCATGGATTTCTTTCGCTCCCAGGACCGGGCCCGCAGCAAAAGCCGAGGGCTCGTGCTTTCCTTCCTGGCCGCGACGCTCGGCGTGGCGATCATCGGCGGTTTTATCCTCGCATGGCTACTCGTGGTCACCGGAGCGGCACCGGGGCAACACCCGGCGGACTCCGGGCTGGTCCTGGCGGTCAGCGCACTGATCGCAGCGGTGATCCTGCTCGCAGCGGCATTCCGGCATCGGCAGCTGGCCGCCGGCGGGGGCGAGGTTGCCCGGTCGGTCGGCGGTCGGGCCGTCACCGGCGAAGAGTCCGACCCCCGCTACCGGCGCCTCGAGAATATTGTCGAGGAAATGGCCATCGCCGCCGGTCTGCCGGTCCCGGCCGTCTACGTGCTGGACCAGGAATCAGGCATCAACGCGTTCGCCGCCGGCCTCGGGACCCGGGATGCGGCCATTGCCGTCACCCGCGGCGCCCTGGAGTCCCTGACCCGGGACGAGCTGCAGGGCGTCATCGGCCATGAGTTCAGCCATATCCTCAACGGCGACATGCGCCTCAATCAGCGGCTGCTGGGCTACCTGTTCGGACTGATGGTGGTCAGCCTGATCGGCCGGACGATCCTCGAGGCGGCCGGACGGGGGCGCATGGGCCGGAGCAGCGGCTCGGCGCGGGCACCGGCCCGCGGCGCCCTGGGTCTCGGTCTGACCGGCGCTCCCGCGCTGGCGGTCGCCGGTCTCGGCTTGATCGTTCTTGGCTGGCTCGGCGTATTGGCCGGCCGTATTCTCCAGGCTGCGGTTTCCCGCCAGCGGGAGCTGCTCGCCGACGCCTCGGCCGTGCAGTTCACCCGCAACCCGTCCGGCCTGGCCGGAGCGCTCCGGAAAATCGCGGCGTCCGGGGACGGATCGCGACTGAGGGCCGCCCGCCGGGACGAGGTCAGGCACATGTTGTTTGCGGAGGGCCGGCGCTTTGCGGGGCTACTGGCCACGCACCCGTCGATCGAGCAGCGCCTGCAGGCGCTGGAGCCCGGGCGGCGCCCGGCAGCCGGCGTCGCGAGGCCTCGCACCGGCCTCGCGGGCGAAATCGGTCATCCCGGCCCGGCCAGCCTCGTTTCGGCGAGCCGCTTGCTGGGCAGCCTGCCTCCGGCCGCCTCTGACGCCGCCCACGGGGACTGGGACGCCCCGCTGCTGGCCCTGGCCCTGATCGCCGCACCGCAAGACGACCTGCGGGACCACCAGCTATCCGCGGCAGGGCAGGCGCTCGGTGTCTCCGCCGCCGACGCCCTTGCGAGCCTCGCCCGATCCGTCCGTCCCATGGCGGACAGCCAGCGGCTGGCGCTGCTGGACCTGGCGGCGCCGGCCCTTCGCCGCCAGTCTCCCCCGCGCCGGGAAACCCTGGCGACGCTGGGGCGACGTTTTGCAGAGGCCGACGGCGTCATCGCCCCCCTGGAAGAGGCGCTGCTCGCGAATCTGGATCGCTACCTGAGTGACGATGACCCGGACCGCCCCGCTCGAAGACCCGCCACGTCTTCCCCGGCGACCGCGGCCCTCGGACTGGTCCGGTGGATGGCCGATGCGGCAGCTGGCAACGCGAGTGCGGCATTCGCGGCCGGCAGGCAGGTCCTGGTGGAAGGCGAGTTTCCGGGCGTGACCGCGGCGGACACGCCGCCGGCCGGCCTGCCGCCGGCGGGCGCCGCCGTCATCCTCGGACAGATGGACTACCGGCACCGGGCGACGCTGATTGAAGCCCTCGAATCCGCGGCGCGGGAAGACGGGGTGCTCAAGCTCCGGGAAACCTCGCTGCTGCGGGCCTGCTGCGCGGCGCTGGAGTGCCCCGCTCCAAGGGAACTGGACGACGAGGTCCGCCTCGCTCGGGAGTTCGATACGTAGACGAGACGGACCTAGCGAGCCGGCCAGACCACCCGAAACGCCCCGCGCAGCTGACCCTCCCGGTAGCCGGTAGCCCGGTCATCCGGATAAAGCCGGTCGATGGCCGCTTTGGTCTCCGGCGCCAAGACCTCGCCGTGGCATGCAAGACACACGGGCGCAATCACAATCGGCCGGAGATAGATGGCGCTGCCATCGGCGCCCACCCGCCAGTGCTCCATGTTCGCGGCCGACTCCCCCGACCTCAGGCGGTCTTCGAAGGCCTCCAGGGCCACCTGCTCGGCCGGCGACGGGGCATTGACCGGGTTTCTGAAGCGGCGGCTCGTCCGGCCGACCTGCGCCCCCAGTTCAGCCGATTGCGCCGCCGCAATGGCAGGCGCCGCTTCCTGGCAAACGGCAATCGCGGCAGGGGGCCCGCCTTTCGCCATGCCCTCGCTCAACGCCGCCTTGAGTTCGGCACCGAAGCTGCTGATCGCGGCGCGGCTGCCTGCAAGCCGGGGGTCGGTTTCGGCGCCGGAAGCGGGCATGTGCGCCAGCGCCAGGAATGCCCCGGCCACAACGGACAGCCATGCCCGGACAGGCAACCGACCTTCCTGGGGCCGCTGATGGGTATTCCTGATCGTGTTGCTTCGGAACATCTGCTGATTCCTTATTGCCTTCCGGCAGTCCCCGCCGGCGGCTTAGCTGGCTGGCCGTCGGTTGTCTGCCCGGGATCTATCTGCCCGGGATCTATATTCGATCCAGGGGAATCTTCATATACCGGGTGCCGTTGGACTCCGGCTCCGGCAGGCGCCCGGCCCGAATATTGACCTGCAGTGCGGGCAGGATGAGTAGCGGCACATCGAGTTCCGCATCCCGGCTCTCCCGCAGGGCCACAAAGGCCTCCTTGTCAGCGGCCTGGCGCAGGTGAACGTTGTCTTGCCGCTGCTCGGCCACGGTGAAGCTGGCTTTCGGCCCCCGCCCGCCGGGAGGATAGTCGTGACACAGGTAGAGTTTTGTGTGGTCCGGCAAGTCCAGGAGGCGCTGGATAGACGCGTAGAGGTCCCCTGCGTCACCGCCCGGAAAATCGCAGCGCGCGGTGCCGTAGTCCGGCGCGAACAGGGTATCGCCGATGAAGGCGACGTCGTCGGCAACGTAGGTCACACTGTCGCTCGTATGGCCGGGGGTCGCCATGACGCGGATATCGACCCCTCCCAGCGGCAGGACATCGCCTTCGGCGAACATGCGGTCGAACTGCCGCCCATCCGGCACGAACTCGTCGCCCAGGTTGTAGAGATCGGCAAAGCGCGCCTGGACTTCCCGAATGCCCTGCCCCGCCCCGAGGCGGCCGCCGGCGCGCCCCTTCAGCCAGGCCGCGGCCGAAAGGTGATCTGCGTGGGCGTGGGTCTCCAGAATCCAGGCCAGCTCCAGCCGGTCGCCTTCGATCGCCGCGGCCAGGGGCTCCAGAAATGCCGTGCCGAGACGCCCGCTGGCGGCGTCGTAGTCGAGAACCGGGTCAATGACCGCGGCTGCGCGGCTTCCGGAATCGCGAAGGAGATGGGTAAACGATCCGGTGGGTTCGTGGTACCAGGACTGAACCAGCGGTTTGGGACTCATTGATGGAAGCTCACGATGGACGATTGACTAAGCTTAGATATATCTAATTTAGAGGGCTACCCCTGATGGCCCGCCGTGCCGTACACTATAAGCGTCATAGGTGAATACCGAGATATGAGCCAGGCTCAGCCACAGACCGACGATTTCCCGATGGATCCCGAAGCCATGCGGGAACATGCCCTCGACGCCAGCCGGCTGCTCAAGGCCCTGGCCAACGAGTCGAGGCTGATGGTGCTGTGTTCCCTGTGCGAGCGGGAGATGAGCGTGGGCGAACTCAATGCCCGGGTCCCCCTGAGCCAGTCCGCTCTTTCCCAGCATCTCGCGGTGCTGCGTCGCGACGGACTCGTGACCACCCGCCGGGAAGCCCAGACCATCTATTACGCCCTGGTCGACGGGCCCGCGGCCCGGGTGATCGATACGCTGCACGGAATTTACTGCGGGTAAAACCGTCCGGCCGATCCCGGCGAATTCCTTTCCAGACGCTACTCAAGCCGACCCGGCATCAACCGGTCGGGCACGTGCGCGGTGGTTGATCCCATGAGCCGTACACGTTTTGTGGGATTTTTATCTGATTCCACGCTGCGCTGAATCCAGCGACAAACTCCTCCTCGAAAGCTTTGTCCATGATCCGGACTCCAGATCATGCGGCTCTCACGATTTTTTCACAGTCCCACGTACAGGATCTGCACAGCCCCGCGGCGGCGGGACTCGGCAACACGAATTTGAGGCGTCCAAGCATGTTTGACCCGCGTTCCCCCGTCATCAGAGCCTGGCTTCTGGCCTTGTCCGCCGGATTGTCGCTGGCGGTCGCTGTGCCGGCTCATGCCAATACCCGGGCCCCCTCTCCGGCGAGCTCTTGCCGATCTGGAAGTCGAAGCCGTCGGCTCGGGCGTTCTCAGCTGGTTCGGCATCGACGTCTACGAAGCGGTCCTGTATACGGATTCGGGCCGATTCCGCGGCCTCGATGCCCAGGAAACCGTGGCCCTGGAGCTTCGCTACCGTCGCAATATTTCGGCACAGCGCCTGGTGGACCGGACGCGCAAGGAATGGGACCGGCTCGATCGCAGGACCCGGCTGCCCGAGCAAGAGACTCGCAACGCATGGCTTGAGCGTGTCAGTTCCTTCTGGCCCGACATCGCGGCCGGAGATCTTATTGTGACGGTCGTATCCCGCGACGGACCGACCCGCTTCTATGGTTCCGGCGGATTCATCGGCGAAATTGCCGATCCCGAGTTCGGGCCGGCCTTCCTCGAAATCTGGCTGCACCCCGAATCAAGCAGGCCGGATCTGCGCAACGAACTCGTCGGGCAAGCCCGTTGATGACACTTCGAAGAGCATTGCTGGGGCTGCTGGCCGTGTCGATGATGATCATCGCCAGTGGCTGCGCGACCCGGATCGAGGACTACGCCGGCGAAACGCCGCGGTTCGCCATGGAAGAGTTCTTCTCCGGCGAACTGCGCGCCTGGGGCGTTTTCCAGGACCGCAGCGGCAAGGTGGTGCGCCGATTCACGGTGGATATGATCGGGCGCTGGGACGGTGACACGGGCGTGCTCGAAGAGGATTTCGTATTTGCCGACGGCGAAACCGACCGGCGCGTCTGGACCTTCACGAAAACCGGCACGGACACCTATTCCGGCACCGCGGACGACGTTGTCGGTGAGGCCTCGGGGGTGGTGGCCGGCAATGCGCTGCGGTGGAAGTACCAGCTGCTGCTGCCGGTGGAGGACAAGACGTACAAGGTGACATTTGACGACTGGATGTACCTGCTCGACGAGAACCGGATGGTGAACCGCTCGGTCATGACCAAGTTCGGCGTTCGACTCGGCGAGGTCATCCTGTTCTTCGAGAAAGTCGGTAGCCCGACGTGAGCGTCGATGCGGCCGGCGGCGCCACCGGACTCCTGCCCATTCGAACGGTGGCCCGCCTGACGGGAGTCAAGCCGGTGACGCTCAGGGCCTGGGAGCGGCGCTATGGCCTGGTTTCGCCAAGCCGCACCGAGTCCGGGCATCGGCTGTACAGCTCCGATGACGTAGAACGCATCCGCCGGGCCGTCGTGCTGGTTCGCCAGGGCGTGGCCATCGGCCGCGTGGGCGCGCTCCTGGATCCCGGGGCTGATGAAGACGTGTCGGTGGATGGCGCGTGGACCCGGCATCGCCGGGCATTCGAGAATGCGGTGGACAGTTTCGCAGAGGCCTCGATGGACGCCATTCATCACGGCCTGATGATGCGTTTCCCGGCACGGCTGGTGCTCGAACAGGTGATCGGCCCGGTGGCCATGATTCTGGAGAACGGCGACGGCGATGCGGCCCTCGCCCGCCAGCGCTTCCTGGAGTCCTGGCTGCATACCAAGCTGGGCGCTCAGTGTCATCACACGCGATCCGAGGACACCCAGGGCAACGTGCTCATTGCCCCCATACCCGACGAGACCCGCCAGCTCACCATCCTGTCCTTTGCGCTTCTGGCGGCAGAAGCCGGCTATCGGCCCACGCTGCTGGGGCCGGATACGCCGCTCTCTGTCCTGCCGATCGCCGCGCGCCGCAGCGACCGGCACGCAGTCATCCTCTACGGGCATCGTGCCGCCAAGCGCGTCTTTCTGGACTCTGCGCTGCCGCGTCTCGTGGGACGGCTGCCCGTGGGCTGCTTTGTGCAGGGGCTGGCCGGAGACACCGCGAGGGCCGACTGCGTGGCCGCCGGCTGCACGCCGCTTGGCCAGGACCCGGTTGCGGCCCTGGAAAAATTTCAAGAACGATCAGGAGTGCTCCAAGGATGAACCCGTCGAGCCCTGCAGGGGCCGCGCCAAAGATCAATATCTTCCGGCTGCTGAGCCAACGGATCAGCTCCCCCGTGGAATCCGGCTCGAGGGGCGTCGACTGGATACGGGTGCTGCCCTTCATAGGTATTCATCTGGCCTGCTTCGGAGTGATCTGGACCGGCTGGAGCCCTGTCGCCGTTTCGGTAGCGCTGGGCCTTTATGTCCTGAGAATGTTTGCCATCACCGGGTTCTATCACCGCTACTTCTCCCATCGCACCTTCAAGACCAGTCGCGGAGCGCAGTTTGTTTTCGCCCTGCTCGGCGCCTCGGCAGCCCAGCGGGGGCCGTTGTGGTGGGCGGCTCACCACCGGGAGCATCACCAGCATTCGGATCAGGAAGGCGACGCCCATTCGCCGCGGCAGCACGGCTTCCTCTGGAGCCACATGGGCTGGTTCCTGTCCCGGGACAACTACCCCACCCGCTTTCGACGAGTGCGGGACCTGGCCCGCTACCCGGAGCTCAAATGGCTGGATCGGAACGACGCGCTGGTGCCGGTTGCGCTGGGGACCGGCCTGTTCCTGCTCGGCAGTCTTCTCGGTTACGCCGCACCCGGGCTGGGCACCGACGGCTGGCAGATGCTTGTCTGGGGTTTCTTTATTTCCACGGTCGCGGTCTACCACGGCACCTACACGATCAATTCACTCGCCCATCGGTTCGGCAGACAGCGCTACGACACGGGTGACGAAAGCCGTAACAGCCTGGTGCTGGCGCTGATCACTTTCGGCGAGGGCTGGCACAACAACCATCACCGCTACCCGGCCTCGGCGAGGCAGGGGTTTCGCTGGTGGGAAATCGATCTGACCTACTACGGCCTGCGCCTGATGGCGGCCACAGGACTGATCTGGGATCTGCGGCCTGTTCCGGCCCGGGTCCTCGACGAAGGCCGGGCGGCCGGGTCGGCACGCAGAGTTGTCTCAAGGTGAGCCGCATGGACCCCAGGCTTTTCCAGGACCTGTTCAACAGCCTGGATGCGCGCAATCTGCATCGCCTCGGCGAGGTTTACGCGGACCACGTGGTCTTCGAGGATCCCCTGCACCGGGTGGAAGGGCTGCCCGCGCTTACCGAGTACTTCCAGCGGATGTACAAGGGCGTTGCGGAGATTCGCTTCGACTTCGAAGACGTGATGCAGGACGACGAGGGCGCGATGCTTACGTGGGTCATGCACATGCGCCACGCGCGCCTGCGCCCCGGCGAACTGCTGTCGCTGCCCGGCGCATCACACATCAGGTTTGAAGAGCGGATTCACTACCACCGGGACTACTTCGATGCCGGCGCGCTTCTGTATGAGCGGCTGCCGGTGATTGGCGGACTGATTCGGGGCATCAAGGGACGGGTCTGAGGCCCGAGATTGTTCAAGGAGCATTTGCATGCGTATTGCCATCGTCGGCACGGGAATTTCGGGAATGACCGCGGCCTATCACCTGCAGGCCGATCATGAGCTGACCGTGTTCGAAGCCAATGGCTACATCGGCGGCCACACCAATACCGTGGACGTGGAGCTCGATGGCCGGTCCTGGGCCGTGGACACAGGGATTTATCGTCTTCAATGACTGGACGTATCCGAATTTCATCGCCCTGATGGACGAGCTCGGGGTAGAGTCCCAGCCGTCGGACATGAGCTTCAGCGTGCATTGCGACCGCAGCGGGCTCGAATATTGCGGATCGTCGCTGGACCAGCTGTTTGCCCAGCGCCGCAACCTTCTCAGCCCCGGCTTCTATGGAATGATCGCGGACATCATGCGGTTCAACAAGGAGAGCCTGGAGCTGCTGGCAAGCGGGGATGACGGCCTGTCGCTGGGCGAGTACCTGGAACAGGGCGGCTACCGCCGGCGCTTCATCGAGCACTACATCATTCCCATGGGGGCCGCGATCTGGTCCTCGTCGCCGGCGAGCATGTACCGGTTTCCGGCCCGCTATTTCGTGGAGTTCTTCAGCAACCACGGCATGCTGAACATCAAGAACCGGCCGACCTGGCGCGTGATCAAGGGCGGGTCCCGGGCTTACGTGGACAAGCTGGTGGCGGGCTTCGCCGACCGGATCCGTCTGAACACGCCGGTGGAGGCCGTGCGCCGGACCCGGGGCGGGGTCGGCGGTCACGCTGGCGGCGAGTCGGCGCATTTTGACGCCGTCCTCATGGCCTGCCACAGCGACCAGGCGCTGCGCTTGCTGCAAGATCCCGACGCGGACGAGCGCGCGATCCTCGGGGCGATACCGTATCAGCCCAACGAGGCGGTCCTGCACACCGATACCCGTTTGCTGCCGGACCGGCGCAAGGCGTGGTCGGCCTGGAACTACCACATTCCCGCCGCGGACTCCGGCAGTGTCGCGCTGACCTACGACATGAACATCCTGCAGAGCCTCGACGCTCCGCAGGAGTTCTGCGTCACCCTCAACCACGACGAGCTCATCGACGAGTCGAAGATTCTGCGGCGTATCGCCTACGAACACCCCGTCTACACTCCACAGGGAATTGCCGCGCAGCGTCGGCTGGGGGATATCAACGGTAGGCGACGGACCTTCTTTGCCGGCGCCTACTGGGGTTTCGGCTTCCACGAAGACGGCGTGAAGAGCGGGCTGGCGGCGGTCGATGCCGTCCGGAGCTGGCAGCACGAGGGAGGGCGCAGTCGTGACGAGCAGCTGCCTCTACGTCGGACAGGTTAGGCATCGCCGGTTTGGCGATGTGCCGAACGAGTTTCGGTACACGCTGTTCATGGCCTACCTGGATCTCGCCGAGCTGCCCGGGCTGTTCGATCGTCGCTGGTTCTGGTCGGCGCGGCGTCCGGCGCTGGCGCGCTTTCGCCGCGAGGATCATGCAGGCCCCCATGACCGGCCCCTCGACGAGGTGGTTCGCGAAATGGTGGAGAACAAGACGGGGGTGCGGCCGGACGGTCCCATACGCCTGCTCACCCATCTGCGTTATTTCGGTCACTGTTTTAACCCGGTCAGCTTCTATTACTGCTTCGATCGCAGCGGGACACGGGTCGAGACGATCGTCGCGGAGGTCAACAACACGCCCTGGGGCGAGCGGCACTGCTACGTGCTGCCCCAGTCCGAGGGAACCCGGAAAGGTCCGGTCCAGGAGTTCGCTTTCGGGAAGGCCTTCCACGTGTCGCCGTTTCTGCCCATGGACATGGACTATGCGTGGCGTTTCGGCGACCCCGATGAACGGCTGTCCGTTCACATGAAGAACATCCAGGACGGCGAGCGCCGCTTCGATGCGACCCTCACGCTGGAACGGCGGCCGATGACCGCCTCCGTCATGGCCGGCGTGCTGGCACGGTTTCCCTTGATGACCCTGAAGGTCGTCGCCCTGATCCACTTCCAGGCACTCCGGCTCCTGCTCCGGGGCGCCCGTTTTCATCCCCATCCTTCGAAATCCGCTGCCGATCCCCGTCGGCCGCGAGAGCTCACCAAGGTAGACGCCCCATGAGAGAGTCCATTATTCCCAGGGAACGGATGCTGGCGATGGAATCCGGCAAGGATCGCCTGATCGACCGCACGGCGCGGCGCGCCCTCCTCGCCCGACTTGCCCGAATCGAGCACGGTATTCTCGAAATCGTCGAAGGGGAAGAGCGGCATCGCTTCGGCAGCCTGTCGGCGCGCTGCCGGCTCATGGCCACCGTGACGGTCACGGATCCCCGCTTCTGGAGCGAACTGGCCCTGGCCGGAAACACGGGGGCCGGGGAAGCCTACATTGCCGGCTACTTTCGCTGTGACGACCTGACCGCCGCGGTCCGGATACTCGTCCAGAACCGCGAGGTGCTCGAAGGTCTGGAGGGTGGCGGTGCCCGCCTGGCGGCACCCGTCAAACGGCTGGCCCACTGGATCAACCGGAACACCCAGGAGGGCAGCCGCAAGAACATCGCCGCCCACTACGATCTGGGCAACGACCTGTTCGAGCTGTTTCTCGACGAAACCATGATGTACTCCTCCGCGATGTTCGCGACCGGCGAGGAAACCCTGGAAGAAGCCCAGGCTCTGAAGCTGGATGCGATCTGCCGAAAGCTGGAGCTGGCCCCGGAGGATCACCTGCTGGAGATCGGCACCGGCTGGGGCGCGCTGGCCATCCATGCGGCCGGACGCTACGGCTGCCGGGTAACGACCACGACCATTTCCCGGGAGCAGCACAAGCTGGCAACCGAGCGGGTTCGTGAAGCCGGGCTGGAGGATCGGATCACCCTGCTGCTGGAAGACTACCGGGACCTGGAGGGCCAGTTCGACAAGCTCGTGTCCGTGGAGATGATCGAAGCCGTAGGTCACCACTTCCTCGACACCTATATCGCCAAGTGCAGTTCCCTGCTGAAACCTGACGGGATGATGCTGCTGCAGGCCATCACCATTCGCGACCAGCACTATGCGAATGCTTTGAAGACCGTGGACTTCATCAAAAAGTATGTCTTCCCGGGCAGCTTCATCCCCTCGGTCACCGCTATTGCGGACAGTATTGCGAGCAGCTCGGATATGCGGATCTTTCATCTCCAGGACTTCGGGCCGGACTATGCCCGCACCCTGCGGCTGTGGCGGGAGCGTTTCTTCGACCGCATCGACGAGGTCCGCGCACTAGGCTATCCGGAGCCCTTCATCCGCTTGTGGGAGTACTACCTGTGCTACTGCGAGGGCGGGTTTACCGAACGCAACATCGGCGTCAATCACATGCTCCTGACGAAACCGGATTGCCGGCGGGCGCCGCTGGGATTCTAGGGTGCCGGTCGAGGTGGTCTCGATTTTCCGAACACCGTTGTTCAGACCTCTTCGACGGTGGGCCGGTGTCCTTTGAGCGCAGCCAGCGAATCCTCCTCCATGCGCTGCGCGATCCTCGAGTCAATGCCCATGGACGCGATCATGCTGTCCAGCACGCGGCGCTGGCGCTCGCTGATATACCCGTCTTCGAGCGCCGCGCGGACCGCCGAATCGTAGACCTGGAGTTTTCGGAACGCCTCGTACTCCGGCGTATCGACGGTGTTCGGCATGGCCGCATCCGAAACCCGTTCGGCAGCGCGTTGTATCGGGTCGAGAAAGAAAACGAGGGCGCCGGTACCCAGCACGCCAAGAATATTGCCGAACTGGCTCGACAGGTAGTTGCCGGCGAGCTCTGAAACGACAAAGAACGTGGCGACGAACGCGGCGGCAACCGTGCCGCGCTTTAATGTGCGCTTGATGCGCAGGTCAATGTCGAACAGCTGGACCCGCAGCACGCCGTAGGCCACGAGGGGCACGTAAAGGATGATGGCGAGCTGGTAGAGCAGTGGCATCACGACGTTGAACGTCGTGGAGCTGTTGGCCAGTTCATCGAACCCCCCGGGGCCGATCAGGCCATAGAAGGCTGCCGTGTAATACGCGAACGTGATGGTCCACAGCACATCCCGCACGCCGAACGCCACCGTAAACGCCCGTGCCCGCGCGCGCTCGGCGTCACCCGATGCCGTATGCCAGGTATGCAGTGCAGCAGCGAACCCCCAGGACAGGACGACGCAGATCACGATGTAAAACGGCACATTGAACCGCAGGCGAATCTCATCGGGCAGGAAGAACAGCAGCAACGCAATGCCCAGACCGACGAACAGAATGAGGCGGCTGACAAGCGGATTTCTGAGCGGTGCGACCAGCGGTGAACTGAGTGTCATACCGAGAAACGGCAGGTACACCGCTATGAGCGCCCAGTCGGAGACCTGGTGAAGGACCCTCGGAACAGCGGGCAAACCGAGGGATTCGAGAAATGGGTTCAGGTAGGCCAGGTTGTTGTGGCTCGTAATGACGGCCAGGCCATCCACGAACAACATGGCTACCAGCACCCGCGCGCCACGGGTCGGAGGCGCTACGACGAGCACGTACAGGGCGAAGCCCCACGCCAAAATCGCCGCCGGAATGCCTAGCCAATCAGAAACCATCTAGCGCTACCGGCGTAGTTTTCCCGTAAAAGCAGGATGTTATAACGTTCGCGACGGTCAGCGCGAGGGCACTTCGCTGGCGCGTTCAATGAATGGAGCCAGTGTGGAAACCCGGTGGATCGACCGTGGCGGCGAGGAGTTGAGGAGGGTACCGGTTCGCTCAAGCCGGGATGTCTTGTCTCTGGTAGCGAACGTGACCGCCAACGCAACGTTGCTGCCGGTCCCGCGCACCAGTACCTGTATTCATTGCGGCAAGGCAGGTTTTCCCCTGAGCCCCCAGATTCCTCTAAGCCCGTAGATTCCACTGAGCCCACAGATTCCATTAGACTGGTTGCGTAATGGAATTTCCGCCTTCCCAAAACCCACCGGAGTGATCCCTGTGTCCAAATTCGTTGCGGGCCGCCTGCTCGTTCTCGCCGTTTTCGCCTCCCTTGCCGCCTGCGGCGAGACTTCGCCCCCGGATACCGCTCCGGCACCCGAGTCCGCGACTCCGGATCCCGGCGAAATGGCCTCGCAGCCGCACCCGGTCCCGACCGGCCCGGCCGTGGCCGTCGATCTGTCCGGCATCGAAAAGGCCGACGGCGGCCAGACGGTTGCCGAAGTCTATGCCGGCAAAGACGAATTGGAGGGTGAGACCGTCGTGATCCGCGGCAAGGTCGTCAAGGTCAATGCCGGCATCATGGACAGGAACTGGCTTCACATCCGCGACGGCTCCGGCGCCGACGGCACGAACGACCTGACCATCACCACCAGCAACGCAACGCCGGCGGTCGGCGACACGGTCGTCGTGACCGGCGCCGTGGGGCTGAACCGGGACTTCGGGATGGGATACACCTATCCCATCATCGTGGAAGACGCCCAGGTGACCGTGGAGGCCGCCGCGGAATAGGCGGCCTTTGCGCGGTGATCCGTCTTGAACGGGGTCAAATTCAAGACCCCGTTGGATCGGTTTGAATAGCAAGGGTTGGAATAGCGAGGCGTTGAAGGACAACGGGCTCACTCGAGCCCGGATGTTCTGTCTGTGGTTGCGCACCGGTGCCGCCAACGGGGCGTGTCCGTCCGGCCTCCCGGCCGGCGCGGCTCACCGCCGCAGGGCGAGCCCTTACTCTGACCCCGGAAATCCATCGCTCACCGCAAACTCACCGCGAAAAATCGAAATCCTCCGCGCGAAGTCCCGCCTGCTGCGCCTCTTCTGGCCACAGGTCCTTCTCCAGCACGACGCAGGAGAGCTTGAACAGGTATTGGAACGAGCCATGCTCGTCCAGGGGACCCACCTCGAAACTGCTGTCGTAGAAGACCGCCGGCCCCCCCCTGGAGTCTTGTCCCGCCAGGGTCGGCGAGCGCAGCGGGTCGGGAAGGAAGCGGGTGGTTTCACTTATGGAATCGATCGCGATGTCGACTTCTTCAATGTCCGGCAGCTGTGAGCCCTGGTCGAACCACTCGAGGTCATGACCAACCCCGGTGAATTTCAGTGTCTGCGGCCTTGCGGTTCGTCGAAACCCTATCAGACGGGGCGGCACCCGGGTGACGATATCGCTGTTGTTGATGTGCGCGAAGGTGCGCTCACCCACCTGGCGATCGAAATCCGCAACGAAGGCTTCATCGCCGATGCGCGGTGTGCCGTAGGTGTACACGGCAGCGACAGCGTAGCCCGCCTTCTCCAGGCGCAGGGCCGCCAGCTGCGCCAGCGCCGCACCCAGGCTGTGGCCGGTCAGCCATAGCTGCTCGTTGGCCTCCCCCGGCGTGCCGAGCTGCCCGGTAATCCGGGGCCAGACCGAATCCAGCGCCGCGGCGAAGCCCCGGTGCACCTTGCCATCCGCCCAGCCGGGCTCCACCTTGCGGAACTGCGCATCGGTCTTGAAATTTCGCAGGCTGGAAGTGCCCCGGAACGACAGCACCAGCCGCTGGCCCTTCCGCGCCAGAAACGCGCGGGTTTCGGTCTCCTCGTCGGAGATCCATGCGACCAGCTGGTATCCCCAGGCGGCAAGCTGCCGTTCCGTCAGCGCCGGGTCCCAGTAGGCCAGCGCCGACATCTCCGCCATCCATGCCGCGTTACGGCGCGAATAATCACCCGGCATCTCGTCAAACCCGAGAAGCGCAGTCGGCACCCGGTCGGCGCGCCCGTAGCGCTGCATGTTCAATTCCTGGCCCTTCCTGCTGAGGTCGGCAAGGGTTTCGACGGTATCGGTATTCGCATCGGCGCGGGCATCGAGCGACAGTGCTTCACGGTAACGTCGTTCGAGTCGGGCGAGCTCATCGGCGCTTTCGTCGCCCAGCCGGGGCGACGGCGTGTTGACCACATAGTGCAGAAAGGCCGCCTCGGACCCCTCGGGGGTGTTCAGGTCTCGGCGATACAGCATCAGCGCCTCCGCGAGCCCGCGATCGGTCTGGTGCATGCACACCAGGTGACGGCTGGCGGCACTCGGTTCAAGCTCAAGGAGATCGCTGGCTGTCGCCTCGAAGGCGGCCAGGTTCATCGGCTGCGCAGAAACCGCTTCGCAGCCCGGCAACGCCCCGGCGGATGCCGCGATGGGGGTATCGTTTGCACGGTCCGGTCCGGTTCCCGAACACCCGGTCACCAGCAGGGACAAAAGACCTGTAAACAGGCACCTGGGCTTCATGGCACGACTCCAGTACGCGGACATTCCCGCTACTCTAGACCAATGAACGGGGCCAGACTAAAAACCAGATGGTTCGATTGAAATGTCGAGGCGTTGAGGGGCATCCGTTCCGCTAGAGCCGGGATGTCCTGTCTGTGGTAGCGCACCGGCGCCTCGAAAGGGACGTTCCCGCGCCTCCGTGCTGCCCGCCAAATTCGGCTCATCGCGGCAAGGCAGGTGGTTACTCTGCCACGAAAGAACCGGACCCCGGGGATTCAGAAATGAGGAGCGCGAGAGCTGAACGGGTCATGCCGCGCAGGGCTTCTTGCCCCGACGTCGAGGACACCGCGCCGGCGACGGTCACGTCGATGTCCGGGCAGTGCCAGACCTCGGTACCCCAGAACCCGCCGTGCCCGTAGCAGGTCTGCTCATTGATCATGATGCGGGCGAGGCCCATCCCGTAACCGCCTTCACCAGATGCAATGGACTGCGGAGAGGGCTCAATCATCGTCTTAAGTGTGCTGTCGTGCCGGAACACTTCGCCCTGCAGCAGCGCCCGGTAGAAACGCGTCATGTCTGGCAGGGTCGATACCAGCCCGCCGCCGCCGAAGAGGTCGACCGAGGCATCAAGCGTTGCGACGTCAACGCCTTCGAACCACTGGGCCAGCCGGTCCGGTGCGTCCGGCGGCTCGGGCTCCAGGGTCTCGAACCAGGTGTGCTCGATGCCCAGGCGTTCAAATTCGAGCAGGCTGCGTACCGCCTCGGCCATCGGCCGGCCCGTGGTCGTCTCGAGGACCTCCCCGAGCAGCAGGTATCCGGTATCGCTGTAGCGAAAGCCTTCGCCGGGCATCCCGTAGCGCGAGCCGCCCATCACGGCCATCCGGATTTGCTCATGGCGGGTCCAGCGATGGTCCGGCTGCGTGACAACCCGCTCGAGATACGGCTCGCTGGATGCATGGTCGAACAAGCCGCTGGTGTGCTGCAGCAGCATTCGGGGAGTGATGGCCTGCAGATCGTAGCCACCGGCCTCCAATAGTCTCCGGGACTCCGGTAACAGACGGCCGGCGATCGGGGCATCCAGGTCGAGCCGGCCATCCTCCATCAGCCGCAGCATCGCCGCCGCGACGTAGGTCTTGGTATTGCTGGCGATGCGCAGGGTCCGCGCGCCGGCCGCTGTCCCGACATCGCGATCCCAGACAAGCCCGGGCGCCACGACGCGCAACATGGCCACCGGCACCAGTGCCGGCTGCGACCGGGCGGATTGCAGCAGGCTCTCGAGATTGGCGGGCAGGGCGCGCTCCGCCGGCTCGCCGAACACAACCGCCGGCGTCCCTGTGAGGCACAGAACAGTCAAGATGGCGGCCAGTTTCCGGAACATCGAATCTCTCTGAACGTTGCCGGGACTGTCCATGCCATCCCGTCAGTCGGTAACGAACAGCCGGTTCCACTCGTCGCGGGACAAGGTATCGCGCAGCTGTTCCCGGATTGGCAGCACCTGGTCCTGAGCGGCATCCATGGCGGAGCGAAGCCGGTCGAACTCCGCCAGGAACTGCTCGCGGGTCGCGCCCCGTTCACCCACGAGACGAACGATCTCGTCCGCGGGCTCGCCGCGGGTTTTCCAGGTAGGCTTGGAAATCTCCTTCCATGTGTCCACCAGGTCCAGAACCTGTTCGGATCGAGTTTCGTCGAGGGGCATTGCTTTGGCCCGTTTCTCGATGTCCTTCAGGGGCTGCCCGGTCGACAGCAGGCCGGCGGCGATACCGCCGCCGAAGAAAAGGCCGCCGAGAAGGAGGATGAGGACCTGTCCGCGCTGGCGCCCCGGGCCGGTCATTGCAGACTCTCCGCCGCCGCATCCCTGAGTGCTTCCACGAGTTTCCGCTCCCGCCTTGCCAGGCGGGCGAACTCCTCTTGGGTCAGTGTCGAAGCCATGGCCATGTGCAGATCCACGAACCGCTCCTGAGAGGAACGCTGGCGCTCGCGAAATTCCCCGGTCAGTTCGGTCAGCCGAGCCTCGCCCACCGAATGGTCGGTGAACGCACTCTGGTACTCGGCCAGAAAGTCCCCCGTGTAGCGACCGAAGTTCTCGATTTCGTTCTCCAGGTCGCGGGCCTGCCGGACGTAGGCTTCCCTGCGGTCGTCGTCGGTGATCACGTTTCCGGCCAGTGCCCGAAGCTCGTCGAACTGGCCGCCCAGGACTTCCGGGGGGGAAGGCTCAGTGGCGCACGAACCGAGAATCAGGCAGACCGAGGACGCGATGAAGCCCAGCAGGACACGGGTGGGCCTGCAACCAGCCGATGCGAACAGGCAAGACCAGTTCCGCATTGAATCACCTCCGAAACCGACGATTGACAATCAACAGGGGCATAGAAAAATCGGGCGGTTCGACTGGAATGTCGAGAAGCTCAGGCCTGTCCCAAGGGTCTGCCGAAGTCACGCCCGCCATTAGGCCATGACCGGCGTCGTAGTGAAGCAGTCCGGCCCGCTGGTATCAACACGCTTTACGCAAATTATCAAACACCGACGCCGCGGGGTCCCAACGATCATGCGGATTACTTGCGCTTTGAGCGCTTTCTTGCAGTCACGGCAGTCTTCCTTGCGCCGCTCTTCTTATTGGCAGCCTGTCTTGTGCCGGCAGGCGGGACTGCTGGAGCTTGTGCGCCGGCTAGCAGGGCCCGTGCGCCCTGGGCAATCAATGCACCGGCTTGCAGCGCGGCGCGCGGGTTCCTTGTCCAGGGCCGTAACGAGCGGCTTCGGAAGAATCACGTTAAATCGGACGCCCCTGCCGAAGATCACGGCATCATCCACCAGAACGACCCCCCAGTGTCCGCCATCCGCAAGCATATCTTCGTCCACCACGACAGTATCAGGCATCGGGACCTAGCGTCCCTTGTCGAGCAGGTAGCCGGCATAAAGTTCGATAGCCTGACGGGTCTGATCAAGGGCTTCAGCGACCATGTCGCCGGCAGAGAACACACCAGCGAGATCGGGAACCGTGGTGCTGTATCCCTCGCTGTCGTCGCCATGCAGTATCACTCGATACTTCATCTTGTTTTCCAGTCCCGATCGGCTTGTCTGTAGATGTTGCGCAGGTTCCCGGTCTTGATGTCTTTCCGTGGGTCAGGGACCACAACAATCCGATCGTCGTCCGGGTGTTCAAAAATAGTGTCCGACCCTTCCTTGCGATCCTGTCGCCAACCCTCTTTGCCGAGCCGCTTCATCACGTCCCTGCTGCTGGCCATAGCGGTATGCTAGAAGAATACACACCGTGTGTATGACTTGAGACAAGTGGCAGCCAGGGGTGGCATGGTGGAATTGGGTCCGGGAGCTTGAGGCCGCCAGGAATTCCGGGTACCGGTGTCAAGTATTCAACTTATTCGCCCGGATAACGCACCTGATCGGGGCCATTCGAAAGAGGCGCGCTGGGCAGCCTGAAATCACCGAGACTGGCGCATGCCTCGCAGACCGCGACTCCATGTCCCGGGCGGCCTCTATCACGTCACTCTCCGCGGCAACGATCGCCAGCCGCTGTTCTTTGCCGATTCGGATCGCCGCTTGTGGATGAAGCTGCTGGCCGACGGCCTCGAGCAATACCGCTGTCGAAGACATGCCTACTGCTGGATGACCCATCACGTGCATATGGCCGTGCAGGTCTCCGGCCTTCCGCTCGGGTCTCTGATTCGCTGGGTTGCGCCGCAGTACGCAGGGGCCACGAACAAGCGGCTCAAGCCCTGCGGTCATCTGTTCGAACGCCGTTACGGGGCAAGGCTCGTGGACGCGGACAGCTACCTGCTTCAGCTGGTGCGTTACATCCATCTCAATCCTGTCGGCGCTGGCATGGCGAAGGATCCGGCCCTGTATCCGTGGAGCAGTCACTGTGCCTCCCTCGGGCACACGCCAGCCGGGTTCCTGACAATGGACTGGGTGCCGTCTTTCTTCGGCCGTCGCCGTAATGCCGCCCGACAGGCTTGTGCCCGATTCATGGCGCAGGCCGCGGACGCTCCGGAGACCCTGCTGACCGGCAATATCGATGACGACCGCGTGGTCGGCCCTTGCAACGTCGATGGAGAGGACAGTCATTCATCCGACATCGTGCATCCGACGTGCACCCTGGACGATCTCGCGTCACCATCCAGGACGCACCGTCATGCTCGCCTCCGGGCGGAGATCGCCAAAGCCGCCGTAGAGCAAGGCATTGCCGCGGTGACCGACGTTGCCAAACGATTCAATCGCTCAACGGCTGCCATCTCCCGGCAGGCGTGGCTCATGGCGGTGCCGCCTCTATCTCCCCAGCCAGCCCCGCAGGAACCGCAACCTGCAGGCATCTGTATATCGGTCGTCATGAACTCCGCGGCGGCCGCCCTCGCCGGGATCTTCCGGAGCGCGCTCACGGGCGGCCGCCCAGGAACACTAGCAGGGCCAGCAGCGCCATCAACAGCATCGTCAGAGCGACGTTGAGGCTGGCGTCGCGCGCGTAGTTCTGCAGGCGACGACGTGCCGCCCGCACCGCCGGATCCATGTCGAAGGACGCGGCCCGCGGCCAGGCCGCCTGGGCCTGCCGCAATTCCGCCGCAACCAGCCGGGCGGTGTCGCGCAGCCAGGAAACAACCCCATAGCCGGATACCGTGGCACCCCCCAGCATCTCATCCGGCAGGTCCGGCGCCTCGCCGGACTCACCTTGGCCGGCCATCGCGCGCGTCTCCCGCTCCATGACAGGGTCCAGCAAGGCATGCAGCGGTCGCAGAACCTGGGCGCCGCGTCGCCGCAAGGCCGTCAGCGCATGCGCCCCGTCGCAGACGGCGGCGCGCGTGGCGGGCAACTCCCGGTGCAGGCGCGCGAAAGCCGCGCGCATGGCGTCTGCGCCACCTCGCGCGCCCGCCGCGGCCAGGGCGTCCAGCCTGGCTTCGAACAGGGCGCCAGCCAGAGCATCGGCCACCACCCGGGCCGCGTCCAGCTGCGCTTCCCGGTCCGCCGATCTCTTGCGATCGGTTGGCGCCTCCGCATCCGCACGGGCACGCACCGCTGCGACGGCGGACCTCGCCGTGGCAAGGCGTTCCTGTTGCAGCTCGATCCATGCCGCTTCCACGAATGCCTGAGCTCGTGACCCGGGCATGCCCGCCACCCGGACCTCGACCCACTGGCGACGTGCACGGTTCGCGTTCCGCAGTGCCCGCACAGTGCGGCGCCGCAGCGCGCGCACGCACCAGGCCGCGCGCTGGGTGCCACGGCCGTAGGCGGCTGCGACCTGATCGCAGGCCGCGAGTGCGCCGCGACCGGCGCGTTGCAGCCACGCACTGAGCGACATCCATGCGGGCAGGTGGAGATGGAACCAGCCAAATCTCATGCCGAGAAAGAAGATCGCGCCTCCCAGCACCACCATCGCCACGGCCGGCCCCACGTCGCCAAGGGACAGGAACTCATGCGCCAGGTAGTGTTGCAGTCCGGCCGTATCGATCCCGGCACCTGCCAGGGCGGGCTGCAACAAGCCCTGCAGCACCAGCCCCGGCGCCATGCCGATGCCGATGATCGGGATACACAGGAGGGCCATGGCCAGCAGCATCAGGACCGGGGCCTCCCGCACCTGCGCCAGCCGGGGCTCACGCGGACGACCGAGGAAAACCAGGCCGAGCAGCTTGATGAAGGATGCAGCAGTGCCGGCACACACCAGCATGTAGACCTTATCCGCGAAGCGCAGGCTGGTGTCGCCGCTCACCGCGTGGGCTTCGACCAGGGCATGGTGCACCAGGCACTTGCTGACGAAGCCGTTCAACAGGGGCACGCCGGCGATGCCCGCCGCGGCCACCAGCATGCAGGCGAATGTAAACGGCATGCGCCGCCATAGCCCGCCGAGGGCATACATGTCGGCTGTACCGGCACGGTAGGCCACGGCGCCGATGCCGAGGAACAGGCAGGCTTTGAACAAGGCGTGGTTGGCGGCATGCATGAGCCCACCAGCCAGTCCCAGGGAGCCGTCGGCGGCGTGTAGGAAGGCGCCGGCGCCGAGACCCGCGAGGATGAAACCCATCTGGCTGATGCTGTGATACGCCAGCATCCGCTTGGCGTCACGCTGTCCGAGCGCGAACACGACGCCCATGGCCATGCTTGCGATCCCGAGCCACAGCACCAGCAGTCCCAGTTCAGCAGCGAACCCGCTGCCGAGACCGTCAGCCGGCGCGAACACGGAGTACAGCGTGCGAAAAATGCCGTAGGCGCCCGCCTTGATCATCACGCCGGAGAGCAGCGCGCTCGCCGGCGCCGGCGCTACCGGATGCGCATTGGGCAGCCACACGTGCAGCGGCACCATGCCGGCCTTGACGCCGAAGCCGAGCACCATGAGCACGGCCGCTGCGGGCGGCGCCTGCACGCCCAGCGCGGCGAGCGGCGTGTCCAGCGGCCCGCCGCCCACGGCCTGCACCATCATGATGCCGGCCAGCAGGGACATGCCGCCGAGCACGGTGAGCCAGAAATACTGGATGGCTGCGCGCCGGGCCGCGAGCGTGCCGCTGTGGATCACCAGAAGAAGGGCGATAAGGCCGAGCGCCTCGAAGAACAGGTAAAGGGTCAAGAGGTCGCCCGCCAGCACGACGCCGAGTTGCGCACCCAGGGTGGCGAGACTCGCGGCGTGGTAACGACCGGCACCCGGCTTGTGGCGAAAGTAGGCGACGGCGAACAGCGTCGCGCATAACCAGACGAAGGTGCTGAATATGGCGAACAGTGCGCTGAAGCGGTCGACCACGAAGCGCAGCGCGCCCAGCATCAGCGGCACTTCGGCCTGCAACTGCAGGCCCGCGTCGAGTGGCTGCAGCAGCCCCAGGGACCCGGCCAGCGCACCCCCCGCCACGCCGAGGGCCAGCAGGTCCCGCGCGACGGCGTGGCGCCGGCCGAGCACGGGCGCCCACAGCGCGGCCAGCAGGGGCGCCCCCACGAGCCACGGTATCCACGATGAATACGCTGCCAGTCCCATGTCCTAGCCGCCGCCGAAAAAGCCGGACACGGCGCCGCGCGCCAGCGACAGCGGCATGCCCGGCAGAGCCGCGGCCAGCCCCAAGGCGATGCTGACCGCCGTCGCCACGGCAAGCGCGAGGAGCATGCTGCGTGGCGCTTCGCGACGATCGCGTCGCATCGGCGGTGCATCCTCATCCACAGCGAACCAGGCCAGCCAGACGGGCTGGAGCAAGTACCAAGCGGCCAGCAACGCACCGCCCAGCAGCACCAGCAGCAGCCACGGATGCCCCGCCTGCAGCATGCCGACGCCCATCACCCACTTTCCGATGAACCCGGACAACGGCGGTACGCCGACGATCCCTAGCGCGGCGATTGTGAAGGCCGTCATGGTCAGCGGCATGCGCCGCGCAATGCCGCGCAGCTCGGAAACGCGCTGGACCCCGGCTTGGGTTGCCAGCACGCCGGCGCAGAAAAACAGGGCCCCCTTGAGGAAGGCGTGGTGCGTGATGTGCGCCAGGGCGCCGATGGTCACTTCCGGGGCCAGCAGGGCTACCGCGAGCAGCACGTAAGCCATCTGGCTGATGGTCGACCAGGCCAGGCGCCGCTTCAGCTCGTCTTCCGCCGCCGCCATCACGGCGCCAAACAGTACGGACACTGCCGCAAGTCCTGCCAGCCACGGCATCACGCCGAGCGCCGCGGCGAGTTCCACGCCAAACACCTCGAACACCACCCTGAGGATGCCGAAGGTGCCTGCCGCGACCATGACGCCGGACAGAAGCGCCGAGAACGGCGCCGGCGCTGCGGGATGCACGTCCGGCACCCAGCCGTGCAGCGGCATGATCGCCGCCTTGACGCCAAAGCCCGCCAGCAGGCACCAGAAGGCCGTACGTAGCAGGGCGCCGTCGGTGCCGGCGGCGAAAATGCCCCCCGGCGTGAAGGGACGATCACCCGCCAGGAAGAAGCACAGGATCACGCCCAGCAGCACCAGGCTGCCGCCCAGCAGGATGTAGACGATGTACTTGGTGCCGGCGCGCATCGCGGCCGGCGTCTGGTCGTGCACCACCAGGGGGTAAACCAGGATGGAGAACAGCTCGTAGAACACCAGCAGGGTGATCAGGTTGCCGGCCCATGCCACCCCGAGCATCCAGCCGTGCGCCAGCATGAAGAAAGCCAGGTAACGGGTCTCGCTGCCATCCCGGCGCAAGTAGCCGTACGAGTAGAGGAGCGCCAGCAGGAACATCAGCGACACCGTGGCGCCGAACAGTGCGCCCATCGGGTCGACACGCAGCTGCAACCAGACCTGGGCCGTGAAATGCACCAGCAGGGCCTGCGGCGCCGGCCCCGCCAGGGCAGCCGGGATAAGAGCGATCGCCAGCGCGGCACTGGCCGCCGACACAAATAGCAGGACGACCATACGGCCGCGATCGCCCAGCCGGCGCAGTGGCAGCGCTGCGGCGCCGCCCAGAAGCGGCAGCGCGAGCGCGGCAAGGACGAGGATCGAATTGGGGTCCATCGCTTGACTCCCCTACATCCCGGCCACGAACCGGACCGCGGCCTCGGCCAGTGAAAACGGCATGCCTGGCGTGCGCGCGCTGATGCCCAGCAGCAGGACGTAGGCCGCACTCACCAGCGTGGGCACGAGCAGCAGCAACCTCGCTTCGCGGATCCCGGCTGGCAGCCCGCGCGGCGGCCGGAACCATGCCAGGTAAACGACCGGGAGCCAGTAAGCGGCGTTGAGCAATGCGCTGGCCAGCATCAGCAACACGAACCACCAGGCGCCCGCCTGCAGCGCGCCGAGCGACAGGTACCACTTGGTGACGAAACCGGCGAACAGCGGCACGCCGATGAAACTCAGCGCCGCGATCGTGAAAGCCGCCATGGTCCAGGGCATGACGCGGCCGAGGCCGGCGAGCTCGCGCAGCTCGGTCCGCCCCGTGGTGCGCTCGATGGCCCCGGCGACAAAGAACATGGTGATCTTGGCGAAGGCCTGGTTGGCGATGTGCACGATGGCCGCCAGCGCCGCCAGCGGTGTCAGCAGAGCTGCGCCGAGCACGATGTAAGAGAGCTGGCTGATGGTGGACCAGGCCAGGAGTCGCTTCAGGTTCACCTGCGCCAGGGCGACGATCGAGGCCGCCAGGATGGTGAAGGACGCCACTGCCGCCAGCCACGGCGCATAGCCCAGCTCGCCCAGCAGGTCTACGCCGAAGATGTTGTAGACCACGCGCAGCAGCCCGAACACGCCGGCCTTCACCACGGCGACGGCGTGCAGCAGGGCACTCACCGGCGTGGGCGCGACCATGGCGGTGGGTAGCCAGCCGTGCAGTGGCATGATGGCCGCCTTGACACCGAAGCCCGCCACCAGCACGACGAACGTCAGCAGCAACATGCCGTCGCCGGACTGTCGCGTGAGCACGCCGGGAAAGGCGAAGCTCAGGGTGCCGGCAAGATGCTGCACCAGCACCGTGCCGAGCAGGATCAGTGCGCCGCCGGACAGCGTATAGGCAAGGTACTTGCGCCCGGCGCGCATCGCCGCAGGCGTCTCGTCGTGCACCAGCAGCGGATAGGTGCACACCGTGAGTAGCTCGTAAAACAGCAACAGCGTCACGAGGTTGCCTGCGAAAGCGATACCCACGGTGGTGGAGACGCACAGCGCGAAGAAGCCGAAAAAGCGCGCGCGCTGGTGGCGGTCGCGCATGTAGCCGACGGCGTAGACGGTCGTGAGCACCCACAGGGTGGAAGAGACCAGGGCAAAGAACATGCCGAGCGCGTCGGCGCGGAAGGCGATGCCGATGCCGGGCGGAAAGTCGATCACCTCGTAGCTGTACACCGTCCCCGCCAGACTGCCCGGCAGCAGCGACAGGATGACCACCAGCTTGATCACCGCGGCCGCCAGGGTGAACAGGGCGCGCCAGGCATCGTGGCGCCCCAGCAGGAACACCAGCATGGCGCAAAGTAGCGACAGTGCGGGCGCCAGGACGACCCTGAAGTCGAGTACCTCCACGGCTCAGCCTCCGCCCGAAAGCTGCTGCACGACCGGCGCGAGCAGGTCGATGGGCCACCGTCCGAACAAGCCGCCGAGGACACACAGGGCCGCCAGCAGCAGCACGGGCAGCAGCATGGAGAGCGGCGCCTCGCGCACCGACAGCATCTGCTCCTGCACGGGCGCGCGGAAGTAGAAGGCGTTCAGGATGCGCACGTAGTAGAAGAAGATCAGCAAGGCGCCTGCCAGCAGCGCGACGGCGAAGCCCGGCCGGCCGGCCTCGAGTGCGCCGAGCGCGATGTACCACTTGCCGAGGAAGCCTGCAGTCGGCGGCAAGCCCACGATGGCGAGCACGCCGATCGACAACGCCAAGCCGGTCCATGGCATGACGCGGCCGACGCCGCGCAGGTCGTGCAGCGTCCTGAAGCCCGTCTGGTGAATCAGCGCTCCGGCCGCAAGGAACAGCGTCGATTTGATCAGGGCGTGGTTCAGCACGTGGACCGTAGCCCCGGTTGCGGCCACGGGGTTCGCCAGCCCCAGCCCGAGCACGATATAACCGATGTTGGACACGGTCGAATACGCCAGCATGAGCTTGATGTCCTGCTGGAACAATGCCGCCAGGGCGCCCCCGATGATGGCCGTGGCGCCGAGCCAGGCCAGTGCCTCGTAAACCGTCCCCAGCGCCACGCTTTCCAGCCCCGAGAAAAGCGGCAGGATGCGCAACCAGCCGATGATGCCGATGTTCACGACCAGTCCGGAGAGAATGGCGCTGACCGGGCTCGGCGCGCTGGCGTGCGCATCCGGCAACCACAGGTGCAGCGGAAACAGCGCCGCCTTGACCATGAAGCCGGCCGTGAGCCCGCCCAGGGCCAGCGCTGCCGGCGCCGCCACGCCGTTGTCGGCCAGGCGCGCGCCGACGTCGGCCATGTTGAGGCTGCCGGTCAGCGCATGCAGCACGCCGACCGAGAACAGGATGAGCACAGAGGACACTGCGCCTGCCAGCAGGTACTTGAGCGCCGCGAGCGCGGCAATGCGACCTCCACCCGCGGCCACCAGCGCGTAGCTCGATACGGAGGCCAGCTCCATGAACACGAACAGGTTGAACAAGTCGCCTGCGCAGACGAAGCCGACCAGGCCGCCCAGGTTCACCAGCAGGAGACTGTAGTACCAGGGTCGGCGGTGCGCGGGGATTGCGGCCTCGGCGTCGCGCCGGCTGTAAATCAGCACCAGCAGGTAGACCAGTGCGATGAACACGCTTGCGGCACTCAGCGCGTCAAATCGGAGCTCGATCCCGTAGGGCGGCGGCCACCCGCCCATGGCGTAAGAGAAGGGCCCTTCCACCACCAGCCGTCGCGTCAGCAGCACGGTCGCAAGCAGGGACAACGCCGCGGCGGCGACGCCCAGGCCCCAGGCGAGCGTGGGCCGGCCGCGTCCAAGGGCGGGCGCCAGCGCAGCCACGGCCAGCGGTACCATGGCCGCCAGCGGCAGCCAGTGATCCATCACTCCGCCCCTTTGAGTTCATCCGCCTCGATGGTGCCGCACTGGCGGTGGATCTCGACGATCAGCGCCAGCGCCAGCGCGGTGATGCTCATGGCGACAACGATGCCGGTCAGGATCATGGCGTGCGGCAGCGGGCTGGCGAAGGGACCGTTCACACCGCCACCGAGGATCGGCGCGGTGCCGCCGTCGACCATGCCCGAGGTGACGATGAAGGCGAACACGGCCGTTTCCATGATGTTCAGCCCGAGGAGCTTCTTCACCAGGTTCGACCTGGCCAGCACAACATAGAGGCCGATACAGAACAGCACCACGAAGGCCGCGTAGTCGAGGTTGTGCCAACCGGCGGACACCTCACCGACCCCTCATCTGCAGGAACAAGCCGAGGATGATGGTCGCGGTGCCGACGCCGATACCGAGTTCGAGCCCCAGCAGCATCGCGCCGCGCGCCCACGGCGGATCGGCCGGGAGCCCCAGCACGGCGCCGGTCGTGACCAGGCTGAGCAATGCGGCCAGCGCGAAAGCCAGCGGCGCCGCCGCCTGCAGCCACGACGCCAGGCGCGGTGCCAGCAGCGGACGCTCGTACCCGCGGCCCGTCACCACGCTCAGCAGCACCAGCAGGGCACCGAGTATGACGCCGCCCTGAAACCCGCCGCCGGGCGAGAGGTGACCCCGGAGCGCCACCAGCACGGCAAACGCCGCAATGAAGGGCGCCAGCAGGTGGATGACGAAGGCCACCACCGGGCTGATGGCCACCTCGCCCGCATGCGCGGGTCCGCGCTCGCGGGGTGGCGGCGCCAGCACGGTCATGACGGCAGCCAGCGCTGCGAACATGACCATCACTTCGCCGAACGTGTCGTAGCCGCGGTAGGCCAGCAGCACCGCGGTGACCAGGTTGTCCGCGCCGGTCTCCTCGGCGCCGTGCGCCACCACGTAGGCGGCCACGCGCGCATGCACCGGCGCGGCCGGGTCGCCGGGGCGCGGCAGAGCCATGACGCCGGCGAGCATCGGCAACGCCGCGGCCATGATCGCCAGTGCGACGAGCAGGCGCCTCATCGCTCCCGCCTGCCGGTACGGCCGATCGCGAGCAGGAACAGGATGGTGGTCACGCCGGCGCCGACCGCTGCCTCGGTCATGGCCACGTCCGGCGCGCCGCGGTGCTGCCACAGCAGGCACATCACCAGGCTGTAGCCGGAGAAGAGAATCGCCGCGGCCAGCAGGTCGCGGGTCCGCGCCACAGCGAGGGCCATACCGATGAGCAGCGCCAACATCACCAGGTCGAAGAGTTCGCTCATCAACGGACCTCGCGTGCGCTGCCGAACGGCTGCAGGCCGGTGTGGTGGGCCGCGTGCGCCAGCGCATGGCAGGAAGTGGGGCTGGACAGCAGCACCAGTGCGAGCAGGAGCAGGATCTTCAGCGCCTCCGGATGTGGCGCGACGTACAAAGCCAGGGCCAGCAGGATCGAGCCGGCGCCTACGGTGTCGCACTTGGATACGGCGTGGGCACGCGTGTAGAAATCGGGCAGGCGCAGGAGGCCGAGCGTCCCGACGCAGAAAAAGGCGGCGCCAATGCAGGCTAGCGTCATCACCAGGCCGAGCCAGAGCGCGTTCATGGCTGCCAGCTCCCGCGTATGCGGCCGGTCTCGAGGAAACGGCTCGCGGCGATGGTGATGCCGAAGTTCAGCAGGCCGTAGACCAGGGCCACGTCCAGCAGCAGGCTGCGCCTGAAGGCCAGCCCGAGCAGCACCAGCACGACCAGCGCCTTGGTGTTGACCACATTGGTGGCGAGGATGCGATCGACCACGGTGGGCCCGCGGAACGCCCGCGACAGGCAGGCGAAGGCGTTCACCAGCAGGAACGCGGCGAGCCCCCAGAAGAACGTCGTGATCATGCAGCGTCCTCCCCGAACATGCGGGCCACGCGCCGCTCCAGCGCGCCGTCCAGCAGGCGCTGGGCCGAATCCTCGTCGAGGCAGTGCACCAAAAAGCAACCCGCCTCGGCATCGACGGCCAGGGTACCTGGTGTGAGGGTCAGCGAGAGGGCGAAAGTGGTCCGTGCTGCCGGGCTGCGCAGGCCGGTCCGGCACTGTACCAGGCGGGGCCGGATGGGCAGGCGGGGATCGAGCACCAGGCGCGCGACATGCAGCGCCGCCACGCCGACTTCGCCAGCCAGCAACAACAGGTGCCCGGGCAGTGCGAGCAGCAGTCGGCCCGACACGCCCGGCGCCTCGCCGGACCACAGGAAGCGCACCGACCACCCGCCGAGCAATAGCGCAACCACGAAGCCAACGGCGAGGTCAGCCGACCGGAGCGAACCTGACGCAACGATCCAGAAGACGAACACGGAGGCCGCTACGAACAGCGCCGCGCACCGCGCGCCGGCCCTCACCTGCCGCCCGTCGCCCGAAGGGTGTGTCGCTGGCCGCACTTCGAGATCCCCTGCAGCGCCCGAGGTGCGTCCCGCGCCATCCCGGCCCGGGAATACTCAGGCCTTGGGATTCATATAGTTGAGCAACAGGCCGAACGCCATGACCCGCATCAATGGCCATGGCATTGGTGACGTCGTGGTCACTGCGAATGGTCCCCGCCACCGGACCGCAGGCGACATCGGGCACGAGGAAGAACACGGAGATCAGGGCGACGAAGTCTTGCGGCAACCGCCAGTCCTTGATGGCGCCGCTCTACGGGTCATGCAGCACGGCGCCCTCCGGCTCCGCCAGCAGGGCAATCAGGCCGATCCTCGCCAGCCGCAGTGATGCGCGTGTCGCGCGGGCCCCGGCGCTCCTGGTCCGATAACCCGCCCGAACGGGTCCGGGTTCCGCTGGCCGCATCGGGAACACAAGCCACCGGCAAGGGCCGCAGTCACACCGCGGGAGCGTGGGCCCGGTCCGGACTCAGGCAACGGGCCTTGTCGCCGGCAACACGGGCCGCACTCGCCCTCAGACCGTCGGCGCGATATTCGCGTTGAGCCGGAACAGGTTCGTGGGATCGTAGCGGTTCTTCACGGTGACCAGCCGGGCGTAATTGCTCCCGTAGTTGGTCCTGATCTTGCCGCCGGCTTCGTCCGCGACATCGTTGGTGTAAAAGCCCTGGGTCAGCGGCTCGACGCTGGCCCAGTACCGGCGCAGGTAGTCTATGTGCGCCGAGGGGTCGGACGTCCGGGCCATGGGCCATCCCGCGCTGATACCCAGGTTGTGAGAGCAATTGCGGTTGGCGAAGGCCGTGGCTTCCGTGGGCACCCGGTCGATGGCGCCGCCGGCGTGCTGCAGGAAGAACCCGACACGGCGGCCCGGATGGGCTTCGAACCCGTCCATCAGCCGGTCTACCAGGGCGCCATCCACGCCGGACAAGAAGCCGCCCTTCAGGTAAATCCCCAGCGCACGCGGGTCGTCGATGTCGCCGCTGCGCTGCAGCGCCACGTAGTCCATGGTTTTCAGTGAATCGACAGTGGGCGGCGCCACTGACCGAATGGGTGCAAGCAGGCGCTCGGCCTCGTCGACGGGGCCGGAATAACAGACACTGATCCCGGCGCCGCCCGGCGCGTCGCCGGGGCCCTGGCCCATGAAAAAGTCCATGTAGAGATCATCCGGGGCGGATACCGAGTAGTCCGCGTAGAACTCCAGAACCCGGCGGGCTTCGCTCAGCGGGAACATGACCCGTCCACCAACCACATCGCGACTCATCGGGTGTAACTGGAACTGGAACGCGGTAACCACGCCGAAGTTGCCGCCGCCGCCGCGAACCGCCCAGAACAGGTCCGGGTTTTCCTCGGCATTGGCGCGATGGAACTGGCCGTCGGCGGTGACGATCTCGACGCCAAGCACGTTGTCCAGCGTCAGGCCGTAGCGCCGGGCCAGCCGCCCGTACCCGCCGCCCAGCGTGAGCCCGCCAACGCCGGTATGGGAGACCGTGCCCGCCGTGGTAACCAGTCCGAAGGCCATGGCCTCCGCATCCATGGCGCCCAGCAGGCTGCCACCGGCAACCCAGGCGGTTTGCGCAACGGGATCCACGCGGACACCCTGCAGCGGAGACAGGTCGATGAGCAGACCCCCGTCACAGGTGGACTGGCCGGATGAGCTATGCCCTCCGCACTTCACCGCGACGAGGAGACCGTAGTCGCTGGCAAAGGACACCGCCTCGCGGACATCGGCCGCGCCCATGCACTGGGCGATCAGCGCCGGATGCTTGTCGATGGAGGCATTCAGGACCCGGCGGGCATCGTCATAGCCCTCGCTTCCCGGCAGCAGCAAACGGCCGCGCAGGGCATCGCGTAACTCTTCCACCGCGGCTTTCGACAGGGTGGTTTCCTTGCCGCTGCCGCTCAGCGCGCGGACGTCGGTACTCACCTGGGTCAGGGCGTGCAGGGCGCCGGCCAGGGACCGGGACGCAGGCCAGGCCAGGGTCGCGGCCGCGCCGGCGCCGGCCAGGAACGTTCTTCGCTTCATCTGGATACCCCCTCTCGATCTGGTTCTTGTTATCAGATCCGGAGCATAGGGGAACCCGCGGGCGCAAACCAAGCACAGGCTCAGGCCAGCGCCTGACTCAGGGCTTCGATATCGGCCCCGATGGGCTCGCTGGCCGAGGGCAGTTCGAGCAGGCGGGCCAGGGCCGTGGGCACGGGAACCGGTTCGCCGATCAACGGTTCTACCACGGTCTCGAACTTGGCCGGGTGGGCGGTGGCTATGAGGGTCCAGATGCCATCGCCGGCCAGGTCCCCCAGCCGCTGCCGGTAGACAAACGCGGCCGTGGCGGTATGCGGACACAGAATCTCGCCCCAGTCTTCGTGGGCACGGACAATCTCCCGCTCGATGTCCGCGTCCTCCACGGCAAAGGCCTTAACCTGGGAGGCCACCGCTTCGGAGGTATCGCCGAACACCGACCGCACTCGCTCCATGTTGCTGGGATTGCCCACGTCCATGGCCGAGGCCAGGGTTGCGATACTTGCACGAGGCTCCCAGTCGCCGGTATCGAGAAAGTCGGGAATCGTCCGGTTGGCGTTGGTCGCGAGCACCACAGGGCCGATCGGCAGCCCGATCCGGCGGGCCAGCAGACAGGCCAGGGCGTTGCCCAGGTTGCCCGTGGGCACGATCATTCCCGGTGGCCTGCCGGTCTCCCGGACCAGGGCCAGCGAGGCGGCCGCGTAGTAGACCATCTGCGGCAGCAGCCGGCCGATGTTGATGCTGTTGGCGGAGCAAAGCCGTCGCGCAGCACTGAGCGCCGGATCCGCGAACGCGTCCTTGACCATGCGCTGGCAGGCATCAAAGTCACCGCGCACCTGGAAGGCGCGCACATTGCCGCCCCAGCAGGTCAGCTGGCGCTCCTGCCGCGGGCTGACCCGCCCTTCCGGATACAGGACGGCCACGTCGATCCCCGGCAGACCATGGAATCCGGCCGCCACGGCACCACCGGTATCGCCCGAGGTGGCCACGAGAATCGTCAGCGGCCTGGGATCCGGCGCTTCACACCGGCTCATGCACTGGGCGAGAAACCGGGCGCCGAAGTCCTTGAACGCGGCGGTCGGCCCGTGGAAGAGCTCCAGCAGGCGCACGCCCGGTTCATTCTTCGGCATGACCAGCGGAGCCGGGAAATCGAAAGTTGCCTCGCAGATGTCAGCCAAATCCGGGGCCAGGACGTCGCCCTCGAAAAACGGCGCGAGCAGACGTTGCGCGATCTCCGGCAGGGTCTCCAGGCCGTCGAAGTCCTCGGCGGCAAAAGCCGGCAGGGATTCCGGAAGAAACAGCCCGCCGTCCCCGGCCAGGCCGAGCTGCATGGCCTCGCTGACCGGCAGAGCGGGGGTTCCGGCCCGTGTGCTGACATACTTCATCAGCCGCTCCTGGCAGCGATCTGCACGGGACAGCGGATGCCCATTGGCCGCAGGCACCGGGTACTTCTCCCCGCGCCCATGTCAGACCAGCCTCGCACCGACGGACTCGATCGGCGAGACCCACAGCTCCGCGGCCACGTCCCGCTCGGCAAATGCCGCCAGCATGGCCGCGCCGACCCGCTGGCCGGTCGCCTCTGAATCACACCAGGCAAAGACGCTGGGCCCGCCGCCGGAGATCGAACAGCCCAGCGCACCCGACGCCAGTGCCGCCGCCTTGACCTCGTCGAAGCCGGGGATGAGGCTGCTCCGCTGGGGCTCGATCAGCCGGTCCTCGAGACACGCCCCGATGACAGCGAGGTCACCGGTGTAGCAGCCTGATATGAAGCCGGCGAGATTGGCCGTCTGGGCGACGATCTCCTCGATGCCATAGTCGGACTTCAGGACCCCGCGGGCCTCCCGGGTCGCGATCTTCAGCTGCGGATGCACCAGAACGCAGCGCACGGATTCCGGTACGGGAACCTGGACCAGTACGGGACGGACCGGATCACCAGCGGCAAGCACCATGCCCCCGAACAGGCTGGGCGCCACGTTATCTGGGTGGGCCGAGCCACTGGCTACCGCCTCGCCCTCGAGGGCAAAGGGAAACAGCTCACGCATTTTCAGCGGCTGGTCGAGAAGCGCATTGGCCGCCACCACGCTGGCCACGGCGGATGCGGCGGACCCACCCATGCCGGAGCCCATCGGAATACCCTTGACCACGTCCACCTCGAAGCCGAAGGGCAGATCCAGCGCCGCGCGCATGGCGATAAGCCCGACGGTCGCCGTGTTGTCTTCAGGCGCCGTCGGAAACGGACCGGACAAGCCCTCGATCGTCCCAATGCGCACCACCGGCGTGTCGATCCGCCGTACGGTCACCGTATCGCCCGCGGCATCCACGGCATGGCCGAGCACGTCGAACCCGACGCCGACGTTACCGACGCTGGCGGGAGCAAACGCCGTTGCGCGCCCTCTCAAGCCTGCTTCAGCCAATGCCCCTGTTCCTTTGCCCCGGCCCGAATGCCTGATGTCATCATACGGTGTTCTGCCCCGGTTCGGCGCCAGATCAGAGAGACGCGCCCAGGTAGGCGCTCAGCCTGAGCAGGTCCGCGAATACGCCGGCGGCGGTGACCTCCGGGCCGGCGCCGGGACCCTGCACGACCAGGGGATTGTCGTGGTAGCGGCGGGTCACGAACCGGACCATGTTATCCGTGGGATTCATGTGGGCGAAGGAGTGGGTGTCCGGCACCCGGGCCAGCCTGACATCCGCGGCGCCGTCCGCCGTCAGGCTGGCGGTGTAGCGCAGAACCATCGACGCTTCCCGCGCGGCCATCCACGTTTGGCGCATGGCCTCGTCGTGCCGGGTCATCCCCTCCAGGAATTCGTCCACGCTCACACCGGTCAGCTCAGCCGGCACGAGACTCTCCACGTTGACCGCATCCAGTTCGAGATCCAGGCCCATTTCACGGCCGAGGATGACGACCTTGCGGGCCACGTCCATGCCCGAGAGGTCGTCGCGGGGGTCCGGCTCGGTCAGGCCTTCCCTGCGCGCTCCGCGGACCAGCTCGGAGAAGGGCTGATCGCCGTCGTAGCTGTTGAACAGGTACGCCAGCGTGCCGGACAGTATGCCTTCGATCCGCAGGATCTCGTCGCCGGTCTCCCGCAGGTCCCTGAGGGTGTGGATGATCGGCAGCCCGGCGCCGACCGTGGTCTCGTAGAGATAGTGGCTCTGCCCCTTGCGGCGGCCCTCCCGCAGCCTCCGGTAGCTGGCCATGTCAGCGGTGCTGGCCTTCTTGTTGGGCGTGACGACGTGGATGCCCTGCGGCCAGCCACTCCGCGTAGCGGCCGGCCACCTCCGCGCTGGCGCTGCAGTCGATAATGACCGCATGGGGAATGTGCTCGGCCTTCACGTGGCGCACGAACGCGTCCAGGTCCAGCGGCGTGTCGGACCGGGCCCAGGGCTCGCGCCAGTCGTCCAGCCCGATGGCGCGGGTACCCAGGAGCATGCGCCGGGAGGAAGCCAGCGCCCGCACCCGCAGGTCCAGGTTGCTGTCTTGCGCCAGCCGCGCCCGCTCGCCGGCGATCTGATCCAGCAGCACGCCGCCCACGTTGCCGGGCCCGATCAGACCGATGGAGACCGTCTGGGGCGACAGGTAGAAACCCGGCGTGCACGGCACGGACCGCGCGGCCGGCGTCCCGCTTGTCGATGACCGCCGAAATATTCCGCTCGGAGGAACCCTGGGCGATGGCCCGCACGT
Organism: uncultured Gammaproteobacteria bacterium; assembly: GCA_963842955.1. Lineage (GTDB taxonomy): Bacteria > Pseudomonadota > Gammaproteobacteria > Steroidobacterales > XN24 > JARFQW01. The sequence goes on from CAWJIJ010000011.1 coordinate 155,275, forward strand.
TGACGCCGGCCTCGCCCAGGGTGCCGAACACCTTGGCGGCAATTCCGGGACGCCCGCCCATGCCGTCACCGACGACCGCGAGAATGCTGCAGTCCCGCGTGACGCCGATATCCTGGATGGCGCCCTGATCGAGCTCGCTTCGAAAAGGCCGCTCGAGCACGGCCCGGGCAGCGTCCACGTGCTTCTCGGGCAGCGCGAAGCAGATGGAATGCTCGGAACTCGCCTGGGAAATCAGCACCACGGAAATATCCGCGTCCCGAAGCGCGGCAAAGACCCGCATGGCGGTGCCGGGCACGCCGATCATCCCGGCGCCCTCGAGATTGACGAGGGCGATGCCATGAATGCTCGTGATCCCCTTGATGTCCTGGCCGTCGGAGGTCGCCGCGATGCGGGTGCCGGGCTTGTCCGGCGCGAAGGTATTGCGGATCACGAGAGGAATGCCGTGCTCGATGGCCGGCGCCATGGTGCGGGGATGGATCACTTTTGCGCCGAAATACGCCAGTTCCATCGCCTCGCTGTAGGACAGGCTGTCCATGACGGCGACTTCCGGCACCAGCCGCGGGTCGCCGCTCAGGATGCCGTCCACGTCGGTCCAGATATGGATCTCCGCGGCATCCAGGAGGGCGCCGAAAATTGACGCGGAATAATCGCTGCCGTTGCGCCCCAGCGTCGTGGCCACGCCCCGGTGATCCTGGGCAACGTAGCCGGTAATCACGAGGGTCGGAGGATCTCACGGGGGACAGCGCCGCGCGCATCCGTTTCCGGGACTCCGCCCAGTCGACGACCGGCCCGAGTTCGCCGTGCTCCAGGACGAGGATGTTGCGGGCATCCACCCAGTCCGCCGCGCGCCCCCGTTGAGACAGGTAGGCGGCGAGCAGCCGGGCCGACCAGATTTCGCCCATGCCGGAGACCAGGTTTTCGCTGTCCTCCGAGGCCCGCTTCAGGAGCATCGCCGCATGCAGGATATGGCGGACGTCCCTGAGCTCGGCCTCCAGGGACTCCTCGTATTCAGCCGCCGCTTGCCTGTCCAGCAGCGCGCCAGCCAGCGCCTGGTGACGGCTGCGGATCGTTTCCAGCGGCTCGTCGTACCCCGGATCCTGGCCGGCGGCCCGGTCGAGCGCCTCGATCAGCAGGTCAGTGGTTCCTCCCACGGCGGAAACCACGACCGCCAGCGGCGGCCCCTGGCGGCAGATATTGTCTGCGACCTGTTCGAAACAGGCGGCGTCGGCGAGGCTCGAACCACCGAATTTGAAAACCATCCAGTCGGGCATGTCGCGTGCTCGGGTTCCGGCGAAAAATCGAAGGGATCAGAGCGTACCGCACTGGCGGTCATTTTTCTTGCGTCGCAGCATCCATGCGCTCGTCCGCGCCGCTGGACCCGGTCGCCGCTTGCCGGCGTGCCGGGTTCTCAGCCGTTCGACATGCTGAATGAGAGAATCCGTGGTCGCCTGGAGCAGCTCGAGTTCCTCGACTGAGAGGTCCTCCAGGTGCTCGAGCTTGAACTCGATGGTCTCCACGAGTTTCTTTGCCGGCCGCCAGTGGGGACTACAGGAAACCCCGCCGCCGGCGTTCACGTTTCAGCGCCGGCAGATAGCGAAGCTTGTGAACCGCCCGGCTGGCCGCATACCGGGGCGGCTTGATCAGCCGGTCGGGGATGACCGGAAGGGGCGCGGTGGAGGGCGCCGGATCCGTGGCTTTCAGCTGCCCTGGCAGGTGGATGTCGCGGACCCACTCGAACAGGGCCTGGTCCCGCTGGTTGGCCTCCTGAATGCGCGCCACCTTGTCCGGATCTCCCAGGACGGCGTCTCTGAACCGGTTGTCCCGGGCCACGTTGCGCCGGACATAGCGCAGATCCAGCGGATAGGGCGAGAGCTGCGCGAGCAGCCGCATGGACTCGTCGAACCGTTCCGTCAGGCCGACAAAGAAATAGGCGGCCTCCAGCAGCTCCCGGGCCTTGTCCAGGTCGGCCGTGCCGGCGATCTTTCGCACCTGGAAATCGTGGTTCCCGGGGTCTGCCATATAGGCGTCGAAACTCGGCGGCTCGTGGCCGCGGACATTCTGGTCCTGGAAATGGGACACGGCCCGGCTGACCGGATCCCGCAGCATCGTGTAGGGGCGCACCTCGGCCGGCAAATGGGCCGTGGGCTCGATAATCTCGTGCCCGCCGATGCTGCGGAGGTCCTCGTAGATCCGTCTGGCGAACGCCAGGTCGTCGCTATCGACGGGCTTGTTCCGAGACGGGTCCACCGGACGGATGTCGCAATGCTTCACCCCGAAGCTGTTCTTCAGGATGAACTTCATCGAGGTGCCGGCCGTTTTCTGGATGTGGACGAAGGCCAGCAGGTCTCCCGGTTCGGCGCGTCTCACGATCTAGGCGCCGGGAAAATCCGCCGACGCCCCAGGCGGGCGCATGACCAGCAGGTCGCAGGGGGTCCGGTCCAGCAGCCGCTCGGCGGTACCGCCCACGAATACCTGGGCGAGGCGGCTCCGGGACACGCCCCCCAGAATCAGCACGTCAGCGCCGATGCGAGCGGCCAGTCCCGGCAGGACATCGGTTGCCCGGCCCTCCACCAGGTGCAGATCCATATTCTCCAGGTTAGCCGCGGCGGCCAGCGCCCCGATCCGCTCCCGCCGCTCGGCGGCCACGGAATGGGTCGTTTCCTCCGGCAGGAGATCGGCGAAGGGCGGAACCGCGCCCGCAGCGGCCGCCGCCACAATGTCTTCCGCCGAAACGATGCAATGGGCAACATGAATCTCGGCAGGCAACGGTGCCAGGCCAACGGCGGCGGACAGGATCAGGCCGTCGAGGAGCGCGTGCTCGTCGTCCCGGTGCCCGGGATCCACCGCCGCCAGGACCTGCAGCGGAACCGACCAGGGCGTGTCCCGTACCAGGAGCAGCGGGCAGGGGCAGCTGCGGATCAGCTGCCATTCGGTGGCGCCGAGCAGGCAGCGTTGCGCCCAGGAATGCTCGTGGGTTCCCAGCACCAGCAGATCGGCGCCAGAGTCCGCCGCCCTGCGCGCCAGGCTTTCATGGCGAGGATGCTCGTAGAGGGCCAGGGTGGTCACCTCCAGGCCGCTGGCGCGTAACGGAGCTGCCTGTACTTCCAGATCCGCCAGGGCCGCCGCCACCCGGGCCTCCCGCGCGGCCCGCAGATGCCCGGTCTCGATGAAGTGACTTCCCTCCAGGGCCTCGTCGAACACGCAGCTGAACAGCTCGAGCCCGGCTCCGGACGAGCGGGCAAGGGCCAAAGCTTTGTCGAGGGCGGGTTGCCCGGATCGACCGGGCGCAAGGGCGACGAGGATGAGGCCCTTGGTCACGGCTACCCCTACAGATCGCCCCGGCAGCGTTCAGCCGCCGCGGGACCGGGGCCGGCCATGGCACCGCCCAGGAGGCGCAGGGCTTCGGGTTCGAGCAGCTCGATGTGCTTGCGGCTGACCTTGATCATGCCCTGCTGCTGGAAACGGGCCAGCAGCCGGCTCACCGTCTCCGTGGCCAGCCGCAGGTGGCTGGCGATGTCCCGTCGCGGCATGAACAGGTGCAGCTCCCGGTCCGAATAGCCGCGCAGGCCCAGCCGGCGCGAGAGGCCGTAGAGGAAACCGGCCAGCCGCTGCTCGGCGGTGTGGTCGGCCGCCAGGTGGGCCGTTGCGCCGAGTTCCTTGCTCAGGACCCGGAGCAGCTGGGCCTGGAGACCGGGAATATCCTTCGCCAGGGTCTCCAGCTGGGCGAAGGGAACGGCACAGACGCTGGTGGCCTGCAGAGCCTGTGCGCTGCAAGCGTGCTCCGACGGGTAAATGGCGTCCAGCCCGGCCAGTTCCCCGGCCATGTGGAAGCCCAGGACGTGCTCCCGGCCTTCATCGTCGATCGTATAGGTCTTCAGCGCGCCATAGCGGACGGCATAAATGGCGTGGAAGCCGTCGCCTTCCCGAAACAGGTGATCGCCCCGGCGCAGCGGGCCGCGGCTGCCTACCAGGCCCTCCAGGCGCTGGAGGTCGTCGCTGGACAGGCCCATGGGCAGGCACAGGTCGCGCAGAGAGCAGTTGCGGCAGGCCTGCCGCAGTCGACTGATGTTGATGACCTTGTCCGACGAACTGTCTGACATGTGCCCTGGGCCCTGAATCTGGACACCGGATTGTAACGTAGGCCCCGACCGCCGCCAGCCTTTCCCCGGAAAACCCCTATTTACCGTTCCATTGCCCCGGCGACACAATTGACCGACATCAATTTCCGGGCCGCCCGGCACCGCTAGAGTCGGGGCAATGCCAACCCAACAACGAGGATAAAACGATGCGCACTCGTGCCATTGCCCTTGCGGCCGCCATGGCCATGCTGACGCCGGTTATCGGCGCCGCCCACGAAGCCGGTGATTTCTACATGCGCTTCGGCTTCTCGAACGTGGATCCGGAAGACGACAACGGCTCCCTGAACCTGGCTGCCGTCGCTCCGGCCCTGGGCAAGCCGGACATCGAGGTGGACGACGCCTGGAGCTTCACGTTTACCGGCTCCTACCAGATGACCGACAACTGGGCCGTGGAGCTGCTGGCCGCCTATCCCTTCGAGCACGATATCAAGCTGGACGGCCTGGGCAAGGTGGGCAGCACCAAGCACCTGCCGCCGACCCTGAGCCTGCAGTACCACTTCCTGCCCGCCGCCAAATTCCAGCCCTACGTGGGCGCGGGCGTGAACTACACGATCTTCTTCGACGACGAGGCCGAGGGGCCGCTGGACGAGCTCGGCGGCGACCTGAGCATCGAGGACGACTCCTTCGGGTTCGCGGCGCAGATCGGCGCCGACTGGATGCTGGGCGAGCGCTGGTTCCTGAACGCCGATATTCGCTACATCGCCATCGACACCGAGGCAAAGGTCACCCTGCCGGAACTCGGACGCCGGGACCGAAGCCCGGTTCATCAAGGACCAACGTGGACATCAATCCCTGGGTCTATGGCCTGAACGTGGGCTTCAAGTTCTGATCGGCGGAATACTGGGCTTTAGCGACTTCTAAACTATAAACTGGAACAGGTCTTCAGCCGCGGCCGCTCCGGTCGCAGGATGGGCAGGCAAGACCAAGGCGCTGCCCCGGGAGGTTCCGGGGCGGCGCTGAACTCCGGGTTTGCGCCGCGAGGCGCAGGCCCGGCTTCATGTAACGAACGAACGAAGCAACCGGGCGGGCTTATTTATGGCAACGGCAGCAGCGGCAACACTCGGGACGACGGCCAAGGCAGACGCCTACAACGACAAGGTGGTGCGGCAGTTCACCATTATGACGGTGGTCTGGGGCGTGGTAGGGATGCTGGTGGGCGTGATTATCGCCGCCCAGCTCCTGTGGCCGGCCCTGAACTTCGACCTTCCCTGGCTGAGCTACGCCAGGCTCCGCCCGCTGCACACCAATGCGGTGATCTTCGCCTTCGGCGGTTGCGCCCTGTTCGCGACTTCCTACTACGTGGTTCAGCGCACCTGCCACGTTCGCCTGTTCTCCGACAAGCTGGCGGCCTTCACCTTCTGGGGATGGCAGGCAGTCATCGTGCTGGCCGCGATCACCCTGCCGCTGGGCCTGACCCAGGGCAAGGAATACGCCGAACTGATCTGGCCCATCGACCTGCTGATCGCCGTCGTCTGGGTCTCCTACGCGGTCGTCTTTTTCGGAACCGTGGCGCTGCGCAAGGTGAAGCACATCTACGTGGCCAACTGGTTCTATGCGGCATTTATCCTCACCGTTGCCGTGCTGCATATCTTCAACAGCCTCGCCCTGCCCACCAGCCTCACCCACTCCTACCCGGTCTACGCCGGCGTCGTCGACGGCATGGTGCAGTGGTGGTACGGCCACAACGCCGTGGGCTTCTTCCTGACCGCCGGGTTCCTCGGCATGATGTATTACTTCGTCCCGAAGCAGGCCGGCCGGCCGGTGTACTCCTACCGGCTCTCGGTGGTGCATTTCTGGGCGCTGATTTCCATCTACATGTGGGCCGGTCCCCATCACCTGCACTACACGACGCTCCCCGACTGGGCGCAGTCGCTGGGCATGGTGTTCTCGCTGGTGCTGCTCGCCCCCTCCTGGGGCGGCATGATCAACGGCATCATGACCCTGTCGGGCGCCTGGCATAAGCTGCGCACCGACCCGATCCTGAAGTTCATGATCGTGTCGCTGTCCTTCTACGGCATGTCCACCTTCGAAGGGCCGATGATGTCCATCAAGACGGTCAACGCCCTCTCCCACTACACGGACTGGACCATCGGCCACGTGCACTCCGGGGCCCTGGGCTGGGTCGCCATGATCACGATCGGCTCCGTCTACATGCTGATTCCGCGCCTGTTCGGCCGCGAGTCCATGTACAGCGTCAAGCTGATCGACGTGCATTTCTGGACCTCCACCATCGGCGTAGTGCTGTATATCGCCGCCATGTGGATGGCCGGTGTCATGCAGGGCCTGATGTGGCGCGCAGTCAACGAAGACGGGACGCTGACCTACACGTTCATCGAGAGTCTGAACGCAACCTACCCGTTCTACGCGGTGCGTTTGCTGGGCGGCGTGGTGTTCCTCACCGGCATGCTCGTCATGGTTTACAACGTCTGGAAGACGGTCCGCGGCTCGGAAATTGCCGAGCAGCCGGTCCTGGCAGCGGCCTGAGGAGACGAAGAACATGGGACATGAAACTGTCGAAAAACGGGTCGGCCTGCTCGGGGTCCTGATCGTTCTCGTGATCAGCATCGGCGGCCTGGTCGAGATCGTGCCGCTGGTGTTCTCAAGCCAGGTCACCGAGGCGGCCGAGGGTATCGAGCCCTACCCGGCCCTGGAGCTGGCCGGCCGGGACATCTACATCCGGGAGGGGTGCTACAACTGCCACTCCCAGATGATTCGCCCGTTCCGCGCGGAGACCGAGCGCTACGGCCACTACTCCCTGGCGGGTGAGTCGGTCTACGACCGGCCATTCCAGTTCGGCTCCAAGCGCACGGGTCCGGACCTGGCCCGGGTCGGCGGCCGCTACAACGACGAATGGCATCGCCTGCACCTGATCAACCCGCGCAACCTCGTGCCGGAATCCAACATGCCCGGCTATCCGTGGCTCGAGAAGCATGACGTCAACGCGCGGGCAACGGTCAAGCGGATGAAGGCATTGCGCACCCTCGGCCACCCCTACACCGACGAGCAGCTTGCATCGGCGGAGAAGGAACTGGCCGGCAAGACCGAGATGCAGGCGGTGATCGCCTATCTTCAGGGCCTGGGCACCAACATCCCGACGAGGCGCTAGGTCATGGATATCGGAACCCTGCGCGGACTGCTGACCCTGGCCCTGTTCATCCTGTTCCTGGCGGTGGTCGCCTGGGCCTGGAGCTCACGGCGCAAGAAGGACTTCGACGAGGCGGCCCGGCTGCCGCTGGACGACGAGCCCCCCGGCGGACCGGGGAGCAAAAACAGACTTTCGGGAGGCGTGCCCCAATGAGTGGCTTTTGGAGCTTTTTCATCATCGCCCTGACCGCGCTGAACCTCTTGGCCGCGGTATGGCTCCTGCTGTGGACCTCCAGGTCCCGGGGACCCCAGACCGAAACCACAGAGACGACAGGGCACACATGGGACGGGGATCTGGAGGAATACAACAATCCCCTGCCCCGGTGGTGGTTGTGGCTGTTTTACCTGACCGTCGTTTTTGCGGTGATCTACCTGGTCCTGTACCCGGGACTGGGCAGCTACGCCGGCGTGCTGGGCTGGTCCCAGACGGGCCAGTACGACACCGAGGTGGAGATTGCCGACTCCCGCTACGGAGAGTTTTTCTCCCAGTTCGCCGACCTCGAAATCTCCGAGCTGGCGCGTAACGACGCCGCGATGACAGCCGCGGACAATATCTTCGGCAACAACTGCGCCGCCTGTCACGGCTCCGCCGGCCGCGGCGCCGTGGGTTTCCCGAACCTGACCGACGGCGCCTGGCTCTACGGCGGCACCGAGGACGCCATCCTGTACTCGATCCGCAACGGCCGCATGGGCGCCATGCCCCCGATGGGCGCCGCCATCGGCGGCGACGCCGGCGTGGCCAACATGGTCGAATACGTGCGCAGCCTCGGCGGCCTGGAACATCGGCCTGAAATGGCCGAAGCGGCCAAGGCCACCTGGGCGGTTTGCGCCGCGTGTCACGGCATGGACGGCAAGGGCAACACCGCGCTGGGCGCGCCGAATCTGACCGATGACGCCTGGCTCTACGGGACGTCCCGCGACATCATCGCCCATACTATCGCCAACGGACGCAACAACCAGATGCCGGCCCAGCTGCCGCTGCTCGGAGAAGAGCGCAGCCGCGTCATGGCGGCCTATGTTCTGAAACTTTCCGGCCAGGTGGATGACTAAATCCGGGCCCGCGGGCCATCCCGCGGACATCTCGCTGGAGCCGCCGCCGAAATTCTGGCGGCGGCGTCAGCGGGACATCGCCAACATGTTGTGGATTTCGTTTCTTATGGCGGCAATTGCCACCATGGTGTTTTTCGCGATGATCGACCCGGAACTCCTGAGCGGCACGACCAGCCCCGGCTGGCACATCAGCCGGGAGACCGGATATGCGATCGGTTTCTTCGGTTTCTGGGCGCTGACGCTTGCAACCAGCTTCCTGAGTATTTTTCTGGTGCGAACGGAACACCGTCCGGAAGACGTTCCCGGCATCCGCCGCAAACTCGAGGCCGGCGACCGCCAGGGACACACACCGTCCCGGGACTGATCCCGGGCCTCCGACCAGGACCTGCTATCGATGAGCAAGACCCCCCAGGACGCCGCGGCGCCTGAGTCGTTTTACGTCGCCCACGAAAAGATCTACCCCCGTGAGGTCACCGGGCGTTTCGCCCGCCTCCGCCACGTGGCTGTATTCGTTCTGCTGGGCATTTACTACATCCTGCCCTGGCTGCAGTGGGACGGCCGCCAGGCCGTGCTATTCGATCTCCCCGCTCGCAAGTTCCACATCTTCGGTCTTACGTTCTGGCCGCAGGACTTCTTTTTCCTGGCGTGGCTTCTGATTATCGCCGCGGTGACACTGTTTTTCTTCACCGCCCTTGCCGGCCGCCTGTGGTGCGGCTTTGCCTGCCCGCAGACCGTGTGGACCGAAGCCTTTCTCTACATGGAGCGCATCACCGAGGGTAATCACAGCCAGCGGCGCAAACTGGACGCCGGCCCATGGAATCAGAAAAAGATCCTGCGCAAGGGCGCCAAGCAGGTGCTCTGGATCACCTTTGCCCTGTTCACCGGCGTGACCTTCGTGGGCTATTTCACCCCCATCCGCGAACTCATCCCCAGCCTCGCCGGTTTCACGGCCAGCGGCTGGCAGTGGTTCTGGGTATTGTTTTACGGCTTCGCCACCTACGGCAACGCCGGCCTGCTGAGGGAGCAGGTCTGCAAGTACATGTGTCCCTACGCGCGCTTCCAGAGCGCGATGTTCGATAAGGACACGATGATTATTTCCTACGACGAGTCCAGGGGCGAGCCCCGCGGCGGACGCAAGCGCAGCGTCGATCCGGCGACCGTGGGACTCGGCGCGTGTATCGACTGCAATATGTGCGTCCAGGTCTGTCCGACGGGCATCGATATCCGTGACGGCCTCCAGTACGAGTGCATCGCCTGCGCCGCCTGCGTGGATGTCTGTGATTCGGTCATGGACAAGATGAACTATCCCCGGGGACTGGTCCGGTACACGACCCATCACGCCATGGAGAACAACGAGACGCCGAAAGTCGTCCGGCCGCGGATCCTCGTCTACGCCACCCTGCTCACGCTGCTGGCGGGCGGTTTCGTCTACAGCGTGGCCAACCGCGCGCCGCTGATCGTCGACGTCATCCGGGACAGGAACAGCATTTTCCGCGAGGTTCGCGGCGGCTACATAGAGAACGTCTACAGCCTGAAGATCGTCAACAAGACCGACGTTAGCCGGACCGTCACGGTTTCCGCTGACGGCCTGCCGGACGTCCGCCTGATCGTGGACAGCGACGATCTCGACGTGCCGGGCGGCAGCGTGCGCCGCCTGCCCGTGCGTATCCAGGTGCCCTCCGCGCAGGCGCCCGATGGCGCCGCCGACGTGACCGTGAGAGTGGAGAGCGGCAGCGAGGACGCGCCCATGGCCGTGGAACGGACCAGCCGTTTCATCGGCCCGGCTTCGTGAGCACTGGCATAATCGGGCCTTCGCAGGCGGCGGGAATAAATGTGGACGGCGTGGATACGAAACCCTGGTACCGGCAGTTCTGGCCGTGGTTCCTGATCGCCCTGCCGGCCACCGCCGTCGTGGCCAGCCTCTACACCGTGTGGCTTGCGGCCAGCAATCCGGACGCTCTCGTAGTGGACGACTACCGGCAAATCGGCAAGACCACCCATGTCCGCCAGGAACGGGACCGGGCCGCGGCCGCCCTGGATGCCCGGGCGAAAGTGTCCATCGCCGGCGATGACGAGATACGCGTCGAGCTCGCCCTCAACGCCCCCGCGCCGGAAAACCTCTGGCTGGAGCTGATACACCCGACCTTGAAGGACCGGGACCGGACCATCCCGCTGACCTGGACGGGCGCGGCGTGGCGCGGCCGCCTTCCGGTCGACCCCGCCTCCCGGTGGTATATCCAGGTCGGACCCGAGAACGGCGACTGGCGGCTGGCGGGCACCCTGGCCGCCGGCCAGACGCTGCTTGAGCTGAGTCCCGGCACCGGGCCCTGAGGCCCTGCCCGTATGGCCGGGTCAGGTCCCTGTTTTCACTGCGGCGAACCGGTTACGACGGGGACCCGCTACACGGTCCGGCTGGACGGCGCCGACCGGCCTGTCTGCTGCCCGGGCTGCCGCACGGTGGCAGAGTTGATTCGCGACAGCGGCCTCGGGGAGTTCTATGACTACCGAACCCTGCCGGCGCCCCGTCCGGACGAGGACCGGCTGGCGGCGTCGTGGGCCGCCTGGGACGAACCCGCACTCAGCGCCACCGTTGCCTCGGAGGACCCGTCAGGAGTCCTGGAGGCGGCCTTCCCGGTCGAGGGTGTCCGCTGCGCCGCCTGTGCCTGGCTGATCGAGCGGGGCCTGGAGGATGAACCGGGCCTGCAGAGCGTGGAGGTGAACCCCGCGACGGCGCGGGTCAAGCTGCGCTGGGACCCTGGCCAGGTCGGCCTGGGGCGCCTCCTGGCCGGCATCGCCCGGCTCGGCTATCAGCCGCATCCCGGAGCGGCGGGCCAGGGTCACGCGATAGCGCGCCGCGAGCGATCCGCGGCCATCAAGCGGCTGGGTGTCGCCGGCATCGGGATGATGCAGGTCATGATGTATGCGGTCGCCCTCTACGCGGGTGCGTTCCAGGGAATGGAACCGGCCCTGGAACGCTTTCTCCGCCTGGTGAGCCTCGTGGTCGCCACCCCGGTGGTGCTCTATGCCGGCTACCCGTTTTTTGCCGGCGCCTGGCGTGACCTGAAATCCGGCCACGCGGGCATGGACGTGCCGGTGGCGCTGGCCATCGGTGGCGCCTACGTGGCAAGCGTCGTCCACACCGTCCAGGGTGCGGGGGAGGTCTACTTCGACTCGGTGACGATGTTCGTGTTCTTCCTGTCGCTGGGCCGGTTCGTGGAGATGCTGGCCCGGCACCGGACCGGCGACACGGCCGACGCCCTTGGCGCCCTGCTGCCCGCAAGCGCCCAGCGGGTCTCTGTGGCAGGCACCACGGAGACCGTAGCACTGGCAGAGCTGTCCTCCGGGGACGTGGTGATCGTCCGGGATGGCGATGCCGTGCCGGCCGATGGACGGATCCTGGAAGGTACGACCCGCATGGACGAGTCGCTCCTGACAGGGGAGTTTCAGCCCCGCCGGCGGGAATCCGGCGACCCGGTGCTGGCGGGCAGCCTGAACCGGGGCAGCCCTATCCGGGTGGCCATCGAGCGCACCGGCCAGGACACCCTGCTCTCGGGCGTCGCCCGGCTCCTGGATCGCGCCCAGGCATCACGGCCCCGCATCGCCCGCTCGGCGGACCGGGTCGCCCGCTGGTTCGTAACGGCGATTCTCGTCACCGCCGCCGTCGTATTCACCGTTTGGTGGCAGATTGCCCCGGAGCGCGCCTTCGAAATCACCCTGGCGGTGCTCGTCGTCACCTGCCCCTGCGCCCTCTCCCTGGCTACGCCCACCGCGTTGTCCGCGGCCATCGGCGCCTTGTCGCGGCAAGGACTCCTGGTGGCCCGCAGCGATGCGCTGGAACCCCTGGCTGACGTCGATGTTCTGCTCGTGGACAAGACCGGCACGCTGACCCGGGGACGGCCGGAGATTCGCGGCGTCGAGCCCAGCCCGGGATGGACCGTCCGGGACGCGATCACTCTCGCCGCACGGCTCGAGGCAGCCTCGGGCCATCCCCTCGCGGCGGCCTTCCCCATCGCCGATGTCACCGCTGCCGAGGCCTTGGAGACCGTTCCCGGAGCGGGTGTGGCGGGCGATATCGACGGCATCCGCCACCGGATCGGCCGGCCCGACTGGGTGGCTGAACTGGCGCCCGCTCCTCTCGGTGCGACGCCGGATGCCAGCCACGGTGAGGCCGACACGGAAACCCGGATAGCGCTCGCGAACAGCGACGGGCCGATTGCCGGGTTCCGCATCGGCGATGCACTCAGACCCCAGGTGGCGGAGACCGTCGCCGCGCTCCGGGACGAGGGCATACGGCTCGAGATCGTCAGCGGCGACGGTCCCCTGGCGGTGGAAGCCGTAGCCCGCTCAAGCGGTATCACCGACTGGCGGGCCGGCCTCGATCCGGCGGACAAGCTGGCGCGGCTGGAGACGCTGCGGGCGGCGGGACATCGGGTGGCCATGCTCGGCGACGGGGTCAACGATGCCCCGGTGCTGGCCGGCGCGGACGTTTCCATGGCCATGGGAAGCGGCACGACCCTGGCCCAGACCAGCGCTGATCTGATCCTTCTCGGCCGGTCGCTGGAACCCATCGCCTCCGGGCATCGCCTCGCCCGCAAGACCCGGCGGGTCATACGCCAGAACCTGGCCTGGGCGGCGGCCTACAACTCTCTCGCCATGCCCGCCGCCGCGCTGGGCTGGGTCCAGCCCTGGATGGCCGCCATCGGCATGTCCCTGAGCTCCCTGGTGGTCGTTCTGAATGCCGGCCGGCTGGGCCGGACGCCTGCCAGCCAAGGCGGGCGGCGGGCGGCGCGCGGCCGGCCGGAGCTTGCCGAGGCGCGCCCGTGACCGTCCTGTATCTGCTGATACCGCTGGGCATCCTTATCATCGCGGTGGCGGTCTGGGCCTTCTTCTGGGCCGTGGGCAGCGGCCAGTTCGATGACCTGGAGAGCCCGGCCTGGAGAATTCTCATGGACGACGATTCGAAGCCTCCCTCCGGATCCCGGGGCCCGCGCCCTGGCGGAGAAAAGAAGACGGAGAACGACGATGGGTCCTGAGCTCACACTGATGGGGGCCCTCGTCGCCGGGCTGGTGGGCAGCGCCCATTGCGCCGGCATGTGCGGCGGCATCACCGGGGCCCTCGGCATCGCCGCGCGGTCGAGCGGGGGCGGCACTCTTCGCCGCGCCGGGTTCACCGCCGCATTCAGCGTCGGCCGGATTCTGAGCTACGCCCTGGCGGGCGCGATCGCCGGATGGATTGGCGAGGGACTTCGGCCGGCCGGGCCGGGCTGGGCGGCGGCGTTCCGGATTCTCACCGCGCTGGTGCTGGTGCTCATCGGTCTGCAGGTCGCTTTTCATCTCAAGCTCCTCGCCCCGGTGGAAGCCGCGGGGGCGCGGGTCTGGCGGCATATCGGACCCCGGCTGCGTCCCCTGCTGCCACCGCGGCACCTGGGTCACGCACTGCTGGTAGGCGCCGCCTGGGGCTGGCTCCCCTGTGGTCTTGTCTATGGCATGCTGGTCGCCGCCGCCGTGGCCGGCGGACCCGCCGAAGGCGCCGCGGTCATGGCCGCCTTCGGGCTCGGAACGCTGCCGGCAATGGTGGCCATGGGGCTGGCCGCGGGAGGCGTCTCCGGAGCGGCGGGCAGGCTTCAGGGCGGTTGGCGCCGGGCCGCGGGGCTGATGCTGGTGGTTTTCGGACTCTGGACCGCAGTTTTTCCGTGAGTCATCTTGGCGGCGGTGGCCATGCCGGGCATGGCGGCCATGAATCGCCGGAGGCGGCGGAGACCGGGCAGGACCGCTCCACGACAACATGTCCCATGAAGGTCACGGCAGTGACCATGACCACGACTGAAACAGGCGTAGGCTAGAATTCGCGCAAGGCGAGCGCTTCTGCTCGCCCAGCTTGTTATTCAGGAGACCACCATGTCCGAGCCAGTACCCGCCGCGGCCGCGGCCCGGGTTTCATCAGTGGCAGGCCCCGGCGTCGCCACCGGCGACACCGTTTCCGAGATTTTCCGAATCGCCAGGGAACAGGGTTTCGCCCTGCCGGCGGTCAACTGCGTCGGCACCAGTTCGGTCAATGCGGTGCTGGAGGCGGCACGGGATGTGAACTCGCCCGTCATCATCCAGTTTTCCCATGGCGGCTGCGGCTTTGTCGCCGGCAAGGGCCTGGCGAATGACGCCGAAAAGGCCACGATCCTCGGCGGTTATGCCGGTGCCCTGCACGTCCACACGATGGCCGAGGCCTACGGCGTTCCGGTCATCCTCCACACCGACCACTGCGCCAAGAAAATTCTCCCCTGGATCGACGGTCTCCTGACCCTGGGCGAGAAGCATTTCGCCGAGACGGGCAAGCCGCTGTACAGCAGCCACATGCTGGATCTCTCCGCAGAGCCCCTGGAAGAAAACCTTTCGACCTGCGGAGCGTACTTCGAGCGCATGAACAAGATCGGCATGACCCTGGAAATCGAGCTGGGCGTCACCGGCGGCGAAGAAGACGGCGTGGACAACACCGAGGTGGACAATGCCTCGCTGTATACCCAGCCCGAAGAAGTCAACGAGGCCTGGGAACGCCTTAGCCAGATCGGCGATGCGTTCACCGTCGCGGCATCCTTCGGCAACGTGCACGGCGTCTACAAGCCGGGCAACGTCAAGCTCACCCCGGAGATCCTCAAGAACTCCCAGGACTACATCGCCAGCAAGCACGGCACGGGTCCCAAGCCGGTCAGCTTTGTCTTCCACGGCGGCTCCGGCTCCGAGAAGGAGAAGATCGAGGAAGCGATTTCCTACGGCGTCGTGAAAATGAACATCGACACCGACACCCAGTGGGCCACCTGGCGGGGCGTTCTGGACTATTACCGGGACAAGGAGGGCTATCTCCAGGGCCAGATCGGGAATCCCGACGGCGATGACAAGCCCAACAAGAAGTTTTATGACCCCCGGGCCTGGCTGCGCAAGGGGGAGCAGGCCATGATCGAGCGTCTCAGGGAAGCTTTCGAGGATCTCAATTGCCTAGACCGATACTGATCGCGGCCGGGCTGGGCACAGCCCTGATTCTGGCCGCAGGACCCGCGACCGGTGACAACCGGGCGGCGGACTTTTCCGCGTTCGAGGAGCGGCTCATCAACGCGGATGCCGTGCGCGTGGAGTTTGTCATCGTTTCCGAGGGCGTTCTTGCCACGGATCTCCAGGGCAGCCTGGACATACGCGGGGAGAAAATCAGCCTGGAAGCCGACGGAACCTTCGGCGGTTCGCCGGTAGACCTGATCCTCGCGGTATCCGGCACGGAGATTAGCGGCGGCAATCTCGCGCTCGCCGATGCCAGCCTGCAGGAATTCACGATCGAGAACCCGGGCGCTGCGCGGGAGGCCGTGATTCTCGGCATGACCCGGATGGGGCTGCTGCACAATCTTGCGCTGTTGACCGGGTCGCGGCCTCCTGACCGTGCCGCCGGCGGCATCCGCAACTGGGTCAAGGCGGCAAACGTGCACTCTGCCAGCGACGGGAGCCTCGCGTTCGACATCATCGTCGACGGCCAGGACGCGGCGGACGCCGTGGTGGTCCTGGATGCACGGTCGCTTCCCGAACGCCGCGACCAGACCAATCGCTTCCCCGCCGGCGAGATGCGGGTGGTGGAAACGTATCGGGTGTTCGAGGTCGTTGACGGGGGCGCCGGCGACTAACGTCCCGGCGTTTTCATTCGCGGGTAGCCCTTACCGGGGCGTCGGATTGACCTGAAGCCGAAGTGGGCTGCAGGCAGATCCAGGCTTCGGTGACCCCGGTCCGGGAATGCCGGACTAGGTTTCGTCTTTCGGTGCTTCGGACTGTGCCGGCGCAGGCGCTTCGGGAACCGGCTCCGGAGCCGGCTCTGGGGGCGGCACCGCCTTCTGCCGGCTGTGCCTCGAGAGCGGGATCGCTATCGGCCTGGTCTGCGACAGCCGCATCGCCATCGATGGCCGCGGATTCTCCGGCCTCATCCCCTTCCGCCGTGTCCTCGAAGGTCGTCGCGCCAAGCAGGGCCTGTTCTTCCTGGGCACGGACCTCGGCCTCACGGGCCTCACGGGCCAGCCTTTCCTGCTCCTGGCGATCGCGAAGGGCCGCGCGCTTGCGCTGGAATTCCGCCTCCCTCGCCTTGCGCACCCGCTCTTCCTCCATCGCGGCCAGGCGGTCGGAAGCCCGCCGGGCGTTCTGACACTCCTGGTCACGCATGGACTCCGAGCCCATGCTCGCGCATCGGGCCAGGGCGCCGGTCATGGCCACTTCGTCATCCATGAAATGCTGAACGGTGCGTGGCTCCGGTTTGCCACAGGCGGCCAGCGCCGCGATGACAACCAGAGACAACAGAATGCGTGCAATCGTCAAGGTCAAGCCTCTTTTTGACTTAAGGTCGGCCAAAATTCAGGCGTCAGTTTACCGAAAGGAGCGGGCCCGGCAATGCGCTACAGGTCACACTGCCGACTTGAGGCGGGCGCCCGCGAAACGACTCTCTCAACCGCCCCGAAAGCGGTCAGTGGCCTCAATCAGGGCCCGGGCGATACCCCTCTCAAAGGCCGAATGGCCGGCATCCGGGATGACGTGGAAATCGGCTTCCGGCCAGGCCCGATGGAGGCTCCAGGCCGTCGTCATGGGGCAGACCACGTCGTATCGACCCTGCACGATAACGCCTGGAATGTGGCGAATCTTGTCGACATCATTCAACAACTGGGCGGGATCGTCGAAAAAACCGCCGTTTACGAAGTAGTGACACTCGATCCGTGCCAGCGCCAGCGCAAACAGGTCCTCGCCGAATTTGTGTACCTGGTCCAGGTCGGTCTCGAGGAAACTCGTGCTGCCTTCCCAGATGGACCAGGCCCGGGCCGCCGCCATGGCCGCGGCATGATCCTCGCCCGTGAGAAGTCGGTGATAGGCGCCCACGAGATCGCCCCGCTCTTCGGGCGGAATCGGCGCGAGATACTCTTCCCAGGCATCCGGAAAGATTGCGCTGGCGCCCTCCTGGTAGAACCAGCGGATCTCGGACGGGCGAAGCATGAAGATGCCCCGAAGGACCAGCTCCGAGACGGCCTCGGGATGAGACTGGGCATAGGCCAGCGCCAGGGTGCTGCCCCAGGAGCCTCCGAAAACCTGCCAGCGGTCGATATTGAGATGCCCGCGCAGGGTCTCCATGTCCGCCACCAGGTGCCAGGTGGTGTTGTCCACCAGGCTGGCGTGGGGACGGCTTCGCCCGCTGCCGCGCTGGTCGAAGAGCACAATCCGGTACGCGTCCGGATCAAAAAACCGCCGGACCTTCGCATCACAGCCGCCACCGGGTCCACCGTGAACGAACACGACCGGCTTCCCGTCGGGGTTGCCGGACTCTTCGAAGTAGACCTCGTGAAGGTCGGAGACCGGGAGATAGCCGCTGTTGAACGGCTCGATCTCGGGATACAGCAGGTCGTCGCAGCCGGCCTTCCGCGCCATGGGCCCTACTCCCCGCGGCCCGATCGGCTGATGAAGAACCACGCCAGCCACCCGCCGATGGCCAGTACCGAAAGGATGACCAGCACGCTGCTAAGGCCATACGGATTGCCGAACAACAACTCGCCCCATAGTTCCATCGTTCACCTCCATACTGACGTCGCTTCGAGGCTAGCACAGCGCCGCCAACGATGGGTTTCCCGATCACCCACGACGGCTCGTATAGTGGGTCTGCACCCGCAAGGCTCACGCATGCCTGACACCACGATCATCACCGGAATCGCGATCGCCCTTTTCGACATAGGCGCCGCGGTGCACGCCCTGACCCACAAGCGGGATCCGCGCTCCGCCCTCGGCTGGTGCGCGGCCTGCCTGTTCATCCCCCTCGCTGGCGGTATCGCGTACCTGATTTTCGGCATGAACCGGATTCAGGCCCGCGCCCGCATGGCCCGCCGGCGGCCCGTTTCCGAGCCCACGCCCGACAACTCCTCGTCCAACAGGGTGGACGGGCCCCTGGCGCAGCTCGAACTCCTGTCCAACGCCCTTCAGGCCTGGCCGGTCGTGCCGGGGAACCGGGTCGAGGCCCTTTTCGGCGGTGAGCAGGCATTCCCCGCCATGCTCGCAGCAATCGAGTCGGCCCGGGAACGGGTTTACCTCAGCACCTATATCTTCGATGCGAAGCACAGCGGCGCCCAGTTCATCGATGCCCTGACCCGCGCCCATCAACGGGGCGTGGATGTCCGCGTCCTGATCGATGGCATCGGCGAAAAGTACTCGTGGCCCCGCGCCCGCAAAGCACTCGGAAAAGCCGGCGTCCCCGTGCACCTGTTCGGTCCACCCACGCTGCTGCCGCCGTCCATCCATATCAACCTGCGCAACCACCGAAAAGTCCTCGTGACCGACGGCCACACGGGTTTTGCCGGCGGCATGAACGTGGGCGACCGGCAGCTGCTCAGACAGGCCAATGGCAAGACAGGTTCTCGGGACCTGCATTTTCGTTTCGAGGGGCCCGTCGGCGCGCAGCTGGAAACGGTGTTCCTCAACGACTGGCACGAAGTCACCGGGGCATCGCACCCCGAGCCGTCGAAACCCGCAGACGCCCTGCCCGGGGGGTCGCCTTGCCGGGTGCTGACGGACGGCCCGGGCGTGGACCTGGACAAGCTGACCCATGTGCTTACCGGGGCGGTGGCCTTGTCGCGGCGGCGGGTGGCGATCATGACGCCGTATTTTCTGCCGCCGAGAGAACTCGTCGGCGGACTGATCGCCGCCGCGCTGCGCGGTGTGGACGTGGATATCCTGCTCCCCGGAGAAAACAATCTGCCCTTCGTCCACTGGGCCAGTCGCAACGGCCTCTGGGAACTGCTGCAACGTGGCGTTCGCGTGTGGTACCAGCCGGCCCCATTCGACCACTCCAAGCTGCTGCTCGTAGACGACGACTACGCCCTCGTCGGTTCCGCCAACCTGGACCCCCGCAGCCTGAGACTCAACTTCGAACTGGCAGTGGAGATCTTCGGGGGCGATATCATCACGTCTGCGCGGGAACACTTCGACGGGGCACTCGCCAAGGCCAGGCCGGTGACCCTGGAGGAGATCCGCAGCCGCCCGCTGCCGGTGCACATACGCGACGCCATCGCCTGGCTCTTTTCGCCATATCTGTAGGTGCCGGTATTCTGCTCCACGGCTGCCATCTCCCGGCTGCGTGCGCCCGCCGCACCGGGAGCCGCTGCGAAACCGCCGCAAAAAAGTTGAAGACAACTCCGGCACCGTTTCTCTGAGCGCAACACGCGTCTAGTCTTTGCCGCCGTCTTTATCTGCGAGATAGGCGTTAAGCGGGTCAATCATGTGATTCCGACCGCGCTCCGTCTCGTACTGTTGGAGCACATCTCGCCGCTCTCTGTTCACAAACACGATTTATGAACCTGTCTCTGGCAGCATTCGGTATTCGTACAGAACGGCGCCGGCGGGAAATGAACCTAGACGCTCTGGCGATTCTTGCAAATCCATCGGCTCGGCAAATCGCCACTTGCGAAGCTCACCGATGTGTTCTTATTGCCAGCGCATTCCACCGAAGAAGGCAGCACCGAAGTCAAGTGGCACTCGAACGCCATTTCCGTCTTTAGCCATCCGATGGCCTATCCTCTGAGAAAGTAACAGACCGCGCCCCCCTCGCACGGGCCGGCACTAGCTGCCCCTGTTACGCGTTAGCGGACGGATCAGGTTATGCAGTATTGGCCGGCCCACCCGGTGGGCAACCGTGGCCAGCGGGCCGTAAGTCCTCGCATTGGCCCTCGGGAACGGCAGGCCTCTTGGCACGGGGAGTTCAAGAAAGTCGCACAGGGTTTGCCATTCCTTGCCGGATCCAAGGCGCATGACCAGCAGTTGCTCGCTGCTGGCGAAATACGACTTGACCGCCCTGTTATGCCGCTCGTAGCGGTCGACGTAAGCCTGCGGATCGAGGGATGGCTTGCCCAGTTGGCGTCGCATGTTGATATCGCTCATGGCGACGGCGTGGCTGTCACGCTCTGTCAGAATGAACGCGGCGTCCGGGAAAGCCTCGCGCATCTCGCGGTAAATCCACATGAACGGATAGTCCTCGAAGGCGTCGAACAGGCTGACGAGGTTCAGCGTGCGCGGCAGGTGCTGCCGAAACTTGGCGGGATCCCACGCGAAATGATCGATGCCCGGGTCGAAATACGGGCTGGAACCGTGAAAGGTCCGCAGGCCGAGAGCATCGAGGGCCTGCCCAATCGAAGTGGTTCCCGTCTTGTACATGCCTATACAGAAAACCTTTCGCACGTTGGTTTCTCCTGGGTACTGGAGCGAAATGAGAGACCTGGACTCTGTAGGGGGAAGGCGCGAATACCTCGCAGGGATTGACTATAGTTCGCGCGAAGCATGGGGTGAAACGGACCCGGCCTGAATCCGCCGTGCAGTTTGGCCGCCCTTGGGTTGGTGTCGTAACATGATGCGGGTCTGACGTGTCGCACTGCGATCCGCGCGGTGAAGGACTCACGGCCCCTAGGGCGCCTCCCCTGTCACGAGATGCATGCAATTTGGATACCAAGACGATAGTTCGTGCCATTAAACACCAGCGGCGGGAGCTCTTTGTGGTCTCGGGCCTTACGCTTGTGGCCGGCCTTCTCGCGATCCTCTCGCTTCCGGAAATCTATGCCAGCAAAGCCAAGATTCTCGTCGAGCGTCAAGATACGTTCTCCCGAACCGAACTCGGCGCGGTAGCCGGTGACACCGTCGATCGGCGGATGCAGCTGATCATCAGCACCGTCTTGAGCACCCAAAGCATCAAGGACATGCTGGTCGAGAACGGCGTCATCGACAAGACCATTCCCCCCGAGGAACTGGAAGAGGTCAGCGAGACCTTCCGCAATCGGGCGTCACTGACGATTGACAACGTAGCCGTTGTCAATCCCTACACTGGAAAAAGCGGGATGTACTCGCAGGGCATCGACATCGCATTCGAAGACGAGGATCCCGTACGGGCCTTCGCGATTACTGAATCGCTCGCCGAGCGCATCCTTCAGGCCAACCGGGGCAAGGGCGAATCGGCGGCGGCCTATGAGCGCTCATTCCTCCAGGAGCAGCACAAGGAGGCCCTGGCGCGCCTGACCCAAGCCCGCGAGGCCGTGGCGAAATACAAGAACGAAAATGCCCTCTTCGTTCCCGAACTGCACCCGCTGGCTATTCGGCGTTATGAGGAAATCGAAAACCAGCATACCCGGGCGAAAGACGACCTGGCACGGCTGAGACGCGATCTTGACGAGATCCGCGGAGAACTGGCCATCAGCAGCGCGGATGCTTTTGTCCTGGCCGCCGATGGCACACGTATTCTCGGTCCCGACGAGCAGCTCAGGCTTCTGGAGGCAGAATATGCGCGGGCTACTTCCCGCTACAGCGCAAGCCATCCGGAAGTCGTCCGTCTGCGCGCGGAACTGGCCGGTCTCCGCCAGTACACGTCGCGGGGCGAGACATCTGGCATCGAGGCGGAACTCCAGGAAACCCGAGCCGAGCTTAGAAGCGTGAAACAGCGATACTCCGACGAGCATCCTGATGTGATCGCACTGCGCCGGGACATCGCACGGCTCGAGGGTCAACTCGAGAATCGCGCGGAAGTGGCGGCGCCACGTGAAGCAAGTACGGCGTCCAACCCGGCATACAACCGCCTCAAGATACGGGAGCAGTCCATTCTGGATTCGCTCGCCCGCGAGCAGCAGCAGCTTAACTCCCTCGATGACCAGCTCGCCGAGGTGCAGGAACAGCTGGCAATCATGCCGGCGGTGGAAAGGGACCTCAACACGCTCGTGCTCCAACAGGAGGACGCGCAGTTGGCATACGATGAGATCGATGCCGAACTAGATCGGTTGAACATGAATGCGGGTATGCAGGAAGCTGATCTTCTGGACAGGTTCGTTCTGCTGGAAGAGCCGCGCATCCCCGTGAGCCCGGACAAACCACACAAGAAACTGCTCGCGCTCATTCTCGGAATGATCGCAGGGACTGCGGGTCTGTTGGCGGCTACGTTGCTTCATATTGTCCGCGACCGTATTCTCGATCAGGACGACGTGGAGAGCCTGGTGGACTTGCCGGTTTACATGATCCCCAGGGTCGCATGAAATTCGTATCGGAGCGCGGGTAGAACTTGGACCTTCTTGAAGTCATTGGCGATTCCGGAGGCGCCAGTGTCCCCGACAAGGGTTCCGGTCATATCCACAGCTCGAGGTCACCCTTCGCCATTGATCGGCCGCATCTTCGCCACGAACGAGTTTTCGTTGATGGCACCGACGAAGAGTCAAGATCGCCATCAGCGCGTTCAAGAGTCTTCGGACCAATATGCTCAGGGAAATGGAAACCCGTGGCGCCAATTCTCTGACTGTCACGGGGACGACAAAATGCGTCGGCAAGAGCACGATTGCAGCGAATCTCGCCGTTAACATCGCACGTCACAAGAAAAAACGGGTCCTGCTCGTGGATCTGGATCTGAGGGCGCCGTCCATCAGTTCGATTTTCGGGCTTCGCCCCTCTGCCGGCATCGACCAGGTCATGGAACCGGGATTCCGGCCCGAGGACGCCCTGGTCATGACCGATATCGACGGCCTGAGCATCTTGCCCAGCGTGCGCAGCCACGAGAATTCCACCGAGATTCTTCTTTCGGACGAGATGCAGGACCTCCTCGCGGGTCTGCTTCAGCCTCAGGACCAACATGTGACAATTTTAGACGCGCCGCCAATCCTCGGGTGCGACGACATCGCCGCACTCACCTCGGTGCTAGCCCTGTTTCTCGTGGTGGTGGGCGAGGATGAGACGAGCCGCCGCGAGCTTCGCGATGGCATGCAGGTTCTCAAGGACGCACCCGTCGCAGGTATCGTCCTGAACAAGTCCTCGCAGAACATTTTCAAACGCTACTATTATTGAGTCCGAATCCCGTTACGCGGCGACGCCGGGATCATCCTGCGGCGGTCCGAAATCGAGAACAGGCGCGCGCGCTGTTGACCTCCACGACATCTTCGTATCTCAAACCCACCGGAAGCGCGGATTCTGGAAAAGGCCGGCTGACCGGGCTTGCCGACATCGGGCTGGCCGCGTTGATCTGCGGCGCCGCGACCGGAGGATTCTTCAAGTTCGGCCTGGCATCGTATGTATGGGCGGTCATCTACGCCGGGTTGCTGATCGTACTGGCCCGGGACCGTGAACAGATTCTTGGGGCCCTGACCAGGGCTTGGCCTGTCCTCGTGTTTCCGTTGGTTTGCTTCGTCTCAGTGGTCTGGAGCACTGACCCCGGCCACAGCCTTCGCAATTCCGTTCAGTATCTCGCAACCGCGGCCATGGGGCTCTGGCTCGGGAGCGTCATCCGTCCCCCCGCGATTTTCAGAGTTCTTTGCGCTGTTCTTGTGACCTGTGTCGTCGTGTCCGTTGCCGCCACGTACCTGGGCCTGATCGGGGGAATCAAGGAAGACGACTATGTGGGTGCCGAGCGATATTTCATCGGGATCTACACCCAAAAGAACATTATGGGCAATACGCTCGTAATCGCGGCTCTTGCTACCTGGTCACAGGGATGACGCTGAAGAGACCGCTGCTGGCACTGGCCGCCGCTCTGTGCCTCTTTCCGTCCTGTGGGCAACCCGCTCGACCACTTCGCTTCTGCTTTATGGCATGGCGCTGACATATCCTGTCACTCTGTGGTTTCTGACGTCCGTCCGCCACCGGGCCCCCGTACTGCTCTCGCTTCTCCTTCTTGCTCTGCTTGCGTGGTTCGCTCTGCTTGCCGCCGACGTCAACATTCTTCAGATGGGTCTCGAGGCTCTGGGCAAGGATGCAACGCTTACCGGCAGGACCGTCATTTGGAGAACCGGTACCGAAGTGTTCTCTTCCCACCCGCTGACCGGTGTCGGGTACCAGGCATTCTGGGAGTCACAGGCTTTCGAGACCGAAGTCATGACCATCCGCGCAGCAGTTCTTGAGACGATTGGCGGATTTCACAGCGGCTACCTCGAAGCTCTCGTGGCCGCTGGGCTGGGCGGACTGCTGACCTACATTGCGATGGTGCTTTACGGATTGCTGGTGAACGCGCGGAGCGCGGTGGCGACACCGACCGCCCTGTCCGTTGGTTGCATGTACATGACACTCCATATCCTCGCACGGACATTCACCGAGTCGGCTCTCTACTATCAGCACGACCTTGAGTTCATCCTGCTGGTGGCCCTCACGGTGGCGGCCGGCAGAGCGGGCGATGGAGACTTGCGCAAATGAGCGTGGCGGCGACGATCTGCGTCTGTCTGGCCATAGTCAGTGCCCTGCTGTTCGTCTACCGGTACCTGATCTATCCGCTGGTCCTGCGGGCGATCCCGCCACACCGGCGAAGCGCTTGTGAAGTGACCAGACAACGCTCTCCCAGCGCGGCCCTACTTTTTTGTGCTTACAACGAGGAGGCGTCCCTGCCCGGAAAATCGAGAATCTCCGTATGCTCAGGCAGGAGCTGCCTGATCTGGAAATACTCGCTTATTCGGACGGAAGCACGGACGGAACGACGCGCTGCTCCAGAATGCCTCCGACGTCCTGCGCCTGTCATCGGCCTCGGCTGGGCTGGCAAGGTTCGGGGCATGCAGGCCCTCGTTGGAGAGACCAACGCCGAAGTCCTTGTATTCACCGATGCCAACGTGATCGTGAAAAGTGGCAGCCTGCCAAGGATGCTTGAATATTTCGAAGACCCGGAGATCGGCTGCGTTGCCGCAAAGCTCGTCTACTCCGACTCGTCGGCAGGCACCAGCACCACAGCACGGATCGGCGGGGCCTATTGGCGCCTCGAGGAGCATATCAAGGGCCTCGAGTCGCGCAGCGGATCGATGATGGGCGCCGATGGATCTTTCTTCGCCAGACGAAGTGACGGCTATCCCCGGATCCCGGCCGATCTCGTAGACGATATGGCGGCATCCATGGCCGTGCTATTCGACGGGCAACGCTGTATATCGGTGCTGGACGTCTATGGATTCGAGAACTCCGTTTCCGACCGCCGCGAGGAATTTCGGCGGAAACGGCGGATTGCCTGCGGGTCTTACAGCACCTATCGGTATTTCAGGAAGGACATTGCCTCCATGAGCCGGATGGACCGCTTCAAATTCTATTCGCACAAATGGCTCCGCTGGTGGGGAGCTCTGTTCTTACTGGCCGCCGTGATCCTTCTGTTTGCAGCCGCCGTGCTTTCAGGCCACGGGACTCAGATGCTCGCTGGCATAGGACTGGTCAGCGTGTTACTGATTGTCGGGGGATTCTTCAGTTTACAGTACTTTCAGGTTTCTACGATATTCTCTTGGCAATACTCGCGACCGGCATCGGGCTTCTCGAATCCCTCGGAGGCCGTCGCTACGCTACCTGGGACCAGGCTAAAACACGCTAGGTAGCCCGAGGAGCTCGGCTTGAATCGAACACCCGTTCTGCGGATCGCCTATTTCGGCCACAATCGAAGTGACACCGCTTTCCAGCGGCGAATACGTGCTCTTCGGGATGCCGGGACCGACATCACGACGTTCACATTCGGGAGGGACGGTGAACACCTCGACCGGGGCCTCCTTGGCACAACGTGGATCTCGGGCACGTGGAACACGCCCGACTGTTCAGCCGAATACGGCTTTACCTGCGGGCACTGGCGACCGTTTTTTCCCACCGTGACGTAGTCAGGCGCGCCGACATTGTTTATGCCCGCAACCTGGACATCTTCGCCTTCGCAGCGCTGGGCTCCGCACTGGCTATTGGCTTAAAGGGCAGCGATAGGCAGGCTTACGTCTACGAATGACTAGACGTGCATGAAGCTCTTATAGGGCGTGGAAGGACTGCGCGGATACTGCGATGGGTTGAACGCTGGGCGCTGCGCAGGGCAGCCTGCTGATCGTCAGCTCAACATAGTTACTCTAGCACTATATAGAGAGAGCGCAGGGATACAGGGGACCTAGCCTATGGGTAGAGAACAAGCTCTATATAGGCGAAACGATAAAGCTACGCTGGGGCAGAGATGGCTACACACGGTAGTAGGAGGAACGCTATCTACGCTGGTTATAGGCTGGGTGGGTATAATTAGCTGCCAGCGGACGCTGGATTTGTTGAAAGCTCTAGCTATAGCTAGTCCACACGATGTGTTGATTCGCATATTAGGCAGAATCTCCTATATACTGATAGGGGACTTAGACGAGCAGATTCTGAGATACCCAACATGGAGTTTCGCGGCGAGTACACTGGAAGGAGGGACTAGCTGACGTCTATAGGGACCTGGATCTTGTCTGGGCTCAGGAGCTGTAGTGGAAAGGCAGCAACTCTGACTGGCTGATAAAAAACAGAGTTTAAGAGGAAAGCTACTAAGGGGTAAAGTAATAGAGAGATGGTGATACACAGAACTAAAGGATCAAAGAAGAGCGCAGCTAGAATAAGAGATAGAAGAGGACTACAGTGAAGCTCTGATCGAGTTTGTGGATCACCTAGACAGAGGGGCTCTGACGGCTCATAGCGACGGTAGCTGGAGATGCAGCTGGAGCGATATGCGCAAGCGCCGAAGATACCCGGGAGCTCCTGACGGCGCTTCGGCGCTGTGGCTAGGAGAAACAACATAGAACAAGGGTAAAGGTAGGCAGCGACTACTAGGACGCTAGATCTCCGGGATGCAGAAAAACAATAAGGTTTTCGCTCACTACGCAGAGATCGCTCAGGACTACGCTCTGAAGGTAGACAAAAGGGTAGACGGAATGCTAGAAGGGCTACTGCTGAAGATCAAGCTGGCAAGGGCGATGCGCGACTCGGAGTTCGGTGCTCTGGAATCGAGTTTTATCTAGCTATGATCGGCGGCAGGCTAACGACTCTCAATATCGATGAAGGCGCTCTGCGATATGTCAACAAACATACGTCGAAGGTGACTATGGGCTAGCAACAGCGTTTCTCTACTACGGTAGGTGCTAGCGGTAAGCGCAGCGGTAGATATCGCAGCGGCATGATCGCAATACGGATTGTCTGGGGAACAGAAGAAGTACTATAGGGAAGATAGGGCTGCAGGTAATTGCTGGCCTGGACACGCTACGCTGTACGGATGGCTGAGGATTCAATAGACGACGCTCGCCGCAACGGGGCGCGTGGTGCAAGCAGCGATGCAGATGGCGCTGTAGCGGCAGGTCAACAAGCTGGCTGCGTAGTACTGGTCTAGGCGATAACGAGCGGACTAGGACTACAGCTGGTGCTCGCCTGTATATCGATACGGCAGCAGTGAACTGCTAGATACAGCGGCAACTATACAGGGCACACTAGGAACGCTGAAGACACAACGGGGCGAAGCAGAAAAAGAAGATCGCAGGGAGAGGATAAGCGTAGGGCGGGATCTACTGATACAGACACTGTATCTAGAATAGTCGGTGGACAAGATCAACTGCTGGCCTCGCTGGTGCTCAGCACGGATGCAAAGGCGGTCAAGGAATCGAGCTGCGTATACAGGACATCAATCTGTACGGAGTGACCTCTATAAACAAGGTGGTCGGACAGCGTATCGACAAGGCACACAGTGAGGGCGACGAGAAGACAGAGAACGAGCTGTTAGCGCGCTGCGCAACTGAAACTCTGGCCTCCGTAGCGTATAGACGGCCTGGCTCTAGGAGGACAGCACGTCCTGGCGCTGTTGGCACAGCCTAAGGGGACGCAAGGGTGCGACTGCTCGTCGTATCGCTCAGCGAGATTGTCATGGACATATACGGCTCCGTTGTACTCCTCGTTACGCTTCTCGGATACAACGCGAAGCTAAGCGGATCTTTCAGATCGCCATTTGTCTGCTCGCGGCACTCATTCTGGCCATGGGGCTGCGTTCGCTGTAATTGGCGTCTGCGTGCTGTTGTTACTGTTGGATTTTCTGGTATCTCGCACTGAACGGCTGATTAGGTAAAGGAGCGCTTACGTTGCTGCAGCTAGATTGAGGCTGTCAGGTGCTTTTGACGGTAGGATCAAGGCTGCTGTAACGTTGGTTAACGTACGCAGATATGCTAGGACGGTAAGGGCTGATAGAGCAGTTCACAAAAGAACGTTTGCGAGTAGAGATGGTAGAGATGGCTGCGCAGTTGGCTATATGAGGTGCGCGGTGGTGTTTATGGCTTGAGGATGCGCGGAGCTTGCGATGCGGTTTGGTTGGAATGATAGGCTCAGCATTTCTTGAATGCTATGCTGCTTGGATCAGCTCACGCACACAACGCTCTTGGGCTTAACTGATGTTTACTGCGGTTACGTGATTGCGTGTAATCTAGATTTAAGAAAACGAACAGACGCGCTAGCTGGGATAGAGGATTGGTAGAAACTCTCGTAGACAATGAAGTGCAAAGATAGGTGAGAATGTCTACAGCAAGGTGTAAGGAGGTGTGCGTAGAGGGAGAGATATAGATGCGGCAGGACGGATACAGGCTGGTTCGGCATACGGGTGATCTCAAGAGGTGATAGGTTCGCTCAAGGTGAGTGACTAGAACGACGCGAAGGTGGTGAACGAAGTTGCAACGCACGTGGTGGGTTTGCAGCTGAAAACACGCTCATATCAAGACGAAAAGCAAGAATTCGCTGGGGAACGCTAGGTTGAGGGGGTAAGGGCGAAGACTCTCTCTTCAGCTGGCTAGGAAGGGCAGGAGAAAACGCTAGGTACTTCGCTCGCTGTCGATGATGTCTGGTCTTCCTGGCTTACAGAACGCGCGCTCCTTGTGGTCTACGTAGTGCGACGTTGCTTCGAAGCTGTGAACGAAGTAATTCGTCTCCTGTGGACTCATGAAGACTCTGGGTGCTGATCGAGCTTGAGGTGCAACGCTGTCGTTAGCGATTTCGCCGCTCAGGTGACAATGAAATATGGCATGCGGCTGCTAGATGTCATCGGACGCCCGGGACCTGCGGATTCTCTGAGCAGGTTCCTGCGGAGATCACGCAACACGCTGATGACTGAGCTCCGGAGAGCGTCGCTCGCCTCGGCTGCTCGCAACGAGCGCTCAAGGCGATCGTCGTCATTCAGCAGGTGCAGCTCGAGGCGTGCGAATATGGAGCGTCCTCTGCGATATCGACGAGGTCATCCAGGACATGGGCGAAACTTACATGGCGAGCGGATAGGCGAGCTGGGTATGCGGAGTGATAGATACTATGCTACTTTGATGCTCACGCGAGTCGCTAGCTGGGTCGGCGATACACCGATGGTCTGCATGCGCGAATCTCCCGCAGATCATCGAGACGGCTGAGAATACGGATCCGTAAGATTTTCCGGTAATGGGTGAGGCTCTTAGCGATCGATGGAACCACTAGAGTTTCGTGGCGGACTCGAATACCAGGGGTAGATATAGTACGAAGTGGTTCAGCGCTTCGTTGCGGTGTGCTGTACCAGAGATACTCTGGCAGGTTGTTCGGCTCGGGGATGGGATAGGCAGGCGGTTGGGCGGAAAAAAGGCATAGATGATAGGGAAGGGGCGCAACTCTAGAGCTAGTTCGCTGAGCGAAGACGCACAGATCAGTTCGATACACTCGCTCTTGCTACGGCTGATTTAAGAAAATCGGGGCCGCCCACGAGGAAACGCGCTGCCGGTCGGCGAAAGTTCATGCAGGAGGACGCTTTGGCGCTGTTGACGGCAGCTGTCTGAGGACGGGGTAGGGCGCTGTACTCAGAGACTCGCAAATCGGCGCTGCTGCGCTGGTTCGCTGCGGCCACGAAGGGCTCTGTTTCTCACAGCGGATGATAAGATAACTGTAAATGGGAAGATCTCACGCTTTTCTTACTCTCTTCAGCAGACGCCGAAAACCATAAAACGGTGGTGATGGGACACATACGGTCTCTAAGCGAAGGCTTGGGGTACAGATTTGCTGGCGAGCTCAAGATACGCTGATGGGGCGCGCACGGCGATTCGAATGATCTCATGGGGTGAAATAGGCGAACACCAGACGGTTGGGCTGCGCTAAGAAACTTCAAGGTATGCGCGTTTGGAAGTAGATTAAGCTGACGCTGGAGATGACTTATCATTATCGCGCTCTGGACGAAATATGTTTTGTGTGAGATGACGATGACGGTTGTTAGAGGGAGAGATCAGGGAATGACTCTACAGCGATGGACGCGCGGTGAAAAAACATTAAAAAACGCAGATGAGCGCTTGAGCGAGCAGCTTGGAAACGGGCGACGCACGGCGGGGTGTGCAAATGAACAGGCGGGACATCTGGGCGAGAAATCTTCTTCACGACTTCGGCTTACTGGCCTCTTGCTGCCTGACACCAGCGGGTACGGCTCGACGGGCCGGGCAGAGAATGCGCGATGAGTGCGTATAGAGTATAGAGATCTCTCACGAACTGCGGAGTTTATGTTGCTCGTAGAGAGCTATGTGTACTGGACTTCGACTACACGCTGTTCGATACAGCTAGACGAAGAATTCCTGAATACCGGAAAGCTGGCTTCCTTGCGCGCTCGCGCTCGGGTTTCGGGGATTTCAGCGTGGACATTCGGAGCTCGGACCATACGGATTCGTCTGGCGGGACCATCGCATCTGGATGATCATCCTGTTGATGCTATGGACTGTCTGGCTGTTCGAAAACGCGCGCGGCGCTGTTCGAGCAGTACAAAAACAAAGCGTGATCGACGCGCTTTCCGGTGTTCGGCGGACGCATTACATCGTCAGTGTCGGTTTTGAACGCTTGTACGGCAGCTGCTCGCGGACTCGCTGCGGATGCGCGCTCTCGGGTCCTGACGCCGGCGGCGCTGCGCGGCGGGGCAACTGCTGCTGGCGAACTGGGAATGCCGAACGCACGGGAGTGGTGGTTTGATTCACTGGATGATGCAGATTGCTCTCAGCGTGGACATGCGTTTTGATCGAGGTCTCACGGGCGTGCAGGAGCTTGAAGAGTGTACGTGCTTTACTATACGGCGCGGGTAGAGATCACGGCTTGTTGTAAGCAGATCTTTGGAAGAGCTGATTGTGATTGCTTGCGACGCTTTACGTTTTCCTCGGTGTTGGCTAGGCGCGCTGCTTCTTATGCGTTTTTGCGGTGTAAGAGATTGGCTATGCGGAGAACGATGGTGGTATATCAGCGAACTGAAGCGAAGCTATCCCGAGACTACGACGGTTCAGGCTGTTTTTGGAACCCGAGGCCTGGTACTGGTCAGTGGCTCTGACGTGACAGGCGCATTGCTCTCGGGCTGAAATCGCGTGGACACGCTGCGGCGGCTAGGTTGGTAACACGGCAGCGAACCTGAACACGTGCTGCTGATGGCAGTCTGGATGGCGATTCTGCATTGGGCGAGTGTGTTTTGTCTACACGGCTGCTGACATGGCGGGTGTTCGCTATCTGCGCTGCTTTTGTGAAATATTCGGTTCGTGCTCATCCTGCTCTCGGAGCCCGCTGGCTACGCGCTGCTCTATGCGCGAATCGTTCGCGCCTGGTCGCTTTATGCTATCCGGCGCTGCGACGGTGAATTGAAATCATGGCCAGCTAGCTGGTGCGCTGGCTTTTTTCTCATGCTTTTGTTTGCGCTGGCTCTGGCGGCGCTAGCGCTCATCCTTCGAGGACTGGCATACTGGATCATTCTGGCTGGTGCGTGGTACGGGCGATCTGAGGCTCAGCGCAAACTGTTCAGTCGTGAGGGCTACGCAGCGGACTCCGCAAAAAATGTTGGGACCACCGGACACGACGGACCGGCAAAAGCCGGGGAGGACCGCTAGCTGCGGCTCCGACCCAGCCTCACCAGACCCGGTGCGCATCAGGGACCGCGTCCTGGAAAATCACAGGCACCTCGACCCCCTGCAGCGGAAGCTCACCACTCGCATCGCTGGAATCGATACGCACGACATACTGCCGGGACGGATCAGAACCGCTGGTACCGAGGCAGTCAGCGCCTGCAGACCACGTAATCGTGCAGCAGCTGGTCACTGCGTCGGGCGAGATACCACCGGTCAGCGTGTCGATCACCGAGTAATCCACCCGGATGTATGGCGTCAGCAGAGCCTGCTGGATCTGCAGGTCGGAAATGACGGTGACCGCACCCGCTGAGTAGTTTGCCAGCGCGCCCGGAAAAAACCTTCGAAGAATACGGTGCCGTCGGCGCGCTCGTATCAACGAACTGGACGACTGGTGCCGGCCAGGGTTCGTTTGTTATTGGTAGCCAGGTCCCGGACCACGATGTCCACGGAATAAACGCCGGGGGACTCGACGGGAATATCGAACGCATAGTCCAGCACCGGGATTCGCCCGGCGCGGCCAGTGTGACGGGATAGTTGTTCACGGCGAGGGACGGTGAGGACCGGTAACGCCCGCTGGAGCGGTCAAATTCCTCGAGCCGGACGACCTGAATCGACACCATGCCTTCATAAGCGCCTACCGGTGACGAAACGGCGACCGGCCGGTAACAGGGCCAGTCACCCGCAGGATGTCCTTCTCACCGGACAACGCAACCCGGTCAACTGTGAGCCCGGTACCGTCGTATGCGGCGCCGCCCACGTCGGGCACCTCCTCCTCAGGCGCCGGAATGCCAACATAGCGGCTCTGGGAATCCGCCCGGAATACGCGCACATAGTCCACGGCAAACGACTGGCCGAGCACGGTCTCTTCGTTCACCACCGGTATCCACGCCGATGCATGCTGGGAGGACAGTGCCATGTTGAGGACCAGGTACATCTCTGACTGGGCATTGGCCACGGCCACCGCGTCCGTCACCGAGTGCACAATGATTCCGTTCACCAGATAGTCGAGGCGTTCGGGAGTCCAATAGACCGCGAACGTATTGAACGACTCGGAAAGATCTCCGGTCAGCTGGACCGTCGCGCCGTTCTCATTGCGAAGCCGGTTGCCGTAATGAAAGGCAAAATGCACGAAGTACGGAAGATGGCCACGGAATTCGGCGATATCGATTTCACTGGTCCAGCGGCCGCTTTCGGGCATCAGCCAAAAGGCCGGCCAGAAGCCGTTACCCTTTGGAACTCTGGCGCGAACCTCGAAGTAGCCATAGCGCTGCTTGAAGAATCTCTGGGTCGTGACCGCGCCCGTAGTGTAGGGCCGGTCCGACTCGGGAAGATTCAAAGCATCCAGGTGCAGGAGACCGTCCTCGACCCGCACGCGTCCCCGTCATAGTAGTTCAGGCGACGGGCAAGGTGGGTCTGACCGGGAGCTCAGGCGTTGCCATTGACAGTCCCGCCCTCGAAATTGTCGACGAAGGTCGGTTCCCAGTTCTGCAACGGGATCTCCCCACCGCCGAACACCGGTTCCACGGGACCTGCGCCCGGATTCCAGTCGTCGGGCGGCGGCGCCGTCCCGGCAACATGGACGCCGTACTCCGGAATTGGATGAATACCGCTCGAGTCCACAACGTTGACGATCAAGCCAACAGACCTTGCCGGGTCCAGGGACAGCATGAAGTTCGGAGTGAGTGTCTGCAGGCCGGCGCTTGTGTGCTCCAAACGCTCCTCCTGGGCCGCGATCACTTCTCCACTATTCGTATCCACCAGCTCGTAGCGAACGTTGAGATAGGGGGCCAGCAGAGCCTGTTGTAGCTGCAGGGGCAGTGAGCCACTAACCGCACCGTTGGCATAGGCGGCACTGCCCTCCCGGAAAAAGCCCTCGAGCCAGACTGTCGTTTCCGGACGTGCCGAGTCCACGAACTGGACCACACGATGAGCCGCAAGGCTCTTCTTATTCTGGGTGACAGGATCCTTGATCAGCACATCGACGGAATAAGCTCCAGGGTCCACGATCTCAGTGTCGAATTCGTATTCGAGCGTCTGCTTCGCGCCGGAGGTCGGCAGCCACACGTTGAAATTGCGGGTTTCCAGCGAGGCAGTCTTGCCGAAACGTCCGGTAAACAGATTGAAGTCAGTCATCCGGGTGAGAACCACTGAAACCTGGCCACGAAAGTCCGGCTTGTGCGACGCCACCTCGATGGCTCCGGTAATGCGCCCGGGACTGCGACGGATGTCCTGCTGGGGCTCCAGGTCAACGCGGTCTACCGCCAACGCTGTGTTGTCGTAGGCTTGGCCCCGCACGTCAGCCACAGGATCCTCTGGCTTCGGAATACTGGCATAGCGGCCAGTCGGCGTTTCACGATAGACCCGCACATGGTCCACGAGGAACGCCTGGGTCAGGTCAGTGTTCTTGTTGACGGGCGGAATCCAGTCGGAATGGGGCGAGGACAAGGCGAGATTCAGGATAAGGAACATGTCCGAATCCGCGTTGCGCACGGCCTCCGGATCACTCACCGAGTGCATGACCTGGCCATTGAGCAGATAGTCGATTCTCTCGGGGGTCCAGAGAACCGCGAAATTGTTGTAGTCCGCGGAGAGATCAACCGGCAGCTGGGCGGTGTAACCGTTCTCGTTCCGAAGTCTATTGCCGTAGTGAAACGCATAGTGGACCGTGTCGGTGAGGTGGCCGCGAAACTCGCCGATATCGATTTCGCTGGTCCAGCGGCCGCTCGTTGGCATCAGCCAGAAAGCGGGCCAGAACCCCCTTCCTTTCGGCACCTTTGCACGAATCTCGAAGTAGCCGTACTTCTGGCGGAACAATCCCTGCGTGGTCACGAGACCAGTCGTATAGGGCCGGTCGGATTCCGGGCGGTCGAGAACACCAAGACGCAGTTTGCCGTCGCTGACCTGCACGGCATCTCGGTCATAGTGATTAATACGGCGGGGCAAGACCTCTCTGTCAGGAACCCATGCGCTCGGGTCCACCTCGGCCCCGTCGAAGTTGTCAACGAAGGTCGGTTCCCATGCGGCGATGGCAGGCAGTGAGAAGACCAGGGCGACAAGGCCGGCAAGGCCGGAGATGGGAAATTTCACAATGGGCTCTCCAAGAGGCCAGACGGCCGGTCAGGATCCGTTTCGAGGTTTCGTGTAGATGCGGACATAGTCGATCAGCATCTCGACCCGGCCCGAAGAAAAAATGGAATCGTCCAGGCCCTGTTGCCCGCCCCAGCCGCCGCCGTACGCGAGATTCAGGATCAGCTTGAATTCGTTGCCGAGCTTCTTCGCGAATGGCCAGGCCAGCGGTTCACGGGCATTCATTCCGGGGTCGGAGCGGAAAAAGCCGCGCCGCCGTTCGGTTTTGAAACGGCCGTTCCCCGCCGCAACCTGCATGTCCGTAACGCGCACACCGTCGACGAAAATCTCGATGGAATCGGGCTGCCAGATCATTTTCCAGACCCGGAAACGAGCCGACGGCGGTTCGTCGAGATGCAAGGTCATGCCTTGGCCGGTCTTGCCGCGCTTGTCAGGCCATTGATACTTCTTGCTGCGATGAAGATGGCTATGGAGACGGTAGTCGCCGTTGGCCTCGTGGAAACCCACGGCTTCCATGATGTCTATCTCTCCGGCATCGGGCCACCCGTACGGCTCGGGATGGCCCTTGTGTCCCAGTAGCCAGATGGCGGGCCACGTACCCCGGCCCGCCGGCAGCTTCGCACGGATTTCGTAGATGCCGAAGGGCAAGCCTGTCTTGCGGTCGGGACCGACCAGGTAATCGCCGTTGCGCCGCTTGCGGGTCGTAATCGCCCCGCTCGTGTAATCGTAGACCCGGTTTCCGTCCTGGACGCAACGCCACGGTTCCTTGCGGAGTTCGAGAACGAGGTAGCTCCCGGTCTCGTTTCCTACAGTCCGCTCCTCGACGCGCACGTTCTCGCGCCGGTTGTCCGTATAGCATTGCCGTTCCTGGTTCCGCACGTAGGTCACATCGTAATCCCAGTGCGAG
This sequence comes from uncultured Gammaproteobacteria bacterium, assembly GCA_963842955.1. Classification (GTDB taxonomy): domain Bacteria; phylum Pseudomonadota; class Gammaproteobacteria; order Steroidobacterales; family XN24; genus JARFQW01. The sequence goes on from CAWJIJ010000011.1 coordinate 191,250, forward strand.
GGATTCGGCGCGCCAGAAGCGCTGGCGTCAAACTCGTCCGCGAAATACAGCGTGTAGCCCTCGTACTCGCCAACCGGCTCGCCAGAGAGCATTTTCGGCGCCTCCGGTGGTGCGGCCCGTCCAGACGAAGCGCCGACAGCGGCCTGTGCGCTGCCGAAAAGCGACAGGCTACAAGCGCAATACGAGAACAAAAGCCAACGGGGATTTAGGCTGATAGGGATCAAAACCTCGCCGAAGGATAAAGGACAACAGTGATTTTGGAGCACCGCCGTCCTTGGCGAACTGGACGAATTGTCGCAATACTGACAACTACTTCATTCGTCCTTCCCGCTGGTAACGCTAACACAGCTTATGTTACAAAACAGCCGCGCGCGGGCCCTATGGACGAGAAACGCGGGCGAGCATTTTCGACAGGTTTGAACGTGCTCGAGATCGAGGAACATGGACGGCCCCGGCTCACCAACCTGTGCATGTCGCGCAGGGTGGTCGTGCGACTCAGGAACGAGTGAATATCCCGGGCCCATCTCAATCGAAGTCAGGTGCTTTTTTGGGGGGCTTGCGTAGTACCCGGCGCGCACGCACGGGGTGGGCATTCGATATCAGGGGCGGTGCATCAGTGCTGGGCAGGCAATCCATCCTACGCGATTACCAAGGACTGTTCCTTTTTGTTTTCAAGCTGCTGGACCTGGGCTTGCTGGCCCTGGGCGGCACCATAACCTATGCGTATTTCGGCGCGGGCTTTCCTCCGGCGGGCGGGTGGAAGGCCACAGTAGTCATTGCGTTACTGACCTTCACTTTGTTTGCCGGCTCAACGCGCCTTTATCAACCCTGGCGGGGAAAGCGTCTGCGCGACGAGATGCTCCTGCTGTTCTCGCTTGCATCGGCGGCTCTGGCGACCGTCGCCGTCGTCGCGACGACCCTGGCGATCCTTCCGGAGGTTAGCCCCAAGGCTCCACTGTTCGCGGCCTGGCTTGCAGTGAGCCTGCTCCTTCTTGGAGGCGTGCGTCTCTTCCTTCGGCCCAGCCTCATGATTCTGCGCAGCCGAGGGATAAATCAGCGCAGGGTGGTCATTGTCGGGATGAATTCGCGGGTGGCGGCGTACGTCAGGGAGCTTCGCGCTCACCCGGAGTTCGGATTTCTGTTCGTCGGATACGTCGATGACCGCAACGACATGAGAGACGAACACGAGGCGCCCCCGGATATCCAGAGACTGGGCTCGACCGAGGACCTGGCCGGACTCGTGGCCGACGGCGGTGTAGATCAGGTCTGGTTCGGGTATCCGCTGCAGGCCAGCCACCGAACGTCGGGAGCCATGGACCTCCTTCGCCATCAGCCAATCGTGATGCGCCAGGTTCTTGACCTGGAGGGCCTCCAGCACAGCAGCGGTTCAATCACAAGTATCCTGAGCCGGCCGATACTCGATATCGATCTTACGCTGACCGACGGGCCGCTGGGGAATCTGGCGAAAGGCGCACTAGACAAGGTCCTGGCGTTTCTGATCCTGTGCCTGATTGGTCCGCTGATGCTTGTGATCGCCTTCGCAGTGAAGTGGTCCTCGCCAGGTCCGATCCTCTATCGACAAACCCGCCTGACCTGGAAAAACAAGCCCTTCGAAATGTTGAAATTTCGAAGCATGCCGGTTGACGCCGAAAAAGAAACGGGCCCGCGCTGGGCGACGCCGGGAGAGACTCGCGCAACCCGCGTGGGTGCGTTTCTGCGCGCCACGAGCCTGGACGAATTGCCCCAGTTCTGGAATGTCCTGATGGGCGACATGTCGATTGTCGGCCCGCGTCCCGAGCGTCCTGAGTTCGTGGAGCAGTTCAAGGATGAGATTCCCCAATACATGAAGAAGCATCGTGTCAAGGCAGGCATCACGGGCTGGGCTCAGGTCAACGGGTACCGGGGCGACACGGATCTCGTTCAGCGGATCGAGCACGATCTCGTTTATATCCGTAACAGCTCCCTGCTTTTCGATCTGAAAATCATATTCCTCACCCTGTTCAGGGGCTTCTTGAACCCGAACGCCTATTAGAACCCTCGCAGTGGCAACCGGTTCGGAGCTTCGGGTCGGTAAAGCAAAGGCCCCGGCAATGAACCCACGCGTGGAGAGAGGCCGCCCAGCCGCCCTTCGGACGGAGAAGGGATTAAGAGGCCGCTGCGCTGGCGCTGGAGACGGCGATCCTGGGCCATGGAGGAGTCCACGACGCGGAGGCCGAGTTCGAGGCCTCTCTGAGGTACGGCTTGCTCGAGTACGGCTTTCTGCGGGTCAAGTGCGATGCGTGCCAGGCGGGGAAGCGGACATGGCAGACGGTGAGTGCGCGGCACTACTCGATCTTGCACCTACGGTGGTGGGTTCCTGCGGGGCACCGTAACATCCCGACCGCGATCTCACGTCGCGCCAATCGACTACTCGCAGATCTTTTTGAGGCACTCGAATCCAGGCAGGTAGTAAGAAGCCACGCCTCAATCGCCCAGTCTCGCCAGGAGGCCTTGAACCGGTCCTGAGCGAGTTCCGTACATTTCGCAGCATGGGTTGATGTGCTTGTGCCCCAAGTAGTGCTGGATCGCTCGCGTGTCATGGCCGTCGTTCGCCTGAACTTCCGGCACCGTTGTTTCACTGTACCTATAATGCTGTCCCCATGAGCTGCGGACGACATCGCTGATGGCTGGCCCGGGGGGACTCTGGGGCAACAGGGGATTCATCGCCCTGCTCGTTACGCAGACCTCGGGATTCTTCTGTCAGTCACTGCTGCGCCTGGGAGTCATCGCCCTGACGCTTCCCCGAGGCGGCGAACTGTCCGCCAGCGAATTCGATGGCCGGCTGATCCTGTGGCATGCGCTACCCATGCTCGCGGTGGCCGGGCTGGGCGGGATGCTCGCCGACCGCTGGTCCCGTCCCCGACTGCTTCAGCGGGTCAAGCTGGCCGAGTTTGCGGTCGCGATCGCCATCGCCTGGTTCCTGCTCCGGCAGAACACGGCCGGACTGATCGCCTGCGTCGTCCTGATCGGCCTTCGCGACGGGATCGGGCAACCCGCCATCTGGGCCAGCCTGCCGGACTACGTCCGCAAGACCCGGCTGTCCCAGGCCAACGGGATTATCCTGGCCAGCATGATGGGCGCCAGCCTCGTGGCGGTGGTCGCCATCGTCGCGTTCGCCGGCGCCGGCACAGTGTCTTTGCAGACGATCGCGGGGCTGGCTGTCGCCGGCAGCCTCGGCGGCCTGGTCGCCAGCCATTTTCTTCCTGCCCTGCCCGCCGCCTGCCCGGAGCTGCCCGCCGGCCGCGGACCGGTGGCGAACCTGAAGGATCTGCTGAAACAGATTCACTACGACCGCTACACGTTCCTCGCCGGGCTGGGGATCGGGTGGTTCTGGATGCACATGGCCATCTACTGGGCGTTCCTGCCGGCGTATGCGGCAGGCGCCGGGGGCGCGTCTCCCGGCAACCTGGTCGGCTCAATGGCCGTCGGATCGGTGATTGGCGCCCTGCTGATCGGCCCGCTGTCCGGACGACGGGTCGAGATCGGCCTCGTGCCGCTGGGCGCCATCGGACTGGCCGTGGGGGGGCTGTATCTCTACCTGGCCGTTCCGGAGACCGCATCCGCGGTAGCCGACGGTCCGGGTGTACGCGGCTATGCCGCCATGGCCTGCCTGGGCCTTATGGGCCTGTCGTCGAGTTTTTACGTACTGCCGCTGTATGCCGTCCTTCAGGAGCGGCTGCCGCGGCGCCAGATGGGGCGCGCGTTCGGGGCGGTGGTGCTGTTTATGGGCGTCGTCGGCGCCGCCGCCCTTTGGTTGGCCGGCTGGCTTCGGGGCGAGGGCCTTTCCCCCAGCGCCATCCTCCTTGCCGGCAGCCTCATCCAGGCAGTGGCCGCAATTTACGTCTTCGCGGTGATCCCCGAGTTTCTCCTCCGCCTGGTCATGTGGCTGGTCACCAATACCCTCTACAGGGTCCATCCGGAGGGCCTGCACAACGTGCCTCCCGAGGGGCCTGCGCTACTGGTCTGCAACCACGTGTCGCTCATGGACGCTCTCGTTATCGGCGGCTGCATTCGCAGACCGGTTCGATTCGTCATGCACAAGTCCATTTTCGAGATCCCGGTGATCAACCAGCTGTTCCGCTGGTTCAAGACCATTCCGATCGCCTCGGCAAAGGACGATCCCGAGACCCTGAGGATCGCCATGGACCGGGTGGCGGCCGAACTGGAAGCCGGCCGGGTCGTGTGCATATTTCCGGAAGGCCGCCTGACTCGGGACGGGGAAATCGGCGAGTTTCGAAACGGCGCGCTCCGTATCGTGGAACGGACCCCGGTCCCGGTGATACCCATGGGTCTGTCAGGCCTGTGGGGCAGCTTTTTCAGCAACTGCGGCGGACCGGCTCTGAAGCACTCGCCGCGCTGGCCCTTCTATCGCGTGGACCTGAAGGTGGGCCATCCGCTACCGCCGGAGGGGCTGACCAACGGTCAGCTCAAAACAGAGGTTCAGCAATTGCGGGGCCCGGTGGGCTAGCCTCGGATCCATCCGCCGACCCCAGCTCCGCCCAACCGGCCACAACCGCGCCGCGGTCGTCCAGGACGAGCTTCAGGCGTTCGGACCAGGGCTCCGCCTGCAAGGCAGACGGCACCGGAGTTGCGGGCAGAACCCGGCTTTCCCAGCCGAGCACCGAGAGCATCGGCTGCAGGCCGGACTGATCCAGGAAGACGACCCGACTGCCGTCATTGCGGGCCGGCGTCCAGGCGTTCACCGGGACATACCCCGGGAGCAACTGGCTGGCCGAGATGCCCAGGCGCTGGCCGTCGTCCTCGATCCGGTGCAGCCATTCGCTGCTCTGCATCAGCAGGGACTGGCCGGTTTCCGGGAACGTGAGCGCCAGGACCGGGCCATCGATGCGAAGGGTCCTGCGCGCGCTGTCCGGCTGATCCAGGCTCCAGACGAACACGTCGCCCATGCGTGACCCTGCCGCCAGCCGGAGTCCGTCCGCGGAAAACGCCAGACTGATCGCTTCCTCCGGAATATCGGCACGCCACTCGAGCCGCAGATGGGAAACATCCCAGACCTGGACCTGGCCATCGGACGCGACAGCGGCCCGGGAGCCCGAGGGATCGAACGTAACCCCGGTAACCGCCCGGCCAGGTCCCAGCGGGCCCAGCAGCTGGCCGGCCGGCGCATCCCAGATTTCCGCTCCCGCCCCGCCGGCCACGAGCGCCCGATCACCGCCCCGGGCCAGAGCTGCGACCGGTCGCTGGCCCACGCCGTGATAGAAAACCGGACCCTCGCGCTCGCCAGTCGTGGCATCCCAGAGAGCGACGCTGCCGTCGTCGGCGACGCTGAGCAGATTTCCTCCGAGATCATCGAAGGCGAGCGCGACGACGCGGCCGGGATGCTGAGGAGGTGGAATCTGAGCCGGTGCGCCGGCGGTCTGGCCCGCGACCACCGGCCGGAACAGCACCCGGCCATCGCTACCGCCCTGGGCAAGGCGCCGGCCCCGCGGATCCAGTTCCACTGCGCTGCTCCCGGCAAGGTACGGGTCGGTGCCCTGGGCGACGGAATCCAGCCGCCAGATTCGGGCGGTCTCGGCGCCGATCCCGGTGACGACGAAGCCACCCGCACGGCTCACTATCGCGCCGTAGGTTCCGTCGGGAACGAGGCCCGCCGAAAGACGCCGCGAACTGTGCCGCAGCAGGGGACTGGCCGGGCGCCCCTCCGGCAGCGACCAGAGCTGATAGCTGCGACCGCGTATGAGGGTCACGAGATGGTCGCCGGACGGATCGAACGCGAGCGCCGCCGGATCCTCGCTGGAAACGACGAGGACGGTGCCGGCCCGTCGGCTGGGGGGCAGCGCCAGAACGCGGGCCAGACCCGCCCGCTCCGCCACCATCAGCCAGCGCCCGCTACCATCGATTTCCAGGCGCTCTACCGGTGAATCCAGGATCTCCTCGACCGCCAGGCGACCCGTGTCGCCGTCCCAGACCCGTACGACCTGCTGGGTGTCCGCCATGGCCACGAACCGCCCCGTCGGCCCAAGCGCGAGGCGCTGCACCTCGCCCCCGGTGAGCACCGGGGTCAACTCCTCGCCTCCGTCCAGGCGCCATCGCCGAATACGAACCTGGCCCTCGGGCGCCATATCGGCGGCAGCAAGATAGGCCCCGGCTGCCGCTGCCACGCCGCCGACAAAACGGCCATCAGGCGCGCTGGACAAGGCACGGGCGCCGGTTGTCGCCCGCCAGGCGCCCAGCTGACGCCCGTCGGCGCTGACAATGAGGAGGTACTCCCCTGAGGCATCGAAGCGAAACGAACGCTCGCCCGCATTCAGCGGTATCCGTGCCACCGGGCGGCCGAATTCCAGGTCCCAGATCAGGGCATGGCCCCGGGCATCGGGGTTGCGGCTCACCGCGGCAGCCCAGCGAGCGTCCGGACTGAGTACGACACGTACCCGCGCCGTGGAGCGGGGATCGGCGAGCGGCAAGGGATTTTCCGGCTGATCCACGACCTGGACACCCTTGGCACGTCCCAGGAACAGGGACCATCCCAGCAGCTCGCCGGCGTTGCCGCCCCGGCGATCCTCGAGGTCGAAGCGCCAGGTTCCCCTCGCGTCCTCCTCGGACAGCCCGGTCAGCGCCGGCGCCTCCCGGCCGGTAATCCGGATTCTGCCGTCCACACCCACCACGGCGTTGCTTAGCGGAGAACTCCACCTGCCGGCCGGAAGGCGCCGTCAGCTGGGCAACCAGGTCCTCGAGGCGCCGATGAGTCGTATCCACGGTGATCCGGAGATCGCGGGCCTGTCCTTCAGCATCCACGGTCACCCGCCGCGTCACCGGTATGAAGTCTTCAGCCAGGAGGGAGTGAGTGTGGCCGATGGGCAGTCCGTTCCGGGGATCCCAGATCTCGACCTGGTTGCCCATGGAAAGCGTGGCGACCCGCTCGCCCTCCGGATCCACGGCCAGCGCTTCAACGCGTCCGGCCGGCCGCACCGCGGTGATGAGCCGCGGATAGTCGGCGCCGATTAGCTGGGCGATGGCCGCATCGGGGCCCGTCCCGCGGGTTCGGACGGCCTCCAGCCGGTAAATCAGCGCCTGGTCCCGATGCTCCCGGGCCTCGGCCTGGGACGCCAGCCGCGACCAGAAATCCGCCAGGAGCTGATCCGCCTGGCGGGGCCTGCCCAGCGTGTCGCGCAGTTCGGTATCCGCCGCCCGCACCTCGTCCCAGGTCACGGCCTGCATGCTGCGCCGGGCCAGCACGCCGGAAAACAGGTCGTCAGCCATGTCCCCGAAACCGGGAATGCGCCGCAGGCTCGTATAGGCGTCTACGGCCACGTTGTAGTCCACCGTGGAGCCCTCGAGGGCATGAATGTAGGGGCGGGGCAGGATCTTCGCGTACCACAGCGGAATGCCGGCCAGGATGAGCAGAGCCGCGGCGCTCCGGAACAGGCCGCGCCAGTCCGTGGGGCGAGTCTTCTTGGCCCAGCGGGCGCTGAAGACGTTGGCATAGATGCGGTTGCGCACCACCAGGCGGCCACCGTCCGCCACGCGCACGAGACCGGCAACCCGCAACAGATCGTGCACGGGCGAATCCGGGTCCAGGACGACCGGGCGGCCCGAGTGAATTTTCCGGTAAAGGCGCAGGGCCGGCAGGACCAGTCGCCCCCCGCGAGCCAGAGTCTCCCGAACGCGGCAGAGATTCGGCTCGGTATAGAAGGCATTGCGACCGAAGAAGCGCTCGGCGACCAGCGTGTCCACGTCGGCATCGCTGACCACCCGGCCGCCGGCCCGGGCCGCTGCGCGAGAGATCTTCTGGGTCAGAAACGGCTGTCCACCGGTCCAGTAGAGAATCCGGTAGAGCACCCGGTCCGCTTCGCCCGGCGGCAGGCGCAGCCCGCGACAGAGCGGCCGGGCCTCTTCGAACGTGAAGTCATTGAGTTCCACTCGCCGGCCGATATCGAACAGGGACCGTTCCGCCGCCAGCATCCGTTCCCTCGGCGGGGCCGTGCCCACCAGCGCAAAGGCGAGACGCTCGTAGTCCGGCTCGGTCGCGCGAGCGTCGTGGCACGCACGGACACTGGCAAAGAAATCCGCCGCGAAGGGCAGCTCGTCCACTTCGTCCAGGCCGTCCAGGAAGATCACCACCGGACCCGTGGTGGAGCCGAGTACGACCTCCCAGAAAAACTCGGACAGGCGCTGGCTGGCGCCCAGCGCCATGTTTTCCTGCCACCACTGCTGAAGATTGACCTTCAGACGCAGGTCGCGAACGATCCGGTAGGCGATTCCGTAATACCAGCGGCCCGGCTCGGGCATGTCATTGCGGCCGCCAAACTGCGCCAGATCCACAACTGCGGCCGACAGGCCCGCTGAACGCAGCCGTTTCGCGCAACGTGCGACGAGGCTCGATTTGCCGCTCTGGCGGGGAGACAGCACGTGACAGAAGTCACAGGCGGACAGCAGCTCATAGAGCTCCCTGTCCGCGGAGCGCTCGATGTAGCAATCGCGATCGGGCTGCACGGGGCCGCCGACGGCATAGAACGACTCGTCCTTTGCCGATCGCCGCAGGTCCAGGCGCTGGACCTGCGAGTCGGGATCTCCGGTGATCTCCTCCATTCGGCGGATTCTGGCCATGCCGGGGCGGAATGTCACCCGGCAGGTCGCCCCACGGCCCCGGCACGAGTAGACTCGCGGCCTTCCGGGACCGCGGTAGCTGGCTTTGAAATTGCTGTTGAAACAAGACCTTTTCGGCACTGTCACGCGAGAGGAACGCCACGGCCGGCCTATTGTGGTCCGCGACCTGAATCCGGCCCGATGGTGGGCCCGGCCCCTGGCCCGCTACCTGGCAGGGCGGGAAGCAAAGGCCCTGGCCAGGCTGGCGGGACTGTCCGGGCGGGTGCCGGAACTGTTGTCGTGGGACGGCCGGCGCCTCGAGCGCAGCTGGCTGGAGGGGCGCCCGATGCAGCAGGCTCGCCCACGGCACCGGGCCTACTACGTCGAGGCCCTGTGGCTGGTGCGGCAGATTCACACAGCAGGCGTAGTCCACAATGACCTGGCGAAGGAACCCAACTGGCTCGTGGATCCCAGCGGGCGCCCCCTGGTGGTGGATTTCCAGCTGGCGTGGGCACCGCGGCGCCGGACCCGGCTTTTCCGACTCTTCGGCCGGGAAGACCTGCGCCATGCTCTCAAGCATCGCCGCTACTACGCGGCCGACTCTCTGAGCGACCGCCAGCGAAATATCCTTGCGTCTCCCGGCTGGATGTCGAGGACCTGGCGGGTGACCGTTAAACCGGTTTACGTGTGGGTCACGCGGCGCGTCCTCGGCTGGTCCGACCGGGAAGGTGCCGGGGACCGCCAGATCTAGGCGCCTCCACACCGTCCGGGTTGCGGCGGCGGAGCCGAGCCGGAATACTCTTTCCCGCCCGATCCGCGCATCACTGGAGCCCCATGGACGTTTGCCACCCCCACAACCGCCGGACCCCGGAAGCCCGGGGACCGCTGAACTTCGGCATCCGGCTCAGTCTTCCCGCCGGCGACCCGATGCGGGAACTCCTTGGACCGGACTGGGCGGAATACCAGTGGTTCGACTCCGAAGAAGCGCGCGATGCGAAACTCGGTCAGCTCAAGGACCAGTTCATCTACTATCGGCGCGGCGACCGGCCGTCGTTCGTTCTCGAACGCGTCCAGCGACCCTGACAATCCCGCCGGCGGCGCAGGAGGAAACTCATGGCTGAACCCCGCTGCCCCTCGTGCGACATCGAAGGCTTGCACCATATCGTCGCCAAAGACAGCCTGGAGAAAGCCCAGAACGGGCGACCCTGGTTCAACGTGGTTCACTGCGATGGCTGCGGCCATGTCTATGGAGTCTTTGCCAAGCATGTTCTGGGCGCCCGCAGCGGCCCCCAGCTGGTTGTACCGGAGCGCCCGCGTTGAACCGGCCCCGCAACCCGGCACCCTGGGACTCCTGGCCCGTGACGATCTCCGTTCCGGTCGCATGGGGCGAAATGGATGCCTTCGGCCACGTCAACAACGTCACCTACTTCCGCTATTTCGAAAGCGCCCGGATTGCCTACTTCCAGGCCATCGATTTTCTGGGGGCGGAGCCGGCCGGGAGCAAGTCCGGCAGCCTTCCCGGAGGCGTCGGCCCGATCCTGGCCCATACCGAGTGCCGCTTCAGGATGCCGCTGACCTGGCCGGCCAGCCTGAAGGTCGCCGCACGGGTGAGCGAGCTGGGGCCGGACCGCTTCACGATGGACTACGCTATTTTCGTGGAGGCAACCGGCGACCTGGCGGCCGAGGGAACCGGACGGCTTGTATCCTTCGACTACCAGGCGGGCGCCAAGGCGCCCTTGCCGGCGGATGTTGCGGCTCGCATCCGGGCTCTCGAGGGTGCCGGCCGGGTCTGACAGCATCCGCATCGTACCGGTCCTTGCGCTGGCCGCCGTGCTTGCGGGGACCGGAGCCCCGGCTGCTTTTGGCGCGGACGACGACCCGCCCGCCATGCCGCCGACGGTTACCGTGACCGCCACCCGGCGAGCCATCGACGCGGCGGAGCACGCGGGCAATACCGCCCGGATCGGCCGGCCGGACATTCGCCGGGTGGGCCACCAGCACGTGTCCCAGATTTTGTTCCGCTCTCCGGGAACCTGGATCAGCCGCGGCAGCGGCCAGGAGCACCTCACGGCGATCCGTTCCCCGGTGCTGACCGGACCCGGGGCCTGCGGTGCATTCCTGTTCCTGGAAGATGGCATTCCCATACGGCCGGCGGGGTTCTGCAATGTCAACGAATTGTTCGAGATCAATACCGAACAGGCTGACGCCATCGAGGTGGTCCGCGGGCCCGGCAGTGTTCTCTATGGTTCGAACGCCATGCACGGGCTGATCAACGTCCTTTCCCCGCGGGTCGACGAGACCGGTCAGCGCTTCAGCATCGAGAGCGGCTCCGACAACTTCTACCGGGCCCGGTTCAGCGTCGGCGCCTGGGACGGCAGCCAGGGATTTCGAGCCAGCGGCCACGCGTCCCATGACGGCGGCTTCAGGGACTCCTCTGGCTATGACCAGGGCAAGCTGAACCTGGCCTGGCGGCGCGAGACCGTCGATCGACTCACGGACATCCGCCTGTCCGCCACCCGCCTGCAGCAGGAAACTGCGGGATTCATTATTGGAGAAGATGCCTACAAGAGCAGCCAGGCCGTGCGCTCCAACCCCAACCCGGAAGCCTATCGGGACGCGGACAGCCTTCGCCTGACCGGCGTGCTGGGTCAGAGTCTCGGAGCGGGCCTGTGGCTAGAGACACGCCCCTATCTGCGGCATTCCGACATGCAGTTCCTGCAGCATTTTCTGCCGGGCCAGCCGACGGAAAAGAACGACCAGACGAGCGCGGGGGCTCTCACTTCCCTGAGCATCGAAGGCGACCGGGGACGGCTCTGGATCGTCGGCGCGGACGTGGAGTACACCGACGGCCATCTCGAGGAGACCCAGCGGCAGGAGATCCAGGACGGCTCTGAGTTTCTTCGGGAAACCCGTCCCGCGGGACGGCACTATGATTTTGACGTCGAGGCCCTGATGGCGGCTGCTTACGCTCGCCTGGAGCAACCCCTTGGAGCCCGTACGCGCGTCAACGCCGGCCTGCGCTACGAGCGCATCGGCTACGACTACGACAACCGGATGCTGGACGGCAACACCCGCGAGGACGGAACCGAATGTGGATTCGGCGGCTGCCTGTTCAGCCGGCCGGCAGACCGCGATGACAGCTTCGACGCCTGGTCACCGCGGCTGGGGCTGATTCGCGATTTCAGCCTCCGCCAGCAGGTCTACATGGCATTGTCCAGGGGGTTTCGCGCCCCTCAGGCCACCGAGCTCTATCGGCTCCAGCGACAGCAGCGTGTTGCCGATCTGGATAACGAGGAGCTCGCGGCCGCGGAAGTCGGCTGGCGCTACGCGGGGAACCGGCTGGGAATGGAGCTGGTGGCGTTCGCCATGGACAAGAAGAACTTCATCTTCCGCGACGCCGAGGGCTTCAACCGCAGCAACGGCAAGACCCGCCATCTGGGCATCGAGTACAGCTTGAGGGCCCGGCTGAGTGACAACTGGAGCCTCGCCGCCGACGGCACCTGGGCCCGCCATACGTACCGGTTTTCGTCCGCGGCGGCGGGCGGGGAACAGATCGAGAAAGGCGACGACGTGGACACGGCACCGCGCCGCATGAGCAGTGTCAGACTGGCCTGGGACGCCGGGAGAAACGCCGCTGCTGAGCTGGAATGGGTGTCCCTCGGATCCTATTCCCTGGACGCCGCGAACACCGACCGGTATACCGGCCATGACCTGCTGCACCTGAGCTGGCGGCAGAATCTCGGACCACGGTGGACCTTGCGGGCACGATTGCGGAACCTGACGGATACGTCCTATGCCGAGCGGGCCGACCTGGCCTTCGGTAACTATCGTTATCTGCCGGGCAGACCGCGCAGCGCGTTCGTGGAGCTGGCCTGGAACTCGTCAGAGTGATGCCCTTGCGGACACGCGGGCTACGGCCGGCCGGACTCCCGGACGACCACCGGTTCCGGAACCCCGGCAAGGTCTACCCGAAAGCCCAGCTCGTAGCGATACCCGGCGCGCAGGTCCAGGTCCAGGTAGAGCACTTCGCCGTCACGGTTCGCGCCGGCCCTCAGGGGCACCTGGTCCGGCGGCCCCTCGACGACGGGCCGCAGCCCCACTCGCACCGCACCGGGTTCGAGGTGGTGTACGCGACGTTCCGGAGCCACGCGCCGACCGGAGATTTCAACGATCCAGGCCGGGCTGATACCCGGCGGCAGAATCGTCGATGCCGTGTCGGAAATCGCGGCCAGCTGGGGATTTGGGCTGACGCATCCCGCGGCCGCGAGGATGACAATAGCCATCAGGCGCTTGAAAATCCGGACCTCCGTGGTAAAACGTTGCCCGCCCGTGGCCGTTCAGGCTCCGCGGGGGCACAAACCCAGCATATCAGGATGAGCGTTCTTCGATGATAGAGACGGAAGCGCTGACGAAGACCTATGGCGGCCTGACGGCGGTGGACAATCTCACGTTCACGGTCACGGCGGGCCAGGTACTCGGCTTCCTCGGCCCGAATGGCGCCGGGAAGTCCACCACCATGAAAATGCTTGCCGGATTTCTTACGCCCACCTCCGGGAAGGCCTCCATCTGCGGATTCGACGTGGAGTCCGACCCGGTCGAGGCCAAGAAGCGCATTGGCTACCTGCCGGAAGGGGCACCGGCCTACGGCGAGATGACCCCGGCGGGATTTCTCGAGTTCGTTGCGGACATTCGCGAACTCGAGGGGCCTCACCGCCGGCAGCGGCTTGACGAGGTGATCCAGCGGCTGCACCTGGACCGGGTGCTGTACCAGCCCATCGAGACCCTGTCCAAGGGGTACAAGCGGCGCGTCGGCCTTGCCCAGGCGATACTCCACGACCCGCGCGTGCTGATCCTGGACGAGCCTACCGATGGCCTGGATCCGAACCAGAAACACGAGGTTCGCAGCCTGATCCGGGAAATGGCCGCCGACAAGATCATCGTCGTTTCCACCCACATTCTGGAAGAAGTGCATGCGGTCTGTAACCGGGCCATCATCATCGCCCGCGGCCGGATCCTTGCCGACGACACGCCGGCCGCCCTGGAAGCGCGTTCACCCCGTCACCGGGCCGTGAGGCTTGCGCTGCCCGCGGAGATGCGCGCGGATGCCGCGGAGGCTGTCGGACGGATCGACGGGGTGGCGAAGGTCGAGATCCAGGACGATGGCCTGCTCGTGGTGCCCGCCGAGGACGCGGTCATTCTTCCGGAGATCGGCCGGGTTGCGCTCGCCCAGGGATGGGACGTCACCGAACTCCAGGTGCAGACCGGGCAGCTGGACGAAGTGTTCCGGCAGATCACGACCCACGAAGCCACGGGGGTGTCCGCATGAGCCACACCCTCACCATCATGCGCCGCGAGCTGGCCAGCTATTTCGCGACGCCGGTCGCGTACGTCTTCATCATCATTTTCCTGGTGCTCGCCGGCTGGTTCACGTTCTACATCGGCGGCCTGTACGAACGCGGGCAGGCGGATCTCGCGCCGTTCTTCAGCTACCTGCCCTGGCTCTACCTGTTCCTGATCCCCGCGATTTCCATGCGGCTGTGGGCGGAGGAACGGCGTAGCGGAACAGTCGAGCTTCTCCTTACCCTGCCGGTCACGATGTTCGAGGCGGTCCTCGGCAAGTTCCTGGCCGCGTGGTTTTTCACCGGCATTGCCCTGGCCCTGACCTTCCCGCTGTGGCTTACGGTCAACTATCTCGGCCAGCCGGACAACGGCGCAATTCTTGCCGGCTACGTCGGCAGCTTCCTGCTCGCCGGCGGCTTTCTGGCGATCGGCGCCTGCGTATCCGCGGCCACGCGAAACCAGGTTATCGCATTCATTCTGACCGTCGTGATCTGCTTCCTGTTTCTCCTGAGCGGACACCCCGGGGTGCTCGCAGCCTTCAGCGCCTGGGCCCCGGACATCCTCGTCAGCGCCATCGCGTCACTGAGCTTCCTGACCCATTTCGACGCTATTTCCAAGGGCGTGATCGATCTGCGGGATATCGTGTATTTCGCGCTTGTCATCGGCTTCTTCCTGGTGGCGAACGCGATCATCCTGGACCTCCGGAAGGCGGAGTAACGACCATGTCGACCTCGAGCAAACAGTCCACCGGAGGGACCGCGCTGCTGGTCCTGGCGGTGCTCTTCATTGCCCTCGTGATCCTCAACCAGGCGCTGGTGCGGGGACTGCGCGCGGACCTGACGGATGGCGGGCTCTACACCCTTTCCGACGGCACCCGAGAGGTGCTCGAAGGGCTGGATGAACCCGTCAATCTGTATCTTTTCTTCTCCGATCGGGCGGCCCGGGACTTCGCGCCGCTGCAGACCTACGCCAGTCGAGTGGAGGAAATGCTCGAGGAATTCGAGCGCGAATCCGGGGGCAAACTGCGATTGCAGGTGATTGAGCCGCTGCCGTTTTCCGAGGAAGAAGACCTGGCGTCCGGCTACGGGCTCCAGGCGGTTTCCCCGGGCGGCGCGGGCGATCCGATCTATTTCGGACTGGCCGGCACCAACTCGGTGGACGACCTGGAAGTCATTGAATTCTTCCAGCTGGACCGGGAAGAATTTCTCGAATACGACCTGGCTCGCATGGTGTACAGCCTGGCGAACCCGGACCAGCCGGTGCTGGGGCTGATTAGCAGCCTGCCCATGTCCGGCGGGTTCGACCCGGCAGCCGGAGGTCAGACAGAGCCCTGGGTCGTGGTCTCCCAGATGGGCGAACTCTTCGAAGTGCGCAGCCTCGACGCCGCCGTGACCCGCATTGACGATGACATCGACGTGCTCATGGTCGTGCATCCGAAGGATCTGGCGGATGCGGCGATGTATGCCATCGACCAGTTTGTCATGCGCGGCGGACGGCTTGTCGCGTTCGTCGATCCGCATGCCGAGATCGAGCAGCCACAGTCGCCCGGCATGGGCGCGAGCGCGGCCATGTTCGAGAGCCGGGCGTCGGAGTTGAACACCCTGTTCCGCGCCTGGGGCTTCGAGGTGAGTCCCGAATGGGTGGTTGCCGATGACGGCACCGCCCTGGAAGTCCGCAGCAGCGTAACCGGGGCCCCGGTACCGCACGTCGGGTGGCTTGGACTCAGGGCGGAGGAGCTCGACGCAGACGACGTCATCACCGCCGACCTGTCCTCCGTGAACCTCGCCGTTGCCGGGCACCTCACGGAAACCGGCACGATCGAGGGCCTGTCCATTACGCCGCTTGCGATCAGCTCGACAAAGGCCATGCTCATGCCGGCCGGCCGGTTCCAGTTCCTGCCGGACCCGGCCAGCCTCCTGGAAGGCTTCGAGCCCTCCGGCGAGGTCTACACGCTGGCAGCTCGTGTCGAAGGGGAGCTGACCAGTGCGTTCCCCGGGGGACCACCGGAGGGCGTTGACGCCGGCGACAACCACCTGGCCAGCACCGCATCGGCGGCCAGTCTTGTTGTGGTCGCCGACGCCGACCTGCTCGCCGACCGCATGTGGGTCCAGGCGCAGAGTTTTTTCGGTCAGCGTATCTTCAGCCCGTTCGCCAACAACGGCGCCCTGGTGATCAACACGCTGGACAATCTCACGGGCAGCAACGCGCTCATCAGCGTTCGCAGCCGCGGCCAGTTTTCGAGGCCCTTTGAGCGGGTCGACACGATCCGCCGCGAAGCGGACGACGAGTTCCGCGCTCAGCAGCAGCGCCTCCAGCAACAGCTGGAAGAAACAGAGCAGAAGCTGGCTGAGCTGCAGACGGCGCGGGACGACGACAATCCGTTGATCCTGAGCCCGGAACAGCGCGCCGAAATCGAGCGCTTCCGCGAAGAGAACCTGCGAATCCGCAAGGACCTGCGTGAGGTCAACCGGAACATGGACCGGGACATCGAGCGCCTCGGCACGACGCTGAAGGTCGTGAACATCGTGCTCGTGCCCCTCCTGGTCGCGGGGCTTGCCCTGCTCATGTCCGGATGGCGCAGCCGGCGCCGGCGCGCAGCCCGGGAGGCCGCGGCATGAGTCGCCGGCTGCTGATGATTCTTGCCCTCATGGCGGCGGGGGCGGTGGTCATGGTGACGCTGACCGGGCGCAGCGACCGCGATCCGGCCCAGGACGATGCCTCGACCGTTGTCCTCCCCGGTCTGTCCCACGGGATCAACCAGGTGGAACGGATCCGGTTGACGGCGCCGTCCGGCGACGGGGTGATCACCCTGGAGCGCCATTCCGACGGATGGAGCGTGGTGGAGCGGGACGGCTATCCCGCGGATGCCGGTAAAGTGCGTCAATTTCTGATCCGGCTTTCGGAAGCGCGAACGCTTGAAGAGAAAACCGCCGACCCGGCGTTCTATGAGCGCCTGGGGGTTGAAGATGTCTCCGGCGAGACTGGCAGCGGCGTCCTCGTGGAGATCACCGGCGGCTCGGACGCTCGCCTGATCGTCGGCAAAAAGGAGCCCCGGTCTGGCCGGGGTACCTATGTACGGCCTGCCGACAGCAGCGGCAGCATCCTGGTGGACCAGGAGCTCGCGCCAGGGACGACGATCGCGGACTGGGTCGTGCGGGACATCATGGACATACCGGAGAGCCGCATTGTCTCCGTGGACGTGTTGCATGCCGACGGAGACATCGTCGAGGTGCGGCGGAACGAGACCGGCGAATTCCAGCTCGCCAACCTGCCCGAGGGCCGCGAGGTCAGCGCAGCCAACGGACCCGCAACCCTTGCGCGAACCCTCAGCGCCCTTAGCCTCGACGAGGTGCGCCGGCTCGAAGATGGCGAGCCCCCGGCGGACGCCGCCCGCGCCCGGTTCGTGACCGAAGACGGACGGCAGATCACGGCAAGACTCTGGGCGCTGGATGACGAGCGGCTGCTGGCCCTTGATGTGGCCCGGGCGGAAGTGGTCTCCGAGGCCACAGTGGATCCCGATGCAGGGATAACTGACGGCCAGCCGGCCAGCCAACAGCCGGACGCCGAGGCGGCCGTGCCCCAGGTTACGCAGACCGAACTGGAGGCCGAGCGCGACCGGCTGTCCGGGTGGGCCTTCCGGATTCCGGTCTGGAAATACGACCAGATCAACCGCCGCCTGGACGACATCCTGATGCCCCTGCCGGAGCCTGAGGGGGACTGACGGCAGGATTCGGGTGGGCTGTAACCAGCGCGGCCGATAGACTGGCCGCCATGATCGACACAGCAGACACCAGGGCGGCCACCCACCGGCCCGGAGCCGTGCCGGCGCACCCGGACTACGAACGCATGGCCGCCGCGATTCACTGGATTCGCACTCACTACGAGCTGCAGCCTTCCGTGGACGACATGGCGGCGGCCGCGGGCCTGAGCGGCTCCCGGTTCGCCCGGGTCTTCCGTGCATGGGCCGGAGTGACGCCGGTCCAGTATCTCCGTGTCGTGACCCTGGCCCATGCCAAGAGCCACCTGGCCGCCGGACTCCCCGTCCTGGACGCGGCCCATGAAAGCGGGCTGTCCTCGGCGGGCCGCATCCATGACCTGTTTGTCGACCTCGAAGCGGTGACACCCGGAGATTTCGGGCGGCGCGGAACCGGACTCGTTGTCCGCCACGGCCGTCAACCGACCCCCTTCGGCGACGCGCGCATTGGCGTCACGGACCGGGGCGTATGCTTCTGGGCGTTTCTCGACGACCCGTCTCCCGACGCGGGCGTCGCGCAGCTGCAGCGGCGCTGGCCGGGCGCCGGGCTGGAGGCGGATCCTGAAGCCGCAGCACGCGTTGTGGCGAGCGCCTTCAGCCGCGCTCCGGGGAACACGGCGCTGCGAGTTGCGGTTCGCGGCACCCGCTTCCAGCTCGCCGTCTGGCGCGCGCTGCTGGACCTCCGGCCCGGCGCGGTGACTTCCTACGGCGAACTGGCCCGGCGCATTGGCCACGCCGGCGCTTCGCGAGCCGTGGGAACCGCCGTCGGGAGCAATCCTGTCGCCTGGCTCATTCCCTGCCACCGGGTCCTGCGCGCCGACGGTGCTCTCGGGGGCTATCGCTGGGGCCCCGTGCGCAAACAGACCATGCTGGACTGGGAGTCTTTGCGCCGTTCGACCGGCCCGCGTGGCGAAGCCTCTGGTGCTGCGAGTATCATCTAGCCCTCAAACGCTACGCGGGACGACCCGCGAGCAATAAGATCCAGAGGAGCTCCCAGTCATGGCCGATATCAAGCTCGCCGTCCCCGAGGGCGGCGCGAAGATTACAATCGAGAACGGCGAACTCCAGGTCCCGGACAATCCGATCGTCCCCTTCATCGAGGGCGACGGCACGGGTCCGGATATCTGGCGCGCAACGGTCCGCGTCCTCGACGCGGCGGTGGACAAGGCCTACGGGGGCTCGCGCAAGATCCACTGGATGGAGATCTATGCCGGGCAGAAGTCCAACGATCTCTTTCACACCTGGCTGCCGGACGAGTCCGTCCAGGCCTGTCGCGACTACCTGGTCAGCATCAAGGGCCCGCTGACGACTCCGGTGGGTGGCGGCATTCGCTCGCTGAACGTGGCCCTGCGGCAGTTGCTCGATCTGTATGTTTGCCTGCGCCCGGTGCGTTGGTTCAATGGCGTACCGTCGCCGGTGCGGATGCCGCAGGACGTGGACATGGTGATCTTCCGGGAGAACACGGAGGACATCTACGCCGGCATCGAGTTCGAGGAAGGCAGCGGCGACGCCGGGCGGTTCATGGGTCTCTTCAAGGAGAACTTCCCTGAGGAGTACGCCAAGATCCGCTTCCCCGAAAGCTCCGGTATCGGTCTGAAAGTGGTTTCCCGGGAGGGTACCGAGCGCCTGGTCCGGTCCGCCATAGACTATGCGTCGAAGAACGGCCGCAAGAGCCTGACGTTTGTCCACAAGGGCAACATCATGAAGTTCACGGAGGGCGCGTTCCGGAACTGGGGCTATGAACTGGCCGAGCGCGAGTTCCCGGATCAGACCTACACCTGGGGACAATGGGAACGCACGGCCGCCGAGAAGGGCATGGAAGCGGCCAACGCCGAGCAGTCGGCGGCGATGGAAAGCGGCAAGGTCCTGGTCAAGGACGCGATTGCGGATATCACGCTCCAGCAGGTGCTGACCCGGCCTAAGGAATTCGACGTCATCGCGACCATGAATCTCAACGGCGACTATCTGTCGGACGCGCTTGCCGCACAGGTCGGCGGCATTGGCATCGCTCCAGGCGGCAACATCAACTATACAACCGGCCACGCGGTCTTCGAGGCCACCCACGGTACGGCCCCGAAGTATGCCAACCTGGACAAGGTCAACCCGGGCTCGCTGATCCTGTCCGGCGAGATGATGCTGCGTTACATGGGCTGGACGGAAGCGGCAGACACCCTGATTTCCACGATGGACAAGACCATCGGCGACCGCACCGTGACCTACGACTTCGCGCGCCTGATGGAAGGGGCCAGGGAGGTCAAGTGCAGCGAGTTTGGAGACGCGCTGATCGCGAACATGTGAGGATCGGGTGACCGCGGAATCGGACACGGCCCTGGCGCGGGACTGCGCCAGGGCCATTTGCCAGGCCTTCGGGGACTACAACACGGAGTTCCGCCGGGTGACCCAGCGGGCCCGTGCGCGTTTCGAAACCCGTGACTGGGCCGGTGCAAGAGAAGATGCCGTTGAACGTATCGACCTTTACGAACGCTATGTTCAGCACATGGTCGCCTGGCTGAAGGAGCAGCTTGGCGATCGCCAGACCGACCGGGACCTGTGGATTCTCATCAAGGAGGATTTCAGCAACGAGATCCGTTACTACCTGGATCTCGAGTTCACGAAGACCTACTTCAGCTCCATTACGCGACGCATATTTGCAACCGTCGGCGTGGATCCGGACGTGGAGTTCGTCGCCCTGGACATGGAGCCCATCGCCGGTATTCGACAGCCCATAGCGCTGAACGTCTACGAGAACCGGGGCTCACTCTGGCAGGCCTGCAAGCAACTTCTGGATGACTTTGCCTTCGACGTGCCATGGGCCGATCTGACCCGCTGCGTATCCTTCATCACCGACTCGGTCAGCAGTCACTGGGCCGACCTCGGAGGCCAGTGGCGCCTCAAACGGGTCGAGTTCATGCGGCCCGTGTTTTACCAGAACACCCGTGCCTATCTGGTGGGCCGCGCGCTCGGCGAAGAAGGCGAAATCGAGCCCCTGATCATCGCCCTGCGCAATGACGAAGCCGGCGTGGCGGTGGACGCCGTGATCACCAGCCGGGAGGACACGAGTGTCCTGTTCGGGTTCACGCGATCATACTTCCACGCGGACCTGGAGACCGTCCACGATGCGGTCGTTTTCCTGCGCAGCATCATGCCCCACAAGCCCCTCGCGGAGCTGTTCACGGTCCTTGGACGTGCCAAGCAGGGCAAGACCGAACGCTACCGGAGTTTCTTCCGTCACCTGGGCAACTCATCGGACCTGTTCGTTCACGCCCCCGGTGACAAGGGCATGGTGATGGCCGTGTTCACCCTGCCCTCCTACGACATCGTTTTCAAGATCATTCGCGACAAGTTCGCCTATCCCAAGACCGTCGCCCGCAGGGATGTGCTCGCCAAGTACCAGCTCGTGTTCAAGCACGATCGGGCAGGCCGCCTGGTCGACGCCCAGGAGTTCCGGATGCTCCGCTTTCCGAAGGCTCGGTTCGCACCGGAACTGCTGGAGGAACTGCTGACGGAAACGGCCAGCACATGCCGCATCGAGGAGGACCACCTGGTCATCGATCACATGTACATCGAGCGGCGCCTCGCGCCACTGAACCTGTTCCTGCGAGACGCACCGCCAGAACAGGCGGCCGAGGCCATCGTCGATTACGGCCAATCCATACGGGACCTGGCCTGCTCCAATATTTTTCCCGGCGATCTGCTCCTCAAGAATTTCGGCGTGACGCGTAACGGGCGGGTCATTTTCTACGACTACGACGAGCTGTGCCTCGTCACGGACTGCAACTTCCGGGAGATGCCACAGGCGCGCACGCTGGAGGAGGAAATGCAGGCCGAGGCCTGGTTCTACGTGGGAGAGAACGACGTCTTCCCCGAGCAGTTCGGCGATTTCCTGGGTCTGGAGCCGAGCCACCTGGCGCTGTTTCAGGATCACCACCGGGATTTGCTCACGGCGAGCTATTGGCGTGATCTCAGGACCCGCCACAAGGACGGCGAGATGATCGAGGTCCTTCCCTATCGCCGAAGTCTTTCGGCGGCGAGCCCGTGAGCCGAGGCCGGGCAGCGATTGTCGGCGTCACCGTGCTCGCCGAACCCGTGGGTCTCCAGGGCAATCTGCCGGACCGGGAACTGACTGAAGTCGACCTCGTGCCTCCGGTGGACCTGTTTGACCGGGCGGATCGCAGCCTGCAGCTCAAGGGCGCCCTGCTTGCCGTTGCACTTGAAAAGCCAGTCCCCGTGACACTGCTGCCGGGGGAGCCGGCCACCGTTCGCGCTCGCCTGGACGAGGCGGGCGGGGGCGAGCCGGGCACGATCGCGACCTTCCGGCATCGCACGCCGGTGGGCCTGCGCTACCACGTGTTCGTGCGCTTTGCCGACGCCGACGCGGCGCGGGTCGCCATGGGGGGCGATGCAGCCCTCGACGAGGCCCGGCTCGCACTCCCGACGAAGCGATGAAAGCCCCTGCGGTCAGCCACGGGAACGCGGGCTCCCGCCACCTCTTGTTGTTCATACCGGCTGCCCTCCTCGCGAGCCTCTACGTGGCCTGGCAGCTGTCCGCCGCCCTGAATTTCTTTTATCCCGTCTGGTACCAGGCCCTGGACATCGATGACCACATTGCCCATTTCGGTCCCCAGAACCGATATCGAAAAGGATTTGAACTCACGACGGACGAGGAGCGATTCCGGCTGTTCGCCGATATCGTCGACTCGGTGCAGGGTGGTGGTGCCGGACTGGAAACCCTCGAATACCACGACGCTTCCGGGCGCCGCCTGGGAGGTCTCTTCCGGCCCCCGGAAATTGTGCATCTGCAGGATGTCGCCAAGCTCACAGCGACCCTGAAGCCCTGGGGATGGGCGGCGGTGGTCTGGATCCTGATCCACGGCTACCTGATCCGCCGCCGGGGCTGGCGGGTTCCCGGGCCGTCGCGGATGCTCGCCCTGACGCTGGCGGGCTTCGTCGCCGGGACGGCGGTCATTCTCCTGGCCGGCGCCAAGCGGGTCTTCTATGCCCTGCATGAACTGGTGTTTCCCGATGACCACCAGTGGTTCTTCTATTACCAGGACTCGCTGATGTCCACGATGATGAAAGCCCCGGACCTGTTCGCCGCCATTGCCGGGCAACTCGCGGTGTTCACCATCGTCGTGTTCTGGTGCATATCAGTCATGGCCGCCCGCCTGGCCACAGCGGGCGGCGGCGTCATTCAGGCGCCGGCGCGGTAGCGCGCCTCAAGGAACGCCGCGAGCGCGCGCAGCCCCTGGGCGGCCCCGCCCTCCGGACGCCCGACACGGGTTCGCGGGTTCCAGGAGAAGACGTCGATGTGCATCCAGCGGATCTCCTCGGGAACGAAGCGCTGCAGAAAAAGCCCGCCGAAGACCGCACCGGCGAACCCGCCGGAGGCAATATTGTTCAGATCGGCAACCGGGGACTTCAGCTCCGTGTCGTAGGGCGCCCACAAGGGCATGGTCCACAGTGGATCGCTATGCTCGTGGCCCAGCTGTTCGAGCTCCCGTGCCAGTCCCACCGGGCGCGCAAACAGGGCCGGCAGGTCCGGCCCCAGGGCAACGCGCGCGGCACCGGTCAGCGTGGCCATGTCGATCACCAGGTCGGGGCTCTCTTCGCAGGCCAGGGACAGGGCATCACACAGGACCATCCGGCCCTCGGCATCCGTATTGCCGATCTCGACCGTCAGGCCCGACCGCGTTCGGACAATGTCACCGGGCCGGTAGGCAGTGGCGCTGATACTGTTCTCCACGGCCGAAACCAGGACCCGCAGGCGGACGGGCAGCGCCGAGGCCATCAGGAGACTTGCGAGACCCAGCACGTGGGCGGCTCCGCCCATGTCCTTTTTCATGTGGCGCATCCCGGCGGCGGGCTTGATGTCGAGACCACCGGAGTCGAAACACACACCTTTACCCACGAGCGTCAGCCGGGGATGTTCGGGGTTTCCCCAGGTGAGGTCCAGGAGACGAGGCGGCCGGCTGGCCGCCCGGCCTACGGCGTGAATCGCGGGCAACCCGGCGTCAAGCAGATCATCGCCGGCGGTCACGTTCAGCTCCCCGCCCCATTCGCTGACCAGCGCCCGCGCGGCGGCTTCCAGCTCTCCCGGACCCATGTCTTCCGCCGGGGTATTCACGAGGTCCCGGGTCAGCGTATCGGCCCGGATCTGCTGAAGCACCTGCTGGCGGTCTGCGCCGTCCGGCCACAGCAGCCGCCGCGGGGGACGCCCGGCGGCAGGAAGATAACGGTCGAAGGCATACTGGCCCAGGCCCCAGGCCAGCGCAGCGGCCGTAGGATCCGCGGCGGGCGAAGCCAGCCGATAATGCCCCGGCGGCAGCTGGCGAGCGACACCGGCCATGCTCCAGAAGGGCTCCGCGCCGCCAACGAGACCCAGGTACCGGCCCTGGCCGTTGCCGTCGTCGGGAAGCGGCAAGACGGCGGCTGGCGAAGGGTCCGGCAGGTTGCGCCGGACCCAGGAGGACACGTCCGGAGAAGCCCGGTCCGCCCATGTGGTGAAGTCCGCCGTATTCACCAGGTGCAGCTCACAAGGCGATTCGGTCGGATCGTCAGAAAAGAGACTGGACACGCGCCTGGTCATAAACGGACTCCTTGAATCAGGCGACCGAGGATACTGAAGCCCCGGCGAGGGCGACAGCCCCACAGCCCATGGGTCGACATGGAGTTCGACCCACGGCACGACCCACGGTCCGAACCGCGACCCGGCCCGGAGCCATGCTATCGGTGGGTCGGGTGATGAGCCCCGCCGTCAGCCTAGCGTCCGTCCAGATACCATTGTGAGTCGAACAGGCGCACCCAGTCGGGCCGGAAAACGACCAGCAGGCTCATCACGGCGCCGTTGATGAAGGCTTCCGGAAAGATCACGAGGGGCAGGAATGCCGGCAGGCTGACGCCGGCGCCCTGTATCCCCGGCATGCCGGTCACCCCCATCAGGACCGCGACGATCAGGTGAACCGCCAGGACACAGGCCCCGGCGCCGAAGAAGCAGCAGACAAAGACGAATACGAACAGGTTGGGAGGGAGTGCCTGGCGGACGGCCCTGGCGATGCCGGCCGTAAGGGTTGCGGGGACCACCGCGCTGAGAAGCCAGTTGGGCCCGACCATGGCCAGCGCCGGCGCACCGGTTGCCGAAACCGCCAGTTCGGCCAACAGCCCCGCCCAGATGGCATAGCGCCAGCCCAACAGAAGCACTGCCGCCGTCATGCCGAGGATATGCAGACCCACGCCTGGATCCACCGTCGCGCGCACGCTCCACAGCACGCTCAGGGCAACGGCGGTACCCAGGACCAGGTGCTGGCGGGCGGACACCTGGCCAAGACCCGCCAACGCCCGCGGGCTGAACGACAGCACAAGCACCAGGCCGGCGATCAACCAGCTGACCCACAGGATCTCGGGACCCATGAGTTCAGGCGCCAGCTGCATCGGCACTCACCCGCTCTCCGGGCCCTGCTCCGCCACACCGGTCATCCGTCCCTGCCATAGCCTTGCACCGCCACCGGCTCCGGCCGGCATTCCAAAAAAATGCGCCGCGGCCAGTTGCCGCGGCGCATCTATGGTGGCACAGACGATCAGGGCCTCATAGCGATCCTTCCTGCCGGCGGGCGAGCCGACCGTCGTCCGGCAGCAGCAGCACATCCACGCGCCGGTCAAGCGCCAGGCCCTCAGCGTCGCCGGGGTCCGCCTGCGCCGCTTCGGACCCGTAGCTCCATAGCTGGATGCGTTCTGAAGAAACACCGTGAGACGCGAGAACGCCTTCGACCGTTGTGGCACGGTCCGCCGACAGCGCAAGATTGGCCTCCGGGTCACCCCGGACGTCCGCATGGCCTTCGAGATGGACGGTCAGCTCAGGCATGAGGACCAGGATCTCGGCCAGTTCGGCAAGGCGTCGGAGGGTACCGTCATCCAGTTCCGCGCTCCCGGTCCGAAAATGAATGCCGGTGGACAAGCCGACTGCGGCCTGCTCGAAACGTTCGAGACGCTCCGCGATGCCCCGTTGGGTGTCTGCATGCTCTTCGAGCGAGGCCACTTTCGCCTCCATCGCCTCGGCCCGGCCGGCCGCCTCGGCCAGGCGGATCCGGCTGTCATCCAGCTCCGCTCTGCGTGCCGCGCGCTCGTCCAGCGCGGCTCCCAGCCCACCTCCCATCGCGCCACCCAGCGCGGCGCCAGCAATCGCGCCCGGCGGGCCGGCAAGTAGCGCACCGGCAAGGGCGCCGGTGCCGACGCCCGCAGTCACCTCGGGCGGCGCGGGTTCGGCGTTTGCGACCGAGCCGGAAACGGCGATAACCAGCGCGGTCAGGATGAGTGTCTTGTTCATGAATCGGGTCTCCCTGCGTCTCGGGGCGGATTGCCCACTGGCTTTCAAGGAAACGCGATCGGCCGGTTGGGAGGCAGGCGAATAATGACTCCTGGCGGAGCGAATCTGACGAATCCGGGCGGGCCGGGTCAGTTCGGGAGTGTCAGCTCCGCGAGCAGGAGAACGATGCTGTGTGCCGGGACATCGACCGCTCCGGCGACCGGAATCCCGTCGGCCACCTGGACCAGGTCCGCGGGAGACGCCTGCGACGTATCCATCACCCGGACCCAGCCATGCCGGGAGCGTTCAGGGGCCGGTGGTATGTCAAAGCGCAGAGCCTCCCGCCAGGAATTCAGCATCACGTGCATCATCCGCGTATCGGCCACGTTCCGGGCGGTAGCAGCAATGGAAAAATCGTCATCGGACCAGCTGTGTTCATTCAGGCGTATACCGTGCCACTGGATCCGTGTCTGGGCCACCAGGTCGTCGAGAGTAAGACCGCCACTGCCGGCCACATCGTCCATGGTCATGCCCCGCTCACGATCCGAGCGCAGTCCGGTGAGCGCCTGGACGAAGCGCAGAATCTCTCCGTGGCGCTGCACATCGCGCCAGTCGAACCAGCTCAGTTCGTTATCCTGGCAGTAGACATTGTTGTTGCCCTGCTGTGTGCGCCGCACCTCGTCGCCCATCAACAACATGGGGACACCGATGGAGAGCAGGTTGATGGCGAAGAAGTTCTTTATCTGGCGCACTCTCAGGGCCTCGATCTCCGGGTCATCCGTCGGCCCTTCGACGCCACAGTTCCAGCTCCGGTTGTGATTCTCCCCGTCCCGGTTGCCCTCCCGGTTGGCGTCATTGTGCTTCTCGTTGTAGGAGACGAGGTCGTTCAAGGTGAAGCCGTCGTGGGCGGTGACGAAGTTGATGCTCTGTTCCGGCCCACGGGCGTCGGGCCCGTAGAGATCGGGGCTGCCGAGCAGGCGTGCCGGCAACGGCCGGACCGCGCCCCGGGTGCCGCGAACGAAGTCCCGTACATCGTCCCGAAAACGCCCGTTCCATTCGGTCCAGCGCTGCCCCATAAAGGTCCCCACCTGGTATAGGCCAGCCGCGTCCCAGGCTTCCGCGATCAGCTTTGTGCCAGCAAGCACCGGGTCGGTCTCGATGGCCCAGATCAGCGGCGGGCTCTGCATGGGTTCTCCGCTTTCGCTGCGAGTCAGCGCCGATGCCAGGTCGAACCGGAAACCATCCACGTGCATTTCCCTGACCCAGAAACGCAAGCTGTCCCGTATCACCCGGCGCGCGACGGAATGGTTCGCATTGAAGGTGTTGCCCGTTCCGCTGTAGTTGGAGTAGCGCAGGCCCGCCTGCTCCTGCAGATAGTAGACGCCGTCCTCCAGGCCGCGGAACGAAAACGTCGGGCCCCGCTCGTCGCCCTCCGCCGTGTGGTTGTAGACCACGTCCAGGATGACCTCAATGCCGGCTGCGTGCAGCGCCCGGACCATGTCGCGAAACTCGTTTACGGTGTCGACCGGGTCGCCACTGACACTGTAGCCCACGTGGGGCGCAAAGAACGACACGGGGGCGTAGCCCCAGTAATTGGACAGCCCGGGAGGGCAGTCCTGCTCGTCGAACTGGTAGACCGGGAGCAACTCGACCGCCGTGATGCCCAGCGACCGCAGGTACGGGATTTTCTCTATCAGTCCCCTGTAGGTGCCGCGCAATCCGTCATCAAGGCCGGAGCTGGGATGCTTCGTGAATCCGCCGACGTGCATCTCGTAGATGATGGTCTCGTTCCAGGGACGTCCAAGCGGACGGTCGTCGCCCCAGTCGTAGAGGGAACAGTCCACCGCCACGCTCTTCATGGCCGGCCCGGTATTGTCGCCCGGCCGGCTGGCCGCCGCCCGATCGTAGCCGGCGCCGACCGCCACGCCCCGGGCATAGGGATCCAGCAGCAGCTTCTCAGCATCGAAGCGCAGACCCTGGCCCGGATCGTTGGGTCCACTCGCCTTCCATCCGTAGATCTGTCCGTGGACGGCACCGGGGACCTCCACGTGCCAGTAGTGGAACGTGCGGTGAACCGTCGGATCCAGCTCGATCGAACGAGACGGACGGGCATCGTCCGCATGGTCGAAAAACTGCAGGGTCATCGCCAGCGCGCTGGGCGAGTAGATGCAGAAATTCACGCCGTCTCCGGTGAAGGACGAACCCAGGGGATACGTAGAGCCGGGTTTCACAGTTGAGGCCATGAGGGTTGCACTAGTATCAAGATGACCGCCCGAGTATAGGTGGCGCAAGAGACAAGCTGGTTCAGACGAGGTGCCCATGCCCATACGAATCTGGTCGATAGAAGGAAATCGCCAGCGGCTGGACGGTGGCAGCATGTTCGGAAACGTGCCCAGGGCCTTGTGGTCGCGCTGGATCGAGCCGGACGACGAGCATCGCATACCCCTCGCCTGCCGCGCGCTCCTGGCGCAGCTCCCCGACGGCCGGCGCGTGTTGTTCGAGACAGGCATCGGCGCTTTTTTCGATCCGGCCATGAAAACCCGTTTCGGCGTACTCGAGAGCCGTCATGTCCTTTTGGAATCCCTCGCAGGCCTCGGCCTGGGCCATGAAGACATCGACGTCGTCGTGCTCAGTCACCTGCACTTCGACCACGCCGGCGGTCTGCTGGCCGAATGGGCCGAGACCACCGAGCCCGCCTTGCTGTTTCCGAACGCACGCTACCTGGTCGGCCGGGAGCACTGGGAACGAGCCACCGCACCCCATCCCAGGGACCGCGCCTCCTTCATCCCCGGGCTCAGCGACATGCTGCTGGCGAGTGGGAGACTGGAACTTGTCGAGGGCACGCACACAGACACTCTGGGAGACAGCGTGCGTTTCGAGTACAGCCAGGGCCATACTCCGGGTCTCATGCTCTCGGAAATCGGCGGTGACGGCGGCGTGGTTTATTGCGCCGACCTGATACCGGGTGTGCCCTGGGTACACCTGCCCGTCACCATGGGCTATGACCGGGCGCCAGAACGGCTAATCGACGAGAAACGCCGTTTCCTGCATAACAAGCTCGAGCGGCGCGTGCGGCTGTTCTTCACCCATGATCCGGGCACCGCCATGACGAGCGTCGTCCGCGACGAACGGGGCCGGTTCCGCACCACCGGGGACGTTGCCCGTGTGTCGGAATCAGGCGTTGGGCTGAAATCGCTCCGCGACGAGGGGAATCAACTGTCCAGGAACGATTTGACCTTCCGGGTCCACGGCGCCCAACCACGTTCCGCTTCGCGCTCCTTGCCGAGCCGCTCGCGCTGCTGGGTCAGCCAGTCGGCCCGGGTTACCGGTGAATCGTTGCCGCTGCTGCTGCGCCGGGCCGTTTCGGCCTCGCGGAATTCACAGAACGACTCATAGGCCTTGATCTCGTGGGCCAGTTCCCGGCGCACCAGGTCCACCATGACCGCGTCGTCCAGATAGCCCAGACCAGGGACATCGTCCGGAATAAGGTCGTGAGGATTGGCGAAATAGGCCAGCGCATTGATAACCCGGGAAATATCTTCCTGCGGCAGGCTCCAGCCCTGGTCCTCCACCATGTCCACAAGCGGCTTCAGGCCTTCCAGGCGACGCAGGATAAACGCGGGGGGCCCCACTTTGCGGGCATCTTCGAGAAGTTCGTGACAGGCCTTCAGAATATCGCCGGCGTCGCAATCGCCCGGATCCATGCGCGCCTGGCGGAAAACCTCTTCCAGATGCTTGAGATCCTCGGCATCCAGTTCGATCACCAGCTTGTCGTTGCTCATCGCATTTTCCCCCGTTAAGCCGCAACGATACGACCCGAGGCAGGCTGGAGCAAGCTCAGGGGCGGAATGTGTTGAGGCCGACGAACGTTCCGCCGTTACGATCGCAAAGCGCCCTCATCAGGGTCGCAAAGCGCAGGCCGGTGTACTGCAGATTCTGCGCCTGGGCGAACATCACCGGAAATCCGACAGCGTGAATACGCACCAGGCGATTGCCCCGGGCGTCGGCCTTGTTGATCAGTTCCACCGTGCGGATGACGTTCTCGATGGAATTGCCGGTGAACTCGTCCCCGAAGACGTACAGGCTGATTTTCTTGCCCGGCTCATAGAAAGTCTGAATGGCCTTGGTGATGCCTTCGACCGGGCTGGAGTTACTGAACGGGTTCCAGGTCTTGAGGGTGTTGAGAATGGCCTTTCGTCGCGCGGGGGAATCGGGGATCCACTTCCCGGAATAGCGCGTGAACATGTAGTTGCCCATGTCATTCATCACCTGGATGCCCTTGACCTGGGGATAGACCTCGAGGGTCTCCTCGACTTTTCTCAGCACCATGGGCCAGCTGTAGTTGAACATGCTGCCGGAGGTGTCGATGATGAAAATGATGTATTCGCTGTCCACCGGCACCCCGCCCACGGTCGTGTCATCAACCGCGCGCCGGTACTGATTGGCCTGCAATCGTTTCATTTCCTCGGTGAGACGCTGGCGGGCCTCGGCCAGCTGCCCTTCTATGATCGACGACACTGAGGCGGTATCAGCGGACGAGGAGAACTGGCCCTGAATCCTCGACAGGTCACCCTGGAGGCGTGCCACCCGGTCCTTCACGTCCGAAAGCTGTTCTTCCTTGCTCTTAAGTCGATCGTTCACGATCCGGGTTTCGCCCTTGAGATCTTCCAGCTGCTCTTCGAGAGTCGTGATGACCGCTTCGAGTTCGTCGGTGGTCTGTTCGAGCAGGACCGGCTCGGCGAACTTGGTCAGCACGAGCAGCAAAATGACGGCTCCGAAGCCGCAGCAGATACAGTCGAGAAACGAAAGCCCGAAGGCCTCCATGTCCCGACGCTCGCGTTTCTTTCTCAAGGCCAGTCCCTCGACGGGCTCATGAACGAGCCGCCGGTGGCGATCGCCAGCTTCCAGTAGGCGCTGGCCGCCTGGGCGTCTCCTTCCATCGGAAACAGCACCACGTTTACCGGGACACCTTCGACGAGCTCCTTCATGGCGGCGTTAAAATGACGCACACGGCCGTCGCCGCTGACCGTCTTGCGAATGGGATTGCCCTTTCCGCGAGTCGGCAGGCTGTCGATGATCAGAAAAATATTGTCCGGCCTGGGTTCCAGTGCCGCGGCCGCGGCGAAGGCGTGCCACAGGCTTGTGCCGCCGCCAGGCACGATCTCGCGCATGTTGTCCACCGCCGCTGCGACATCGTCCGGCTTGGCGGCGTCAATCCAGCCGTCGGAATTCGGCATGACCGACGCGGCCGACTCATTGAACGCATAGATCTGAAAACGGGTATCCGTGCCGATCTGGGTCGTGATCCACTCGGCGGTCGAGAGCGCCCGCTGCCATTTCCGGGAGGCGATTTTTTGCTCGTCCGGCAGGTTTCGTCGCCGGATGATGTTGACGACCGTGTCATCCAGCATGCTCGCGGAGGCATCGAGCAGGATCAGCACCCGCTCGCCGCCGACCCGCACGCCGGTCAGGTACTGCCGGTCACCGTCACCGGTAAACGAGCGAATCCGCTCACCGGTTTCGCTGGGCTGGCTGCTCGCCGCAGATAGCCGCTTGTTCTCTTCTTCGATGGCCTTCAGGTCGGCCTTGAGCTTCTCGATGGCCTCCTGCTTGGCCAGCGTCTCGGCATCCATTTCCGAGAGCTCCTCGGTGTTCTCCCGCAGGATGTCGAGAATCTCCCGGGCGCGACCCTCCGCCACGACCTCCTCTTTCTCCGCCTCCTCGATACTGTTCTTCAGGGCGACGAGGTCGTCCTCGCCCTCGGCCACCTCGATCTTGAGCATCTCGGCGCGAATATTGAGCTCCCGGTTCATTTCGTCGGAGCGCTTCGCCATCGTCGCATTGATGATCATGAAGAACAGGACCACGGCGCCGAAACCGCAGCTCATGATGTCGAGGAACGACATGCTGAACGTATCCAGGCGACGACTACGAGGCCATGTCCGCCTCCCGTGTCCCGCAAGGCGATGGCCAGAAGCTCGCGGCCCGGCGAGCCAACGCGCAGGTGATCGCCGATCCGCAGCGACTGACGAGCGTCGACCCGCTCGCCGTTGACGAAGGTGCCGTAGCGGCTCTGGTCCTCGACGACCAGCGCTCCGTTCTCCCGGCGCACCAGGCAGTGCTGGCGGGAAATTCCGCTGGTCTGGCCGTTGATGCGTATGCCCGGCCGGTCGCCGGGCGGCCGGGTGCCCACGATGACGCCGGCTTCGCCCACCGGATACGCGAGAGCCTCCAGCAGAAGGTGCGTGGGCAGGTCCGCGTCGATCTCCAGCGCCGGCGCCGGCGCTGCGATGTCGACATCCGCAATGGCCAGTGCCGGAAGCTGGGTGACGTACCTGACCTCGCCGTCCGGAGACAGGATACTGCCGGCCCGCTCGAGTACGCCCCGAAGCGCTGCCCCGGGGTCCAGGCAGGTCACGGTGGCCCGGCCGACCGATGCCAGGGTTTCAAGCAGGCCCGTCAGGCGGCCGCCGCGCGAGGCGACGCCGACCACAGCCGGCCGGCCTTCGCCGCGCAGATCTTCCAGTCCGGCGAGTATCGCCCGCCAGGCCGGCGTCGCCTGGCGCAGTACATCTTCCCGCGCCAGCGATGCCACGATGTTGTCGCCCCGGAAATCCACGGTCATCTGGACCTCCTCGACCTCCTCCAGGGCGGCGAGCCAGCCGTCGAGACCGTCGTAGAGCTGCTGCTCGGAGGCGGCGTCGTGCAGGGGGTCAAAGCGGGTCTGGGAAACAAACGCCGCAGCCGCCGCGGATACCCAGGCGGCACGAAGCCGGCTGACTCCCGCCTCCGGAACCTGGAGCTGGACTCCGCGACTCAGGCGATGACCCTGCTCCAGGCGCGTGAGTAATGCCTCGTGCTGGAGGAAATCGAGATGAAACAGATCAGCTCCCGGTGCGCTGGCGATCGTACTGGCGACGGCAGCATCCACCAGGCCCTTCACGGGCATGGAAAGCTCCTCGGCCATCCCGAGAATCAGGCCCAGAGCCTCGCGCGGGAAACTGCCTGGCACGACGAGCAGAACCCCGTCCTGCATCCGCCGACCGTTCCTTCCAGAGATCTTCCAGCTGCGCGTAGGCGAGATCGGCGAACGTCGCCGCATACGACGTGGCGTGAGGCAACGCCCGCATCGAGAGGTCCGCCCAGTAGCGGTCGACGACACGTCTGGGCCGCAGCCGGGCCTGCGCCCGGGCGGCCTCGCCCAAAAGCAGGCCGTCCGGATCAAGAAGCGCTATGCCGGGCCCGTGGGAACGCACAACGGAACCATCTCCACTCTGAAGATCAACGTCGTTGAGCTCGATCGCCAGCAGCGACATGTTTGGCTTCCTCAGCGCACCTGGAGATGGCGAATCAGGTGCCGATCAATATAGGTCTTGGCTTCCAGCGTCAGGCGTTCCTGCTGCAGCTGCAGCTGGTGCACGAGAAACATCAGCACGATGCTGATCAACAGGGCGATGAACGTCGAGTTGAAGGCTACGCCCAGGCTCTGGGTGACGCCGGTGATGTCCCCTTCGACGGCCTTGTGGGCCTGAGCCAGCGCTTCGCCGATACCGCGCACGGTGCCGATAAACCCGATAGACGGGATAGCCCATGCGATGTAACGGATCATGGCAAGCTCCGAGTCCAGGCGCTCGGATTCCTCGTCGCAGACCGAATAGGCCGCCGAGGCAACATCCTGCACATTACGGGTTGAGCTGAAGCGGTGCAGCCCCGTCGAAATGGCGCGGGGCAGGAGACGATCCTGGGTCTTGTCCGGTAATGCCTGGATCTGGCGCTGGTACTCGCGGGTGTCCTCGGGAAGTATTCGCATCCCCTCGGCCACCGGTACCAGTTCTTCGTCCATCAGGTTCCCCTCGCGCAGGTTCGCCACCGCCTTGTAGCCCATGATCGCCATGGCCCACAGCATCAGGATGAACGCCGCTTCCTGCTCGAAGTCCCTTACGATCACCCACAGGGACCGCTCGGCCACATAGTCGGAATCTTCCTCGATCCGGATCTGCTGCTCGCGCATGTCGGCGTCCGCCTTGGGCCGGACCACGGACACATACACCCCGTGCACGATGATGATCGCCACGATGAGCGAAAAGATCTGGAAAACGAATTCAACGGGAAACTTTTTGTTCATGCTGGCTCAGATATCGACCGGAAACGAGATGGCGGCGTCGGCGGGAATTTTCTCCGTGGGAATGAAGACATCGGTTCTCCTGCCGCTGGCCGGGGCGGGCGGGGGCGCAGCGGCTGGCGCCTCCTTCACGGGCGCCCCCTGTTCGGGCGATGCGGCCGCTTCGGGATCGGGCTCGGGTTCACCTTCCTGGGCCAGTACGGCGGACGTTGCCAACACGACCGCGAAGGCGGCCGCGACACACCATCGACCGGGTTTTCTTGCATTCACCGCGTTTCTCCCGATGCAGCGCATCATTCCAGGTTGCGAACGATGCGGAAACCCACATCGGCTCGCGGCTTGTCACCATAGTCCCGGTAGGTCCAGCGCAGTTCGGTAATGCTCGAATGCATCCAGCTGGAGCCCCGGATCACCCGGAACTCCCCGCTCTGCGGACCCGTCGGGTCGACCACCAGTTTACTCCCGTCGCCCGGGTACACGCCGTAGATGTCGTTTGTCCATTCGGCCACGTTGCCACCCGCGTCCCTCAGGCCCAGCCCGTTCGGCGGAAAGCTTCCCACCGGGGCAGATACGGGAAACCTGTCGTTGTAGCCGGCAACGACCCGGCCCGCCGTCGGTCGGGCCGACTCGTCCGCGAAATTTCCGGCCTCGCCGGTCGGCGGCATTTTCGGACCCCACGGATAGCGGGGCGGATCACCAGCGCGACCAGCGTAACGAGTCACCCAGATCCATTCTGCCTCGGTAGGCAGCCGGTACCCCGTAGGCGTGGGCACGACCGGCAACATCTTCCCGCCCTCCTCGCGGTAGGCCGCCGGCAGTCCGTCGCGGCCGGAAAGCCAGTTGCAGTATCGCGCCGCCTGTTCCCAGGAAACGTTGGCGACCGGCTGTTTCGCCGCGTCCAGGCCCAGACCACCCACGGCCCCGGAGTAATGCTTGCTGTCGAATTCCCGAAACTGTCCGTTCGTGGTCTCGGTCAGGGCGATGTAGAAGGGCCTGGTGAGTTCAACCTGGCGAAGGCTCTCGTTGGAGCGGCGCCCCTGGTCCCGCCGCGATGAACCCATGGAGAAACGGCCGGGCTGCACCAGGCGCATCTCCACGCCCTGGGCTGTACGAATTACCGGCTTGATGGACTCGGCCTTGACCTGGGCGTCAGTCTTCAGACGCAGACTGACCCGCTGCTCCAAACCGGGCCGGGGGGTGACCGAAACCGATGCGCTGGCATGACCCGGGGCCCGCGCCTCGATGCGATGGGCCACTGACGTCAGCTCGAGCACGCCGTCCTTCGGAACCGCCGGACGACCATCGACGAAAATCTTTGCGTCCGGCGGCGAAACGTCCACCCGAACGAGTCCTGTGCGCCCGGCGAGGTCAACCCGCAGCGTCTTCGACTCCCCGGAGGCGAGGGTCACGGTGCGTCGGGCATCCCGGGAACCGGCGCGGCTCAGCTGGATGGTATGGGCCTCGCCGCCCTGCAGTGAGAGCTCCAGCGGCGTGCGTCCGACGTACTGTCCGTCGAGCAATATGCTGGCGCCACTCGGCCGGCTCACCACCGACAGTCGAGCATCTGCTGGCTCCAGCAGGATGTCCTCGAGTACCTGGTCCTCTCCTGCAGTGACATCCAGTTGCTCCGACCAGGTCTTGAAGCCCTCTTTGCTGATGACGAGCTCGCGGGTACCTGACAGCAGTTCGAGGCTCAGCGGCGTCACCCCCGCCAGCTCGTCACCGACCCTCAGCTCAGCGCCCTCGGGTGTCGTGCTGATCGAGAACACGGCCCAGTCCGGCGCAAGCTCCACGTCGAGACCGCGCTGCCCGCCGCCACCGGCGATCTCCAGCGCTTCCTCGTGGACCTTATAGCGGGGTGCCTCGACACGCAGCACATAGGAACCCTCCCGCAGCGGCCAGTTCTCCAGGGGTGCCTCGCCCACGCGCTCACCGTCGACGAACACGACTGCTTCGGTTGCGCCCGGAACCCGAACGGTTACCGCATCCGGTAGTCGAACCAGCTCGAGGCGAATCCCGTCGGGGCCGTCCGAAGTGACTTCAAGGGCCTGATCCAGGGCCTCGTATTCGGGATGCCGGGCCTTCACCTGATAGGTTCCGGGGCGCAGAAGATAGTGATCCGAGAGCCGCCAGCGGAAAAGCCCGCCTTCCAGTTCCACGTCGGCGGTCGCCGGGTCCGCCTCGATCCGGACAGGCGTCGCCGTAAAGATGAACCAGGCGATCACCGCCAGCACGCTCAGCAGCCCGTACACCAGCACGTTAAATCCCGTCCTTCGGCGCCGTTCCGACGGCGCGGCCGGAGCCGGTTCACGGCGAAACTCCACGGCCGAAACCGTCTCGGCGGCGATCGGATCGGGGCTGGTGACGGGCTCGTCCAGGAGCAGGGGCGGAGCCGTTACGTCCTCGGACTCTTCGAGAGACATCTCCAGGGTGGCGCCGACGTCAGTCACCGTCAGCGTCGCATCACCCACCATGATGGCGTCGCCGGGCGCCAGCCACCGGGAACCGGCCAGGGCCTCGCCGTTGACCTCGATACCGCGGGCGCCGGGCGCCGGCTGAACATAGAATCGGTCACCGCTGTGGCCGACGAACGTCGCCACGGCCGGCAGGTCGCCTCCCGGAACCGGCACGGACGCCTGCGGGCCCGGACCGATGGAAAGCGGCAGTGCCTGCTCGTCGAATTCGACCGCTTCGCCGCGGACGATCACTCTGACGACGGTACTCAAATGGGCTCCTCGCAGCGTACAGTCACCGGCCCGACGGCCTCTCCGGGCATGATAGTGAACTCCACACGGACATCGCGATACCCCACGCGCGTCCCCACCGCCGTGTACCGTCCCGGTTTCAGACTGAGTTGATGGCTGTCGAAGGCGCCCAGGCGGCCCACGCGGTAGACGGTCACTTCGGTGGCGTTGTCGGAAAACACGGAAACCGGCACGGGCTGGGCAGCCAGGCGCAGCTGTCGATCGAGGCGTTCGATTTGCCCGCCGAGACGAGGGGTAACCGGGCTTATGGCGCGAGCGGCCTCCAGGTCCTTGCCAGCCGACGCCGCCACGCCGTCCGCGGCCAGGCGCAACGGATCGCCCAGGTAGCCTTCTATGCGCGCATCCAGGGCCTGCCGATACCGGGCCCGGGCAACGCCTTCCTGGGCAAATGCGAGACTGGCGTCCTCTTTCAGGATGGCCTCGTAGGCCGCGACAGCCGCCGCCCACCGTTCGGCGGACACCGCCGTCTCGGCATCGGTCCGATGGGACTCTATGCGAACCCGCCGAGCCCCTTCATCCGCCTGAATCAGCCCATCCCTTGGACCTTCCGCCGAGGGGCGCATCGACGCGGCCGATGCGAATCGAGCGCGCGCCGTAGCGTAATCTCCGGCCTTCAGGGCCGCATAGCCCTGGCTCATGAGCCGGCGGAAACCGGCCCCGGCCCGGGCAGCAGCGACCCGGTCACGGGCCTCCGCGGCGGGCGCGTACCCGGGATCGGCTGCCGCCGCTTCACTGTACGCTTCGCTCGCAGCAGCGAGGTCACCTCCGCTTTCGGCGGCCGCGCCGTCAGCCATCAGGGCCAGGACCTCCGGCAGTTTGCGGGCCCGCGCCAGCCCGGCGTCGGCCACGCCGTTGGCGGGGTCCATGACCAGGGCCATCTCGAATGCTTCCACGGCATCCTCGGCGTCGGCCCGCTCCAGGGCCTCGGCACCGGCGGCGAGGTGCTGCGCCAGCCTGTCGGCTACGCCGCTCTCAACCTCCCTGTACCCAGCTAGCGCCGACTCCCAGGACGTGCTGGCGACAGCATAGTCGCGGCGGCCGAACGCGTCCTCGCCGGCCAGAAACTGTTCCTCGGCGGTCCGCCAGGCCGGTCCGCCCCAGCGCTCCACGGAGCGGCTGGCCAATCCCGCCCGTACGGGTTCGATGTCGGCCAGGAGAGCTTCCGAGGATCGCTTGGCCTCGAGAAGCCGGCGAATCTCCGCCTGTGGGTCCTCCGGAACCTCCGGCGCCTCCACCGTGGCGGGCCCCGGGTCCTTGGGGGCGTCATCGTTCACCATCCGGGGCAGCACGAAGATGACACCAACCATCGCGGCCAGCAGGAACGCGAGCCCGCCCCAGACCGCGATGGTCAAGCCGCGGCCGGATCCCGCGGGCCGGACCGCAGCCGCTGGAGCCGGCCCCTCGACGGTCCTTCGAAAACCGGTCGAGTCTCGCGGCATTGGCGTCAAGCGCTCTCCCGCCGGCGCCTCCAGCGATCGGTCGGCGCCAGGACCCAGCGCGGCGAACTCACGGGCCGCTTCGTCGAGGTCCGAGAGGCGCTCAGTCAGCCCGGGCGCGCGAAGGCGTTCAATCAGGGAAGCCAGCACAGGCGGTACGGGCTCGCCCGCGGCATCGGTGGCCGGCAACGGTTCACCGGGCCGGGTCCCCAAGAGCCAGGCCGCTATTTCGCCGATCGCAAAGACATCGTCCGCCGGCGCCGGCGGTTCGCCGGCGGCCTGCTGGGGACTGGTAAAGCGGGTGGCCGGCAAGTCGGCAGCAGAAGCCAGAACGGCCTCGAAGGCAAAGCCCCAGACCCGTGGCCGCCCCGCGGCGTCGAAGCGCACGCGGTTCGGCGCGAGGCTGCGATGGACCACTCCCTGACGATGGGCCTCGGCGACTGATTCGGCAATCTGCGCCAGGGCGGGCAGCCATTCCGTGGCCGGACGAGTTTCCCAACCAGCCAGCGCGTCGCCGTCGGCCGGCTCCATGCTGATGGAAGGCGTGTCGTCGTCCGGATGGAAGTCCAGCAGCCTCAGAACGCCGCGATGATGCAGGCGGCGCGCCTGTACGCAGGCACGCCGTAATGCGTCGAGCATATCGCCAGCCCAGGGATGCCCCTCGCGGCCGAGGCGAAGGAGCACCGGCTCATCGAGCGTGGTGTCTCGGGCGGTCCAGAGTTCGCCCAGATCGTCCTCGTCCACCCGGCGAATCAGCTGGAATCGGGTGGAGGGAGTCGGTCCCTCGACTGGTCCGGTCATGGGCTCCGCGGATCAGGGTTCGGACGACTCCGAGGTGGCAGCCACCTCGGTGTTGGATCCGGTGGCGGGCAGACCCGTTTCGGTGGTCCAGATTTCCTGCATCAGCCGCTGCCACTCTCCATACTGAGTTGCCGCTGAACCGGTCAGTCGCCGCTCTTCACCCTGCACCTCGACAACCGCAGGCTGAATATCCGCGTTGAACGACTCGCCCAGTTCCGAGATCACGTCGGCGTGAATTTTCGCCTCCTTCGCGGTCTGGAGGCCGGCGCGAAATATGCCGATGCCGCCGATCAGCGCCACGTCACTGGCGACGGCCGCAGTCCGGCTGTCGGCCTCTGCCCCCATGGCGACGGCGCCTATGACCGCGGCAGCACCGATCATCTGCTGCCAGCGGGCCGTGCGCTTTACCTCGCGCAGATTGAGGATCTCTTCGTAAGAGAACTTGCGCCAGCTCTCGTAGGGTTCTTCCATCTTCCGGTGGAAAGTTCCGTAGTGATCATTGAGCGTGTCAATGAACATGTAGTCGCGTTCTCGAACAAGACGCACCCGCGCGAGCATGGGATCGTCCTTCGCGGGGAGGCGCGCCACGGCCAGGTCACCGTCGCGATCCTCCGCCAGGTGCTCTCCGAAAGCCGCCGGCGCAATGCTCCCGGCAAAGCGAAGCTCCGCAACCTGCCGCACGTTCTGCAGGTCCTCGGTGGCCAGGCGCTCACGGTGTTCCAGCAGATCGTTTGCCACGGCGTTGTAGAGACTCTGGAACGGGTCGCGATCCAGCACGCTGCTGTCCGAATAGGAAGCGCCGTCGGCCCGGCCCTTGTAGCGGTTCTTGAACCAGACCCGGTTCGTAGCGTCTACCGCCTTGATCTCCAGGACCAGTATCTCCCCATCCGACTCGACGATTTCACCCTTGAGATGCAGATCCAGCGAGTTGGACCGCTCGGGCACGACACGAACCATGCCCCAGTGGCCGGTCTTCTGAAGCGTGTCCTTTAACTGAACCGCGACGTAGCTGGCCTCGGCCTGACGGACATTTCGAAATACGCCTTCCTCGGTCGCCTCGCCTTCATCAGGCAGGCCGGTCTCGAAGACCCCGACACCGATATCCAGCAGCCGGGCGTCCGGGATCTCGACCTGCGCCTGTTCTGCCGGCGTGTACGGTTCCGGACGGGTCTCGCTGACCACGCAACCAGTGAGCGGCAGAAGCGCCAGGCCGACAATCCAGGACCGGGCACGGAGTGAAAAAAACTTGCTTGCGTTCATGGCCCGATGAGTCCTACTCATCCACTCCCGTCTTGTAGGTCCGATATTCCTCCCAGAGCTTCTCCCTGAGCGCCGGGTCCTTCTCGTTCATGGCAGCTTCGCGAAGCTGCCGGGCAACGATGTCATCGTCCCTGCCGTCACCGACGTCGCTCGGGACTTCGCTGGAACCGGCCGCGCCATCGGCGTTTCCGGACGGGGCGCCCGAGCGACCCGTGGGCCCGCCTACCGGCCCGCCCCCCGCGGACTGTTGTCCCTGTCCCTGACTCTGCGATCCGGTTCCCTGGGAACCCGTCTCGCCCATACCGCCGGCGGACGCCACGTCGCCGGTTCCTCCGGGATATCCGGATTCGGCCGATCCCATACCGCCGGGACCGCCCCCTTCCATGCCCGCGCCAGCCCCCGCCGCGGCGGCAACCGCACGGTCTCGCTCAGATATCCGACCTTGTTCTTCAAGGATCATTCCGTCGAAATCCCCAAGAGACTCCGAAAGCTCCTTGTCCAGCCCGGCGATACGGTCACCCGTGGTCTGACCCCCTGGGCCCGAACCGGCTTCACCGGTACCCGTCCCGGACTCACCACCCGTTCCGCTTTGCGGACCGCCACCAGGGCCTCCTTCGGAGCCGCTGCCCCCCGGCTCTCCGCCCGGAACACCGCTCGCACCCGTGCCCTGGGGTCCGGATCCCCCTGGCGAGCCGGCCTGACCGCCAGCCGCCCCTGTTTCATTCGCTCCGCCGGCGCCGTCGGATCCGGGTACGCCCCCGGCTGAACCCGCGCTGCCCCCGGGCTGTCCCTGGCTGCCGGCCGCGGCAGCTCCCTGTCCCTGGCCCTGACTGCCGGTCTGTTCACCGCCAGCGCCGCCGCCGGAGGACGAACCGCCGCCGGCCTGGGATCCCTCCGAACCCTGGGACCCTTGCTGGCCGCCCGCTGCGGCGCCCGAGCCCGCCTGTTGCTGGGCCCCCGGGACATTCGCCACCTCGCCGCCGCCGGCCTGCTGGCCCTGGCTCCCGCTCTGCTGGGATCCGGACTGGCCGGCCTGCTGTCCCTGAGCCCCGCTTTGCTCGGCTCCCGACTGGCTCTGCTGGCCGCCGCTCTGGCCGGCCGCCGACTGCTGCCCGCCAGCTACGTCAGCCGCGCTTCCCGACTCGCCGGCTTCACTGGCCGACTCGCCGGCTGAACTGGCTTCCCCGGCGCTTTGCTCCTGGCCCGGATCAGACTGGCTCTCGGAACTCTCACTTTCAGAGCTGGAGCTCTGCGACGAACTGCTGGAGGAACTCGAAGAACTGCTGGACGAACTCGGGGTCGGCAAAGGCGGAAGACCCGGAATCTGCACGGAACTGGAACTGCTGGACGAACTGGAAGGGCTCGGCATCGGCGGCGGTGGACTCGATGCCGAAGACGAGAGAAGACGAACTCGAGCTGCTGGACTGACTCTCACTGCTTGCGCAGCCGGCCAGCAGCATGGTCAGACCCATAGCCAGACCCACGGCGACAGCCGCGTTCGATACCCGCCTCGATCCGTGGTCAGAACCCATCAGCCCCCTCCGGATGCCCGAAACGCACCCATTGTCTTAGACGGTCAGTCCCGCCCCCGAGTTCCTCGGCGAGCCCACTATCGATCCAGGGCGATACCCGGGCAGGATGCCTGTAGGAAGACTATACGCCAACACCCGGACCGGCCCCAAACCGCAGAATGGGTGCCGGACGGACTATGTTGCCCCTCCACGGCGAGTCAGGAGAAACAGGGCCGGAACGACCAGGAGAGACAGCAGCGCAACACTGATCACCCCGCCGACCATCGGCGCGGCAATCCGCCGGGTCACCTCCGAGCCGGTCCCGGATCCGAGCATGACCGGAGCCAGGCCGGCAAGCGTGG
Source organism: uncultured Gammaproteobacteria bacterium (assembly GCA_963842955.1). GTDB lineage: Bacteria > Pseudomonadota > Gammaproteobacteria > Steroidobacterales > XN24 > JARFQW01. The sequence goes on from CAWJIJ010000011.1 coordinate 233,486, forward strand.
CCAGCACCGTCATCGCAATAGGGCGCACCCGGCGTAACGCACCCTCCTCGACCGCCGACCGGAGGGCGGCCTCACGGGAAGAGAACTCCCCCTGCCGCGAGGCCCAGGCCTGGTTGAGGTAGGTCAGCATGACGACACCCACCTCCACTGCCATACCCGCCAGGGCAATGAAGCCCACGGCAACGGCTACCGACATGGGATAACCCAGGAGATGCAGGAGCCAGAAACCCCCGGCGAGAGCGAGGGGAAGCGTACCCAGAACGATCCCGACGTCTGTGAAGCTGCGCAGCTGCGCATAAAGCAAGAGCACGATCAGCCCCAGTGTGGCCGGAACAAGGACGGAAAGACGCGCCCGGGCCCGCTCCAGGTACTCGTACTGCCCGGACCAGCTCAGGCTGTAACCCGGCGGCAGGGCAAGATCCCGGGCCACCGCCCCCCGGGCATTGCGGACCCAGGCTCCCAGGTCGCGATCGCTGAGATCCACGTAGACCCAGCCATTCAGACGGGCGTTTTCGCTCTTGATCATCCCGGGTCCGTCCTCGACACGGATATCCGCCACGTCGCCAAGGGCTACCCAGGTTCCACCGGTTCCGGCCATCGGGAGACTCCGAAGGCTCTCGAGGGAGCCTCTCCAGTCCCGGAAGTAGCGGAGGCTGATCGGATATCGCTCCCGCCCCTCGACCGTTTCTCCGATCTGCATGCCGCCGACGGCAAAGGCGATCGTTTCGTGGACATCGGCGATGTTCATCCCGTAGCGTCCGGCCTCAGCCCGGTCCACGTCCACCGTGAGATAGCGGCCGCCGAGGACACGCTCGGCGTAAACGGACCGGGTTCCCGGCATCTCGCGAACCAGGCTTTCGACCTGGCGTCCGAGGTCCTCGATGACGGCCAGGTCGGGGCCGGCGATCTTTATGCCTACCGGCGTCCGGATCCCGGTGGCCAGCATGTCGATGCGGGTTTTTATGGGCATCACCCAGGCATTGGTCAGCCCGGGGAATCGAACACGCTCGTCCAACTCGGCTTTCAGACCCTCCAGGGTGAGACCCGGACGCCATTGCGACCGGGGTTTCAGCATGATCACCGTTTCGATCATCGTCAGGGGCGCCGGATCGGTGGCGGTGTCCGCTCGGCCCACCTTGCCGAAAACCCGTTCGACTTCGGGGACCTGGCGGATCAGGCGATCGGTCTGCTGGAGGATCTCGCGCGCCTTGCCCGCCGAGACCCCCGGGAGGGTCACCGGCATGTACATCAGGTCGCCTTCGTCCAGTTCGGGCATGAACTCCGTGGCCAGGCGGGAGGCGGGCCAGAGGCTGAGAAGCACCAGCACGAGCGCGATCCCGACGACAGGCTCGGGGACCTCTCATGACCAGGTTCACGGCGGGCCGGTAAACAGCGATCAGGGCCCGGTTCAGGGGGTTGGTGGCCTCCGGCCGTATGCGCCCGCGCACGCAATAGCCCATCAGCACCGGCACAACGGTGACGGCAATAATCGCGGCCGCCGCCATCGCAAATGTCTTTGTGTACGCCAGCGGTTTGAAAAGTCGCCCTTCCTGGGCCTCCAGGGCAAAGACGGGCAGAAAGCTCACGGTCACCACCAGCAGGGAGAAGAAAATGGCCGGGCCCACCTCCGTCGCGGCCCGGGACACCGTCGCCCAGCGCTCCGCCGCCCCCTTCGGCGGGTTCCGCTCGAGGTGTCGATGGAGGTTCTCGACCATAACGATAGCGGCATCCACCATGACGCCGACGGCGATGGCGATCCCGGCCAGCGACATGATGTTCGCGTTGATGTTCAGCCCGCGCATGGCGAGAAACGCGCCAAGGACGCCCAGGGGCAGACTGATTGCGGGGACCAGCGTCGACGGCAGGTGCAACAGGAACGCAGCGCAGACCAGGATAACCAGCAGCAGCTCACCGCCGAGCTTGGTACGCAGATTATCGACCGCCCGCAGGATCAGGTCGGAGCGGTCGTACACAACCACGAGTTCGACGCCCTCGGGCAGACTGGCGGCAAGCTGCGCGAGACGGTCCTTGACCCGGTTGATGACTTCGACCGCGTTCTCTCCCCAGCGCATCACGACAATACCGCCGACCGCCTCGCCCTCACCGTCCAGATCCGCTGCGCCGCGGCGCATGGCGGGGCCGAATCGCACTTCGGCCACGTCGCCCAGGGTCACGGGCGCACCGAACTTGCTGCGGGGCAAGGGAATGCTCTGGAGCTCGTCCAGGCTCGTCACATAGCCGGTGGCCCGCACCATGTACTCCGCCTCCGCCATCTCGATAACCGATCCGCCAGTCTCCTGGTTGCCGGCCTGAATGCTCTTTCGCAAATCGGCCAGCGTGAGTCCGAAGGAATGCAGGCGCTCCGGATCCACGACCACCTGATACTGACGCACCATGCCGCCCACGGACGCCACCTCGGCAACACCGTTGAGAGCCTGGAGCTCATACTTCAGGAACCAGTCCTGGAGGCTGCGCAGTGCCGCGATGTCATGCTGCCCGCTGCGGTCCACCAGCGCGTACTGAAAGACCCACCCGACACCGGTGGCGTCCGGTCCGAGGCCCGGCCGTGCCCCCGGCGGCAGGGATGAAGCCGCCTGGCTCAGGTACTCCAGCACCCGGGAACGCGCCCAGTACAGGTCCGTGCCGTCCTCGAAAATAACGTACACGTACGAGTCGCCGAAAAACGAGTAGCCACGCACCGTCACCGCGCCCGCAACCGCCATGAGCGCGCTGGCCAGCGGGTAGGTCACCTGGTCCTCGACCACCTGCGGGGCCTGGCCCGGGAACGGGGTCCGCACGATGACCTGGACATCGGACAGGTCCGGAATGGCGTCCACGGGCGTTGCCCGCATGGCGCTCCAGCCGGCGACGGCCAGCAGCATCGCGGCCAGCAGCACGCCGGTCCGGTTGGCGAGCGACCACTCGATCAGTCGCGCGATCACGGCTGGTCGTCCGCGGCGCCTGTGAGCCGGTCGAGTTCGCCGCTCAGGCTGGCCTCGGAGTCAATCATGAACTGTCCGGAAACCACGACGGTTTCCCCCGCCGCGAGTCCGGACCCGATAGCTGCCTGGCCATCGGATTCGAACGCCACGGTCACGGGCCTGGGTTCGAACCGCCCGGGGGAGGATTCCACGATGACCCGCACCGCACGTCCGGAGCGTATGACCGCCGCGGCCGGAACCTGAATTACCGGAACCGGAACCGGCTCCACGATGCGCACACTGGCAAAGCTGTTGGGTCTCAGCAGGCCGTCGGGATTCTCGAACTCGAGACGCACGACGACCGCCCGTGACACCGGGTCCACCTCCGGATAGACGTAGGCCACGCTGCCTTGCCAGACCCGGTCCGGGTGTCCCGGAATCCGTACTTCGGCGGGCAGACCTGCGGCCATCCAGCCGGCCTCGCGGGCCAGTACGTCGGCCTCGATCCAGACCCGGCTCAGGTCGGCCAGGACCACGATGTCGGTCATGGGCCGGACAAACATGCCCTGACGGGCTTCCAGACCGACGACGATTCCGTCGATGGGTGCGTGGAAACGCACCCGTCCGTCTACGCTACGGCTTTTGCGGAGCCGCGCAATGGCCGGTTCTTCGATACCCAGGGCCCTCAACCGGTTGGCCGACGCCGAAATGAGACCTTCTCCTCCCATTCGCAGCGCCTGGAGATACTCCTCCTCGGCGCTTGCCAGCACGGGCGAGTAGATTTCGAACAGCGTTTCGCCTTTGCGAATCTCGTCTCCCAGCGAGCCCACGTGGAGGGCTTCGATCCAGCCTTCGGCGCGGGTATGGATATGCCGCAGGCGGCGTTCGTCGTAGCTGACGAATCCGGGGGCGTTCACGTGTCTGGGCAACGGGTCCAGCCGGGCCTCGGCGACGCGGATTCCGAGATTGTGGCGGACCGATCCGTCCACCACGACACCACGAGCCCCGGCCTCAGCGAACACGGGCACGTAGTCCATGCCCATCTCGTCCTGCATCGGCACCGGCGAAGTGACCTCGGGTCGATGCGGATGCCGGTAGTAGAGCGGGACGTCGGTACGCGTTGACGGTTTCGATTCCACGAGGTCCATGCCGCAGATTGGGCAGGAGTCCGGCTCGTCGGAGGTGACGTCCGGATGCATGGGACAGACGTAACCGGGCTCCATGTGGACCGCGAGATGCTCGCGGGCCGTCTCGGTGGCAATCCCGGGCGCGGGGTCGGTGCAGCCCGTCACCAGAACGAAAATCAGCAGCAGGGCCAGGGCCTTCATCGGGCACCTCCCGTGAGGTACAACAGTTCCGCCTGGTTGATCAACCCGTCGCTGATGAGGCGAAGTTCCTGCATCCGCGCGGTGAGCAGCATGCGCTCGGCCCGGACCAGCTCGTCGAATGGCACCAGGTCATTCCGGTAGGCCTGGCGCACTGCCTCCACGTTGGCCCGCGCCGCCGGAATGACATCCGTCTCGAACAGCTCAACCCGGTCGCCGATGCCTCCCTCCGTGGCCCGGGCCGTGGCCAGCCGCAGCCTGAGCATCCTCACCTGTTCGGCCAATCGTTCCCGGCCGGCCTTTTCATCCGCGCTGGCCGCGGCCAGGCGCTGATCCTGCCGGTCCCGGGTAAACAGGGGCACATCGAAGCTGATCATGGCCGAGACGAAGTCCGGGCGGTCTTTGCCGTTGGCATTCTCTCCGTCCCGGAAGCCGTAGCTCACGTCGAAGGCCCAGGCGGGGCGATAGGACTGGCGGGCAATCTCGACACCGAGACTGGCCCCAAGCACCCGGCGCTCTGTCGCCAGGACACTCGGATGGGTCCTGACCGCGATATCGTCTTCTGCCACCGGGGCCGCCGGTGGCAGCATCGGCTCCGGCGCCAGGTTCGCGGCCCGCGCATCGGGCCCGGCCCAGCGTTCCAGTTCCGCCAGCCACGTCGCCAGCGCCTGCCGCGCTGCCACCGCCTCAGCTCCCAGCTGGTCCTGCTCCAGCGCCAGTCTGAGCAACTCATGCTGGCGACGGCGTCCCTGGGCATACGCGGCTTCCACGACCTCACCGAACTGGCGAAACCACGCCAGCTCCTCCTCGATCAGCACGAGGGACTCCTGCTGATAACGGGCCTGGAACCACGCGCTCCGGACGGCTCTGACAATCTCGAGAGAACGCTCTTCGCGCAAGACATCCTCGGCCCGCGCCAGGGTCTCCCCGCGCTCCCGGGTCAGCTCACGGCTTTCGCCGCGAGGGAACCGTTGTCGGAATCCGACCAGCAGCTGGGTCATCGGCTCCTGGTCGCGTTCGAGATCATCGGCCGGAAAGTTCAGCGCGCCGAACCGCAGCTCGGGGTCCGGCAGCTGCCCCGAGGCAACGGCCCCGGCGGTGATCGCATCCCTGCGGGCATCGAGTTCCCGCAGAACGGGGTCCATCTGCAGGGCCATGGCCTCTGCTTCGCCCAGTGTGAGAGCGTGGGCCATGGGACCGGGGCCCACGAGGATGAGGATGATGAGAAGGCGCCGGGCAAGGCCCGGACTCGGCATGGACATGACAACACTCCTGTCGCGCAAACGGGTGGAACCGAAGGCGGCAGGGGTGCTATTTCAGCTGAACGCAGTGAACCAGGTGCAGGGGGACGCCGGGTGGAGGCGGGTCCGGCGGCGGCCGGGGGACGATTTGCCGATCGCTGACAGGGGGCTCCATCGCCGAATAGGTAATGGGCAGCAATAAATCGGCCGCCGGATCCGGATCGAACGAAGCCTGGCGGCCATCGTAGTCGTAGGCGTCGACCCAGGTGCAGCGGCTCGCGGACGCGTCGTCACAATGCGTGGTCGGTTCCGGGCAGTGGGGGCAATCGCCCATCGCCTCGCCGATCATCGGCGCGGCAGCCATCAGACAGGGCTGAAGCGCCATGTTGAGCCACACCACCATGAACGCCGACACGACAAGGCGTCCCAGGCGACGTTCGCGTAGTCTCAAGTGGCTCAGAAGATTCATCAGGCGGTAACCTCGCGATTACTATTCACCCGTTTAGCCCGCATTTCAAGGAGCTGTATCAAGTGCCTGACGTGCGCAGGATCACTCTGCTCGTCATGACGGGCGTCTTCACCGCTTGCGCTCCCGCCGCCCAGCAGCTGCCGGTTCCGGCGGCAGCCGGGGCCGTTCTGGCCCGGCTTTCCGGCGGCGGTGACCCGATACTGAGCTGAGTGGAGACCGCGGATCCGGGCCATCGGCTCTTGCTTTCGGAATGGGCCGGCAACGGGTGGGGCGACCCCCGGAAGGTCGTCACCGGCGCAGGCTGGTTCGTGCACTGGGCCGATTTCCCGTCGGTCGTGCGCCTGGCGGTCCACTGGCTGCAAGGAAAAGGGACAACCCCCTATGCCTAAAGACGGCCCGCCCCGCGGGCGCGCGGCGCTACCGGCCGCCGTCGGCTTCCAGTTCCTTGCGCAACGCCTCTGCCTCTCGCTCCAGGGCCTCAAGGCGTTCCTCGAGGGCTTGTTTCCGGACGTCGTCATCAGCGGGAGACGGCGCAGCCGGAGCCGCCGCAGGGGCGTCTATCGTTGCGGGGGCGATGGCCGGTGCCTCCCCGGCATCGGCCTCGACAGGCGATACGTCGCGAGCCGGCTCCGCCCGGGCGTCCGGTACGCCGTCCCCGTCGGTGTCACGGACAAAGACCACGCCGGGCAGCAGCGGTGACACCGTCCGCTCCGGCACGGACCCTCGATCGAGACTGCCACCGGCCGGCGCAAAGCGGGCCAGGGTCGGCCGATAACCGCTGGTCCGATCGCTGTCCCGACAATAGTTGCTTTGCCTGAACATGATCTCCGCATCCGCCGTCCACCCGGCTGCCCGGCCGGACAAAAACACGAAATCATTGACGCGCCCGCCTCGCCCGCATTGCGTCGGCACGAGCTCGTCCGGCGTAATCCAGCGCCACTGGTCGGCCGCGGTCATCGCCGCGAAGGCTTCGACGGAGCCAGGCGGATCGCCGATCGGCAGATCAAAGTAAAAGGTCCCGGTGGCCACAGCCGGCACATCCCGGCCGGCCCCCCAGCGGTTCAGGGCCCGCGCCTGCTCAAGGCGGCGTTTCTCGCTCTTGCTCAGATGCACGCCCACGACCTCGAATTCCGTACCCCGCGGATCTGCAAAACGGGCCAGCAGCGGCGCAGCCTCCCGCTTGCCGTGGGGAATGTCGGTGAGCTCCCGTGTATCCACCAGCCGCAGGCGGTCCGGGCGATAAAGCAACAGGATCCGGTTGCCGCCACCGCTGGCACCCAGGATGCGCTCATACGGCATCCCGTCGGCTTTTCGAGCCGCGTCAGCCAGCCGGCCCGGCCACTTGTTGTCCCACACCTCGGTAAGGACCCACAGATCGATGTCGCGGGATGCTGCCAGCTGCTCGCCGATGACGTAGTCGGACGAATCATCGGATTCCACGTTGAAGGCCACGATGCTTACCGCATCGGCCCGCACCATGGCCGGGAGGCCTGCAAGGCAAAACCCCAGCATCGCGGTGACGATTCTCGCCCGGTGCTGGCGGCTGAATGCGGCGGTCATGAGGTGAGCCTGCGCAGGGCATCAATCCGTTCATCCAGCGGCGGGTGGGACATGAAGAATCGTTTAAGCCCGCCCGCCCGCCGGCCAGAGATACCGAAAGCCTCCATCTGATCAGGCAGCGTCGACTGTCCTTCCCCGCCCTTGAGGCGCTGAAGCGCAGCCACCATCTTGTCCCTGGAGGCCAGGCGGGCCGCTCCCGCGTCGGCATGAAACTCCCGCCGCCGGGAGAACCACATCACCAGCATGCTCGCGAGAATACCGAGGAAAATCTCCGCCACGATCACCGAAATCCAGTACCCGGGCCCATAGCCGCGCTCGTTCTTGAACACGACCCGGTCGACGAAGTGGCCGACGATGCGGGATATGAAAATCACGAACGTATTCACAACGCCCTGCATCAGGGCCATCGTGATCATGTCACCGTTGGCCACGTGACTCACTTCGTGGGCGAGGACCGCCTCGACCTCTTCCTTTTTCATCCCTCGAAGCAGACCCGTACTCACCGCTACCAGGGCCGCATTTCGGCGAGCGCCGGTCGCAAACGCATTGGGCTCGGGTGCGTCGTACACCGCGACCTCGGGCATGCCGATCCCCGCCTCGCGAGCCTGGCGACGCACCGTTTCGAGCAGCCAGGACTCCGCGGGGGTCGATGGCTGCTCAATTACGCGGGCGCCGGTCATCCGCTTGGCCATGAACTTGGACATGGCCAGGGAAATAAACGAACCGGCAAAGCCGATAACTCCGGCGAACACCAGCAGCGCGTTGTAGTCCAGGTTCACGCCCTGGGCATCGAGTATGCCCTCGAGGCCGAGTAGTCTCATCGTGACCGACAACACCAGAAGAACCGCAATGTTCGTCGCCAGGAACAGAAAGATGCGTTGCATTGAAAGCCTCGTTCAGGGTTACCGTTGTGCCTGATATGGAAACGAAAAAACCCGGTTCAAGGGCCGGATGCCGGCACCGTGGTGGCAGCGGCCGGTTTGGTGGTCAGGCGAATCATCAGGTACCCGCAAACCGCCGACAACAAGGACCCGACAAGGACGCCCAGGCGAACGGCGGCGCTGTAGTCGAATTCACCATGCTCGAATGCCAGGGTGCCGATAAACAGACTCATGGTGAAGCCGATACCGGTCAGCATGGCGGCCCCATAGAGCAGGGACCAGCTGCCCCCTGCCGGCATTCGGGACCATCCGAGCTTGATGACAATCCAGCTGGAGACAAAAACGCCAATCTGCTTGCCCACAAACAGCCCGGCGATGATGCCCAGGGTCACCGGCTGACCCAGGTCCTTCACGCCCATGCCGGCGAACGACACGCCCGCGTTGGCAAACGCGAACAGGGGCAGTATCCCGAAGGCCACCCACGGATGCAGGCTATGTTCAAGATGCTTCGCCGGCGAATGACCGTTTTCATCCTTGGCCCTCAGCGGAATCGCGAGAGCGACCATCACGCCGTTGAGCGTCGCATGCACGCCGGACTTGACCACTGCCACCCAGATAATAGTGCCGATCACCAGGTATGCGGCGGTCCGGGTCACACCCATCCGGTTCATGACGAACAGCAGAATCCAGCCGGTGAACGCGAACATCAGGGCGCTGATATTCAGATCCTGGGAATAGAAAATGGCAATCACGATGATGGCCATCAGATCGTCCACGATCGCCAGGGTGGTTACGAACACCTTGATCGACAGGGGCACCCGGGAGCCGAGCAGGGACAGCACGCCGAGGGCAAACGCAATGTCAGTGGCGGCAGGGATCGCCCAGCCGTTGAGCGTGTCGCCACCGCCCTGGTTGATGGCCACATAGACCAGGGCGGGAACCACAAAGCCCCCGATGGCCGCCACCGCCGGCAGGATGATCTGGTCCTTGCTGGACAGCTCGCCTTCGAGCACCTCACGCTTGAGTTCCAGACCCACCAGCAGGAAAAAGATCGCCATCAGGCCGTCGTTGATCCACAGCAGCAGCGGCTTGCGCAGCTCCACCTGGCCGACGGCCACTTCCACCGGCACATTCAGGAAGCTGTTATAAAACCCTGCCAGGGGGGTGTTGGCCATGATGATGGCCAGCGCGGCCGCGATGACCAGCAGGATTCCGCCGGCGGACTCCAGCCGCAGGAAATTCGAAAGCGCGTTCTTGATAGCCATGGTGTCTTGGACGAATTCCTCCCAGAATGGCGGACTAGTTTAGTCCATGCGCCGCCCGAATCAGGCAACGACCCGATTCAGACCTCGGCAAGGGCACCCTTGTTCACACCCTCGTAGGCCCGCACCCGGAAATCGGATCCGGGGTCCTCGGCCTTCAGGCACATCGCAATGTACTCGGCGATGCGCTCCACCGTTGTCTCGGCCGGGAGGAGTTCACAGCGCTCCCTTGGGAGGAGCAGTTCGAACCGCCCTTCACGAGCCGTATAGGCCATGCGCAGCAAATCCCCCGTGGCATCGGGCTGCGCATCCGCCACATCGTCGCGGCTGACCAGATAGATGTCCCGCCACCGCTCTGCCCACGCGGCTTCAAGGTCCTGCGCCCGGCGGCCGTTTCGCCACACCTGGATCCGCGAGCGATGCCCGTGGGCAATACGCTGGCATAGCCCGTCATGGGCCTTCAGACCGTGGCTGTACCGGTAGGACGCGCCATCGATGTCCTCTTCCCTGAGATCAACGGCCAGGTGGGTGACGTTGGCCGGCACGACCTCGCGTACCGCCGCCTCCAGCACCGGTCGCAGGGTTTCCACTGTCACTTCGGGGGCCGGCAGGACGTATACGGCGGCCGCCGGCGAGCGATGCCGCAGCCTCCGGCCGGCAAATTCGTACGCAATCGAGATCTCACCGTCGCCCTGGTTCACGGTCAGACCCGGGGCTCTTGCCGGGACTACCAGGCGATGATCCGCCACCGCCTCGACAGCAGCTCTGGCACGGCGCTTGACCTCCCCGAAGTCCTGGACCATGCCCTGTTCGTCCAGCGCACCACCCATTTCCACGTCCACGATCCAGCTCTGGCCGGTCAGCCCCGCCTGCGGATCAAGGCAGGAGAAGTCCAGCACAGTCAGTTGATCAACGAATAGTCGGGCCATGGTGTCTGGATGCTATGGCAACAAAGGAGCTGGATTTTAGCCCCCGGACTATGGGATACAGAACCTGCCGCGCGCAATGCCGCGCACGTTTCGACCCTGGAGACGATGATGGAGTGGCTCTCGGATCCATCCGCGGGGCTGGCGCTGGGCACTCTGACAATTCTGGAAATCGTTCCGGGCATCGACAATATCGTGTTTCTTTGTGGACCGGCACCCGACCATAAAGATGCTGGCCCTGAGTTTTCTGATTCTGATTGGCGTGGCATTGATTGCCGACGGCCTCGGATTTCATATTCCCAAGGGGTACATCTACTTCGCCATTTTCTTCTCACTGGGCGTCGAGATGCTGAACCTGCGCGCAAGACGACCCCGTTCAGAGCCGGTCCACCTCCACTCCGCATGGGAGAATGGGGATCCGGAAATTTCGCCGCCCGGAGGAAAACCGGAATGACACGACGCCTGACCGCCACGACCGATGCACCCCGCAGCGAGTCTCTTCCCCTGATCGGCTGGAGAGAGTGGGTGAGCCTGCCGTTACTGGGCCTGGACTCCATCAAGGCCAAGATCGACACGGGCGCGCGTACTTCCTGTCTGCATGCATTCAGCGTGCGCGGGTTTCGCCGCGCGGGAGACCCCTGGGTACGGTTCAGAATGCACCCGGACCAGGCCAGCATCGACCCGCGTGGTAGAGTGTGCGGCGCGGGTAATTGACCGTCGGGCGGTCACCGACTCAGGAGGCCACACCCGAACGCGCTATGTCATTGAAAGCGACCTCTGCGTCGGCGGCGAGGCCTGGCCGGCGGAGATCACCCTCACCAACCGCGACACCATGCGATTCCGGATGCTCATCGGACGCACCGCGCTGAAGAATCGTTTCCTGGTGGATCCGGCGCTCTCTTTTGTCACCGGCGGCAAACCGGCCGAACCGGCCCATGAACTGGAAGCCGACCGGGAGGAAACTGCTCCATGAACATTCTCATACTGTCCCGTAACCGGAACCTGTACTCGACCCGCCGCTTGCTGGAAGCTATAACCGCGGCGGGCCATACCGGCCGCGTCGTCGATGTCATCCGCTGCACAATGGACATCACATCGACGCGTCCCGCCGTTTTCTACAAGGGTGAGAAACTCGACAACGTCGATGCCGTGATCCCGAGGATTGGCGCATCCATCACCCTGTACGGAACGGCGGTGGTTCGCCAGTTCGAGATGATGGGGGTTTATTCAGTCAACGAGAGCGTGGCCATTGGCCGCTCCCGGGACAAGCTTCGATCGCTGCAGATCCTCGCCCGGGCCGGCGTCGGCTTGCCGGTCACCGGCTACGCGCATTCCCCCGACGACATCAAGGGTCTGATCAAGCTCGTGGGCGGCGCACCGGTGGTCATCAAGCTCCTGGAAGGAACCCAGGGCCGGGGTGTCGTTCTGGCGGAGACGAACAAGGCCGCCGAGAGCGTGATCGATGCGTTTCGCGAACTCGACGCCAACTTCCTGCTGCAGCAATACGTGCGCGAGGCCGGTGGGGCCGACGTGCGCTGCTTTGTCATCGGTGAGCGTGTTGTCGCGGCCATGCAGCGGCAGGCCGCAGCGGGCGAATTCCGGTCCAACCTGCATCGCGGCGGTACTGCGTCCCTGGTCAAGCTGACCCCCCAGGAGCGCGCCACCGCCATCAAGGCGGCGAAAAAAATGGGCCTCAATGTCGCGGGTGTGGATCTCATTCGAAGCGACAGTGGCGCCCAGGTGCTGGAAGTGAATTCCTCGCCGGGGCTCGAGGGCATCGAGAAGGCCACTGGCAAAGATGTAGCCGGTCTGATCGTCGATTTCATCGAGAAAAATGCACGCCCCAACCGCACGAGGACCAGAGGCCGTGGCTAACCGTTCCGACGGCCTGTTCGAAATCGGCGGGGAGACAGTCCAGCCAGGCGAACGGCGACGCTTCACCCTGCCAGTCGCCATGCTTCATACCCACACGCCGGTAGAAATGTCAGTAGAGGTCATCTGCGGGCGGCGTCGCGGTCCGACCTTGTTCGTCACCGCGGCGGTACATGGCGATGAACTCAATGGTATCGAGATCATCCGCAGGCTCTCCTCGATGGCCGCGCTCAGGCGGCTGCGGGGCACGCTCGTCCTGGTGCCTGTGGTGAACGTGTTCGGCGTGTTGAACCATTCCCGTTACCTTCCGGATCGCCGGGACCTGAACCGCAGTTTCCCGGGCTCCGAAAGAGGCTCTCTGGCAGCCCGCCTCGCGCACCTGGTTTCCAAGGAGATCATCGGCGGCAGCACCCATGGGGTGGACCTGCATACCGGAGCGATTCACCGCAGCAACCTGCCCCAGATTCGCGGCGCCATGGCCGACGACGAGATCCGCAACATGGCCCGGGCGTTTGGCGTTCCGGCCATTCTCGATTCGACGCCGCGCGATGGATCACTTCGCGCGGCCGCCATGGCGAAAGGCATACCCACGGTCGTCTACGAGGCGGGCGAAGCCCTGCGCTTTGACGAAATGGCGATTCGCGTGGGAGTCAAGGGCATCATCAACGTGATGCGATCCATCGGCATGCTGGCGGCGCGTAGCGGTGCGTCAAAACCCCGCCGGGAGCCGGTGATCGCACGTTCGAGCAATTGGGTTCGGGCGCCGGCCGGGGGCGTTCTCCGCTCGCCCCTGCAGCTCGGGGAACTCGTTGAGCCGGGCGACCTGCTGGGCACGATCTCCGACCCCCTCGGAGATGCGGACTTTCCCGTGGTCTCGGCGGAGAAGGGCGTGGTCGTGGGAATCAGCAGCCTTCCACTCGTCAATGAAGGCGACGCGCTGATTCACATTGCCAGGTTTGCGGCGCCGGAGCACGTTGCCGATGCGGTGGAAGAGCTGGAACGCGACACCTTCGACGCCGCCCCTGCCGAAACGGTCTGACCCGCCCCCGGGCGTTACTGCATTGTCCCGGCGGCGTCACACCGTTGTCGGGATACGCCCCGCGTATGCCAGGCCCTCATGGGCTGAATTCGACAGGGGCTGAATTCGACAGGGGCTGAATTCATCGACCGTCACCATGTCCCAACCCGCCTCCCCGTGGGCGCGCGTGGGCCTGGCGGAGGCAGGGATCTGCCGGCAGCTGGCCGTGATCGCCCGCCACCATTTTTGGAGCCTGCGCCGGTTCCGGGGACGTTCATGCTCTCCGCATCAGGGGTCGTGCCGGGCCGGCATTACCCATGCGAGGTGGCCGCAGGCGCTCTCATTGAGTCGGGCATCGCCCGGTTAACGATTTTGGCGGGCGGCTGAGCGCCTCAACCCTCCTGCAGGGACTCGAGGTAGTCGACGAGCGTCTGGATCCGGGTAGCCGCCTTGCGGCTGGCATGGTCATCCGCCCCACCTTCGAGCCAGAACTCGGTGCCCCAGATCGGCATGGACCGGCTTCCGTGGGCCGCCGGCACGTTGCGGCCGTCGACCACCGCGCGCACGGCGTCGGCAGGATATCGGCCGCCGTTCCTGGCCGAGAGCGTCGTGAGGTCGGGAACCGGGACCGCCAGCGCCGCGATCGCCGGTCCGTCGCCTTCCGCGTATGCACCGTGACAGGCCGCGCAGTTTTCCTGAAAAAGTTCCGCGCCGGTGTCCCCGGCTACCGCGGCGCCGCTGGTCAGGACAAGGCAAGCCGCCGCGATGCGTCCGATGTCGTTCATGCTCTCTTCTCCCCACCACCTCACTGGAGGCTAGTTGACAAGGGCCGGCCTTCCTTGACCTGGATCATGGTCGGCCAGAGGAGCATCGCCGACACTGGGGGGAGCGGCAACCGGAGAGGGCAATGGCCGATATGGGAGCTGATCTGCAAGGCCTGCGTACCCCTCAGGATTGTGTACCCGCGGATGGCGAGGCGATACCCTGGATGCCGTTCAATGCCGGCGGCCGCGCGCCCGTGCTTGTCGTGTGCGATCACGCGACTCGCCGGATGCCGGGTGAAGTTGGGCAGCTCGGCCTGGACGACTGGGTGCTGGACACCCATGTGGCGTGGGACATTGGCGCGGCGGATGTCGCCTGCCGGCTTGCCGCGCTTCTTGACGCACCGGCGGTATTGTCGGGGTTCTCCCGACTCGTCGTCGATCCGAACCGGGGGCTGGACCGTGCAGAGGCCTTTCCGGCGATTAGCGCGGGCATCGCGATTCCGGGAAACCAGTCCCTGGATGCGGCCGAGCGCCGCCGCCGGGCTGACAACTTCTGGCTCCCCTACCATGAAGCCATTGCCCGGCGCCTGGACGCCTTCAGGCAACACGGCGTCACGCCGGCGTTCATTTCGGTGCACAGCTGCACACCGGTTTACGACCGTATCGTGCGCCCCTGGCACATCGGAGTGATGTGGGATCGCGATACCCGCATCGCACCGCCGCTGATCAATGCCCTCAACGCCTGGGGCGGCATACATGTCGGCGACAACGAACCCTATTCCGGGCGACATCCCTTCGACTACACGATTGACCATCATGCCGAAGCGGCCGGACTGCCCTGCGTCGGCCTGGAAATCCGACAGAACCTGATCGACGAGTCGGATGGGGCGGATTGCTGGGCCCGATTGATCGCTCGGTGCCTGGCACCCATTCTTGCCAACGGGAGGCTCTACCAGGAACGTCAGTCGGTGCACTGAACATGTCGATACACCGCCCGCCGCTCACCATCGGCATCGAGGAGGAATATCTTCTCGTAGACCTGGATACCCGGGATCTTGCGGCCGACCCGCCGCCGGAGCTTCTATCCCGCTGCGAAGCAAAGCTGGCCTCCCAGGTAGCGCCGGAACTCCTGAAGTCGCAGATCGAGATTGGCACACGGGTTTGCCGGAATATCGGCGAGGCCCGTGAAGACCTGGGCAGGCTGCGCAGCACGATCATCGAAGTCGCCCGGGATTTCGGGCTGGCCCCCATCGCCGCCAGCACGCATCCGTTCGCTCGCTGGCAAACCCAGCGGCACACGGAAAAAGAACGCTACGAGGTTCTTACTCGGGATATGCAGGCCGCCGCACGCCGGCTCCTCATCTGCGGGATGCACGTGCACGTGGGCGTTGACGACGACGATCAGCGAATCGACATCCTCAACCAGATGACCTATTTCCTGCCCTTCCTGCTGGCCCTGTCCACCTCGTCCCCCTTCTGGCTGGGCGAGGATACCGGGCTGAAGAGCTACCGCCTGACCGTATTCGATTCCATGCCCCGAACTCGCCTGCCCGAACGATTCGCCAGCTACAGCGACTACCAGCAGCACGTGGATGTACTGACCAAGGGCGGGCTGATTGAAGATGCGACGAAGATCTGGTGGGACATGCGGCCCAGCGCCCGCTATCCGACCCTGGAAATGCGCATCACCGATGTGTGTACCCGCATGGATGACGCCCTGAGTATCGCTGCCCTGACGGTCAGCCTGATCGCCATGCTGGCGAGGGTCCGCTCGAAGAGCATGCGCTGGAGAATCTTTGCCCACATGCTGGTCTACGAGAATCGCTGGCGGGCCACGCGCTATGGCTTCGACAACGGCATGCTGGATTTTGTGCGCTCTGAAACGATACCGTTTGCCCAGATGCTGGATGAGTTCATCGATCTGGTTCGGGAAGATGCAGACGAGCTGGGCTGCCTGGCCGAAGTCGAGGCGGCCCGGACGATACTCGACCGGGGCACCAGCGCCCACCGGCAGCTGGAGATATTCCACACGGCTATTGAATCGGGCCGTACACCCGATAGCGCTCTACGGTCAGTCATCGATTTCCTGGTCACAGAGACCGCAACCGGACTCCAGCCGAAGGCTGCTTAGCCCGCGCGGTTGGTCTGGCTGGCGGCCGGGCCCAGGGCGATGCTGCCTGAACGGCGCGGGTCCGCCGCGACCTCGAAGCGCCCGTCTTCGTGATACAGGACGGCGCTGACTCCGCCAAAGAACATGTGCTTTTCCTCGAATCTGCGCAGCGGCAGCGTGATCGCGTCCAGCGGGATCCCCGGCTCAGCTGCGACTTGCCAGGCACCATTCGCGGCCTCCACATGCAGCCTCGGAGCGGCCACCGCGGTCTCCAGGTCCAGTCCGTTGTGCAGAAGATGCGCCAGGGTTTGCTGGATTGCCGTCGTGATCCGGTCTGCCCCCGGGGACCCGATGGCCAGCACTCGGCCATCCGCCCCCTTTGCCACGGTCGGCGCCATGTTGGACGGCAGCCGCTGACCCGGCTTCCAGCGATGAAAACCCGCCCGATTGAGCTCGATCTCGCCGAGACAGTTGTTCAGCCAGATCCCCGTGCCCGGCGGCATCACGCCTGAACCATATCCCGCGGAGGCCGTGATACTGCATGCCAGCCCACCGGAATCCACGGCGGACGCATGGACGGTCGATGGAGAATTCATTCCAAGGGCCAGTTCGCCAGCATCGGCCAGAGCCAGCAAACGCCGTGACTCGACATCGAAATCGACGGTGGTATCAAGATGGGCCGACCGGTGGGCGATGACCGCAAGCTGAACCCCGGCGAGCCGCGCCGCCTCCTCGGCGGCGCTACCCTCATCGCCGCGGGCCGCCATCAGGTGGAGCATGGCTGCCAGGCACACGCCGCCCACCGATGGCGGCGGCGGCGTCGCAACCATCCAGCCATCGAATTCTTCCTGCAGGGGAACCCGCTCGCAAACCCGATATGCCGCAAGGTCCGCGCGGCCCAGCAAGCCCCCGTTTTCGGTGACATAGTCGGCTATGCGCTGGCCGAGTTCACCGTCGTAGAACACCGCTGTTCCCTCGCGGGCGATCGCGTCGAGACTGTCTGCGAGGTGGTCCACGACAATCAGGTCGCCAGCCTCCCGGAGCCCCCCCTTGCCATCGTGTAACGCGCGAAAGCTGTCCGGGTCCCAGCCGAAAATCCCCTCGTGGCTGAGCTCCAGGTACATCCTGGCAGCCCCGGACAAGGGAAACCCCCGTCGCGTCCAGTCCACCGCGGGGGCCATCAGCTCCGCCCAGGGCAATCTGCCGTAATCCCGCGCCGCGGCTTCCAGCGCGCCGAGCATTCCGGGCACCGCCACCGATCCGAAGCCGACCCGGGTCTGCATGCCGCCGCCGTAGGCCAGTTCAACCTCGAGCAGGTGCTGCCCGAACCGGTCGGGCGCGGCGTCCCGGCCCGGCATTTCCGAACCGCCATCAATGACCACAGGTCCCCGGCCCGGCACCCACAGCGTCAGGAACCCGCCGCTGGCCAGGGACACGATGCCGGGTTCGGTCACAAGGGAGAGCAGCAGCGTCGCAATAGCGGCATCCACTGCGTTTCCGCCCAGCGCCGTGACGCTTGCACCGGCCTCGGCGCCAAGACTCGTGCTCGAGGCCACACCGACGGTCAGCCCGGCTTCGGGACGCCCCGTCATTGCCCTCGCCGGCCTGCTGCCGGCAGGCCCAGGCGATCCCGGAGCAGCCCTCTGAGGTGCGGCCGACAGGCGTGGTCAAGCAGATTGAGCGCCGGAAGGTGTACGAGCTGGCCAACGAGCGAGACGGCGGCATCGGTATTGGCCGCCGGACCGCTGACCAGGTCCGGCTCAATACCGAAAGCCTCCCGGACGCCCAGGGCGGCATAGGGGTCGGATGCGCAAAGCACGATCATGCGGGTCTGGTTCCTTAGCCGTTCAACTGCCAGGGCCCCATTGTAGGGCTCCAGCGGCGACGCACCTGCTTCGACCACCACGACATCGGGACGGGTCCGGTTGATGCGGGCCATGAGCTGTCCCAGAGCCGCATCGAAGCGGTCCGCAGTGCAGACGGTCGATGGCAGTCCCGCGTCGACGAAATCCATGATGGCATCAGCTCCGGCATCCCGGTAGCTGAGAATATCCCGGTAACGGGCGGCACCGGTCAGCTTCACGGCCGTGACGCGGCAGCCCAGGGCTTTGAGCTCCCGGATGATCACCTGGCCCGAGGCGGTCTTGCCGGCCGACATGGACGTTCCGATGATCAGCACAACGGTCGCCTCCAGTGCCTCCGACTCAATGGGCTCCACGAAGTCGGTCATGGTGACCTTGCGCCCGTTCCGGCAGGCGTGACCGCGATAGGTCAGTGCCATCAGGTCCGGCAACATCGGAGAAGTGGATGTCGCCTTGCCGAACAGACCGGCCCCGGTCAGAGCTTCCAGCTCCAGGTCCGGGCCCACGGCCCGCCAGTCCCCCACGCCTTCGAGGGTCGCGCAGCGCACCCCCAAGGCACCGACCACGCGGTCGCCCCGAACGAGGTGGGCCATACGGCCGGTTTTCGTCTCGCACCGATAAAGCCGGTTGCGCTCTCCGGTAACCTCGCCAACCACGAAGTCACCGGTGGCCCATCCTGTCCGCTCCAGCCGTTCGACATCGAAGGGCGACTGCCAGAGATCCGAACAACGCGTTACCGACGTGTAGAAATGATAGGGGTCGGTCATGAATCCGCACCTCTGTCGGGTGGTTCGGCAAGGAGCAGAGCCAGCAATGCGGCGCGCTTCAAGGTCGGCTCGAGCAAAAGATGCTCGTCGGGCGCGTGCGCGCCTCCACCGACCGGTCCGAGCCCATCCAGCGTTGCGGTGTACAGGCTGGTGGTATTGCCGTCGGAGCCGCCGCCCACCGCCGCCTGCTCCAGCTCCAGGCCAAGGCTTGACCCCAGGGCCCTGGCGCGCTCCCAGAGGCGCTGGTTGCGTGGGGTCGCTTCCATGGGCGGCCGGCCGAACCCGCCTTCCACGCGCACTTTCGTGCCCGGTGTACTGGCAGAAATCCCGCGAATCGCGGCTTCGATGCGGCGAGCATCGGCAGCCCCCGCCACGCGGACATCGACCACGGCGCGACTCTCGGGCGCCACGACATTGGGACGCAGACCCCCGTCAATCGTCCCGACGTTGACCGTGACCCCGCGGCCCGGATCGTTGAGTTCGAACAGGCGCTGAATGACATGGGACAACTCGAGAATCGCGCTCGCGCCTTTTCCGGGTTCGAGCCCCGCGTGGGCCGCCTGGCCGGACACGCTGACCGTGAACCGGGCAATCCCCTTGCGGCTGGTCTTCAGCCGACCGGCCTCGCCCAGCGACGGCTCCAGGACGAAGACCCGAATGGCCCTGCGAGCCAGCGCCTCGATGAAGCGGCGGCTGTCCCGGGACCCGATTTCCTCGTCGGAGTTGGCAAACACCAGCGGAACGACCGTCGGCCGTATGCCCAGGGCCGCCAGGCTGCCGAGAGCCAGGACCATCATCACCAGTCCGCCCTTCATATCGAAAACACCCGGACCCCGAACCACCCCATCCACGTAACGGAAGGGCATGGTCGCGAGTGTGCCGCCTGGCCAGACCGTGTCGTAGTGGCCCAGCATGAGCTGGGCCGGAGCACCTCGCCGCCGGTCCCTGGGGCTGGCATAGAGCATTCCGCCGCTGCTTCGTCCCGGCAATTCCCGCACGCGGAGGCCGAGGGGTTCCAGGGCGTCCACCAGCAACGATCGGACCGCGGGCTGCGAGGCCGGATCGCTGGACGGCGACTCACACAGCGCCAGACGCTCCAGGAGAGCCAGCGCCGCCGCTTCCTGGGCGCGCATCCAGCCCAGGAGTTCGGCCGTGTCGGGAATGGCGGTCATCGCTACTTCCGCATGCCCCGGGGAAACGGGAACGCCTGGGTTTCGGCGACAAAGGCCAGCCGCCCGGGATGCAGATATGCCAGGAGGGGCGCCGCCCGGATCAGTTCGGCGTCGTCGGTGTCGGGATCCCGAAGAACGCTCTCCCGCCCCCGGGCCGCGATCACCCGTCCGACAATCAGGCTGTTGTCCCCGAAGTCATCAATGATCCGGTCCAGTTCACATTCCATCTGCAGCGACGCGCCCGGCACAACGGCGCCGGGGACTGACTCCGCGGCCCGCAGGGGAAACGCCGCCAAAGTGGGCTTCTTCCCGTCCTGGCGTGGAGCCGCCGCCAGGCTCGTCTGAACCAGCTGCCCGGGCGTGGGCCAGCTCACGGCGAAGCCGCCTTCGCGCCGGGCGTTGGCATAGGTCCCGTGGCGGGGCGCACAGACGAACCCGAAATAGTTCTGCCAGCTCATGGGCATTGCCATGTGCTTTGGCGCCAGGTCAAACGCGCCGTCTTCCTCGACGGTACCCACGAGCACGAGGGGGGCAACCCAGAAGAACCGGTCCCAGACCGGATGCGTGACGTCGAGCTCGATCAGTCTGTCGTCGTTTCCGTTTTTATTCCCGCTCATGGGCATACCTCCCGCCCTTCGGCGATGCTCTACCGGCGATATCCATCAGACGCTTCATGCGACGCCCGGATAAAGCGGACCTGCACCGGGCCTTGCTCCCGTTCCCGGCCAACCCCAGGCCTGTTCTTTTGGAGGCCCGCAAGGCCGTCCGCGCTGGCTATACTGTCTGCCCAAGCTTCTCCACTGCGCTCCTTAGCTATCCAACTGGAGGTCTCCCCGAATGAGCGACGACGACCGGTCACCCTGGTCCGGATATCCGATCCGGTTTTTCTTTGCACTGGTGCTGGTCATGGCCACCTACAACCCTACGCAATACTCCTATTTCCAGTGGCTCAAACAGTCGGTCGCCGGAACCGATGGCGCCAGCTTCGGCCCCGAGGTCGCGCTCGCCGGCGTCGTACTGGCAATCGGCTGGGTCATTTTCCTTCGGGCCACCATGCGCAGCCTTGGCATGCTGGGGATCATGCTCGCCGTCGCGCTGTTCGGAACGATCATCTGGCTGCTGATAGATCACGGCCTGATTTCCACTGAAGGGTCCAACACTGTCACCTGGATCGTTCTGTTCCTCGTGGCCGCCATACTCGCAACAGGGCTTTCCTGGTCCTACGTGCGCCGCCGGCTGAGCGGTCAGTACGACGTGGACGACGTCGACTCGTAGGCATGTCAGGCCAGCGTTCGCTCGAGGTAGCGCACCCATCCGGACAGGGAGTTGAGCCGGGTTCGGACTGCCGGTGAGATGTCGAGGCCGAGTTCCCGTCCGACGGCCTCGGCCAGTGCCTGTCGTTCCGTGAGTGAAAAGTCGAACTGGTCATCGAAGGGCTGCTCGGGATCCAGCGGCTCGTCCCCTATCTCGGGCAGGGTCGTGGACAGGCACTTGAGGACCAGTTCCTCCAGGTCTCTCTCAGTCATGATGCACCTCTTCGGACCGATGGCCGTCCCCGAACCGATACGGGCACACGATCATGCCGACCGGCGGGGTCGTGGCTTCAGGCTAATCCAGGCCGGGATGGGCCGTATTGACCTGTATCAAGGGCCGTTCGCCGACAGCCCCCGATTGCCGGGGGCCTCCTAGCGCCGTGCTTGCCATCGCAGACCTGCTCCGGCCCTCCGCCTATGGCCATCCGGCACCCGACCCGGTACTGGAGGAAACCCACATTTCCTGGGTGGTGCTGGCGGGTGACTACGCCTACAAGATCAAGAAACCCGTGCGCCTGCCGTTTCTCGACTACTCCAACGTGGATGCCAGAAAACACTTCTGTGAGGAAGAGGTACGCCTGAACCGGCGCCTGGCCCCGGAACTCTATCTGGGCGTGTCCACGATCGTGGCAACCGGCGACGGCCTCGCGATGGACCGGGAGGGTGCGACCGTCGACTACGCCGTACGCATGCGCCGGTTCCCTTCGGCCCACCGCCTGGACCGGCGGCTGGCGGCGCGCTCCCTCGACGGACCGGATATCGATCGCTGCGCGATCAGGATCGCTGACATGCACCGGGCGGCGCCTCGAGCCGACCCCGGGAAGGTTCGGGATGCAGCGGGGGACGCGCTTGACCCGGTCACGGCCTGCCTCGATGCCCTGGGCGATCGCTCACCGGCCGTGCGCGATGCGCGCCGATGGCTCAAGGACCGCGAGCCCGCCCTCGCAGCCACGTTCGCAAGCCGCCGCCAGGGAGGATGGATTCGCGAGTGCCACGGCGACCTGCACCTCGCCAACCTGGCCGATCTTGGTGGCAGCATCGTTCCCTTCGACGCCATCGAGTTCGACCCCGCACTTCGCTGGACCGATATCCAGGCAGACGCCGCCTTCCTCCTGATGGATTTGCAGTCCCGCCAGCGGCGTGACCTGGGCTGGCGCTTCTATGACGGCTGGCTGGCGCGGACCGGCGACTACGAAGGGGTGGGGACGCTGCGCTTCTATCTGATCTACCGGCACCTGGTGCGCGCCAAGGTGGACCGCATTCGCCTGAGCCAGGCGCTGACAGACCCGACCGAACGCCGGCGGATCGAGAACCGGCTGGCCATTCACCTGGGCGCCATCCGCGACCTCGTCCGGCCCGGCCGGCCGGCGTTGATACTGACCCACGGACTCTCCGCGAGCGGCAAGAGCACGGTGGCGCGGGCCCTGGCCGCGGACATGCCGATGGTGCGTCTCCCTGCCGACCTGATCCGCAAGCGCATGGCCGGACTGGATCCATTCGATGAGGCCGCGAGACCTCCGGACGGTCTCTACGCCCGTGAGTTCACCGACCAGGTCTATGGGGAGCTGAAGCGCCTTGCGGGTTTCGTCATGGATGCTGGATGGAACGTCATTGTGGACGCCACGTTCCTGACCGCCGAACGCCGCCGGCCGCTCCTGGAACTCGCTACCGAGCGAGATCTCCCGGTGCTTTGCCTGCACTGCCGCGCGCCTGCGGCGGAACTCCGACGCCGGATCGTCGCGCGCTGCAGGGCCGGCACCGATCCGTCGGACGCCGACCTCGCCGTCCTCGAAGACCAGATGGCGAGAATCGAAGGGCCCTCGGCAGGGGAACAAGACGTATGGCTGGACCTGGACACCACCCGGCTGCCGGCGGCTGACGAGATGGCCGCCGGATTACGCAAACGGCTTTGGGCCTGAGCGCTTGCGCCAACGGGCTGCCGTCACTACCTTAGGCACCGCCCGACCGTGCGGCCGGGCGACTGACCCGAAACGACCCGCTGTTTTTCGAGGAGTGCACCATGTTCGTAGCCCGCTCGTCCGCAGTTGCTCTTGTCGTCCTGCTGCTGTCGGCGGGCCTGGCCCATGCCAAGTCGGCCGAGCAAATCGACGCTGAGACCGACGCCGCCCTTGCCGACCCTTGACGAGAAGCTTCCCGGATCCCGGGAATTCGTGGACCGGGCCAAGGGCGTTCTCGTTTTCCCCGAGGTGATCGAGGCCGGCCTGTTCATAGGCGGCGAGTACGGCGAAGGCGCCCTGCGTATCGACGGGGAGACCGTGGACTACTACAACACGATCGCGGGTTCCTTCGGGTTTCAGCTCGGCGCGCAGGCCAAGATAGTGGTCCTCGCCTTCCTTACCCAGGAGTCCCTGGAGAAGTTTCGCGCGAGCTCCGGCTGGGAAGCCGGAGTGGATGGGTCCATCGCCATTATCGAGGCCGGCGCCGGCGCATCTTTCGATACGACGATGACCAACGCCCCGATCGCCGGGTTCGTGATCGGGCGGCGCGGGCTGATGGTGGATGTCAGCCTCCAGGGCGCGAAGTTCAGCAAAATCAAGCGTTAGCCCGTCGCGCCCCGGGGATTCCCTGGCGCCTAGGGTCGCAGGCGACGTTCCCGGATGAGCTGGCGGCCGACCAGGGCGGACAGGTCCTGGAGCTGCTCGGCGATCACGGCGACGATGTCGTCGACGGTCAGCAAGCCCACCAGGGCACCGTCGAGATCGGTCACCGGCGCGCGACGCACCCCTTTCTCGCGCATCGCTTCCAGCGCATAGAGCAGGTCCTGACCTTCGCCGAGCGTCAGCAGCTCGCGGCTCATCAGGTCCCCCACCGTGACGTTGTCGGGACTGGCTCCCGCTGCCAGCAGCTCCACGACCAGGTCCCGGTCGGTCAGAATACCCACGGGGATACGCCGACCCTCCTCACTCTCGATAACAACCACATCGCCCACGTGGTGTTCCCGCATAAGCCGGGCTGCGTCCAGCACCGCCTGGCCCTGCTGGACATACACCACGTCGCGCGTACAGATCTCTCCTGCAAACATCGTTTCGGCCTCCCCGCGGCAGCGGTACATCCTGAGCGTAGCTCAGCCCGGCAGCGGCGTGTCGCCTCCCGAGGCGCCCGGTTGCGGTCTATATTCAAGATAGGGGCCGAGCCCCGATACCCTGCGCGGGCGCGGCCGGGAGGCAATGCAAATGACCATCCCTGGAACTGTGGCAAGTTACCTGTACGCGCGCCGGGCAGCATTCCGAACCGTGACCCACCCTGAGGCCGGGAGCAGCCAGGAAATCGCCGAGGCGGCGGGTGTCAGCGGAAAAACGGTCGTCAAGGGCGTGGTACTCGGGGACGCCGACGGCTTTCTCGTCGCCCTGATTCCGGCGGCACGCCAGCTGCACGTGGCCGATATTCAGCGCTCCTGCGGACGACCCCTGGAACTGGCCCAGGAGAAAGACTTCAAGGACCTGTTCTCGGACTGTGATGCAGGTGCGGTGCCGGCGCTGGCCCCCGCCTACGGCGTTCCGGTCATGGCGGAGCGGGATCTGGCCGCGCTGCCGGTCGTCTATCTCGAGGCGGGCGATCATCGGACGCTGATCGAGATGGACGGGGCGGCGCTCGTGGAGCTCCTGCCGGGCGCCGCCTTCATCCCGGTCAGCGGTCCGCCGAACTCATAGCATCGGTCCGCTAAACGGGAACCCCCGCGGCCCGCCGCCCCGACGGCGTCAGCACCCAGGCTCGCCGTCCCGCGGGACCGCAGAGGCTCGGTGTGGGACAGTCGCTGCACCGTGAGTCGGGGGCCGGACCGGAATCGCCGGCCACAAACTCGAGATACCCCCGGTTCACGAGGTCAGACAGCAAGGCCGCAGCGACGGGTTCGGGGACACCCAGCGCTGAAGCCAGTGCCCGGAGGTCCCGGGCCTTGCCTTCCGCAACGATCTGCAGGCAGTTCCGAAGCATTCAGAGCCAGACCCGGGCCAGTTGATACACGAACACGCCGCCGAACAGCGAGACACCGAGCATCAGCCCAATACTCGCCAGCGTCCAGGGCCAGCTCCCGGTTTCCTGGCGAATGGCCGCGATGGTCGCGACGCAGGGAATAAACAGCATGTTGACGACAAGAAACGCCAGCGCGCTGGCGGGACTGACCGCGGCGCCGACCGCACCCGCCAGGCCATCGCCGGTGGAACCATAGAGAACGCCAAGGGTCGCGAGTACGTTTTCCTTCGCGATCACACCCGTCACCGTGGCCACGATCAGACGCCAGTCGAGGCCCATCAGGTCCCCGACAGGCCCAAGGGCGCGGCCCATGCCGGCCAGCAGGCTGCTGTCCAGGTCGGGACCGGGAAACTGCCCCAGCGCCCAGACCAGTGCGGATACCAGGACGATGAGCGTGGCGGCCCGGGACAGGAACGAGCGCACGTTACGCACGGCGTAAAGAAAGATGGTCCGGGCGTTCGGCACATGGTACAGCGGCATCTCCATGATGAAGGCGACCCGCTCGCTCTTGAGAACCCAGCGATCCAGCGCCACGCCCACGACTCCCAGCACCAGGAGATTTCCCGCCACGAGCGCCGATGCAACCACCGTAGGATGGTCCGGAAAGAACACCGGGACCAGGAATGCGAGGACCAGGAGGCGGGCACTGCACGGAACCAGGGGCGTGATCATGATGGTGATCAGCCTCGCCGGCCTCGACTCGATGACACGTGCGCCCATGACCGCCGGTACGTTGCAGCCGAACCCGAGCATCAGCGGAAGAAAGCTCTTCCCGTGCAGCCCCATCCGGTGCATGTAACGGTCCATGACGTAGGCCATACGGGTCTGGTATCCGGTGTCTTCCAGCACACCCAGGGCCAGAAAGAAAACCGCCAGAACGGGCACGAAGGTCAGCACGATGCCGGCGCCGGCCAGTATGCCGTCGGCCAGCAGTCCCGGTATCCAGGCCGGTGCGCCCGCGAGGCTCGCGCGGAGCCAGTCGCCGGCCGCCGCGACAACCCGGACGTCCAGCCATTCCTGGACCGGTCCGGCAATCGTGAAGGTGAGCAGGAAAACCAGCGCAAGGGCGACAAGCAGCAGACCCATGCCCCAGACGGGGTGAGTTGCGGCCCGATCGACCCGGTCGGTAATTCCGACCTGACCGATGCGAGGCCGGCGGACTGCCGCCCGGACCATGCGGCCGATCCACTCGTAGCGGCCCCCCGCGATGTCCAGCACGGCGTCTTCGTGCTCGGCCAGGATGGCCTCCACTCGCCCCCGGTCGGGCTCGGGAATGGACGCCGGGAGGGTGCCGGTGAGCGCCTGGTCGCCCTCCAGCAGCTTGAGGGCGGCCCAGCCGGCCGGCATTTCCGCCGGCACATGGGGCGCCACCAGGTCAGTCACCAGCCGGTGAACATCCCGATGGGGCAGGGCCACGTCCGGCCGGACCGGAATATATGCCGACGGATCCCGAGCCAGCCCGATGGCTTCGGACAGCAGTTCCGCCACGCCTTCATTGCGCGATGCCACAAGCGGTACGACCGGGATGTTCAGGGCCGCAGCCAGCACGGGAGGATCCACCTCGATGCCCTCGCCGGCCGCCACATCCAGCATATTGATTCCCAGTACGACGGGAACCGGAAACATGAGGATCTCGGCCAGCAGGTAGAGGCTGCGCTCCAGTGCAGCGGCGTCAGCAAGGACGATTACGACATCGGGGTGCGCATCGAGCAGGAATTCCCTGGCGATGCGCTCCTCGTCTGAATTCGAGGTCAGGCTGTAGGTGCCCGGCAGATCCACCAGGCGCACCTCCCCGTCCCGGGTCTGGACCCGGCCTTCGCGCCGTTCGACCGTTCGCCCGGGCCAGTTGCCCACTTCCTGGCTCAGGCCGGTGAGCATCGAGAAAACCGTGGACTTGCCCACGTTGGGCTGCCCCGCCAGGCCGACCAGCAACGTGGCCGGTTGACTTCCGTCAGCCATCCCCGTCGACCCCGTTCCCATGCACCCGAATGCGCGCCGCCTCCCTCCGACCCAGCGCGATTCGGGTTTCACGGACCCGGGCCAGGACCGGGCCGCCCCCCCGATTCTGGAGAACGACAATGCGGGCGCCGGGGCTGACACCCATGGCGGCCAGGCGCGCAGCCAGCCCGCTGCCGCCGTCCAGCCCGGCCACGACCGCCTCCTCGCCGACCGCGAGTTCACTCAAGACACGATGGTTCATCAAATCCATGCTGGGCATTTCGGGATCCGCGCGGCAGTATAGGTACGATACGCCGGGCACGAATCGTGGGAAACCACCCCGGGCATTTACCTGTACGGCACGTTCTGCCGGTTTCCGTTTCCAGGACGAGGACACTCAATCATGCGGCGATCCCTTTTCTGCTTGTTCCCTCGCCAAGCCGCGATGACCCTCGCCGGTATCGCACTGGCGGTCGCTGCACCCGCGGGCGCAGGAGAAGAAGGTCTGGCAGTCCAGATGGCCTGGATGCAAACCTATCTTCACAAGCTTGACCTGTCCGTTCAGGCAGGCAACGGCGAGCTCTCTCATTTCTACCTGCACGAACTCGAAGAAGCCGCCGAAGGTGTCGTCGAGACCATCGAGGAGTACGACGGTGCGCCCGGTGGGCGAACTCGTGAAAACTCTGCTGATACCGGCCATCGAGGCTGCCGAGTCCCGGCTCGACGAGAGTCCCGGAGACCGTGAGGCCGTTGCCGGCATTATCGCGGTTTGCAACCAGTGCCATGTGTCCACGGAGCACGGAGCGATCAGGATCGCCCCGGCCACGAGCAATCCCTTCAATCAGGATTTCCAGCCGCGCTAGCACGCGGCGGACCGGCTCATGCCGCTATCCGACGCGTGCTAGCCTGACCGGGACATGAAGTACCGCCTGGCCCTGTCCGCCCTTGTCGTTCTGATCTGCGGAATCGCCTTCACCGGCATGACGGATGCGCCGGCCCACGACTACGTGGACGGATCTCTGAACCGGGCCATGGCCACGGCCGCGGTGGCTCGGTCCATCGACGCGGGCATCTCGTTCATCCAGGGCACGGAAGTCTCCGCCACGCCGCTGGGCATGGGGGTCACGGTTGCCGCTGGCGAGGCGCTGGACCCGGTCAACGATCTCGTGGAGCGTTTTTCCACGATCATGCTCGCGAGCGTGGCCTCTCTGGCCATTCAGCAGCTCCTCGCGACCATGGCGGCCCACCCCGCGATCAGCTGGGGCCTGGCGGCGCTGGGCTTCGTCCTCGTTGCCCTGATGTTGATGCGGGCCGGCGAGACGGCAACCCGGGTCGCGCTAAGAGGGTTTCTCTTCATGGCGCTGATCCGCTTCGGCATGGCCCTGGCGGCTGGCGCCAACGCCATCGTTTACGAAGTCTTCCTCGACGAGCCCTACCAGGCATCTCACGCCGAACTCGCCCGCGCCGGCGAAGAGCTGGAACCACTGGCCGAGGAGTTGGCGGGCGAGGAGCGTGCCACCGGCGATGAGAAACCCGGCTGGCTGGAGGGCATGTCCGACTACTGGCGATCCGCCCGCCTGTCGGTCAGCCCGGAGCCTGGATCGAAGACCTCGAAGACACGGCAGGCCAGATTGTCGAATCCACCATCCAGCTGATCGCCCTGTTTCTCCTGCAGACGGTCGCACTGCCTATTGCCGTGCTCTGGCTGCTGGCGCGGGCTGCCGGCGGAATCCTTCGACTGTACTGAAACTCCCGTCAGGGAACCCGGGCACCGTGGCCCGCCGGCTGGCCGTCTGCATCGATAAATTCGATCTCTCCCAGGCCCAGGGCACGCACCTCCGGCTCAATGCGGGACAGGTCGCCGACGATAACCCAGACCAGGTTGCCGGGCAGGACATAGGTTCTGGCTGCGGCGGCCACATCGTCGACCTCCAGGGCCCGTACACGACCGCTGTAGGTACTCCACCAGTCATCCGGCAATCCGAAACGCACCAGCTCGCCGAGAGACCCGGCAACGGCGCCGCCGGTTTCCCAGCGGCCCGGCAGGCTGAGAGTCGTTCGGGCCTTGACCTTCTCGACCTCTTCCAGGCTGGGTGGGCGAGAACCACGAATCGCTTCCAGCTCGGCGATGATCTCCTGGATGGCCGGTCCGGTACTGTCGGTCTGAACCGGTGCGTAGACGAAGAATGGCCGTTGGCCTTCGGCCGCAACCAGTGCCGTGGAGGCGCCGTAGGACCAGTTCTTGTCCTCACGCAGATTCATGTTGATCCTGGAGGTAAAGTCGCCTCCCAGAACATCATTCATGGCCTGCAGGGCGATCTCGTCCGGATTCGCCGTCGGTGGTGCAAGCTGGGCGGCAAAAATCACCGTTTGCTCAGCCTCCGGCCGATTCACCAGGTACACCTGGCCACCCTTCGGCTGGGAAACCGCCGCGATGTTCTTTGTGGGCACGGACCCCGGGGCCCAGCCCGCGAACAAGGCCTCAAGGCGAGGCTGGATGGTCGCCAGGTCCGTATCTCCCACGACAATCAGCGTCCCGTTGCCCGGCTTGAACCAGGTTTCGTGAAACTGGCGAAGATCGCTGACATCCAGGGCAGCGACGGTCGCCTCGGTGCCGGAGCCCGTCAGCGGAAGGTCATAGGCGTGACCCTCTCCGTACAGGAGCCGGGGCAACACTCGCAGACCCATCGAAATCGGACGCACTTTTTCCCGCTGAATGGCGGCCAGCTGCTGGCGGCGAAGGCGCTCAAACTCGTTTTCCGGAAAAGCCGGCCGGAGAACGACATCCGCATAAAGATCCAGACTGGCGTCCAGGGTTTCCGTCAGCGTGGAGAGGGTCACGAAGGAAACATCCAGGACCGAA
Source organism: uncultured Gammaproteobacteria bacterium (assembly GCA_963842955.1). Lineage (GTDB taxonomy): Bacteria > Pseudomonadota > Gammaproteobacteria > Steroidobacterales > XN24 > JARFQW01. Next base: position 263,743 of record CAWJIJ010000011.1, read on the forward strand.
CCGGCGCCGATACTGGCGCCGAGCATCGACAGCTCGTCGCTTATCTCCAGGGCAGACCGGGTGTCCGTGCCCTCGTCAAGCATACCCATGGCGAGGCTCGCCGTACCCGGCTTCCCGAACTGGTCGGCCGCGTAGCCGGCATCGAGGAGCAGGTTGAAATTGACCACCGGCACGTCCCGGCGCGTCGCCACGATCAGCTCCAGACCGTTGGACAGCTGACCGCGCTCGAAATCGGGAAAACGCGCCTCCGGGAAAGTGTCGGGCATCGGCAAGACGGACCGGTCAGCGCCAGCCGCCGCCGCGGTTCCTTCTTCGAACGGCAGGATACGAAGAACGTAGTCACCGTCGCTCATCCAGCGACCTGCGGCATCACGCACTGCTTCGGGGGTCGCCGCCGCCAGCCGCTCGAAGCTGGCCCGATAGGCCAGCGGGTCACCGCCGAAAACCTGGTTCTCGGCCAGGATGTCCGACTTGCCGCCGAATCCGCCGATTCTCTCCATGCCGCGTATGAACCCGGCTCGTGCCTGGACACGGACTCGATCCAGTTCCCGTTCGGTCGGGCCCTCCTCCAGGAAACGGGCGACTTCCTCGTCGATGGCCTTCTCCAGGGCGTCCAGCGCTGTTCCGGATCTGCTCCGGGATGGGCCGTGGCCCAAAGCATCATCAGGCCGCCGATTTCCCCGGCATAGGGATAGGCCACCACATCCGTGGCGATCTGCTCCCGGTAGACCAAGCCGCTCGTAGAGGCGGGAATTTTTGCCGCCAGCAAGCGCGGACGCCGCCAATTCCAGGTAGTCCATATCGGCACTGCCCCACTGCGGTGCGTTCCAGACCCGATAGACCCGCGCCTGGGGCACGCGGTCCTGCATGACCTGCCGATGCGTCCCCGACCGCTTCGCGATCCAGACCTCCTGGCGTGTCAGCGGCGGCCCCGGTGGAATATCACCGAAATACAGACGCACCTTCTCGAGCACTTCCTCAGGTTCTACATCGCCCGCGACGACCAGGGTGGCGTTGTTCGGCCCATACCAGGTCTTGAACCAGTTCTGCACGTCTTCAGCGCTGGCCGCATCCAGGTCCTCCATGGAGCCGATGGTCTCCCAGGAATACGGATGCCCGACCGGATAGGAGTTCCGGAGAATGACCTCGAAAACCTTGCCGTAGGGCTCGCTCTCCCCCTGGCGCTTCTCGTTCTTCACAACGTCACGTTGTTCATCCAGCTTCTCCTGGGTCACGGCACCCAGGAGATGGCCCATGCGATCGGACTCCATCCACAGCGCAAGGTCCAGCGCGGTATTCGGCACGGTCTGGAAGTAGTTGGTCCGATCAAAATTGGTAGTGCCGTTCTGACCCGTGGCGCCGACCCGGTCGAAGGGCTCGAAATACTCGGCGTCGTAGTTCTCCGTCCCATTGAACATGAGGTGCTCGAACAGGTGCGCGAAGCCGGTACGGCCAGGGCGCTCGTCCTTGGATCCCACGTGGTACCAGACGTTTACAGCGACAATCGGCGCCTTGCGGTCCTGATGCACGATCAGGGTAAGACCGTTATCCAGCACGTAGCGCTCGTAGTCGATATCGAAGGCGCCGGACGGGTCTGCGGCCACCGCACTGTCCGGGGACATGTCGGGCTCCGTGGATCCCGGGATTCTCGACGGACGGGTTTGCACAACCCTGCATGAGCAGGACCAGCGCCAGCGTACTCAGACGGATTCGCATCATGAACAACACTCCGGACGGGACGAAAGAGGCCGTGGCCCGACGCAATCGGACCACGGCCTCAAGCGAAAAGTGCCGGTTTACCGGCCACCCGCCGGCAACGCCAGCGGCACGTCCTTCTGCAGCTGCAGGCGAACCAGGCTATCCAGCCGGCGCTCGATCTGCATGTAGCGGAAGACCTTCGATGACGGAATGATCTTGCTGAAGTTGCGGATGTATTTCTCCTGCAGCTTGATCCGATCCCTGTCAATGTCGAGGGTCTCGTTCATCAGCGTCTTGGCCTGATCGTCCGGCAGGGACAGGTAGTCGTCCGAGTACCGCTTGAGCAGGGCAACGGTCTTGTCGTCGAGCTTCGCGACGTCGGAACGGTATTCCCGATAAGCGGGCCAGAAAGCCTCGCTTTCGGCCTCGGTGAGGATCAGGTTGGCGGCCACGATGTTCTGACGATCGGCTTCGAGCTGGGCGCGGCCCATCTCGATCATTTCGTCGGCACTCTGCGCCCACACGGACGGGGCGGCCACAAGCAGTGCGGCGACTGTTAGCAGTTTTCTTCCAAACACGATCTATCTCCCTGCGCTGTCCCGGCAAATCGGCCGGGCAGCGTTGTTAGCCGGGCGCGGGATGCCCGATAAGATGCCACGGCGCGACGAAACCCCGTCTCGACGGCGGTGGCCATTTGCTTGGGAGAGCGTGAGGACCGACCCTGGGCGTCGCCCGGGCATTCCGGGTCCGGACGCCGTAAACTCCAGAAGCCTGGCGCCTCGGGCAGCTCGCCCCCCCCTGTATTCGGCAGTTCGCCCATCCGGGCCGACGCCGCCCGGGATTATAGCGGTTGGAGAGGGACAGGCGGAGCAATAGAGGGAAGATGGTGGCTAGGGGGAGATTTGAACTCCCGACCCCGAGATTATGAGTCCCGTGCTCTGACCAACTGAGCTACCTAGCCACGGGAGCTACCCGCCGCGCCCGGCGAAGGGCGCGAGATTGTCGGGCCCCGGACGGGGCCTTGTCAAGGCAGCGCGCTACGCGCGCGCCTCTGCGAGCGCCTCGGGGCGAACCCGCCTAGACGTTGAATCGAAAGTGAACGACGTCGCCGTCCTGAACCACGTAGTCCTTGCCTTCAAGGCGCATTTTTCCGGCCTCTCTGGCGCCGGATTCCCCGTTGCAGGCCAGGTAATCGTCGAAAGCAATGACCTCGGCCCGGATGAATCCCTTCTGGAAATCCGTGTGAATCTCGCCGGCGGCCTCCGGGGCCGTTGCGCCGATCGGCACGGTCCAGGCCCGCACTTCCTTTGGCCCGGCGGTGAAGTACGTGTGCAGCCCCAGCAGGCGGTAGCCGGCGCGGATAACCCGGTCCAGCCCGGGCTCGTCGAGGCCGAGATCGGACAGGAAGTCGATCTTGTCAGCGGCATCCAGCTGAGCGATTTCTGCCTCGATGGCCCCGCACACCGCGACCAGCTCCGCGCCTTCCTCTGCCGCCAGGGCCTCAACGGCCTGGAGCATGGCATTGTCAGAAAACCCGGTTTCGCTCACGTTGGCCACGTAGAGGGTGGGCTTGACGGTCAGAAGGTGCAGTTCGCCGATTTCCTCGAGATCCTCCGGTGAAAGGTCAAGGGCCCGCGCGGGCCGCCCCTCGTCGAGGCCCTCGGCCACCCGGGCGAGGACATCGCGGCGGCGGATGTCTTCCTTGCGGCCGGCTTTCGCCGCCCGGACCGCTCGCTCGAGATGCCTCGTTACGGTGCCGAAGTCCGCCAGAACCAGCTCGAGATTGATGATCTCGATATCGTGAACCGGGTCTACCCTGCCTGCGACATGGACCACGTCGTCGTTCTCGAAGCAACGGACCACATGGGCAATCGCGTCGGTCTCGCGAATATTGGCCAGGAACTGATTGCCCAGGCCTTCGCCCTTGGACGCGCCTTCGACCAGTCCGGCGATATCCACGAACTCGATGGTTGTGGGCAGGACCTTCTCCGGCCTCGCAATGGCGGCAAGCCGGGTCAGACGGGGATCAGGTACCGGAACCACCCCCACGTTGGGATCGATCGTGCAAAACGGGTAGTTCTCTGCGGCAATCTCTGCCTCCGTGAGCGCATTGAACAAGGTGGACTTGCCGACGTTGGGGAGCCCGACGATGCCGATGCGTATGCCCATCAGTCATCGCCTCGGGGTTTCTTCGTGGGGGTATCCGCGCCGTCACCGGCCGATTTCCGGTACGGCCGCGGCTCGACCCCGCGGCTGTGGAGTGAGTGCATGGCTTTCTGGTCGCCCTCGCCGATGAGTATCGGGATCACGTCCGTGGCATCCTCCACGGCTTCGTTGATCCTGGCCTCCTGGTCCGCGGGGGCGCGATTGAGGACGTAACCGATGACATCTTCCCGATGTCCCGGGTGCCCGATGCCGATGCGCAGGCGATAGAAGTCGCGGCCCAGGTGCGCAATGACGTCCTTCAGGCCATTATGCCCCCCGGCACCTCCACCGAGCTTGAGCCGAACCGTCCCGGGCTCCAGATCGAGTTCGTCATGGGCGACAAGGATTCCGGAGGCCGGGACCTTCAGGAAACGGGCCAGACTGACCACCGCCAGCCCGCTCTTGTTCATGTAGGTATCCGGATTGAGGAGCCGGACGTCGGCCCCGTCGACGGAAATGGTCGCAACCTGGCCGTGGAACTTTCCCTGGGCCTTGAACGTGCCGCCGTGCCGGCGGGCCAGCGCGTCGGTAAGCCAGAAGCCGGCATTGTGCCGGGTCTGTTCGTACTTGCGCCCGGGGTTGCCGAGGCCAACGATAATGCGAATCCGCTCGGTCATGGTTCGTCCGGAAAGGTCGCGACCCGTGGATGGATCATTAAAAAGAGGGTCAGGGCCGCCTCGCTGCGAGGCGGCCCCGATCGAGACAATCGCGCCATGCGCGTCTCTAGTCTTCTTCCGCCTCGGGCGCGTCCGGCTCTTCGCCCTCGACCTCCTCGCCTTCGACCTCCTCTTCCTCGGCCTGGACGCGGATGACGTGCACAGTAGCTACCGCCTGATCCTGAATGGTTTCGCCGGCGGCGAGCTCCACGCCCTCGGGAATGTCCAGCTCCGAGACATGCAGAATCGCGTCCATCTCCAGCCCGGATATGTCGGCTTCGATGGACTCCGGCAGATCCCTGGGCAGACAGGTCACCTCGAGTTCGGTGATGACGCGCGATACATTGCCACCCTGCTTGACGCCCGGCGCCTCTTCCTCGCCGACGAAGTTGATCGGCACGGACACACGGATTTTCTCGTCTTCGAGAATGCGCTGCAGGTCGATATGCATGATGACGTTGCGCGCCGGATGGCGCTGCACGTCCTTGATGATGCACGGCTGCGCCTTGTCACCGATGGTTAGCGTCAGAATGCTCGAGTACACGGCCTCGTTGGTGAGGCTGTGGGTGAGCGTGTCCCGGTCGAGGACAAGGGCCCTGGGCGGGCGACGGCCCCCGTAAAGGATGCCGGGGACCATGCCGGTGCGACGCAGGCGGCGGCTCGCACCTTTGCCCTGATCGTCCCGGTCTTCCCCGACAAGCGTGAAATCCTGGCTCATTTTTCGATTCTCCCTGGAAGGATGATTTTCGTTGCCACCGGCCCGCGACCAGGCCGATGCTTGGGTTTTGCCCGCTCCCGCGGGCGCTGGATTCAGTCCACGTAAAGCGAACTGACGGATTCTTCGTCGCTGATACGACGCATGGTTTCGGCGAGCATCTCCGCGACGCTCAGCTGTCTGATCTTCGAGCACGCCGTGGCTTCGTCGCGCAACGGTATGGTGTCGGTGACCACAAGTTCGTCGAGCACACTGTTCTCGATCCGCTCCACGGCCGGCCCGGAGAGCAACGGGTGGGTAATGTAGGCAACCACCTTAAGCGCGCCCTGGTCCTTCAGAGCTCCGACCGCCTGGCAGAGCGTGCCTGCGGTGTCGATCATGTCGTCGACCAGCAGGCAGGTCTTGTCGCGCACATCACCGATGATGTGCATGACCTTGGCCTCGTTCGGCTTCGGTCGCCGCTTGTCGATAATGGCCAGGTCCGAATCGTTGAGTCGCTTGGCCAGAGCCCGGGCCCGGACGACGCCACCCACGTCCGGCGAAACGACGATCATGTTCTCGTAACCCTGGCGCCAGGCATCGTGCAGCAGGACCGGTGAGGCATAGACGTTGTCCACGGGAATGTCGAAAAAACCCTGGATCTGGTCGGCGTGCAGATCGATGGTCAGCAACCGGTCAACGCCCGCACCCGTAATCATGTTGGCCACGAGCTTCGCGCTGATCGCGACCCGCTGGGCCCGCGGCCGCCGATCCTGGCGCGCATAACCGTAGTAGGGCATCACCGCGGTGACCCGGGCCGCGCTCGCGCGGCGCAGCGCATCGGCGATCACGAGGAGCTCCATCAGATTGTCATTCACCGGCGGACAGGTGGACTGAACGATAAATACGTCCCGGCCGCGCACATTCTCCATAACCTCGACATGCGCCTCACCGTCGCTGAAACGGCCCACGTTGAGCCGCCCTAGCGGGAAACCCAGGTGCCGGGCAATGCTTTCCGCCAAAGCGCGGTTCGCGTTGCCTGAGAAGACCGCCATTGAGCCGAGTTCCACGTTGGCCTCCTGTCTGCCCGGATCCCGATGGCCAATCGCCGGAACCCGCTGAGTGGCCACGCTGGCCATATTGGCTGGGGTGGCAGGATTCGAACCTGCGCATGGCGGGATCAAAACCCGCTGCCTTACCACTTGGCTACACCCCAAGAAAAACCGCCGGACGGTCGGCGCGGCGTCGCGCTCAGACGGACCGGTAGTCCAGCAGCGGCGAGCGGTTCAGCCCGCGCGCCACGAATCCTGTCCAGGCCGCGGGCAGCTGCTGCAGAACCGCCTGAGCCATGACCTGGTTGTCAAAGTCCAGAAAACAGCACCCTCCGGTCCCCGACAGTCGCGCGGGCCCATAGCTGGACATCCAGTCCAGCGCCTCGGCCACCGCCGGGTACCGCCGCCGCACAACGGGCTCGAAATCATTCCGTCCGCCCGTCGAAAGAAAGCCGTTAATTGTCGTCTCGGGGGAATTTCGTGTCAATTCCGGGGCGGCGAAAATCCCTGCAGTGGGAACCGCGCACCCGGGATTCACCACCAGGTACCAGGAGCGGGGCCAGTCCGTGGCCTGAAGCTCATTCCCCACGCCGTCGGCAAAAGCCGCCCGGCCGCGTACGAACACCGGCACGTCCGCGCCCAGAGGCAGGGCCAGCCCCGCTAACTCGTCTTCGGTCAGACCCGCCTTCCAGAGATGATTGAGGGCCACGAGCGTCGTTGCCGCGTCGGAACTGCCGCCGCCAAGCCCGCCCCCCGCCGGAATTCGCTTCGTGATCCGGATCGTGACGCCCCGGCTGACTCCGGCGGCTTCCTGAAGCGTCAGCGCGGCGCGAACGGCCAGGTCGTCGGCCTCGGGCACCCCGGCAAGCCCCTCGGGTCGACGAATGGCCCCGTCCCGGCGCTGCTCGAAGGCCAGCGAGTCGCCGTAATCGAGAAACTGAAAGGCGGTCTGGAGCCGGTGATACCCGTCATCCCGGCGGCCCAGGACGTGAAGAAAGAGATTGAGCTTGGCCGGGGCCGGCCAGTATCGGCCCCAGCGGGCCAGCTTCATTCGTCCCTGGCGCCGGACCCCGTCAGGCCCGTCTGCCAGCTGTCGATCGCCAGGCGTATGCGGATATTGTCTTTTTCCATCAAGAGACGGCCGGGCAGGGTTTCCCCCATATGTGTGGCATAGCGCTCGAAACCCACCGCCCAGCCGGCCTGGTCGAGGGCCTCGAGATTCCCCTGGTCGCCCACGGTTTCCTCGGCCGGAAGGCCGGGATCAGACACGCCGAGGATCCAGTACCGCATGCTGTAGACAGGCAGGCTGAAACCAAATCGCTCGGTCATCTCGACAACCGGGTCAGTGACCCAGAACTCGTCGCCGCGGGTGGTCTTTACGCGGAGACGGTCGTTGCCGCCATGGATCCGGAAGCCGCCGAATCCGAAAGGCCCGCGAAACCGGAAATCCAGATCGTCTTCCCGCTGCTCCCAGGAAACCGTGCCGTTATAGCCCTTGCGGCCGATCTTCAGTGCGATACGCCCATCCATGCCCCAGTCGTCCAGCGCGCGCAGGCGATCGCGACGGGCAAGCCAGTCGGCATCGATGGACTCACCAATTCGGTCTCCGCTGCTCACACAACCCCCCGCCACCAGGAACACGGCGAAGATTATAGCCGCCCGGCTCACTCGAGCAGGCGTGCGGCCGCAGCAATGAGTTTTTCGTCATCGGGAAAAATCGTCATGGCGTTGGCCACGAAGTTTCTCGCCTCCTCCCTGCGGCCCAGCGCCCAGAGCACGTCACCGATGTGCGCCGCCACCTCCGGATCCCGGGACTCCTCCCAGGCTCGCTCCAGATAGCCCAGGGCTTCCTCATTGCGGCCGAGCTTGTGAAGAACCCAACCCATGCTGTCGATGATGGCCGCATTGTCGGGGGCCAGCTCGAGGGCTTTCTCGATATAACCGTAGGCCTCCTGGTGCCGGTCGGTTCGATCCGCCAGCGTATAGCCCAGGGCGTTCAGGGCAACCGGATCCTCGGGGCGCAGAGCGACGAGGGACTCGAGCTCCGCGACCGCCTCATCGACCCGGTCCAGGCGCTCGTAGAGGAAAGCCCGGGCGTAGCGAAGGTCGTCGTCCTCCGGATGGCGCTCGAGGTATTCATCGTAGAGTGCCAGGGAACCGTCGAAATCACCCATGCGATTCATAAGCTCGCCACGGGCCTGGACGAGCTCACTCTCGGCCCACGGAGCCATGCGGGAGAAATCCTCCAGGTGCCTCAGGGCAGCCTCGGTTTCGCCCATGTTGTAGAGCAGCAGCGCGAGGCGAACCTGGGCGGTTACCGCGTTGTCGCCGCTTGTCACCCGGCCGTAGAACCGCATCGCGGTGTCCACGTCACCCTGCTGCTCGGCGATGCTCGCCAGGTAAAACAAGGCCTCGTCCATATAGCGCCCGGTGGACATCAGCTCCACAAAGTGGTCCTCGGCGGCGTCCAGGTTACCGGCGTGGTATTCGAGATAGCCCAGCGACCGGAGGACTCCGGGGCGGGTCGCCTCGGCGTCTTTCAGCGCCAGCAGCTCGTCGCGCGCCTCGTCGACCCGCCCGGCGGCCATGAGGATAACGGCCCTCTCCATGCGCAGCCGCGGGCTATTGGCATCAAGCCGGCTGGCCAGGTAGTCCAGGGCTTCGTCCGGGCGATCGGCGGCGACCAGGCTGCGGGCATAGAGCACAGCGGCGTCCTGCCACTCCGGAGCCAGAGTCGCCGCGGTCTCGGCATAGCCAACGGCCAGCTCGGTCTGATCCGCCCGCAGCGCGAGATACGCCACCGCATACTGGGCGCTCTCGTTGCCGGCACGTCCGTCCGCGACCTCTTTCATGGCGTCTACCGCGACCTCCGGGTCCCGGGCGTCCAGGAACAGCGGCAGCAGCGTGACGAAGCCCTCCGGATGGTCGGCGCCGGTCAGCTCATAGAGCGCGTCCAGGTGAAAGGCGGCCCCGTCCGGATCTCCCTGGCGCAAATAGATCTGGACCAGCATGCGCCTCGGGTCGGGGTTCTCGGGCTCGACCGCCGCCCATCGGCGGGCGATTTCCAGGGCCTGGTCCTGGTTTCCGTAGTCGAAGATGACCCCGGCCGAACGGCCCAGCAGTTCCGCGTCGCCGCTTTCCTTTGCCGCCTCGTAATACTCCCCGGCCGCCAGCGCGTACTCCTCCCGCTGAATGGCGATCTCGGCCATCAGCAGGTGGTAGTTGGCGGCCTCGGAATCCGCCTCGCTGGTCTCGATGACCGGAAGTGAATAGTCAGGGGTCGTCTCTTCGGGGGCGGAAGCACAAGCGGCCAGGAGGGCCACAGCAAGTCCGGTCGAAAGGCGGGATCGCTTCATCTGGGTGCCTGAACAAAGGGTTTGGGGACTATATCAGAGCCTATTGAGCGCAGAGTGGCCGGGCGCTTGTCACGGACCGCATCCTTGCAGGACAATTGTGCGCAACTTCGCGGGTATACCGACGGATGACACTAAGAGTCCTTGGTTTGAATCACCGGACCGCTCCGGTGCAGGTCCGCGAGCAGCTGGCCCTGAACAACCACCAGCTGCCAACGGCACTGGACGAACTCGTTCGCATACCGCATGTGAATGAGATGCTCATCGTCTCCACGTGCAACCGGACCGAACTGTACAGCGCCTGTAACGGCAACGCAGTGGGCGAATTGCGTGGTTGGCTCATGGACGACACCCGGCTAGGCCCGAACGGATCAGATCTGCTGTATACCCTCGAGGATCAACAGGCCGTCAACCATACTTTCTCCGTGGCTTCCGGGCTGGATTCAGCGGTCCTTGGCGAGCCACAGATTCTCGGCCAGATGAAACAGGCCTACCGGATTGCCACCGAAGTCGGCAGCACCGGTCCCATGCTGCATTCGCTGTTCCAGCAGGCATTCGCCGTTGCCAAACTGGTTCGCACCGACACCAGCATCGGCAACAGCGCAGTCTCTGTCGCCTACGCGGCGGTCACCCTGGCGCGGCAGATATTCGCCGACTTCGACCGGCACTCGGCGCTGCTCGTGGGGGCCGGCGAGACCATCGAACTCACCGCAAGACACCTGGCCCAGCGCGGGGTGAGGCGGATTATCATCGCCAACCGGAGCCTGGACAGGGCACAGGCCCTGGCGGAAGAATTCACCGGCTACGCCATCACCCTGGACGATATACCCGCGCACCTGGCGGATGCCGACATGCTCATCTGTTCAACCGCCAGTCCGGAACCCCTGATTCACACAGCCGACGTCAAGGCGGCTCTTAAGGCGCGAAAGCGCAAGCCGATGTTCGTCGTGGACCTGGCAGTTCCTCGCGACGTCCACCCGGACGTGGGCAAGCTGGAGGATGTCTACCTCTATACGGTGGACGACCTCGAGGGCGTCATCAGCGAGAATCTGCGTTCCAGGGAGGAAGCCGCCCGGCAGGCGCGGGAAATCATCGATACGGAAGTGGCGCGGTTCTCCGCCACGCTGCGCACCAGGGACTCCGCGCCGACCATACGCGAGGTTCGCCAGCATGCCGCGAACATCCAGGCCCAGGTAGAGCGGCAGGCCACACGCATGCTCGAATCGGGCAAGTCCCCCGAAGAGGTCGTGGCCTATCTGTCGAGAACCCTCACCAACAAGCTGCTGCACGGGCCCAGCGCCGGCCTGCGCCGGGCGGGAGAAACCGGCGACGGAGACCTGATCCAGGCGGCACGACGCCTGTTCGGCCTGCCGGATGAAGATGCCTGACGGTTGCGCCCTCACCTGCCCGGGCGGGGCCGCGGTTCTGAAGTGAAGAACTCGATTCGGGCGCGTCTCGACCAGCTCCTCGAACGCCACCAGGAGGTGGCGGCGCTGCTGGCAGATCCAGACGTCATCGGCGACCAGAACCGGTTTCGCGAGCTCAGCATGGAGTACGCCCGCCTCGAACCGGTGGTTACGGATTTCCAGTCATGGCAGGAGGCCTCCCGGGACCGGGAAACCGCCATGGAGCTGGCGGCCGGCGGCGATCCCGAGCTGAAGGCACTGGCGGAAGAGGAGCTGGCGGAAGGCGGCCCGGCCCTGGAAGCGCTGGAGGCGGCGCTGCAGAAACACCTGATCCCGAAAGACCGGCACGACACCAGCAATGTCTACCTGGAAATACGCGCCGGAACCGGCGGCGACGAGGCCGCGCTCTTCGCCGGCGACCTGTTCCGCATGTACACCCGCTATGCGGAGAACCAGGGATGGTCCGTGGAGATCCTTTCGGAGAGCCCCGGGGACCACGGCGGATACAAGGAGGTGATCAGCCGGGTTGCCGGGCGCGGCGTTTATTCCCGACTCAAGTTCGAGTCGGGCGCACACCGGGTTCAGCGGATACCCGAAACGGAATCCCAGGGTCGCATTCACACCTCGGCCTGCACGGTGGCGGTGCTGCCGGAACCGGAAGAGATGGACGCTGTCGAGGTCAATACCGCCGACCTGCGCATTGATACCTACCGGGCATCGGGTGCGGGCGGGCAGCACGTGAACAAGACCGACTCGGCGGTCCGGATCACTCACCTGCCCTCGGGAATCGTGGTCGAATGCCAGGATGAGCGCTCGCAGCACAAGAACCGCGCACGGGCGATGGCGCTGCTGAAGGCCCGCCTTCTGGACGTCGAGGAAACCCGGCGAGCCACGGAGCAGGCCGCCGCCCGCAAGACGCTCGTCGGTTCCGGCGACCGCTCCGAGCGCATTCGCACGTACAACTTCCCCCAGGGCCGGGTGACCGATCACCGTATCAACCTGACCCTTTACAAGCTCGAAACGATCGTCCAGGGCGACCTGGACCCGGTGGTCGAGCCGTTGATCAGCGAGCACCAGGCCGAACAGCTGGCCCTGCTCGGCAGTTAAACACCAGCAAGGCACTCGGCATGCAGTATCGCGAAAGCGTTATCGATCTAATTGGCAATACGCCGCTCCTCCGCCTGAAAGAAGCCTCCGAGGAAACCGGCTGTGAAATTCTCGGCAAGGCCGAATTCATGAACCCGGGCGGCTCGATCAAGGACCGGGCGGCACTGGGCCTGGTGCGGGATGCCGAGGCGCGGGGCGCACTGGCGCCCGGCGGCGTCATCGTGGAGGGTACCGCCGGCAACACCGGGATCGGGCTGGCGCTGGTAGGCAATGCCCTGGGCTACCGCTGCATCATCGTCATGCCGGAAACCCAGAGCCGGGAAAAGATCGACACCCTGCGCGCGTACGGCGCTGAGGTGCGGCTGGTCAAGGCGGTGCCCTATCGAAACCCGGACAACTACGTGCATGTATCCGAGCGCCTGGCGGCCGGCATGAATGAGGCGGCACCGGGCAGCGCCTTCTGGGCCAACCAGTTCGACAACACCGCCAACCAGGCCTGGCACCACGCCACGACGGGCCCGGAAATCTGGGAGCAGACCGGTGGGCGGATCGACGGATTCGTTTGCGCTGCGGGAACCGGCGGCACGCTGGCCGGCGTCGGCAGCTACCTCAAACAGCGCAACCCGAAAGTCACGATCGCCGTCTCGGATCCGGGCGGTTCCGGCCTTTACAACCACTACGCCAACGGCGAGATGAAGGTGGAGGGCTCGTCCATCACGGAAGGAATCGGCAACAGCCGGATTACTGCGAACATGGCCGAGGCGCCGGTGGACGTGGCGTTCCGGATCGAGGACAGCGAATCCATACCCCGGGTCTACCGAATGATCACCGGCGAAGGGCTGCTGCTGGGTGGATCCAGCGGCGTGAACGTTTCTGGCGCGGTACGGCTCGCCCGTCAGCTCGGGCCCGGCCATGTCGTCGTTACGGTCCTGTGCGACTCCGGCCTGCGCTACCAGCAGCGGCTATTCAATCCGGATTACCTGGAGTCCAAGGGTCTTGAGCCACCGGAGTTCCTCCGCGGAAATTCGACACCAGACCCGGCCGCCGGCTCCTAGGCCATCGAATCAGAGCCCGGCGGCAACGAACGCCTGGTCCAGGTCATCGATGAGATCGTCGAGATCCTCGATGCCCACCGAGAGACGAATCAGGGCATCGCTGATACCCAGGGCGGCGCGGGTTTCCGGAGGCACCGAGGCATGGGTCATGATGGCCGGGTGCTCGATGAGGCTCTCCACGCCGCCGAGGCTTTCGGCCAGGGCGAAGATCTCACAGGCCTCCAGAAACGGCCGGGCTTTCGCCAGGCCACCTTCGATGAAGAATGTGACGATGCCGCCTCCGCCGGCCATCTGGCGACGAGTCAGGTCGTATTGCGGGTGGGAATCCAGCCCCGGGTAGATGACCCGGTCCACGCCCGCCCGGGTTTCCAGCCAGCGCGCAACCGCCAGCGCCGTCGCGTTGTGCCGTTCCATGCGCAGCGGCAGAGTCTTGACGCCGCGCAGGGCGAGAAAGCTGTCGAAAGGGCCCGCGATGCCGCCCACCGAGTTCTGGAGAAAGGCGAGCTGCTCGGCCAGCCCCTCGTCCCGGGTGACCGCCACACCGCCGACCATGTCGGAGTGCCCGTTGAGAAACTTGGTCACCGAATGCACGACGATGTCGGCGCCCAGGTCCAGCGGCTGCTGACCCCAGGGCGTGGCAAACGTGTTGTCCGCCACGATGACCAGATCCCGTTCCGATACCGCATCGGCGACGGCCCGGATATCGCACAGCTTGAGCATCGGATTTGTCGGCGTCTCGATCCAGATCATCCGGGTATCCGCCTCCAGAGCCGCATCAAGGGCGCTGGCATCGGAAAGGTCCGCGTAGGTGAAACGAAGGCCCGCAGAACGTCGGCGCACCCGGTTGAACAGGCGGCCCGTGCCTCCGTAGAGATCGTCCATGGCCACAACGTGACTACCTGAATCCAGCAGCTCGAGAACCGTGGAGATCGCCGCCATGCCCGATGCGAAGGCAAATCCGTGGCTGGCGTTTTCCAGGTCCGCCACGCAGCGCTCCCAGGCCATTCGGGTCGGGTTCTGGCTGCGGGAATACTCGTAGCCCTGGTGGTCCCCCGGGCTGGACTGCACATAGGTGGACGTGGCGTAAATCGGCGGCATGATGGCGCCGGTGGACGGGTCAGGCGCCTGCCCGGCGTGTATAGCCCGGGTCGCCAGACCGCGAGGCTTGGCGTCGGACCGGCTCATGCCAGGGCCCCCTGGTGGAGTTTTCGCAAGTGGTTAAGTACATCGGTGCGGGTAATCAGCCCAAGGAAGGTGCCGTCGCCCTGGGTCACCGCCGCATAGGAATCTCCGTGCAGGAGCGCGACCAGATTGTTGATGGACGTGTCCCGGTCAACCTGCAGAAACGACGTGCGCATGGCCCGGGAAACCGGCTCGGTCATCAACGCCGGCTTGCCGAACACGAACCGGATGATGTCGTCTTCGGTGATGACTCCGACGAGCCGGTCGTCTTTCATCACGGGCAGCTGAGAGAAACCCGCATTGCGAAGCCGGTTGTGGGCGGTCGTGAGAATGTCGTCGGGGCCCACGGTAATGGTCGCGCGCTGGCCGTGAGGCCGGCCAATGAGATCCCGAAGGTCCCCATGTCGCTCCCGCTCGATGAAGCCATTGTCCTCCATCCAGAAATCGTTGTAGAGCTTGGAGAGGTACTTGTTGCCCGTGTCGCAGGCGAAGGTGACCACACGCTTCGCTTCGGTCTGCTCGCGGCAGTACTTGAGCGCCGCCGCCAGCACCGTCCCGGACGAGGAGCCGGCCAGGATTCCCTCCTTGCGCAGCAGGTCACGGGCGGCGGCGAAGGATTCCGCATCGGAGATGGTATAGGCCCGGGTCACGAGGCTGAAATCGGCGATGTCGGGAATGAAATCTTCTCCGATTCCTTCCACGAGCCACGACCCGCCGGCGCCAATTTCGCCGGTCTCGATGAAGCCTGCCAGGATCGATCCCTCGGGATCGGCGAGGACCATTTCCAGCCCGGGTGCATGGGCCTGGAAATGGCGGCTCATGCCGGTGACTGTGCCGCTGGAGCCGACGCCGACAACGACCGCGTCCACCCTGTTGTCGAGCTGCTCGAGTATTTCCGGAGCAGTGGTTTCCTCGTGGGCCCTGGGATTGTCGGGATTGCCGAACTGGTTGATGAAGTATCCGCCGGTCTCCTCGGCAATCCGACGCGCCAGGTCCTGGTAGTACTCAGGGTGGCCGCGATTGACATCGGACCGGGTCAGCACGACCTCGGCACCCATCGCCCGCAGATTGAAAATCTTCTCCTGGCTCATCTTGTCAGGCAGAACCAGGACGAGCCGGTAGCCTTTCTGGGCCGCGGCCAGCGCCAGGCCGAGGCCGGTATTGCCGGCCGTGGCCTCCACGAGGGTGGCACCGGGACTGATGTCCCCGCGGGCCTCGGCGGCGGCGATCATGGAAATGCCGATCCGGTCCTTGATGGATCCGCCCGGGTTCATAAGCTCGAGCTTCAGGAAGAGCCGACAGGGCCCTGTATCGATTTGCGTGACCTCGAGCATGGGAGTGCGCCCCACCATGTCCAGGACTTCTCGGTAGACCTTCATGTTTTCTCCCGCCGGTGCCCGCTCGTTCCAGAAGGGTGAACCCGGCTCCGCGTGCGCGTATTCTACGCCATGCCGTTAGTCCCATAAGCCCCCATGAGCCAACCAGAAGACCTGACAATCCGCCGCTACCTCGAAGATGGCGCCGCGCTGCTCAGCTACGTGAGCGACTGTCCGCGCCTGGAAGCCGAGTCGCTGCTGGCCTATCTCATGAAGAAGCCGCGCAGCCACCTGCTCGCGTGGCCGGAGAAGGAGCTGGACTTTCCGGTAGCCAAGGGGTTCGAGGTTCTGCTGCGCCGGCGTTTCTCCGGCGAACCCGTGGCGTACATCACCGGCGTGCGCGAATTCTGGTCCATGCCGCTCAGGGTCAACCGGAATGTCCTGATTCCGCGACCGGAAACGGAGCTGCTCGTGGAGAAGGTCCTGGAATACCTGCCCGAGCGGAAAGGTGCCAGCATTCTCGATCTCGGCACGGGTTCGGGAAACATTGCCCTGGCCCTGGCCCGCGAGCGGCCGGACGCCCGGATCACGGCGGTGGAAATCTCGAAGCCAGCCCTTAAGGTCGCCCGCCTGAACGCGAAAATGCTCCACATCGATACAGTGGACTTCCGGGAAGGCTTCTGGTTCGAGCCGGTCTCGGGCATGCGCTTCGACGTAATCGTCTCCAATCCCCCCTACGTGGAGGAGGGAGACGAACACCTCATCGAGGGCGACGTTCGCTTCGAGCCCGAGAACGCGCTGCTCGGAGGGACAGACGGACTGAGCTCCTTCCGCAGCATCATTGACCAGGCGTTCACCTTCCTGGAGCCGGACGGCTGGCTGATGTTCGAACACGGCTATGACCAGGCCCTGCGCGTCCACCGGCTCCTCAGGGCCATGCGCTATTTCAACATTCATACATTCCGCGACGACGGCGGCCGGGACCGCGTCACGATCGCGCAGGGGACTGAATGACGCGTGAGAACGCGGAAGCCACCCACGTGGCGGGCGGGTCCTGGGCCAGCCTGCTCCGCAACAATCCCGGGGTAGCGCTGACCCTCGCTTATCTGTTCGTCTCGCTGCTGGGCCTGACCTTCAGCTGGGCCCTTTACCGGCGCTTCGATATCAACGTCTTCCAGTTTGCCGACGTCAGTGATTTCCTGATGGGCGCCTTCCGGGAGCCCATGACCTTCGCGCTGGCCGGTTCGGCATTGATTGTCGGCTGGTCGGCGGTGTTGCTGAACCGATGGGAGGAGCGCGTGTTTGCCGAGCCCGAATCGATGAACCGGCTGGCTCGCGGATACGCCTGGCTTCGAAGTCATCTGGCCCCCGGCACCTGGCCACTGATCCTGACGTTCGCCTACTGCCTGCTCTTCATCGACACCTATGCCAGCCGGGAGGCGCGCCGCATCCAGGCCGGCGACGGCGGGACAGTCAGCATAGAAACCCAGGATGGCCGACGGCTTGAGCGGACGCTGATGGGCGCCACCAGCGGCTTCCTGTTCTTCTACGATGCGCGGGCGGCGCGGATCGAAATCCTGCCTCACGAGGGCGTTGCGCGTATCATGCACGCCACACCCAGGCCGCCGAAGGACCCCGCAGCGCCATGAACGTGATTTTCGAAACCAGCCACGGCCAGATCGGCATCGAGCTGGACTCCGACAAGGCGCCGGTCAGCGCCGAAAATTTCCTCGCCTACGTGGACTCGGGCTTTTTCGACGGCACGATCTTCCACCGGGTCATTCCCGGATTCGTCATCCAGGGCGGCGGCTATGACGCCGACATGAGCCGCAAACCGACCCTCGAGCCCATCGTCAACGAGGCCGACAACGGACTGCTGAATCTGCGCGGCACGCTGTCCATGGCCCGCACCCAGGACCCGAGCAGCGCGACCTCCCAGTTCTTCGTCAACCTCAAGGACAACCCTTTTCTGGATCCGGGCACGGGCGGGGCAGGTTACGCGGTGTTCGGCCGTGTCACAGCCGGCATGGACGTGGTCGATGCCATCGCGGGGGTGGCGACAGGCGCTCGCATGGGAATGGACGACGTGCCGCTGGAACCCGTGGTCGTGACGGCGGCCCGCCGGGCTGAAGACGGCTGAGCGCAAGGGGCCTCGGTGCACGAGCGATACGCCCGTCACATTGCCCTGGAGGGGTTCGGCGAATCGGGCCAGCAACGCGTCGGCGACGCAACGGTGCTGGTCATAGGGGCCGGTGGTCTCGGGTCGCCGGTCTGTCTCTACCTGGCCGGGGCCGGCATTGGCGCCATACACCTGACCGACTTCGATCGGGTCGACGTGACCAATCTCCAGCGGCAGATCCTGTTCGCCATGGCCGATGTCGGCCAGGACAAGACCGATTCTGCCCGTGACCGGCTGGCCGGGCTCAATCCGGACGTCGCGGTCCAGCTGACGACCGGCCGGCTCAGCGGCGACGCATTGCTCCGCGCCGTAAGCGCAGCGACGGTGGTGGCCGACTGCAGCGACAATTTTGCCACCCGGTTCGCGGTCAACGCCGCCTGCGTCCGGACCGGTACACCGCTGGTCAGCGGCGCGGTGATTCGCTACGAAGGGCAGCTGGCGGTCTTCCGTGCCGATATCACGCCCGGGCCCTGCTACCGGTGCCTCTATCAGGACAGTGATGACGAACTGGAGGACTGCCGGGGCAATGGCGTGCTCGGTCCGGCCGTTGGAGTCATCGGATCCGCCATGGCCGTGGAAATTCTGAAACTGGTCTCGGGCTGTGGCCCGACCCTGGACGGGCGACTCATGCTCTACGACGCGCTGAGCACCGAGTGGCGCGGCCTGAAGCTTCCCCGGGATCCCGACTGCCCGGTCTGTGCGACGCCACCGTGACATCGGCCCTGTTGCGGGTGGAAGGACTGCGGCGAACGCCGCTGGAACCCGCCAGCCTGTCGCTGGCCGCCGGCGAAATCCTTGCGGTCAGCGGTCCCTCCGGCGCCGGCAAGAGTCTCCTCATGCGGGCGATCGCCGACCTGGATCCGGCCCCCGGGGCAGTTCATCTTGCCGGCCGCCGCCGCGAGGACTGGACCGGACCGCAGTGGCGGGCCCTTGTCACCTATCTGCCACCTGTGCCCGGCTGGTGGGCGGACCGGGTCGTCGATCACTTCCGCGATGCCCACGTCGAGGCAGCAGGAGACCTGCTCGACGCTCTCGCTTTGCCGCGAAGCATTCTCGAGCGAATGGTCGCCGATGTGTCCACCGGGGAGGCGCAGCGACTCGGCCTCGCCCGCGCCCTCGTCCAGTCACCCCGGGTTCTCCTGCTGGATGAACCGACCTCGTCGCTGGACCCGTCAGGCACGCTGCGGGTCGAGAGACTGCTGGGCAGCTGGCTCAACGATGAGCGGGCCATTCTCGTGAACAGCCACGACGAGGATCAGGCCGGGCGCCTGGCCCATCGCCGGATGACCATGAACCACGGCCGGCTGGCAGCCGCATGACGACGATCCCCATCTCAACCCTGGATCTTGTTCTTGCGGCAATGTTGCTGATGATCAACGGCTGGATATCCGTCCGCCTGGACCTCGGACTGGAACGAACGCTGGCCATCGCTGCAATTCGCATGGTCGTGCAGCTGCTGCTCGTGGCCCTGGTTTTACGGGTTCTTTTCGAATCCGTTTCGCCGGCGCTTACGGCGCTGGCTGCCGCGGTCATGGTGGGGTTTGCCGGATATGAAGCCATGGCGCGCCAGGATCGCAGACTGACCGGCGCCTGGTCATACGGCCTGGGAACAACAGCCATGCTGTTCGCGGGCGTCACAGTGACCGTGCTGGCGCTGGCCACCCAGCTCAGGCCCGATCCCTGGTTTCATCCCCGCTATGCGATACCTCTGCTCGGCATGGTCCTGGGCAACACGATGACCGGCGTCGCCCTCGGCATGGAAAGGCTGGTCGACACTCTGCGCCGCGACCGGCTGGCAGTGGAGTCCATGCTGGCCTTGGGGTACACACGCCCGGAAGCGTTCCGGCCCGCGGTTCGTGGCGCTGTGAGAGCGGCCCTGATCCCGGTAATCAACACGATGGCGGCCACCGGACTGGTTTTTCTGCCGGGCATGATGACCGGGCAGATCCTGGCCGGGGCGGATCCCATGCTCGCGGTCAAGTACCAGATGCTCGTGATTTTCCTGATCGCCGGGGGCACCGGCCTGGGAGTGATCATCGCCGTGAAGGGGGTTGCCTACCGGCTGTCCGACGCCCGCCACCGCCTTCGGCTCGACCGCCTGACGCCGGCGAAGCGGTAGCATGCCAGGCCCTCAGACCTCCGCGACCGCGTAGTCCCGAAGCAGCTCTTCGATGCGGCCAAAGACCTCGCGCATGACGTTGGGTTCCGGGAGGGTCGTGATGCGGAAATGATCGTTGTAGGGCACGTTGAAGCTGACTCCCGGCGCCACGAGGACATGCTTGTGCTCCAGCAGGTCCATGCCGAACCGCTGGTCGTCGAAGTCCGGAATGCGCTCGCGGAGAACCCGCGGGAACGCATACATGGCGCCCCTGGGTTCCACGAGTTCCAGGTAGTCGCTTGCCCGGACCGAATCGATCAGCGCCTTGCGGGTCTCGAACAGCCGGCCGCCGGGTTCGACGAGCTCGCCAACACTCTGAAAACCGCCAAGCGCCGTCTGTACCGCCCACTGGCCCGGCACGTTGCTGCACAGACGCAGCGCCGCCAGCAGCTCCACGCCGTGGAGATAGTCGCCGGCGTGTTCCCTGTTGCCCGAGAACACGGCCCATCCGACCCGGTATCCGCAGGCCCGGTAGATCTTGGACAGGCCGGAGAGCGAGACACACAACGCGTCTTTGACCAGGGTGGCCACCGGCACGGTCTCGGCGCCGTCGTAGACCATCTGGTCGTAGATTTCGTCGCTCATCACCACGAGATGATGGCGTTCCGCCACGCGGACCAGCGACTCCAGCAGCTCGCGATCGTAGACAGCGCCTGTCGGATTGTTGGGGTTGATGATGACAATCGCCCGGGTACGAGGGGTGATCAGGCTCTCCACCTCCGCGGGGTCGGGGACAAATCCGTTTTCCGGGCGGCAAGGATAGTGAACCGCTCGGCCTCTGTTGAGAACCGTGGCGGCGGTCCACAAAGGATAGTCGGGACTGGGCACGAGGACCTCGTCACCGTCGTTCAGCAAGGCCCGCAGGCACAGGTCGATCAGTTCGGACACGCCGTTGCCGATGAAGACGTCCTCGGCACCCACATCCATGATGCCGCGGCTTTGCTGCTGCATGACCACGGCTTCGCGGGCCGGGAAGATCCCTTTCTGATGGCAATAGGGCTCGCTGCGGGCCAGGTTCCGCACCATGGCCTGGCGCATGGTCTCCGGCGTACGGAACCCGTACAGCCCGGGATTGCCGATGTTCAGGGCGATGATTTCGTTGCCCATCCGCTCGAGCTCGAGGGCCCGGCGGGCCAGGTTTCCGCGGATTTCGTATTTCACGCCCTCCAGGGCGGTGCTAGAGGGTACGGTGGCGAAGGTCATGGGAATCCCGGCTTGTTGTCGCATTTGGATTGGGCGAGATTACATCACGCCGCCACCGGAACACGCGCGGATGTTCACGCGGCATCGGCCGCGCGCGGATCGTATCCGAGATTCGGAGACAACCAGCGCTCCGCTTCCGCGAGAGTCCAGCCCTTGCGGGCAGCGTAGTCGGATACCTGGTCCCGGCCGATCTTGCCCACCTGGAAGTAGCGCGCTCCAGGATGCGAGAAATACCAGCCGCTGACGGCCGCCGTAGGCAGCATCGCAAAGCTCTCGGTCAGCGTAATTCCCGCCCTGGCAGGTACGTCGAGCAGGCTCCACAACAAGCCCTTCTCGGTGTGATCCGGGCACGCCGGATAGCCAGGGGCCGGGCGGATACCGCGATAGGCCTCCCGGATAAGCGCGGCGTTCTCCAGGTCCTCGTCGGCCGCGTAGCCCCAGAGCTCCCGGCGCACCTGCTCATGCATGCGCTCCGCAAACGCTTCGGCCAGCCGGTCGGCGATAGCCTTGAGCAATATGGCGTTGTAGTCGTCATGACGGCTTTCGAAGGCCGCCACATGGGCATCGATACCGCCCCCGGCGGTCACGGCAAACGCGCCGACCCAGTCCTCCAGGCCGCTGGCCGCCGGCGCAACAAAATCCGCCAGGCAGAAGTTCGCCTGGTCCCGGGGCTTGGTGCGCTGTTCGCGCAGATGATGCACACGCATGAGGGGCTTGCTGCGGGCGGCGTCGGCATAGATCTCGATGTCATCATCGATGCTGGCAGCGGGGAACAGTCCTGTCACCGCCCGCGCTTTCAGCCACCGCTCTTCGAGGACCCGGGCCAGCATGGCCTGGGCGTCCTCGAAGAGCTGGCTGGCGGCCTCGCCGCGCTCGGCATCGTCAAGGATGTCCGGAAAGCGGCCGTGAAACTCCCAGGCGTTGAAAAACGGCATCCAGTCGATGTAGGGCACCAGTTCTTCGAGGTCCAGGGCATCGAATACATGGATGCCCGGCGCCGCCGGCGCCGGCGGCTTGTAGTCCGCCCAGCCGCCGTCGAAGCGGTTCGCGCGGGCGTCCGCCAGCGCCACCTCCGGGCCTTTCCCGCGCCGGCCGCGGTGACGGGCACGGTTGGTGGCGCACTCTTCCTTGATCTGCCGGGCGTACGCCTCACGGTGCTCGTTGCTCACCAGGTTCTGCACCACGCCGACGGCCCGGGATGCATCCTTGACGTACACCACCGGCCCACGATAGGCCGGATCGATCTTGACCGACGTGTGGGCCGGCGAGGTCGTCGCGCCGCCGATGAGCAGGGGCTGCTCGAATCCGAGACGCTCCATTTCCTGGGCCACGTGGACCATCTCGTCCAGCGACGGCGTGATCAGCCCCGACAATCCGATGATGTCCACGTCCTCGTCGCGGGCAACGCCGAGAATCCGGTCGCCGGGCACCATGACGCCGAGGTCGATAACCTCGAAGTTATTGCACTGAAGTACGACCCCCACGATGTTCTTGCCGATGTCATGGACATCACCCTTCACCGTGGCGAGGAGAATCTTGGCCTTCTTGCTCTGGGTCCCCTCCTGTGACGCTTCGATGTACGGCACGAGATGGGCGACCGCCTTTTTCATGACCCGGGCGGACTTGACCACCTGGGGCAGGAACATCTTGCCGGCACCAAACAGGTCACCGACCACGTTCATGCCATCCATGAGCGGCCCCTCGATCACATCCAGCGGCGCCTCTGCCGCCAGGCGGGCTTCTTCGGTGTCTTCGACCACATACTGGTCGATGCCCTTGACCAGCGCATATTCCAGCCGCTTGATGACGGGCAGGGCCCGCCACTCGCTGTCGTCGCGCCGGCCCGCGGCCTGGCCTTCGCCCCGATAGCGCTCCGCCATGGTGACGAGTCGCTCGGTAGCATCCTCGCGCCGGTCGAGAATCACGTCCTCGACCGCCTCCTTCAGCTCTCCGGGGATGTCCTCATAGATCGCCAGCTGGCCCGCGTTGACGATCCCCATGCCCAGGCCGGCGCGGATGGCATGGTAGAGAAACACCGAGTGCATGGCCTCCCGAACCAGGTTGTTTCCCCGGAAGGAAAACGACACGTTGGAGACACCCCCGCTGACCAGCGCGTGGGGCAGCTCGGCACGGATCCGCCGCGTGGCTTCGATGAAGTCGATGCCGTAGCGGTTATGCCCCTCGATGCCCGTGGCCACGGCAAAGATATTGGGGTCGAAAATAATGTCTTCTGCCGGAAAACCCACTTCTTCGGTCAACAGCCCGTAAGCACGCGAACAAACGGCCACCCGACGCTCGAGGGTGTCCGCCTGGCCGGATTCGTCGAAGGCCATCACGACCACCGCCGCACCGTGGCGACGGGCGGTCCGGGCCTGTTCCAGGAACGGGTCTTCCCCCTCCTTCAGACTGATGGAATTGACCACCGGTTTGCCCTGCAGGCACTTCAGGCCGGCCTCCAGCACGCTCCACTTGGAGGAGTCCACCATGATGGGCACACGGGCGATATCCGGCTCGGAGGACACCAGCCGCAGAAAGGTCTGCATGGCGGCCTCGGAATCCAGCATTCCTTCGTCCATGTTGACGTCGATGATCTGGGCGCCACTTTCCACCTGCTGTCGCGCGACGTCGAGCGCCGTGTCGAAATCCCCCGCCTCGATCAGCTTGCGGAAACGCGCCGAGCCCGTGACGTTGGTCCGTTCCCCGACGTTGACGAACAGGTCGCCGGGCCGGATGTTCAGCGCCTCCAGGCCAGACAATCGACAGGCCGGGGCGATTTCCGGCAGGGTTCGGGGCGGCTGACCCCGGACCACTCCGGCGAGGGAACGGATATGTTCGGGGGTCGTGCCGCAGCAGCCGCCGATCAGGTTGACGAAGCCCGAAGAGACGAATTCCGCCAGGATTTCCGCCATCTCCTCCGGGGACTGGTCGTATTCCCCGAACTCGTTGGGCAGCCCCGCATTGGGGTGCACGCTGACCCGTGTATCGGCCAGCCGCGCCAGCTCCTCGACGTAGGGCCGCAGCTGATCCGCGCCAAGGGCACAGTTCAGACCAATGGCAACGGGCCGAACATGGCGAACGGAGTTCCAGAAGGCTTCCACGGTCTGCCCGGACAGGGTTCGCCCGGAGGCATCGGTGATGGTTCCCGAGACCATCACCGGGACCTCCGCCGGCCAGGTCTCGAGCAGTTCCTGGATCGCGTAGAGCGCGGCCTTCGCGTTGAGGGTGTCGAAGACGGTTTCGACCATCAGAATATCGGCGCCGCCTTCCAGCAGAGCCCGGGCGGCCTCTCCATAGGTAGCAGCCAGCTGGTCGAAGGTGACGTTGCGCATGCCGGGGTCGTTGACGTCCGGCGACAGCGAGGCGGTGCGATTGGTCGGACCGAGAACCCCGGCGACAAAACGCGGTGAACCGCTGCGCTCGGCCGCCGCGTCGGCGGCCTGCCGGGCAAGCCGTGCCGCCTCGAAGTTCAGCTCGTAGACCAGATCTTCCAGACCATAGTCGGCCTGGGACACCGCCGTGGCGTTGAAGGTATTCGTTTCCACGACATCTGCGCCGGCGTCCAGGTAGGCGTCATGGATGGCCCGAATCATGTCGGGCCGAGTGAGGGTCAACAGGTCGTTGTTGCCCTTGAGATCGCTGGCCCAGTCGGCAAAACGTTCACCACGGTAATCGGCCTCAGTGGGCTCATAGCCCTGGATCATGGTGCCCATGGCGCCATCCAGGAGCAGGATCCGCTCCTGGAGCAGCTCGCCAAACGTGGCCGCGCAGTCCTTGTCTGCGGCGCCGCTCATGCGTAGAGGGCCTGTGGCGCGGGGCGGCTGGCCAGGCACTGGCAAATGGCGTAGGTCAGTTCGGCCCGGTTGAGCGTGTAGAAATGGAAGTCCGAGACGCCGTGCCGACGCAGGGATTCCACCTGGTCGATGGCGACCGCCGCGGCAATCATGCTGCAGGTCTCCGGGTCGTCATCCAGTCCGGCAAAACGCTCGGCCAGCCATTCCGGAACGCTGGTTCCGCACGCCGCCGCGAAACGGGTCAGCTGCGGGAAACGGGTGATCGGCAAAATACCGGGGACGATGGGCACGTCGATCCCGATGGCTGCAGCACGGTCCCGCAGTCGCAGATAGGCATCGGTATCGAAAAAGAACTGGGTGATGGCCCGCGACGCGCCGGCATCCACCTTGCGCCTGAGGTTTTCCAGGTCCGCGTCGGCGCTCGCCGCCTCGGGATGAACCTCGGGATAAGCCGCAACGGATATTTCGAAATCGCCCACCGTCTTCAGGCCGGCCACGAGGTCCGAAGCATAGGCGAAGCCGCCGGGATGCGGCACATAGCGGTCGCTGCCCTGGGGCGGGTCGCCCCGGAGGGCGACGATGTGGCGAATGCCTTCGTCCCAGTACTGACGGGCGATATCCAGGACTTCGCCCCGGGTGGCACCGACACAGGTCAGGTGAGGCGCGGAGGTCAGACCCGCTCGGCGGTGGATGCGGCTCACGATGTCATGAGTGCGCTCACGGGTGGAACCGTCCGCCCCGTAGGTGACGGAAACGAAATCGGGATTGAGCGGAGCCAGCCGCTGCACGGTCTCCCAGAGGCGGGCTTCCATGGCCTCGTTCTTCGGCGGAAAAAACTCGAAGGACAGGCGAATTGCATTACTTTTCATGACGTTCTCTATAGAAGACAAATTCAGGCGGCGGCCACGCCTGCGGCGCGCCGGCGGCGCGACACGGTCAGGACGAGCGGCCAGGGGCTGGCGGGAATACGCTCACTGGCTTCCTCGCGAAAACCGGCACTCTCCAGCCATTCGGACAGCGCCGGCTCGGTGATCGGATGCTCGGACGGCGCATCGGTCGAGCCGGCGCCGGCGTGACCGGTCAGGAACTCGACCAGCAGCAGCCGCCCGCCGGGCTTGAGCACGCGTGCCGCCTCGGCCAGGACACACTCCGGCTGTTCGGCCTGGAAGAGCACCTGGTCCACGGTCACGGTGTGGAACGAGGCATTCGCGAATTTCAGCTGATACATATTGCCCTGGCGCACGGTCAGGTGATCCATGCCGGCGGAACGCAGATTGCTCCTGGCCAGCAGCAGCATGTCCCTGGAGATATCGATGCCGACGGCGGTCTCCGTTCGATCCCCAAGCAGGCGAAGCATTCGTCCGCTCCCCGTCCCGATGTCCAGCAGATCCCCCAGGGGCTCGGTCGTCCAGGGCAGAAAGAATTCGGCCGTCGACTCCGGCCACACCATGCGCGCCGGCATCGCCGGTGCCGGCCGCAGGCAGATTCGCCACGCGATCCGCCAGCACCTGGTCCAGGCGCAGCCAGTCCAGGGAAAGCACGGGATCTCCTTTCGGAATCAGGGTCAGCAGCTGCCGGGCACGGCGGGCGCCGCTGCCCTTCAGCGGGACCCGGTAGTAAACCCAGTTCTGCTCGCGAAAGCGGTCCAGGAGCCCTGCTTCAAGGAGCACCTTCAGATGTCTCGACACCCGCGGCTGGCTTTGGCCCAGAATGCCGGTCAGCTCGCTCACGGTGAGCTCTCCCCGCGCGCACAGCGCGAGCAGGCGCAGCCGGGTTGGCTCGGCCACGGCCTTCAAGGCAGCGAGTAAATCCTGCACGCACCCCTCCCATATCGCAGTCAGTGAAGTATATAAACATATCGTTATAAATATGTGAACCGGGTCATGGTTCCGGCATCCCGCTCGGCCGGCCCGGATGTGCCTAGAATGACGGGACCATTGGATAACTGGCAGCCATGGACCCGGAAATTCGCGAACGCTGGCAGCATCGACTGACCACCCTCTGGGGAGAGCACATTCCGCTCGCCGCCGCCATGGGCGTGTCCATCGCCCGCCTCGACGGCCATGCACTGGAGATCGCCGCACCCCTGGACCCCAACGCCAACCACATGGGCACCGCCTTCGGTGGCGCCCTGCAGGCCCTGGCAACGCTCGCGGGCTGGGGCGTCGCGATGATGGTTGCCGGCCCTCGCTTTGATGGCCATGTGGTGATCGGCAGAAGCCACATGAGCTTCCTGTCGCCCGTACCCGGTGCGCTTCATGCCCGCTGCCTGTTTCCCTCCGCCCCGAAGCAGGCTGCCGTGCAGTCGGCCCTCGCCGCCCGCGGCCGGGCCCGGATTGATCTCGTGGTGACCATTGGCACGATCGCCGACGGCAGGCTCCCGGAACAGGCCCGGCTCGAAGGACGTTTCGTCGCCCTCGGGCAGCCCGGCAGGGGCGCGGCCGTAACCTGAGTCGCTAGTGGACGCGCCGTGACGCAGGCGGTGACGGCGCTTCATCGCCGGAAAAGAGCTGCTCCAGATCCACCGGATCCAGCGGGTAGCTGCGGCCGCAGAACTCGCAGCGGACCTCGACGCTCCCATCGGCCTCGGCAAGTTCATCCAGCTCGTCGCGGCCCAGCAGGCGCAGGGCCGACTGGACACGATCCTTGCTGCAGCTGCATCGAAACGCCACGGGGGACGGATCGAACAGCCGCAGGTGATCCTCGTGGAACAGCCGCCGCAGGAGATCCCGGTCGGCGAGCTCCATCAGCTCTTCTTCGCTCAGGGTGTCGGCGAGCAGCTGGGCCCGATGCCAGTCGTCCTCGCGCTCCACGGTCATTTCCCGGCCCGGTAGCTGCTGAAGAAGCATGCCCGCCGCGCCCTGCCCATCCGCCGCCAGCCACAACCTCGTGGGAAGCTGCTCCGAGTTCTCGAAATAGCCCTCGAGACAGGCCGCCAGGGTCTGCCCCTCGGCGGGGACGATCCCCTGGTAGCGCTCGCCGTCCTTGCCCGTCTCGATGGTGATCGCCAGGCGCCCGCCGCCAGTTATCCCCGCGAAGTCCTCCGGAAGGTCATCCCCGTCCCACTTCGCGATGCCGCGGACGTGCAGGTCCGCGCCGCACTGGGCCACCAGCAGGCTCAGCGGTCCGTTGCCGTGGATCTGCAGGGTGAGCTGACCGTCGAACTTCAGCGTCGAAGCCAGAAGCACGGCCGCGGCCACGGCTTCGCCCAGCAGCCGACGGACCGGCGGCGGGTAGTCGTGGCATTCCAGCACCGCCCGCCAGCTGGCATTCAGATGCACGAGTTCGCCGCGTACCGGGAAATTCTCGAAGACGAAGCGGCTCAGACTGTCCGTATCCGCCAAGGCTCAGCCCGCCAGCATCTTTTTCAGCAGTTCATTCACGAGGGCCGGATTGGCCTGGCCCTTGGTGGCCTTCATCACCTGGCCGACAAAGTACCCGAAAAGCTTGTCCTTGCCGGAGCGGTACTGCTCCAGCTGGCCCGGGTTGCCCGCCATGACCTGCTCGATGATCGCCTCGATCGCGCCGGTGTCGGTGATCTGCCTGAGGCCGCGCGCCTCGATGACATCGTCGGCGCTGCCCTCCCCGGCCCACATCGCTTCGAAGACTTCCTTGGCGATCTTCCCGGAGATGGTGTTGTCTTCGATGCGGCCCAGCAGGCCGGCCAGGGACTGCGCCTCAATCCGGCTGGTCTCGATGTCGAGTCCGTCCTTGTTGAGGGCTCCGGACAGATCCCCCATTACCCAGTTCACCGCCAGCTTCTTGTCCTTCACCGTCGCCGCCACGGCCTCGTAGTAGTCCGCCAGCGCCCGGCTGGAGGTCAGTACACGGGCATCGTATTCGGAGAGGCCGAACTCGCTCACAAAGCGATTCTTCTTCTCGTCGGGAAGCTCGGGCAATTCCCGGCGGACCGCCTCGATCTCCGCCTCGGAGATGACCACCGGAAGGAGGTCAGGATCCGGGAAATAACGGTAGTCGTTGGCCTCCTCTTTCGTTCGCATCGGCCGGGTCTCGTCCTTGTCCGGGTCGTACAGGCGGGTCTCCTGGACGATGCTGCCGCCGGATTCGATGATGTCGATCTGCCGCTCGGCCTCGTGAAGGATGGCCCGCTCGATATACCGGAAAGAATTCAGGTTCTTGATTTCCGCACGGGTACCGAATTCGTGCCGTCCCCTGGGCCGGACGGAAATGTTGGCGTCACAGCGGAAGGATCCCTCCTGCATGTTGCCGTCACAGATATCCAGGTAGCGAACGAGCTGGTGGATGGACTTCATATAGGCCACGGCTTCCTTCGCCGTGCGCATGTCCGGCTCTGACACAATCTCCAGAAGCGGCGTTCCGGCCCGGTTGAGGTCGATACCGCTCATGCCATGGAAGTCTTCGTGGAGAGACTTGCCGGCATCCTCCTCGAGGTGCGCACGGGTAATCCCGATCCGCTTGCTGGCGCCGTCCTCGAGATCGATATCAATGTAGCCGTCGTGGACGACCGGCAGCTCGTACTGACTGATTTGATAGCCCTTGGGAAGGTCGGGATAGAAGTAATTCTTGCGGGCGAACACGGACCGGGGCGCGATGCTGGAGTGGCTCGCGAGCCCGAAACGCACGGCCATTCCGACGGCCTCGGTATTCAAAACCGGCAGTACGCCGGGATAACCCAGGTCGACGAGATTCGCCTGGGTATTGGGCTCGGCTCCATACGCGGTGGAAGAAGCCGAGAAAATCTTGCTGGCGGTTTTCAGCTGGGCGTGGATTTCCAGCCCGATCACCATCTCCCAATCCATGTCTCGCTCTCCGTCGATCTCAGGCAAACGCGCCACCAGGCGCTCGGCGATGCCAGTCCGTGGCCTGCTGGAAGGCATGGGCGGTGTTCAGCAGCCGCCCCTCCTGGAAGTGATCCGCGACCAGGTGGAGCCCGACCGGCAGATCGTCCGCGAAACCACAGGGCACGGACATGCCCGGCAGGCCGGCCAGGTTGACGCCGATCGTGTAGATGTCGTTCAGGTACATGGTCACCGGGTTGTCGGTCTTCTCGCCGAGCCGGAAGGCCGGGGTCGGCGTGGTCGGCCCCAGAAGCACATCCGCCTCGCCGAACGCCTGCCGAAAATCCGCCGCGATCAGCTGCCTGACCTTCTGGGCCTTCAGGTAATAGGCATCGTAGTAGCCCGCGGAAAGCACGTAGGTTCCGGTCAGGATGCGGCGCTTCACTTCGGCGCCAAAACCCTCCGAGCGGGAGCGCTCGTAAAGATCCAGGAGGTCCTTCGGGTCCTCGCAGCGGTGGCCGAACCGGACGCCGTCGAAGCGGGAGAGATTGGATGAGCACTCCGCCGGTGCGACCACGTAGTAGGTCGGAACCGACAGCGCGAGATTCGGCATGCTGACCTCGACCAGCTCGGCGCCGAGGTCCTTCAGAATCGGGATGGCGGCCTCGATGGCCTTGCGGTTTCCCGCGTCGAGACCCTCATCGAAGAACTCCCGGACAAGCCCGACCCGCAGGCCGGCCAGCTCCCCGGATAATCCGCCCACATAGTCCGGCACCGGCGCATCGACGCAGGTCGAGTCCCTGGGGTCGTGACCCGCCATCGCGCCCAGAAGGAGCGCCAGCATCCTCCGCCGATCGGGTAAGGGTGCCCGCCTGATCGAGGCTGGAAGCGAACGCGATCATGCCGTAGCGGGATACCCGGCCGTAGGTGGGCTTCAGTCCGGTAATGCCAACAAGAGCCGCGGGCTGGCGAATGGACCCACCCGTGTCGGTGCCGGTCGCCGCGGGCGCAATCCGGGCGCCGACTGCGGCGGCCGAGCCGCCGGACGAGCCCCCCGGAACCCGGTCGAGGTCCCAGGGATTGCGGACCGGCCCATACCAGCTCGTCTCGTTCGACGAGCCCATCGCGAACTCGTCCATGTTGGTCTTGCCCAGACAGACCATGCCGGCGGCAGCGAGCCGCTCCACGACAGTGGCGTCATAGGGAGAAACGAAATTGTCGAGCATCCGTGACCCGCAGGACGTTCTGACCCCGGCGGTGCAGAAAATATCCTTGTGGGCGATCGGAACGCCGGTCAGGGGCCCGGCTCTCGCCAGCTGCCCGTCGCTGGTCGGCTTCCTCGGCCGAAGCCAGGGCCGCCTCCGGAGTCACCGTGATAAACGCGTTCAGCCTGGGGTCCAGGGACGCAATGCGGTCAAGGAAATGACGGGTGAGCTCGACGCTCGAGACATCGCCGCCGGCGAGCAGACCGGACAGCTCTGAAAGGGTGTGTTCGTGCATGACGCTCAGCTACTCGCTCGCTCGTTCAGCCAGGGGCAAAGGCGGGGGCCGGGAAGGGCGCTCACTCGATCACCCGCGGCACGAGGTAGAGACCTCGCTCCACGGCAGGCGCATTCTGCTGGTAGACCTGCCTGTGGTCGGACTCGGTGACCGCATCCGGCCGCAAGGGCTGATTCATGTTCAGCGGATGGGCCATGGGCTGGGCATCGCCGGTGCTGGCGTTCTCCAGCTGATCGACGAAGGTGATGATGTCCGACAGATTCTCGACGAATGCCGCCATGTCGGCCTCCGGGAGATCCAGCCGGGCCAGGTGGGCGATGTTCTGCACCTCTTGCCGGGTGAGCTTCATTCCTTTGCCTCGAAAGAGTGGTTCATGTGCAAGCCATTAATTGTATCGCGCACCTTGCCCCCCGTCGCCCCCGCCTATAGAGTTATGCGTTTTGTATCCCCGACCCCCCGAATAAGCAGCAAAGGCCAAGATGTTCAAGAACCTACGGGGCTATTTCTCCAACGACCTTTCCATCGACCTCGGGACGGCGAATACGCTGATCTACGTGCGCGGGAAAGGTATCGTGCTCAACGAGCCATCGGTCGTCGCGATTCGTGAGGAAACCGCGCGCGGCGGGCGAACGGTGCAGGCCGTGGGCGCGGAGGCCAAGAGCATGCTCGGCCGCACGCCGGGCAACATCACCGCCATCCGTCCTCTGAAGGACGGCGTGATCGCGGATTTCACCGTAACCGAGAAGATGCTGCAGCACTTCATCAAGAAGGCCCATGGGAGCCGCTATTTCCGGCCCAGCCCGCGGGTGCTGATTTGCGTGCCCAACGGGTCCACCCAGGTGGAACGCCGGGCGATTCGCGAATCGGCGGAGGGCGCCGGGG
This sequence comes from uncultured Gammaproteobacteria bacterium, assembly GCA_963842955.1. Classification (GTDB taxonomy): domain Bacteria; phylum Pseudomonadota; class Gammaproteobacteria; order Steroidobacterales; family XN24; genus JARFQW01. Next base: position 295,940 of record CAWJIJ010000011.1, read on the forward strand.
CGCGCAAGGTCTACCTCATCGAAGAACCAATGGCCGCGGCTATCGGCGCCGGCATGCCGGTCCACGAGCCGCGCGGTTCGATGGTGCTGGACATCGGCGGCGGCACCTCCGAGGTGGCGGTGATCTCCCTCAACGGCATCGTCTACGCCGCCAGCGTGCGCATCGGCGGCGATCGCTTTGACGAAGCCATCATCAGCTACGTCCGGCGTAACTACGGCATTCTGATCGGCGAAGCGACCGCCGAACGCATCAAGCACGAGATCGGCTCCGCCTATCCGGGACAGGACCTCCTGGAAATCTCCGTGAAGGGCCGCAACCTCTCGGAGGGCGTGCCGCGCAGCTTCACTCTCAACAGCAATGAAATCCTCGAGGCCCTTCAGGAGCCTTTGCAGGGTATCGTCGGGGCAGTCAAGGCAGCGCTCGAACAGACCCCGCCAGAGCTCGGCGCCGACGTGGCGGAGCGTGGCATCGTCCTGACCGGCGGCGGAGCCCTGCTTCGGGACCTGGACAAGCTGCTCATGGAGGAGACGGGTCTCCCGGTCGTCATCGCCGACGAGCCGCTGACCTGCGTTGCCCGGGGCGGTGGCAAGGTCCTTGAACTACTCGACGAGCATGGACCCGGCATTTTCGGGCTCGAGTGATCGGGTTCCTGGCAAGCCCGACAGGGAGCCGGCAATATAGGTTGAGTACGCCCCCGGCGGGAGCGAATCGGCCGTGAATCTTCAGCCTACCGATACCAAACCTCTGTTCATGCGGGGCCCCTCCCTGGGGGTCCGCATGCTGCTGATTGCCGTTTTCTCGATCCTGCTGATGGTTCTCGACCATCAGCAGGGCCACCTTCGCACCGTGCGTCAGGCCCTGGCGGTGGCGGTCTATCCCATCCGCGTCATCGTCGATTTGCCGTTCACTGCGGCGTCCTGGGCCGGGGAAAGCCTCTCGGACCGGGGCCGACTCCTGTCCGAGAACCGGGTACTGCGGACCGACATCCTGATTCACCAGGCCCGCCTGCAGCGCATGGCCACCCTGGAGGCAGAAAACGCCCGGCTCCGGGCGCTGATGGACTCCTCGGCGCGAGTCTCCAACCGGGTCGTGGTCGCAGAGATTCTCGAGGCGGACCTGGACCCGTACCGGCACCGGGTTGCCATCGACAAGGGCAACCGCCACGACGTTTTCGAAGGCCAGGCCATGATCGACGCACGGGGCGTCGTTGGCCAGGTCACTCGCGTGGACCTGCTGTCGGCGGAAGCGATTCTCATCAGCGATCCGGGACATGCCCTCCCGGTCGAGGTGAACCGAAACGGCTTGAGGACGATTGCGCTCGGCACCGGCGACACATCGCGGATCGATCTCCCCTTCCTGCCCAACAGCGCCGATATCGAGCCCGGCGACCTGCTCGTGTCTTCCGGGCTTGGCGGCGCATTCCCCGCCGGCTATCCGGTCGCCCGCGTGATGGAGGTGGACAGGGATCCGGGCCGGGCCTTTGCGACGATCCGCGCCGAACCGACCGCCGCGCTCAACAAGGAACGGGAAGTATTGCTGGTCTGGCCCCGGCTGACCCCCGTGGAGCCGCCCATGGGCACGACCGTCCAGGGAGATCCGGAGGTTTCGCCGCCGCTGGATCCCGGAGAGGAAGGCTAGCCGTGGCCGCGCACCGCAGAATGTGGCCGGTTCTTCTGAGCTTCCTCGTGGCCTTGTCCCTGGAAGTCACGCCGATGCCGGACGGGATGACGGAAGCCCGTCCGGCCTGGCTGGCCATGACGGTCGTATTCTGGGCGGTGGCGGATCCACGCCGCTACGGACTGGGGTTTGCCTGGTTCTTCGGCCTCCTGATGGACGTGCTCAAGGGTGCCATCCTGGGCCAGCACGCTCTGGCGTTGTCGGTGGTTGCGTTCATTGCCCTGAAGTTCCGGCAGCGGATCCGGGTATTTCCGATCTGGCAGCAGACCGTCACCGTGACGGCTATCGTGGCGGTCTACGCGTTCCTGATCCTGTGGATAGACGGCCTGACCTCGGACGTCAGCATCGAGCCGGAGCGCGCGCTCCCGGTGGCCGCCACGCTCGTTCTCTGGCCGTTGCTGTCGGGGTTGTTCGGCTGGGCGCGACGACACCTGCGGGTCGCCTGACTTGGCCACCTCGCGCCTCAAGGACCATTGGCGAGAACAACGCCTGTTCGCCAGCCGGGCGTTGATCGCGGCGTTCACGATCATCGCACTGACCGGCATCGTGATCGTTCGCCTGGTGGATCTGCAGGTGATCAACTACGAGCACTTCAGCCAGCTGTCCCAGGGCAATCGCATCCGCCTGGAGCCGCTGCCGCCAACCCGCGGTCTGGTCTACGACCGGGAAGGCCGGGTCCTGGCCCGCAACCGGCCCGCCTATCAGCTGGAGCTGATACCCGAGCAGGTGCCGGACCTCGAAAACACGCTGCTGGAACTGGTTTACCTCGGCCTGGTGGACTCGGAGGAACTGGACTCCATTCGCCGCAAGGTGAGCGCCCAGCGCCGCTTCGACCCAGTCACCCTGCGCTATGACCTGGACGCCGAGGAGGCGGCGCGTTTCGCGGTCCGGCGGCAGACCCTGCCGGGTGTGGATATTCGCGCCCGCCTGGCCAGGGACTACCCGGAAGGAGACGTTGCGGTTCACGCTCTGGGCTATGTGGGAAGCATCAGCGAAGAAGACCTCAAGCGACTCGACGGGCCCAACTACATGGGCACGAGCCAGGCCGGAAAACTGGGGATCGAGCGATCCTACGAAGACCTGCTGCACGGCTCGACCGGACATCGGCAGCTTCTGGTCAACGCCCAGGGGCGCATGCTGGACGAACTGGAACGAACCGATGCCGCCCCGGGCAGCGACATCTACCTGACCCTGGACCTGGATGTGCAGCGTGCCGCCGAGGCCGCTCTGGGGGACTATCGCGGCGCCATCGTCGCCATTGATCCGCAAAATGGCCATGTCATTGCGCTGGCCAGCACGCCGACCTACGACCCCAACCTGTTCAGCCGCGGCATCAGCCGCGCTGCCTACCAGGATCTGCAGACAGACCTCGACAAGCCCCTGTTCAACCGGGCCCTCCGCGGCAGCTATCCGCCCGGGTCCACGATCAAGCCGCTCATGGGTCTGGCCGGGCTGCACTACGACGCGACCCAGCCCTGGCGATCCACTTTTTGCAGGGGCTGGTTCTCCCTGCCGGGCAGCAGCCACCGATTCAGGGACTGGAAAAAGGTCGGCCACGGACCGGTCGCCCTCATCAGCGCAACCGCCCAGTCCTGCGACGTCTATTTCTACGAACTGGCCGTCGAGCTCGGGATAGACCGGATGCACGAATTCTTGCTGGGCTTCGGGCTCGGTAGCCCGACGGAAGTCGATATTCCGGGCGAGAAAAGCGGCCTGCTTCCCTCCCGGGAATGGAAGCGCCAGGCCTTCAACCGCCGCCAGGACCAGGTCTGGTTCCCCGGCGAAACAGTCATCGCCGGCATCGGCCAGGGCTATATGCTGACGACGCCGATGCAGCTCGCCCAGGCGATGGCGATACTCGCCAACCGGGGCCATGGCTTCCGCCCGACCCTTCTTGCGGCCATTGCGGACCGCGAGACCGGCGAGCCCCGGGCGGTGCCGCCGGTGCCCCTGGAGCCCGTGGAGGTGGCCGCTCCGGAATTCTGGGACATTGTCCTCCAGAGCATGGTGGAAGTCGTCCACGGCCGGCGCGGCACCGCGAGGGCCATCGGTAAGGATTCGCCCTATATCATTGCCGGCAAGACCGGCACCGCGCAGGTCTTCACCGTGGCCCAGGATGCGGAATATGACGAGGAAGAGGTCGAGGAGCGGCTGAGGCACCACGCCCTGTTCGTTGCAATCGCTCCCGCCGAGGACCCGCGTATTGCCATCGCGGTGATCGTGGAGAACGGCGGCAGCGGCAGCGGCACCGCCGCCCCGGTTGCCAGAACCGTCATGGACGCCTGGCTGCTCAAGGAACTGCAATGATTGCAAGCGAAGGCATCCGGCTGGACGACCCCAGGCCGCTGTCGGTGGCGACCCGGCTGCTCAAGGGCCTGCACCTCGACGGTGTGCTGCTGGCCGGGCTCATCGCCGTCAGCGTGATCGGCCTGTTTGTGCTTTACAGCGCCGGTGGCCAGGATCCGCAGCTCCTGACCCGCCAGGCCATCCGCATCTGCGTCGCGTTCATGGCCATGATCCTGGTGGCCCAGGTTCCGCCGAAGCTTCTGCGCATGTGGGCACCCTGGATGTACCTGGTCGGCCTGGCGCTGCTGGTCCTGGTCCTGGTCGGGGGCGATATCGGCAAGGGCGCCCGGCGCTGGCTGGATCTGGGCGTTATTCGATTTCAGCCATCGGAAATCATGAAGCTGGCCGTGCCTCTCATGTCAGCCTGGTACCTCCACGAGCGTCCACTCCCGCCCCGCCTCAGGGAACTGGCGGTGCTTGCGGCCCTGATCGTGGCGCCCACCGTACTGATCGCCCGCCAGCCCGACCTGGGCACGTCGCTGCTGATCGCAAGCTCGGGCGTATTCGTCGTGCTGCTCGCAGGGCTGCAGCTTCGGTATCTGCTCGCACTCGCGGCCATTGGTGTCGCCGGCGCCCCGCTGCTCTGGCATTTCATGCATGACTACCAGCGCCAGCGGGTCCTGACCTTTCTGAACCCGGAGACCGACCCGCTCGGCTCGGGATATCACATCATCCAGTCGAAGATCGCCATCGGATCCGGCGGCGTGTTCGGCAAGGGCTGGCTCAACGGCACCCAGGCCCAGCTCGAGTTTCTTCCCGAGCGATCCACCGACTTCATTTTCGCCGTCCTGGGCGAGGAGTTCGGCCTCCTCGGGCTGATCAGCCTCATGATCGCCTACCTCTGGGTGATCGCGCGGGCCCTGGTCATGGCGGTCGAGGCACAGGACACGTTCAGCCGGCTGCTGGCCGGCAGTATCGCCCTGACGTTCTTTGTCTACGTGTTCGTGAATACGGGCATGGTGACCGGCCTGCTGCCGGTTGTCGGCGTGCCTCTGCCGCTGGTGAGCTACGGGGGCACCTCGATGGTGACCCTTATGGTGGGCTTCGGTATGCTCATGTCCGTCCATTCCCACAAGAAACTACTGGCAACCTGATGCTTCGAAACAGACTGATGGCGCTGCTCGCCTGCGTGGTGCTCCCGTCCGGCATGATCCAGGCCGGAAACCCACTCGCCGCGGACGATCAGCAGGTCGCGGATTTCGCCTCCCGCATGGCTGACGAACACGGCTTTGCGGCCGAGGATGTGCGCGCAATGCTGGCTGATGCCGAGATCCAGCAGGGCATTCTCGACGCGATCAGCCGCCCGGCGGAGAAGACCAAACCCTGGCACGAATACCGGAAGATCTTCCTCACCGAGGAACGCATCTCCCAGGGCGCGCGGTTCTGGGCCGAGCACCGGGCATCCATTGACGCGGCGTCCAAGCGGTTCGGCGTCGATCCGAGCATGATCGTTGCCATCATCGGCGTGGAGACTTTTTACGGTCGGCGCACCGGCAGCTACCGGGTGCTGGATTCCCTCGCCACGCTGGGCTTCAGGTATCCGCCCCGCAGCAAGTTCTTCTTGCGGGAGCTCGAGGAATTCCTGCTGCTTACCCGAGAGCAGGGACTGGATCCGAGACAGCCCAAGGGATCCTATGCAGGGGCCATGGGCGCACCCCAGTTCATCTCCTCAAGCTATCGCGCCTACGCCGTGGACGGTGACGGGGACGGAAAGGTCAACCTCTGGGACAGCTGGCCCGATGTGATCGCCAGCGTTGCCAACTACTTCAGCGTGCACGGCTGGACCGCGGGTGCCCCGGTGGCCAGCCTCGCGCAGGATCCGGGCGACATCGCTCCGGGCAGAGGTCTCAAGCTGGACAGCTCGGTAGGCAAGCTGCAGGCCGCCGGGGTGCGCTTCGAGCCCGCCCAGGAGCCGGCCGCGCCGGCCACGCTGATCGAGCTGGAAGCCGTGAACGGGCCTGAATACTGGGTGGCGTACAAGAACTTCTACGTCATAACCCGCTATAACCGCAGCCGGCTTTACGCGATGGCCGCCCATGACCTCGCACAGGCCATAGACAACCGGGTCGGCCAGACCGGATGATTCGCCAGGCCGTGCTCGTAGTGGCCGCGGCTGCGCTGTGCGCCGCCTGCTCGCCGGCATCGAAACGCGACAGCGCACCCAGCGGCAAGAAGGACCTGTCCCGGGTCCCCGATGCCGTGCCAGTGGCCGAGCCCCGGAGCACCCGGGGCAACCCGCCCTTCTACGAGGTCTACGGGCGCCGCTATCACGTCATGCAAACCTCCGAGGGCTACCTGGAGCGGGGCGTGGCGTCCTGGTACGGCAAGAAGTTCCATGGGCGGCTGACCTCAAACGGCGAAACCTACGACATGTACGCGATGACCGCGGCCCATAAGACCCTGCCGCTGCCGGCGTTCGCCGAGGTCACCAACCTGGAGAACGGCAAGCGGGTTGTCGTACGGATCAACGACCGGGGCCCCTTCGTCAAGGACCGGATCATCGACTTGTCCTACGCGGCCGCGACCCGCATCGGCATGACCGAGAAAGGCACGGCACTGGTCGAAGTGCGAGTCCTCCCGGCAGGCGGACGGACGGACGGGCCCAAGGCCGCCCGGCTCGAATCCGTCTTTGTCCAGGCGGGTGCTTTTTCCAGCGAGGACAACGCCCTCGCGCTGGCCTCCCGGCTCACGGGCGCCGGCATCGCACCGGTCACCCTGCGTGCGGACAAGGTTAACGGCCAGCGCCTCTACCGGGTGCGGGTTGGGCCTCTCCAGGATTCCACCGCGTTCGACTCCACGGTGGCTCGCCTGCGCTCCATCGGCATTGCCGACCCTCATCTCGCGCTGGACTAGCCGGCGATCGCCGGAGCCGGTGTATCATTTCGGGTTTAGAGACAACGGCCGACACCCCAGTTCATGATCCCCCGATCTTTTCTGCATCTCACCTGCCTGCTGCTTTTTCTGACTCCCGCGATGGGGCGCACCCAGGAGGTACCCACTCCGCTGCCGCCCCCGCCAGTCCCCGTGCCGGCGCCACCGGAAGTGGCCGTGCGTGGCTATATCCTCATGGACTTTCACAGCGGCCGGGTCCTGGCGGAAACCAACGCCGACACCCGAATGGAGCCGGCGAGCATCACGAAACTGATGACCGCCTACGCAGTGTTCAAGGAGCTGGCAGCCGGGAACATTGACCCAAGCCAGGAGGTCAGGGTCAGCGAACGCGCCTGGCGAATCGGCATGAAGGGTTCGCGGATGTTCATCGAACCCCGCATGCGGCCGACGGTGGAAGAACTGCTCCAGGGAATGATTATCCAGTCCGGCAACGATGCGAGCGTTGCCCTGGCCGAACACGTCGCAGGGAGCGAACCGGCCTTCGTCGACATGATGAACAGCTATGCCGCCGAGCTGGGAATGAACCAGACCCATTTTCGCAACACGACCGGCCTTCCCGAATCGGATCATTTCTCCAGCGCCAGGGATATCGCACGCCTGGCCCGGGCGCTGATCACCGAATTTCCGGAGTTCTACCGCTGGTACTCGGTGCGCGAGTACACCTATAACGGCATCACGCAGCAAAACCGGAATCCCCTGCTTCGCCGGGACCCCACTGCCGACGGCATCAAGACGGGCTGGACGGAAAGCGCGGGCTACTGCCTGGCGGCATCGGCGCAGCGGGGCGATATGCGCCTGATCTCGGTGGTGCTGGGAGCCGATACCGACCGCGCCCGCGCGAACGCCAGCGAGGCCCTGCTGAATTTCGGGTTCCGCTTCTACGAAACCCATCGGCTGTATGCGGCGGGAGAGCCCATCAGCACGGCCCGGGTCTGGAAAGGCAGCATCGAGGACGTGGGCCTGGGAATCAACGAGAATCTCTGGGTGACCGTCCCGAAAGGCAGCTACGACCAGTTGTCGGCGTCAGTCGATCTGCAGCCCAGCCTGATGGCTCCGGTTTTCGCCACCGATCCCGTTGGCGCTCTGCGCCTGGAACTGGCCGGCGAACTGATCGAGGAACGACCGGTATTCCCGTTGTCCGACGTGCCCGAGGGGACGCTCTGGCAGCAGCTCTCCGATACGGTGCTGATGTGGTTCGAGTGACCGGAAGAGTCCGGAAATGAGCGAAGATCAGGAGCTACTGGAGTTTCCCTGCGAGTTTCCCGTCAAGGTCATGGGGCGGGACACGGAAGCATTTCGCGCGGCAGCGCTGGGAATTATCCAGGCCCATGCCGGCCCGATTCCGGGAAGAGGCCGTGCGCAGCCGCTGCCAGTCGAGACGGCAACTTCCTCGCCCTGACCATCACCTTCCAGGCAAAGAGCCGCGCCCAGCTCGACGCTATCTACTCAGACCTGTCCGCCCACGACGACATCATCATGGCCCTGTGATGAGTATCTTCTGATCAAGCACGCCACGTTCCGGCGTTGCCCTCCCGACGGTGATTCCTCCGGCGGAGATCCACCGCCTCGGCCAGGTGGCCTACGAGCCTGCCTGGCGAAGGATGCAGGCGTTCACGGATCACCGCGAGGACGGGGATGCAGACCAGATCTGGATACTCGAACATCCGCCGGTCTTCACGCTCGGCAAGAACGCCAGCATGAACCACGTCCTGGCACCGGGCGACATCCCCCTGGTCCGGATCGACCGCGGCGGGCAGGTGACCTACCACGGACCGGGCCAGCTGGTCGTCTACCCCCTGGTCAACATTGAAAGGCTCGGCCTGAACGTCCGCGAGCTGGTCTGTTCCCTGGAGCAGGCCATCATCCGTTGTGTCGCCGGCTTCGGCATCGAGGCATCCGGGGATCGCAACGCACCCGGCGTCTACGTGGAGGGGCGGAAACTCGCCAGCCTCGGGCTGAGAATTCGCCGGGGCTGCGCGTACCACGGCCTGGCGCTCAACGTGGATCTCGATCTCGAGCCATTTTCGCGCATCAATCCCTGCGGCTACGAGGGTCTCGAGGTTACCCGGCTCGCGGACCTGGGTATCGATACGAGCGTCGATGCGGTCGCCGACCGTCTCATCCCCGAACTGGTTGCGGCGCTGGGTCTGCCGGGCCCGGGGCTTGCGGATCAAGCCGCCGTCTGAGCCGCTCAAGACGCTCGGGGGTCCCTACATCCAGCCACGCCCCGTGGTAATGCCGGCCGGTGACCCGGCCGGCGTCGATTGCTGCACTCAGAACCGGAGCCAACGGCCGCGGTCCGGGCGCAAGACCGTCGAAAAGGCGTGGATGGTAGACGCCCAGTCCGGCGTAAGTGAGCCGGCCGGATGTCGCCGACAAGGAAAGATTCTCCCCGGTAAGGGCAAAGTCCCCCTGCGGTTTGTGCGGCGGGTTATCCACCATGACCAGGTGGGCAAGGCTCCCGTCCGGCAGGCCGAGATCAGCCAGCGGCGCATCGGTCCAGATGTCGCCGTTGACTACCAGAAACGGGTTCGGACCGAGTACCGGCAGCGCCTTGACGATGCCGCCGGCGGTTTCGAGAGCGGGCCAGGACTCCCGGGAATAGGTAATGGCCAGACCGAAGCGGCGCCCGTCACCCAGCACCGGCGGAATCTGTTCGCCCAGCCAGCCGAGGTTGACTACGACCTCGCGAATGCCGGCGGCCGCGAGAGCGTCGAGGTGGTACTCCACGAGGGGCCGGCCGCCCACCGAGAAGCAGCGGCTTGGGGCACCGGTCTGTCATCGGCCGGAGCCGTTCGCCCCGTCCCGCGGCCAGGATCATGGCCTTCATTGCGCGTCTTTCGATGTTGTTCGCCCTCATGGCGGGATGACCATTAGAATACCGGAGCCAGGGCGAACAAAAACGCCGGGGGGGGATATCCGGTCCATGTTGCAAGGCTTTCAGGTCGTTCATCGGCCAACAACCGGTTTGCAGGCGGCCCGACGGCCTGGGCCCGCAGTCACTCGCACGGGTGGCGAAAACTATGGCGAAGCGACCCGCCGGCCGGTTCGCCGATGAGTGTCCATGCGCGCGGCATTCTGGTCACGATCAGTCTCCTGGCGTCGGGCTTCCCTTCCGGACTGCGCGCCGAGGTGTGTCCGGAATCGGTTTCCATCGACAAGCAGCGCGCCGCCCTGATCGCCGAGAACGAGAACGTCGATCCCGCCGACCTGCCGATTCTCGTAGAGTCCGACCGGGCCGAGTACAGCGCCCTGGACGAGTCGGTGTTCACCGGCGGCGTGCGGGTCCGCCGCGGAACCCAGACCCTCGTGTCGGACAACGCGGTGTATGACCCGCTCACCGGCAGAGTGGCCATTGACGGAGAAGTCTCGTTCTCCCAGCCGGGGCTCCTGGTCAGCGGTACCGACGCGTCGTGGGACTCAGCCACCCGCAAGGCCGATGTGGAGGAGGTCACGTTCGATCTGCCTCAGACGCCCGCCCGCGGCCATGCCAGCCGCGTACAGGTGGTAAACGAGGAGCAGGCCACGCTGAAGGATGTCCGCTACACCACGTGTCCCCAGGGGGACGAAGACTGGTGGCTGCGGTCCGACACGCTGGAGCTGGACACGGCCGAGGAAGTCGGCGTCATGCGCAAGGCGCGGCTCGATTTCAAGGGGGTTCCCCTGATCTACGTGCCCTATTTCAACTTTCCCCTGAGCCTGAAGCGGAAATCCGGGTTCCTGATCCCCGAGCTGCGTCAGAGTGACCGGACGGGAACCGAGTTCAGCGCGCCCTGGTACTGGAATATCGCGCCGAACTACGACATGACCATTACGCCCCGCATCATGTCCAAGCGAGGGGTGATGCTCATGACGGAGAATCGCTATCTGACCGACTCCAGCGTCGGCCAGTTCGAGATGGAATATCTGCCCAGCGATGACCGTGACCCGGACAACGCGGACCGGCGCTACAACGCGTTGATCCATACGACTCGGTTCTCCAACGACTGGCGCCTGTTCGCCGATCTCAAGGACGTATCCGACTCCCGCTATTTCGAGGACTTCGGCCGCGGCATCGGCCTGACCAGCCAGACTCACCTCCAGCGCCTCGTTCAGCTCGGCCGGGCGGACGAGGTGTGGCGGATCGGCCTGCGTGCGGAGAATTATCGGACGATCGACCGTGGTATCGACCAGGAAGACCGGCCGTATGCGCGGCTGCCGTCCATCAGTGCCGATGGCTTCTGGCGTAGCGGCCTGCTGGGCCTGGACTGGGGCCTGCGTTCCGAGCTGGCTCACTTCAGCCGCGATGAGGGCGTCAAAGGCGTGCGGGTCTGGGTTCAGCCGGAGGCCAGCCTGCCGGTCGAGGGACCCGGCTACTTCTTCGTTCCCAGCCTGTCCTGGCGGCATGTTTCGTATGCCCTCAACAGCAATGACGACGGGGAGGAGGACCATCCGTCACTGACCGCGCCGATTGCCAAGGTGGATGCCGGCCTGATTTTCGAACGCGAGCGCGCCGACAGTGACTACATTCAGACGCTGGAGCCCAGGCTCTTTTATGCCTACATCCCGAACCGGGGCCAGGAAGACCTTCCGGTCTTCGATACCGGCGAGCCCGACTTCAATGCCGTTCAGCTGTTTCGGGCAAACCGTTTTATCGGTGCTGACCGGCTGGGTGACACGAACCAGATCAGCGTGGGCGTCACAAGCCGGATTCTCGAATCCGTCACGGGACGCGAATTCCTGACGGCGACCCTCGGCAAGGCCTGGTACCTGGAGGACCGTGACGTCGTCCTGCCCGATCAGGAAGAAGAACTGGACGACGATTCGCCCATCGTTCTGGAACTGGGAATGAGGCTCTTCAAGTCCTGGAACGCGAACCTCGGATACCAATGGCTGGAAGAGGAACGCGACACCCGGCTCGCCGAAGCCCGGGTCCAGTATCAACCGGCTCCCAATCGGGTCCTGAATCTCCAGTACCGCTACCGGCCCGGGTTGCTCGAGGACGCAGAGATCTCCCTGGGATGGCCCCTGAGCCGGCGCTGGAGCTTCGTGGGGCAGCTGGAGTATTCCCTGCGCGACGAAACCACCATCGATCGGCTGGTCGGGTTGCAGTACGAAAGCTGCTGCTGGGCGGCCAGGCTGGCGACGGAGCGCCACATCAGCCGCCGCGACGGTTCATCGGACACGAGCGTCCTGCTGCAGCTCGAATTCAAGGGCCTCGTCGGTCTCGGGACTCAGGCCGGTGAGACCTTCCAGCGTGATATCCTAGGTTACTCCCTGTACGAGTAACCCAAAAACGGTTTATCCACAGATGAATCGCTGCACTATTGCCCTGTCAGCCCTGCTGGCCCTCGCGGTCGTCGACGCATCGGCCCAGTCCAGCAACGGCACCGTGCTCAACCGCATTGCGGCCGTCGTCAACGAGGGCGTCGTCCTCCAGACGGAGCTTGATTCCCAGGTAATGATGATCGCCCGGCAGCTCCGGGAACAGGGCACATCCCTACCCTCGCGCTCCGTCCTCGAAGAACAGGTCATGGAGACCCTGATCGTTCAGCAGATTCAGCTGCAGCGCGCGGCGCAACGGGGCATTAGCATCTCCGACGAGCGTCTCAACGCTGCGCTGAGGCAGGTCGCAGAGCGTAACGGTCTGAGCCTTAGCCAGTTACCCGCGGCCATGGCCTCGGAAGGGGTCGACTACGGCCGCTACCGGGAGGAAATGCGCAAGGAAATGATCATCGATTCCCTGCGCCAGATCGAGGTGTTCTCCGGCATCGCGGTCTCGGAGCGGGAGATCGCCCGCTTCCTGGATCGGGAAGAGGCCAGCGCCAGCGATCTCGTGGACTACGACATTTCCCACATTCTGGTTGCCGTGGACCAGGATGCCCAGGGCACGACCCTGGATGATGCCGAACTCCGGGTCAATCAGATCCACGAGCGGCTGCTCAACGGCGAGGACTTTGCCGAGGTCGCGGTCGCCTATTCGGACGGCCAGCGGGCCCTGGACGGCGGCAAACTCGGCTGGCGCAAAGGCGCTCAGCTGCCGCAGTTTCTAGAGGAAATCGTCGCCAACCTCGAGCCCGGTGAGATTTCCTATCCTGTTCGCAGTCCAAGCGGCTTTCATATCGTCCGCATCAATGACGTGCGCGGCTCGGAACGAACCCTCGAGCTGCAGACCCGCGCCCGGCACATTCTGATTCGGCCGAACGAAGTCATGGACGACGAGTCCGTACGGGAGAAACTGCTCCAGCTCAGGGAGCGGATCGACAGACGGCGATTCTTTCGCGGACATCGCCCGAGTAGAGTCGGAAGACCCGGTCTCTGCCGCGGAAGGGGGCGACCTGGGCTGGTCCAGCGCGGGAACCTTTCATCCGATCTTCGAAGACCAGCTGTCCCGGCTCGGCAAGAACGAGGTCAGCCAGCCCTTCCGCACACCCTTCGGCTGGCATCTCGTAGAGCTCATCGAACGCACCGAGCGGGACACGACCCAGGAGAAGCGCCGGCAGCGGGCCGTACAGGCGATTCGTACCGGAAAGGTCGAACAGGAAACGGAAATCTGGCTGCGCCGGCTGCGCGACGAGGCCTACGTCGACATTCGGAGCTGACGGCTTGAGCGCCGTCCCGGTGCTGGCCCTGACCGTGGGCGAACCCGCCGGCATCGGTCCGGAGCTGGCGCTGGCAATCGCGAGGGAGCCCTGGCCCTGCCGTATCGTGGCCATCGCGGACCCGGCCCTGCTCACAGAACTGAGCGCCTCTTCAGGGGGCGCTGTACGGGTCGTCGCTGACGACGGCAGCCGCAGCACCCACGTGGCCGGCATCCTCCCCGCGACGGGTGCGCCCCTCGATGGCAGGACGATCCCCGGTCAGCCGAATCCGCTCAATGCGGCATCCGTTCTTGGGTGGCTGGATACCGCCGCCTCGGGTTGTATGGACGGGCGTTTCGACGCCATGGTGACCGCCCCTCTGCACAAGGGCGTCATCAACGACGCGGGCATCCCGTTCACGGGCCACACCGAATACCTTGCGAAACGGACCGGCGGGTACCCGGTCATGATGCTCGCGGCGGGAACGCTCCGCGTGGCCCTCGTGACGACGCACCTCGCTCTGCGCGCGGTCCCCGATGCGATCACGGTCGGGGCGGTGACCCGTACGGTGGAAACGGTGCATCGGGAGCTCGTCAGCCGGTTCCGCATCCCCGCCCCGCGCCTTCTCCTGGCCGGTCTCAATCCCCATGCCGGGGAAGGCGGACACCTGGGTATGGAGGAACTGGAGATCATCGGCCCGGCGGCGGACGCGCTGCGGAACAAGGATATCGATCTCACCGGCCCCCTGCCCGCGGACACCCTGTTCACCCCCGGACGCCTCAAGGAAGCGGATGCGGTCGTCTGCATGTACCACGACCAGGGGCTGCCGGTCCTCAAGGCCCAGGGATTCGGGGAGGCGGTCAATATCACGCTGGGCCTGCCCATCGTGCGCACCTCGGTGGATCACGGCACGGCACTGGACATCGCGGGCACTGGTCGCGCCGACCCCGGCAGCCTGCGGGCGGCGATTCACCAGGCCCTGGAACTCTGCCAGACATGACCGGGCATCGGGCCCGAAAGCGCTTCGGACAGCACTTTCTCCACGATCCGGGCGTCCTGCGGCGCATCGTCGACACAATAGATCCCCATCCTGGCGAGCACGTAGTGGAAATCGGCCCCGGCCGGGGCGCCATGACCCTGCCGGTGCTGGAACGCTGCGGTCGGATGACCGCGATCGAACTGGATCGCGACCTGATCGCCCCGCTGCTCGGCCGGGCCCAGGGCGTGGGTCAGCTCGAAGTGATCGAGGCGGACGCCCTGACGGTGGATTTTTCCAGCCTGGCAGGCGATGCGGGCGGCCTGCGGCTGATCGGGAATCTTCCGTACAACGTGTCTACGCCGCTGCTTTTTCATGTTCTCGGCGCCGCAGGCAGCCTTCGGGATGCCCACTTCATGCTCCAGAAGGAGGTTGTGGATCGCATGGTGGCACCGCCCGGAACGAAGACCTATGGCCGCCTCACGGTCATGCTCGCGGCCGCCTGTACACCGGAAAAGCTGTTCGACATCGGCCCCGGCGCGTTTCAGCCGCCGCCGAAAGTCATGTCCAGCTTTGTCCGGCTGGTTCCGCATTCCACTCCGCCCTTTCCCCTTCCCGATGCCGATCGCTATGCCCAGTTCGTTTCCCGGGCCTTCTCCATGCGCCGCAAGACGCTTCGCAACGCCTTGAAGGGCCTGGTCACTGCGGCCGATATCGAGGCCGCGGGATATGACCCCGGCGCCCGCCCCGAGACCCTCCCCCCGGCAGGCTTCGCCGCGCTCGCGGCGATCCCGACGACATGAACGACGCGCGGATTGCGTATACTCAAAACAAGACCGATCAGGGAGATACGATGGTGGGCTACAAGCGCATACTGGTCGCGGTGGATCTGGGCGAGCATAGCCGCCAGGTCATCGGCCGCGCGCAGGCCGCGTCGGCCAAGGCCGGGGCGACCGTCAAGCTGTTGCACGTCGTGGAATACGTGCCCGTCGAACCGATGGGCGAGGCGCTGCTGCCGGCCGTGAGCGTGGAGGAAGATCTCGTGGCTGGCGCTCGCAAGCGCCTGACGGACCTCGCGGAACACTGTGGACTCGAGGCAGTGGAGGCGGAAGTGCTCGCCGGCCCGATCAAGAGCGAAATCTGTCATCAGGCAAGCCAGTGGGGCGCCGACCTCATTGTCCTTGGCAGCCGCGGCCGGCATGGCCTCGGCGCCCTGGTGAATCTGACCGAGGACGCGGTGCTTCATGGCGCCCCCTGCGACGTCCTCGCGGTTCGCCTGCAGGATCAGGCGTAGACGCGGTGAGTACCGACGCATCCACCGGCGACCGGATCCTGATACAGGTCCAGACCGCCTGGCTACCCGATCATTCGGCGCCGGACGAGGCTCGATTCGCCTTCGCCTATACGATTACGATCGAGAATGCCGGGGATACCGCGGCACAGCTGATTTCCCGTCACTGGATCATTTCGGACGCCAACGGCGTGGAGCAGGAGGTCCAGGGAGACGGCGTCATCGGCGAGCAGCCCAGGCTCGCGCCCGGAGAAAGCTTTCGCTACACCAGCGGCGCGGTAATCCGGACTCCGGTTGGCTCCATGCGGGGCACCTACCACATGGAGAAGGACGACGGCAGCCGCTTCGAAGCGCCGATTCCCCCCTTCACCCTGGCCCGGCCCGGCACTCTGAACTGATGCCGGTCTGGGCGATCGGTGATCTTCAGGGTTGCCTGGATCCACTGGACCGTTTGCTGGAACGGATACGCTTCGACCCGGCGACGGACAGGCTCTGGTTCTGCGGTGATCTCGTCAATCGAGGGCCCCGGTCCCTCGAGACTTTACGGCGGATCCGGGATCTCGGCGATCGGGCGATCTGCGTGCTGGGCAACCACGATCTGCACCTGCTGGCCGTCGCCGCTGGAAAACAGAAACGACTCCGGCGAAAAGACACACTGGACAGTATTCTCGCCGCACCTGACCGGGACGACCTGATCGAGTGGCTGCGCCATCGACCCCTCATGCACCACGATCCCGATACCGGCTACACGATGGTTCACGCCGGTCTTCCCCCGGCCTGGGATCTCGAAGATTCGCTGGCCGCCGCCGGGGAACTTGAGGACTGCCTCCGGAGCAGCCGACTGGCGCACTTCGTCAATGAGATGTACGGCAATCTGCCGGATCACTGGTCCCCGGAACTCGAGGGCGTGGAGCGGCTCCGTTTTATCACCAACTGTCTTACCAGGCTGCGTTTTTGCCGCCTCGACGGCCGCCTCGACCTGGGATTCAAGGGAACCCCGGAACGCGCACCGTCCGATGTGCTGCCCTGGTTTCGGATCCCCCAACGGCGCTCCGCCGGTCTGAAAATCGTGTTCGGCCACTGGTCCACGCTCGGCTCGATTCCGGACCCGGGCATTTTTCCGCTGGATACCGGTTGCGTCTGGGGCGGACGCCTGACGGCCATGCGCCTCGACGGTGATCCCGTTAAGGTGCACGCGGAATGCGGTCCCGGCCTGTCCCCGGGTCGGGACGGATAGCCTGGCGTACAATCCCATTGGACCGAAAGCCGGGTCCCTCACGGCGCTCTCGGGCAGGAACGGAAGGAAACACGCGTGGATATGAGCCTTGCCGACAAGCGCGCTCTTGTCTGTGGCGGGAGTCGGGGCATCGGCCGCGCGGCAGCCCATGCCCTTGCCGAACTGGGTGCCCGGGTAACCGTCGTGGCTCGCGATCCGGGGGCGCTGGAGGCTGCCATCGAGGGTCTGCCGGGAGGCAGCCAGGAACATGCCGGCGTCACAGCGGATCTCGGCAAGCCAGAGGCGGTGGCCAGCCTCATCGGGGCCGTGCGCACCGGCGGGCAGATTCACATACTCGTCAACAACAGCGGCGGGCCGCCCGCGGGACCCGCGTTAGCCGCGGACCCGGAACAGTTCACGTCCGCGTTCCAGCAACATCTCCTCGCCTCACATGCCCTCGTGAAGGAATTCGTCCCTGACATGCGCAGGGAAGGCTATGGCCGAATCATCCAGATTATCTCCACCTCCGTGAGGGAGCCGATTCCCGGGCTGGGTGTTTCGAACACCATTCGCGGCGCCATGGCGAGCTGGAGCAAGACCCTCGCCGGCGAGCTCGGCGGCCATGGCATCACGGTAAACAACGTCCTTCCGGGCTTCACGGCGACCGAACGACTGGACTATTTTTTCAAGACCCAGGCCGAGAAGAGCGGTCGGAGCATCGAGGACGTGGAAAGCGTTGCCCTGCAGAGGATTCCCGCCGGGCGGTTCGCCAGACCCGAGGAAGTGGGCGGAGCTGTGGCCTTTCTCGCATCTCCAGCCGCCGCCTACATCAACGGGATCAGCCTGGCCGTGGATGGCGGATTGACCCGCAGCCTTTGAGACACCCCGGGATCCAGCCGCGTCTCGCCGGATGCGGGGGCGGGCGGACCATCCAGAGCGCCGGTTCATGCACGACGAAAACGAGGCCCATATGAACGAAGCCATACACAGCGACGAAGCGCCACCACCGGTGGGCCGTTATCCGCACGCGCGACGAGTCGGGAACCTGCTCTTCCTGTCCGGTATCGGTCCCCGGCAAGCGGGCACGAACGAGATCCCCGGTGTCACGCTGAACAGCGACGGCGAAGTCATCGCCAGGGATATCGAGGCGCAGTGCCGCTCCGTTTTCGAGAACGTAAGGCGAGTGCTGGAGTCCGCCGGCTCCTCGTGGGAGCGACTCGTGGACGTCACGGTGTTCCTCACCCACATGGCGGACGACTTCGAGATCTACAATCGGGTTTACGCAGAGTTTTTCCGCGACAATCCACCCTGCCGGACAACCGTGGGGATCTCCAGCCTCCCGACGCCGATTGCCATCGAACTGAAGTGCATCGCGACGGTGGAGAAATAGGTGACCACGAAACCGCGAACAGGTACCGGAACTGGCGAAGTCCGGAATGACCGGATAACCAGGAGGAAAAGATCGTGCAGCCGCTGAAGGTATTCAACTTCATGGACTGGATCGAAACCCATCGCGACCGGCTCAAGCCGCCGGTATGCAACCAGGTGGTCTTCGAGGATTCCGAGTTCATCGTCATGGTCGTCGGCGGACCGAACTCCCGGACGGACTACCACTGGGATCCGGGCGAGGAGTTGTTCTACCAGGTCGAGGGCGACATGCTCCTGAAGACCGTCCAGGACGGCGAGCTGATCGATCTCACTATCCGCGAAGGGGAGATGCTCCTCCTTCCTGCAGCCGTACCCCACTCGCCACAGCGTTTCGCGGACACGGTGGGACTGGTCATCGAACGCCGCCGTCGCGCCGACGAACAGGACGGTTTCATGTGGTATTGCGAGGGTTGCGGAGAAAAGCTCTATGAAGAGTACCTGCACGTGAGCGATATCGTGGCTCAGCTCCCGCCGGTTTTCGATCGCTTCTACGGCAACGAGGCACATCGACGCTGCAGGAGTTGCGGCCACGAAATGCCACCCAGGACCTGACTCCGGGTACAGCATGCCGGCACACCCACTCAAGATCGATATTCATACGCACATCCTGCCGCCGGACTGGCCGGATCTGAAAGAGCGCTACGGCTACGGGGGGTTCGTACAGCTGGAGCGGCACGGGCCGGGTTGCGCCCATATGCTCCTGGACGGGAAATTCTTCCGGGAGATCGGCGCCAACTGCTGGGACCAGGATATCCGGCTGGGCGATTGCGACACCCACAGCGTGCAGGTCCAGGTCCTGTCCACCGTCCCGATCATGTTTACCTACTGGGCCAAGCCATCGGACACGCTGGATCTTGCCCGCATGCTGAACGACCACATCGCCGGCGTGGTCGCGGAACACCCCCGGCGCTTCATCGGCCTCGGCACAGTGCCCATGCAGTCACCGGACCTGGCTGTTCGCGAGCTTGAGCGCTGCGTTACGAAGCTGGGCCTCGCCGGCATCGAGATCGGCACCCACGTCAACGGCATGAACCTGGATCATCCCGACATTTTTCCGACGCTGGAGGCAGCAGCGGATCTGGGGGCGGCCGTATTCGTTCACCCCTGGGAGATGCTGGGACGCGACCGGATGAGCAAGTACTGGCTGCCATGGCTGGTGGGAATGCCGGCGGAGACGTCGCTGTCTATTTGCTCGATGATTTTCGGCGGCGTTTTCGAGCGACTGCCGAAGCTCCGGGTTGCCTTCGCCCACGGCGGCGGCGCATTCCCGGCGACCATCGGCCGCATCGAACATGGCTTCAAGGTGCGGCCCGACCTGGTGGCCGTCGACAACGAAACCAACCCAAGGGACTACATTGGCCGTTTCTATGTGGACTCCCTGGTCCACGATCCGAACATGCTCCACTACATGCTGACGCTGATGGGAGCCGACATGATCGCGATGGGAAGCGACTACCCCTTCCCGCTGGGGGAAGGCGTGCCGGGCCAGTTGATCGAATCGATGGACCTGGCACCGGAGATTCGCGACAGGCTGCTCCACGGAACCGCACTGGAATGGCTGGCACTTGAGGCACGGGCCTTTCGATGAGCACTGCCTCATCCACCGAGCTGTATTTCGCCGGGCGTCGCTACCGGGTCGATACCCACAGCGCGGTCGATCTGTCCACTCCGCTGGAGTTCAACGGCCCCCAGGCTTCGCATTTCGGCGCGCCAGCGGCGAGCGCCAGGCCGCTGGAGGCGGGCGGCTTTGTCGGCGACACTCGCCAGGGGGGCAGCTGCAACTGCGAAGTGCTGACCCTGGTGCCCCATTGCAACGGGACCCACACCGAAGGGGTCGGGCACATTACCCGGACACGGCTTAGCGTCGCTGGCCTGGCCACAAGGCCCCTTTACCTCGCCCGCCTCGTCAGCGTCGCGCCGCTCACCGCCGAAGCGACCCGGGAAACATCCTGCCCCGCACCCGAAGCCGGTGACCGGCTCATTACCCGAGGCGCGCTGGAAGCGGGCGGCCTGGCGGCCGCAGAGGCGGAAGCGCTGATCGTGCGGACGATGCCCAACGAAGCTGCCAAGCGCACGCGCGACTGGTCGGCGGGACCCACGCCACCCTATTTCTCGCAGGAGGCCATGCACGCGATCGTGGCGGCGCGTATCGAGCATCTGCTCGTGGATAGTCCCTCCATCGACCGGACCCATGACGGCGGCCGCCTGACCGGCCACCGGATCTTCTGGGGCCTGGATGACGAACACACCGAAGACGCCCAGCGCCCGGGCGCGACCGTGACGGAGATGGTCTTCGTGCCCGACACGACACCCGACGGCTTGTACGCCCTGAGCATCCATGTGCCGCCGTTTGCCACGGACGCAGCACCTTCCCGGCCCCTGCTCTATTCCCTGGAGGCGGTATGAGCGGCGTCCCGGAGCCACACGAGGCCAAAGCCCTGGACGCGCAGGACGCGCTCGCACCGTTGCGCGCCGAATTCATGATCCCGCGTCACGGCGATCAGGACGCTGTGTATCTCTGCGGCAACTCGCTCGGGCTGCAGCCGGTGGCCGCGGCCGGACTGCTCACCGAAGAACTCGAAGACTGGGCGCGGTTCGGTGTCGAAGGTCATTTTCGCGGGCGCCGGCCCTGGGTGGACTATCACCGCCAGTTTGCCGACGGCCTGGCCGCGCTGACCGGAGCGGCGCCGGTCGAGGTGGCGGCCATGAATACGCTCACCGTGAATCTGCACCTGCTCATGGTCAGCTTCTACCGGCCGTCGGCTGAGCGCTGGCGACTGTTGATCGAAAAGCCGGCCTTCCCGTCTGACCGGTATGCCGCGGAATCCCAGGTTCGCTTTCATGGACTGGATCCGGCCGACGCGCTGATCGAGCTTGCGCCGCGGGATGGCGAGTCCTGGATCCGGGAAGAAGACGTCTACAGGCTGCTCGAGGAGTACGGAGACACCATCGCCCTGGTTCTTCTGCCCGGAGTCCAGTACTACTCGGGACAACTGTTCGACATGGCCGGCATTACGGCCGCGGCCCGGCGGGCCGGCTCCCGTGTGGGATGGGACCTGGCCCACGCCATCGGCAACGTGCCGCTGGCACTGCATGACTGGGGCTGCGATTTCGCCACCTGGTGCAGCTACAAGTATCTGAACGCCGGCCCCGGCGCGGTCTCGGGCGTGTTCGTCCATGAGCGGCACGCCCGGTCGCCGGACCTGCCGCGCTTCTCGGGCTGGTGGGGTCACGACCGCGAATCCAGGTTCGACATGGGACCCGAGTTCCGGCCCATGCCGGGTGCGGAAGGCTGGCAGCTGTCAAACCCGCCGGTTTTTTCTCTGACGCCCCTGATCGCTTCCCTGGATCTTTTCGAACGGGCCGGCATGGCGGCCCTGCGGGCCAAGAGCCTCAAGCTTACTGCCTACCTGGAAACCCTGCTTGCGCAGCGGCTGGCGCACCGGATACGAATTCTCACGCCTTCGGATCCGGACCAGCGCGGCTGCCAGCTATCGCTCGCCGTGGAAGCCGGCCGGGACCGCGGCCGCGAGGTCTTTGACCGTCTTTCGCAAGCGGGCATCGTGTGCGACTGGCGGGAACCCGACGTCATCCGGATCGCACCGGTCCCGCTCTACAATCGCTTCCAGGATTGCGAGCGCTTTGTCGACGTCCTTGCGGAGATAACAGAATGAGCAAATCCATCAAGGTCGTGGGCGCCGGCTTGTGCGGATCCCTCATGGCCATTTACCTGGCTCGCCGAGGCTATGAAGTGGACCTGTTCGAGGCCCGGGGAGATCTTCGCACCGAGTCCCTGCCAGCAGGGCGCTCCATCAACCTGGCCCTCGCGAACCGGGGCCTGCGGGCGCTCGGCGAGGTCGGCCTCGGAGAGCGGGTCAGGGAACTGCTGACAGTCATGCGGGGGCGCATGATTCACGACGAGGCCGGAAAGCTCGAATTCCAGGCCTACGGGCAACGTCCCTGGGAAGTCATCCACTCAGTGTCCCGTCCGGGCCTCAATGCCCTGCTGCTGGACTTTGCCGAGAAGGAACACGGCGTCCGCATACACTTTCGCCATCCTTGCCAGGGAATCGACCTGGAATCCGATCGCCTGGTACTGCTCGATGAGGGAACGGGTGAGCCTCTGGACCTGCCCCTGACCACCACGATTGCCGCCGACGGAGCCGGCTCGGTCATTCGGCAGGCCCTGGAATCGGCCGGAGCCGTCGAGAGCCGCACCGAATGGCTGGAGCATTCGTACAAGGAGCTGACGATCCCGCCGTCCAGCGTCGATCACTGGCGTATCGAACCCCACGCGCTGCATATCTGGCCCCGCGGCGGCTACATGCTGATCGCCCTGCCCAATCTGGACCACAGTTTCACGGTCACCCTCTTTCTCCCCACCAGCGGCGAGCCGGGCTTCGACCAGCTGGATACGCCCGAAGCCGTGGGCCGTTTCTTCGACGCGTCTTTCCCGGATACCCGGGCCCTGATCCCTGATCTGGAGAAGGCGTTTTTCGTCAACCCCGTTGCGCCGCTGGGCACCGTGCGCTGCGCTCCATGGAATGTCGGCGGTCAGGTTTGCCTAATCGGCGATGCGGCCCACGCCATCGTCCCGTTTCATGGCCAGGGCATGAACGCCGCGTTCGAGGACTGTCTCGAGCTCGATCATTGCCTGGAAACCAGCAACGGAGACTTCGAAGAGGCCTTTCGACGATTCAGCCAAAGCCGACGGCCAAGCGCCGACGCCATCGCCGACATGGCTCTGGAGAACTATGTCGAGATGCGCGACTCAGTACGCGATCCGGACTTCCTCCTGCGCAAAGCGGTCGCCTTCGAACTCGAGCGCAGGGCACCGGACCGCTTCGTCCCGCGCTACTCGATGGTCATGTTCCGCAGCGACGTCTCGTATGCCGAGGCGCAGCGCAGAGGCGCCATACAGGGCCTGATCCTGGATCAGGCAACCCGCGGCCACACGACGCTGGAGGCCTGCGACCTGGACGCGGCTGAAGTCCTGGCGCATACCAGCCTGGAGCCGCTGACTTCGGGCGCCGACGACGGTGACACCAGGGCGTCATCGTGACGCCAGGCAAGCAAACGCTTCCCGGAAAACCACCCGCGGCTCCGCCGCCGAAGGCATTGCTGTTTGCCGAGGTTCGCGGACTGCTCGAGCCGCTGCGCCTGGTGCTCAAGGCGCCCAGCCTCGCAGCCGGGCCGAAAGGTTCCGGTGAGCCCGTGCTGGTCCTGCCAGGATTTGGCACGAGCGACAGGGCGACCTGGCCGATCCGGCGCTACCTGAAGTTTCTCGGCTATGACGTGCGCGGTTGGGGACTGGGCCGCAACCATGGTCACGTGGGCAGGCTGTTGCCCCGGGTCCTCGAGCAAGCCGAGACCTGGGCCGGGGAGGCCGGCCAACCCCTCCGCCTGGTGGGCTGGAGCCTGGGGGGATACATCGGACGGGAGGCGGCGCGGGAACGCCCCGACCTGGTCCGGCAGGTGATCACGCTGGGCTCGCCTGTCGTTGGCGGACCCAAGTACACCGCCTCGGCCCCCGCCTACAGGAAAAGCGGCTTTGACGTGGACGAGATCGAAGCCATCGTGGCGGACCGGGAGCGCATCCCGCTGGAAGTGCCGGTAGTGGCGATCTACAGCCGCAAGGATGGCGTAGTGGCCTGGGAGGCCTGTATCGACCGGGTCAATCCATTGACCCATCACGTCGAGGTTCGCGCCAGGCACTTTTCGATGGGCTTCAACCCCGAGAGCCTGCGCATACTGGCTGACAGCCTGGCATCCAAAAAAGAGCGCGTCCAGGAGCTAGACCCGGCCTACGTGCAGACCGGTTTCATGGCAGAACATCGATCGGCCTTCGGGCAGACGGTCCTTGTTCCCGGCAGGCTTGTGTTTCGCTTCAATCGACCTTCCAGCAGTCCCCCGATTCCAGCAGGTCCTTCAGGCTTCCGCCCTCCTCGCGGGCCTGTGCGGTTCGGACCTGCTCCTCCACGAGTTCCTCATAGGTCGGCGCGGAGACGGCACGAAGCACACCGACCGGCAGGGGGAACTCCGGATACTCCATTGACGCCAGCGCGAACGCATATGCCGGGTTCGGCGACGCCTCGTCGTGGCGCACCGCCCCCGCAGCCGGACCGCTGCCTGGCTCGTCCGATGCCACGGCAAAGTAGTGGCTGCCCCCCGGGGCCGCGGCGACGACCGTCTTGTTGCCGTTCGCGCCAAAGCGCATGGCGCCGTCCTGTGACAGGCGCAGGAGGCGTTCTTCGCGGACCTCGCGCGCCTTGAGATGATCGAATGCACCGTCATTGAAAATATTGCAGTTCTGGAGAATTTCCACGAATGCCGAACCCCGGTGGGTTGCCGCCCGGAGCAGGATTTCCTGAAGATGGCGCGTTTCCGTGTCGATGGTCCGGGCAACAAACGTCGCTCGCGAAGAAATGGCCAGGGCGGCAGCCGAGACGGGCTGCGCAATGACCCCGTCCGGGCTGGATCGGGTCTTTTTTCCAAAGGCCGACGTGGGCGAATACTGGCCTTTGGTCAGACCGTAGATCTCATTGTTGAAAAGAAGAATCTTGACGTCGAGATTGCGGCGCAGCGCATGCAGGAGATGATTGCCGCCGATGCTCAGACCGTCGCCGTCACCGGTGATGACCCACACCTGCAGATCCGGACGGGCCATCTTCAGACCGAGGGCAAACGCCGGTGCGCGGCCGTGGATGGAGTGGAATCCGTAGGTATCCATATAGTAAGGAAACCGGCTCGAGCAGCCGATTCCCGAGATGAATACAACATTTTCCCGAGGGGTATCGGTGGCCGCGCAGATCTCCGGCATCATGCGCTGCATCTGGGCGAGAATCGCGTAGTCACCGCAGCCTGGACACCAGCGCACGGCCTGGTCTGCCTTGAAATCGTTCCGGGTGTACCGGAGAGGCGCCTCGGAACTCATGAGCCGGTCTCCAGTACCGCGGGGGTTTCCCGAGTGTTTCTCGCGCGTGCTGCTGCATCGCCGGTTTGCGCCGGCAACCCGAGCATGGCTTCGATCCTGCGCTCGATTTCCCACGTGCGAAACGGCTGCCCCTGGACCTTGTTGAGGCCCTGGACATCACGAAGATACCGGGCCCGGAGGAGCAACTTGAGCTGACCGCTGTTGAGCTCCGGAACCAGGATGTTCTCATACCGATCCAGGACTTCTCCCAGGTTTCGTGGAAATGGGTTCAGATACCGAAGATGGGCGCTGGCCACCGAACCGCCGCGCGCCCGAATCCGCTCCACGGCAGTCCGGATCGCCCCGTAGGTGCTCCCCCAGCCCAGCACGAGAAGCTCGCCGGACTCAGGCCCCCGGGTCTCCAGATCCGGAATATCGTCGGCGATCCGCTCGATCTTGCGAGCCCGAAGCTCCACCATCCGGGCATGATTTTCAGGCTCGTAGCACACGTCCCCGGAACCGTCTTTCTTCTCCAGGCCCCCGATTCGGTGTTCCCGGCCCGGCGTTCCCGGAACGACCCAGGGCCTTGCGAGTGTCGCCGCATCTCTCGCGTAGGGCTGGAAGGCCTCGGAGTCCGGATCGTACGAAGGTGAAATCTCCGCCAGGTCTCCGGGATCGGGAATACGCCATGGCTCTGAGCCATTCGCCAGGTATCCGTCCGAGAGAAAGAATACCGGGCACATGTACCGGACGGCGATTCGAAACGCTTCGATCGCCATATCGAAGCAATCGGCCGGGCTCGCCGGGGCTATGACCGGCATGGGGCATTCGCCGTGGCGGCCGAACATGGCCTGAAGAAGGTCCGCCTGTTCCGTCTTCGTCGGCAGCCCCGTGGACGGGCCGCCCCTCTGGACATCAACGATCACGACGGGTAGTTCCACCATGACGGCAAGCCCGATAGCCTCTGACTTCAGGCAAACGCCCGGCCCGCTGGTCGCCGTGAGTCCCAGCGCGCCACCGTAGGCTGCCCCGATAGCCGCACCCATGGCGGCAATCTCGTCCTCGCACTGGCCGGCTTTGACGCCATAGTGCCGCAGCTCGGCCAGCTCGTGGAGGATGTCGCTGGCGGGCGTGATCGGATAGGAGGCGAAAACCAGCTGCCGACCGCTCAGCTCCGAGGCCGCCACGAATCCGAGAGCCGCGGCGCTGTTGCCGGTAATCCGGCGGTAGCGGCCGGGAGGCAGGCTGGCTTTCCCTACGTGGTATCGATGGGCACTCAGGCGGACTGTGTCGGCATAGGCGTATCCGGCGCGCAGCGCAAGCTTGTTGGCCTGCGCAGCATCGGGGTTCGTTGCCGCGTACTTGCCGTCGATCAGGGACTCGATCACCGCGGTATCCCGGTCGTAGAGCCAGCAAACCACCCCCAGGGTGAACATGTTCTTGCAGCGCTCCGCGTTTTTCTTGCCGAGGCCGACGGACTCGACGGCCTTGATCGTGAGAGAGGTCACCGGCAGCGTGTGCACCGAGTAGTTGGCCAGCGTTCCGTCTTCCCGCGGATCGGCATCGAGACCGGCTTTCCTGAACGCCGCGGCCTCGAAGGCGTTTTCGTTGATGATCACCCGGCCGCCCGGAATCAGGTCCGCAATGTGGGCCCGAAGCGCGGCGGGATTCATCGCCACCAGCACATCGGGACGGTCACCGGGAGTATGAACTTCCCGGGAGGAAAAATTCAGCTGGAAGCTGCTGACGCCGGGAATCGTGCCGGCGGGCGCCCGGATCTCTGCGGGAAAGTCGGGCAGCGTCGCAATATCGTGGCCGGTAACCGCGGAATCCTGGGTAAACAGGGCGCCGGTGGTCTGGATCCCGTCACCCGAATCACCGGCGAAACGAATGATGACGCTTTCGACGAGGTCATGGGCCCCGTCGGCCGGTCCTTGCGTGCTTTTGGTCAATTCGTTCGTCTCCCCGAAAATCATTGGGTCCTATGATGGAACAATTACGGTGCGTCTGCCTCATATGTGCCGCGAGAGCAGACCCTGAGTCTCTACGGGCCCGCTAGCGAGAACCGATACAGCCAGGCCCGCATCGACTCCATTGTCGGGCAAGGCGGGCTCATGAAGTCCGCCAAAGACGAGTTTTCGGGCCACAAAGCAGACTCGCTGTCCGGCCTGCCCAGCAAAACGGCGCGCTCACCGAGGAAATCCGGATATGCCCGTGACCGCCAGGTGCCAAGCGGCTTGCCCGCCTCAGACGAAGCGGAACCCCAGGGTCCCCAGGCCCTGGTAACGGACATTGATATTGTCCCCTGCCTCGACGGCCACGGCGGCGGTAATGCCCCCGGTCATGATGAATGTGCCCGCCGGAATCTCCTCACCGCGGGCGGCCATCATGTTGGCCAGCATCGCCACGCTGGCCGCGGGATGGCCGAGAACGGCGGCACCGGCGCCTAGCTCGACAATCTCGCCGTTCTTTTCCATGACCACGCCGAGGGTGGGCATGTCCAGATCTTCGGGACGGGCACTACGGCCGCCGACGACGTAGGCTGCCGCGGATGTGTTGTCGGCCACCACACTCTTCAGGTCGAACCGGAAATCCTTGTAGCGGGAGTCGATGATCTCCACAGCGGGCAGCACGATGTCGATAGCTGCCAGCGCAGCACCGACGTGGCAACCCGGCCCGCTGAGGGTTCGCTTGGTCACGACCGCAACCTCGGCTTCTACCCGGGGATGAATAAAACGCTCGGTCGCGATCTCGCCACCCTCGGGACAGGCGCCATAGTCGGTGAGGAATCCGTAGACCGGCTGTTCCACGCCCATCTGCTTCATTTTCGCGTGGGATGTCAGGCCCATCTTCAGGCCCGCGATCTTCGTTCCTCGCGCCTCCTTCCGGGCCCGGATGGCGTACTGGATAGCGTACGCATCCTCCCAGTCCATGTCCGGGTAGTCATCGGTGATCTTGACGATTTCCTCGCGTTTGAGCTCCGCGTTTTCCACGTGCTCGGCGAGCTGTTCGATGATGGCCTGGTCAAGTGTCATGCGTCAGTCCCTATGCTGATGAGGCGGCGGCCATGCGCTGCCGCTTCAGAAGATCGAGAGCCACGTCCTCGATCATGTCTTCCTGTCCGCCGATCGTTTTACGCTTGCCGAGTTCCACGAGGATTTTCGACGACGGTACGCCATGCTTGTCGCCGGCGCGCTTGGCGTGCAGCAGAAACGAGGAGTACACACCGGCATAGCCCAGGATCAGCGAATCCCGATCGATCCTCACTATCTGGTGCATCATCGGGACCACGACATCCTCGGCCACGTCCATCAGCTTGAAGACGTTCACGCCGGTCACCGCGCCCATCCGGTCCAGTACCGCGGCAAAAACTTCGAGAGGCGTGTTCCCTGCACCGGCACCCAGGCCCGCCACCGAGCCGTCGATGCGGTTAGCCCCCGCATCCACAGCCGCCAGGGAATTCGCCACGCCCATGGCCATGTTGTGGTGGCCGTGAAATCCCAGCTCGGTTTCCGGCTTCAGCCCCTCGCGGAGCACGCTGATTTTCTCGGCGACCTCGTCGGGCAGCATGTAGCCGGCGGAATCAGTGCAATAAATGCAATTCGCGCCGTAGCTCTCCATCAGGCGTGCCTGCGCGAGGATCGACTGGGCGTCCAGCATGTGCGCCATCATGAGGAATCCGACGGTGTCCATCTCGAGCTTGCGGGCCAGGGTGATGTGCTGCTCGCTGACATCCGCTTCCGTGCAGTGGGTCGCCACGCGGATGGTGTGGACACCGCAGTCCAGGGCCATCCGGAGGTGCTCCACGGTCCCGATGCCGGGCAGCAGCAGGGCGGAGATCTTCGCGTTCTTCATGTGCGGAATCACGGCGCGCAGGTACGCCTCGTCGCTCTCCGCCGGGAAACCGTAGTTGACCGAAGCGCCGCCGAGGCCGTCACCGTGGGTCACTTCGATCAGCGGCACCCCCGCCTCGTCCAGGGCCGTGGCGAGAGCGACCATTTGTTCGAGACTGATCTGGTGCCGCATGGCGTGCATGCCGTCGCGGAGACACATGTCGTGCAAGGTGACGTTCTTGCCTTCAAGGTTCATTGTTTTTCCCCGTTCAGGCGCCTGCGGCGCTCAGGCTGATGGTTCCATTGGAAATTTCCTCGCCGAACAGCTCGGCCGTCCGTAGCGCGGCAGCCGTCATGATGTCCAGGTTGCCCGCGTACTTCGGCAAATAGTCTCCAAGACCCTCGACCTGCATGAACATGGATACGCGGTTTCCATCGAACACCGGGCCGTTGACGAGCCGGTACCCAGGCACGTATTTCTGTACTTCGGCGATCATGGCGGCCACCGATTCCCGGATTGCCTCTTCGTCCGGACGGGTTTCTGTCAGACAGTGGACCGTGTCCCGCATGATCAGGGGCGGATCGGCCGGGTTCAGAATAATGATGGCCTTGCCTCGCGCCGCTCCGCCTACTTTCTCGACGCCGCTGGCCGTGGTCCGGGTGAATTCGTCGATGTTCTTACGGGTGCCCGGTCCCGCCGAGAGCGAAGCGACGGTTGCAACGATCTCGCCGTACTCAACGGGCTGGACCCGGCTGACCGCCGCCACCATGGGAATCGTCGCCTGGCCGCCGCAGCTCACCATGTTGACGTTCATCTCTTTCTTTCCCACGTGCTCCTTCAGATTCACTACCGGTACGCAGTAGGGGCCGATCGCCGCCGGCGTTAGGTCAATCACCAGCACGCCCTTCTCATTGAGCTTGCGTGAATTCTCCGCATGCACGTAGGCCGATGTCGCATCGAAGGCAATCTGGATGCTGTCCCCCTCGATGTGCGGCAGCAGCCCGTCGACCCCCTCGTGGGTCGTTTTCAGACCGGCCTCCCGCGCTTTCGCCAGGCCGTCCGATTCCGGATCGATGCCGACCATCCAGACCGGATTGATCCAGTCGCTGCGCAAGGCCTTGTACAGGAGATCGGTGCCGATATTCCCGGATCCGATCAGTGCCGCATTGACCTTCATGCTCTGCTCTCCGCTGTCTGCTCTAAACGAAACGGACCGACGCGCCGCCGATCCCGCCGATTCTCATGCCCATGGAATCACCGGGCTGAACGGGAATCAGTGCCGCAAGGGACCCCGACAGGATCACCTCACCGGCCGACAGGCCGATGCCGAATGCTCCCAGGGTATTGGCCAGCCACGCCACGGCGTTCAAGGGAGAGTTCAGGGCGGCAGCACCTGCACCCGTATCGACGATTTCGCCGTTCTTTTCGAGGACCATGCCGCAGGTTGCCAGATCGACCCGGGCGGGAGATACCAGCGCATCTCCCAGCACGAACAAGCCGCAGGATGCATTGTCTGCAACCGTGTCCTGGATCTTTATCTTCCAGTCCGTGATGCGGGAATCGACAATCTCGAAACAGGGCATGACACCCTCGGTGGCGGCCGCGACATCGGCGTTCGTAATACCCGGGCCCATGAGGTCCCGCTTGAGCATGAAGGCGATCTCTCCCTCGGCGCGCGGCTGGATCAGCAAATCGCTGGCCGGGAGATCGTCGCCGCTGTTGAAGACCATCGCGTCGGTGAGAAAACCGAAATCGGGCTGGTGAACGTTGAGCATGGACTGCACCGCCCGGCTCGTGACGCCGATCTTCTTGCCGATCACCGTCTCGCCGTCGGCCAGGCGCCGCTCGAGGAATTGCCGGGAGATGGCGTACGCGTCTTCCAGGGACATGTCGGGCTCACGGTCCGTGATCGGCGCCACCATCTGCCGCTGGCGCAGAGCGTCGTAGAGTTCGTCTCCGTATCCACGGATCGTTTTTGGGTCCATCGGGCAAAACTCCGTTTAGAGCTTGATACAGATATTCTTGGTTTCGGTGTAGAACTCGAGGGAATACTCTCCGCCTTCGCGACCGATCCCGGACTGCTTCATGCCGCCGAAGGGCGTCCTGAGATCCCTCAGGAACCAGCTGTTCACCCAGGTGATACCGGCCTGCATGCTGCCCGCGACACGATGAGCCCGCGAGACGTTCTCGGTCCAGACCGCGGCGGCCAGCCCGTACTTCGTGTTGTTGGCCCTCGCAATGACCTCCTCTTCGTCGTCGAAGGGGGCGATATGGCAGCAGGGTCCGAAGATCTCCTCCGTCACCAGCCGCGCGTCGTCTCCCAGACCGGTCCAGATCGTAGGTTCGATCCAGGATCCGCCGCTCAGCTCTTCTGGCATATCGGGTACGCCGCCACCGATCACGACCTGGGCTCCCTCCGATGCGGCCAGCTCGTAATAGGACCGCACCTTGCTTCGGTGGGTCTCGCTGACCAGCGGGCCGAGGTTGGTCGTCTCATCCTCCGGCCGCCCCATCTTCAGGGCGCCTGCACCGGCTCGCATCCGCTCCAGGAATTCGTCGAAGAGGGGCCGTTCCACGAATACCCGTTCGGTGCCCAGACAGACCTGCCCGCAGTTCGCGAACACCGAACGGAGCGTGCCTTCGACCGCCTTGTCCAGATCGCAGTCGGCGAACACGATGCCGGGATTCTTGCCGCCCAGCTCGAAGGAAACGTCCCGCACGCCCGTGGACGCCGCACGCATGATCGCCTCGCCTGTTCCCGTCTCGCCGGTGAACGTAATAGCGTCCACGCCGGGATGCTCGGTGAGAAATGCTCCTGCTGAATCGGGACCGAATCCGTGCACGACGTTGTAGACGCCCGGCGGTATACCCGCTTCGTTCATCACCTCGCCCAACAACGCAGCGGTGGACGGCGTTTCCTCGGACGGCTTGACCACCACGGTATTACCGCAGGCGAGGGCCGGGCCCACCTTCCAGGTCATCAGGAGCAAGGGGAGGTTCCAGGGGCACACGACCGCGATCACGCCTTTAGGGACATGAACCGCATAGTTCAGGGCGCCCGCACCGTCCGGGGTCGCCATCTCGAAGGATTTGCTGGCCACATTGCGGACCGTGTCGGCAAAAATCTTGAAATTGGCCGCGCCTCGCGGAATGTCGATATGCCGGGCCAGCGAGTAGGGCTTGCCCGTGTCCTCACACTCCGCGGCCAGGAATTCGTCGAAGCGGGCGGTGATGCCGTCCGCCACGCGATACAGGCGCTCACAGCGCTGCTCCAAGCTTAGTCGGCCCCATTCACCCTTGAGTGCCCGGCGGGCCGAGCTGACCGCACGATCCACTTCGTCGCGGCCGGCCTCGTGAACCCGGGCAACCACTGCGCCGGTCGCCGGAGCCACTTTGTCAAAGGTTGCGCCGGAAGCCGACTCGATGTATTCGGAGTCGATAAAATGCCGGACCTGTCTCATGTCATTCCTCTTATGACGCGCCTCGTGCCCTCTTGATCTCCCCGGGCGGCGAATCGCTGAAACACTTTGTCTCGGGGGGCTTGCCGGGCCGCGTGATGCCAGCGGTCATGGACTATCGGCTTCGTTGGGCATCGTAGTGAAAATCGATCGACAACTACAGCCTGCCCGCTGGCCTCCCGCACCTGCCTTGAGACGGACTTGATCCATGTCATCCTCGTGCCCGCCAAAACCGCTGTCTAGACGCGCCGCATCAGGCACTAGCCATTGTGGCGACCCGGTACAGGTGGCGCCAAGCCGGTCCGCGTAGATTCAGGTTGAAATTTTTGATGGAATGCAGGCAGCGCCCCAAGCTCTCCGAGAGTCGCCTCACAACCGCTAGACTCTGCGCGTCGTTCAATCCCATGGAGCCCGAGATGACCGTCAAAAGGCCCGCCTGGCCAGATATTCCGTACCCTGCCTGGCAGGACACCTGCACGACCCTGCACTTGTGGACCCAGATCGTCGGCAAGGTACGCCTTGCCCTCACGCCCTGGACGAATCATTCCTGGCATGTCCCGCTCTACGTCACGGCACGCGGACTCGGCACGTCGTTGATTCCTGACCCCAGGGGCGGCTTCGAATTGGAGTTTGATTTCGTCTCCCACGTACTGTCGATCCGCACGGCGGCCGGAGACGACCATACGATTCTTCTCGAGCCCCGGTCGGTGGCCGACTTTCACCAGGCGGTGCTGGAGGGCCTGGAGGGTCTGGGTCACGGGCTGACGATCGATGGCAGCCCCAACGAAGTCGCCGATGCCGTTCCGTTCGCCCTGGACGAGACCCATGCGGCCTATGACCCAGAGTACGCCCGGCGTTTCTGGGAGGCGCTGGTACGCATGAACGCCGTGTTCACGGCCTTTAGGGCGCGGTTCATCGGCAAGTGCAGCCCCGTGCATTTCTTCTGGGGCAGCTTCGATCTCGCGCTGACCCGATTTTCAGGACGTACCGCGCCGCCTCATCCTGGCGGTTTCCCGAATCTTCCCGACGTGGTAACCCGGGAGGCGTATTCCCACGAGGTCAGCAGCGCCGGCTTCTGGCCGGGCGGCGGACCCACCGACTATGCCGCTTTCTATTCCTACGCCTACCCGACCCCCGATGGGTTCGGCGCGCGCCCGGCGGCACCCGCGGAGGCCTTCTTCCATGACGAACTCGGCGAGTTCCTGCTGCCCTATGACGCGGTTCGAGCGGCGGATGATCCCGAGGACTGCCTGATGCAGTTCCTTCAGAGTACTTATGCCGCGGCGGCGGACCTGGGGTCCTGGGAGCGCGCGGCCCTGGAGCGGGACAGGCTGCCATGAGCGAGCCCGGCACCGTGCGTCCGCTCAAGGCAACCGCCGCCCTCGAATTCGGCGCCGGCCTGCCGATGGTCGGACTTCCCGCGGTAACCGCGGGTCTGCTCGGGGTAGCCTGGTCCCCGACCACCGACGTGCTGATCAGGCTTTTCGGTGCGGCGATTTGCGTGCTGGGGGCCCTGGCCTGGATTGCGGCCACGGAAAACGACAGCCTCGGGCGTCGCGCGGGCTGGGCCTTCACCTCCTACCACGTCGCCGCTGCACTGATCCTGGTCTACGGACTCGGAATCGGCGTGCTGGGCGGCGCCCTGGCATCCGGTGCCTTTATCGCGCACCTGGTACTGGCCGGCGTGCTGGCCAGGGCCCTCACCGCTGAGGGCTGAGGACCACGAGCCGGTCCGGCCAGGGCCGGATCAGGTCAGCGGCGTAAGAATAATTTCGACCCGCCGATTCAGGGATCGCCCCACGGCGGTCTCGTTGGTCGCGGCCGGTTCAGCGGGCCCCATTCCGGTAACGATGAACCGGACAGGCTCTACGCCCTGCCCTTTCAGATAGTCGCCCACGCTGTCGGCGCGACGCACTGAAAGGCCCTGGTTGTAGGCGAGGCTGCCAGTGCTGTCAGTGTGTCCGACGATGTCCACATAGGTCTGCTCATACTCGTTGAGCACGATGGCCACGGAATTCAGGACCTCGTAGAACCCGGAGGTAACATCAGCCGAGTTGGTGGCGAAGGTCACGTTGCCCGGCATGTTGAGTGCAATCTGCTCACCCGCACGGGTGACGCCGACCCCACTGCCTTCGAGCTGCGCGCGCAAATCGGCCTCCTGGCGGTCCATGTAGTTGCCGGCCACGCCGCCGGCCAGCGCACCGATTCCGGCGCCGATCAGCGTCGACTTGCGACTGCCGCCGATGATCACCCCTGCTGTCGCGCCGGCGGCTGCGCCGATTGCAGCGCCCTTGGTCGCATACGCCATCTTTTCCTCGCCAGTGTAGGGATCCAGCGTGGTGCAGGCCGGGGCGGAAAGTACAATGGCGAGCGCGCCGAGCACGGCGCCGCGCAATCCGCGGATTGTTCCTGGAGTCATTTCCTGGGCTCCTTCATTCAATTCTGGGGGGCGAACGGCGCAGATCATAGATCTGGCGTCAACCTGAGACTGTTACGACGTCCTCAAAAAAGGCATCTCGTATGGAACCCGCCGTCCGAATCGCAGTGACCTCCAGCGGCCTGTTTTTTCTCACCGGCCTGGTGACCGGTGTCTGGAAGTATCGCGAGATCATGAACAGTCCCGATCACCGGGCGCCCTACTACGTCGACATCTGTCACCGAACGGCATTGATGTACAGCTTTGCCTGCCTGGTCCTCGCGGAATTCGCCCGACAGTCCGCCTGGAGCCCTCGGGTGGATGCCTGGGCGACGGCAGTCCCCATCGTGTTCTTCGCCCTGGCCGTGGCGATGTACGCCCTGCACGGCTGGCTCCGCGACACGGACAACCAGCTGGAGCCGCCACACAGGCTGGGCAGAAAGACCGTGCCCGGCGGCCTGATTCGACTGTTCATGACGGCGCTCGCCATCGGCGAAATCGGCGGATTCCTTGTCCTGTTCGCAGGCTTTCTCGCGGCCCCCTGACCGGGTTCGTCTGGACGGCGACGCCAGTTTGAGGGATAACGTCGGCATGCAGGCAGCGCCAGTGAAAGCTCCGATCACCATCGAGGACCTCGACAGAATCGATGTCCGTGCCGGTACGATCATCGCGGTGCACCCGGTGCCGCGCTCACGGAAGCTGGTCCGTCTCACCGTGGACTTCGGCGACCACGCGCGCGACGTTCTGGCCGGCATCGCCGCCGAGCGCGACGATCCGGGCGAGGTCGTGGGACGGCAAGCCCTGTTCGTGGTCAATCTGCCGTCCCGGGTCATGGCCGGAGAAGTTTCGGAGGCCATGTTGTTTGACATCGGCTATGCCGACGGGGTCAGGCCGGTTCTGGCCGTGCCCGAAACGCCCGTGCCCAACGGCGCCCGGGCTGGCTGAGGGCTGCGCATGGCCGGCTATTCGGACACTCCCCTGCACCAGAAACTCGGTTTTCGGCCGGGGGACCGGGTGTACCTGAAGAACGCACCGGATGATTACCACGAATGGCTGGATCCCTTGCCTGAGGGCGTGCACTTTCTTCAGCGCCTCGTGGGCCAGGTGGATGTAGCCCACGTCTTCTCGACGCAGAGGGCCGACCTGAAGGCGACGGTCCCGAAGGTCCTGGAGAAACTCGCTCCGGGGGGCTGCCTCTGGATATCGTGGCCCAAAAAGACCTCCGGTGTGCCGTCCGAGATCACCGAGGACACGGTGCGGGCACTTGCGCTCCCCCAGGGCCTGGTGGACGTCAAGGTCTGTGCCGTCGATGAAACCTGGTCGGGCCTGAAGCTCGTCCGCCGGCGCCGGCGCCCCTGATTCCGGGGCCAGAGCTCATGCCGCAACCGGAAAGGACCTGACCCTGCTGCGTTTTGTGCTCTACGCGCTGACGTTCTCCGGCGGCCTGTATATGGCGTTTCGCAGCGTCGAAGAGCTGACGCTCGGGCTGGAAAGCCGCAGCTGGCCGACGGTAGACGGCCGCGTTCTCCAGGACGACCGGAGCCGGCGCTTCTACGGCTACCTGGTCGATGACAAGGCCTATGCCGGTGAACGGATCCGGTTTCCGGCGGGACTGCCGGGCCGCCCTCCCGGTGAATTGCCGATGCGCTATGAATACGGCCAGCGGGTCGTCGTGCACTACGCGCCCGATGCCCCACACATCGCGGTAATCGAGCCCGGAGTGTGGGTGCCGGGAATGGCCGCAGGTTTCGGCATGGCGGCGATTATGCTCCCGGCGGGCGCGCTCGGCCTGTTGCGATGGCGTCGAGGTCGCAGGACGGCGCAAAGCGACAGCCAGACCTGAGCGGGGTCGCGAAGCCGGTCAGACCGCCATCCGAACGACCCTGGAAAACACACCTGGAGGAAATCGAAACGTGGAACTATCGATCTGGTGCCTGGTTGCGGCCTTCGCGCTGATCTACGCGCCCAGGCTGCCGGCCCTGAAGGGCACGCTCGCGCAAGAGGGCCGAATCGACATTGGCCATCCGCGTCTCCAGCAGGCGCGGCTCACGGGCCGTGGGGCCCGCGCCCAGGCGGCGCACCTGAACATGGTCGAGGCGTTCGCACCGTTCGCGGCGGCCGTGTGGGTTGCCCATCTCTACGACGTAGACCCCGGTCTGCGAAACAGCCTCGCGGTCGTGTTCATCGCCGCCCGGATCCTGTTCGTTCTTGCCTACCTTGCCGACCTGAACCCCTGGCGTACGGTGGTCTGGAGCGTTGGCCATTTCGCAATTCTCGGGCTGTTTCTGTCGCCGTTATTCTGATCCCTGCGCCTGACCCTGGATCAGTGGCCCTGCGGGTCGCGGCCACCTGCTACGCTTGAAGCCAGCAGGATTCCGGCTACGTCATCGACCAGACCGGCAATGGCGTCCGGAGATTGGCTGGATTCTGCATGCGCCTGAAAAACTCGTGAAAGGATCAACCCGTGAACGCCAACGATGACGCAACAAGCCTGGCCGTGCTCGAGGGATCCTGGGTACTCGAGTCCATCGACGGGTTTGAGCTTCCGGAGAATCTGCCAAGGCGACCGGCGGTCGTCGTAACGGCCGACGGCAGTGTCCAGGGCTCAACCGGGGTCAACCGGTTCAGTGGAGCACTGGATAATGACGGGAACCGCCTGTTCGGCCCACTGGCCAGCACCCGGCGAGCAGGTCCGCCGAAAGCCATGGCGCTGGAAGCAGCGTTTCTCGATGCCCTGAACGTTGCCATCGCGGTGGAAGCCCGGGACAACCGTGTCATTCTCAGCGGCGCGAAAGGCCAGCGCCTGACCCTGGATCGTTCCGGCCCGGATGCCTAGCGCCGGGCCAGTTCCAAGAAAGACAGATCGTAGGGATTCTTGCCGTCAGCCGGTCGGCGCTCGGTCGAAAGAGTTTCCCATTCCGAAGAATCAATGGACGGCATAGTCGTATCACCCGCGATGCTTGCATGCACGCGCGTCAGGAGAATCCGCCCGGCCAGGGGCAAGGCCGCCGCATAGAGACCCGCCCCCCCGATGACCATCAATTCGCTGGCGCCGAGGTCCCGGGCCTGATCCGTTGCCTCGTCCAGGGATGACACCACGACAGCGCCCGGGGCTGAATAGGCCGGGTTTCGGGTTACGACGATATTCGTTCGTCCGGGCAGGGGCCGCCCGATGGACTCCCAGGTGCGCCGCCCCATGACAATCGGCTTGCCGAGGGTCACTTTTTTGAAGTGGGCGAGGTCAGCCGGAAGCTGCCACGGCAGATCTCCGTCCCTGCCGATGACCCCATTCTCGGCTGCAGCCACTACGAGCGTGAGCTGCATCAGATGCTGACCGCCGCCTTGATATGCGGGTCGGGATCATAGCCTTCGATCCCGAAGTCCTCGAAGCGATAGTCGAAAATCGACTCCGGACGCCGATGGATAACCAGCCGGGGCAAGGTTTTCGGACTGCGGGTCAGCTGGAGGTCCGCCTGTTCCAGGTGATTCAGGTACAGGTGACAATCGCCGCCGGTCCAGACGAAGTCCCCCGGCATGAGGTCGCACTGCTCGGCCAGCATGTGCGTGAGCAGGGCATACGACGCAATGTTGAACGGCACACCCAGAAACACGTCGCAGCTACGCTGATAGAGCTGGCAGGAGAGGCGCCCGTCGCCGACCCAGAACTGGAACAGGCAGTGGCAAGGCGCCAGCGCCATGCGTCCGGCCCGGACATTCTCCTGGGGGGACACCGACTCATCGGGCAGCTCCGCCGGGTTCCAGGCCACGACGATCAGCCGGCGGGAATCGGGGTTGGCACGAATCCGCTCCACCACATCTGCGATCTGGTCCACGGAATCGCGGTCTCCTGCCGGCCAGGAACGCCACTGGCGACCATAGACGGGACCCAGGTCGCCATCGTCGGTTGCCCACCCATCCCAGATGGAAACGCCATGCTCCTTCAGGTAGGCGATGTTGGTCTCGCCGCGGAGAAACCAGAGCAACTCATGAACAATGGACCGAATGTGCAGCTTCTTGGTCGTCAGGAGCGGAAAGCCCTCGGCGAGATCAAAGCGCATCTGGTGCCCGAAGACCGACAGCGTGCCGGTCCCGGTCCGGTCGTCCTTCTTGAGGCCGTTCTCACGAATGTGGCGCAGCAGATCCAGGTACTGGCGCATGCGTCTAAACCGCCACCCGGGGCCGGCGATAGGCCACCACGACGAGGAACAGGCCGAACAGCATCATGGGCAGCGAGAGGATCTGCCCCATGGTGACCCAGCCGAACGCGAGGTAGCCGAGGTGCGGGTCGGGCACCCGGACGAATTCCACGAGAAAACGGAACAGGCCGTAGAAGAACAGGAATACACCCGATACCGCCATCGTCGGCGGATGACGGGCCGAATAGAGCCAGACGATAAAAA
This sequence comes from uncultured Gammaproteobacteria bacterium, assembly GCA_963842955.1. Lineage (GTDB taxonomy): Bacteria > Pseudomonadota > Gammaproteobacteria > Steroidobacterales > XN24 > JARFQW01. The sequence continues at coordinate 335,347 of CAWJIJ010000011.1, forward strand.
ACAGGACAAACCCCTCGAGAAAGGATTCATACAGCTGGGAGGGGTGCAGCACCTGATCGCCCACCTGGAAGCCCCAGGGCACATCCGTGGGCTTGCCCCAGAGTTCGCCGTTGATGAAGTTGCCGATCCGCCCGAAGCCGAGACCCAGCGCCGGCAGCGTGGCCACGAAATCGGTCATCTCGAAGAAGGGCTTGCCCAGCTTGCGGCCGTACAACCACATGGCGGTGATCACACCCAGCATGCCGCCATGAAACGACATGCCACCTTCCCAGATGCGGAACAACATCGTCGGATCCTTGATCCAGTCGTCAAATCCGTAAAACAGGATGTACCCGAAACGGCCGCCGAGGATGACGCCCAGGGCAGAGTAGAAAATCAGGTCGTCGACCCATTCCTCTTTCCAGCCAAAGGCCGGATCCCGGGCGCGGCGACGGGCAAGAAACCAGGCGATGGCGAACCCGATCAGGTACATGATCCCGTACCAGCGGATCTTCACCTTGCCGAGGTCGAGAGCAATCGGATCGATGTCGGGGTAGGGAATCATGGGGGCGCTAGTTTATCAGCGCAGCCTCCATACGGGGCCGCCCGCGAGCATTCTTCGGGACGCTCCGCCAACAGCGGTCAGAGATCGACCACGCGGCAGAACACTGCCTTGAGATAGCGGGTCTCCGGAATGGCCGGATGGCCCGGATGGTCCGCGCTCTGGCCGCCGATTTCGAGGATTTGCACGGCCCGCCCGGTCTTCGCCGCGGCTCGCTGAATCGCTGTGACCAGTTCTTCCAGGCCCAGGTGGAACGAACAACTGCAGGATACCAGCAACCCGCCAGGCTCCAGCAGCTCCAGGCCGGCGGCATTGAGCCGCTGGTAGGCGGCCAGGCCCTTGCCGTGATCCTTGCGCCGCTTGATGAACGCCGGCGGATCCAGCACCACCGTGTCGAATCGCTCTCCCGCGGCGTGCAGGCGCTTGATCACGTCGATCCCGCTGCCCTGGTGGGTCTCCACGGTCAGGCCGTTGCGGCCGGCGGCAGCTCCCACCCATTCCAGCGCCTGGGCGGACGCATCCACGAACGTGGCCCTGGCGCCCCGCGCCGCCGCCGTCAGCCCCCATGCACCGGTGTAACAGAATGCGTCAAGGATACGCTTGGATCGATAGCGGGCAAGACGCTGCCGGTTATCCCTCTGATCGTAGAACCAGCCGGTCTTCTGACCCGTTCGTACCGGCGCGAGAAAGTCCACCCCCTGCTCCCGAATCGGAACTTCATCGAGAACCTTGCCCCGGGCCAGCTCCACGTACTCCGGCAAGCCCTCGAGGCGACGGGCGCCGCCGTCGTTTCGCCAGAGGATCCCCGCCGGCTGCAAGACCCGCTCCATCGCTTCAACCACTGATTCTTTCATGGCCTCGACCGTGGCGGTTCCGGCCTGGAGCACGAGCACGTCGCCGTAGCGGTCCGCCACGAGGCCCGGCAGACCATCGCCTTCACCAAACACAAGCCGATAGCAGCCGTCAGGATACAAGGGGTCACGAAGCTGACGGGCCTGTTCGATCCGGCGCGCAAAAAAATCCACGCCGGGCGGCTCGTCGGGATTTCTGGAGAGAATACGTGCACAGATCAGTCCATTGGGGCTCGCCCCTGCGTAGCCCAGAAACTGCCCCTGGTCGGAGATGAGTCGCACCACCTGCCCGGGGTCCAGCCCCTTCAACGGCGTTGCCGCCGTATCCACCTCGTTGCTGTACACCCATAGGTGGCCGGCCCGCAGCCTGCGGTCCTCGCGGCGTTTGAGTTTCAGTTCAGGCAGGTTCATGGGATTACCCGAGAGAGCTGGCGAAGGGACTAGTGTAGCTGTCCTGTCCCCATGGATACGGGCGCCTGCCGTTTCGTTGTTGACCCCATGACGCCCAATGGGGAAGGCCGACCAGCAAACGTGTGGCTCACCCCGGGGACTCTGGTGGCAGACGTCCTGTATCCGTCTCCCTTTTATCCGTCTCCCTTTGCCCCGGGGAACGCAGGGCCATAGGGCTTGCTAGGGGTGCTCCTCTGCCGCCGGTGCCCTTTTCCCCTCTCCTGACCTGACCGTACACAAACTCTCAGCCGGAGTCCCTCGGCGCCAGCGCGCCGGGCCCGGCGAGGTATAGTGCCCAGCCGGGCCCATTGGTGGCTCGGACTCCACTGTTAATCCCGGGAGCCAGAAGCCAGCGAGGCGGAAGACATGAAGGAAGAATCCAACCGGCTGGGCGAGGAAACGAGCCCCTATCTGCTCCAGCACGCCGACAATCCGGTGCACTGGTATCCATGGGGTGATGAGGCACTGGAAGCCGCCGTTCGCGAAGACAAACCGATACTCTTGTCCATAGGCTACTCGGCCTGCCACTGGTGCCACGTCATGGCCCACGAGTCCTTCGAGGACGCGGCCACCGCCGCCGTGATGAACGAGCACTTCGTCAACATCAAGGTTGACCGGGAGGAGAGGCCGGACCTCGACAAGGTCTACCAGCTGGCTCACCAGATGATCGCCCAGCGCTCGGGCGGATGGCCGCTCACGATGTTCCTGACCCCGGGCGACCAGATGCCGTTCTTCGGTGGCACCTACTTTCCGCCGGCCTCAAGACACGGATTGCCGGGATTCCGGGAACTGCTGACCCGGGTCAGCGACTACTTCCGGGAAAACCGGGAAGGCATCGCTGCGCAGGCGGGCAATGTTCGAGAAGCCTTCGCGAGTATCTGGGAGGCCCCCGGGTCGCCGGATTCCGTTCTCGGCAGAGCGCCGCTTCAGGCAGCGCGGGATGCGCTGGGGGAGCACTTCGACCCGCGCCATGGCGGCTTCGGGCAGGCGCCAAAGTTCCCGCATCCCACGAGCATCGAGCGGCTGCTGCGCCACTGGCGGGCATCGGCAGCCGGCGAGCATCCGGATGTGCAGGCCCTCTATATGGCGTCAATGACGCTGCAGCGGATGGCGGAGGGTGGCATCTACGACCAGCTCGGCGGCGGCTTTTGCCGGTACTCGGTGGACGATTTCTGGATGATTCCCCACTTCGAGAAAATGGGGTACGACAACGCCCAGCTTCTCCCATTGTATGCCCGCGCCTGGTCTGCGACCGACGATCCGCTCTTCGCCAGGGTCACGCTGGAAACCGCAGACTGGATCATGCGCGACCTGCAGGACCCGGCCGGCGGCTACTACGCGACCCTGGACGCGGACTCCGAAGGCGAGGAAGGACGCTTCTATGTCTGGACCCCGGATGAGGTCCGGTCTCTCGTGGATGCCGACGAATACGCCGTGCTTGCAGCGGTCTATGGCCTCGAACGCGCCGCCAACTTCGAAGGCCAGTGGCACCTGCATACGTTTCGCCGGCTGGAAGACGCAGCCGGCGCGCTGGGGATTGGCGTCGAGGATGCGCAGACCCAACTCGATCGGGGCCGCAGCAAGCTCCTGGCCCGTCGCAACTCACGGGTCTGGCCCGGCCGCGACGAGAAGATCCTGACGTCCTGGAACGGGCTCATGATCGCCGGCATGGCCGTGGCCGCCAGGGTCCTTGGCAGCCACGACATGGCGGAATCAGCGAGCCGGGCGCTGGCATTCGTCCGCGATCACCTGGTGAAGGACGGCCGGCTGCTCGCCACGTTCAAGGACGGACGGGCGAGGTACCCCGCCTACCTGGACGACTATGCCTTTCTGCTCGACGGCTGCCTGGAGCTTCTTCAGACGCGCTGGAACTCCGATGTGATGGAATTCGCCCGGTCCCTCGCGGACGTCCTGATCGAACACTTCGAGGACCCTGCGGGCGGCGGCTTCTTTTTCACTGCTGACGACCACGAAAGCCTGATCGAGCGGCCCCGTCCCCTCGCAGACGAGGCCACACCATCCGGAAACGGCATCGCCACGCGGGCGCTGACCCGTCTGGGCCACATACTCGCCGAACCCCGGTACCTTGCCTGCGCGGAACGATCTCTCAAGTCCGCGTGGCCCGCCCTCGAAAAGGCTGCATGGGCGCATTGCACCCTGGTCGATGCGCTGGAGGAGTACCTCGACCCGCCGGAGATCGTCATTCTTCGCGGTGACGGACCAGACCTCGAGGAATGGCGCCGGACGGCCAGCCTCGTCTATGCGCCTGGCCGGATCGTGTTGGCCATTGGCGCGAAGGAAACCGGCCTGCCGCCGGCGCTGGAGAGCAAGGACGCCGGCGACGGCATTCGCGGCTGGGTCTGCCGGGGATCCACCTGCCTGCCGCCCTTCGACCGCCTCGCGGACCTCATGGCCGAGCTGCGGGAGGCCCCTGCAGGCAACGGATGAGTTCGCTGACCAGCCCGAAGGCGAACATGTAGCCGTCGGGCCATTCACTGGCCCGCGGCCCGGCGACATTGAGTCGGCGAATGCCGGTCGTTTCGACGAAGAGCGCCGCGCTCTTCGCCGCCGCCAGCGGACCGTCAGGGCCCGGATCGACAAGCAGGAAGGGACGCTTGAGTTCCCGGCAGCAGGTGAGCGTGAAAGCCGTGCCACCCGCAGGCAACCCGGGACAAAGGATTAAGGTGCCGCCGGAATTCTCCACGTTGAGCCGGGTGCGTTCGGCATAACCGGCGCTTGCGGTGGGCGTCAGCGGGTAGCGCTCGGGAATACGACCATCCTCAGCCCGCCGGCCTGCCGGGCAGAAACCGCTGCACATCGACCCCGCGGCCAGGCCGGCGTCCAGGGCTCCGCGGTCGACCCCCGTCTGTCCGCCGGAGAGGATAACGAAGCCATTCAAGGCCGCGCGTAGGTTACCGTCGCATGGGCAACGAGCTCGCCGGCCTGTCCCAGGATACGCACCTCACCCACGACAAGACGGCGCCCGCTTTTCAGGAGTTCCGCGTCTGCCACGAGGTCGTGCTGCCCGGGGCGGCGGAGAAACGAGATATTGAAATTGCTGGTCACTGCATCGGTGGCGTCCCGGTCCACCGACAGGAGTGCGACATACAGCGCGGCATCCGCCAGCAGCATCATTGTCGGGCCGGAAACTGTCTCGCCGGGACGGAGGTGACGCGCTTCCACCCGCAGGCAGAGCCGGGCGCGGCCCTCGGCCGCTTCAGACAGGGCGACGGTCTTTTCGAAGTTCGGCCAGTGGCGGCGAAACCAGCCCTGGATCTCTTCCAGGGGCATGCCCGCCGGGGATGTCATGACCCGAGATGACCGGCCTTCACGACGATGCCCCGCCAAAGCCGTTTTCGAGGTCGATCTTTTGCCATTCGAGCCCCTCCCTTCGAAGCTCGTAGGCTGGCCAGTAGCGCTTGTCCAGCTTCAGGGTGATCACTTCCACCTGGCCATTCCAGTTCACCGTCTTCAGGCGCACCGAGGATCGGTCCTCGCGGCCACCAACCGCTGAAAGAAAGGTATCCAGGTCTGGCGTCGGTTCTCCGTCCACCTCCACGATTCTTCGGCCCGCATACAGGCCATGGCGGCTGGCCGGCGACCCATAGTTGAAATAGGCCACGAATATCCCTTCCGGGGGAACGCCCCGCTGGGCTGACATCGCCCGATGAGGCTTCTGGAGAAAGGCCCCGGCCCAGACGAGCATCCGGTCAAGGCCCAGGCCGCCGAGCTCGGCTGTCGGCAACGACGTTTCGAAGACATCCCCGTCTCGCAAGAGAGTGACCGCAGCCTCGGGAACCTGGGCCGCGAGTTCGACCTCGCGAAACCGGGTCACCAGTTCTCCGTCCACGCTGAGCAGGATATCCCCCGGCAAAACCCGCCCCTCCGCAGGCGATCCGGCGACGACCCGGACGACCTGGAGGGCCTGGCGCCGGTCTTCGTCGTGGGCTTCCAGTCGGCTGACCCAGTCATCGGACAGGCCAAAAGACCGGGCGCTGGATAGCGGTATCTGGGCCAGCTCGAGTTCCAGGGACCTGAGGACCCGATCCCCCCTGGCCAGCGCGACGGCCTCCGCAACCAGGTCCGCCGGGAGCCCCTTGTTCTCCTGCTCGAGGTTCTGGCCGCTGTTCCAGGCGAAGCTCGACCACATGGCAAGAACGCGGCCGCGTTCGTCGGCCACGACGCCGTCAAAATCGTCGGGACCGTTGACCAGGTCAAGAGTCTCGAGGTTGCTGTCCCGAAAACGCATGGTCCTGGACAAGGGGAAGTTCACCGGATCCAGACCCGCAACCCGGGTTTCCTGGGTAGCGAGCTGGTTGTTGCCCTTGAGGCCAACAACCCAGACGGCGCGCCCCTCATCCGGCAGATCCAGATCCAGTTCGGCGGAGCGCACCGGCGTATCGCCGATCAGGGCCGGATCATAGGCAATCACGGAGACATTGTGCAGCGGATGGACATACACGACCTTGCCCGGAATCGACAGGGCCCCGGCGAAGGTGATGCTCACATCGCCCATGACAACCGGCACCGTATTGCGGTCCACGACCACGAGCCCCTCGTCGGCGTCGACCACCAGGCCCGTTCCGCTATAGAAGCGATCCGATACGCCGGAGACGGAATACGGCATGTCGAAGCTGACCATGACGAGGGATCTGGACAGCGTGGCAAGCCGCTGATCGTTTTGGCGGGGAAATGTCGTCGATGAAGGCTCGCGCGGCTTTGCCGCGGCCGCCGGGGGCAGCGGATCGCAGGGCCAGTGACCTGTGCTATCGTCCCGGCGGCAGCGCGCAGCCGGATACCACATACGATCCATTGTGATGGAGCGAATCCTCGGCGCCTGGGGTTCGTCGAATGTGTAGTAGCGCAACGTGGCCCGCTCGCCGTTCGGTACAGCGCCGAGCACCTCGATGAAACTGTCGAGGCTCGGCGTCGGTGTTCCGTCGACCGACGTGATGACGGCGGCTCTCGGAATGGCCGAGGCGGCAAGGACGTAGCCCGGATTGGCCACGTAAATTCCGGAGACCGGCATGTTGAGGTGGCGTGCCTGCTGGTAGGACAGCACGTGGACGATGGCATCGCCGAACTGAAAGTACTCTGCGGGTGTTATGGCGTGCAGGTCCTGCACGTCCAGAGACAGCGTCAGGTCCTGTCCGCCCCGCTCCACCAGCACATCCGCGCTGCGACCGACATTGCCATCGAGGATCTCGGCCAGAGGGGTAAATTCCGCCACGGGTTCGCCGTTGACCGCCAGCAGGATATCGCCAGGCTCCAGACGCGACTCCGCCGGTGACCCGGGCACAATCTCACGGACGACGAGCAGTCCCGTGGCCTCGGGAAACCGGCGTCGATACGTCTGTTCGGTCGTCGCGGTCAGACCCAGCCGCTTGAGTTCGTCGTACGGTGTATAGGTGAACCGGGTCATCAGGGTTCCGCGCGTAACGGGCTCACCGGCCTGCAGTTTCTCGAGCGCCCTTTGCACGCGATCCAGCGGCAGAAAAAAACTCGAGGCCGCCTGGGTATTGGCGCCGGCGTTCAGAGCGACCACATGGCCGTCGATATCGATGACCGGTGAGCCCGATGACCCCCCCGACGTACCCGAAGCCGCCTGGAAATAGAACGTGTTGAAATCGGAGTAGCGGCCGCGGCCGTATTCGGGGGCCTGGCGATCGAGGCGGGCCAGCGTCCCGGCCAGAATAGAGATCTGCTCGCCCGCATCGTTGCCCACTACGCGGATTTCCCGGCCTATTTCAGCCCCGTCCGGCGCAAGGACCAGCCCCTCGGGCTGAATGTAGCGTAGATCATCGGGGTCATACTGGTAGAAGCCGAAATCGTGCACCGGGTCCCGGTAGACCGGGCGGAGTTCGACTTCCTCGTTGTTGATGAAAACCGCCTCGGCCACGACAGGCCCGGGCATCACCACGTGCCGGTTGGTCAATACCAGGCCACGCCTGGCGTCCACCACGAACCCGGTGGCCTGGCTGGATGTGTTCCACTCCGTGTCGAATGCCCGGGTCCCGTCAATGCGGATCGAAACGACACTCGAGGACACGCGCTCCAGCGTGTTTCGCCACCCCTTCTCGATCGCGTCCTGTCCGAAGCCGCCGGCAGGCAGGAGCAGGCCGACCAGCACTGCCGCGAATAAGGCGGGGATCGAGGGATGGTCAGGAGCGCGCAGCATCACAGCGCCAGCTCAAAACCGAATTGCTCCTGGAATCGCCGCGCGAAAGACTCCGCGTCCAACGAGTGATTCTGGGTGCCGGCGCTCTCGATCTTGATGGCACCCATCAGGGACGCGATCCGGCCGGTCGTCTCCCAGTCGGCCCCGGCCATCAGACCGTGCAGCAATCCGGCACGATAGGCATCGCCACAACCGGTGGGATCAACCACGCTCGCAGCCGTCGCCGCGGGAATCTCGAGTGTCTTGCCTGCAGCATGGACGACCGAGCCACTGGCGCCGCGGGTCACGATCAACGCATCGACGCGGTCGGCGATCTCGGCCTCCGACCAACCCGTTCGCTGCATCAGCATCTGGCCCTCGTAATCGTTGACCGCAACGACCGTTGCCTGCTCGACGAACTGCTTGAGCTCGTCGCCGTCGAACATCGGAAGGCCCTGGCCAGGGTCGAACACGAACGGAATACCGGCTCCCGCAAACTGCTCCGCATGATCCAGCATGCCCTGGCGGCCGTCCGGGGACACGATACCCCAGCTGATGCCCGCACTATCCGGAACCTGTTGCTCGTGGGAGTGATTCATGGCCCCGGGATGAAAGGCGGTGATCTGATTGTCATCCAGGTCGGTGGTGATGTAGGCCTGGGCGGTGTAGGTCCCCGGTACGCCGCGAATATAAGCCTCGCCGATTCCATGGTCGCGCATCCAGTCCAGGTAGGGACCGAAATCGTCTCCGACCGTGGACATCGCGTACCCGGAGCTGCCCAGCAGACCGAGGTTGTAGACGATGTTCCCGGCGCAGCCACCAAACTCCCGGCGCAGCGCCGGGACCAGAAACGAAACATTCAGCATGTGGATCTTGTCCGGCAGGATCTGATCCTTGAAACGGCCTTCGAACACCATGATGTTGTCGTAGGCGATCGATCCGCAGACTAGGGCGGTCATTCAGTGGTTCTCCTTAATGAGTAGCGTCCGGACGTATCTCGGCGGCCACAAAAAAGGGCCGCCATCCGTGACGGCGGCCCCGGCCATGAGTGTCCCGGATCGGCTAACGGGCTAGGCGGCATCCTCGCCCTTCCAGGCCACATCCAGCTGGCGGGCGGCCCTCACGTCATCCAGCCGGCGGACAGGCGTGGTATACGGCGCGCCCTTGAGTTTCTCCGCGTCCTGTTCGGCTTCCCCGAGGATCGCAGTCATCGCCGCGATAAACTCGTCCAGCGTTTCCCGGGTCTCCGTCTCGGTGGGCTCGATCAGGAGGCACTCGGGCACGAGCAGCGGGAAGTAGGTGGTCGGCGCGTGGAATCCGTAGTCGAGCAGCCGCTTGGCGAAATCCATGGCGCTGACATCCAGTTCCTTCGCCTGGCGCTTCAGGGTGACGATGAATTCGTGGCTGGCCCGGCGCTCGGGGTAAGCGAGGTCGAAACCGGCATCGGCGAGACGCTTCATGAGGTAGTTGGCGTTCAGGGTTGCGTACTCGGCAATGCGCGGCATGCCTTCCCGGCCCAGCAGACGAGCATAAACATAGGCCCGCAGCAGCACGCCGGCGTTGCCCATGAAGGCCGAAAGACGGCCGATGCTTTGGGGCCGTTCGGACTCGTCGATCCAGCGATAGCCGCCACCGTCAGACTCTCCCACGAACGGGACCGGCATGAAGGGCAGCAGCCGCTCGCTGACTCCAACCGCACCGGAGCCCGGCCCGCCACCACCGTGAGGCGTCGAGAAGGTCTTGTGCAGGTTCATGTGAATAACGTCGAAACCCATGTCGCCGGGACGCACCTTGCCGAGGATGGCATTGAGGTTAGCGCCGTCGTAGTAGAGCAGTCCGCCAGCCTCGTGAACCATCCGCGAAATCGCCTGGATATTGCGATCAAACACACCCACCGTGGACGGGTTGGTCAGCATGATGCCGGCCGTATTCGGGCCGACGGCGTCGCTCAGCGCGTCGAGATCCACATCGCCATCCGCGCCGGTGGGGATTTCGATGACCTTGCAGCCGCACATCGTGGCGGTCGCCGGATTCGTGCCGTGGGCGGCGTCGGGAACAATGATCTCGTTCCGGTGGTCGTCGCCCCTCGCCAGGTGGTAGGCGCGAATCATGGCGACACCGGCAAACTCACCCTGAGCGCCCGCCATGGGCGTCAGCGACACGCCACGCATGCCGGTGACTTCCTTGAGGATCTCCTGCAGGTCCCACAGACAGGCCATGAAACCTGGCGCCGTCACTGCCGGCGCCAGGGGATGGCGGCCCAGGAACTCGGGCAGCATCGCCAGCTGATTGCAGGCCCGCGGGTTGTACTTCATGGTGCAGGAGCCGAGCGGGTAGAAGTGCGTGTCGATGGAGAAGTTCAGCCGCGACAGGCGCGTGTAATGGCGCACGGCCTGCAGCTCGGACACTTCCGGCAGGACCGGCGCGGAAGCCCGCCTGAACTGCTCCGGCACATCCACCTCAACAGCCGTCAGCGGCGCCTGAGCGGTGGCTCGGCGGCCCGGACGGGACAGCTCGAAAACTAATGGTTCGGACATCGGTCTCTCCGCAGCCTGGCCCGGGGTCTAACCCAGTGCCTTGAGGGCGGCTTCGTAGTCAGGCTCGTCGGCAATCTCACCGACGAGTTCCGCATGTACCACCGTGTCATTTTCGTCCAGAACGACTACCGCCCTGGCGGTGAGTCCGGCCATGGGCCCATCGGCAATCAGGACACCGTAATTTCGGGCGAAGTCGTGGTTGCGCATGGTGGACAGCGTAAGCACGTTGTCCAGCCCCTCATCGCCACAGAAACGTTTCTGGGCAAACGGCAGATCGGCGGAGATCATGAGCATGAGGGTGTCGTCGTGTTCCCGGGCGTATTCGTTGAACTTCTTGGTGGACAGCGCACACACCGGGGTATCCACGCTCGGGAAAATCGACAGGACTTTCTTTTTGCCCATCCACATGCCGAGAGAGACGTCGGTCAGATCCCGGTCTGTCAGGGTGAAGTCGGGCGCTTTGCCGCCCATTTTCGGAAAGTCCCCGGACGTGTGAATTTCGTTGCCCTGCAGAGTAATGGTGGTCGCCATGTCGGTCTCCCGGTTTCTATCCTGGCTGACTGGTTCTTGGATTCCTGGTGGCCCCGAAGTCGGGCCCGGTCACGCCACCTGCGCGCGCCGCATCACGTCTTCCAGCGTGCGCGCGTAAGCGGCAATTTCTTCGTCCGTTCGGACCTCTGTGGCGCACACGACAAGGGCGTCACCCAGATCCGGATAGTCATTCTTCAGCGCGTAGCCGCCGGCAATGCCCCGCTCAGCGAGCGCATCGAGGACCGGCCCTGCAGGCCGATCGAGGCGGAGCACCGCCTCGTGGAAGCGCGGCCCCTCGAAAAGAAGCTCCACGCCCCGTATAGCCGTCAGCCGATCCACCAGCCGGTTCAGGTTGGCCACCGAGTGCGCCGCTACCCGCTTCAGCCCCTCGGCGCCCAGCATGGCCATATAGATCGTCGCCGCCGTCACCATGAGACCCTGGTTCGTGCAAATGTTCGAAGTCGCCTTGGAGCGGCGAATGTGCTGCTCCCGCGCCTGCAGCGTGAGGGAAAAGCCCGGCTTCCCGTCAAGATCCACCGTTCTTCCGACAATTCTTCCGGGAAGCTGCCGGACATACTGCAACTTGCAGGTCATGAACCCGAAGTAGGGGCCGCCTCCGGAAAGCGGCACGCCGAGAGGCTGCCCTTCTCCGCAGGCAATATCGGCACCTGCCTCACCCCACTCTCCCGGCGGCTTCAGCACGGCCAGAGACGTGGGATTGACCACGCCGATGACAAGCGCGCCCTGCCGATGGGCCCAGTCCGTGATGCCGTCCACGTCCTCCATCTGGCCGAAGAAGTTCGGGTGCTGAACGACGACGGCGGTCAGATCCTCTCCCTGCCAGGGGGACAAGGCCTCCACGGGCGTAGCACCCGGTGGCCATATCGACGGGCACCAGCTCGAGCTCCAGGCCCTGTGTGCCCGCGATATTTTGCGCAACCTGCCGGTAGGCCGGAGTGATGCCACCGAGCATGAGGACACGCCGACTCTTGGATTTGCGATTGGCTCGCACCGCCATCAACACGGCTTCCGCGACGCCGGACCCGCCGTCATACAGGGACGCATTGGAGACATCGAGCCCTGTCAGCGCCGTCATCATGGACTGGAACTCGTAGATCACCTGCAAGGTGCCCTGGCTCGCCTCCGCCTGGTAAGGCGTGTAGGCACTGTAGAACTCACCCCTCGTAACGATCTCCCAGATCGCGGCAGGGATGTGATGCTCGTAGGCCCCGGCGCCGAGGAAATTGACGAGCGGCTGGTCAGCGGCCGCTCGCTCACGCATGAGGCGCTGAATTTCCATCTCGCTGAGGGCCGGCGGAACACCCTCGAGAGGGCCCACCTTCAGGTCGTCGGGAATTTCGTCGAACAACTCGTCGATGCTGGAAAGGCCCAGGGCCTCCAACATCTCCGAAACATCGTCGCTGGAATGAGGAATAAATGCCATTCGGTCGTCACCGCTGTTGAGCTGCCCGCGCACTCCGGTCCACGAGCACCGCCATGAGGCTACGGAATATCAGTCTTCGAGGGTTGCCGCATATGCATCGGCGGCAAGAAGGCCGCCAGGATCGAACCCTTCGGCGGGTCGAATCTTCATAATCCAGCCCTCGCCGTACGGATCCTGGTTCACCAGCTCGGGGCGATCCGCAAGCTCGGCGTTTCCTTCGACAACTTCGCCCTCAATGGGGCTGTATACGTCGGAGGCGGCCTTTACGGATTCGACGACGGCGCAGGCATCGCCGACGGAGACCACGGTGCCGGTTTCCGGAGCCTCGACAAACACCAGGTCGCCCAGGGCGTCCTGGGCATGATCCGTAATCCCCACCTGGAGAGTCCCATCGTCGAGGCTGCGAACCCATTCATGGGATGCCGTGTACTTAAGATCTGCGGGAATTGTGCTCATTTCCCTTCCTCCCTCATCACTAGCGCGGATCCTTCGACCCGACTCATTCTACTGAAACCCGACCGCCCCGCACGGGTAATCCGGGGCATTCCGGACCCGCCGGGCCTCTACACCCTGGCTTTGCCGTTGCGGACAAACGGCGGTCGAACGACCCGGGCCGCAAGACGCTTGCCGCGGATCTCCACAAGACACTCTGACCCGATAGCCGCCGGCACTCTCGCGAAGGCAATGGACTTCCCCAGCGTAGGCGAGAAACTCCCGCTCGTGGTTTCGCCGTCTTCATGCCCTTCGACAATGACCTTCTGATGGGATCTCAGGACGCCGCGATCCTCGAGGACCAGGCCCACGAGCTTTCGGGCCACGCCCTCGCCTCGCTGCGTCTCCAGGGCCGCGCGGCCAGCGAAGGCCCGATCCTCCGGGTCCCAGGCGACCGTCCACGCCAGACCCGGACTCAAGGGGGGTGACGTTCTCGTCCATGTCGGCACCGTAAAGATTCATGCCGGCTTCCAGGCGCAGGGTGTCCCGGGATCCCAGCCCGCAGGGACGAATTCCGCTATCCGCGAGCCGATCCCAGAAGGCAACGACACCGGAAGAGGGAATAATGATCTCCCAACCGTCTTCCCCGGTGTAGCCGGTCCGGCCGATGAAAAGGTCTCCGAACTCGCCGGCCTCGAAGGGATTCAACGCCAGGGCGGCTTCTCGATGGGCCTCGGGTAGCACGCCGGCAGCCCGCTCGCGGGCATTCGGTCCCTGGACGGCAATCATGGACAGTTCGGGGCGTTCCGTTATGGTCACGCCGGCCGCCGCCCGGGATTCCATCCAGGCGAGGTCTTTTTCCCGGGTGGCCGCATTGACGACAAGCCGGAACTCATGGTCTCCCATGCCATAGACGATGAGATCGTCGATGACGCCCCCGGCGTCATTGAGCATACAGCTGTAGAGGGCTTTTCCGGGGGTCTTGAGCCGCGCGACATCGTTCGCGAGCAGCGTCCGCAGCCAGGATTCCGCTTCAGCTCCGTGCACATCCACGACGGTCATGTGGGAGACGTCAAACATCCCGGCATCCTGTCGGACCGCGTGATGCTCGTCGATCTGGGACCCATAGTGCACAGGCATATCCCAGCCGCCGAAATCCACGACTCTTGCGCCACGGGCTACGTGGTCTTCATATAGGGGCGTTTTCGATCCCATGGGCTCCTCGTTAGTCAGGCGCGGCATCCCGGCCCGCGCCGATCGGCACCGATACGGCAGAGCAGGCGGACCACCCGAACCAAGCCCCTCTGTCTCGAAACCTGAGAGATTCCGCCCTCCCGCGGGGGTGCATTCACCTTCGGTGGGCCGCTGTGGCGACCGCTCTCCAGAGCCGCTACGCCCTCGTCATCCATTTGCCTGAGCGTTTCCGGGCGAGTTGCGCCTTCGGCGGCCTGTAAGTGCGGGCTCTCTCCGGCGAGGGTTGTGCGATCGGAGCCGGGATTCTAGACCAAGCCCCGGCCGCCGACCACAGGCAGCTTGCTGAAGCCCTCCCGGCGCGGGATCATTAGGCTCTTTTTGAAACCCGGAGCGCCGTCTATGGATCACCGTGCCCTACTGCCCGTCGCTGCCCTCGCGGGGCTGTTCGCCTGGGGTGTGACCCTCGCCGGGCCCACGGAGGACATGCACGCGCTGTTTGACGCCGAATGGGAACGATTCCTGGAAGAGCGCCCGACGCTGGCATCGGGGCTGGGCGACCATCGCTATGACGGACTCTGGCCGGATCGCTCGATGGCGGCAATCAGCGCCAGCCACCGGGCCGACCTGGCCGCCCTGGACCGGCTTTCCGCGATTGATCGGGACCTGCTTCCGCCGGAAGAACAGCTCAACTTTGACTTGTTCCGAAGAGAGATCGAAAACCGGAACGCCAGCTATGCCTTTCAGCGCTATCTGAACCCGATGAATCAGCGTGGCGGCATCCAGAGCGCCAACGAGATCACCGAAAGGCTGCGCTTTGCGACCGTGGCCGACTACGAGAACTGGATCGCCCGCCTCAACGGATTCGGCGCCTACATGGACCAGACCATAGCCCTGATGACCGCCGGGCTGGACGCGGGGATCATCCATCCCAGCGTCATTCTCGAGCGAATCAGCGGCCAGATTCCTCCCCAGATCGTCGCGGATCCGGTGGACAGCCCGTTTTACAAGCCATTCCTGGAGTTTCCTGACTCCATCTCCGGGGCCGAGCAGGCGCGCCTGTCGGCGGCGGGAGCAGCGGCCATCGCGGCGACGGTGACTCCGGCTTTCGTTCGGTTTCAGACTTTTTTCGATGAGACCTATCTGCCTGCGGGCCGCTCCACCGTTGGAGTGTGGGACCAGCCCCAGGGCAGGGATTTCTACCGGCAGCGGGCGGCCTACTTCACGACCACCGACCTGACCCCGGAGCAGATTCATGAGATCGGCCTGTCGGAGGTGGCCAGAATCCGGGCCCAGATGGAGTCGATCCGCGAGGAAGTCGGATTCGACGGGGACCTGGCGGCGTTCATGGACCATCTGCGAACCGACCCGTCTTTTTACTATGAAACGTCGGAGGAACTCTTCGAGGCCTACCTCGCTGCCAGCAAGCGAGCAGACCCCGGATTGGTCGAGCTGTTCGGACGAATCCCGCGGATGCCCTACGGAGTGCGGCCCATTCCGGACGCCATCGCCCCGGACACGACCACGGCCTATTACTCGCGGCCCGCGGACGACGGAAGCCGCGCCGGCTTTTACTACGTCAATCTCTACCGGCCGGAAGTCCGGCCGAAGTACGAGATCGAGGCACTGACTCTGCACGAGGCGGTGCCCGGCCATCACTTCCAGATCGCGCTGGCAATGGAACTCGGCGAGCTGCCCGAATTTCGGCGTCTCGGGGGAATCACGGCGTTTGTGGAGGGCTGGGCGCTGTACGCCGAGAGCCTGGGGCCGGAGATGGGAATGTACAAGGACCCCTACTCCCGGTTCGGCCAGCTGACCTACGAGATGTGGCGGGCCGTGCGGCTGGTCGTGGATACCGGCATTCACTATATGCAGTGGGACCGGCAGCGAGCGATCGATTTTTTCCGCGACAATGCGGCGAAGACCGAAGCGGACATCGTGAACGAAATCGATCGTTACATTGCCTGGCCCGGACAGGCGCTGGCGTACAAGATCGGCGAACTGAAAATCAAGGAACTTCGAGCCCGCAGCGAGGAGGCGCTCGGGGATTCCTTTGATATAAAGGCGTTTCATGATCTCGTTCTGGGCGCTGGCGCGATTCCGCTGAACGTCCTGGAGCAGCGAGTGAATGCCTGGATCGCAGCACAGCCCGCCGCCGCGGGGCGCCAGGGGTGACCAGTCGATGATCCAGGCTGCGGGCAGGCGCCACACGCTCGGCGTGGCCGTAGACCACGTGCGCATCGGCGGCGGCGCTCCGATCGTCGTGCAGTCCATGACGAACACCGACACGGCCGACATCCCGGCCACGGTTGAGCAGGTGGCCGCGCTGGCGAGGGCCGGCTCTGAAATCGTTCGGATCACCGTTAACAACCGGGAGTCCGCCGAGGCGGTTCCGCACGTCCGCGAGCGGCTTTACGCCATGGGCTGCAACGCCCCACTGGTCGGCGACTTTCATTTCAACGGCCACAAGCTGCTCACCGACGTACCCGCCTGCGCCGAGGCGCTGGCGAAGTACCGCATCAACCCGGGCAACGTCGGTCGGGGAAAGAAGCGAGACCCGCAGTTTGCCGCCATGATCGAAGTCGCCTGCCGCTATGAGCGCCCGGTGCGAATCGGGGTCAACTGGGGCAGCCTGGACCAGGATTTGCTCACGCGGCTGATGGACGAGAATTCCCGGATATCCGAGCCGCTGGATGCTCGGGCAGTCGTCCATGAGGCCATGATCCAGTCAGCGCTTGAAAGCGCGGCGCGTGCAGTGGATGTCGGACTCGAAAGGAACCGCATCATCCTGTCCTGCAAGATGAGCGGAGTGCAGGACCTCGTGGCGGTTTACCGGGCCCTGGCCGACCGGAGCGACTACCCGCTACACCTCGGACTCACCGAGGCCGGCATGGGCTCCAAGGGGATCGTGGCTTCCACCGCCGCGCTCTCCATACTGCTGCAGCAAGGCATCGGCGATACGATCCGGATTTCTCTGACGCCGGAGCCGGGCGGCGATCGCACACGGGAGGTCACCGTGGCCCAGGAGATTCTTCAGTCCATGGGACTGAGAGCTTTCACGCCGATGGTCGTGGCATGCCCGGGCTGCGGCCGGACTACAAGCACGTTTTTTCAGGAACTGGCCCAGAGCATCCAGGCCCACGTCAGGGAGCGGATGCCGCAGTGGCGCCGCGAGTACCGTGGCGTCGAGGACATGACGGTTGCGGTGATGGGTTGCGTGGTCAACGGACCCGGCGAAAGCAAGCACGCGAATATCGGGATCAGCTTACCGGGAACGGGTGAACGGCCGGTTGCGCCGGTTTACGTGGATGGCGAGAAGGACGTCACCCTCAAGGGCGACAATATCGCCTCCGAGTTTACTGCGCTTGTCGACGACTATGTGAGCACCCGCTATACGCCCCTGGATCAAGCCGGAGACTGAATACTGCGTCGCGTCATGCCGAAACGAGTGCCCGGGCGCTAAACTACGGGAACTCATACTCAGGGCGATCGAGAGACCATGGCCAAGCGCACCAAATACGTCGCCAAGAAACCGGACGCCAACGGCTACATCCACTACACGGACGATGAAAACGCTATCTGGAGCGAGCTCTACTCCCGCCAGGAAAGCATATTGCCGGGCCGCGCCTGCGACGAATACCTCACGGCGCTGGAGCGCCTGGAGCTGCCTAAGGATCGGGTACCCCAGACCCGGGAAGTCTCCGCCGTGCTGGCGGACTACACGGGCTGGGAGGTGGCGCCGGTTCCCGCGCTGATCAATTTCACGGACTTCTTCGATCTGCTGGCCAACAAGAAATTTCCGGCGGCGACCTTTATTCGCACCCGGGAAGAGATGGAGTACCTGCAGGAGCCGGACATCTTCCACGAGATCTTCGGCCACTGCCCGCTGTTGACCGATCATCGGTTCGCGGAATTTACCCATGCGTATGGCCGCGCCGGCGCACGCGCCGACAAGAAGGATCACGCGATGCTGGCAAGGCTCTACTGGTTCACAGTCGAGTTTGGCCTGATCCGGCAGCCGGCGGGGCTTCGCACTTACGGAGCCGGCATCGTGTCATCCATCGGCGAGACCACCTACGCCCTGGAAAGCGACAAGCCGGCCCGCAAGACCTTCGACCCCGTGGATGCGCTGCGCACTCCGTACCGCATCGATATCTTCCAGACGGTCTATTTCGTTCTCGAGACCTTCGACACGCTGTTCGAGGTCGCCCAAATGGATTTGCTGGAGCTGATCGCCAGGGCCCGGCAACTCGGGATGCATGCTCCGACCTATCCTCCCAAGGAGGCGACGGTCACGGCCTGATTCCTGCTGACCGGCTATTTCTTCGCTGTCCGCGCCCGGTGATCCGGACGGGGCCGGCTACCGACTGTTCTATCCGGAGTGATTCCATGAGTGAGCTTTCCGCCAAACACTGTGTCCCCTGCGAAGGGGGGATCGACCCGCTCGGCCGGGAGGCCGCCGAGGCTTTGCTGGCCGAACTCGATTCCGAGTGGACCTTGAACGAGGACGCAACGGAAATCCGCCGCGAATTCACGTTCAAGGGCTTCTACAAGACGATGGGCTTTGTGAACGCCGTGGCCTGGATTGCCAATGCCGAGGGACATCATCCGGACATGGAGGTTGGCTGGGGCCGCTGCCTGGTGCGGTATACGACCCATGCGGTCGATGGCCTCACGGAGAACGACTTCATTTGCGCAGCCAAGATCGACGGTCTCCTGGCAGCCTGAGGCCGGCGGTCAGCGCGAAAGAGTCATCCGCCATGTCAGCCCCCCTCCGCCCTTGAGGGCCACGGGGGCAATCTGCAGGTCGCCGCGGGGCCGGACAAAAATCCAGGCTCCGGCGACGGCCAGGGCCGCACCACCGGCGACATCCTCCCAGTCGTGTTCGTCGGCGTGCACACGAGTCCAGCCTGTATAAACCGAGAGAGCCCAGGCGGGCCATGCGCGCCGCCATCCGTATCGCCGCTGAAGAAAGGCGGCGCCCGCGAAGGCCGTAGTGGCATGACCCGAAGGAAACGCCTCGTCATCGCCGTTGGGCCGTTCCTTGTCGACGATTTTCTTCAGCGCGTAGGCGCTGACCGTGCTGGCGGCAAAGGCCTTGGCAAACTGGACTTGGCCTTCCCGGTCATCCTCTTCATGAGCGACGTACCAGGCTGCCGCGGGGATCGCCACCCGCAGGACGTGGCCGCTGGTTTCCACCGCATCGCCAAGAACAGGAGGCGCGGTGACCAGACAGGCGAGCGCGACAGCCACGCCTGCCGGCCAGGGCCTACGCACGTAGAGCGTCCGGCGACTGCGGCGCGTCTCCGAAACAGGCTCCGGCCTCATCGCCGGGACAGTGGTCGAGGACATCGATGCAGGAGCGGGAAAAGACCAGCGCACAAGCCCGAGAGCGGCGGTCGGCGAGGTGATCCAGGCACCACTGGGCATGCTCGCAAGCCAGCACCAGCGCCAGGCTTCTGCCCAGGGTCAGCGCGAAATGTCGCGCCGCGGCTTCCACAGTAGCGGGGTGCGCCGTGGTCAGCCAGTTCACCGCCCGAGCTATGATCTGCGACGCGCGGTCGGCGGCGTCCGCGAGCGCCGGATCCGACAAGTTTGCACGGGCTTGCTGGATGCGTCGCTCGATCGACGAGAGCGCACCCGGCGCCGAAGCGGCCCGCAGCACTTCCAGCGATAGCACGTTCGTCGTGCCCTCCCAGATCGGCAAAACCTGAGCGTCTCGCAGCAAGAGCGGCAATCCCGTGTCCTCCACGTAGCCGGCGCCACCGAAGGCCTCCAGGACTTCGCTCGCCACCGCCACGGCCTGCTTGCCGGTGGTCAGCTTCACGAGGGCCGTCAGCAGTCGCAGCCCAGCGGACCCAGCGGCATCAAGGGCGCCCCCCTCTGAGCGATCCAGCCAGTCCACCAGCTCGAACGTCAACTGGAAAGCCGCCTCGAGTTCACCCTCTTGTGCGGCGAGGGTCGACTGATGCAATGGCTGCTCGTTCAGCGGGCGGCCGAAAGCGATGCGCCGCCGAGCATAGTCGGTGGCAAGGCTCAGGCCGCGCCGCATGCCGGCAACCGCGCACACGCTGTTCCAGGTCCGCGTAATGGTGAGCATGGGAGCGATGTTTCGCACGCCGTTGTCGAGACCCGCCACCGGCTCGGCCAGTGTCCCGTCGAGGATAAGCTCCGCGGTCGGCACCTTCCGCGTGCCCAGCTTGTCCTTGAGGCGCTCGACCTGCAGGTTGTTCAGGGCGCCCGCCTCATCCCGCAGCTCCAGATAGAACATGGCCAGTCCCTTGCCGCCGGGCCCGTTCCCCGCCGGCCGCGCGAGCGTCAACGCCATGTCCGCGGTCACGGCCGACGTAAACCACTTGCGTCCGTAAAGTCGCCAGCGGCCGTCCGCACCCTGGCGGGCCTCGGTGAGGGACCGGCCCACGTCAGAGCCACCGGTGGCCTCGGTCATCCACTGGCCGCTGGTCCACAACCGATCCGGATCCCGGGCCGTAAGCCGGGACACGGCACGATCCACCAGTGCCGGGTTGCCGGCGTCCAGAAGAGACCTGGCGGCTCCATCCGTCATAGCCAGGGGACAGGTGTAAACATCGCTGGAGGGATGGAACAGGTAGGCGAGCGCAAACTGGAGCAGACGCTCGTGGCCGCCCATGGAGCCCTTCTCGTATCCGGTGGCGACCAGCCCGTGCTCCGCAGCTTCTCGCCGGGCCCGCTCCCACAAGGGCGTGACCTCTACCTTGTCGATTCGCCGGCCCCACGCATCCCAGCGAACAAGCCGGGGCTCGTTGAGGCGGTCGGATTGCTGAAGCTCGAACAGGGTGCCGCCCGCAATCGCGGCCATGGCTTTGAGTCGTGAGGTCGCCTCAGCCTGACAGGCCGGCGGCAGACGCCGCGCAATCAGTGCTTGCAGCCGGTGGTCGCTCGCCCAGGGATCGGGCAGCCGCGGCCCGTCCTGGGAAAACAACTCCACGGTCAGATACCCATCTTGTTGAGCGCGTCCATGATCCGGCCCAGGGTCAGGGTCAGCGTGGGATGGGAATCCTCGAGTTCCTCCACGTAGGCCCGCATCACCTCAACGGGATCAGCGGCACTGGCGGGCGACGCCAGCGCCGCCTCGATGGATTCGTGCATCTTGGCAAGCGCCGCCCGCTGGTCAGCGCTCAGCCCCTCTCCCGAACCGATCTCCGCATTGAGTCGGGAGAGCAGTTCTTCCAGGTTGTCTTCGCTCATGATGTAGTCACTCTGCATGGCCGGCATCGCCAGCCGCTTCAAGGGCTCGCCCTCCAGTCGGAATGGCAGCCAGTCGTCCTGGTGGGTCGCACCGAGACGCTCGTAGAATGCAATCGCTGGTGCGTTCCAGTCCAGCACGGCCCAGTCCATGCGCTCTGCCCCGTGATCCAGCGCGATCGCCGCCAGCGACTCCAGCAGGCGTCGTCCGATACCCAAGCCCCGGTGTGCCGGCTGGACGAAAAGATCTTCAAGGTACAGGCCCGACCGTCCGACAAACGTGGAGAAATTGAAGAAGTACAAGGCGAAACCCGCGGGTTCGCCATCCACCAGGGCAAGAATCACGCCTACGCGACCATCGGACAGGGCCCCGGCAATGTCCGCGGGTTCGGCGGTCACCTTGTCGGACAGGCGCTCGTACTCGGCCAGCTCTCGAATAAACTCCAGCACCCGCGGGGCATCTTCCGGGCCCGCCTGGCGGATTGCCACGCGATCGGTATTCAAGAAGAATCCCCCATGGCGATGCCAGGCAGATCGCCCGCCAGACCCATGGCTCTGCGCATGAACGCGCGCCGCAGGGCCGGCGTCCCCGAGACGGCCGCAAGACCCGCCCGCCGCACCGCCGAGAGCGCCCCGCTGCCATTGCTGAATAAGCGGTTAAGGCCGGTGAAACTCTGCATGGCAAGAAGGTTCTCACCTTTTCTTCGTCGCTCGTATCGACGCAGCAACGACAGGTCTCCCGGATCCCTGCCCTCGGTCACGGCGGGCGCCAGGACCTCCGCCAGGACGGCGGCATCGAGAAACCCCAGGTTAACGCCCTGTCCCGCCAGGGGATGAACAGCATGGGCGGCGTCGCCGGCCAGGACCACCCTGGGGCGGGTATAGGACGGCGCGTGCTGCCAGCGCAGCGGAAAGGCTCCCCGGGCGCCGACATCCAGGGCCGCTCCGAGCGCCTCCTGGCTAGCCCCGGTCAGCCGTGCGAGGAACTCTTCTTCGGGACACTGGCGCAGATCGAGGGCTGCATCGGGGTGGGTGGTCCAGACAATCGATACGCGGCCGTCGCCCAGCGGCAGCAGAGCCAGCGGACCGGTCTCGAGAAAACGCTGGCGTGCAACCTCCTCATGAGGATCGGCAAATCGCACATGGGCGACCAGCGCCTCCTGGCCATAGTTCGCGCCAAGCACCTTGAGGCCCGCGAGGCGGCGGACGGGCGATCCCGCACCGTCGATCCCCGCGACCAGACGGGTCCGGACCCGCCCGCCGTCGGCCAGGCCGAGCTCGGCCTGATCCGGCCCGATATCCAGGCTCTCCACGGCTGATTCGAACCGCATCTCGACACCGGCGCGGGACAGCGAGCCGACCAGTGCAGCGCGCATAAGCCGGTTCTCGATAATGTGTCCGAGTACCGGCTGACCCAGCTCCGCACAGTCGAAAACGAGATTGGTCCGGCCACCAGGCCGGTCTGCACCGTCCCAGACGATCATTCGGCGATAGGGACCCAGACGCGCTGCGGCGATATCCGCCCAGCTGCCGGCCCGCGCAAGAATCCGCCGCGAGGCCTCGGAGACTGCCGACACGCGCAAATCCACTTCGGCCTGGGGGTCCCATTCCGGCGCCGGACCCGCGTCCAGGACAAGCAGACGCACACCCGGTATGTCGCGCGCTATGAGTGCCGCAGCGGCACAGCCCACCATGCCGCCGCCCACGATGACGATGTCATAAGGGGCCCTCACGCCAGCGGCACTCCCCTGGCCAGGCGGGGCACTCGGTTTCCGGCACCCATGCCCATGCCCTGGCGCGCCACAGCAGCCCTTGCCGGGGGAAAGAGTTCGAGGCCGAGTAGCCCCAGGTTGCGGGCCCACCGGACCGGGGGCAGCGGATTGCCGAAAACACGAATCAGCGCGTCACTGAAGAAGGCCGTTGCCCGCTGGTCGGACTGGCGCCAGGCCTCGTAGTCTGCAAGCAGCGCGGGAGAGCCCGGATCGGCACCCTTGTCGTCGGCAATGCACTCGGCCAGGCCGGCGACATCCCGGAGACTCAGATTGAACCCCTGACCGGCAACCGGATGCAGCCCGTGGGCGGCGTTGCCGAGCAATATGACCCGGTTGACCGATTGCTGCGTCGCCCTGACGAGGGCCAGGGGATAGGAGAATCGGGCGCCGACACGCTGAAACCGCCCGAGGCGGAAGCCGAAGGCCGTTTGCAGTTCGTCCAGAAAGCGGGCATCCGACCAGCTGCCCACGGCCTCGCACCGGTCCCTCGGAAACGTCCAGACCAGGCTGCAGCGCCGTCCCGGCATCGGAAGCAGGGCCATGGGGCCACTTTCGGCGAAACGCTCATAGGCGATGCCGTCATGGGGCTGACCCGGCTCGACGTTGGCAATTACGGCAACCTGCTCATAGTCCCAGGTTCGGACGCCGACGCCGAGGCTTTCACGAATCCCGGAACGTACCCCGTCCGCGGCCACAAGCAGACGGGCGTGGACGTCGGCTTGACCCTCTTCCGTGGCAACTTCGATGCGCACGCCGTCCGTCCCGGTATGACAGGCCTGTACCGACGCCGGCGCAAGAATCGTTGCGCTGCCCGTCTCAAGGCGCGCCCAAAGAGCGGAACCCAGGCGCCGATTCTCGACCACGTATCCGAAGGCCTCCCGGCCTTCTTCCCGGGCCCGTAACCGCGCCTGCCCGAAACGCCCCCGGTCGGACACGTGGATTTCGGTAATCGCGCAGGCGCCGGCGACCATGTCCTTCCAGCAACCGACAGCTTCGAAAATTCGCCGGCTGACATCGGCAAGCGCCGTACAGCGATCGTCGAAACTCGGCTGGCCCGGAGCGCCCGGCCGGCGGGACTCGATGACGAGCACCCGAAGACCCAGCGGCTCCAGAGCCGCGGCCAGGGACGCTCCCACCATGCCCCCACCCGCAATGGCAATGTCGGCCTCGATCCGCATCACGCAGTCCGCATCAGGGATTCAATCTCCTCGGGTTTCTTCGGCACACCGGCACTCAGGATTTCGGGGTCGCCCCGCGTGACGAGGACATCGTCCTCGATCCGTACACCAATCCCCTGGAAGCGTTTCGGCACCCCCTTCATCCCAGGCGCAATATAGATCCCAGGCTCGACCGTAAGCACCATGCCGGGCTCAAGGAGCCGCCACTGGCCGTCCACCTTGTAGTCACCGACATCGTGCACGTCCATGCCGAGCCAGTGACCTGTCCGGTGCATGTAGAAACGCCGGTACGCCTCTTCTTTCACCAGGGAGGGCACACGGCCTTTCAGCAAGCCCAGCTTGACCAGCCCCCGGGTAATGGTCTTGACGGCCGCCAGGTGCGGCTCATCCCAGTGGTTGCCGGCCCGGACCTTGCCTATGGCTGCCTCCTGGGCGGCCAGCACAATGTCGTAGACCGCCCGTTGCTCGGGAGAAAAGCGGCCGTTGGCCGGAAAAGTCCGGGTGATATCGGACGCGTAGCAATCCAGTTCACAGCCCGCATCGACGAGGACGAGGTCGCCGTCATCCACAGGGGCGTCGTTGGCGACGTAGTGAAGAACGCAGGCATTGGCACCGGCGCCCACAATCGGCTCATAGGACGTTCCGGCCCCGGCTTTGCGAAACTCGTATCGGTACTCCGCCTCCAGCTCGTGTTCCATCATGCCGGGGCGGCACGCCCGCATGCCTTGCCGATGAGCGGCGGCGGCAATCCGCGCGCTCTTGCGCATCACGGCAATCTCCGCACGGCTCTTGTAAAGACGCATGTCGTGGAGAATATGGTCCAGCGCTACGAACTCCTCCGGTGTCCCGACACCCCGTCCGACCTGGGACCTGAGCTTGTTGATCCAGCCGAGAACCTGCTGATCGAATTCCGGGTGGGTACCCATGGTGTAGTAGACACGATCGGACTGCTCGATCAGACCGGGAAGAATGTCGTCGATGTCGGTAATCGGAAAGGCATCGTCGGCACCGTGGTCGCTGACGGCACCATCCGGCCCCGCCCTCGGCCCGTCCCATGCCTCGCGCTCCGGGTCCCTGTCACGACAAAAGAGAATGTACTCACCGTGGGGGCGGCCGGGAACCAGCACCGCCACCGCCTGGGGCTCGGCAAATCCGGTCACGTAGAAAAAGTCGCTGTCGGGTCGATATCCGTACTCCACATCACGATTGCGAATTTTGACCTCAGCAGCGGGCAAGATGGCTATCCCACCCTTGCCCATCATTCGCATGAGCTGGCGCCGGCGGCGCGCAAATTCCTTCTTGTTCATGAATTCCTCTTCGGATGTGGAGAGCGCGGTATCCGATCAGTGCCGGGTGGCCCGATCGGGCAACTGCGTTTCCGGCGGCGGGTTGAGCTCATCGAAAATCAGCTGGACGCCGACCCGGACAAATTCCACAAGCTCGGCAAATGACTCCTCGGCGGTTTCTTCGTCACCGCCCTCGGTATGCACGGCCGTCCCGATCTCGGCCAGATCAGAGACAAGCTCGCCGATTGGATCAGGCAGCGAAGCAGGCTCCTTCAGGCCGCGAACAGCGAGACCGTAGAGAAACCCCTGGCACCAGCGAGCCAGCGCATCGGTCCGGTGGCCCAGGTCAACGTCATCGGCGGGAAGCATCAGGGCCAGCGCCATTTCGTCACCTGCAATGGCGCCACGGGTCCAGTCGTGGAGTTCCCGCAGGACGTCAGCCACCATGGGCGAGGCGTCGCTCCCGAGATCCCCGAGCGTGTTCTCGATCCACGCACCCGGAAGATCGTCCGCTGCAACACACAAAAGCCCGCAAAGCGTACCGTGGGCTTCCGCAGACGCGGGGCCGCCCTCAGGGTCTCCCAGGACAGCTTGAATCTCATGGTAATCCGGCGCTTGCACTCGCGGGGTCCCCGTGACGGTCGACCGCACAATCCTAACACCCCGGCGCGGCTTTAAGGCCGCCGATTGACCCCCCCACAGGGCGACTCTATAGTGGCGCCATGGCAGACGACGGTGCCCGTGTAGACAAGGAATTGAAGCGGCTCGAATCGCGAATCGACGAGCTGGTGGGTGTGTGTGCCCAGCTCAAGGAAGAGAACCGGTCCCTGCGTCAGCGCCAGGATGCACTCATGGCGGAGCGCGCATCGATCCTGCAGAAGAACGAGCAGGTAAGAACACGCGTGGAGTCCATGATCAATCGTCTTAAGGCGATGGAGACCGGCTCGTGAAGGGCCTGACCCAGGTCAACGTGAAAATCCTCGAACGGGAGTACCAGTTCTCCTGCCCCGAGGACGAACGAAACGAGCTGATCAGGTCTGCCGAATACCTGAATGCCCGGATGCGACAAATCCGGGATAGCGGAAAAGTTGTCGGACTCGATCGCATCGCCGTGATGGCGGCCCTCAATCTGGCCAACGAATTGCTCAGAATCCGGGACCGGGATCAGTCCACGGAGACGAACGTTGGCCTTCGGCTGAAGTCCATAAGAGAGCGTGTGGAAACGGCGCTGGAGCAAGGCAAGCAGCTGGAACTCTAGCGCGTCCTGAAATATCAAGTCTTGGCGCCTCCTGCGGTGTTCGATACGGGCCGGGTACCTCTCGACCCTAATTACCAACCCAGGGGCCCAGCCCTGTCGGCAGAATTGCGCATAACCGCCATTGGCGGAGAGCCTGCCCTGCCACGGCCGGTCCCACTTATTGCTCTGGTTCGAGAGCAATGGAACGTAACGGCACAGGCGGGAGGCGCCATCTTTTCCCTTGCCCGCACCGGCTCGAAGGCGCAGCGGTGACGAACCCAACAACACAACTCAGACTGCGGCTCAGAGCCAGGCGCCGGGCACTGAGTGTTCGCGTCCGACGCGAAGCGGCCCGGTCCGTCACCAGATCCGTCATGGCAACCGGCGCATTTGTCCGGGCCCGACGGATCGGGATCTACTGGCCGATAGACGGTGAACTGGACACTCGTCCCCTGATCACGGCATTGCTGGCCCAGGGAAAAAATGCCTATCTCCCCGGGTTTGCCGGATGCCGGCCCGGCGAGATGCGCTGGCGTCCGTTTGTTCCCGGCGCCCCGCTCCGCCGGCTTCGATTCGGCGTTATCGAACCCGTCGCCCCGCGTGCCGCCCTGAATCCCCGCTATCTGGATCTTGTCATTGCTCCTCTGGTCGCGTTCGATGCAGACGGTAATCGCCTCGGCATGGGTGGCGGTTACTACGACCGGTGCTTTTCTTTTGTTGATCCGTCCTCGAAAAGGCCGGAACTGATCGGCGTCGGGTACGAGTTCCAGCGCCTGGAACGAATCGATCCACGCCCCTGGGATGTGGCCCTGTCAACAGTGATAACCGAAGACGGCGTCTACTCCCGGCGATTGAAAACACACAACTCCGTGTCCTGAAGGAGATGCACGCATGCAGTACTGGCTTATGAAATCCGAACCCGGCGAGTTTGGAATCGACGATCTGAAGAATGCGCCAAAACGAACGGAACACTGGGACGGAGTTCGGAACTACCAGGCCAGGAACTTCATGCGCGACGAGATGAAGAAAGGTGATCTCGCTTTTCTGTATCACTCCAACTGCGACGAGCCCGGCATAGCGGGAATCATGCGAGTGTCGCGTGAAGGCTATCCGGACCATACGGCCTTCGATCCAGGGGACAAGCATTTCGATCCGAAAAGTGACCCGGAAAACCCCCGCTGGATCATGGTGGACGTCACGTTCAAGCGAAAGCTCAAACGAGTCATTTCGCTAAAGGAAATGAAAGAGCACGCGGATAACGAACTTGCCGGTTTCCGACTTCTACAGCGCGGCAATCGTCTCTCGATCATGCCGGTTGAAAAAAAGAGCTGGGACTTTATCCTTTCCCTCGAATGAAAATGCCTGCGGGATCAAACAGCCAAAAAACTGATAGACAGCATCTAGAATGCAGTGAAATTGATTCTCGCGCATAGACTCAGAACAAATCGTTAACGCTGTTTCCGTGCAGTGTTCGCTAAGCGATTGTGTCGCTGGAATTTTGGACCCCTTTGTATATACTCACTCGCGAACCCCTACACGGAGATACGCCTAATGGCAGCTCGAAGCACTTCGGTGAAGAAGCGAGCGTCTAAGAAAAAGACGCCCGCTCGTAAAAAGGCCGTAGCAAAAAAGAAACCGGCAACTCGTAAAAAAGTCTCCGCCGCGAAAAAGAAAGTAGCGAAGAAAAAAGTCGCGACACGCGGAGTGAAGAAAAAGGTCGCCAAGAAGAAAACAACCGCTCGCAAGAAAGTGGCCAAGAAGAAGGTGACCAAAAAGAAAACGCCGGCGCGCAAGAAGGTCGCCAAGAAGAAGGTAGACCAAGAAGAAAACGCCGGCACGCAAGAAGGCCGCCAAGAAGAAGGTGACCAGAAAGAAAGCGCCGGCACGCAAGAAGGTCGCCAAGAAGAAGGTGACCAGAAAGAAAGCGCCGGCACGCAAGAAGGTCGCCAAGAAGAAGGTGACCAGAAAGAAAGCGCCGGCACGCAAGAAGGTCGCCAAGAAGAAGGTGACCAGGAAGAAAGCGCCGGCACGCAAGAAGGTCGCCAAGAAGAAGGTGACCAGGAAGAAAGCGCCGGCACGCAAGAAGGTCGCCAAGAAGAAGGTGACCAGAAGAAAGCGCCGGCACGCAAGAAGGTCTGCCAAGTAGAGGCTGCGACACGCAGGCCTGCTGCCAAGACTGCATCGCGACGGAAGTAAGCGCAGCCCTGCGGCCCTTGGCCGCGTCTGCTACGCTCCGGGGCCGGCACCGCGAAAGCGGGCCGGCCTTCGGTTTTTGGGGGCCACGGCGATCCAGTTTCAAACAGCGGTACGAGGCAAGCCTATGAGCCAGGACGAGAAGAAAGCGGCTGCAGCCCGGGAAGCACTGAAACACGTCCGCCAGGGCATGCTGCTGGGTGTTGGTACCGGGTCTACAGTCAACCATTTCATCGACGCCCTCGGGAAGTCCGGGCTCGACCTGACGTGCATAGTTTCCAGTTCCGAGGCCAGCACCGTGCGTCTGCAGAGCCACGGTCTGGAGGTCAGCGACCTCAATACGACGGGCGACCTGGACCTTTATGTCGACGGCGCGGATGAAAGTGACAGGTCACTGCGTCTCATCAAGGGCGGCGGTGCAGCTCTGACTCGCGAGAAAATCGTGGCCTCTGCCTCGAAGACCTTTGTCTGCATTGCTGATGAAGGCAAACTCGTCGATGTCCTGGGAGCATTCCCGCTGCCGGTGGAGGTTATACCCATGGCCCGCGCCTATGTCGCCCGCCAGCTTGTCGGCCTCGGCGGGAGACCCGTCTACCGGGAAGGCGTGGTCACCGATAACGGCAATCAGATCCTGGACGTGCATGGAATGTCCCTGACCGACCCGGCTTCGGTCGAAGACGCCATCAACGGAATCGCCGGCGTCGTGACATGCGGCATATTCGCCCGCCGGCCGGCCGACCTGTTGCTTGTCGGGACTGACCAAGGGGTCGTCACCATGCAGCAGTGACGTTGGCGCATAGCAGCAGCCCGGTACTCACCGCCTGCTGCCCGCTCTCAGCCCTCCGCCGGCGGCAATCCTTTACGGCCCGCTTGCCGCAACGTCAAGCTCGTCGATGAGCGTCTGGGCGCCGTATACCTTGTCCAGGGCTTCCAGCATGATGGCCGGATGAACTCCCACCGCCCGATTGAGCGTTTCGTCGTACCAGTACGATCCCGCGATGGAATGGATGTTCCCGTCGAAGGCCAGGCCTACGAGCCGGGCATCCTTGTCGATGATCGGACTACCGGAGTTTCCGCCGGTGATATCAAGCGTTGCGACAAAGTTAAAAGGCGTGTTCATGTCGAGACGATCGTCGTGCCGACACCCAGCTTTCCGGAAGGGCGAATGGCTCCTCCCCAGTGGCACGCTCGAAGGCGCGGGACAGCCGAGTGAAGGGTTCCACCGGCTTTCCCTTCTCTGTCCAGCCGGAAACGGCGCCATAGCTTATGCGTAGGGTAAAGGTTGCATCCGGGTACGTGCCGGTCCCATAGAGAGCGAACCGCGCGCGGGCAATCCGTTCCGACGCGTCCGCGATGACCGCCTCGACTTCGTCCTCGTAGCGTGCCCGAAGGCGCCGCGCTTCCGGATCCACGCTTGCTGCAAGGCGGATCACGGGATCCTCCGATGCGGCGATGGCCTGCGGTCCACCCTCCCAGAGCGCCCTGCGAAATTCGGGATCCGACAGCCGCGAACCTTCCACCAGCGATGCCGCCAGGGAATCGGGTGAGGCCGAACCCAGTACCGACTGGACAAACGCGTTGTCCGGGCCAAGGAACTCGCGCATCTTGTCGAAGCCGTAGGACAACTGAAGGACCTCGAGCCGCTCATGGACGGGCACACGCGCCAGAAGACGCTGCTCGACCTGGGGCAATGCTGAATCCGTGAATTCGCGCAGCCGGTCCTCGTTGGGCTTGGCCCGTTCTTCGGCGGCCCTCACCAGCGTGCGGGCATAACCGAAAAGGCGGCCCTGGAACCCACCGCGACCCTCGTTGAACAGGTACTCCTCGCGAAAACCCAGGAACGTTTCATTGGCCGCAGCAATATCGTTCCAGGCACTGCCGGTGGCCGCCGACAGCGCCGGGTCCCCGGCCAGTGCTTCACGCATGCCCGTTTCCTCGCTCACCTTCCGAAGCATCAGTTCGTCATTGAGCAGTGCCGCCAGCTCATTACGACGTACCTTTATCCCGTTCTCAATCTGGGTGAGACTGTTGGCCACGAGGCGCGCAGCCTCCTCGTCTTCCTTGGCGAACTGGATGTAGCGCCCGCGTAGCTCGGTGTAGCGCATCAACCAGTGAGGCAAAGTGACGTTCCGCAGAAACCGGAGTTCGTCCACGGTGTAAAGGCGATCAGTCGACCCGGGATGACCGGAGATGAACACCGGCTCTCCCGCCTTTGCCCCCTCGGATCGCCATTGAAGGAAGTCAGGTGTCGATGCCGGCTTGCCGTCCTCGTAGACGCGCAGAAATGCCATGTCCAGGCACCAGCGGGGGAAATTGAAGTTGTCGGGATCGCCGCCAAAGGCCGCGATGTTGTGCTCGGGCGTGAAGACCAGGCGTACATCGTCGTAGCGCTTGTATCGGTAAAGAAAGTACTGCCCACCCTGGTAAAGGGTGACCGCTTCGCATGACAACTTGCCCGCGGATTCTTCTTCACAGGCTTTCTCCAGCCGGGTGAGAGTCTTCTTGCGGGCCTCGTTGGCCTGGGTGTCGTCGAGATCCTTCACGGCCTCGGCTACCGTTTCGGTGATGTCCTCGAGGCCGACAAGAACAGAGATGGCTTCCTCGCCGCAACGCCGTTCCTTGCTCCGGTCACCGGCCAGGTAGCCATCCTGCCAGACGTTTTCTTCCTCCGTAGAGTGCTCGAAAAGACAGTTCCAGGTGCAATGATTGTTGGTCAGCACCAGACCGTCCGGGGAAACGAACGAACCCGTACACCCGCCTTCAAGACGTGCTGTTGCCAGCCTTACACGATCCAGCCATGCCTGGTCGACGGTGGCGCCGTAACGATCGCCCACTCGCTCCGAGGGGAAATTGTCCACCGTCCACATACCTTCATCGGCGGACACGGCGGAAGCGGCGAACATGAGCAAAATTGCGACTCTCTTTATCATCGGTCCTCCCCGTACGCTCGGATGCCACCGCAAGGCGGCACGAAAGCTCATTGTCGCGAATTCGGGCGGCTCAAGCACGCCGCCCCGCGACAGAGGGAGAGATGCCGTCGACCGGGGGACCGGTCAGGTGCAAGAAATCGATTGGCGCCCGGGGAATTGAAATAACCCGGACCCCTTCTGTCCCGGCCAGAGTTTCAGGAGCATCCCAGGGTCAGCTTGACGAGCGTGGCTCACGGTAAGCCGAGCCCCTTGGGCGGCTGGCTTCCCATCCTGCCCGCCCGTGGGGTATGCTCGCCCGAGCCTTGGCAGGTTGTCTCTCCGCTCCGGGGCACGGGACGGGGAGAATGAAACGGGAAGACCGGTGGGTCTCTTTGCCAGAGACGATTCCGGCGCTGCCTCCGCAACGGTAATTGGGTCAAGGCGGGTCACGATGTCACTGCACGAAGGTGTGGGAAGACGATCCGCCGGCCAGCTTGGCCGCCCATCAGCCCGGAGACCGGCCTGCCTTGTCCCGTCGTGCGTTGCGGAGGGCGACGCTGACCGGTGAGATCACGTCCGGCGTCTCTCCCGTTCAATCCTCCTTCGCGGCCGCGGCCTTCAGGCGCGGAGATCCAGGTGAGCAACCAATTCGATCGGGCAGCGACCATCCATGAAGGGGACCGGTCGGCCTTGTCCGGCAGATCCGTCCGGACTGCTTTTCCCGGACCTCCTGCAGTCAGGTCGGCAATCGCGTCCGTTGCTTTCGGGCTTGTCCTGACGGGACCAGCCGCGCACACGGAGGAAACCCGGGAGCTGGATGACATCACGGTGACCGGCGAGCCCCGGACCTCGCTGGAGGACGATGCATCCCGCCGTGCCGCTTTTGTTACGGTAATTGACGCCAGGGATTTCGATGCTGAAGCCACCGATGTCGCGGAACTCCTGGAGAAATCCGCCGGGGTCAGCGTGCGCCGGTTCGGTGGCCCCGGGGATCCGGCAACGGCGTCGATTCGAGGCTCGTCGTCGGAACAGGTCACCGTCCTGCTGGACGGCATTCCACTCAATCGCGCCCGCGCGGGCGTCGTCGATCTGAGCAACGTGCCGCTGCGCATCGTGCGCCGGATCGAGGTATATCGCAGCTTCGCCCCATTGCGCCATCGGTCCGCAGCCATCGGGGGCGTCGTCAACATTGTGACCCGGGGCGCCGGAGGTGCACCTGTCACGGAAGCGGCACTGACCTACGGCGCTTTCAACTCTTACGAACTCAACGGCACGCATGCGGGCCGGGCCGGCTCGGCCGACTACCTGGTGTCCGCGAACCTGGCGGGTTCGGATGGGGACTTCGAGTTCAAGGATGACAATGGCACCCGCTTCGAGACTGCCGACGACGAAGTCACCGACCGTCAAAACAATGACTTCGACAGCTGGGAGCTGTTTGGCAGCGCCTCGCTGCCCCTCGGCGGGGCCTGGCGGCTCGAAGCCTTCGGCGAACACTATGAAAAAGATGAGGGCGTGCCCGGTATCAGCTCGAACCAGTCCCGGGATGCGCGGCTCGACACCCGTCGAGACGTCGTCAATATCAGGGCCGTCAGCGATGGACTTGGACTACCCGGAGCGTCGGGGTGGTTACGGGTTTTCGCCCTCAACGAGGAAACTCACTTCCGGGACCCGCTGGGCGAGATCGGCGTCGGCCGGCAGAACACCGTCGACGAGAACCGCGCCGTGGGAGCAGAGGCTTATGCGGACTATTTTCTTGGCGACAACCAGATTGTGTCGTTCCTCGCCTCCGCCCAGTCCGAGCGCTACGACAACGAAGACCGTCTGGCCGGTACGACATCGCAGGATCAGAAACGGCGGATCTATCAGGTGGGCCTGGAGGACCAGATCTTTGCCTGGAACGACCGCCTGAGCTTCGAGCCCCAGCTCCTGTTTGTGGCGATCGACAACGACTTCGGCGGGCCGCTTGACCCATCCGGCCGAGAGGCTTCCGGGGAGGACGACGACTACCTCAGCTACAAGCTGGGCGCGCGTATCGACCTGGGCCGGGGCTGGACCGCCAAGGCGAACGCGGGGCGGGCCTGGAGGTATCCGAGCCTGACCGAATTATTCGGCGACCGGGGAACCGTGACCGGCAATCCGGACCTGGACGCCGAGCGCTCCGACAAGTGGGATGTGGGCCTTAGCTATACGCTTATCGAGTCGCTGCCTGAACGAACCGGTATCAACCGGTTGACCGTGGAAGCGGCTTGGTTTCAGTCGAACAGCAAGGACCTGATCCTGTTCGAGCAGAACTCCCAGCGGACGGTGCGCCCCGTGAACATCTCGGCGGCCGATACCCACGGAATCGAGCTGGCTGCCGCCGCCACCCTGTTTGGCTATCTTGATCTGACGGCCAACTACACGTGGATCGACTCGGAGAACACGAGCGACATTCCCTTTCTTAATGGCAACCGCTTGCCTGGGGTACCCGAGCAGGAACTATTTCTCCGCGCGGATCTCTACAACGACCGGTTTCGCACCTGGTACGAGTTCACCGCCGCCGACGACAACTACCTGGACCAGGCCAACTTCGAAAAGGTCTCGGACCGCAGAGTCCATAGCGCGGGTGTATCCGCGGCATGGGACGAGTCCGTCATTTTTACCCTCGAGGTCAAGAACTTTACCGACGAGCGTATCTCCGATGTGCTCGGTTTTCCGCTGCCCGGCCGCGCCTGGTTTGGCCGCGCCGTACTCAAGCTCTGACATCGCCGCAGCCCGCGATCCGCAAAGGAAATCGAATGCCCCAGATGCCGAAGGCCCTTGACGCGACCCTGAGCCGGAAGCCTTCACCGGTTCTCGCGGTGCTCGTCCTGCTGTCTCTCCATGGCTGTGGGGGAGGCGGCGGCGGCGGAGGCGGCGACAATGGCAGCGGCAACCCCCAGCCGCCGATCGAGGACTCACCGGTTTCCGCCCTCGCCTTTGTGCCGACAACGGATTTCACGACCGGGTCTTACTCGACGATAAATCTCAGGGACAGCTCGGTGAGAAGGAACCTTCCGGCGACCCCCGGCATAATCGAAAGCGATAACGCCGCAGTCTATTTCAATCAACGAGTGTACGTCCTCAATCGTTTCGGATTTGACAGTGTGACGGTCCTGGAGCTCGCCGACCTGACCACGGCCGTGAAACAGTTCAGCACCGGCAATGGCTCCAATCCCCAGGACATATCCTTCGTCCGCGACGACCTGGCGTACGTCAGCCTGCTGGGATCGAACGATCTGCTGGTTGTTGACCCAACGGCCGCCTCCGGTGCGGAAATCACCGGCCGTATTGATCTCGCACCACTGCTGGACCCGGCAGACACGGACGGGCTTGTGGAAGCCACGTCGATGTCGCGAGTGGGCCGCTACCTGTTCGTTGTTCTCCAGAACCTGGACAATTTTGCCGTCACCCGGCCCGGGACGCTGGCGGTAGTCGATACGACGAGCAACATGCTCGTCGACACCGATGCAGCGCTTGAGGGGCTACAGGGCATCGAACTGGCGGGCCGCAATCCGGTCGCCCAGACGTTTGCGTCCGATGTGGGTCGACTGCTTGTTTCGAGCTCCGGCGCATTTGATGTCAGTGACGGCGGTGTTGAAAGCGTCGATCCCTATACGTGGGACGCCGAAGGATTCCTGCTCACAGGTGCGGACCTTGGCGGCGGTGACCTCGGCGATGTCGTGGCCGTGGGTGGGAGCAAGGCCTACGTGGTCAGCGGCGGCTTTGACGCCAACGACGTGTACATATTCGACCTGCAGCGCGATCCCGACACCGGACAGCTTCGGGCCGCCAATGCACGAAGCATCGGCCTGGCCCTGCCCTTCATCCCCGGCCTGGCCCTGGACGAGGGAAACCGCCTGCTGGTGCCTGACCGCACGCTCACATCGCCGGGCCTGCGGCTGTTCGACACGTTCGCCGATTCCGAGATTACCGTCGACCCGATTGATGTGGGTCTCCCACCGAACGCGCCGGTGGCAGTCCCCCCCAGCCCGCCCCGGGTGTTCGTCCCGACGACTGACTTTACGACGGGCTCCTATTCCACGGTCAATCTATCGGACCGCTCGGCGGCGAGGGATCTTCCTTCGACACCGGGTATCGCCGAGAGCGACAGCGCCGCGGTTTATTACCGTGACCGGGTCTATGTCATCAACCGCTTCGGCTTCGACAACGTCTCCGTCCTGGATACGGACAATCTCAGTACGGCAATCCGGCAGTTCAGCACGGGCAACGGCAGCAATCCCCAGGACATGGCTTTCGTAAGCGATCGCCAGGCCTATGTCAGTCTGCTCGGTGAGAACCATTTGCTGCTGGTGGATCCGCGTGCCGCGGCGGGCAACGAGATTACCGGTCGCATCGACCTGGCGCCGCTACTCGATCCTGCAGATACCGATGGCCTGGTGGAAGGCGCGAGCCTGGTTCGGGTCGGACGATTTCTGTTCATCGCGCTGCAGAACCTGGACAACTTTGTCGCCGCCCGCCCGGGTCTCCTGGCCGTCATCGATACTGCCACGGATAGCCTGGTCGACGTGGATCCCGGGCAGCCAGGAATCCAGGGTATCCGGCTCACCGGCAGCAATCCCGTGGCCCTTCGCTGGTCACCGGAGCTCGGAAGGCTCCTGGTATCCCAGGCCGGGAACTTCGGCATTGCGGACGGGGGCGTGGAATCGGTGGATCCCTTCCGGTGGGTCAGCGACGGATTCCTGATCGGCGAGGCCGAGCTCGGTGGCGGTGACGTCGGCGAAGTAGAAAGCGTCGGAGGCCGCAAAGTTTACGTCGTCGCAGGCGGATTCGATGCCAACGACGTACAGGTCTTTGACGTGACGCCGGATCCCGCAAGCGGGACGCTGGTCGCGTCGGCTCCCCGGAGCCTTGGTCTGGCGCTGCCCTTTGTGCCGGGCCTGGCGATCGACTCATCGGGTCGGCTTATCGTACCCGACCGCACGCTCACGGCCCCGGGCCTGAGGTTGATCGACACACTCAGCGATACGGAAATCACGACGGTGCCCATAGACGTCGGGCTCCCCCCGCTCGCGCCTGTCATCCTGTATCGGTAGCCAGACACGACGGGACACAACGGCGCCGATTCCGACGGGCCATTCCGCGCCAGCGCCGCAGGTCCGCAAGGCAGCTTCCTGGTCCGAGCCGGACCTCACCGTAACCTTACCGTTACATTCCTGTGAAAGCCTTGCCGTGGGCACGCCAATGGAATGGTGAGGGATTTTTAGAAAGCTACCGTGTCGCGGGGCGTACACTTGCCCATGGCGCCGCGAAAAGCGTCTAAAGTAATGAAAGAAGCAGCTGTTTCGGGAGGGGCCAATCCCCCCCGAAAATCTGCCGTCTTGGGCAGACCTTGTACACTTTCTCGTCAAGCCAACTCACACACTCATATCCATACCGGGGCGGTCGACTGCGGCCATCTCCGGGGAACAGGGGGACCAGATGAAGATTCAGTTTCGACCCGCCATTGCTTGCGCCGTGGCGGCTGGTTTGCTGGCCGGCTGTGCCGGCAACAAGGCAACGTACACACCGGCGCCCTTCACGCCCGTGTCTATCGATACCAGCGACAAGATTGCCAAGGTGGATACCTTCGTTATCGTTTTCGACGCGTCCTCGTCGATGGGCAAGCACAGCGAGGAAAAATTCCTCATGGCGAAGGACACGGTCGCCAATCTCAATCGCACGGTGCCAGCGCTCGGCTACAAGGCCGGCCTGGTCGTTTTCGGACCGGAGTGCATGCTGGGCAACAAGCTGGCTCGTGTGGCGTATGGCGTAGCGCCCTACAGCGAAGCCGCACTGGCCGACGGACTCAACGACATCAAGTGTGCCGGCGGCCCGACGCCCATGGCCCGCGGCATCGACACCAGCAAGTTGGCTGTCGGGGAAGGCGGAAAAATTGCCCTGTTTCTGGTCAGCGACTTCTCCAAGATCGACACCAAGGCCGTCGACAAGGCGGTCGGCAACTTCAAGGGCGACTTCGGCGATCGGCTTTGCGTCTATCCTATCCAGGTGGGCAGCGATCCTAGGGGGTCCACCTTTGCCCAGACCCTCGCCAGCGTGGGCGGATGCGGTCAGTCGGTCAACGCCAGCGATCTCGCGGCTCCCACCGCGATGGCCTCATATGTGAGCGCAGCGCTTCTCGCGGACGCTCCGGTCCGGACCACCGGCTATGGTGACGCGGACGGCGACGGCGTTCCGGACAACGTGGACGAGTGCCCCATTACCCCGCGTGGCGTGAAGGTCAATTCCCGAGGCTGCTGGATCCTGGCGGACGAAGACGTGCTGTTTCCCTTTGACAGCGCTGAATTCGTCGGCGACGACACCTTCCTGATGGACGAAGCGGTCAAGATCCTTGCCGCCAACCCGGACATCAATGTCGAGATCCAGGGGCATACGGACAACGTCGGCGACCCGGATTACAACAGGCAGCTCTCGACGCGACGCGCCCAGGCCGTCCATGACTACTTCCTGTCCCAGGGCATCGCGGACGAGCGAATGGATGTCAAGGGATTCGGGGCGGAGATGCCGCACGTGCCGAATGACACGCCGGAAAACCAAGCCAGGAACCGGCGCGTTGAGTTGCACGCCTACAAGTAGAGGGATGAGGGCTATCCCGGGATGACCGGGTGGCTCAACAAGGCGGGCCCGGCGACTTCGGTCGCCGGGCCTTTTCCTTGAGCATTGTTGTCTGTATCTAAGTGGAGCGCCCGGACGTGTACGGGGTCCTGCTCCGGAGCGGGTCTAGTGGGCCCTGCGAACCTCGTTGCGATCGTGCCGGCCGCCCCGGCGTCCAGACCCGGACTCCCGTCCTTCCCGGCCCCGCTCCGCCCGGCTGTCGCTGTGCTGATCGCGGCGCCGTTCGATGCGTTTCCCATCGCGCCGGGCGTCCCGATAGCCTGCTCTATAGCCCTGCGGATACGCCCGCCGAGTCGGCACGACCCCACGATGGGCGTGCGCATGTCGGTATCCGCCACGAATATCGTGCCGCCCCACGCGCACGGGAGCGTGGCGCATGAGGTCGCGCCTGGCATCCCGGTAGCCCTGCCGGTATGCCCTCCGCTTTTTGCCGTGGGGCGCGACGACATAATCCGGATAGTGGCTAACGTAGATCCGGCCGCGCTGGCCGTCTTCGGCCAGGGCCCCGCCCACCAGCGTTCCGAACAGAAACGCTGCAGCTTCATCGCCGGCATGGGCAGTTGTAGCAGCGCCGGTCAACGAGGCGCCGATCAGTCCAATGGCAATTAGTTTCCGCATGGGTCTTACTCCTTTTCAGCCTTGCGGTTCCAAGGATGCGGCGACCCACCTGAACGCTGGCTGAATGGAGGGAGGCCGCCGGCGAGCAGCCAGGCAACTGGAGACGCGGGCGAATGCCTTTGCCTGCCACGCCCAAGCCCCCCAAACCCGGGGCCCGGCTCAGCCGCTGTCCGCTTGCCAGTCCCGCCTAGCGGCGAATCAGATCCTTGAAGGGGTCCCGATAACTCCGGCTCAAGGGCACATCAGCCCCGCTGGAGAGCAACACCCGCCAGGTGCCGGAACTCGTGGGCCTGATTTCCGTCACCCGCTCAATGTTCACGATATAGCTGCGGTGGGTCCTGACAAAACGGCTGTCGGCCAGCGAATCCTCTAGATTCCCCAAGGTCTCGCGGACCACGAACTCCTGGCCATCCGCGTGCACCGAAACGTAGTTGCGGGCGGCCTGGAGGTAGTCGATCTGCGAAGCCTCCAGCACCCGTTCCCCCCGCCCCGTCTGGAGGAGAAGCCGGGAGACGCTGGGGTCCACGGCCGTCGCACTCGCCTCCCGTACCGGTCCGGCCGATCCATCATGACGGAAATGCCGGTATACCCACATGATCGCCACCATGGACAGAAAGATCTTGATGTCCTTTTGGTACTCGAACAAGAGGTTGTCAAAGTGGCTCTGCGCGTGGCCGTACTGCCGGCCGGCAAAGTAAAACACGATGATTCGGAAAAGCACGATCAGGGCGTAGTGCCCTGCGGCAAACAACAGACTACCGGCAATCAGCGCCGCGCCGCTCCGCAGCGGTTGGAGCCGGTCCAGGGGAAACCGGCGGGTCCACCATGCAACGAAAAGAACCATGCAAAGCGCCGCGGCGGCGCTGGTGACCTGCTCCGTGATAAGGCGGAAGTCGTCCAGTCCGACACCGGTTCG
The DNA here is from genome assembly GCA_963842955.1 of uncultured Gammaproteobacteria bacterium. Taxonomy (GTDB): domain Bacteria; phylum Pseudomonadota; class Gammaproteobacteria; order Steroidobacterales; family XN24; genus JARFQW01. The sequence goes on from CAWJIJ010000011.1 coordinate 375,468, forward strand.
GGTCCGGTCTTCCAGCTTGATGAGCGTGTCCACGGTCCAGAAGAACCCGATCGCCAGGGGCCAGAAGGCAACTTCCAGCAGTCGGGATCTCCGGGTCTCGCGTCCCTCAGCAGTCACCGCATACCCCGCCCCGGGAGTTGCCCAACGAACGAGCCGGCATTCTCCCCCAACCGGAGGCAAAAGACGAAATCGGCTCAGGGCTTGCGGAAAACCAGGATGTGCTGGAGGGGCAGGACATCCATTGTTTCTTCCCAGCGAAGCCCGAGGGCTTCCATTTCCTTCCGGGCCTGGGTCTCGGACATTTTGTGCAACGGCTTGATCATGACCGCGGGATCCTCCCCCCGGTACTCCACCAGTACGATTTGTCCGCCCGGCTTGAGTGCCCGAACCATGGCCTCGCCCATCTCCCGGGGATACGAGAATTCATGATAGGCATCGACGATGAGAATCATGTCGACGGAGGCGGGTGCAAGACCTGGATCGGTTTCCGTCCCGAGCACGCTGCGGACATTAGCCACGCCCAACTCGGTTTTGCGCTGCTCGATCAGGGCCTGCATTTCCGGCTGAATATCCACCGCGAGAACTTCTCCATCCGGCACCCGAGCCGCGATGGGAAAGGAGAAATAGCCCGTTCCGGCGCCAATATCAGCGATAACGTCGCCCCGTTCCAGGGGCAAGGCCTGGATCAACAGGTCGGTGCGTTCTTCCCGCTCGCGAGCCGGACGCTCCAGCCAGGCCGCGCCTCGGTGGCCCATGACATGAGAGATCTCCCGCCCCATGTAGAGCTTGCCGATCCCGTCCCGGCTGGGGGACACCTTGCGGTAAGTACCGTCCTCACCGGCTTCAACCGCCGACGGCCTATCCTGTTTTCCGCAGGCGCTGCCAGCGAGCACGAACAACAAACCGAATCCGACGAAAGTGATTCGGGCGAATTCCATTGGGCAACGCAGCGTCGCTGCCCTGCTCCGCGAAACTCGTCCAGCCTCTTCACTGCATCTCCCGGATCGGATCGCCATGCCACGTCATCTCCCCTATCGCCTGACCACCCAAACCGGTGAGGTCATAGACTTCGAATTCGATCTGCATCCCGATACCGGATCCGCCATTCGGGTGAATCAACTGCTGAGCGCTGTACTGCAAACCCTGGACCGGGAAATTCGCGTGCTTGGTGAGACCAGCAATGGCGATGTGCTCCAGGCCCTGGCGATGGCCCTCGCGGCCCGGGCGCGCATGATTCATGCTCCGGTGGAACAGACGGCGAACCTGGCCCGTGAACTGGTGAGCGAAGCCCTCCGGGGCGGTTCGGCGAGCAGGGCGGAAGGCGGCATAACGGGCCACGGCTGAGCGCGACGCCTGCCTCGAAGCGTCCGCCTTCGACTATGGGCGCATTACGGGAAATCCTTTCTGCTCCAGGAACGCAACGATCCGCTTATCCCGGCGGAGGCGGTCGCAGACCGGGTGATTGAGCCAGAAGGCCGTGCTGGGGTGGTTTGCGTCCAGGGCGATGAACGGGTCGGAAATCACACCCTGGGGCGTGATGTCGAAACGCCAGGACAACAGCGCCACAACCGGGATCAGGGCAATCCCGCCGAGGACGAATGCGCGGACGGTCCAGTCCTCCAGGCCGAATGCCGGGAACAGGTCAGCGGCGCCCTGGGACAGAACCCAGACCACGACGATATAGGCGATCACGGTGCGAAACACACGCCTGCGGCTCAGCTCCCGGTAGAACTGTGACAGCGTTCCCACGTGCCTCCCCATGTTGAGCCAACCTGGTGTGGTCAGGGGGAAGTATATCGAGCAGGGCTCCCGGTCGCATTTGCGTGCCCTTTGCCGTGGAAGCGCGAACGCGGCCCCAATGATGTCGCCTCTCGCTTGTCCCGGTACTGCTCGCCGAAGACCGCGTCCAGCCTGAGGGAAAACCGGAAGCTTGGGTCGTAGTCGTCCTCTTCGCGAAACAGCAGCTGGGGCGTGATCTCTACGAACAGCCACTTCTTGTAGGCCCTGAAGCGAGCGCGAACCTGCGTGTAGTAATTGTCCACATCCCAGTCGGGCTCATCGCTGGCGCGCAGCCCGATGTCATAGGCAACCCCCGCATGCCCGCTCAGGCGCTGAAACACGCTGAACTGCTGGTCCAGCTCGACCTGGTCCTTGCTATCCAGCCGGCGCAGTCGGCTGGCCGACCGAAACAGCCAGTCCGTAGCCAGCTTGCGATCGAAGTCCAGGCGCGTCTGCAGCTCGGTCCCGTCGTCCAGGTACTCCGCGGCTCCGGCAGAGAATCGAAACAGCCACTTCTTCAGACGCTCGTAACGGATGGCCCGAATGCGGACAAAGGGATCGGGTGGTATGGCGGCTTTGACGCCGAGACCGGGCCGGACATCCCAGGCCCCGGTGTTCTTGAGCTGGGCTTCCAGGCCCAGATTGTAGTCATTGTCGTCCAGCGCCTGGGGAATGGAATCCGATCCGGATCCTGGCTGCTCCTCCGGATCGCCGCCCTCCAGGAACAGCCGGATTCGCTCCTCCGTTCCCGGCAAATCCACGCGCGCCCGGACACGGGCCCTGGCCTCGGTGTCCTCTCCGTTTTCCCAGGTGGACTGAAGACTAAGCCGCGCGTAGGTCTCGGTTCCGTCCGCATAGTAGCGGTCGTCGGCAAAAAACGAGTCCGCGGTGAGCGCCGCCCGCTCGACCCGGGAGGAGATGCCGTCGTGCATGGCATCGACCATCTTCTGAAGGGCGCCGGGTGACGTCTTCGCCTTTTCCTCGAGGACTTCCCCTGCAGCTCGATCCTCAACGTCAGTCGTCTCCGGCATTCGCGCCGGGTGTTCCGGGGAGGGGGCATCGACGTCTTCCGCGGCGAAACCGGGCAGGGAAACGAAGACGGCAAGGGTCAACCAGCCGGCCCGCGGCGGACGACGCAGGCGGATATCAGCGGCCGACCTCTTCGGGGGCAGCGCCGGTCCGGCCGACTCCAGCAGGCGTCCCATGCCCAAGGATGCTAGCACGGACCCCCTCGGGGCGTACGGAGAGCCGGTTCCAGGTGCGGCCAATCCGCTACGGGCCACACGGTTCGGCCAGAAATCACGAACGAGCCGGGTAAAGGGCTCAGCATGCTCGATCTGTATCCGGTGGCCGCAACGCCCGAAGACATGCAGCTGGGAACGATCGATCAGCCGGTAACGCCAGGGCCTGAACCGTGGAGCAGAACGACCGACGGCTCTCCCGCAGCCGACCGGCCCACGTCATGGAAGTTGGTGGCCAGCCCCGCTGCGATAACGGTCCGGCCGATCTCGGGATTGTCGCTTTCCCCTTCGCTCATCAGCTTGCTTCCTCCTTGCCGTGGCCGGCCTCGGGAGTCGCGTAGCGGGTCGGGTCGAAGCGGCGCGTGCGCCACCAGTACTCCAACGTATAGCCAGGCCACAGGGTCGTGTTCCTGCCGTTTTCGTCCAGGTACCAGCTACGGCATCCGCTGGCCCACACGGTGCCTGCAAGACGCTCTTGCAGGCGAGCATTGTAGGTTCTCTCTACGTCGCGGCGAATCTCCAGAACGGGCAGGTCGTCTGACTTCATTGCCGCTATGGCTTCCATGACATAGCGGATCTGGGCCTCCAGCATGAACACGACAGAGTTGTGGCCCAGGCCGGTATTCGGGCCGTTGAGAATGAACAGGTTCGGAAAGCCCGACACACTCACGCCGAGGTAGGCTTCCAGCCCGCCGCGCCAGCGCTGGGTCAGGTCCAGTCCCTGGCGGCCCACGAACAGGCCCGCGGGAACCGGGTCGGTTGCCTTGAAGCCCGTGCACCAGACGATGACGTCAACCGGGGTTTCGACATCGTCGCTGGTAATGACGCCCGTGGGCGTGATCTCGCGAATGCGCCGGGTCACGACGTGGACGTTGTCCCGAGCCAGCGACGGATAATAGTCGTCCGACAGCAATACTCGCTTGCAGCCGGCAGGAAACTCCGGCATTACCTTCAGGCGCAATGCCGGTTCCTTGATACCCCGGCGAATGTTCCAGCGGCCCAGCCATTGCACGATCGCCGCCATGCGCGGGAAGACGACAAACGCCGTTGCCCGGCCCTCCAGCCGCCAGTACAACAGCCATCGCCAGAGCCTCTGAACGGCTGGCAGCTTTCGGTAGAGCCACTTCTCGAAACGGGAAACCTTCCGATCGGGCCGGGGAATGACCCAGGGCGGCGTGCGCTGAAAAAGATAGAGCTGATCCACCTTGTCCGCGATGTCCGGAACGATCTGGATCGCACTCGCGCCAGTGCCGATGACCGCGACCCGCTTCCCAGCAAGGTCCACGGAATGGTCCCACTCGGCGGAATGAAACGACGGCCCCGCGAAACGATCCCGGCCCGGCAGGTCGGGCCAGGCCGGGCGGCTGAGTCCGCCGATGGCGCCCACCAGCACTGGAGCTACCAATTCATCCCGATCCTCGGTGCGAACCCGCCAGACGGATTCGGATTCCTGCCACTCGGCCCGCCGGACCGAGGTGGACAAGCGGATATGGGGCGCGAGACCGTACCGGTCCACACAGCGACGAAGGTAGTCCCGGATCTCAGGCTGACGGCCGAACATGTGGGTCCAGCCCGGGTTCGGCTCGAAGGAATAGGAATACAGGTGCGACTGGACATCGCAGGCACAGCCGGGATAGGTGTTCGCCCACCAGGTACCGCCAATTCCGTCGTCCCTTTCGAGGATGACAAAGTTCTCTATGCCCGCGGCCTTGAGCTTGATGCCCGCAAGGATACCGCCGAAACCGGCGCCGATAATGATGACATCCAGCGCCTGTGCGCCTGTTGTCGTACCGGTTTCTTCCATCGACTCCGAGCTCCGCCCTGCCCCGCCCCGTATCCGGGCTCCGATTCTCGCAGACAGCCTCGCCGAATCGAATGGACAGGATGATACCGGGTGCGGGCTGCTATCCGCCCTCCGGGCGCCTGCGCTCCGCTCCGGCGACCAAAATGGCTCCCGGCCATTTTGTCGAACCTTCCAGCTTCGATGGCTGATCCTTCACCTGCACAACGAAAACGGGCCCCACAAAGGGGCCCGATTCCGTTGTTGGCTGGGGGACCAGGATTGTCTCGGGCCGTCCTGGCCCTCGCCCTCCGGGCGCCTGCGCTCCGCTCCGGCGACCAAAATGGCTCCCGGCCATTTTGTCGAACCTTCCAGCTTCGAGTGCTGATCCTTCACCTGCACAACGAAAACGGGCCCCACAAAGGGGCCCGATTCCGTTGTTGGCTGGGGGACCAGGATTGTCTCGGGCCGTCCTGGCCCTCGCCCTCCGGGCGCCTCCGCTCCGCTCCGGCGACCAAAATGGCTCCCGGCCATTTTGTCGAACCTTCCAGCTTCGAGTGGCTGATCCTTCACCTGGACAACGAAAACGGGCCCCACAAGGGGGCCCGATTCCGTTGTTGGCTGGGGGACCAGGATTCGAACCTGGGTTGACGGAGTCAGAGTCCGTAGTCCTACCGCTAGACGATCCCCCAATAACGCTTGGCGCGGACGCCCAGGGACAATCCCCTGTCGCTTAGCGCTTCGAGAACTGGGTAGCGCGGCGGGCTTTGCGGAGGCCGACCTTCTTGCGCTCCACTTCGCGGGCGTCGCGAGTGATGTACCCGGCTTTCCGAAGCGATGTCTTCAGAGCTTCGTCATAGGCAGTCAGCGCCCGCGCCACACCGTGGCGGATTGCGCCGGCCTGGCCGGTGGTGCCGCCTCCGGTGACCTGCACATCCACGTCGAACTGCTCGTTCGCATTAACCACGTGTAGCGGCTGGCGAACAATCATTTCGCCGGTCTTGCGGCCGAAAAACTCGGCAATGGGACGCTTGTTCACAGTGATGGTGCCGGTTCCCTTCTTCAGGTAAACCCGCGCCGTCGATGTCTTGCGGCGGCCGGTGCCGTAGTAAGTCTCACTCATCTCAGATCTCCAGGGCCACGGGCTGCTGGGCCTCGTGACTGTGCTGAGGGCCTGCGTAGACCTTCAGCTTTTTGAACATCTTCCGGCCCAGCGGATTCTTCGGCAGCATGCCCTTCACGGCGCGCTCGATAACACGCTCCGGGGCCCGCTGCAGGAGCTTCTCGAGGCTCTCGGACTTCAGGTTGCCGATGTAGCCGGTGTGCCGGTGGTACATCTTGGCGGACAATTTATTGCCGGTGACACGCACCTTCTCGGCGTTGACGATGATGATGTAGTCACCCGTATCAACGTGCGGCGTGTACTCAGGCTTGTGCTTGCCGCGCAGGCGCGACGCCACCTCGGTGGCCAGCCGCCCGAGGGTCTTGTCAGCGGCGTCCACGACAAACCAGTCGCGGCGCACCTCAGCCGGCTTGGCGGAAAAGGTCTTCATGACTCGCGTTCGCTCCGAATGCTCTGGCCGCAAAGAGGGCCGATATGGCGAAAAGCCCGCAATAGTAATAGCGGCCCGGAGGCTTTTCAAGCCTTTTGGGGCACTCGCGCTGCGGGCCCGCCATTGTACTCAGGCTGCGGGGGAAAGGCGATAGCCTTCAGATTTTCAGTCTTTCGACTACCCGGCCATGAACCAGATGCTCCTCGATAATCTCGTCGAGGTCTTCCTTGTCGACGTAGCTGTACCAGACTCCCTCGGGGTAAACCACGAGAACCGGGCCTTCTTCACAACGATCCAGACACCCCGCCGCATTGATCCTGAGCTGGTCCTTTCCTGCGAGCCCGAGGGCCTTTATGCGGGACTTCACGTAGTCCCTCGCCTCGGCGGCGCCGGCATCCTGGCAGCACACACGGTCTCCGTCGCGCCGGTTGGTGCAGAAAAATGCGTGCCGTTGATAATAGGACATGGTTCCTGGGACCTCTTCTCCGAAAACTGCCTTGGCGCCCGTCGCCACCGGGTATCCCTGTTCGGGTCCGGGTGCCGGCGAGCGCGCTAGAATAGCCAAATTCGCCTCCGGAGCCTAACTCGACATGGCCGCGGAATCAGGTCTCGAGACCGCCCCGGACTGCAACGCAGCCGAGCAGGAAACCGCCCTGCTCGCAAGCCTGGCAGACCGGTGCGTGAAGTGCGGCCTGTGCCTGCCACATTGCCCAACCTACGGCCTGAGCCGTAACGAGGGCGACTCCCCCCGGGGCCGCATCTCGTTGATCCAGGGGCTGACCGCCGGAAAGCTCGAGCCGTCCGCCCGGCTGCAGCACCACCTGGACACCTGCCTGGGATGCAGGGCCTGCGAGACCGTCTGCCCCGCCAATGTCGAATTCGGCCGCATCATGGACTCAGGCCGCCAGTCACTTCGGAATCGCGCCCCTGGCTACAGACCCAGCGCACTGGCGACCCTCTTCGCCCGGCCGGGCGGCATGCGGGCGGCCCGGTGGCTTCTGGCGGTGGCCCGCGCCGCACGACTGCCCGCACTGGCCCGGCGTTTGCCTGGAACGATGGGCCGCCTGGCCGGTCTGCTGGGCCCGGAAAGCCGATCGTTCAGGAACCGGGGCAGCGCAGCAGCTGGATCCGTGGCGGGCGACGACGTGCTGCTTTTTACCGGTTGTGTTCAGTCGGTTGTGGATGGCCGCACGCTGGAGGATACCGTGGCGGTACTCAGCGCCGCGGGCTATCGGGTTCGAGCACCCGAAGGCCAGGTCTGCTGTGGCGCCTTGCCCGGCCACGCCGGCGATCTGGCCGGAGCCCGGCGCATGGCGGAGAGGAATATCGAGACCTTCGGGTCCGGGACCGCGCCGGTGGTTTGTCTTGCCACCGGCTGTACCGCCACGCTGCTCGAAGCCCGGGATCCAGCCGGGAAACAGGAGTTCGCGCAGCGGGTCACCGCAGTGGAGACCCTACTGCTTGCCCGACTGGACCGCCTGGACCTCAAACCGGTCACCGGGGAGGCGCTGGTCCATCAGCCCTGTACGCAACGCAACGTCACCGGGGGCTTTCCGAACACCCTGCGACTGCTCCAGGCCATTCCTGAACTGCAGGTCAGTCCGCTGGCCGGCAACGACCGCTGCTGCGGGGCCGCCGGGGATCACCTGCTTCGTCACCCGGACCAGGCGTCCGCACTCGCGGCTCCGAAAACCCTTGCCATCCGCCACTCGGCTGCCCGCTTTGTCGTCACCTCCAACATCGGGTGCGCGCTGCACCTGGGCCGGGCCACCGGCCATACCCCGCCCATACTGCACCCCGTCAGCCTGATTGCCCGCAGTCTGCGAGGGGACTCGGGATCTACCAGGGAGTAGGTGCCGTCGTCCACCGAGCTTCGTCATGGCAAAATAGGGGCGCCCGTGACCTGAACCCGTGAGCGAAACATGAGCAACCGCCGCTACGACGCGCTGGACAATATTCTTGCGGGCCTCGACGAGATGCTCCGCACATCCGTTGCGGCTCGCGCCGTGGCCAGCCGTGACAACCCCGCCGAGGACCACGAGGATCATTCCCTCACCGACGCCGAAAGGCGTCACGCAGCCGGCCTCATGCGCGTAAACCATGCCGGCGAGGTTATGGCCCAGGCGCTCTATCGTGGCCAGGGCCTCACGGCACGGCTCGAATCCGTACGGGAGACCATGGAGGACGCGGCCAGGGAGGAAGAGGATCACCTGGCCTGGTGCGAAGCGAGGCTCGCGGAACTGGGTAGCGCTCCCAGCGTCCTCAATCCCCTCTGGTACGCCGGCGCACTGGCCATGGGAGCGGCGGCCGGCGCAATCGGCGATCGCTGGAGCCTCGGCTTCGTCGCGGAAACCGAAGACCAGGTCGTGCGGCACCTTGAAAGTCACATGGGCCGACTTCCTCGTGGCGACCGCCGCAGCCGGGCCATTGTTGCCGCCATGCGCGATGACGAAGCCCGACATGCGGACCACGCCCGGGAAGCAGGCGGTGCGGACCTGCCGGCGCCGGTGCGCGGCGCGATGACGGTGCTTTCGAAACTCATGACCCGGGCCGCCTACCGGGTCTGAGGATCCGTCCTCCGGGCAGGCCCCAATGGGCCCGAAATGCCCGTAAGTGCTTGGCATCGAGGGTACTCCGCGCTTGCCCTAACCGGCGCGGTGCGCTAAAAGGAGCGGGGATCTGGCTTGACATAAGGACTATACGGGGAGCCCGCTGATGGAGGAAACCGCCAAGCCGCTGAGCGAAGTGCCGGCGATCAATCGATTCCTGTCGCTGTGCCGCATGCGCTCAGTACCGCAGAAAACCGTGGTTATCCACGCCGGGGATCTGCCTGACATTCTTTATTACATCGTCGATGGCTCGGTCGAAGTCATGATCGAGGATGAGGACGGGAACGAGATGGTCCTGTCGTACCTCAACAAGGGCCAGTTCTTCGGCGAAATGGGCCTGTTCTACGACCAGCCGACCCGCTCGGCCTGGGTTCGGACACGGACGGCCTGTGAGCTGGCCGAAATGACCTATCCCCGGTTTCGTCAGATTGCCAGCGAAAGCCCCGGGCTGGTTTTCGAGCTGGCCACACAGCTGGCCAGCCGGCTGGAAAAGACCAATCGCAAACTTGGCGACCTGGCCTTTGTCGACGTGACGGGCCGGGTGGCCCACGCCATCATGGATCTATGCCGGGAACCGGACGCGATGACGCACCCTGACGGCATGCAGATCAAGGTGAGCCGACAGGAACTGAGCCGGCTCGTGGGCTGTTCAAGGGAAATGGCCGGACGAGTGCTCAAGGTGCTGGAGGAGCAGGGACTGCTTACGGCCAGCGGCAAGACCATCGTCGTGTATGGCGTGCGGCCCCAGCAGGAGCCCAAGCGCGGGTCAGCCTGACTCCGGTTCATCCGGGCAGTACATGGCCGGCGGCGTTCCCTCCCTCGAGGAAATTGCCCAGTAGCTCGCGGCCCTGGCGCGTCAGGATCGCTTCCGGGTGAAACTGCACACCTTCGACGGGAAACTCCCGGTGGCGTAGCCCCATCACCTCGTCGCGGCCTCCTGCAGCCGTTTCTGTCCAGCTGGTTTCCACCAGCTCGGCGGGCCAGTTTTTTCGCGTCACAACCAGCGAGTGGTATCGAGTTACCTCGAGCGGCTCGTCCAGCCCCCGAAACAGGCCGTTCCGGTCATGGCGAATCATGGAGGTCTTGCCATGCATCACCCGCCTGGCGTGCACGATGGTTCCGCCGAAGGCTGCCGCGATGCTCTGGTGCCCCAGACAGACGCCGAGGATGGGCAGCCTTCCTGCCAGCGCGCGCACGGCCTCTACCGATATGCCGGCGCGATCAGGAGTGCCGGGACCCGGAGAGATCAGGAGATGTGAGGGCTTGAGGGCGAGAATGGCGGCGACGCCGATCTGATCGTTCCTCGCCACCCGGACCTCGGCTCCCAGCTCACCCAGGTACTGGACCAGGTTGTAGGCAAACGAATCGTAATTGTCGATCACGAGGACCATGCCGGGCCCTGGGAAGCCGGTAACGTTTCAGGGACCGGCGATCGCAGCGCGCATCGCGTCGATCGTGGCCCTGTAATCGGGGGAGCCGAAGATGGCCGAGCCCGCCACGAACGTATCGGCGCCGGCCTCGGCGATCTCGCCGATGTTGGCGGTCTTCACTCCCCCGTCGACCTCCAGCCGGATCTCCTGACCGCTGGTATCAATCAGTTCGCGGATCAGGGCCAGCTTTTCCAGGGCGGACGGAATAAAGGACTGGCCCCCGAAGCCCGGATTCACGGACATCACCAGCACATGGTCCAGCTTGTCCATGACATGGTAGAGGTGGTTCAGCGGCGTCGCCGGGTTAAGCACAAGGCCCGCCTTGCAGCCAGCGTCCCGAATCAACTGAAGGCTCCGGTCCACGTGATCGCTGGCCTCCGGATGAAAGCTGATCCAGGTCGCGCCAGCGGCGGCGAACGACTCGATCAGCGCATCCACGGGTCGCACCATCAGGTGAACATCAATGGGCGCCTGGACGCCGTGAGCCCGGAGCGCCTCGCAAATCATCGGGCCAAACGTCAGATTCGGAACGTAGTGATTGTCCATCACGTCGAAGTGGACAATGTCTGCGCCGGCCTCCAGCACTGCATCGACTTCCTCACCCAGGCGCGCGAAGTCGGCAGACAGGATCGAGGGGGCAATGAGAAACGGCTGCATGGCGATGGTGCTCCTTGGGGACGTAGAGATGCTAACCCACCGGGGCTAGCGCAAACCACGGGCGGCCTTGACCTTGTCCCACGCGGCGCGAATCTCCAGCGTCTTCTCTTCGGCAACGGGCAGCATGGATTCAGGCATGCCCCGCGCCCTGAGCTTGTCCGGATGATGAGCGCTCATCAGGCGGCGGTAGGCCTTCTTCAATTCGGCATCGCTGGATTCGGGGCTTTCACCGAGAACCCGGTAGGCTTCCTCCAACTCGCGCCGCCTGGCGCCCGGCCGCGGCGGGGGCCTGTGGCGGGCGCCGGTTTGCCGCACGCGCAGGAGCGCCTCGATCTGGGCCATGTCCACACGGGAGAGTCCAAGACCGCTAGCCACCCGCCACAGGGTGCTGCGGGCCGCAGCGGGCAGGCCGCTATCCAGGGCGGCCTGGACCTGAATTTCCATAAAGACGCGGCGCAGATCGTTGCGTCGGCCGAGCGCCCTGGCCAGGTCGGCGACAGTCCGGTCCAGGTCGAATTCGGCCTGCTTGCCGGCGGTGAAGTGCCGAATGGCTTCCTGCATCTGGGCATCGGAAAGGCGCATGTGCTGCATGATTCGCCGGGCAGCCTCGATATCGGCCTCCGAGACCCGGCCGTCACTCTTGGCGACGCAGCCCATGACACTGAAGGTGGTCTCGAAAAAGCGCAGTCCCACGTCACCCGAGGGAACCGGCCCACTCTCCCCGAGGCCCCGATCGAACTGGTGGCCCAGGGCGACACCGATAGCGGCCCCGACGGGTCCGCCCATCAGGGTCCCGAGAAATCCGCCGAATAGCTTGCCGGTCCAACCCATGTTCAGGTGTTCGTCGGCCGCCCCCGAATTGACGCGCGCGGGGGCGTGCTGCCAGAATTTCCGCCTTTTTCCGAAACCCAACCGGTGCCGGCCGGAGCGAACATCATGGTATCAGGACCCGAGACCCCGAACACGCGCCAGGAAGAAATCCAGCGCGTGATCCACAAGACCCTTGTATTCGGCGAGTTGTCCGCGAAAGCGGCCGGCGGCGAGACATTCGAGGACCCCGTCGTTCAGACCTATTTTCTGCACTACCTGTTCGGCGCGGTCATGGCCCTCGGGGAGCACGGCTCGCTAACCGAAGCCCTGACCGAGGAGGAACGGGTCAATGCCATGGGCAGCGCGTTGATGACCTTCGAGGATGCGACCCGTGAGGACGTGATGGGCACGCTCAAGATGATCTACCGCGCGCAGGACGCGGCGGCCCTGGACATTCAGACGGAAGGCCGCAAGGCCGCTACCGCCTGGGATTTCGGCAGCGTCGAAGGTCCAACCGCCCGTTTCGCGGAACTGCTCGCCGAGCCCGGCCGTCTGCCCAGGGAAGTGGAACCCTCGTCGCCCCTGGGTCCGGCAACGCCCCCCGCCGGCGCAGCCTGATCTGATGAGCGTCGTTTTCGAGTCCCGCCTGCCGGGCCTGGAACGCGTTCACCAGGGCAAGGTGAGGGACGTCTACGCCCTCGATCCGGATCGCTTGCTGATCGTCGCCACTGACCGCCTGTCGGCCTTCGACGTGGTTCTTCCAGACCCGATTCCCGGCAAGGGAGAGATTCTGACCCAGATCTCCAACTTCTGGTTCGGGCGGACCGGGCACATTATCGAGAACCACCTGCTGCCCACACCACCGGCAGCGGTGCTGCCCGATAGCGTGGACGCCGATGACTACCGGCTGCGGTCTATTGTCACCCGACGCCTGCGTCCGCTGCCGGTGGAGGCCGTCGTCCGCGGCTACATCATCGGTTCGGGATGGAAGGACTACCAGCGTACCGGCGGCATCTGCGGGATCCCCCTGCCGGACGGACTGGCCCTGGCGGATCGGCTGCCGGAACCGATCTTTACGCCGGCGACGAAGGCCGCCGCAGGCGAGCACGACGAGAACATCGCGTTCGCCGCCGTGCAAAACCTCCTCGGCCATGAGCTTGCGGATCGGGTTCGGGCCACGGCGCTGGCCTTGTACGGCGAAGCGGCCGAGTACGCGCGAGGGAGGGGAATTCTCATTGCCGATACCAAGTTCGAGTTCGGCCTGGACGACGACAACGAGCTCTACCTGATCGACGAGGCCCTGACTCCGGACAGTTCACGCTTCTGGCCCGCGGAAACCTATGTCCCGGGCGCGAGCCCACCCAGCTACGACAAGCAGTTCGTGCGCGACTATCTCGAGACACTGGACTGGGACAAGACGGCTCCGGGTCCCGCTCTGCCGGCGGAGGTCGTCGACCGCACCCAGGCCAAGTACGCCGAAGCCTACGAGCGCCTCACCGGGAATTCCATCGGCGAATGATGTCGTGGATGGCCATGACGCCATCGGTAAGGGCCGCGGGACCCGGCTGGAGAATCATCGCAGACTTGACCTCGTGGAGTTCCCCGTCGCGAACGGCGGGGACCTCCGCCCAGCCTGGCCGCTCGGCGACGCGGGCGGCACGAAACTTCTTTCCGCACCAGGACCCGATAACGATATCCGGCGCCCTGCGCACGACCTCCAGCGGGTCCGCAATAATGCGGTCGCGCCCCAGTGGAGCACGTGCCAGCTCGCCGAAGCAGTCTTCCCCGCCGGCGATAGCGATGAGCTCCGAGACCCAGCGGATACCCGATATCAGGGGATCGTCCCATTCCTCGAAGTAGACACGCGGGCGGCGCGAAAGCCCGGCTGCCGACTCGCGGATACAGGCCAGTCCGCCCTGGAGCTCGTCCACGAGTCTCTCGGCCGCTCCGGCGGCACCCACCATGCCTCCCAGCGTGAGAATCATCGAGAAGATCTCGTCGACGCTCCGGTGATTGAAGACATGCACGTCCGCGCCCCGGCGAATGAGTTCCGCCGCGATGTCCGCCTGCAGGTCAGAAAACCCGAGGACCAGATCCGGCGCCAGATCCAGGATCCGGTCGATCCTGGCGCTGGTGAAGGCTGACACGCGGGGTTTCTCGCGGCGGGCACGGGGCGGCCTCACGGTAAACCCGGATATCCCGACGATCCTTGCATCCTCGCCCAGCAGGTACAGGGTCTCCGTCGTCTCCTCGGTCAGGCAGACGATACGTTGCGGATAGGCGCGGGAATTCATGTGACGGACAACGTAACTCCAGGCAGGTCTGCTTGCCAGCCGCGCCGCACCGTGCAACGCTTTGTTCGGGGCCGCAAGCCCCGGAGACAATTAATGGAAACTGTGTTCCAGCGAATGCGGGACTTTCTCTGGGCGCCGCCCGGCACCGGTGAATTCCTCGAGCGCACGGCCCGCCGGCTGGCGCAGTTCATCTATGCCATTGGCCGGGACATCGCCGACGGCCAGCTGACCTTGCGCGCCATGGGCCTGGTCTACACGACCCTGCTGTCCCTTGTGCCGCTGATGGCATTCAGCTTCTCCGTGCTCAAGGGCTTTGGTGTCCATCGCCAGATCGAGCCCTTGCTTTACAACTTCCTCGAGCCTCTCGGCGAAAAAGGGCAGGAAATCACCCGTCACATCATCGGGTTCGTCGACAACATCAACGGCAGCGTCCTGGGTGGCGTAGGTCTCGTCGTGCTCCTCTACACCGTGATTTCCATGGTCCAGAAGGTGGAGGAAAGCTTCAACTACGTGTGGCAGGTAGAAAAGTCGCGAACTATTGGCAGGCGGTTCAGCGACTACCTGAGCGTTATTCTCATCGGTCCGGTCCTCATGGTGACGGCCATGGGTCTCACGGCGTCGATTTCTTCCTATAGCCTCGTACAGCGAGTTGCAGCTATCGAGCCCTTCGGCACGGGCCTCATCCTCGCGGGCAAGCTCACACCCTACGTGCTCGTAGTCCTGGTGTTCACGTTTGTCTACGCGTTTGTGCCGAACACGAAGGTTCGCCTTCGTGCCGCCCTGGTCGGCGGCCTGGCGGCGGGCGTGATCTGGGGCGCCACCGGCCAGATCTTCGCCCGCTTCGTCGTGGGATCGACCCGTTATGCCGCCATTTATTCGAGCTTTGCGATCGCCATCCTGGCTCTGATCTGGCTCTACGCCAACTGGCTCATTCTCCTCATCGGCGCCCAGATCTCCTATTACGTGCAGTACCCGCGCTATCTCCGGACGGGTCACGCCACGGTAGAACTGGGGAACACCCAGCGGGAACGTCTCGCGCTGGAGATCATGTATCTGGCCGGCCAGGCTCACCGTTCGGCAGCGGTGCTGTCGGCTGAGGATCTGTTACAGCATATCGGTCTGCCGGGCCGGAGCATCGAACCGGTGGCGGCAGCTCTGGAGCGAGCCGGGCTTCTCGTCAGAACCGACGAGGGACATGTCATGCCCGGCCGCGATACGGACGCGATTCCCCTGGCCGAGGTTCTCGCCGCGGTGCGAGCACCCGTCAGGGAAGGCCTGTTGCGAACGGACCCACCCGTGGACGCCGTCCTCGACGAGGTGCGCGACTCCATCGAGCAGGGGCTGAACCGTCGGACGGTGCGTGACCTGACCGAACTGGCGGAAACGGATTCCCCAACGGGGCATCCACCGTCACAGGACAGCGTCCGGGCCCCGGCAACGCTGTTAACTGCCCGCGATCGTCAGCGGTGACAGTAGAATGCTGCCGGTCTGGATGGCGCCGCGCCGGTCCACGTCCGACCCCACGGCCTGGATGCCCGCATACATGTCGCGGAGGTTGCCGGCAATGGTGACCTCCTCGACCGGCCGGACGATCTCGCCGTTCTCCACCCAGAATCCGGAGGCGCCGCGAGAGTAGTCTCCGGTCACAGGATTGACCCCCTGGCCCATCAGTTCGGTGACCAGAAAGCCCCGGTCCATGGTCTTCATCAGCCCGGCCAGGTCTTCTTCGCCATGGGACACCAGCATATTGTGGATTCCGCCGGCATTGGCGGTGGATTCCAGCCCCAGACGACGGGCCGAATAGCTGGACAGCACGTAGCCCGACAGCACGCCATCGGCGACCAGGTCCCGATCCGCTGTCGCGACACCTTCCCGGTCAAACGAGGCGCTGGCCGCGCCGCGGGGGATGTACGGACGCTCCTGGAACTGCATCCACTCCGGAAAGATCTGCTCGCCCGCGGCATCCAGCAGAAAGCTGGACTTGCGATACTGGCTGCCGCCCTTGACCGCGCCAATGAAGTGACCTAGCAAACCCCGGGCCACCTCGGCGGCGAACAGGACCGGGGCTGTACAGGTCTCTATCTTCGCTGCGCCGAGCCGGCTGACAGCACGTTGCCCGGCCTGCCGCCCCACCGCTTCCAGGTCGCCGAGGTCGGCGGGATCCCGTGCCCACGCATACCAGTAGTCACGCTGCATGCCTTGTTCGTCGCTGGCGATCAGAACGCAGCTGACACTGTGGCTGGAGGCGGCGGACCCGCCCAGAAATCCATGGGTATTCCCATACAGCCGCTTGCTTCGATGGGTGCTGACCGAGGCCCCCTCGGAATTTGTGATACGGGCATCTTCGGCCATGCCCGCCGCCTCGCATGCCCGCGCGATCTCGATGGCCTCCTCCGCCGACACCGGCCAGGAATGGTCCAGGTCCAGGTCGGGGAAGTCGGTCGCCATCCGGTCTGCGTCCGCGAGCCCGGAGCAGGGATCTTCCGCGGTAAAACGCGCGATGGAACAGGCCTTGTCCACCATGTCCCTGATGGCACCCAGGCTCAGGTCCGAGCTGCTGACGGAGCCCTTTCTGCCGTCGACATAGACGGTGACGCTGAATCCCCGATCCCGCTGGTGCTCCAGGGTTTCGACTTCGCCCTGGCGCAGATTGACGGACAGGCCGGTGCCCAGGCTCACGGCGGCCTCAGCCTGCTCGGCGCCACGCTCACGGGCCCGTGACAGGGCCGCGGCGATCACGTCTTCGAGGGAAATGTCGGGTGTCTTGTCCGCGGTCTGGATCATGGGTGCAGGGCCGTCCGGAAAGGCGCGGGAGTTTACCAGAGGTGAGCCGGCCGCGTGCTATCATCCCGCGCCCCGGTGGGTCCGCCCCGTATCGCCGCAGTGTCTAAATGGACGATCACTCACCCCCAGAACTCGACCTCGACTACGCGCGCAGCCGTTTCCCCGGACTCGCCTCGGGATGGGTCTACATGGACAACGCCGGCGGCTCGCTGCCGCTGGGATCGGTCATCGATGCGGTAGCAGACTACATGCGCCACTGGCCGGTACAGCTGGGCGCGACCTATGCGCCCTCCGCCGAGGCCGGCCGCAGGGTCGATGCCGGCAGGCAGGCCATCGCCCGCCTGATGTCCATGGGCGCGAGCACCCCGGCGGACCCGGGTACGGTTGTCCTCGGCGCCTCTACAAGCAGCCTGTTTTCCCGCGTGGCCCGAGGCCTGGCACCGGGAATCAGGCCAGGCGACGAAATCGTGGTGACGGCAGTCGACCACGAAGCCAATATCTCGCCCTGGCAGCGCCTCGAACGACAGGGCGCCATCGTCCGGACCTGGCCGCTAAACCTCGACACCCTGGCCCTGGAGACCAGCGACCTCGAACCCCTGCTAGGCGACAGGACCCGGCTGGTGTGCTGCACACACGCATCCAACATACTCGGTTCGGTGACCGACCTTCCGGCCATCAGTCGGCTGACAAAGCAGGCGGGCGCCAGGCTTTGCGTGGACGGTGTCGCCTACGCGCCTCATCGGGCGATGGCGGTGGCCGACGCGGGCGTGGATTATTACGCCTTCAGTCTCTACAAGGTTTTCGGCCCCCATTGCGCCGGGCTCTTCGGCCAGAGGGAGGCGCTTCTTGAACTGGACAATCAGAACCACCGCTTCTTCTCGGACGATTATGTGCCGGGCAAGCTGGAACCCGGCGCGTTTCCCTATGAACTCGTTGCGGCCGCCACCGCCATACCCGACTATCTCGAAGAACTCGGCCGCCGCAGCGGCGGCGACGCGTTCGCCGCCATTTCTGCCCATGAACGGAGGCTGTCCGGCCGATTGCTCGAGTATCTGGGAACACGTTCCGACGCGAGGATTATGGGGTCCGGCCGGGCGGACGCCAACCGGCTTCCAACGATCTCGTTCGTGCTGTCTGGCCGGCCATCGGCCTCCGTCCCTCCGGTCACCGACGATGCCCGTCTGGGGATCCGTTTCGGCCACTTCTATGCGCCGGCGCTGATGACCGCAATGGGCCTGGAGCCCGACGACGGGGTCATTCGCGTCTCCCTCGCCCACTACAACAGCATCGAAGAAGTGGATCGGCTCATCGAAGTCCTCGAAACGCGGGTGCCGCCGGTCAAATGACCTCAGCGGACGAGCAACCCAGCAAGAGCCAGCGGAAACGAGATGCTCTGCACCTCCAGTCGCTGGGCTGCGCCCTGATAGAGGTTCCGGAGGAATCGCTGGCTGCTCTGGACGTACCAGAGAAACTGAAAGATGCCGTGCGGGCGGCGCGCACGCTGCGGAAACGGGGCGCTATTCACCGGCAGAAGCAGTACATCGGCAAGCTCATGCGCGTCGTCGACCCCGCGCCCATCGAAGCGCTGCTGGAGGCCAGGCGAGCGCCCGGCAGAGAGGAGGCGCGGCTCCACAAGCTGGCGGAGAGCTGGCGCGAAAAACTCGTCACGGACGCGAGTCGGGTCGAGGCCTTCTGCCTGGCGTATCCCGGCGCCGACCCGCCGGAACTGTCGAAAGCGATCCGGGCCGCCGTCCGGGAACGCGAAGGCCAGCGCGCGGCTGGCGCAGGCAAAGCCCTCTACCGCCTGCTCCGGGAGATCATCGCGGCGGCAGGCTAATCCCGCCTGCACCGCTGTTAGAATATCCGGATGAAACCTCTCGTCGGCGTCATCATGGGATCCAGCTCCGACTGGCCCACCCTCGGGCATGCGGTGGAGACCCTGGAGTCCTTCGCGATCCCCTGCGAGACACAGGTCGTGTCGGCACACCGCACGCCAGACCTCCTGTTCGCCTACTGCGCTTCCGCGCGGGATCGGGGCCTGGAGGTCATCATCGCCGGTGCCGGCGGGGCCGCGCACCTGCCCGGCATGGCGGCCGCGAAGACGAGCGTGCCGGTGCTGGGCGTTCCCGTGGAATCCCGGGCGCTCAGCGGCATGGATTCCCTGCTGTCCATCGTTCAGATGCCCGCGGGCATCCCGGTCGGTACCCTGGCCATCGGCAAAGCCGGGGCGATCAACGCCGCCCTCCTGGCCGCGGCGATCCTCGGCGCCAGCCGGCCCGAGATCCTGGCTGCCGTCGATGCCTATCGACTGGCCCAGACCCGCCGCGTCCTGGATCGCCCGGACCCGCGACCCAGGGACAGCGAGACCCCATGAAAGTCGGCATCATCGGCGCGGGTCAGCTCGGACGCATGCTGGCCCTGGCCGGCTATCCGCTGGGACTCCGATTCGTCTTCCTGGATGCCTCGAGGGATGCCCCCGGGGGACAGGTCGGTGAAATCATCGAAGGGCGCTTCGACGATCCCCAGGCGCTGCGGGAGCTCGCGGAGAGGGCAGATGTCGTGACTTTCGATGTCGAAAACGTGCCCGTGGACGCCGTGGCGGAGATCGCCCGACTGCGGCCCTTTCGACCTTCCGTCGAGGCACTGGGGGCGGCCCAGGACCGGCTCGAGGAGAAGGAACTGCTGACCCGGCTCGGCGTCCCCGTCGCACCGTTTCGCGCCGTCGGGAGCGCCGCGGAACTGGATGGTGCGATCCGTGAGATTGGCCGGCCGGCGGTGCTGAAAACGCGGCGGCTCGGCTATGACGGACGCGGTCAGCGCTTCATCCGTGAGGCGGTCGATGCGGCAGGCGCCTGGCAGGCCCTGGGCGCCGTCCCCATGGTGCTGGAAGGGTTCGTTCCTTTCGAACGCGAGGTCTCGCTCATCGGCGTGCGTTCTGTTAGCGGCGGCAGGGTTTTTTACCCGCTGGCGGAGAACGTTCATGGCGACGGGATTCTGCGGTATACCAGCGCTCCTTCCGAGGACCCGGAACTCCAGTCCCAGGCCGAGGCGCATATGACCCGGGTCATGGAGCACCTGAATTACGCCGGCGTTCTGACCATCGAGTTTTTTGTGCACGACGGCCAGCTTCTGGCCAACGAAATGGCGCCCCGGGTCCATAATTCGGGCCACTGGACCATCGAGGGCGCTGTCACGAGCCAGTTCGAAAACCATCTTCGCGGCATACTCGATCTGCCCCTTGGAAGTACGCGACCCACAGGCCATTCCGGGATGGTGAACTTTCTCGGCCATCTGCCCCGCCTGGAGGACATACTGTCGATCCCGACGGCCCGCTTTCACGGGTATGGAAAATCCCCCAGGCCGCAACGCAAGCTGGGCCATTGCACCGTGGTCTGCGGTTCGGCAGAGGAGCGGGACCAGGCGCTGAACCGGGTGGTCGCACTCTCCGGGGAGTGACGGCCGTCATTTGACCGGCGCTCCGTGCGTCGTATAGTGCCGGGAGGATAGGGGGATGCCCCTCTCGCGCGGAAACAAACCATGTATCTCGATCAGTTCAGACTCCAGGAAGCACCCTTCAGGCTCGCGCCTGATCCCCGATTTCTGTTCCTGAGCAAACAGCATGCCCGGGCGCGGGCTTACATGGAATCAACGGTCTGGTTCACCGACGGGTTCGTCGTGGTCACCGGGGAGATTGGATCCGGCAAGACGACGTTGATCGAGGACTTCCTGGCCAACCTGGATGAGAACGTGACCGTAGCCCGCGTCGCCCAGACCCAGCTCACCCCTATCGAATTTCTCCAGACGGTGCTTGCCCAGTTCGGATTCCAGCCCTTCTCGATGGGCAAGGCCGAGCTTCTGGAAACGCTGAACCGGTTCTTCGAGGAGCTGCTGGACGACGGTCAGAAGGTCGTGATCGTGATCGACGAGGCGCAGAACCTCGACCGGCGAGTCCTGGAAGAAATCCGGATGCTCGCAGGCGTCTGCGCAGGCCGGGAGAAAGTCCTTTCGATCATTCTCGCCGGGCAGCCGGAACTTGCGGACATTCTCGACGCCCCGGATATGGAGCAGTTGTCCCAGCGAACCCGGCTGCGCTTTCACCTGCGGCCTCTCGCCGAGGCAGAGATCGGCGACTACATCAGCCATCGACTGCAGGTGGCGGGCTGTGGTCAGGAGGGCCTGTTTGATCCGTCCACGTACGCGGATATCTACCGCTATACGGGGGGCGTGCCCCGGCTCATCAATACCCTGTGCGATACGGCACTGATTTGCGCATTCGCCGACGAGCAGCCAGGCGTGGACACCGCGTCGATACAACAGGCCATCGCCGAGCTCGGGTGGCCCGAATTCAGCGCGCGAGCCCGTCAGTCCGCGCCGGTGTCAGCAGCCCCGGCTCGGGCGCCCCAGGGAGAAGCGGTGGGTTACCTGATCCTCAGCCGGAAGGGCCGGCACATCGCCGATTACCCGTTGCGCGAAGGTCGGAGCATCCTGGGCAGGACCCACGACAACGATATACCGGTGGACAGCCAGTACATCAGCCGCCATCACGCACAGGTGATTTGCGATCGGGACGGAATCCTGGTTGAAGACCTGCGCAGCACGAACGGGATTCAGGTGGGCTCCAGGCGAGTGGACCGCCAGCGCCTGGGCGACGGCGAGTCGTTCTCTATCGGGGAGTTCGAATTTACCTTTCGCCAGCTCACCCCGGATAACGCAGCGGCGGATTCTCGCCGGGCGGGTCAGGAAGGATAGGCAATCGGGTCCACGTCCCTGTGGTGCCCCGTGGGCGGCCAACATCCCTGTTCGTATTACCGAATCCATTCGGCGACCGCCGGAAGCTATATTAGCGACTCGCGAATCAGTGTCAATATCTGGTCGTGAATGACCAAATGTGCATAATTTGTCGGGTAGACGACACCGCGGCAGAAGGCGCGGTCGGCCTGTTTCCGGGTATCAGGCGCTGGTCCCACCGACCGTGAGGCCGTCGATGCGCAAGGTGGGTTGACCGACACCCACGGGGACGCTCTGACCATCCTTGCCGCAAACACCCACCCCCTCGTCCAGCGCCAGGTCATCCCCGACCATCGCAACCCGGGTCAGCACGTCCGGACCGTTGCCGATCAGGGTGGCGCCCTTCACAGGCCGGGTGATTCTGCCGTTCTCGATCAGGTAGGCCTCGCTGGCGGAGAACACGAACTTTCCGGAGGTAATGTCCACCTGGCCGCCGCCGAAATTTGAGGCGTACAGGCCGGTCTTGACGCTGGCAATGATTTCGGCCGGGTCATGGGGCCCGGGCAGCATGTACGTATTGGTCATACGGGGCATGGGGAGATGGGCGAAACTCTCGCGCCGACCGTTGCCCGTGGAGTCCGTGCCGCTGAGGCGCGCATTGAGGTTGTCCTGCATGTAGCCCTTGAGCACGCCGTTTTCTATCAGCGTCGTGCACTGGCTCGGAGTTCCCTCGTCGTCGATCGTGAGCGAGCCGCGCCGGTTCGACAAGGTGCCATCGTCCACGACCGTGCACAGGGGCGAAGCCACCGACTCGCCGACGCGCCCCGAAAAGGCCGACGTCCCGCGGCGGTTGAAATCACCCTCCAGGCCGTGGCCAATCGCCTCGTGCAGCAGTACCCCCGGCCATCCGGGACCCAGAACCACCGTCATCGTGCCCGCCGGTGCCGGGACCGCGTCCAGGTTGACAATGGCCTGGCGAACCGCCTCCCGGGCGAAAGCGAACGCCCGGTCATCCTCTTCGAGCCACCCGTAGCCGAACCGGCCGCCACCGCCGGCAAAGCCGCTCTCCCGGCGACCGTCCTGCTCCACGATAACCGAGACGTTCAGGCGCATCAGCGGGCGGATATCCCCGGCCAGGGTGCCGTCGCTGCCGGCAACGAGAATGACCTCGTGCACACCGGCCAGGCTCACGACGACCTCTTTGACCCGCGGGTCCTGGCGGCGCGTTTCGGCATCGATGCGCTCAAGCAGGGCGACCTTGGCAGAATCCTCGAGGGTTTCCAGTGGATCGGCAGGGGCGTAGAGGGCTGCCGGGCGGGACGCCCTCCAGGCCTGGACGGATCCCGTCTGGCCCTGGCGGGCAATGGCGCGCGCCGCCTTCGAAGCTGTGGACAGGGCCGGCAGCAGGATCTCGTCCGAGTAGGCGAATCCGGTCTTCTCGCCGCTCATCGCCCTGAGGCCCACACCCTGGTCGATCCCGTGGCCGCCGTCTTTCACAATGCCGTCTTCGAGGGTCCACGATTCGTGCCGAACCAGCTGGAAATACAGATCGGCCGCATCCACCGCGGGTCCCATGAGCTGGCCGAGCAGTCGTTCGAGGTCGCCCAGTTCGATTCCGTTCGGGACCAGCAGGCGTGTTGTCGCAAGTTCCAGGGCGTCCTTGGTCATATCATCCATATCGAATCTGTTTGCCTTGGCTAAAAATATTCCCTGGCGTGAGCCAGGGCTGGAAACCGCTCCCGGAGGCCTGCCTGGGCGCGCAGGTCCAGATCCGACAACACAACGCCGGGACCATCCGGGCGACACCCGAGAACCTGGCCCCAAGGGTCCACGATCATCGCGTGACCCCAGGTCCGGCGTCCGCCGGGATGCTCGCCAACCTGCGCCGCGGCCAGAACGAAGGCCAGGTTTTCGACCGCCCGGGCGCGAATCAGAAGATCCCAGTGTGCCTCGCCTGTCGGCACAGTGAACGCTGCAGGTATGCTCAGCGCCAGCGCCCCGGCACGGACGAGGCGGCGATAGAGTTCCGGAAACCGTACATCGTAGCAGACAGAAAGGCCGAGAGGCCCGAGCGGACTCGAGACGACAACGGGCCCGGAACCGGGACAGGTGCCGGCGGATTCACGATAGGCCCGCTCGTGCCCGGGAACAGCCACGTCGAAAAGGTGGATCTTGTCGTAAACACCGACCACCTGGCCATCCGCGTCCCACGTAATAGAACGGGCCCGTGGCCGGTCGTCCCCATCCAGCACGGGGATCGTTCCCCCGACGATCGCTAGCTTCAGCCTGGCGGCAGCGCGCGCGAGAAATTCCTGCTGGGGACCCTCCCCGGGGTGCTCTGCCACGCTCTGGCGATCCGTTTCGCGACGCCCCATGTAGCCGAAATTCTCCGGCAGCACGACCAGCTCCGCGCCCTCGGCGGCAGCCGCATCCAGCAGTTCGGCGACTGCGGCGAGATTTTCCTCAACCTGATCGGTGGAGGTCATCTGCACGACCGCCGCCCGAACGGTCTCACCCGGTGCCTTCATCGTCCCCGTCTCCTGCTGCCGCAACGACGCGATCCACCTTGGGATTCTCCCAAGGTCCCGTGATCCGGTACTGCGCCTTGACCATGCCCTTCATCGGTTCCTTGAAAATCTCGGCGAGCACATACAAGGCTGCGCCGATGGCCGGCCCACCGGCAAGGACGCCGGCAATCGGCAGCGTCGCGCCGAGTTCCGTGCTCACAATTGCGGTCTGATCGTAGTCCCGGTTGGCCAGACCGACCCGGCCGACGATACCCACATCCGCAGCGGGCGCATGGACGATCAGGTTGCTGGTGTAGGCCTGACCGTCGCGGATCGTGAAGTCACCGCTGATATCGTCGAACTGGAAACCCGACTTGAAGACGTCCCGGAAATCCAGAGCAAGACGCCTCGGCAGGGCCTGGACGCTCAGCAGCCCAAAAACGCGCCCTGCTCCGGGCTCCACGTCCTCGAGCTCCCCTTTGCCGAGGTCGATTCGCGCCGTGCCCTCCGTGACGGCCAGCCAGTCGCTGCGCAGCCCTCCGGCCCAGTGAGTAGAGAATCGAAAGGTTCCCTTCTTCGCATCGATCCCTGAACGAAAGCCAAGTGACTGCATCGCATTGGCGATGTTGTCGCTGCTCAACTCCAGCAGCCACTCGCTCCAGTCCACCGTGTCGCTTTGCCGGACGGTCGCTTTGCTCGTAAGCGTGTAGCCAGGCCCCGAGGCTGTCGCCGAGTCCACCTGGAATCCGTCCGGCAATCGTTTGCTGGTAAAGGCTACGTTTTCGAGGGACATCGTATCGATGGCCAGCGAGGCAATGGTCATGTCCATCGCAGGAATGTTCCTGGCATTGACAGTGCGCGGCGGCCGCTCGTCTCCGGAAGACCCCTCGCCGCGTGTCCCGGCTTCAGGCTCTCCAGCGCCTATGACGAGTCGTTCCAACCGCCCGACAACGGGTTCGTCTCCGAGCACCGGGTACGGAAGTCGCAGAGTACCCGCCAGCGCCGGCCCGTCGGCGTACACATCCCATCCATCGGCAACGCGGGACATGCGCAAGCTCTGGTCGGCAAAACGCTGGCCGAGAAAACGAAACTCGACGGCACTCAGTTCACCGCCGGCAAGCCAGTCCCGCAAGCCGGGAGCGGGGGGCCCACCCCCGGCCGGCGTGCTCGCATCCATTGAGCCGACCCGGGTTGCCGGGCCACGCCACTCCTGTTGCAGCCAGCCGTCGAGGTCGAGGACAGCGAGGGTGCCACCGATCGTGAGACCCGGCTGACCGTTGAGACTCGGCTCGACCCCATCGGCGCCACCACGAATGCTGGCCTCGGCGAAGTCCATACCCTCGGACAGATCGAACCGGACGAGGCCCCGGAGGTCGCTGCCGTAGCGAACATCCCAGACCGCGCTGCCGGTTTCCGGCCAGCGCATTAGAACGTTGAGCGGGCGTGACGATTCGGCGGACTTGCCCAGCGGCGCTGGCAACCGTACAGCGGCTCCCGCAAGGTCTGTCCCGAGCTCCAGGTAGAAACGCTGACCCGATGGCTTGGTCGGAAAATTCAGGTCGGCAGTCAGGTTGGCCTCCCCCTCGATGAAACCGCTGACCGGCGCCCTGAGAAGTCGCTCGATTTCCGCGGCGCCTAGCCGGCCGTCGAGTCGCAGCAGCGTCCCGCCCTCCGGCCTGGGGGATACGACCATCGTCAGCGGCCGCCCCAGGACAGACGCGCTGACGGTCTGGCTGGTGACCGACGCATTCCTGATTGCCAGGTCTCCGACGATGTTCTCCACCGGATAGGACATGGGGCCCAGGCTGTAGCTGACGTTGCGAACGGCCAGGTCAACGGCAATAGTCCGCCGGGGCAGATCTTTCAGGGGGAGAAACAGGTCCACCTTTGCGGCCGCGCTGCCGCTGGCGATGCGAGCCTCTGCCAGGCCATAGCCCAGGATGCCTTGGAGCGGACTCTGCTCGGCAAAACGGGCTACCGTCTCGGACGGCCCTGCGGCGTCCCCCACAAGCCTTAGTTCGCCAGTCGGCATGTCGGCCATGGTTACCAGCACATCGGAAGCGACGACCCCCTCCAGCGTGCCGCGCTCTATGGCCGCTCGCAGCGAGGCGTTTTCGAAAACGACGTCGGCGCGCACGTTTTCAGCCCTCGGCCAGCCATTCGCATAGTCCAGGGCGAGGTCTTCAACCGACAGGCTGGACCGGAACATTCCCGAGCCATCCCGAAACGGAAACCCCTTTAGCGGGCCGTTCCAAACAACGGACGCCGCGGGCACCCGCCCGGAGACCAGCGCACGATCCAGCCAGCCCGCGACGCGGGCGGTCATCTTGCCGACGGGCAGATACCTGGAAACCGCCTCGACATCCACGTCCTGGATGCGCGCGTCGAGCTCGAGCCGGTCCCGTCCGTCACCGGGCTGAACCAGTTTCATGCTCGCGGTCGCTTTCAGATCCCGGTTGTCCAGGACAATTTCGTCGCTGGAGACCTGGAGACTGCCGGACTCCGCTCGCCAGCGGAGCATTCCCCGCACATCTGCCGTCAGCGGCTCACGAAACAGCCCGGGAAACTCGGCGGTCACGTCGATGCTGTCGAGCTCAAGCCAGCCGCCGCGCTCGTCGCCCTCGATTCGACCAGTCAGGCCACGTACGCCGGGCCGCCCGTCGTCCGCCGACACGGCCAGACCCTCGAATCGGGCGGCCAGGCGGGCACGCTCCGCCAGGGGCCGCCCGGGATCCATGTCGAGCTGGGCCACGAGATCCTCGACATCCCCTTCCGGGGCAAGGGACTCAATCTGTCCACGCAGTTCGTCGCCGGCGAAGAAAGCCGCGGGCGCAAGATCCTGCAAGCGGAGCCGGTCAGCGTCCAGGTAGACCAGGGCGGGTTCGGAGGCCCGCTGGAGAAACTCCAGTCGCAGTGACGGACTGCGCCAGGTCGTACCGCCGCGACGAACTTCGAGATTGTTTGCTACGGCGGTCCAGCCCCCGGCGAGGCGATTCCATTCCAGGCCGACAGCGACCCGCTCGTAAAACGCTTCCAGGCCAGTCTGGGGAATACCCAGCCGATCCACTTCCAGCTCGGCGGTGATTTCACGCATCTCCCGGGGCGTCCCTTCTCCCCAGGCGCGCACACTCAGGGTGCCGGCGGACGGAAATCGCGGAAACTCCGGCAAGGCAGTACGAAGTGCCTCAAGCCTGAGGTCACTTGAATCCACGAAGTACTCGACTCTCCCGAAGTGGCGCCCGTCCCGGCCGCCCGTCGCCCGGGCCCAGAACTCCAGCCCGCGGCCCAGTGAGTCCGGCAGCCGGGTCCGGCCCTCCGCGAACAAGCTCACCCCATCCGAATCAACGGCCAGCTCGAGATCCGAGAATCGGAGCGGACCCGTCCCGCGCTTCCGGTCCTCGAAAACCAGCGTCGCATTTTCGAGGCGGTACTCGCCGGGGGGCACGACAATCTCGTCACCGCGTCGCTCCGGAAGAATTCCGGCCTCGCCCCCGATCAGCCAGGCCCCCTCCTCGTCCCTGACGACATCGACGACAAGGTCTTCGAGCAGCACCCGCCCCGGAGCCAGCCGGCGTTCGGAGATCAGGGCCCAAACGTCCACGGCAACGCTGCCGCTGCCCGCACGCAGAACGGCATCGCCGCCTGGCGCCGACAGCAGCTCAATGTCCTCGCAATACAACTGCGGGCCGGCCAGGCCCAGTCGCGCATCCAGGGCCCCGATGCGCAGCGGCATCCCGAGAGCCTCGCTGGCATAGGCCTCAATCTGCTTGCGATGTTCCGGAGCCTGCGCAAGGACGACTCGCAGGGCTCCGGTCAACAACGCCAGGAGAATGACGGCTCCCGCAAATGCGGCTCCGAGCCAGCTCCAGATTTTGCGCCCGATCCGGGGCATCGATCAGCCACCGCCTCTACAGGGGAACGACATCGTACTGGTCCTGGGAATACAGGGCTTCGGCCTGCAGGCGAATGGGCCGCCCGGTGGTTTCCTCGAGTTCTGCAAGGCTTGTCGATTCCTCATCCACCAGCCGTTCGACAACCTCCGGGTGGGCCAGTACCAGCAGTTCCTGAAAGTCGAACTGGCGCGACTGCCGAAGGATGTCCCTGAAAATCTCGTAGCAGACCGTCTCGGCCGTCTTGACCGATCCACGGCCGGCACAGGTTGGACAAGGCCCGCACAGCAAATGTTCAAGACTTTCCCGGGTCCGCTTGCGAGTCATCTCCACGAGCCCGAGCCGGGAAACCTCGGTGATCTGGTTGCGGGCGTGGTCCTTGGCAAGGGCCTTCTCGAGCGCTTGCAACACCTGGGCCCGATGCTCGTCCTCGTCCATGTCGATGAAATCGACGATGATGATGCCGCCGAGATTGCGGAGCCGGATCTGACGCGCGATCGCCTGCGCTGCCTCCAGGTTGGTCTTGAAAATGGTTTCTTCGAGATTTCGATGACCGACGTAGGCACCGGTGTTGACGTCGATGGTGGTCATCGCCTCCGTCTGATCGATGACCAGATAGCCACCCGATTTCAGAGGAACACGCCGCTCCAGAGCCCGTCCGATTTCATCCTCGATGCCGTAGAGATCAAAAATCGGCCGCTCGCCGGAATAGGCCTCGATCTTCGGTGCCAACTCGGGAACGAAGGTCGCGGCGAAATCCTTCATGCGCTCGCATAGCGCAGAGGAATCGACCCTTACCCGCTCGATGTCCGGCCCGAGAAGATCCCGCAGGATCCTGAGACCGAGAGGCAGATCCTCGTAGACCCGGCTCGCCGGACTGGCCGAGGCCGTCTGCCGGCCGATGACCTCCCAGATCTTGCCGAGGAACAGCATATCGGCGCGCAGGGCATCCCGCGGAGCCCCCTCGGCAGCCGTGCGTACGATATAACCTCCGGAGGTTCCGGCGTCGGTGAGATCCTCCATCACTGACCGCAGGCGCGTGCGTTCCTCTTCGTCCTCGATTCGGGCCGATACGCCGAGTCCCTGGCCCTTCGGCATGAATACCAGGTACCGCGACGGAAGGGTGACAAATGTGGTGAGCCGCGCGCCTTTCGTACCCAGGGGGTCTTTCAGCACCTGGACAAGAATCTCCTGGCCCTCGCGAACCAGGTCGCGAACCCCTTGCTCGGTTCCTTCCGGCACCGAGCCATTGGGCATGACATCCGACGCATGCAGAAATCCGGTCCGTTCAAGGCCGATGTCCACAAAAGCCGCCTGCATGCCTGGAAGCACGCGTGATACCCGGCCTTTGTAGATATTGCTGATCAGCCCCCTCCGGGTGGCTCGCTCGACGAAGAGTTCCTGAACAACCCCGCTCTCCACGAGTGCGGCGCGCACCTCTCGGGGCGTCACGTTGACGAGAATCTCCTCTCTCATGGCAGCGACCCGAATTGTCCCGGACCGAGCGAGGACAAGAGTGCGGCGGTCTCGAACAGGGGCAAGCCCATGACCCCGGAGTAGCTGCCGGCAAGATCCACCACGAAAACCGCGGCCATGCCCTGAATGCCGTAGGCGCCAGCCTTGTCCAGCGGCTCTCCAGTGGCGACATATCGGTCAATTTCCCCGGCGCTTAAGTCCCGAAACGTTACGACGCTCCGGCTCAGCAAAGTCCTTCGGCCCGCCCGCGCAACGCCACTCACGGCGCTGAAAACCTCGTGGCCGCGGCCACTGAGCCTGGCCAGCATTTCTGCAGCATTTTCGGGGCCCGTTGGCTTGCCGAGAATGGTGCCATCCACGACGACAGCGGTATCGGCTCCGAGCACAATAGCCTCAGTGGCTGGCGAGAGCTCCTCCCAGCCGAGCGCAGCCTTGGCGCAGGCAAGTCGGCGCACATAGTCCTCCGGGGATTCGCCCGCCAGGGCTGTTTCCTCCAGGGACACGGGATGTACGGTATGCAGTACCCGGATCTGGGCGAGTAGTTCCCGGCGCCGCGGTGAGGCCGAGGCGAGGTAAACGAGGGGCTGATTCACCCGGGAGTGTCCCCGGTGCAGGGAGGGGATGCAAGCATCGCCCGGGGCCTATTCCCGGTGATACGGATGGCCGCTGAGCAGAGTCCAGGCGCGGTAGATCTGTTCGGCGAGGACGACCCGAACCATCCCGTGCGGAAGGGTCAGGGGCGACAGCGACCAGTCAAAGGTGGATGCCGCACGACAGGCCGGGCTCAACCCATCGGGTCCGCCGACCAGGAACGCCACCGGATCCCCCGCGAGCATCCAGTCCTGCAGCTGGCTCGACAGCTGGGGGGTCGACAGTTTTCGGCCTTTCACCTCGAGGCCGACGACCCGGTGCCCCTTGGCGGCGGCGAGCATTTTCTCTCCTTCCTGTGCCATGGCCCTGTCCGCCGGCGCGGCCTTGCCCCGGTGCCCCAGCGGAATCTGCCTGAGTTCAAGGGACAACTCGCGGGGGAGACGGCGGACATAGTACTCGTAGCCCTCTGCAACCCATCCCGGCATGCGGGTACCGGCGGCAATCAGCCGCAAGCGCATCGTCAGCCGTCGACGCGCGCAAGGCCGGGTTCCCGCTCTGGAGCCCAGAGTTTCTCGAGATTGTAGAAGTCCCGGACTTTCGGGAGCATGAGATGCACAATAACGTCCTGCAGATCGACGAGTACCCATTCACCCTCGTTCTGACCCTCCACCCCATAGGGCCGAAAGCCTGCTTCCCTGGCTTTCTCGATCACACTGTCGGCAAGCGCCCGGACATGCCGGTCGGATGTTCCGCTGGCGATGATCATGGTGTCGGCAATGGTCGTCATGTCCCTGACGTCCAGTGTGCTTATGTCCCGGGCCTTCGTGTCTTCCAGGGCATCGATGACAATCTGCTGAAGGTTATCTTGTGTCATTAGCTCCTCTCGTGGGTTCGGCATAACAGCCGGAACGATTGATGATTTCCCGAACCGCGTCCGGCATCAGAAAACGGGGGTCGCCACCCGCGCGGATATGCCCGCGAATCGCGCTGGAGGAAATTTCCAGCTGGGTTACGGCGTGGATATAGATGCGTCCGGCGCGGGTCTCGTGGAGATCACCTACGCGCCCCGTGCCCCGGTCTACCAGCAGCTCTCCCAGGGGGCCCATGTCCGGAGCCCGCCAGCCTGGGCGATGGGCGACGACCACGTGGGCAAGCTGCAAAATCTCCCTCCAGTGATACCACTTGGGCAGATCGAGGAACGCGTCCATGCCGACGATCAGGCAGATCGAGCGGTGGGCGTATTCGGCCCGCAGGTCCAGAAGCGTGTCAACGGAATAGGAAGGCCCTTCCCGGTGCAGTTCCCGGTCATCGACAATAAACCCGGGCTGGGCCTCGGTCGCCGCCCGGACCATTTCCAGGCGAAGCTGGGCGTCCGCAAGGGGTCTGCCGCGGTGCGGCGGTGTCCCCGCCGGAAGAAAGCGCATCTCCGGCAGCCGAAGGGCATGCGTAAGTTCGAAGGCGGTGCGCAAGTGCCCGTAGTGAATGGGATCGAACGTGCCACCGAAAATCCCCATTGGACTGAGACCGCCCAATCCGCTCATGCCGCCCGCTTCCGGCCGACGTCGGCGGCAGACATGACCAGTCCGGTGATCGCGGTCCAGGCATCGCCCTTCACGACCCCTTTGATTACCCGGTCAACTCCGGCAGCCTGGCGCAGAAGCCGATGGGAGCGGCCGCGGTCGATACGGGCAAGTGCGCGCTGCATGACGGGCTTGCGGGCCTGCCATATCCTCAGGCCGGACATGGCCTCGCCAAACGACCGCCCGCTGGCCATCAGCGCGTGCGCCCTGGCAACGGCACGAATCTCTCGCGCCAGGGCCCACAGAAGTATCGGAGGCTCTACCCCCTCACCGCGCAACCCCGCGAGAATCCTGAGGGCACGGCCACCGTCGCCGAGCATGACCGCATCGGCCAGCTGAAACACGTCGTAGCGAGCGCTGTCGGTGACGGCCGCCGCCACGTCGCCGGCATCGACCGCCCCACCACCGGTCAGAAGGGCGAGTTTCTCAATTTCCTGGTGGGCGGCCAGGAGGTTGCCCTCCACGCGATCCGCAATAAGCGCGGCCGCCTCGCGGGTGGGTTGCAGGCCCGCGCCCTTCATGCGGGCAGCGACCCAGCCGGGAAGATCCCGACGATCAGGAGGCCACACCCTGCAAACCAGTCCGGCTCCATCCACCTTTCTTGCCCAGGCGGATTTCAGCGTGGCCTGATCCATCTTCGGCGCCATGATCAGCAGCACGACATCCGGTGCGGGGCGGGCGGCATAATCCGCCAGCACGCGCCCACCGTCCTTGCCCGGTTTCCCGGTCGGGATTCTGAGTTCGACGAGACGGCGTGCGGCAAAAAGGGACGGGCTGTTGAGATTGCCTTCGAAGGCACGCCAGTCAAAGCTGCGGTCTGCAGTGAAAAGTTCCCGCTCCTCGTGCCCGGCGGCACGCGCGAGGCGGCGCAGAGTGTCTCCGGCCTCCTGGGTCAGCAGCGGCTCATCGCCGGAAATGAGAACCACGGGAAACAGCTTGCGGGCAAGCTCGGCTTCCAATCGCTGGGCGGGAACCAGCACCTAAACGGCGGACCTTGAAACCGGAATCAGCATTGGAAAGGAGTGTAGCACCTAAGGCTCTGCCGGGGTCATGCCTTGATGCCGGCGGACCGGCTTCCCCGACAATCCGCGAGTGATCCTGGCGAGCTGGCAACCATGGCTGAGCCGGCCACGGCGCTGGGGCTGCCTGCGTCGTCGCCGTTGCGGTCCTGCTTGCTCCGGGCCTGCACCAGCTCGCCGATGGCGGTGGCGGACCACCAGGACTGCTGAGACGTGCAGCCAGCTGGCTCGCGACACCGCGCCCCCGCCTGCCTCGGTCCTGCTCCCCGCGCCATCCGCGATCCTTGTCGTCCTGGCGCGAGGTCCGGGACACCGACATCCCGTTCCTTCCTGCAGTCGACACCGCCGCGCTCGCGGCCCGCCTGCCCGGTCATCGCCTGAACCAAAAGACAGACGATGACTGGCCGTCGTAGCACCGGCTGCCGCGGCCGCAGATAGACAATCAGGGAGGAGACAATCATGCAGAAGCGATCCATTTCGCTGGCGGCCGCCGTGGTCGCCAGCCTGGCAGCAAGCCCGGGAGCCCGGGCCCAGGAACCCGATACCGGCGACTTGCTCGAAGAAAGCGCCGAGCTCGACAAGATGGTGGTGACCGCCGATCCGCTGGGCTCCCGCGCCGAGGAACTGCCCGTTGCCCGTCGGTGTGCTGACCGGAGAGCGACTTTATCTGAGGAACAACGGCGGGCCGTGGGCGAGGTCCTGGAGGGAGAACTCGGCGTCACCGGCACGTTATTTCGGTCCGGTCGCCAGCCGGCCCATCATCCGCGGCCAGCAGGGCCCCCGGGTCACGGTCCTGGAGAACCGCATCGGCACCCTTGACGTGTCGGACTTGAGCCCGGACCACGCCGTGACCGTGGACCCGCTGATCGCCGAACAGATCGAGGTGATCCGCGGGCCCGGCACGCTGATCTACGGCAGCGGCGCCGAGGGCGGGGTCGTCAATGTGGTGACCAACCGGATTCCGAAACGCTGCCGGACCGTCGGGTGACCGGTGCCGTCGAGGTGCGGGGCGATACGGCCGCCAGCGAGGAGGCCTTCGCCGCGAAGGCCGATGGCGCCTTCGGCAACGTGGCCTGGCACCTTGACTACGTCAGCCGGGAAACCGATGACGTGGACATCGACGGCTATGCCACCCGAACCTCCATCCGCAGGGAGGAAGCCGAGGAAGGCGAGCCCATCGAGGAAGAAAAGGGCACCCTGGCCAACAGCGATTCGCGACAGCGATGCCTATGCCGCCGGTCTGTCCTGGATCGGCGACACGTTCACTCTGGGCGCCAGTTATTCCAGGTACGAGAACAAGTACGGTCTGCCCGGCCCCGGTGAGCACGCCCACGGCGAAGAGGGTGAGGGCGAAGAGCGAAGAAGAGGGCGACGGTGGCGCCAAAATCGAGCTGGATCAGGACCGGTTCGACCTCTACGCGGAGTACACGGGATTCGGCGGGGCCATCCAGTGCGCTGCGTTTCGAGGCCGGCATTAACGATTACGAGCACACGGAGTTCGAGCCGAGCGGCGAGGCGGGCACGAAGTTCGAGAACGATGCCTGGGAAGGCCGCCTGGAACTGGTCCACACGCTGGGCGATTGGCAGGGCGTGGCGGGCGTGCAGGTGCTTCGACCGGGACTTCAAAGCCGTCGGCGAGGAGGCGTTCGTTCCGCAAACCGACACCAACAAGATCGGCCTGTTCCTGCTCGAGGAGCGGCGTTTTGACGACCTGCGCTTCAGCATCTCCGCCCGCTACGAGACGCTGGAGCACGATCCTTCCGGCGACCTGGCAAGAATACGACGAGGATGCGGGTTCCTTTGCGCCTGGGCTTTGTCTGGGACCGGCGGCCAGA
Organism: uncultured Gammaproteobacteria bacterium; assembly: GCA_963842955.1. GTDB lineage: Bacteria > Pseudomonadota > Gammaproteobacteria > Steroidobacterales > XN24 > JARFQW01. Next base: position 410,031 of record CAWJIJ010000011.1, read on the forward strand.
AACTGATCCCGAGCCTGAATCTGGCGTACACCGAGCGCCACCCCAAGGCGGAGGAGCTTTACTCCGACGGGCCCGCATATCGCCACCGGCCTGTTCGAGGTCGGTGACGCCTCGCTGGGACAAGGAAAAGAACAAGAGCGTGGACTTCGGCGTGGCCTACCGGGGCGATCGGTTTCGCTGGGGCGTCTCGGTCTTTTACAAGGCTGCCGGCGACTACATCTTCCTGCGAGAGAACGGCGAGGAAGAGGACGGGCTGCCGGTGGCCGAGTACGTGCAGGAGGACTCCATCTTCTACGGCTACGAGGCGGAGGTCGAGACGCATCTGGCCAAGACAGCCTACGGCGACCTGGACCTGCGCCTGTGGACGGATATCGTCCGCGGCGAGCTGGACGACAGCCGCCAGGGCAACGACGACCTGCCGCGTATTCCGCCGCAGCGCTTCGGCGCCAACCTGAGCTGGCTGGCGGAGCGCTGGTCGGCAGGCGTCGACTGGACCCGCTACATGGAGCAGGGCCGGGTCTCGGACTTCGAGCTGGAAACCGGCGCCTACACCATGCTGGACGCCAATTTGCTCTTTGGCTTCGACTCTGGGTCCCGGGCATCTGGATTTGTTCGTAAAGGGCACGAACCTGCTGGATGAGCGGGGCCGGCGCCACACCTCGTTCCTCAAGGACTATGCCCCCATTCCGGGCCAGTCAGTCCACGGCGGCGTGCGCTTCCATTTCCTGTAGGGCAAGGGCCTGTTGACACCGTCTGGACTCGAAGCGCTAACAGGCCCTGCCGTCACCCGGACGGCATGGGCCCGGCCAGGAGGGCCGGGTCCAGCCGGACGGGCCCGAGGTTCATGCGCCAGTCCAGGTGCGGTCCGGTGGCCCGGCCGGTCGCGCCGACCTTAGCGATCGCATCGCCTGTTTCTACCTGCTGGCCCGGCTCCACGAGGATCTCGCTCAGGTGGATGAACGTGGAGCTCAGGCCTCGCCCGTGGTCGATGATCAGCGTGCCTCCGGAATAATAGAGGTCGGCTTCTACCAGGGTTACCACGCCGGGCGCCGGAGCCGTCACGACGGTGCCGGTGGGGCGCGCGACATCGACGCCATAGTGTGGCTGGCGGGGCTCTCCGTTGAGGATCCGCTGGCTGCCGTAGACGCCGCTGATACGGCCCGTGAGAGGCCAGCCAAACCCCTCCGCATAATCCTTCCTATCGGCAAGGGTCTCGCGGGCGGCGCGCACCCGAGGCCGCCTCGCGGCTGGTGCGCTCGAGAACTTCCGGGGGTGGTGTCACTCGCGACGCCGGCAAGCCATCGATACGCTGAACACGAAACTCGCGCTGACCAATCGACAGGGTGTGTTCCAGAGCGGGCTCTCCGGGACGAAGGACTTCCAGAACGGCCACGGCGGGCGCATCACGGCCGAATCCGAGAAGAAATTCTCCGTCCGGCCAGACCCGGACCGGCGCGTCGTCGAGCCGGATTTCCGATCCCGGCGTCGTCTGACCGAAAACCAGCCCCCCCTGGGTTGCCTGCCCCTCCAGGACCAGCCCAGGAGCGGACACCAGGACCGCGAGGCAGCCCAACATGACCATCACGTGCGTTTCACCATGCCACCCAGGGGCCGCCCCCCCAGGAGATGCAGGTGGAGATGGAAAACCTCCTGGCCGCCGTGCTCGTTGCAGTTGATGATCAGCCGGTACCCGTCCTCGGCGATTCCTTCGTCTGCAGCAAGGCGTCGGGCGACGACAAACAGTCGGCCAATGAGAGCGGCGTCGGACTCGTCGATGTCATTGGCGGTGGGAATCGGCTTCACCGGCACGATGAGAATGTGCACAGGGGCGGCGGGATTGATGTCCCGAAACGCCACCACCTCGTCGTCGCGGTACACGATATCCGCCGGCAGATCGCCGGCGATGATCTTCTCAAACAGCGTAGCCATGGCTCCTCCGCATACTGTCCCGAATGTTCAGGCCCGGCGGCAGCCGCACCCGTGTGTCTATCCCGTACTATCATGACTTCCGGAACCCTGTCCGTCGAACGGAGATCTCCGATGGCACGACTGCTCGTCCTCGCCTTTGTGACGCTGACCCTGACGGGCTGCGCCGGCCTGCAATCCCTCGATCCGCCAGACGTTTATCTCACGTCCCTGGAGCCACTCCAAAGCGAAGGCCTCGAACCCCGCTTCCGTGTTGGCCTGCGATTTCAGAATCCGAATAACCGTGACATCGAGGTCGAAGGAATCAACTTCGACCTCGATGTGAATGGACGGCGGTTGGCGACCGGAGTCAGCGACGAGGAATTTCTACTGCCCAAGCTGGGCGAGGCCAGAACGACGGTCACGGTGACCACCTCACTCATGGATATTGCCCGTCAGATGTTAGCGCTCTCCAGCGCCCAGGGTGTGGACTACCGGCTCAAGGGCAAGGTGCATCTCGGAGGGATGATGATGTCGATCCCCTTCGAGCGGTCCGGAAGCCTGGACCAGGACCGGTCCCTCTAGGGACTAGCCGGCCCTGATGCCGAGGCCGGCCAGAGCCGTCCGGCCGCGGAGGGCCCAGGTCGGTTGCTCGTCCGTATTCAGAATACCGTGGGCGATAAGCCAGGACCGGGCGTCGCTGGCATCCGATTCGAACCAGCCACGGGTACTGCCCAGACGAAACGTGTAGCCCCACGCATCCATGTCCGCCATGAGCCGCGCCGCGCCCACATTGGGAAGACATCGCGCCAGCACGATCTGGAGGTAGCAGACGCCATTTTCCTCGTCGAAATCGCCCCCCGCATCGCCGAACAGTCCGGCCCGTCGGTCAGGGCTCATGCAAACGTAGTGGCAGGCTTCGTGCAGCGCGGAGTGCACCGGAGTGTCCCGGCGCGCGAACAGGCGATCAGCCACGAGCCCGGCCTCGGGCTCGCCCCAGTGAGATCCGGGAATTGGCGCGCCGTCGTCCAGCATCGCCAGCTGCATGCCGTAGCGGGAAACGAGGGCACGCAAGGGGCCATCCCGGAGCTCACCCACACGCAGCACCCCGGCAGCGGCGTCGCTCATTCGGCGAGATCGGCCAGCCGCCTCGTGATTACGCCGGCGATTTCCCGGGCCAGCGCTTCCCTGAGCATGTCTTCCTCCTGGGCCTTGCCGAGAATGTCCAGCTCGTCATAGGTGAATATCCTCGAGCGCGTCACCCGCTGATCGCCGATGGCCTCCTCGTCCGGCCCGAGTATCCGGTACCGTGCCGTGTAGAAGACCTCGAGCTCCGTCGGCCTGTTCTGGGCCGAGACTGACGCCACCCGGCGGCCGGTATTCTCCCGGAGCAGTTCGACACGGGTCTGGGCCTCGCCGGAGTCGGTCAACGGCACCCGGGCAGCTTCCATGCTTCGGCGCAGCGCCCGCGCAAGGGGCGTGCTGGCATCCGGTATCTGGAGGTAAACCGAGGCAAGTTCGTCGTCATAGGTGGCGCTGCCCTGCAGGTGAAAGCCGCATCCGGACAGCAACACCGCCCCAGCCCATGCCAGCCAGGCGCGGCACGGAACTCCGGCAGGCCGTGGCGCGTCGCGCCTCATATGACGATATTGACGAGCTTGCCTGGCACGACGATGACCCGTCGGATCGTCTGGCCCTCGACGAAACGCTGCACATTCGGATCGGCCAGAGCCGTCTCGCGCAGAACCTCCTCGCGAGCGTCCGCCGGCACCGTAATGCGGCCCCGGAGTCGGCCCTGGACCTGAACCACGAGTTCGACCTCGGAGGACTTGAGCGCGCTCTCATCCACCTCCGGCCACGGCGCCTCGGCAGCGAGACCTTCGTGACCCAGCGCTTCCCAGAGGGCCTCGCTGACGTGGGGGACAAACGGCGCCAGCATCAGGACCGTGTTTTCGAACACCTCCTGGCGAATGGCCCTGGCCGCATCACCGGTTTCCTCGTACTTTGCGACCGCATTCATCAGCTCCATGAGCGCCGCGATAGCGGTATTGAAGGTATAGCGCCGGCCAATGTCATCCCCCACTTTGGCGATGGTCTGGTGCAGCTTGCGACGAAGCTCCCGTCCCTGTGGTCCCACATCCTCGCCACCTGCTGCGGCACCATCGGCGACATGGGCATGGACGCCTCGCCAGACTCGCTTGATGAAGCGATTTGCCCCCTCGACGCCCTCGTCGGACCATTCCAGCGCCTGGTCGGGGGGCGCGGCGAACATGACGAACAGGCGCACCGTGTCGGCGCCGTAGCGGGCCACCAGGGCACCGGGGTCTACGCCATTGTTCTTGGACTTGGACATGGTTGTCCGGCCGGCATGGACCACGGATTCACCGTCCTTCCGCGACCTGGCGCCGACAGCCTCGCCCCGGTCGTTGCGCTCGATGTCCACTTCCGCCGGCGGGATCCAGACCCGGCCCTCGTTCTCGGTATCGCGATAAAAGGAATCGGCCAGCACCATCCCCTGGCAAAGGAGATTCGTGGCAGGCTCATCGGATTTCACCCAGCCGATATCCCGCATCACCTTGTGCCAGAAGCGAAAGTACAGCAGGTGCATGACGGCGTGCTCGATACCGCCGATGTACTGATCGATGGGCAACCAGTAGTCGGCCCGCTCATCGAGGACACTGTCCGCCCCGGCCGAGCAATAGCGCGCGTAATACCAGGAAGACTCCACGAAGGTATCGAAGGTGTCGGTCTCTCGTTCCGCGTCGGATCCGCAGCGCGGACACCGGGTCCGGCGCCATTCAGGATCCGCCTTGATGGGCGACTGTACGCCCATGAACTGCACATCCTCGGGCAGGACGACCGGCAGCTCATCTTCCGGAACCGGCACGGATCCGCAGGCCTCACAGTGCACGATGGGGATCGGGCAGCCCCAGTAGCGCTGCCGGGATACGCTCCAGTCGCGCAGGCGGTAGTTCACCCGCCGTTGGCCCCGGCCAGCCGCCTCCAGGGAGTTCGCCAGTGCATGGAACGCCTCGTCCGAGGTCATCCCGTTGTACTCGTCGCTGTTCACCAGGCGGCCGCGCTCCACGAACGCACCCTCGGTCAGATCGATACGGCCGCCGTTGACAGGCTCGATGACCTGGAGGATCGGCAGCTTGTAGCGGGTCGCAAACTCCCAATCCCGCTGATCGTGGCCGGGCACCGACATGACCGCACCGGTCCCGTAGCCCATGAGCACGAAGTTGGCTACGTAAACCGGCATGATCCGCCCGCTGATGGGGTGCAGCGCGCGAATCCCCAGGTCCAGGCCCTTTTTCTCCATGGTTTCGATCACCGCCTCGGTGGCCTGCAACCGCCGGCATTCTTCCAGAAAGTCCGCGACTTCCGGCCGGTCCGTTGCCGCGGACAGGGCCAGGGGATGCTCGGGCGCCACCGCAAGATACGTAGCCCCCATCAGCGTGTCGGGCCGGGTGGTGTATACCGTGACGGGATCGTGACCCTTAACCTCGAAGCGAATCTCGAGCCCTTCGGAACGGCCGATCCAGTTTCGCTGCATGGCCTTTACCGCATCCGGCCAACCGTCCAGGTGGTCTAGTTCGTGGAGCAGTTCCTCGGCGTAGTCGGTGATCTTCAGGTACCACTGGGGAATATCCCGGCGCTCGATCAGGGCGCCGGAACGCCAGCCCCGCCCCTCTACCACCTGTTCGTTGGCGAGAACGGTCTGGTCTACGGGATCCCAGTTGACGATCTGGCTCTTGCGATAGACCAGGCCCTTCTCGAACATCCGGACGAAGGTGAGCTGCTCCCATCGGTAGTATTCCGGCCGGCACGTGGCCAGTTCGCGGTCCCAGTCATACGCAAAGCCGAGCTGCTTGAGCTGCTCACGCATATGGTCGATGTTCTCGTAGGTCCACTTGGCCGGCGGCACGCCGTGGCGAATCGCGGCATTCTCCGCGGGCAGACCGAAGGCATCCCAGCCCATGGGTTGCAGAACGTTGCGCCCCTGCATTCGATGATAGCGAGCGACCACGTCGCCGATGGAGTAGTTCCGAACGTGCCCCATATGCAGCTTGCCGCTGGGATACGGGAGCATCGACAGACAGTAGAACTTCTCCCGGTCCGGATCTTCGGTCGCGCGAAAGATCCGGGCTTCTTCCCAGCGCTCCTGAATGGCGGGCTCGATCAGCTCCGGCTGATAAGGGGTTTCCTGGTCGGTGGCGTGCATGGGCTCGCTCTGGGCGGACCGGTCAGCGCGGTCCGCGGGTCGTTAGGGATCTGACTTCGATCAAGACGATCAAGCCCGCAAGTCTAAACCCGCCGTGGGCGCCCGATCAAAAGGCCGATAACAACCGCCGCCAGCCCCAGGCCGAGAACGAAGCTGTCACTGAGGAACACGTACGGGGTCTGACCGCTACGGGGCCTCACGCTGGCCCGCAGCACATGAGGCTCGAACTGGGGCGATCGCTGAACGATCCGGCCGCGGTGATCGATGATGGCAGAGACCCCCGTATTGGTCGCCCGGAGCATCGGGCGGGCCGTTTCGATAGAACGCATACGCGCGATCTGGAGATGCTGGTGGGGTGCGATGGAATCACCGAACCAGGCGTCGTTGCTGGCGTTCACGAGTAGGCCCGCCTCGGGCAGGAACGTCAGCATCTCCCTGCCGAACGCATCTTCGTAGCAGATACTCGGCGCGAGGGCGATGTCATCCACCATCAGGGGCAGTTGATGGCGATCACCGGAAGCGAAGTCCGTGTAGGGCAGATTCATCAGGCGCATCCACTCACGAACGAAATCCGGCACCGGAAAATACTCGCCGAACGGAACGAGGTGGCGTTTGGCGTACTCACCCTCGGCCGCACCTACGGTGATCATGCGATTGAGAAAGTGCCCATCCACCGGGTCCTTTTCGACCATTCCCATGATCAGGCCCACGCCGTTCGCCGAGAGCTCGTCCGCAGCCCGCGCGAGAAAATCCGCTTCCTCGTGGCGCAGGGCGGGAATGGCAGCCTCCGGCCAGACGATGAGGCGCGCATCGAGGTGATCGCCGCTCAGGTCGAGGTAGCGGTCCCGGGTCGGCTCCAGCATGGACGGCAGCCATTTCTGGTCCTGGGGAATCGCGCCCTGGACCAGGGCCACTTCGACAGGCTCATCGGGCTGGCTCCACTCCAGCCGGTCGAGGCCAAGGCTGCCGGCCGCGACCAGGGCCACCAAGGCAGCCCCTCCCAGCCGGACGGCACCGGGCCCGCGAACCAGCGCGGCAATACATCCGCCCAGCAGCGCCACGACCCAGGAAACCAGAAACACTCCACCAACAGGCGCGAACGAGGCCAGCGGAGTGTCGGTCTGACTGTAGCCCAGGCTGAGCCACGGAAACCCCGAGAACAGATGCCCTCTAAGCCACTCCGTGAGCACCCAGGCACCGGGCAGAGAGACAAACCAGGCAATGGGCCCCGACAGCCCGAGCCAGCGGGCTGAGGCGTATCCCATGAGCCCGTAGTAGAGCCCCATGATGGCCACAAGACCCAGGGTCAGAAAGGCAGCCAGCTGAACGGGGGCCTGACCGAACTCGTGGATCGAGATGTACGTCCAGTAGGTTCCGATCAGAAAAGCGGCAGCGCCGAAGACCAAACCACGCCAGAACGCCTGCCGGCGGTCGCAGTCTTCCCAGCTCAACCACAACAGCGCAACGGATATGGGCGCGATCCAGAACATTCCAAAGGGCGCAAAGGCCAGCGGCATGACCGCGCCGCCCACCAGGGCGGCGACGCTGCCTCCCCTGGACCGCAGGCGATTGCCGTGGGAATCGTGGCTAGCGGTCACCGGCCAGCTGCACCCGGACCGCGTGGATGCGGCGCCGGTCTGCCTTGGTTACGCTCAGGCGTGTTCCGTCCACGGTCAGGGACTCTCCGCGCCGGGGCATTCTCCCCAGCTCGTGCATAATCAGCCCACCCACCGTGTCGTACTCCTCGTCGCTGAACTGAGTCCCGACCTGCTCGTTGAGATCTTCGATCGGCGTGAGGGCGGCGACCGTAAAGACGCCCTTGCCCTCCGGACTGATCATGCTGTCCTCTTCGAAATCATGCTCGTCATCGATCTCGCCGACGATTTCCTCCAGCACATCCTCGATGGTCAGCAGGCCCGATACGCCACCATACTCGTCGACCACGATCGCCATGTGGTTGTGGCTGAGCCGGAATTCCTTGAGGAGGACGTTCAGGCGCTTGCTCTCGGGTATGAAAACCGCCGAGCGGAGATACTCGCGAAGATGAAAGCGCTCGTCACCGCCTTCCACGAAGTAACGCAGGAGATCCTTGGCCAGGAGAATCCCGACCACCTCGTCGCGGCCGTCGCCGATGACGGGAAACCGCGAGTGGCCCGACTCGACGATGGTCTCCAGCATCTCTTTCGGATCGGCGTCGCGTTCGATCACCACCATCTGCGCCCGGGGGATCATGATGTCGCGAACCTGGGTATCGGAAACCGCCATGACACCCTCGAGCATGGACTGCTCGTCGGAATCCAGGATGCGCCGTTCCCGGGCCGCGGCCAGCACGGCCTCGACGTCTTCACGGCATTTGGGCTGGCGTCGGAACATCGCGGTCAATCGATCCATCCACCCCTTTGAACTGGGGCCGCCGTCTTCGGGAGCCTGCTCGTCACCCATGACCAGTCACCGCGGCGGTTTCGCCGGCATAGGGGTCGGGAAACCCCAGGTTCTCAAGGACGTGACGCTCAATCGCTTCCATGGCCTCGGCTTCGTTCGAACTACCGTGATCGTAACCCATCAGGTGGAGTGTGCCGTGAACCGTAAGATGAGCCCAATGGGCCCTGGCCGCCTTGCTCTGTGCATTCGCCTCATCAAGGACTACGTCCCGGCAGAGAACGACGTCGCCGAGCAGCGGCAGCCCGATCTCCGGGGCGATGTCGGCCGGAAACGCCAGCACGTTGGTGGGCCTGTCGATGCCGCGCCAGGTCTTGTTCAGCTCGCGCATCTCTTCGGAAGATACTATCCTCAGGCTGACCTCGGCAGCTGGCAGACGTTCGCCGACGGCCGCCATCACCCACTCGAGAAATTCCCGTTCAGCGGGAAGCTCACGGGTGTCTACTGCCAGATCAAGGTCGATGACAACCCGGGTCACTTGTTGCCCGCCTCCGCATCATCGGCCCGGGCATAGGCTTCGACGATTCGCTGCACCAGGGGGTGACGGACCACGTCGCGGGCCGTGAACCAGATGAAGTGAACCCCGCCCACACCATCGAGGATCCGGCTGACGTGCTCCAGCCCGGATGCGCGATTACCGGGCAGGTCCGTCTGGGTAATGTCGCCGGTAACCACCGCCCGGGAGCCAAAGCCGATTCGGGTCAGGAACATTTTCATTTGCTCGACGGTGCTGTTCTGGGCCTCGTCGAGTATGACGAATGCTTCGTTGATAGTTCTTCCGCGCATGAACGCCAGCGGCGCCACTTCGATCACGTTGCGTTCGATAAGCCGTGCCACGCGGTCGAATCCGAGCATTTCATATAGCGCGTCGTACATGGGCCGGAGATACGGGTCTACCTTCTGGGACATATCCCCCGGCAAGAACCCAAGCCGTTCACCCGCCTCGACCGCAGGCCGCACTAGCACGATACGCCGGACCTCCTCGCGCTCAAGCGCTTCGACGGCGCAGGCTACGGCAAGCCAGGTCTTACCGGTGCCGGCGGGACCGATACCGAAACAGAGATCGCCCTGGCGCACGGCGTCGATATAGCGGCGCTGGTTCGGACCCCGAGCACGGATGCGGCCACGCCGCGTGTGCACCACGGAGTCCGGACGGTCCTCTCCGTGAGCCGCCGGCGGCTCAAACGCACCGGCCTCCTGCAGCAGGACGTGTACCCGGGACGGTTCGATGGTCTCGGTTGCGGCCTCTTCGTAGAGGGTCTCGAGAACCCGGGTCGCGGCTTCTGCGGCGTCGCTGGCCCCCGTTACGGAAAAGCGGTTGCCGCGAGCCCGTATGTCCACCCCGAGTCGCGATTCGATTTGCCGCACGTGCTCATCGAACTGGCCACAAAGGTTGGCCAGCCGAGGGTTGTCGGCGGGCTCCAGGAAGAGGTCCCGGGTAATCTCAGCCCCTGCAGGGGGTTCGTCAGGCACTCTTTGCTACCCGCGTAGACAGGCCAGCGAACCGGCCGCGGAGGGAATTGGGCAGCGCTTCGGTGATAACGACATCCACGAACTCTCCAATCAGCTCGCGGCTGCCATCAAAATTTACCCAGCGCATATTTTCCGTCCGGCCGGCCAGCCGTTCCGCGTCCTTCACCGAAGGCTTCTCGACGAGAACGGACTGGACGCTGCCGACCATCGACTGGCTGATCGCCATGGCCTGCTGGCTGATTCTTTTCTGCAGCAGCAACAGACGGCTGGATTTCTCGTCCATGGTGACATCGTCAGGCAGGGATGCTGCGGGCGTACCGGGCCGCGCACTGTAGATGAAACTGAAGGACTGGTCGAAAGCGACCTCCGCGATCAGGTTCATGGTTTGCTCGAAGTCACGGTCGGTCTCCCCGGGAAAACCCACGATGAAGTCGGAAGAGATGCTGATGCCTGGACGGGCCTCGCGCAACCTGCGAATTTTCTGCTTGTACTCCAGGCTGGTGTGGCCCCGCTTCATCAGCGCCAGAATTCGGTCAGAGCCGCTTTGCACGGGCAGATGCAGATAGCCGGCCAGTTCCGGCACCTCAGCGTAGGCTTCCACCAGGCTGTCGGTGAATTCCACCGGGTGAGAGGTGGTGAATCGAATGCGATCCACGCCGTCGACGGCAGCCACATAGCGAATCAGCATGCCCAGATCACAATGGGTCCCGTCATCGGCAGGACCACGATAAGCGTTCACATTCTGGCCGAGAAGATTGATCTCGCGCACGCCCTGGGCCGCCAGGCTCGCAACTTCCGCAATCACGTCTTCGAAGGGCCGGCTGACCTCTTCGCCGCGGGTATAGGGAACGACACAGAACGTACAGTATTTGCTGCATCCCTCCATGACCGACACAAAGGCCGTCGGGCCCTCTGCCCTCGGCTCGGGCAGGCGATCGAATTTCTCGATCTCCGGAAACGAAATGTCCACGGCGGAGCAACCTTGCCGGCGCACGGAATCAAGCAATTCCGGCAGTCGATGCAACGTTTGCGGCCCGAAGACGATGTCCACGAAAGGCGCCCGCTGCAGCAGCGCATCGCCCTCCTGACTGGCCACGCACCCGCCCACGCCGATGATCGTGCCGGGGCGCTCCTCTTTAAGGCGCCGCCACCGGCCGAGCAACGAGAACACCTTCTCCTGGGCCTTCTCCCGAATGGAGCAGGTATTGAGAAGCAATACATCAGCCTCCTCCGGAGAGGAGGCCGGGAGTAGACCGTGGGAGTCCTTGAGTACGTCCGCCATTTTTGACGAGTCGTACTCGTTCATCTGACACCCGAAGGTCTTGATGAACACCGTTCTGCTCATGGTTCAGGCTCGTTTCAAGTTACACCGGGACCGTGGCAGTTTCCATCCGGCTAGCGGATGTAGCCGAGGGCCTCGAGCTTCACCAGCAGCTGGTTGGCAGCCTCGTCCGGCGAGATATTTCCGGTATCGATAACGATTTCCGCGTTCTCGGGCACCTCGTAAGGGTCACTGATTCCAGTGAACTCCTTGATAATACCGGCGCGGGCCTTCGCATAGAGCCCCTTGCGGTCACGCGACTCGCAGACCTCCAGCGACGTGGCGACATGGACTTCTACGAAGCCGCCCACGGACTCCACCATGTCCCGGACCATACGCCGAGTCGATGCGTAGGGTGCAATCGGCGCACAGATGGCAATACCGCCATTCTTGGCGATTTCGCTGGCGACGTAGCCGATGCGGAGAATGTTCAGGTCCCGGTGCTCCCTGGAAAAACCCAGCTCGCTGGAGAGGTTCTTGCGGACGTGATCACCGTCCAGCAGGGTCACCCGACGCCCGCCCATCTCCATCATTTTGACCATGAGGGCATTGGCAATCGTCGACTTGCCCGCGCCCGACAGCCCCGTAAAAAGAGCACGACACCCTGCCGATGCCTGGGCGGATGGGTCTTGCGCAGTTCGGCCACCACTTCCGGATAGGAGAACCAGTCCGGTATTTCCAGGCCTTCCTGAAGCCGGCGACGGAACTCGGTACCGGAGATATTGAGGACATTCTCGTCCTCCTTCGTCTCGTCCACCGGCACGTACTGGGCGCGATCCTCGACGTAGACCATCATGCGGAAAGGAACCATCTCGATAGCCAGCTCGTCTTCATGGGCCTTCATCAAGTCCTGGGCATCGTAGGGACCGTAGAAATCCTCGCCCTTGCTGTCTTTTCCCGGGCCCGCGTGGTCGCGGCCGACGATGAAATGCGTGCAGCCGTAGTTGCGCCGAATGATCGCGTGCCAGACAGCTTCGCGCGGCCCGGCCATCCGCATTGCGAGGGGCAGGAGACTCAGGGAAGTGGTCTGCTCAGGATACCGCTTCAGCACATGCTCGTAGCAGCGGACGCGGGTGTAGTGATCCACGTCTCCGGGCTTGGTCATGCCCACAACCGGGTTGATCAGGAGATTGGCCTCGGCCTGGCGGGCGGCCTGGAAGGTCAGCTCCTGATGGGCCCGGTGCATGGGATTGCGGGTCTGGAACGCAACCACCTTGCGCCAGCCCTTGCGCTGAAAGGTGTCCCGAAGCTCCTGGGGCGACTGGCGCAAATGACGGAAGTCATAGTGAACCGGAGACTCGACTCCCCGCAAACGCCCACCCACATACGTGGGGCCAGCGACGTTGAGGAGGTAGCGCACCCCGGGATGGGCCTCGTCCTCGGTGCCGTAGACGCCGCGCGCTTCTGCGCCCTTGTCCGGGGACCAGACATCCCCGACGGTCATGGTGGCGATGAGGACGCCTTCCTGGTCCCGCAGCGCGATTTCCTCGCCCTCGGATAGCCCGGCCGCGAATGCCTCGTTCACGTCCAGGGTGATCGGCATCGGCCAGAGCGTACCGTCGCCCAGGCGCATCTCCTTGACACAGCGGTCGTAGTCCGCGCGGCCCAGGAAACCTTCCAGCGGCGAGAACGCACCATTGAGCAGCAGCTCGATATCACAGATCTGCCTCGGCGTGAGGTCCCAGGACGTCATGTCCTGGGCGCGGACCTTTTCGGTCGCGGCGTCTTCCGGTGACAAGTAGAGATTCTTCAACACCCCGCCGTGCGGGCTGATGAGCTGGAGCGTGCTGTCGGCTCGGTTCATGATCTGCGTTCTCCGTGCAGTAGCGCGCCTCGCCGCGTTCAGCGGCGGGCACGTCATCGGGTCGATTCGGGAAAGTGAATCGTTAGAAGGGAATGTCGTCGTTGAAGTCCTCGTCGGACCCGGCAGAAGCCGGGGCCGCGCTCTGCGCAGGCGCAGGCCGGGCGGCAGGTGCCCCCGAGCCCGGGCGCCCGCCCAGCATTTGCATTTCGCGACCGCGAATTTCGGTCGTGTACCGGTCGTTGCCGCTCTGGTCCTGCCACTTGCGGGTCCGCAGCGAGCCCTCGACATACACCTGGGAGCCCTTGCGGAGATATTCCGCGGCCACTTCGGCCAGGCGATCGAAGAACACCACCTGATGCCACTCGGTCTGCTCCTTCTGCTCGCCGGACTGCTTGTCCCGCCAGCTCTCGGTCGTGGCCACGCCGAATGTTCGTCACGGCACTGCCGCTGGGCATGTAACGGGTCTCGGGATCCTGCGCCGAGATTCCCCACCAAAATGACCTTGTTGATGCCGCGCGCCATGTCTAGAGCCTCGCTGAATAATGACAGGCCCTCCGAAAACTCTTGCCCGCGGCCGCTGACCGGTGAAGGATCGAGCGTTCCACGAACGGTTCCGAAGCGCCGGGAGCTGAAATGTAGCCCGACATTGTAACTCGGCCCATGGGAAAACTCAGGCGTTTTAACGTGAAATGCCCTGCAGGTCCCGTGCCTGTTTCGCATTTTGGCTACACGGCCCGGCGGCGCGTATCATAAAGGGCTTCGTTCACGACCCCTGCGCCGCATGCAAACGATACGCATTCGGGGTGCCCGCACCCACAATCTGCAGAACCTGGATCTGGATCTGCCCCGGGACCGGCTGATTGTTATCACCGGGCTTTCCGGGTCGGGCAAGTCGTCCCTGGCCTTCGACACGATATATGCCGAGGGTCAGCGCCGTTACGTGGAATCCCTGTCCGCCTACGCGCGGCAATTCCTGTCGATGATGGAGAAACCCGACGTCGAGTCCATCGAGGGCCTGTCGCCGGCGATTTCCATCGAGCAGAAATCCACCTCCCACAATCCCCGCTCCACCGTTGGCACGGTCACGGAGATCTACGACTATCTGCGGCTCCTCTACGCCCGGGCCGGGACCCCTCGGTGCCCGGACCATCACGAGGAACTCGAAGCCCAGACGGTCAGCCAGATGGTGGACCAGGTGCTCGCGTTGCCGGAGGGTTCGAGACTGCTTCTTCTGGCTCCGGTCGTTCGGGACCGCAAGGGCGAGCATGCTCACATGCTGGCCGAGCTCCGCGCCCAGGGCTTTGTTCGGGCGCGCATCGACGGCGAGATCTGGGAGCTGGACGATCCGCCGCCGCTGGACCTGCACCGCAAGCACTCCATCGACGTGGTCGTGGACCGATTCAAGGTCCGCGATGACCTGGGCCAGAGACTGGCGGAGTCCTTCGAGACGGCCCTGAAGCTCGCCGAAGGGGTGGCCAGCATCGCCTTCATGGACGAAACGGAACGCGAAGAGTTCCTCTTTTCGGATCGATTCGCCTGCCCCGTCTGCGGGTACAGCATCCCGGAACTCGAGCCGCGGATGTTTTCGTTCAACAACCCCGCGGGCGCCTGCGGGGCCTGCGACGGCCTCGGCGTGCAGCAGTTCTTTGACCCGGAGCGGGTCGCCGCGCATCCGCACCTCAGCCTTGCCGGCGGCGCCATCCGCGGCTGGGACCGGCGCAACGCTTACTATTTTCAGCTAATCCAGTGCCTGGCTGAACACTACGATTTCGACATCGAACAGGCCTTTGCCGATCTGCCGGAGAACATCCGCAAGATCGTTCTGTTCGGCAGCGGAACCACCAAGATCGCGTTCAAGTATTTCGATGGTCGAGGCGGCATGGTCAGCCGCAAGCACCGCTTCGAGGGCATCGTGCCCAACATGGAGCGCCGCTACCGGGAAACCGAGTCAGTGACCGTCCGCGAGGAACTGGCCAAATACCTGAGTACGCAGGCCTGCCCCAAGTGCGCCGGCACGCGGCTCAATCCGGCTGCCCGCAACGTGTTCGTCGACAACCGGGAACTCCCGAGCGTGACCTCGATGTCCGTCGGAGATGCGCGGGATTTCTTCGAGCAGCTGGACCTGCCGGGCTGGCGGGGCGAAATCGCCCGCAAGATCGTCAAGGAAATCGGCGACCGCCTGCGGTTTCTTGTTGACGTGGGTCTCGACTACCTGACCCTGGACCGCAGCGCCGAGACGCTCTCCGGCGGCGAGGCCCAGCGAATCCGGCTGGCCAGCCAGATCGGATCCGGTCTCGTTGGCGTCATGTACATCCTGGATGAACCCTCCATTGGCCTGCACCAGCGGGACAACCGGCGCCTGCTCAACACGCTCACCCACCTGCGGGATATCGGCAACACGGTCATCGTCGTCGAACACGACGAGGAAGCCATCGAGTCCGCCGACTATGTCCTGGATATCGGCCCGGGCGCCGGCGTTCATGGGGGATGCATCGTTGCCCAGGGCACGCCGGCTGACGTCAAGGCGAACGCTGCCTCCCTGACCGGGCAATATCTTTCCGGGCGGCGAAACATTCCCATACCCGACGAACGGCACGCGCCTGACAACCGTCATCGGATCACCATTCGTGGCGCCAGCGGAAACAACCTGCGGAACCTGGACGTCTCCATTCCGGTGGGCTTGTTTACCTGTATCACCGGCGTCTCGGGATCGGGGAAATCCACGCTCGTCAACGACACGCTCTACCTGACGGCGGCGCACACACTCAACGGCGCCGCCACCAGCCCGGCTCCCCACGAGGCCATCGACGGACTCGAGCAGATCGACAAGGTCATCGATATCAGCCAGAGCCCCATCGGCCGCACGCCCCGGTCCAATCCGGCGACGTACAGCGGCCTGTTCACGCCGATCCGGGAGCTTTTTGCCAACACCTCTGAAGCACGGACAAGGGGCTACAAGCCGGGCCGCTTCAGCTTCAACGTCAAGGGCGGACGCTGCGAGGCCTGCCAGGGAGACGGCGTGCTGAAGGTGGAAATGCACTTTCTTCCTGACGTCTATGTGCCTTGCGACGTCTGCCGCGGCAAGCGCTACAACCGCGAGACGCTGGAAATTCGCTACAAGGGACGAAACATCCACGAAGTGCTCGAAATGACCATCGAGGATGCCCTGGTGTTTTTCACGAACATCCCGGTCCTGAAACGCAAGCTCCAGACCCTGATGGATGTGGGCCTGTCCTACGTGAAACTGGGCCAGAACGCGACGACCCTCTCCGGCGGCGAGGCCCAGCGAGTCAAGCTGGCCAAGGAGCTTTCCAAGCGGGATACGGGCAAGACCCTCTATATCCTCGACGAGCCCACGACCGGCCTCCACTTTCACGATATTGCGCAGCTTCTGACCGTGCTGCACCGGCTGAGGGATCACGGCAACACCGTTGTCGTCATCGAGCACAATCTCGACGTGATCAAGACGGCGGACTGGGTGATCGACCTGGGGCCCGAGGGCGGCAGTGGCGGCGGGACCCTGGTGGCGGAAGGCACCCCTGAAACGGTCAGCCGCGTTGCCGGCTCCTACACCGGGGAGTATCTCGGATCGGCTCTCGCCGGCAGGGGCAGTACCGCAGCCGCAAAGGGCAAACGGGCCCGGGCCGGACGATGAGAACCCTGGCACTTGCCCTGGGTGCGCTGGCGACAGGCATCTTCCCGGGTTTCGGAGGGGCGAATGGCGCCACTCTGGAGTCAATAATGCTGGAGGGCCTCGGCGGCAAGCTTTTCTCCCCAGGCCATATGCACGAGGTCCGGCGAGGGAAGGTGGCCCGGATCGACGCCAAGCCGCTGGACGTCCGGGAGTTGGCCGCCGCAGTCGCCTGCCTCGTGGACAGGCCGACCGAACAGGTCCTGGCACCGTTTGTCGACGTGGTCGGAACACTGCCCGGAACAACCCTGGAGGACTACGCCTCCATTGACCCCGCCAGCCCGAACCCTGCACTCGAGCGTGTCACCCTCGGGCCGCGGGCCAAAGCGGAACTCCCGCGATACAAGGGTTTCACCGAGGGCATTGGCATCAATCTCTCCGAGTCAGAACTCCATGCCGCCCGCGCGCTGCCCGGGAGGCAGGATGCCCTCAACGCGTTTGTCCGGTCAGTGGCGAAGAAACGCTATACGGCCTACGCACAGAGCGGTCTCAACGGGATTCCTCCATACGTCCGCGGACCCGGATGGCAAATCAGCCCGGCAGAGGAAATGCTGCGCGACCTGGCAGAGATCGCAAGGCTTCCGGAACTTTCACCCGATCTCCTGAATGCCTGGCGGGACTATCCGGTCAACCAGCCGGCCAATTCCCGCGACGGACACTACTGGCTGCGGGCCGACCTGGACGGCAGGCCGGCCCTGATCCTTACCCACCGCCTCGTCCTGTCGGAAGCGAACATGGACCTGGTCGCCATTCGCCACTACTACTTCTCCCACTTCTTCGATTCCGGCCAGGCCATGGCGCTGGTCACCGAGGTGCCCGAGGGCCGGCTGCTTGTCTACGCCGGCCGATTCTGGGTTGACGGCTGGACAGGTACGCCGTCGCTCAAGCAGAAAATCGGGGCGAAGATGCTCCGGAAAAAGATGTCCGGATTGCTCGACGACCAGGGGGTCTGCGCCCGGGGCACCTGAAGGTCATCGGCTCGTCTAGACTTTCCTCCATAGGACTCTTGGGGGCAGTCATCATGAAACGTCTTCTGCTGGCCAGCTTTCTGGCCGCGCTGGCGGTGTTTTTCTGGGGTTTTCTGTTCTGGGGCCTGAGCCCTTTGCCAGGATCGGTGATGAAATCCACCGTTGACGACCTGGACGCCCAGGCGGCCCTTGCGGAGAACCTTCCCTGAGTCGGGTGTGTACTTCGTCCCTTCGCCTTCAGCCGACCCCCAGGCCATGGAGGCCCTGCACCGGGCGGGCCCGCTCGCGATGGTTCATATCCAGAGGGACGGCCGGCCCGCGATGGATCCCGGCATCTTCGTCTCGGGTTTCGCCCACGGGTGGGTGGTCTGCCTGCTCCTGGGGTGGCTCCTGTTCCGAGCCGGCCCGGCCCTTCCGCGCTATCGGTCCCGGGTCCTGTTTATCGCCGTGGCGGGTTTCGCGGCGGCCCTGTTTATCGACTACGGGGCCACCATCTGGTGGTACAGCAATCGAAGCTGGCAACTGTTGAACCTGGCCTACAGCACCACGGCATGGCTGGTGGCCGGGCTCGTGCTGGCGGCCTTTATCAGGCCGGCCAGGCCGCGCGCCTGAGGCATGCCGAAGGTTCAGTAGCCGGCCGCGTGGCCGTCCTTGCGAGACTCCGACGCGCCGATGTAGACGCCTTTTTCGTGGTCCCGGTAGATCGCCTGGTAGCCGCCGTATCCGCCTAGGCTGGTCTGCACCTTGTGGCCTCGCTGGAGCAGACCGCGAACGGTCTCGGGGGAAAAGCCGTTTTCCAGCCCTACCACGCCTCCATCGCTCATCTGTTCACCGGTCGGCTGGCTCGAGCCGGTGTGCCGAAGACGCGGCGCATCCCCGGCCTCCTGCAGGTTCATACCAAAATCGATCATGTTGACGAGGATTTGCACATGGCCTTGCGGCTGCATCGCACCACCCATGACCCCGAAGCTCATGACCGGCTTGCCGTCGCGGGTCACGAAGGCCGGGATGATGGTGTGAAATGGCCTTTTTCCCGGTTCATAGACGTTGGCGTGACCCGGCTCCAGGCTGAAAAGCTCGCCGCGATCCTGCAGGACGAACCCGAGATTTCCCGGCGTCATTCCCGATCCCATGCCCCGGTAGTTGGACTGGATCAACGAAACCATGTTGCCGTCGGCGTCCGCGACCGTCAGGTAGATCGTGTCCCCGTCCTCAAGGGCCGCATCGCCGGACGGGTAGGCCTTCGCGGCCCGGTCCGGGTCGATCAGCGCCCGCCGCTTGGCCGCATACTTTTTTGAAATCAGGCCTTCGACGGGAACGTCGGCAAAATCCATGTCCGCGTAGAATCTCGCCCGGTCCTCGAAGGCCAGTTTCTTGGCCTCGACCAGCAGGTGGAGGTACTCGGCGCTGTCATGACCCATGGCCCGGAGATCGTAGGATTCCAGGACATTGAGCATCTGCAGGGCAGCGATGCCCTGGCCGTTGGGCGGCAATTCCCAGATGTCGTAGCCCCGATAGTTTGTCGAGACCGGCTTCACCCACTCCGAGCGGTGGCTGGCCAGGTCCTCGTAGGTGAGAAAACCTCCCTGCTCGGCCATGTAGTCCGCGATGGCCCGGGCCATATCACCCTTGTAGAAGGCGTCGCGGCCCTCCCTGCCAAGTGTCTCGTAGGTGTCGGCAAGACGCGGATTGCGAAAGATTTCGCCCTTGACGGGCGCCCGCCCGCCAGGAAGATAAATCTCGGCAAAACCCGGGAAATCCTTCAGCCGCTCGGCGTTACGCCCCCAGTAGTACGCGATCACCTCGGAGAGCGGAAACCCCTCTCGCGCATAACGCACCGCTGGCGCCAGCACGTCAGCCATAGGCAGGCGGCCGTATCTGTCGTGTAGTTCGAACCAGCCGTCGACCGCTCCGGGCACGCTCACCGGCAACGGTCCAAAGGCCGGGATTTTTTCCAGCCCCCGCTTGCGGAGTTCCTCGAGGGTCAGCGAACGGGGCGAACGGCCGCTGGCGTTAAGCCCCGTCAGTTCCTTCTTCCCGCTGTCCCAGACGATGGCGTAGAGGTCTCCCCCGATACCGCAGCCCGTGGGTTCCATCAGGCCCAGGGCGGCGTTGGCCGCGATCGCCGCGTCCACCGCGCTGCCTCCCTGCTTGAGTACGTCGAGGGCGATCTGGGTGGCCAGGGGCTGGCTCGTTGCGGCCATACCGTGGACCGCGTAGACCTCGGACCGGGTCGTGAAAGGCTTATCGGAAAGCCGGTCGGAGCTGATCGACATGGGACTTACCGTCATCAGAAACAGGGCAAAACATAAACCGGCTCGTGACATGGGTTTCGCGTTCCTTCTCGCGCAGGCCCCGGAGCCGGGGCGGCATGGATGTCCATCGATGATGCCTGAATGAATCACCGGTGTTAACCGTATAATCCGGCGGCCATGAACTTCGACACCCTAATGACCCTGGCCACGATCGCCGCGGTTACCGCCGGCCTCGTATTCACCCGGATCGGACCGGACATCCTGCTGCTGGGCGCCCTGTCCGTTCTGCTGGCATTTGGCGTCGTCACGCCGGCGGAGGGACTATCGGGGTTCGCCAACGAAGGCATGCTGGCCATCGCCGCCTTCTACGTGGTCTCGGCCGGCCTCCGGGAGACCGGCGCCCTGTCGGCCGTTGTGGACCGCTTCTTCAAGCAGACCGGCAGCCTGAGCGTGGCGAAGTTCCGCATGATGCTTCCGGTCATGGTGATGAGCGCATTCGTGAACAACACACCGGTTGTTGCAGCGTTCATCCCGGCCGTCAGGGACTGGGCGAGAAAGGTCGGTTTGTCCCCTTCGGCCTTCCTGATGCCCCTGTCCTTCGCCGCGATCCTGGGTGGCCTTTGCACGATTGTTGGGACGAGCACGAACCTCGTCGTCAACGGTCTCCTGATTGCCGAAACCTCCAGCAGCGGCCTGGGTTTTTTCGAACTGGCCGCCGTCGGCGTGCCGTGTGCGCTCGCGGGCATGGCCTATGTACTCGTTGCCGGCCCCAGGCTTCTGCCGGACCGCATCCCCGCCGTGGAGCAGTTGACCGACCCGCGCGAATACACCGTGGAAATGAGTGTCGACGAGGCCGGCGGCTTAACCGGGCGTCGAATCGGCGAGGCCGGACTGCGCAACCTTCCCGGCCTGTACCTGGTCGAAATCGAACGGCGCGGGCACATTCTCGCTGCGGTCTCACCGGAAGAACGCCTGGAAGCCGGCGACCGGCTTGTGTTCGCCGGCATCACGGAATCAGTGATCGACCTGCAGCGCATTCGCGGTCTGACGCCGGCGGCAGGCCAGACCTTCAAGCTGGATGCCCCTGAAGACGAACGGCGGTTCTACGAAACGGTGCTAGCGGCCAGTTCACCGGTCACCGGCAAAACCGTGCGGGAGAGCCGTTTCCGAACCCGGTATGGGGCGGTCGTGATCGCGGTGGCCCGTGACGGCCAGCGGGTTAGCGGGAAGATCGGAGACATTCGACTCATGCCCGGCGACACCTTGCTGCTGGAATCCGGAACCGATTTCAGCGAGCGCTTCCGCCACTCGCGTGACTTCCTGCTCGTGAGTCCCATTCACGACGCCACGCCGGTGCGCTCCGACCGGGCGCCCGCCGCCTGGGCCATACTGGCCGGCGTCGTACTGGCCGCCGCCACGGGGCTGCTGCCCCTGGTCATCGCAGCCCTCTTGGGAGCCGGCGCGATGATTGCCAGCCGCTGCCTGTCCGCCTCCGCCGCGCGGGCGAGCATTGACCTCCAGGTGCTTATCGTCATTGCCGCCGCCTTCGGTCTCGGCCAGGCCATGCAGGTTTCGGGCGCCGGGACCCTGGTCGGCCGCGCCGCCATGGCGGTTGCGGGGGACCATCCCATGGCCGTGTTGTCCGCGGTCTATGTCGCCACGGCCGTGCTGACCGCGGTCGTCACCAACAACGCAGCGGCCGTCCTGATGTTTCCCGTGGGCCTCTCCGCGGCCACCGAAGTGGGCCTGTCCCCGGAAGCCACCGCCGTGGCCATAGCGCTGGCCGCGTCGGCAAGTTTTGCCACGCCGGTTGGATATCAGACCAACCTGATGGTTTACGGACCCGGCGGCTATCGCTTCACGGACTACCTGCGCTTCGGGCTGCCGCTCACGGTGATCGTCGGCGTGATCGGCCTGCTGATCATTCCGCGGGTGTGGTAGCGCCGGGGTCTGAACCGTAAATCCAGAAAAAGGCGCCGGGGATATCCACGGCAAACCGGCGTCCGTCCAGCGCGCCCAGGCCGATGCGCCCGTCAGCCAGGCCCCGGTACGAGCCGCCTGCCTCGGCGGTCAGACCACCAAGACGCAGGCCACCCAGGTTCACGGCAACCGGGGCGTTGCCTCCACCCACGGTGTCCAGCACGTCGGGAGAGAGGATGAGGTCCGCGTTTTCTCCCAGGGCAAGTTCGAGGCGAAGATACACCTGCTGACCGTCAGGCGCCTCGACACTCACGTCGACGTACGCCAGACGGTCGGCGATCACCATCGGGACCGCCGCCGCGCTCCTGGGAGGTCGATAGGAACGGGGGCGATGCAGACGCAGAGTTTCCCGGGCGGCGTCCACCTCTATCACCGCACGCCGCATCAGGTCGTGACCCAGCAACCCATCGACGCCTTCCACGGACTGGTCGGCGAGGAGAATCGCATGCTCGCGGAGCACAAGGTCACCGAGGGTCAGTTCAACATTCTCCGCAGCCCGGCCGGTCCATTCCGGTCCCAGACTGGATGCAAGACGGACACGCCCGGCCGGTCTTGCCCCGGGAACCGGACGTTCGGACCCATGGCTCATCACAATGACCGGCACAAGACTGTCTAAACGAAACCGGAAACCCGTCTCGCCGTTCACGGTCACCGGAATGACCAGCCCATTGCTTGTGTCCGGGTCAAGGGGCACCGAGGCCGGCTCGGCGTTCCAAGTGGCCGGCGCCCCTCGATTCTCATGGAAGAAACGAAAATTGTTGAGGTCCTCGCAGCCCGTGGCGAGGACCGCGGCCATCAGCACCATGAGACGCATGACCCGCTTCACGGTAGCGAACGTTCCCGGGCGCAGGACCTCAGGCATCCTGCCCTCGATGGCGTTCCGGGACCCGCCCCGTAGGAACGCTGTCTGCGGCGCGGTCGCAGTGGGCCTGCTGATCATCGAAGAAGACGTGGGGCCTGAACGCCTTGAGGATCTCGGTCTTGGGGACGCCGCCCATGAAAAAGGTCTCGTCAATCGTGACGCCCCAATGGATCAGGGTACGAATGACCCGTTCGTGGGCGGGCCCGCCCCGTGCCGTAACCAGTGCTGTCCGGATCGGGGCCTCAGTGTCCGCCGCCTGGCGCTGAATGGCAGCCAGCTTGTGCAGAAAACGGGCGAATGGGCCTTCACCGAGGGGCTCGCGGGCGTGCAGGGCTTCGTGGGCGATAAACGCCTCCAGCCCCCGCTCCTGGTAGATACGTTCCGATTCGTCGGAGAACAGAATCGCGTCACCATCAAAAGCGATCCGAATCTGGCCCAACTCTTCCAGCGGGTCGGACGGGCGATCGTACAGGAGGGCGGCGGCTACCTGACTGTCCAGCGCGCGCCGAACATCGTCCTCATAGCCGGAGAGAAACAGGTCCACCTTGAAGGCGTCCAGATAGGGAGCGAGTGGCGCTCCTCCCGTCAACGCGGCGCGTGAAATATCCAGGCCATAATGACGAATGGAGTGGAAGATCCTGAGACTGGTCTCGCCGGCATTCCGGGACATGACCACGACCTCTACCTGGCGCGCGGCGCCCGGTTGATTCAGGCCGAGCATCGCACGCACCAGTGGAAATCCCGTACCCGGGCGCCAGGATCTCGCTCTCGCGCTCTGTCTGGTAAGCCCGGTAGGCCTCGAGCCCCTCGCTCTGGAAAATCCCGTCCTCCTTCTTCAGGTCGAAGAGGGCTCGCGACGAGATTCCGATAACGAGGCAGTTTTCAAGGTCAACGCCCATCTTGCCCTCCCCCTGAGGCGCCGATTATGCCGCCTGCGGACGGAAGGTCGAAGCATGCGGAGCCGAAACGAAAACGGGGCCGGTGTCTCGCGACCCGGCCCCGCACAAATCGTGCCGACGTCCGCTCTACTCCGCGGCTTCGGATTCCGGCTGGTCTACCAGCTGAACGATGGCCATCGGCGCGGCGTCGCCAGCCCGGAAGCCGGTTTTCAGAATCCGCACATAACCACCGGGCCGATCCTGGTATCGGGGACCGAGCTCGTTGAAGAGCTTGCCGACCACTTCCTTGTCCCGCAGCCGGTCGAAAGCCCGACGTCTCTGCGCCACCCCGTCAACCTTGGCGAGGGTGATCAGGGGCTCGACGACCCGCCGAAGCTCCTTGGCCTTGGGCACCGTCGTGCGAATAGTGCCGTGACGGATAAGCGATGAGGTCATGTTGCGGAACATGGCCCGTCGGTGTGAGCTGTTGCGGCCCAGCGGCCGCCCGGACTTACGATGTCGCATGATTATTCAGTTCCCGTGAGCGGCCGCCGGTCAGGCAACGCGCTCATCGTCCTGCCTGAGGCTGGCCGGCGGCCAGTTTTCCAGGCGCATTCCAAGAGTCAGCCCGTGGGCTTCCAGTACCTGCTTGATTTCCGTCAGGGACTTCTTGCCCAGGTTCGGCGTTCTCAGCAGCTCGACTTCAGTGCGCTGCACCAGGTCACCGATGTAATTGATGCTTTCCGCCTTGAGGCAGTTGGCGGACCGGACCGTCAGTTCGAGTTCGTCCACCGGCTTCAAGAGAATCGGATCGATCGGCGGCTCCTTGCCGATGCCGGGGCCTTCTTCCTGGCCCTGCAGGTCCACGAACACCGCCAGCTGGTCCTTGAGGATCGCGCCGGCGCGGCGGATGGATTCCTCGGGATCGATGGTCCCGTTGGTCTCCAGGTCAATGATCAGCTTGTCCAGGTCAGTACGCTGCTCCACCCGGGCAGCTTCGACCGTGTAGGCAACCCGGTTGATCGGGCTGAAGGACGCATCCAGCTGCAATCGCCCAATCGGGCCCCGCTGCTCCTCGAACGTCGCCCGCTGCACAGCCGGCCGGTAGCCGCGGCCGCGCTCGACCTTGAGGCTGATATTCAGGCTGCCCGCCTTCGTCAATGTCGCGATCAACAGATCCGGGTTGACGACTTCGATATCGTGGTCAGTGACGATATCGCCAGCCGTGACCTGTCCGGGCCCCTTCTTGGAAATCGTCAGCTCAGCGTGGTCGCGCGTGTGCATCCGCAAGGCAACCTGCTTGAGATTGAGCAGGATGTCCACGACGTCTTCCTGCACGCCCTCGATGCTGGTGTACTCGTGGAGCACGCCGTCGATTTCGGCCTCGACGATGGCCGAGCCCGGCATGGAGGACAACAGGACACGACGCAGGGCATTACCCAGCGTGTGACCGAAACCACGCTCGAAGGGCTCGATGATGATCCGGGCCGAGGTCGCGGTCTGGGACTGGACCCGGACCACACGCGGCTTGAGGAACTCGCTTACAGATGACTGCATGGATCTTAAGCCTCGCGATTACTTGGAGTAGAGCTCGACGACCAGGTTTTCGTTGATGTCGGGAAGAATCTCGTCGCGATCCGGAAGCTGCTTCAACGTTCCGGTCATATTCTTCGTATCGACATCCACCCAGGCAGGGAGTCCGACCTGACCGGCGATCTCCAGAGCGTTCTGAATCCGCAGCTGCTTCCGGGCTTTCTCGCGAATGGCAACAATGTCGCCGGCGCCAAGCTGACAGGACGGAATGTTGACAATTGTGCCGTTGACGGTGACGCCCTTGTGGCTGACGAGCTGCCGGGCCTCGGCCCGGGTGGCCGCAAAACCCATCCGGTAGACCGTATTGTCGAGGCGGCCTTCCAGGAGCTGAATCAGGTTTTCACCCGTGGAGCCCTTCTGCCGGGCGGCCTTCTTGTAGTAGTTCCGGAACTGGCGCTCCAGCACCCCGTACATGCGGCGGAGCTTCTGCTTCTCGCGCAACTGCAGGCCGTAGTCGGACACCCGCGGGCGCCGCTGGGGCGCGCCACCGGGAGGCACATCAGCCTTGCACTTCGAGTCCAGCGGACGAACGCTGCTCTTCAGGAAAAGATCGGTGCCCTCGCGACGGGAGAGCTTGCACTTGGGTCCAAGATACCTAGCCATGTGTACTCTCCGTCAAACCCGCCGCTTCTTCGGCGGTCGGCAGCCGTTGTGCGGGATCGGCGTGATGTCTTCGATGTTCGTGATGCGGAAACCTGCCGCGTTAAGGGAGCGCACAGCAGACTCGCGGCCCGGACCGGGCCCCTTCACCCGGACTTCGATGTTCTTCACACCGTATTCCTGAGCCACCTGGCCGGCCCTCTCGGCGGCCACCTGGGCGGCGAAAGGCGTGCTTTTCCGGGAACCCCGGAAGCCACAGCCTCCGGCAGTCGCCCAGGAGAGCGCATTTCCCTGACGATCGGTAATCGTCACGATGGTGTTATTGAAGGACGCATGAATGTGAGCGATGGCGTCCACCACCGTTCTCGTGATCTTCTTGCGCGTCCGGGTTGTCGGCTTTGCCATAGGAAATACCTGTAAGAGCCCCTGCTCGGAGGGTCTGGGCTACTCGTTCTTCGCTGACAGCTACTTGCGGATCGGGCGACGCGGACCCTTTCGGGTGCGCGCATTGGTCCGGGTACGCTGACCGTGCATCGGGAGGCCGCGCCGGTGGCGGATGCCGCGATAGCAGCCCAGATCCATAAGACGCTTGATGTTCATGGAGATCTCCCTGCGGAGATCGCCTTCGACTTCGAACTTCGCTACGGCCGAGCGCAAGCGTTCGACCTCCGGTTCTGCGAGGTCTCGCACCTTGGTGTCCGGGGCGACACCGGCCGCCTCACAGATCATCCGGGCACGAGTCCGGCCCACGCCATAGATGTGCGTGAGCGCGATCACCGTGTGCTTGTTCACTGGGATGTTGATTCCCGCGATACGGGCCATTTACGCCGTCTCCTGTAAGCAGCGCGAAGCCGACCAATATATCTGAGGCCGACCTTGCATTCAATACCTAAGCGCTAGCCCTGCCGCTGTTTGTGGCGCGGGTCAGAACAAATCACGCGCACAACGCCCTTGCGTCGGATGATCTTGCAGTTCCTGCACATTTTCTTAACGGAAGCACGCACTTTCATTCTCTCTCTCCTGAAGGCTCAGCAGCTCAGCGGACCTGGCCGGCCCGGCCGTAGCCTTTCAAATTGGCCTTCTTCATCAGGCCGTCGTACTGGTGACTCATCAGGTGAGCCTGCAGCTGCGCCATGAAATCCATAAACACGACCACGATAATCAGAAGCGACGTGCCTCCGAAGTAGAACGGCACGTTCCAGTACATGATCATGAATTCGGGCAGCAGGCAGACCGATGTCACGTAGATGGCACCCCAGAACGTCAGCTTGGTCAGCACCGAGTCGATGTACTCGCCGGTTTGCTGGCCGGGGCGAATCCCCGGGATAAATGCTCCGGAACGCTTGAGATTGTCCGCTGTCTCCCGCGAATTGAACACCAGGGCGGTGTAGAAAAAGCAGAAGAATATGATCAGGCCCGCGTAGAGCAGGACATAGATGGGCTGGCCCGGGGACAGCTTGCTCGCGATGGCCTGAAGCCAGCTGAATTTCTCACTTGTTCCGAACCACTGTGCAATCGTTGCCGGGAAGAGAATCAGGCTCGAGGCAAAGATGGGCGGAATCACGCCGGACATGTTGAGCTTGAAGGGCAGGTGCGTCGTGGTGCCCTGGTAGAGCTTGCGCCCCATCTGCCGCTTGGCGTAATTGACCGGAATGCGCCGCTGGGCGCGCTCGACGAACACCACGAATGCCGTCACGGCCAGAACCAGGATGAACAGGATCAGGGCAAGGGCCGCGGGCATTTCGCCGGTGCGGACCAGCTCCAGGGTCCCGCCGATGGCCGCCGGCAATCCGGCGATGATGCTCGACAGAATGATCATCGAGATACCGTTGCCGATACCGCGCTCGGTCACCTGCTCACCCAGCCACATCAGGAACATGGTGCCCGTCACGAGGGTGATGGCCGTGATCATGACGAACTGGGGACCCGGGTTGATCACCACGCCCTGGTTCTGGAAAGCAATGGCCGCGCCCACCGACTGGAATGACGCCAGCGCCACCGTACCGTAGCGGGTGTACTGGGTGATCTTTCGGCGGCCCGATTCGCCTTCCTTGCGAAGCTGCTGGAGACTGGGAACGACGACCGCCATCATCTGCATGATGATCGAGGCCGAGATGTACGGCATGATGCCGAGGGCAAAGATCGACAGGCGCTCCAACGCGCCTCCCGAGAACATATTGAACACGCTCAGGATCGTGCCCTGCTGCTGCTCGAAGAAGCTCGCCAGGGCCTGCGGGTCAATTCCCGGCACCGGAATAAACGTGCCGATCCGATAGACGATCAGCGCGCCCAGCAGAAAGAAGAGCCGCTGCCGGAGTTCGCCCAGCCGGCTCGCCTCGGCCAGTGCAGCCGCGGGGTTCGCTTGTGTCGGTGCCTTCGCCACGATGAGTGAGCCCTCTCGGCTAGTCCTCGATGGTTCCGCCGGCGGCCTCGATGGCCTTGCGGGCCCCCGGGGTAACCGCCAGACCTTTGACCTTTACCGCCCGGGTCAGCTCACCGGAGGCGATTACCTTGACCCGCTCGGCCTGCTGACCGACGAGCCCGGCCTTCTTCAGGGCCAGCAAATCGACGACGTCCGCCTCGACGGAACCCAGCTCGTGAAGACGCAGCTCCTCGGAGAAACGTCCCTTGCGGGAGGCAAAACCGACCTTCGGCAATCGCCGCTGAAGGGGCATCTGGCCGCCTTCGAAGCCGACCTTATGGAACCCGCCGGAACGGGCCTTCTGGCCCTTCATGCCGCGCCCACTGGTCTTGCCCTGGCCCGCGGAATGGCCTCGGCCTACCCGCTTCGGCGCCTTGCGGCTTCCCGGCTTGATGGTATTGAGACGCATATCAGGCGTCCTCCACTCGGAGAAGGTATGAGACCTTGTTGATCATTCCGCGATTCTCCGGGGTGTCGGCGACGACCACACTGTGGTTGATACGCCGGAGTCCGAGGCCGGAAACGCAGGCCTTGTGGCTCTTCAGCCGTCCGCTGATGCTCTTGATCAGTGTCAGTCGCACCTGCGAAGGAGCCGTGTTCTTCTTGGCTGCCATTGGTCTAACCCAGAATCTCTTCGACGCTCTTGCCACGCTTTGCGGCAATGACCTCGGGGCTGTTGATCGAGGTCAGCGCGGTAACGGTGGCGCGAACGATGTTGATGGGATTGCGCGAGCCATAGCTCTTGGCCAGCACGTTGCGGACTCCGGCGCACTCGAACACGGCGCGCATCGCGCCGCCCGCAATGACACCCGTACCATCAGAGGCCGGCTGCATGTACACCCGCGTCGCACCATGCTCGCCCGTGGTCGCGTACTGAAGGGTGTCGCCCTTCAGGTGCACACGCTGCATGTTCTTGCGAGCCGACTGCATCGCCTTCTGAATGGCCACGGGAACTTCCCGGGCCTTGCCATAGCCGAAACCGACCCGGCCGGTTCCGTCGCCCACCACCGTGAGGGCGGTGAAGCCGAACTGCCGTCCGCCTTTGACTACCTTGGCGACGCGGTTGACGGTGACGAGTTTCTCAATGAGATCGTCGCCTCCGCTCCTATTATCAAATGCTGCCATATCCGAAAAACCCCTGGGGCCGTTTTCTTCAGAATTCCAGCCCGTTTTCGCGGGCGGCGTCAGCCAGCGCCTTGACGCGGCCGTGATACTTGAAACCGGATCGGTCGAACGCCACGCGGCTGATGCCCGCGGCCTTCGCCTTCTCGGCAATCGCCTTGCCAACGGCCACGGCCGCGCCGACGTTGCCGGTTCCCTCGATGCCCTTGCGAATCCCGGCCTCGAGAGTGGAGGCCGAAGCCAGCACGGTTCCGCCGTCCGGCGCAATCACCTGGGCGTAGATATGCCGGGGCGTGCGGTGCACCGTCAGACGGTTCTCCCCAAGCTCCCGAATCTTTCCCCGGCCGCGGCGGGCACGCCGCGCTCTGCTTGTCTTCTTGTCCATGACTCAAATCACCTACTTCTTCTTGGCTTCTTTCATTACCACGCGTTCGTCCGAGTAGCGCACGCCCTTGCCCTTATAGGGCTCCGGCGGACGGTACGCGCGAATCTCCGCGGCAACCTGACCAACCTTCTGTTTGTCCACGCCCTTTACCAGAACTTCGGTCTGGCTGGGCGTCTCGACTTCCACGCCCTCGGGGACCTGGTAGGCCACCGGGTGCGAAAAGCCAAGCGTGAGGTTAAGCGTCCGCCCCTGCGCCTGGGCGCGGTAGCCGACGCCAACGAGCTCAAGCTTCTTTTCGAAGCCGTTGGACACACCCGCAACCATGTTGGAAATCAGGGCGCGGGTGGTGCCGGCCATGGCCATCGTGGACTTGCCGCCCTCCGCAAGCGTCACGGAGGCCTCGGCGCCGTCGACGGTCAGATCGACCCCCGATCGGAGATCCATGGACAACTCGCCCTTGGGCCCCTTTACGGTAACCCGGCGGTCCTGCTCCTTCAGCTCCACCCCCTTGGGCAGCTGGACGGGCAACTTGGCGACTCTGGACATCGTTCTCTCTCGTCAAAGGTGCCCCTGCGGGCACTGCTGAAACGTTCTAACTAAGCTGGCAAAAATCCTGTGCAATCGGCGCGCCCATCATCAGGACACGACGCAAAGCACTTCTCCACCCTGGCCCTTGGCCCGGGCTTCGCGATCGCTCATCACGCCACCGGACGTGGACACGATCGCCACTCCGAGACCGCCAATCACCTTGGGCAACTCATCCTTGCCGCGGAAGATCCGGCGGCCGGGCTTGCTGACACGCTGCAGGGTTTCGATGACGGGCTTGCCGTCGAAGTACTTGAGCTCGACAAGCAGCGTGTCCTTGCCTTCGACAGTCTCGCTGCGGAAATCCGCGATGAAACCCTCGTCCTTGAGCACAGCCAGTATCGACTTCTTCATGCGCGAGGCGGGCACGGCCACATGGGCCTTGCCGGCCTTCTGGCCGTTGCGGATGCGGGTCAGGAGATCCGCGATGGGGTCGGTCATGCTCATTGCCAGTTGTTCCTAAATCGTGTGGTATCGAGCCCTACCAGCTCGCCTTGGAGAGCCCGGGGATTTCGCCCTTCATCGTGGCCTCACGCAGCTTGTTGCGACCGAGACCGAACTTCCGGTAGTAGCCGTGCGGCCGGCCGGTGATCGAACAACGGTTGCGCATGCGCACCGGGCTGGCGTCACGGGGCATCTTGTGCAGCTTCTCCAGCGCGACCTGCTTTTCGTCGTCGCTGAACTTCGGGCTGCGGATCACTTCCTTCAGCTCGGCCCGCTTGACCGCGTACCTGGCGACCATCTTGGATCGCTTGATCTCGCGCTGAATCATCGACTTCTTGGCCATCTACCGGGCTCCTTACTGCTTCTTGAACGGGAAGTTAAACGCTGCAAGCAGTGCCTGGCCTTCCTCGTCGGTCTTCGCGCTGGTCGTAATCGTGATGTCCATGCCGCGGATCGCGTCCACCTGGTCGTAATCGACCTCGGGGAAAATGATCTGCTCGCGCACGCCCATGCTGTAATTGCCGCGCCCATCGAAGGACTTCGGCGACAGACCGCGAAAGTCGCGAACTCGCGGAATAGCGATATTCACGAGGCGGTCGAGAAACTCGTACATACGCTCCCGCCGCAAGGTCACCTTGCAGCCGACCGGATAGCCGTCGCGAATTTTGAAGCTCGCGACCGACTTGCGGGCGGCGCAGACCAGCGGCTTCTGGCCGGAGATCTTTTCCAGGTCGGACAGGGCATGGTCCATGACCTTGCGGTCACCGACGGCCTCACCAACGCCCATGTTGATGGTGATCTTCTCGATCCGCGGCACGGCCATGACGTTGTCGAGCCCAAGCTTTTCCTTGAGCTCGCCAACCACGGTGTCACGGTAATATTCCTGCAGTCTGGACATTTCGCTTAACCCGCTAGACGTCAACGACTTCGTTGTCGGACTTGAAATAACGAACCTTGCGACCGTCCTCGAGGGTCTTGACACCCACACGGTCGCCCTTCTTGGCGGACGGGTTATAGAGCATCACGTTGGAAGCATGCACGGGCATCTCTTTTTCGATGATCCCGCCCTGTACCCCGGCGTTGGGGTTTGGTTTCTGGTGCTTCTTCACCACGTTGATGTTCTCCACGAGAACCCGATCGTTCTCCAGAACGCTCAGTACGGTCCCGCGGCGACCTTTGTCCTTACCCGTGATGACGATCACGTCATCGCCTTTCTTGATCCTGTTCATACTGCCAGCCTCCCGGAGCGCCCTTAGAGGACCTCAGGCGCGAGGGAAATAATTTTCATAAAGTTGCCGGTACGGAGCTCACGGGTCACAGGCCCGAAAATACGCGTTCCGATCGGCTCCAGGCGGTTGTTCAGCAGCACCGCGGCGTTGCCGTCAAAGCGAATCAGCGACCCATCCGGGCGGCGCACACCCTTACGTGTGCGGACGACAACGGCGTTGTACACCTCGCCCTTCTTGACCTTGCCCCGCGGTATCGCGTCCTTGACGCTGACCTTGATGATGTCGCCTACCGCTGCGTAGCGGCGCTTCGACCCACCGAGGACCTTGATGCACTGGAGCCGACGCGCACCGGAGTTATCCGCAGCGGTCAGAATGGTCTGCATCTGGATCATGACTGGTCTCTCACTCTCAACCTACAAACAGGCGGATAAAGCCGCCCTATCCTGCGTCAGCGGCCCGCGGCGCGCTCGACAATTTCCACCAGACGCCATGCCTTACGCCGCGAAATCGGCCGGCATTCGGCGATGTTCACGGTGTCGCCGACGTGGCATTCGTTGTTCTCGTCGTGAATCAGGAACTTGGACGTCCTGCGGATGTACTTCCCATAGATGGGATGCTTGACCAACCGCTCAACGGCGACGGCCGCACTCTTGTCCATGCCGGCGCTGACCACGCGACCCGTAACGGTTCGCTTCGTCTGGACGCTGCTGTCGACGTTCTCACTCATGACGACTCACCTGCTCCGGCCTTGGCCCGAGCCTCGTTAAGCACGGTCTTGATCCGCGCAATGTCCTTTCTCACACGCCCGAACTGGTCCGGCCGCGCCATCTGCCCCGTGCCACGCTGCATGCGAAGGTTGAACTGCTCCCGACGGAGCTTCAGAAGTTCCTCACGCAGCTCGGCCTCACTCCGGGCCCTCAAATCACTGGCCTTCATCACATCACCTGCCGGCTGACAAACGTCGTCGCGATCGGGAGCTTGGCAGCGGCCAGGCGAAACGCCTCTCGCGCCACATCCTCCGGAACGCCTTCCATCTCGTAGAGCACGCGGCCCGGTTGAATCTGAGCCACCCAGTACTCGACGCTGCCCTTACCCTTGCCCTGGCGAACCTCCAGAGGCTTCTGGGTAATCGGCTTGTCGGGGAAGATGCGGATCCAGATCTTGCCGCCGCGTTTCACGTGCCGGGTCATCGCCCGCCGCGCGGCCTCGATCTGCCGGGCCGTGATGCGCCCGCGACCCGTCGCCTTCAAACCGTATTCACCGAAGGCTACCGTGCCGCCCCGCAGGGCCAGGCCACGGTTCTTGCCCTTCATCTGCTTTCTGTATTTCGTCCGCTTCGGCTGCAGCATTTCGGAATCTCCTAGTTGGCCTTGGCCGCCGCGGCCTCGGTGCCAGCCGCAGCTCCGCCGCCTACGCGCTCCAGCACCTCGCCCTTGAAAATCCAGACCTTGACGCCGATGACGCCATAGGTTGTCCGCGCCTCGGCAAAGCCGTAGTCGATGTCGGCCCGCAGGGTATGCAGGGGCACCCGGCCCTCTCGATACCATTCGGAACGAGCAATCTCCGCTCCGTTGAGGCGGCCGCCAACCTTGACCTTCACACCGAGCGCTCCGAGCCTCATCGTGTTCGTCACCGCTCGCTTCATTGCCCGGCGGAACATCACGCGACGCTCAAGCTGCTGCGCTATACCCTCGGCAACCAGCTGCGCATCGAGCTCCGGCTTGCGGATCTCGGCAATATTGATCCGGACGTCCGGCAAGGGCATATCGAGCATGCGGGCCACCTGGATCCGAAGGCGCTCGATGTCCTCACCCTTCTTCCCGATCACGATCCCCGGCCGCGCCGTGTGGATGGTGATCTGGGCCTTGCGGGCCGGCCGCTCGATGTGGATCCGGCTAACGGAAGCCTGCGCAAGCTTCTTGTTCAGAAACTCCCGCACTTCATGGTCCGTTCTGACGTGCTCGGCGAAATCCCGGGTGTCTGCATACCAGCGGGACGACCAGTCCTTGCTGATACCCAGACGGATACCGATGGGATGTACTTTCTGACCCATACCAGCCTCTCTCTCGCCTTAATCGTCTGCTACGTGAACGGTGATGTGGCTGTTCCGCTTGATAATGCGGTTTCCGCGCCCCTTGGCCCGGGCTTTCCAGCGCTTGAAGCTGGGAGCCTCGTCGACCATCACCACCTTGACTTTCAACTCATCAATATCGGCACCGTGGTTGTGTTCCGCGTTGGCAATAGCCGACTCCAGAACCTTGCGCACGATGTGGGCGCCCTTTTTGGGCATGAAGCTCAACACCTGGAGAGCTTCGCCTACCGGCTTGCCCCGGACGATGTCCGCAATCAGCCGCCCCTTCTGCGGGGAGAGCCGCGCATAACGAAGCTTTGCTGCAACCTGCATCGATCTTCTCCCTACCTGGCCTTCCGGTCGCCGGAATGCCCTCTGAAGGTCCGCGTCAGCGCGAACTCGCCGAGCTTGTGCCCGACCATGTTCTCCGACACCAGCACGGGCACATGCTGCCGACCGTTATGGACGGCAATCGTCAGACCCACCATGTCAGGCGTCACCATCGAGCGCCGGGACCAGGTCTTGATCGGGCGCCGGTCATTCTTGGCGGCGGCCTCGGTCACCTTCTTGGCGAGGCTGGCGTCGATGAACGGCCCTTTTTTAATGGAACGTGGCACTGTCGTTACCCCCTGTCCTACTTGCGCTTGCGACGACGAACGATCATGTCGTCAGTACGCTTGTTCTTGCGGGTCTTGTAACCCTTGGTGGGAACGCCCCAGGGCGTTACCGGGTGACGGCCACCGGAGGTACGCCCTTCGCCGCCACCGTGCGGATGGTCAACCGGGTTCATGGCGACGCCGCGAACCGTGGGACGCTTGCCGCGCCAGCGGGTCGCGCCGGCCTTACCCAACTTCTCCAGGTTGTGGCCGTCGTTGCCGACCTCCCCCACAGTCGCCCGGCAGCCCACCCGGATCTTCCGCATCTCGCCGGAGCGAAGCCGCAGCGTGGCGTACTGCCCCTCGCGGGCAACCAGCTGGGCGCTCGCGCCGGCGCTGCGGGCCATCTGGCCACCCTTGCCCGGCTTCATTTCCACGCAGTGCACCAGCGTACCCAGGGGAATGCTGCGCAAGGGCAGGCAATTACCGGGCTTGATCGGCGCTTCCGCTCCGGACATGACGGGATCGCCCACCTTCAGCCCTTTCGGCGCCAGGATGTACCGGCGCTCGCCGTCGCTGTACAGCAGCAGCGCGAGGTGCGCGCTGCGGTTCGGATCGTATTCCAGGCGCTCCACACGAGACGGCACGCCGTCCTTGTTGCGCCGGAAATCGACCACGCGATACCGCTGCTTGTGACCGCCGCCCCGATGCCGGGTGGTGATGCGGCCGTTGTTGTTGCGGCCGCCGCTCTTGCTCTTTTTCGCAAGCAACGGCTCGTGGGGCTGCCCCTTGTGCAGCTCCGGTGTCCGGAACTTGACGACAAAGCGGCGTCCGGCGGAAGTCGGTTTTGCTTTCTGCAGTGCCATGACTCGTCCTATCTACTGGTTACGCACTACTCGGCGCCCAGAAAATCGATGTCCTGCCCTTCGGCGAGACGCACATACGCTTTCTTCCAGTCGGAACGGCGGCCGCGCATGGCGCCGAAGCGCTTGGCCTTGCCCTTCACGTTGACCACCTGGACATCCACGACCTTGACCTCAAAGAGATGCTCGACGGCCTCGCGCACCTCGCCCTTCGTGGCGTCCCGGCGGACCTTGAAGACCACCTGGTTCGCCTTCTCGGCGGCCTGGGTTGCCTTCTCCGACACGTGCGGCTCAAGCAGCACGTTCATCAATCGTTCGCGGCTCATCCAAGCACCTCCTCGACCCGCCGAAGCGCGGCCACGGTCATGACGACCCGGTCGTGACGGAGCAGGCTCACGGGGTCGAGCGCCGAAACCTCGAGCACCTCGACCCGCGGAAGATTGCGTGCCGCGAGATGCAGGGCCTCGTCGAAGGCCTCGACCACAAACAGGCCACCATCGACACCGAGCGCCTTCATCCGCTCGACCATGAGCTTGGTCCGTGGCGCTTCAACCTCGAGGGAATCCACGACCACCAGGCGCTCCTGGCGGACCAGCTCAGACAGCAGCGCGCGCATGGCGCCGCGGTACATCTTCCGGTTGACCTTCTGCTCGTAGTTGCGCGGGCGCGCGGCGAACGTCCTGCCGCCACCTACCCAGATGGGACTGCGGCTGGTGCCGGCACGGGCTCGGCCCGTACCCTTCTGGCGCCAGGGTTTTGCCCCGCCGCCGCGCACATCGGAGCGCGTCTTCTGCGCCTTCGTCCCGGCACGACCTCCCGCCATGTAGGCGGTGACGACCTGGTGGACGAGGGCCTCATTGAAATCCATGCCGAAGGTCGCCTCCGACACCTGGAGGTCCTTGCCCCCGTGGAGCTGTAGTTTCATGGCCATCGCTTATCCTCGCGCCTTGACCGCTGGACGGACGATGACATCGCTGCCCCGCGCGCCGGGAACGGCGCCCCGAATCAGCAGCAGATTGCGCTCGGCGTCCACCTTGACGACCCGCAGGTTCTGCACCGTTTTCCTGACGTTGCCCAGCTGGCCGGACATCTTCTTGCCTTTGAACACGCGTCCCGGGGTCTGGTTCTGACCAATCGAACCCGGCGCGCGATGAGAAAGCGAGTTGCCGTGCGTGGCGTCCTGCATACGGAAGTTGTGGCGTTTCACGGTGCCCGCGAAACCCTTACCGATGCTCGTACCGGTTACGTCGACGAGCTGGCCTTCGGCGAACACGTCCACCTTGAGCTCTCCGCCCGCCTCGAGGTCGACCCCCTCCTCACCGGAGAGGCGGAACTCCCACAAGCCCCGGCCCGGAGTGACTCCGGCCTTGGCAAAGTGACCCGCCTCGGGCTTGAGGACACGCGATGCCTTCCGCTCGCCGGCAGTGACCTGCACGGCGCGATAGCCATCCGTATTTTCAGTCTTGATCTGCGTGATGCGGTTGGGCGCAGCCTCAACCACGGTCACCGGGATCGATTCACCGGCATCCGTAAACACGCGAGTCATACCGCACTTGCGGCCAACTAGACCGATCGCCATGTTGTCTATTCCTCTAATCACCACGCCAACTGCGATTGGTCAGCGCTGTTCGGATCGCCTTTGTGGCCCCGGGGGACCGGCGGACAGGAATACCGGTTTCCGGGATCCCTTGAAATCAGCGGCCCGGCGCGAATCTATTCGCACCGGGCCGCAAAGAGCCGCGTATTATACGAGGACTACTTTGCTAGTTCAACTTGATTTGAACATCCACGCCTGCGGGCAGTTCAAGCTTCATCAGCGCGTCCACGGTCTT
The DNA here is from genome assembly GCA_963842955.1 of uncultured Gammaproteobacteria bacterium. GTDB lineage: Bacteria > Pseudomonadota > Gammaproteobacteria > Steroidobacterales > XN24 > JARFQW01. The sequence goes on from CAWJIJ010000011.1 coordinate 447,574, forward strand.
GTCCGTCGGGTCGACGATGTCCATCAGGCGCTTGTGGGTCCGCAGCTCGTACTGATCCCGCGCGTCCTTGTTCACGTGCGGTGAGATCAGGACGGTAAACCGCTCCATTTTGGTCGGCAGCGGCACCGGACCCTTCACCTGGGCACCCGTCCGGCGGGCCGTCTCAACGATCTCCCTGGCCGAGTTGTCGATAAGCCGGTGATCGAAGGACTTCAGCCGGATACGGATATTCTGATTCGCCATCTTTCGCTCCCGACGACAGTGCTCCCTGGCCTGCCGCCCGAAAAATTCCCTGTTTACTCGATAATCTTGGCGACGACGCCGGCGCCGACGGTGCGACCGCCCTCGCGAATGGCGAAGCGCAGGCCTTCTTCCATCGCGATCGGCGCTATCAGCTCCACCTTCATCTGAACGTTGTCCCCGGGCATCACCATCTCGACACCCTCGGGCAGCTCCACGTTCCCCGTCACGTCCGTCGTCCGGAAATAAAACTGCGGACGATAGCCCTTGAAGAACGGCGTATGACGGCCGCCCTCTTCCTTGGTCAGAACGTAAACCTCCGCCTCGAACTTCGTGTGCGGCGTGATCGAACCCGGCTTCGCCAGTACCTGGCCGCGCTCCACCTCGTCTCGCTTCGTGCCGCGAAGCAGCACACCCACGTTGTCCCCCGCCTGACCTTCGTCAAGCAGCTTCCGGAACATCTCAACGCCCGTGCAGATCGTCTTCGTCGTGTCCTTGATGCCGACGATCTCAACCTCGTCGCCCACCCGGACAATCCCGCGCTCGATACGACCCGTCACCACCGTGCCGCGACCCGAAATCGAGAACACATCCTCGATCGGCATCAAAAACGCACCGTCCACCGCACGCTCAGGCTCAGGAATGTAATCATCCATCGCCGCAATCAGCTTCTCGATCGACGGCACACCAATCTCCGACGCGTCCCCTTCAAACGCCTTCAGCGCAGAACCCGTCACAATCGGCGTGTCATCCCCAGGAAACTCGTACGTCGACAGCAGATCGCGGACTTCCATCTCCACCAGCTCCAGGAGCTCCTCGTCGTCCACCATGTCCGCCTTGTTCAGGTACACCACGATGTACGGAACACCCACCTGCCGCGCAAGCAATATGTGCTCCCGCGTCTGCGGCATCGGACCATCGGCCGCCGATACCACCAGGATCGCTCCGTCCATCTGCGCCGCACCCGTGATCATGTTCTTCACGTAGTCCGCGTGACCCGGGCAGTCCACATGCGCGTAATGACGATCGTCCGACTCATACTCCACGTGCGCCGTCGCAATCGTGATCCCACGAGCCTTCTCTTCCGGCGCATTGTCAATCTGATCGTACGCGCGAACTTCGCCGCCGTGCTTCTCAGACATCACCTTCGTCAGCGCCGCCGTCAGCGTCGTCTTGCCATGGTCAACATGACCAATCGTCCCCACGTTTACGTGAGGCTTCGTACGCTCGAACTTCTCCTTGGACACCGTATCTACCTCTGTCTGTTAAGCATTAAAACGCCGTATCACGACGCTTTCTTGATGACGGCCTCGGCCACGTTGTTGGGGGCCTCGTTGTACTTCGAGAACTCCATCGAATAGGTCGCCCGGCCCTGGGTAGCGGACCGGAGGTCCGTGGCGTAGCCGAACATCTCGGCAAGCGGAACCTCGGCGCGGATGACCTTACCGGCCGGCGCGTCTTCCATGCCCTGGACCAGGCCACGGCGACGGTTCAGATCACCCATGACGTCGCCCATGTAGTCCTCGGGCGTCACGACCTCGACCTTCATGATGGGCTCGAGCAGCACGGGGCTCGCCTTCAGGCAGCCCTCCTTGAAGCCCATGGAGCCGGCAATCTTGAAGGCCATCTCGCTGGAGTCCACGTCATGGTAGGACCCGTCGTACAGGGTGACCTTGACATCGACCACCGGATAGCCGGCGAGCACGCCGTTCTCCAGCTGCTCCTTGATGCCCTTGTCCACGGCGGGGATGTATTCCTTGGGAACCGAACCACCGACAATGGCATTCTCGAACTCGTAGCCGTCGCCAGCCTCCTGGGGCTGGATCCGCAGCCATACATGGCCGTACTGGCCACGGCCGCCGCTCTGCCGGACGAACTTGCCTTCCTGCTCCACCAGCTTGCGGATGGTCTCGCGGTAGGCCACCTGGGGCTTGCCGACGTTGGCTTCGACCTTGAACTCCCGCTGGAGGCGGTCAACGATGATCTCCAGGTGGAGCTCACCCATGCCGGCGATGATGGTCTGACCGGACTCCTCGTCCGTGTGCACCCGGAAGGAGGGGTCCTCCTGGGCGAGCTTGGACAGGGCCAGCCCCATCTTCTCCTGGTCAGCCTTGGTCTTGGGCTCCACGGCGACCGCGATGACGGGCTCCGGGAACTCCATGCGCTCCAGTGTGATGAGCTGCTTCATGTCGCACAGGGTGTCACCGGTGGTGACATCCTTGAGGCCGACCGCGGCGGCAATATCTCCGGCCCGGACTTCCTTGATCTCCGCGCGATCGTTGGAATGCATCTGGAGCAGGCGACCAATACGCTCGCGCTTGCCCTTAACCGGATTGTATACGGTGTCGCCGGACTTCAGCACGCCCGAGTACACGCGGAAGAACGTCAGGTTACCCACAAACGGGTCCGTGGCGATCTTGAAAGCCAGCGCCGCGAAGGGGTCCTCATCATTCGACCGGCGAACACCTTCGCTCTCGTCGTCCAGGATTCCGCGAATGCTTGGCACCTCGGTCGGCGAGGGCATGAAGTAAATTATCCCGTCGAGCACCGCCTGGACGCCCTTGTTCTTGAAGGCCGAGCCGCAGAAGGCAGGGACGATCTCACCGGACAACGTACGGGCACGGATGCCGGCACGAATTTCGTCCTCGGACAGATCGCCGTCCTCGAAGAACTTCTCCATGAGCTGCTCGTCGGCTTCGGCAGCCGCCTCGACCAGCTTCTCCCGCCATTCCTGGCATACAGCCTGCATGTCTTCAGGGATGTCCTTGGCCTCATAGGCCATGCCCTGGGCGCTGTCGTCCCAGTAGATGGCCTGCATCCGGACCAGGTCGACGATGCCCTTGAAGTTCTCTTCCGCACCGATGGGCAGCTGCAGCGGCACGGGATTCGCGGCAAGGCGCTCCTGGACCTGACCTATGACACGCAGGAAGTCGGCGCCGGCCCGATCCATCTTGTTGACGAATGCCATCCGCGGAACGCCGTACTTGTTTGCCTGGCGCCACACCGTCTCTGACTGGGGCTCGACTCCACCCACCGCGCAGAACACGGCCACGGCGCCGTCGAGTACCCGCAGCGAGCGCTCAACCTCGATCGTAAAATCCACGTGCCCGGGGGTATCAATAATATTGATACGGTGCTCCGGGAACTGCTTGTCCATTCCGGACCAGAAGCACGTGGTGGCAGCCGAGGTAATCGTGATGCCGCGCTCCTGCTCCTGCTCCATCCAGTCCATCACGGCGGCGCCGTCGTGGACCTCGCCGATCTTGTGAGAGACGCCGGTATAAAAAAGGATGCGCTCGGTCGTCGTCGTCTTGCCGGCATCAATGTGAGCCATGATGCCGATGTTGCGATAACGGTCGATGGGGGTCGTGCGTGCCACGGTCTTAACCTCGCTCTGGGCGGTCTGCCGCTACCAACGGTAGTGGGAGAAGGCCTTGTTGGCCTCAGCCATGCGGTGGGTGTCCTCGCGCTTCTTCACCGCGGAGCCGCGATTCTCGGAAGCCTCCATCACCTCGTTCGCGAGGCGCTGGACCATGGACTTCTCCCCCCGCTTGCGGGCGGCATCGATCATCCAGCGCATGGCCAGGGTCTGCCGCCGCTGCGGCCGGACCTCGACGGGCACCTGGTAGGTCGCGCCACCGACACGCCGGGACTTCACCTCGACGGCCGGCTTCACGTTTTCGAGCGCCTGCTCGAGGACCTCGACGGCCTTGTCAGCCGGGATCTTGCGGCGATCAGCAATCTGGTCGATAGCGCCGTAGACGACGCTCTCCGCCACCGCCTTCTTGCCGCTCACCATGATCATGTTCATGAACTTGGCCAGCAGGTCGCTGTTGAAGCGCGGATCCGGAAGGATGTTGCGCTTGGGGGCTCGGGCTCGTCTGGACATCGTGCTTTATCCGGATAACGGTGAAAAGTTAGGGAAAATCAGGACTTGGGCCGCTTGGCGCCGTACTTGGACCGGCCCTGGCGACGATCGCCGACGCCGGCGCAGTCGAGGGTGCCGCGGACCGTGTGATAACGGACGCCCGGCAGATCCTTGACTCGACCGCCGCGAATCAGGACCACCGAGTGCTCCTGGAGGTTATGGCCTTCGCCACCGATATAGCTGGAAACCTCATATCCGTTGGTCAGGCGGACACGCGCCACCTTTCGAAGCGCGGAATTCGGCTTCTTCGGCGTGGTCGTGTACACGCGGGTGCAGACTCCGCGCCTCTGCGGGCAGGCCTGCAGGGCCGGAACGTTGGTTTTTTCCTGCTTGGTCTTGCGGGGTTTCCGGACCAGCTGGTTGATCGTTGCCATGTATCGTCTCGGTTTTCGATCGTCTAAGAAGAACCGGGCCGCCCCAGGGGCGGCCCCGTAAAAACAAAAGCACAGGCCGCGTGTCGAACGGCCTGTGGGTAGCCCACGAATTCTAGGAACGTGGCCCGCCCCTGTCAACCCGGGGCGGGCCACTCGTCTCTTATCCCTCGGCGGGCTCCGGAGCGTCGATCTCGTCGGGATTGACGCCGGCGGCCTCCATGGCCTCGACCATGCTCATCTCCGAGAGGTCCTGCTCGGACTTGCGGCGCCGCTCCTGGTGGAAGGCGAAACCCGTGCCCGCCGGGATCAACCGGCCCACGATCACGTTCTCCTTCAGTCCGCGCAAATCGTCGCGCATGCCGCGCACGGCTGCCTCCGTGAGTACCCGGGTGGTCTCCTGGAACGAGGCCGCAGAAATGAAAGACTCGGTCGCAAGCGACGCTTTCGTGATACCCAGCAGCACCGGATCGTAGGTCGCCGGCTCGCGCTTTTCCGCATCCGCCTTTTCGTTCTCGTCCAGGACACGCGACCGGTCCACCTGCTCGCCCTTGAGCATGCGGGTTTCACCGGTCTCGGCAATCTCCACCTTGCGAAGCATCTGCCGAATGATCACCTCGATATGCTTGTCGTTGATCTTGACGCCCTGAAGACGGTAGACGTCCTGAATTTCGCGGACAAGATAGTCAGCCAGCTTCTCCACGCCCTGCAAGCGCAGAATGTCGTGGGGATTCGGCTCGCCGTCAGCGATCACTTCGCCGCGCGCCACCTGCTCGCCTTCGAACACGTTGAGGTGTCGCCACTTCGGAATGAGCTCCTCATGGGCCTCCGCATTTTCATCCGTGATCACCAGGCGCCGCTTGCCCTTGGTCGCCTTGCCGAAGCTCACCGTACCGGTGTGCTCCGCGAGGATCGCCGGCTCCTTGGGCTTGCGGGCCTCGAAGAGATCGGCCACGCGGGGCAGACCGCCGGTAATGTCACGAGTCTTCGACGACTCCTGCGGAATACGCGCGATAACATCGCCGACGCCGACCTCAGCGCCGTCTTCCATGGTGACAATCGCGTCCACCGGAAGCGCATAGACCGCGGGGATGGTCGTGTTCGCGAAGCAAACTTCCTTGCCCTTGCCGTCTACGAGGCGAGCCACCGGACGCAAATCCCGGCCGGCGCTGCCGCGCTGCTTCGGATCCATGATCGCGATGCTGCTCAGGCCCGTGATCTCGTCCACCTTGGTCTCGACCGTGACGCCTTCCACGAAGTCCTGGAACTGCAGGAAGCCGTTCACCTCGGATACGACCGGGTGGGTATGAGGATCCCAGGTCGCCACGATCTGTCCGGGCTCGACGGTTGCGCCGTCGTCTACCGTGATCATCGCGCCATAAGGGATTTTGTACCGTTCCCGCTCCCGCCCGAACTCATCCATGACACCGAGCTCGCCGGACCGGGACACCGCTACGAGGTGGCCCTTCTTGTGGCGAACCGTTTTGACGTTGTGCAGCCGGACGCTGCCGTTGGTCTTGATCTCCACGGAATTGGCCGCCGCGGACCTTGAGGCCGCGCCACCGATATGGAAGGTCCGCATGGTCAGCTGAGTGCCCGGCTCACCGATCGACTGGGCGGCAATCACTCCCACCGCTTCGCCGATATTGATCCGGTTACCCCGCGCCAGGTCACGTCCGTAGCACTTGGAGCAAACCCCATAGCGGGTTTCACAGGTGATTGGCGAGCGCACCCAGACCTGATCCACCGACTCTCGCTCGAGCATGTCCACCAGGTACTCGTCCAGGAGCACACCGGCCTCGACAAGGACTTCCTTGTCGTCAGTGCCCGGGCGGTGCACCGGCTGGGCCGTCACCCGGCCCAGCACCCGCTCGTGCAACGGCTCGACCACATCGCCACCCTCGACCAGTGGCGTCATAAGCAGACCGATTTCGGTGCCGCAGTCAATCTCGGTAACCACCAGATCCTGGGCAACATCCACCAGGCGCCGGGTCAGGTAACCGGAGTTGGCTGTCTTGAGCGCCGTGTCCGCGAGGCCCTTGCGCGCGCCATGGGTGGAGATGAAGTACTGCAGAACGTTCAGGCCTTCCCGGAAGTTGGCGGTGATCGGCGTTTCGATAATCGATCCGTCCGGCTTGGCCATCAGGCCTCGCATTCCCGCGAGCTGGCGAATCTGGGCCGCCGAACCACGAGCGCCGGAGTCGGCCATCATGTAGATCGAGTTGAACGACTTCTGCCGGATCTCCTTACCCTGCTGGTCGGTGACAAGCTCGCTTCCGAGCTTGTCCATCATGGACTTCGCCACCATGTCGTTGGTGTGGGACCAGATGTCCACGACCTTGTTGTAGCGCTCACCGTTGGTGATCAGGCCGGAGGAATACTGCTCCTGGAAGGCTTTCACCTCGGACTCCGCCTCCGCCAGGATCTCCGGCTTGTTCTCCGGCACGACCATGTCTTCCACGCCGATGGATACGCCGGCCATCGTGGCAAAGCGGAAGCCGGTGTACATGAGCTGATCCGCGAACACGACGGTCTGCTTGAGACCCAGGCGCCGGTAGCAGTCGTTGATAACCGCCGAGATGGCTTTTTTCGTCATGTCCTTGTTGACGAGGTCAAAGGACATGCCGCGGGGCAGGATATCCGAGAGCAGTGAACGACCGACGGTGGTTTCAAGGGTCCGGTGCCTGGCCTCGAACTCGCCCGTGTCCTCGTTGCGCTGATAATCCTTGACCCGAACTCGCACACGGGTCTGCAGCTCGACCAGCTGGTTAAGGAACGCCCGGTGAACCTCCGAAACGTCGGAAAACACCATCCCTTCGCCCTTGGCGCCGATGCGCTCGCGGGTCATCCAGTAGATGCCCAGCACCACGTCCTGGGAGGGCACGATGATGGGATCGCCGTTGGCCGGGGAGAGAATGTTATTCGACGCCATCATCAGCGCTCGGGCTTCCAGCTGGGCTTCCAGTGACAGCGGCACGTGTACCGCCATCTGGTCGCCGTCGAAGTCGGCGTTGAAGGCCGTACAAACCAGCGGATGCAGCTGGATGGCCTTGCCCTCGATGAGAACCGGCTCGAAGGCCTGGATGCCCAGACGATGCAGGGTAGGCGCCCGGTTCAACATCACCGGGTGCTCGCGGATGACTTCCTCGAGAATATCCCAGACTTCCGGACCCTCACGCTCCACCAGCCGCTTTGCGGCCTTGATAGTGGCCGCTTCGCCGCGCAGCTGGAGCTTGCTGAAGATAAACGGCTTGAACAGCTCAAGCGCCATCTTCTTCGGCAGACCGCACTGGTGCAGCTTGAGAGTCGGGCCGACCACGATGACCGAGCGACCCGAGTAGTCCACGCGCTTGCCCAGCAGGTTCTGCCGGAATCGGCCCTGCTTGCCCTTAATCATGTCAGCCAGGGACTTCAGCGGCCGCTTGTTGGTGCCGGTGATCGCCCGGCCCCGCCTGCCGTTGTCCAGGAGCGCATCCACGGATTCCTGGAGCATCCGTTTTTCGTTGCGGACAATAATGTCCGGCGCATTGAGCTCCAGTAACCGGCGCAGACGATTGTTCCGGTTAATTACGCGGCGATAAAGATCGTTCAGATCCGACGTGGCGAACCGGCCGCCGTCCAGCGGGACCAGCGGACGGAGATCCGGCGGCAGGACGGGAAGAACGGTCAGGACCATCCACTCGGGCCGGTTGCCGGACTCCAGGAAGGATTCCAGAAGCTTGAGACGCTTGGACAGGCGCTTGATCTTGGTCTCGGAGTTCGTGGCCTCGATCTCTTCCCTGACCCGGGCAACTTCGCCGGTCAAATCCAGTGTGCGCAGCATCTCGTAGACCGCTTCGGCGCCCATCCGGGCGTCAAAATCATCGCCGTGCTCCTCGATAGCCTCGAGATAGGACTCGTCGGACAGCAGCTGGCCGCGCTCCAACGGCGTCATGCCCGGATCGATGACCACAAACGCCTCGAAATACAGGACCCGCTCGATTTCACGAAGCGTCATGTCCAGCATCAGGCCGATACGGCTCGGAAGGGACTTCAAGAACCAGATATGCGCTACCGGGCTGGCCAGATCGATGTGGCCCATACGCTCCCGGCGCACCTTGGCCTGGGTGACCTCAACGCCGCACTTCTCGCAGACCACGCCGCGATGCTTCAGGCGCTTGTACTTGCCGCAAAGGCATTCGTAGTCCTTTATGGGACCGAAGATCTTCGCGCAGAACAGGCCGTCCCGCTCCGGCTTGAAGGTCCGGTAATTGATCGTTTCCGGTTTCTTGACCTCGCCAAAGGACCATGACCGGATCATGTCCGGTGACGCCAGCCCGATACGGATGGCATCGAAGTCCTCTACCGGCACCTGCTGCTTGAACAGCTTAAGAAGGTCTTTCATCGTCTCACCTGCAGCTTCAAACGTTGCGCGAACGGATACAACAGCCGGCCCTCTGGCCGATTACTCCTGTTCCAGCTCGATATTGATACCCAGCGACCGGATTTCCTTAACAAGCACATTGAAGGACTCCGGCATGCCGGCGGTCATGGAGTGGGTTCCGTCCACGATGTTCTTGTACATCCGGGTCCGGCCCTGCACGTCGTCCGACTTGACGGTCAGCATCTCCTGCAGGGTGTAGGCGGCCCCATAGGCTTCCAGCGCCCAGACCTCCATTTCACCGAACCGCTGACCGCCGAACTGTGCCTTGCCGCCCAGCGGCTGCTGGGTGACGAGGCTGTACGGACCGGTTGAACGGGCGTGCATCTTGTCGTCGACCAGATGGTTCAGCTTCAGCATGTACATGTAGCCCACGGTGACTTCCCGTTCGAACGGCGTTCCCGTACGACCGTCGGTCAGCGTGGTCTGTCCGGACTCGGGCAGCTCCGCGAGCTTGAGGAGAGACTTGATCTCCGCCTCGGCGGCGCCGTCGAACACCGGAGTGGCGATCGGGACACCTGACCGCAGGTTTGCGGCGAGCTCCACGACCTCTTCATCGGTAAGGCTGTCGATGTCCTCGTTCTTGCCGCCGGACTCGTTGTAGATGCTGGCGAGGAATTTCCGAAGCTCGGCAATCTTTGCCTTCGCGTCCAGCATGGCGCCGATACGATGCCCCAGCCCCTTGGCAGCCCACCCGAGGTGAGTTTCCAGAACCTGCCCCACGTTCATGCGTGAAGGCACGCCCAGGGGATTGAGCACGATATCGACCGGCGTGCCGTCATCCATGTAGGGCATGTCTTCCACCGGGACGATGGTGGAGATGACGCCCTTGTTGCCATGGCGGCCCGCCATCTTGTCACCGGGCTGCACCCGGCGCTTGACCGCAAGATAAACCTTGACCATCTTCAGAACGCCCGGCGCGAGGTCGTCACCCGCGGTGATCTTCTTGCGCTTCTCGTCGAAGCGAACGTCGAACTCCTCGCGCTGTTCCTTGAGGCGCTCGGCTACGCGCTCCAGCTGGGCATTGGATTCGTCGTTGCGAAGCCGGATTTCGAACCACTTCTCCCGACCCACTTCGTCCAGGTACGCCTTCGTGATCTTGGCGCCCGCCGCCAGCTTGTTCGGGCCGGCATCGGCGACCTTGCCCAGCAATGTGCGTTCGACACGCTGAAACACGTCCTCCTCGAGGATCCGGAAGGTATCGTCCAGATCCTTCCGTACGCCTTCGAGTTCGCTACGCTCGATGGATAGGGCGCGCGAGTCCTTGTCAACACCGTCGCGGGTAAAAACCCGAACGTCGATGACCGTGCCGTCCATGCCAGGGGGCACCCGAAGCGAAGTATCCTTCACGTCGGACGCCTTCTCGCCAAAGATCGCCCGCAGGAGCTTCTCCTCCGGGGTCAGCTGCGTTTCGCCCTTCGGCGTCACCTTGCCCACGAGGATGTCGCCTGCGCCCACTTCCGCGCCGATGTAGGCGATACCCGCCTCATCCAGGCTGGCCAGTGCCGATTCACCCACATTGGGAATGTCCGCCGTAATCTCCTCCGGCCCCAGCTTCGTATCGCGGGCGACACAGGTCAGCTCTTCGATGTGGATCGTGGTGAAACGATCCTCCTCTACTACCCGCTCTGAGATGAGGATGGAATCCTCGAAGTTGTAGCCGTTCCACGGCATGAAGGCCACGAGCAGATTCTGGCCCAGGGCCAGTTCACCGAGGTTGGTGGACGGCCCATCGGCCAATACATCGCCGCGGGAAATCAGGTTGCCCTCGCGAACCAGCGGCCGCTGGTTGATGCAGGTGTTTTGATTGGAGCGGGTGTACTTGGTCAGATTGTAGATATCGACCCCCGCTTCGTCGGCAGTCGTCTCATCATCGTTGACCCTCACCACGATGCGAGAGGCATCGACCGAGTCCACGACGCCGGAGCGTCGCGCAACCACGGTCACCCCCGAGTCGATGGCCACCGCCCGCTCCATGCCCGTGCCGACCAGCGGCGTGTCCGAACGCAGGGTCGGAACCGCCTGGCGCTGCATATTCGAGCCCATGAGCGCCCGGTTGGCGTCGTCGTGCTCGAGGAACGGAATCAGCGATGCAGCAACCGATACGATCTGCTTGGGTGACACGTCCATGTACTGGATCTGGTCGGGTGTCGCGATCGTGAACTCGTTGTGATGCCGGCAGGAAACGAGGTCACTGACGAACGCACCCGCTCCGGAGAGCTCGGCGTTGGCCTGGGCAATCACGTACTGGCCTTCCTCGATGGCCGACAGGTAAACGATCTCGTCGTTGACCTTGCCGTCGGTAACCTTCCGGTACGGGGTCTCGAGGAAACCGTACTCGTTGGTACGAGCGTAGACCGCCAGCGAATTGATCAGGCCGATGTTCGGCCCTTCAGGCGTCTCGATGGGGCAGACCCGGCCATAGTGAGTCGGATGCACATCGCGAACCTCGAAGCCCGCACGCTCGCGGGTCAGGCCGCCGGGGCCCAGGGCAGAGACGCGCCGCTTGTGGGTGACTTCAGACAACGGGTTGTTCTGATCCATGAACTGGGAAAGCTGGCTGGATCCGAAGAACTCTTTCACCGCGGCAGCAACCGGCTTCGCGTTGATCATCTCCTGGGGCATAAGCCCTTCAGACTCGGCGAGGGTGAGGCGCTCCTTGACCGCTCGCTCGACCCGGACCAGCCCGATGCGGAAGGCGTTTTCAGCCATCTCGCCCACGCTGCGGACGCGGCGATTACCCAGGTGATCGATGTCGTCAACGGAGCCATGGCCGTTGCGAATGTCACAGAGAACCCGCAGAACGTCGAGTACGTCCGAGAACTCCTCGGCGTATTCCCCGTGGAGCGTCTTCGAGTCGTCGTCCTTGCGGTCTGAGAAATACCGACCGTCGTAGAGCACGCCCGGACCGGTGACCGCGTCACGGTCAACCCGTCGGTTGAACTTCATTCGGCCGACGGACGACAGGTCGTAGCGCTCGGAGTTGAAGAACAGGTTATGAAAAAGGTTCTCCGCGGCTTCTTTGGTCGGCGGCTCGCCTGGACGCATCATGCGGTAGATCTCGACCAGCGCTTCAAGGCGGGACTTGGTGGGATCGATCCGCAGGGTCTGGGACACGTAAGGACCGCGGTCCAGGTCATTCACCCACAGGGTGCGGATGGCGGTCACCCCCGCCTCGATGAGCTTCTCGATGCTTTCCTCGGTCAGCTCTTCGTTGGCCTCGGCGATGATCTCGCCCGACTCCTCGTCGACGACGTCGTGGGCGAGAACCTTGCCCTGCAGATATTCCAGCGGCACCGGAAGTTCGGTTACTCCGGCCTTGGCCAGCTGGCGAACGTGGCGCGCGGTGATCCGCTTGGCTTCGGGAACGATGACCTCGCCGTCTATCACGATGTCAAAGTTGGCCGTTTCGCCACGCAGCCGCTCGGGAACCAGCGCGAGCATGGCGCCGTCCCTGGAAATGCTGAATTCATTGGTTTCGAAAAATGCGGCGAGCATTTCTTCGTTCGTGTAGCCGAGCGCGCGAAGCAGGATTGTCACCGGCAGCTTGCGACGACGGTCGATACGGGCGAACACGCAGTCCTTCGGATCGAACTCGAAATCCAGCCAGGACCCGCGGTACGGAATAACGCGGGCTGAAAAGAGGAGCTTGCCCGAGGAGTGGGTCTTGCCCTTGTCGTGGTCATAGAACACGCCGGGGGAACGGTGCAGCTGGGATACGATGACCCGCTCCGTCCCGTTGACAACGAACGTGCCGTTGTCGGTCATCAGCGGCAGCTCGCCAAGATAGACCTCCTGCTCGCGGACGTCCTTGATCGGCTTCTTGCTGCCGGCGGCCTCCTTGTCATAAATGACAAGACGAACTTTGACTCGCAGCGGCGCGGCATACGTCAGCCCGCGCAGCTGGCACTCCTTGACGTCAAACACAGGCTCCCCGAGCCGGTAGCTGACGTACTCGAGGGCCGCGTTGCCCGAGTAGCTGACGATGGGAAACACCGTGCCGAAGGCAGCATGGAGGCCAATGTCATCACGCTTCCCCTCCAGCACATCGGCCTGGAGGAACTTGCGATAGGAATCCAGCTGAATGGACAACAGATAGGGCACGTGCAGAATGCTCGGCCGCTTACCAAAGTCCTTGCGGATACGCTTCTTTTCGGTAAAGGAATACGCCATCGGGCTCACCTTTGATTCAGGCAGTGTTTCCCGCGCCGAAGCGCGAGCTGACAAACGACTTCAAACTTCATATGCGGCCCGGCCGAAAGGGCATGACCACAAACAGGGATAGGCCGGTGGCATACGCCACCAGCCTTTCCCTTGTGCTTTGGCTGAATAGCCTGGGCACGCAGTCTTACTTGACCTCGACGCTCGCGCCGGCCTCTTCAAGCTGCTTCTTGAGTTCCTCGGCCTCGTCCTTGGTCGCGCCTTCCTTGATGGGAGCAGGGGCACCCTCCACCAGATCCTTGGCTTCCTTCAGCCCAAGACCGGAGATAGCGCGGACGGCCTTGATGACCGCAACCTTGTTGCCGCCGAAGCTCGTCATGACGACATCGAACTCGGTCTGCTCTTCAGCAGCAGCGGCATCGCCAGCACCGGGGGCAGCGGCAACGGCGGCGACGGGAGCAGCGGCGGACACGCCCCACTTCTCCTCAAGCTCGCTCACCAGCTCGCTGACCTCAAGAACGCTCATGTTGCTGAGCACATCAATGATTTCTTCACGCGAAACAGCCATTTCTGAATCTCCTTTCGTACTGTTTTCCGGTGTTACCCGATAAATATTCGAATCTGCAATCGATCAGGCGCTCTGCAGCTGATCGCGACGCGCGCCAAGAACGCGGGCCAAAGCGGCCCCCGGCTCGTTGAGCGTGCGTACCAGCTGGCCGGCGGGCGCCTGAAAGACGCCGAGCAGCATGGCTCGGGCCTGGTCGAGGGTCGGCAGGTTCGCCAGGCGGTCCAGTTCGGAGCCCGGCAAAGCCGCCCCTCCGATCGAGACCAGCCGGGTGACCAGCTTGTCGTTGTCCTTGGCAAAATTCTTGAACACCCTGGCGGCAGAGCCGGGGTCTTCCTGGGAAAAGCCGAGAATCAACGGACCCTTCAAGCCGTCGTTCATGCACTCGAAGTCGGTTCCTTCGAGGGCCCGACGCGCCAGGGTGTTCTTGACGACACGCAAATAGACACCGGAGTTCCGGGCCTCCTTGCGCAGCGCCGTCATCTGTTCGACGGTGAGCCCGCTGTACTCGGCCGCTACGGCCGCCTGCGCCTCTTCCGCGACAGATTTCACCTCGGCGACGAGGGTCCTCTTGTCTTCGAGCCTGAGTGGCATATGTTCCTCCTGGCTAAGATCAACCAACACTGGCTACCCATCCTTGGGCGGCCTCCCGTTGACGGTGACCGTCGCCAGGCAGTGCCTGATTCGGGTAACACCATCTGCGCAGGCAATTCATTAAGGCCCTGGGGCCGCCTGCGGTCTTCGACGATCACCGGATTGCTCCGGCTTTTCTTGCGCTCCATCGCACCCGCGCCCCGCTTTCGCGGCGCACGCGAGGCTGCTTCCCTAAATACTGAGAGAGGCCTGGTCCACCGACACGCCCGGACCCATGGTCGAGGAGACGGTGATCCGCTTCATGTAGATCCCCTTCGCTGCTGCGGGCTTGGCCTTGTTCAGGTCGGCCAGCAGGGCGGCAAGGTTCTCCTTCAACTTGTCGATCTCGAAATCCGCCTTGCCGATCGGGCAGTGAATAATTCCGGCCTTGTCGGTCCGGTAGCGAACCTGCCCGGCCTTGGCGTTGGTCACCGCCGTCTCAACGTCGGTGGTCACCGTCCCCACCTTCGGGTTGGGCATGAGACCGCGGGGGCCCAGGATCTGGCCGAGCTGACCCACAACCCGCATGGCATCCGGCGTCGCAATCGCGACGTCGAAGTCCAGCTTGCCGCCCTTCACTTCTTCTGCAAGGTCCTCGAAACCGACGATGTCGGCGCCAGCGGCTTTCGCCTTGTCGGCGTTCTCGCCCTGAGCGAACACCGCTACGCGGACTTCCTTGCCGGTTCCGTTCGGCAGGACCGTGGATCCGCGAACCACCTGGTCGGACTTCCGCGGGTCGACACCCAGATTGACGGACACGTCGATGCTTTCGCGAAATTTCGCCGAAGCCAGCTCCTTGATCAGGCCCAGGGCCTCGTCAAGATCGTAGTACCTGCCCGCCTCGAGCTTCTCTGCGGCAACTTTCCCGCGCTTGGTCTGCCTGGCCATTATTCGACACCCTCCACTTCGAGACCCATGCTCCGGGCGGACCCGGCGATCGTGCGCACGGCAGCATCCATGTCGGCAGCCGTGAGATCAGGCATCTTTGCGGTCGCGATTTCCTCGAGCTGCGCCCGAGTCACCTTGCCGACCTTGTTCATGTTCGGCACGCCGCTGCCTTTCTTGATCCCCGCGGCCTTGCGCAGGAGGACCGCCGCCGGCGGCGTCTTGGTGATGAACGTGAAGCTGCGATCAGAGTAAACAGTGATAACCACCGGGATCGGCAACCCGGGCTCTACGCCCTGCGTGTGCGCGTTGAACGCCTTGCAGAACTCCATGATGTTCACGCCATGCTGGCCCAGCGCCGGTCCGACCGGCGGACTGGGATTGGCCTGGCCTGCAGGAATCTGCAGCTTGATATAAGTCTGTACTTTCTTGGCCATGGTCTCTTAAGAACCTTTTGTCATGGGTGCAAACGCCTTGCGGCTCCCCGTGGCTTCCTTTCTTCGTCTGCCGCTGTCGCGGCCGCATCCCTGCTGAGTTGCCCGGCCAGGCCGGGCGCCGGATCAGGCTTTCTCAACCTGACCGAAATCCAGTTCCACCGGCGTGGCGCGGCCCAGGATCTGCACCGCCACACGCAGCTTGCTCTTGTCGTAGTTCACTTCCTCGACGACTCCGTTGAAGTCGTTGAAGGGACCGTCCACGACACGGACGACTTCGCCCGGCTCGAACAGCACCTTCGGTCGCGGCTTCTCCACGCCTTCCTGCACACGCTGGAGAATGGCCTCCGCTTCACGATCCGAGATGGGCGCTGGCCGATCCGACGAACCGCCGATGAAACCGAGAACCTTGGGCACATCCCGCACGAGGTGCCAGGTCTCGTCGTCCATCTCCATCTGGACGAGCACATAGCCCGGGAAGAACTTCCGCTCACTCCGGCGCTTCTGACCCTCGCGCATCTCCACCACTTCTTCCGTGGGGACGAGGATCTCGCCGAACTTGTGCTCGATCCCGGCGCGCTCGATGCGCTCCCTGAGAGACTCCTTCACCTTGTGCTCGAAATTCGAGTAGGCGTGTACGACATACCAGCGCAGCGCCATCCTCAGCCTCCCTGCCCGGTCAGCAGTCCCGTCGCCCAAAAGAGCACCTTGTCCAGAAGGAAGAAGAACACCGCCATCAGGACCACGAAGAAAATCACCATGAGGGTGGTCTGCATGGTTTCCTGGCGCGTAGGCCAGACAACCTTGCGAAGCTCAACCCTCGAGCCCTGTATGAACTTCCACAGCGCCTTGCCCTGGACGGTCGTGAAGAACACGCCAAGTGCCGCTGCCAGCGCGAACACCATTCCGGCCGCGCGCAGGAACACCGAGGCGTCCTCGTAGTAGTAATAGCCAACGATCCCGCCCAGCAAGATTGCCGTGGCAAGAATCAGCTTGACCGCGTCCAGCGCGCCCGCGCTGGTGGTTTCCGTCTTTGCGCTCATGAACCGCCGCGTTGAAGCAACAGAGCCCCTTCCGGGGCGCTGGTGAAAGTGGCAGGGCAGGAGGGAATCGAACCCCCAACCTGCGGTTTTGGAGACCGCCGCTCTGCCAATTGAGCTACTGCCCTAAATATCGCGGGGTTTTTAGCCCCGCCATGCTTACCTATCTTTCCACCCGGAACAAGCCCGGAGCCGGAGCGAGCACGCCGGCGGGCCCTTTTGGACCCGCCGGCGTACCGGAAAATCGCCCGAACTGTTTACTCGATAATCTTGGCGACGACGCCGGCGCCGACGGTGCGACCGCCCTCGCGAATGGCGAAGCGCAGGCCTTCTTCCATCGCGATCGGCGCTATCAGCTCCACCTTCATCTGAACGTTGTCCCCGGGCATCACCATCTCGACACCCTCGGGCAGCTCCACGTTCCCCGTCACGTCCGTCGTCCGGAAATAAAACTGCGGACGATAGCCCTTGAAGAACGGCGTATGACGGCCGCCCTCTTCCTTGGTCAGAACGTAAACCTCCGCCTCGAACTTCGTGTGCGGCGTGATCGAACCCGGCTTCGCCAGTACCTGGCCGCGCTCCACCTCGTCTCGCTTCGTGCCGCGAAGCAGCACACCCACGTTGTCCCCCGCCTGACCTTCGTCAAGCAGCTTCCGGAACATCTCAACGCCCGTGCAGATCGTCTTCGTCGTGTCCTTGATGCCGACGATCTCAACCTCGTCGCCCACCCGGACAATCCCGCGCTCGATACGACCCGTCACCACCGTGCCGCGACCCGAAATCGAGAACACATCCTCGATCGGCATCAAAAACGCACCGTCCACCGCACGCTCAGGCTCAGGAATGTAATCATCCATCGCCGCAATCAGCTTCTCGATCGACGGCACACCAATCTCCGACGCGTCCCCTTCAAACGCCTTCAGCGCAGAACCCGTCACAATCGGCGTGTCATCCCCAGGAAACTCGTACGTCGACAGCAGATCGCGGACTTCCATCTCCACCAGCTCCAGGAGCTCCTCGTCGTCCACCATGTCCGCCTTGTTCAGGTACACCACGATGTACGGAACACCCACCTGCCGCGCAAGCAATATGTGCTCCCGCGTCTGCGGCATCGGACCATCGGCCGCCGATACCACCAGGATCGCTCCGTCCATCTGCGCCGCACCCGTGATCATGTTCTTCACGTAGTCCGCGTGACCCGGGCAGTCCACATGCGCGTAATGACGATCGTCCGACTCATACTCCACGTGCGCCGTCGCAATCGTGATCCCACGAGCCTTCTCTTCCGGCGCATTGTCAATCTGATCGTACGCGCGAACTTCGCCGCCGTGCTTCTCAGACATCACCTTCGTCAGCGCCGCCGTCAGCGTCGTCTTGCCATGGTCAACATGACCAATCGTCCCCACGTTTACGTGAGGCTTCGTACGCTCGAACTTCTCCTTGGACATCGGTGTCTAGCTCCCGACCATGTGTAAATTCTCAAAAACCCGTGCGAAGCAACTATCGGCTTCGCGTTCTTCGTCACCCGCCCTGGGGCGGATGGAGTGTGGAGCCCACAACCGGACTTGAACCGGTGACCTCTTCCTTACCAAGGAAGTGCTCTACCGCCTGAGCTATGTGGGCACCGTCAAACCGTCTCCGCGGCAGCTACCCCCCCCAGT
Source organism: uncultured Gammaproteobacteria bacterium (assembly GCA_963842955.1). Taxonomy (GTDB): domain Bacteria; phylum Pseudomonadota; class Gammaproteobacteria; order Steroidobacterales; family XN24; genus JARFQW01. The sequence goes on from CAWJIJ010000011.1 coordinate 465,912, forward strand.
CAGCGGGCTGATGGAGCGGGCGATGGGGATCGAACCCACATCATCAGCTTGGAAGGCTGAGGTTCTACCATTGAACTACGCCCGCACTGCCGGCAACGCACCCCGCTGCTGCTCCAACCCCTTTCTCATGAAGGCCCGGACCCCGGCGGAACGTCACCCCTGGGAACCACCAAAAAACCGTGGTGGAGGGGGTAGGATTCGAACCTACGAAGGCTGAGCCAGCAGATTTACAGTCTGCCCCCGTTGACCGCTTGGGTACCCCTCCGCGAACGGAAGCCGGGTATTATCTGCCCGCACCCTCGGACTGTCAACGCTTTGCAGACAGGCAAAAAAGACCGTCCCGGTTTCACTTCCAGCCTGGAATACGCCCGGGATCGATCTCGTGAGGCGCGGAATTATGGCATCTGGCTCAGACACTTACAATCTGAGGGCCGTTCCCGGAGGCTTCAGACTGCCGGGAGAAGGGGACCTGGAGCCGGCGACAGGAGTCGAACCTGCGACCTGCTGATTACAAATCAGCCGCTCTACCAACTGAGCTACACCGGCCCGGGCCCGCATTCTAGAACCCGAAATCGGCCGGGTCCATGCAAGCCTGCCGTTTTCCGCGCCCGGGCGGCTTCTCAGGGAGCCGGCTTGCGGAACAGCAGCGTGAACCGGTCGGTTCGACCGGTCACTTTCTCATTGCCCACTTCGAGACTCAGATCGTCGGCCGGACGGTAGTGCAAGTCCGAATAACCGATGAATTCGAATCCGGAGCGCAAGGTCTCGCCGATGGCAGCTACCGGGTCGACCCGGCGCCTGTTGGCGGCTGCTCCGGGCTCCATATGGCGGCGTGTGTGGTCAACGACGCCATACAGGCCGCCCGGCCGAAGCGCCTCGAAAACCGCGTCGTTGAGGTTACCGCGACCGACGGCATCCAGATTGTGGAGATTGCGGAACGTCAGCACCAGATCAAGGTCGTCCTGCCAGAAGGACACCGGCCCCAGGGAGTAGACCCCTTCCTGATCAGTCGCCTCCAGTTCCGCGCCCACATCGAGAATCTCCGCGCCCTGGAGGGCCGGGGTTTCTTCGATCAGCCGCCCGGCCCGGCCCGTCCCGAGAGCCAGGTACAGCGTGCCGCGCTCGGCGAGAATCGGCGCCAGAAGGCGCGTATACCAGCCGCTGCCGGGAAAAAGCTCAAGAACCTTCATATCGTCCCGGAAGCGGAAGAACTCAAGGGTCTCGAGGGGAAGCCGATTGTCGTCCCTGGCCCGGTCGGCGGCCGGCCGGGAAGGATCGGCCATTGCCGCGACAAGCTTGTCCTTCCAGGGTTCGGCGGCGTCTGCGGGCGGGGCAGCCAGCAGCAGGACGAGGACCGTGGCCAGGACCAGGGAGATGCGGCTCATTCGAGAGTCTCTGCAAAGGGAACCAACAAGCATGATGGCGTTTGCCATTACGCTCTGGCAAGGCCGCGCCCACGGGATTGAGACACCGCGGCCCGTGTACTAGGTTCGTAGGGAGGCGTCTGATATCACCAGGCGCCGGGACGCTGCATATGCGTCAGCAAACGGAACGGAGCACGATCATGAGACACCCAACCCGGCTCGCCACGCTGGTAACGATCCTGGCCACCCTATGCCCGGGGATGGTCACCGCCGACGATCACGAACTGGTCGAATTCAGGACCCTGGCACCGGACACCGCCGTGGCGATCGCCGAGGGCGCGCTCGCGGCGTGCCGCGACAAGGGCTTCCAGGTGGCCGTGGCCGTCGTAGACCGCATGGGAATCCCCCAGGCCATGATTCGGGACCGTTACGCTGGCGCCCATACCCCTGATACGGCGACCCGCAAGGCCTGGACTGCGGTCAGTTTCCGGGAGGATACCCTCAGCCTGAGCGATAACACGGGCGGGAACTCGCCCCAGGGAGGCGCACGGCAAATCACGGGCGCCCTGATGCTCGGCGGCGGGGTGCCCGTGGAGGTGGCCGGGTCGATGGTCGGGGGCGTCGGCATCTCCGGCGCGCCGACCGGTGCAGACGACCATGCCTGCGCCGTGGCCGGCATCGAGACGGTCCTCATCGATCTGGAGTTCTGACCGGACCCGGGAAGCTGGCCTGCGGCCCTTTTCAGGGCCTGACGAGCGTATAGCCCTCGGCACCGCGGCTGACGATATGCGCTACGCCCGTCTGCACGCCGATCGCGTGCGGGGACAGTTCAGGGCGTTTGCCGGTAGTGCGCTCAACGGTGTCTACCGTATTCATGCAGGCGACGAAGCGCACGCCGCTCACCGCCAGGCTGTCGATCCGCTCGGCACGCGCATTGCCGGCGAACAGCAGATCGATGCCGGGGCCGAAGGCGACGATCTCGATGTCGATCATGTCCGGACCGCCATAGTGCTTGATGAGGTTATTGGCCACATCCAGGACAATGCTTTGTTTGGCCTCGTCCCGATCCGACAGCTGGAGCAGGACCCGGGCCTCCGCGAAAGGCTTGGGATCCTCCGCCGGAAAATCCGCCGCAAGCCCGCTTGTCCCCGCCAGCCAGCCGACGACGAGCGCCATGATCGATACCGTCGCGCGCTGAACAGGCATGCCATCCCCCTGGTTGGTAAGTCGGCTAAGTCGAGTAGTCAGCAAGCCCCGGATTGATGCCGACGTTCTTCAGCACCGGCGTATTGAGCTGGTCCACACGCACCGTTTTCTGATCTCGAAGGTACTCTGCGACGACCTCCCAGATCGGCGCGCCGTCGGACTGGGACCCGACGGTGGCCCAACCAGCCACCCGATAGGTCTTGCCGGGCGACACCTGGGCTCCGTCCGCCAGGCGCATGTCCTGGATCCGCTTGCCCATCGCCGCGGTCGGATCGATCGTATAGTCCAGACCGCCGACACGCACCATGTCGCCACCCTGCTGGTAGAACGGGTCGGGATTGAACAGGTTGTCAGCCACATCCTCGAGGATCAGCTGGAGCTCTTCACCGGTCATGTCCCGGGCGTAGGTTTCCGGGTAGGTGATACAGGTCTGGTCAAGCACGTGCTCCATGGTGACCGGCTGCCCGGCCAGCACGCTGGTTCCCCAGCGGAAACCGGGCGACAGCGCGATCTGGGCGTCATTGACCGCCATGAGAGCGTCGCAGATCACCTGGTCGAAGGTGCCATTGAAGTTGCCGCGCCGGAAGAGGGTGGTCTCGGTGACGGCCAGCTTCTCGCTCAGCTTGGCCGCATGGGGCTGGCGAAGCTCGGCAATGTAGTTCGACATGCCCTCGTCCGCCGGCAGCAGGTTGGCAAAGACCGGCAGCAGCGAGTAACGGAAGTCGCGTACCTTACCTTCGGCGAGGTCCAGGTCCAGCACGCCCAGGAACTTTCCGTTCGAGCCGGCATTCGTCACGATGGTGCGTCCGCCCGGGTTGTCCACGAGGCTCGGCAGGGGCATTCCGTCGTGGGTGTGGCCGCCGAGGATGACATCCAGCCCGCTGACCAGCGAGGCCAGCTTCAGGTCCACGTCCATGCCATTGTGGGACAGCAGGATGACGGCATCCGGCTTCTCCTTCGCCCGGATATCGTCCACGAGCGCCTGGATGTCGCGCTCGCGGATTCCGAAGGTCCAGTCCGGAATGAACCGGGACGGATTGGCGATAGGCGTGTAGGGAAAGGCCTGCCCGATCACGGCAATGCGCTTGTCACCGAGTTCCCGTATCGCGTATGGCCGGAAGGCATGCCCGGAGTCCTCGTCAAAAGCCGCCGCCCCCTCGAACAGCGCCTCTTCTGAAACCCGGACATTCTGCGCCAGGAACCCGCCGTCGAAGGCAGCGATGTTCTCAAGCACCTCCTCGTCCTTGTACGTAAATTCCCAGTGGCCGGTCATGAGATCCACACCGAGGCGATTGCAGGCTCCCACCATGTCCTTGCCCCGCGTCCAGTACGCGGTGCCGGATCCTTGCCAGGTGTCACCCCCGTCGAGCAGCAGGGACCGGCCCTCCCCTGCGCCGGCACGCATCCGTTCGACCAGGGTCTTCAGATGCGCGAACCCGCCGACGGCGCCATACCGGTGCGCGGCGTCCGCGAAGTCGAGATATGTCAGAGCGTGGGCCCTGGCCGTTCCGGCAGGAACACCCGCCTGCCTGAGCAGGGCCTCGCCGACCACATGGGGGCGCTGGCCTTTCATGGGGCCCACACCCAGGTTGACGTTGGGCTCGCGGAAATAGATGGGCTGAAGCTGGGCATGACAATCGGTGAAATGCAGCAGGCGCGCATTACCGAAGGCCGCCACGTCGTAGAGATCCTGCTCGTCACCGGTGGCCGCCAAAGAACGGCCCGCGGGAAGGGTGGCGGCCGCGATACCCAGCAACCGCAAAAACTCTCGTCTGTCCATGCCGTACCGCCTTCTGGAGATCATTGGTACCCGCTCCCCGCCGGATGGCGAGGAACGGATTTACCGGCTCACCCGGTCCGCCTCAAATGCGCGGCGTCAAGCGAGCGGCCCTGAGAGTGAGGCCCGATGAGAGGATGGTTAGCGGACGACCGCGCCTTTCCAGGCCTCGTTCTCGTGCTTCGCCTGCGCCACGGCCGCGTCTCCCTGGAATTTCGCCTTCGCGGCGAGGTCCACCGCCTTGTCAAAATCCCCGGCCGCCGCTGCCGCCTTGGCCTCCTCGATCAGCGGAGCCGTCGTATTCCATTCATACTTCGCCTCGGCGGCCGACTTGCGAGCGGCCTCCGCAGCGGCAATGGCAGCGTCCGCGTCAGCCGCCCCCGCGCCGGCGAATACCGTGCCGGCCGCCAGCAGCAGGACGACAGCACTCACCGACGCCTGTTTTCTGATGTTCATCATCGAACTCCTATCGGTGTGTCCTGCGGGCTACTTGCGTGCCCCGGGGCCATTGACCTCAAGACCGTTGGACATATAGGTCATGAAGTACTCGAGGTTGCGATAATCCTCACTCTGCGCCGGGAGCGGCTTGGCACGAACCTGCTTGTTGCAGCCGTCAAAGCGCCGGTGCAGGGTGCCCATGGCGCCCCACTTGGACCGGTATACGGGAAAGTGCGTCGGGTGGCCCAGCGCCGGACTCAGCTTGTCGGCCCGCACCTGCATGCCTGCGTTCGTCACGTGGCAATCGGCGCAGGAAAAATTCAGCTGACCGCGCTTGGAATAGTAGAACTGCTTGCCGGCCTCATATGCAGCCATGGCCCTGGGGTCGTCGGGAATCTCGATCTCGAAGACCTTGCCCCGGGACGTATACGCCATATAGGCCGAAAGGGCGGCAATCTTGCCCTTCTTGTAGCCGAGCGGCTCCTCGCCATTCTTCACGCGGCACTCATTAATGGCCAGCTCCAGCGTAACCACCTCGCCGCGGACCGTATCGAAGTAGGGATACGTCTGGCGAATTCCTATGCCGCCGCCGGGAAAGCAATCCGCGTACGTCTTGCCGTTGGCGAACGGCGTCTTGAACAATTCCTCGCCCTCACCCATTGCCAGCTCGTAGGGCGGAAACTCCTCGATTTGCAGCCACTGGTCGTATGACGCCTTGTCCAGCGCGTAGACGCCATTTACCCAGGCATCCGCACCCACATTCGGAAAGCGCGTCTCGAAATAGTTCACGAACGCCTGCCGGTCGTCCTCCGGCGCCGCGGACACCACGCCGGCCGTCATCACCACGAACGCCAGGCCGATACACAGTCGCTTCATCATCGCCTCCTCCCCCGGAAAACTCCTGATCAGCTGAGCGCCGTCTCCGTGCTCGCTTCCTCGCCCGTGTTGTCCACCCACTTGATGACCAGAGTGTCACCCGCGCTTGCCCCCTTGAAGGAGAACGCGAAATAGGGATTCTTGGAGACCGCCGGTCCCCAGTTCGCCCGCATGACGACCTTGCCATTGAGCTCGGCGGTCACCTCGGTGATGTAGTGGGCCGGAACCAGTTCGCCGCTCTTCTCATCCTTGCGGGTCCCCGTCTCCATCTCGTGCTGCATGAGGCACTTCACCTCTGCAACGCCGTCTTTTACCTTGGCTTTGACGCGTATCTTTGCCATGTCGTTTCTGTCCTCTGTCGGATCCGGTCAGCCGCCGCAGCCGCCGATCGTGACCTTTACGTTCTTGCTGGTGGAATAGAGCTGGCCGTTTGCCTTGACGACGGCCACCACATCCGAGGTCTTACCCATCTTGATACGCGTAGAAACCTCCGGCACCGAGTCGGCGGTGAGGTCAAATGACGCGGCCAGCGGGGATGGATTTTCCGACACGATAATGCCGATCGTTTCCGCTCCCTCGATACTGGTCGACACGGTGACCGGTACAACGGCCCCGTTCTCCGCGATGTCCGGAGCGGTCAGCGTGATGGCGTCACTTGGGGTCGTCGCGGTTGCGCCGAACAGTTCCTTCATCGCCGTGTCGGCGGAATCCGATTCGAAGGCCGTCTTCGGCCAGGCCAGCAAGGCCCTGGGCAGCGCAGCAAGAGCAGCACCGGCGAGGGCCGCTTTCAGAATGAGTCGTCGTTTCGTCAACATATCGAATGCCTCCGGCAGGCATGTGCCTACAGCGTATAGATGTACTCGGTGACCAGGTCAATCTCCTCGTCGTTGAGGATGCCGTGCTTCCCGAAGGGCGGCATCGTCGTGCGCGGATTGCTCACGGTCGAATCCCAGATCTGCGCCCGCAGTGCGGCCTTGTCCGGGTAGCGCGCCTTCATCGCGACAAGCGGAGGACCGAGGTTTCCTGCCAGATCGCCGCCGGCAATCATGTGGCAGGCCAGGCAATTGCCCTTCTTCCGGTCAAAGGCGAGCTGCTGGCCCTTCGCGAGGGGGTCGTCGGCGCCAAGGGCCGTCCCAGCCGAGATCAGCCCGCCAGCCAGCGCCAGCATGACGGCCGCTATAACGGCCCCGGTCGTTCTGGACATCATCTCTCCTCCTCATCCTCGTTGTTCCGTCACGGGCTTCTTCCCCGGCCGGAAAAAAAACAGACCACAGGTGGATTATGGCAGTTCCACGCCGGCGCTTCGAAGCATATGCGCTACGGCGGCTGCCACATCGCGGTCATCGAGCTGAGCCTGCCCGCCCTTCGCGGGCATGTAGCCGGCGTCCCCCTGGAATCCATTGAGTGCATGAGCCACAAGCGTAGGCCAGCCCTGCTCGGCGCGCCGCCCCCACTCCGCGCCATCGTCTGCCCTGGGGGCACCGGCCAGCCCCGCGGCATGACAGGCCTGGCACGCCTGGGCATAAACTCTTGCCCCCGCCTCGGGATCCACATCCGACATCGCGATGACCACGCCCTCCCCGGCCGCGGGAGCGCTGGCGGACTCATCCATTTCCTTGAAATGCTCGGTTGGCGTGACGCCCAGCGAACTCGAGTCCCAGGTAATCCTGATATCCGCAGGATCCTTGCAGTTCTCCATGCAAAGCGGATTCTCGACGTCCGGGCGGGGATCCGGCCCGAAGAAGCCTCCGGCATTGGGCATCTCTATGGTCGCAAGGTTATCCCGGGTCAGGACAAACTCGTCGTCCACGATGTCATTGAGGTAAAGGATGTACGCGGCGATCGCGTATACCTCGTCGTCCGCAAGCGACTGGGGCGCGTAGAACGGCATGGCCCGGTGTATATAATCCCAGAGCGTGCTCGCATAGGGCCAGTAGCTTCCGACTGTCTTCTCCGGCCGGTCGTGCGTGAGGCTGTCCTGCCCACCGGCCAAAACCGGCCATCGGCCCTGGCCTTCCCCAAAGGACCCATGGCACTCGGCACACTTCGCCTCGTAGAGCATCTCCCCGTCTTCGACCGACCCGCTACCCGGCGGCAGGCCTTGCCCGTCCGGGCGCACATCGATGTCCCAGCCGGCGATCTCGTCCTCGGTCGGTGTTGCTCCGTAGCCAAAGAACCCGGCTCGATCCGGGTCCGGCTCCGGGCGGAATGCGTGACTGATCTCGACCACCTCCAGGTCTGGCCCGAAGTGGCCCGTGGCCAGGCTTGCCAGGCCCGGTTCGGCGGATTCCGCGGCCGGCGGGGCGGTTTCAGAGGGTGCAGCATCAGCAGGGGCAGCCGCTTGCCCCGGGTCTGGCGGGCTGCAGCCCGCGCAGGCGAACCCCAGAGCGGCCAGTGCGGCGAGACGCCCGATGACGCCACCCGGCCGGTGGCCGGACTTACTCGATCTGGACATTGGTTACGTCTCCAGATTCGGACAGACGCCAGGTGTGAATGGCGTTCTTGTGATAAATCGACTCCGTCCCGCGAACCCCTCGAAGCTGAGTCAGCGTGGGCTGGACATAGCCGGTCTCATCGACGGCCCGGCTCTGCAACAGCGCCGGGGTGCCGTTCCAGTCCAGCGGCAGACTGAAACGGGTCAGCGCCTTGGGAAGCACGAGGCCCTTCAGTCGGGCCTCCTGCCAGTTGATGCCGCCGTCGAGCGAGACATCGACACGGCGAATTCGCCCGCGCCCGGACCAGGCCAGGCCTTCCAGCTCATATCGGCCCTGGCCCATCAACGGCTTCTCGGGACACGGGAAAGTGATGACGGAATTCGTTTCCTGCACATAGGTAAACTGTCGGGCAGTGCCGTCGGTCATCAGGTCCGTGTACTTGGAGGTCTCCTCGCGCTGGTGCCAGGGCTGGTCGCCCACCTCGAGACGGCGCAACCACTTGACGCTGGTGTTGCCCTCCCAGCCGGGATTCAGCAGGCGGACCGGATAGCCCTGCTCCGGCCGGAGCATCTCCCCGTTCTGGGCATAGGCGACGATCGTATCGTCGAGGGCTTTCTCCATCGGAATGCTTCGGGTCATGGCCGACCCGTCGGCACCCTCGGCAAGAACCCACCGGCCCTCGGGCTTGACGCCCGCCTCCTCGAGCAGGACCGACAGCGGTACGCCGGTCCATTCGCAGCAGCTGAGCATACCGTGGGTGAACTGCAGCGCTTCCATCTGGGCGCCGCGCCATTCCATGCCGCCGTTTGCCGGACATTCGATGAAGCGAATCAGCGACACGCTGGGAAAGCGCATCAACTGGTCCATGGAGAGCATCAGCGGCCTGGACACGAGACCGTGAATCATCAGCCGGTGGTCGTCAGGATTCACAGAGGGCACACCGCCGTGGTAGCGCTCGAACACGAGCCCGCTGGGTGTGATGATGCCCTTCAGATCCTGCAGCGGCGTGAACGAAATGGAGCTGATGGCGCTCGCGGTCAGCCAGGGCACGGTTCGTCGAACGACTCCGGATTCGAATGCCGACGGTGCGCCATAGGGATGGGTAACGACGCCGGGACCCACCGAACGGGTCCAGGGCGGCACGTTCGGCGGCAGATTTTCGGCGGACGCCAGGGCGTTACGCATCAGGGCCGCGGACCCCAGCGCCGTCGAGCCCGCGAACGCCAGACCCGTCCTCAGGAATTCCCGGCGATCGGGCTGGCTCAGGCCTTCAGCCTTCTGGGCGACCCGCCCGAGCAGCCGGGCAACTCGATCCTCATCGAGGATCGGCCATGTCCTCATCCTCCGTCGTCGTCGGCCCGGGCGAAAACGCCCCGGCGGGCCATGAGGCACCGTATTGCTCTGAGGCAACTTTAGGTGATGCTAAATTCTATCCTTCGAATGTAGCGCCCCCGGAACGGTCTGTCCAACCCGTCGAAAGTCGAGTGGACAACGCTCGTTTCTTCACGACGGGCCGGGGAGTGCGTGTTTCGCGGCGTCAATGGCCCGGTCCAGGTACCAGCCATACATCTCCGGCGTACTCAGCCCGATGATGCGGTCCGTCAGTTCCGTTCCATCCGGACCCACGAGCAGGACCGTCGGGGAAAACAAGGCGTCATAGCCGTTGGCGACGGAAAAGCAGGACGCGGACCTGCCGGCGAAATCGGTGATCACCTCCCGGGAATCCAGGTTCAGCTCCCTGATGAGTACGCGCCCCGGGTGGTCTCCGGCCACCATCATGGGCCCGAGAACCTGTCGCTTCAGCGTTGCACAGAATCCACACTCCTCCCGCGTCACGACCAGCAGAATCGGGACCCTCAGGCGCGCGGCATCCCGGCCATCCGCAGCGAGGTCCGAGGCGGCCGGAAGGGGCGCCGGGCTCATGGCGCCCGCGATGCAGCGGCCCCCAGGCCAGCAACAAACGCCTGAACCGCCTCAACCACGTCATAGGCGTAAAGGTCCCGGAAGAAATGGTCGGCACCTTCGATTTCCGCCACATCCACGCGGGGCTCGGTCGTCGCCTTGATGGCCTCCGGCAGGCCGGGTGCCACTTCGTCCTCGCTCCCCGCAATAACCAGGACCGGCACGGGACTGCGGCCAATCAGGCCGGCCAGGTTCGCGGGCGCGGTATCGCCGTAATAAGACAGAAAGCTCTCGGCGCTGACGCTGGCATCCTCGCAATGGAGGAATCCCGGCACACTGATCAGGTCTCCGGGTGCACCGGACGAAACTCGCTCGCGGGCTTTTTCAAGTTGAGTTTCAAGCGTCGTACCATAGCGACGCTCATAGGCAGCGGCGCCGGCCCCGGGCTCGGCCAGCGGAGGCGCGATGAGCACCATGGCCTGCACATCCGATAACGGGTGACCGGCCGCGACCTCGGCCATCTGCAGAGCCCCCCTGGAATGACCGAGCAGGACCGTACGCTCGACGCCCTGCTCGCCCAGCCAGCCGAGCCAGGCCATGGCCTCCTTGCCGGCGTCCACAGACCGGTGGCGGTGAACCTGGTCACAGGGATACATCCCGGTTCGCTGCGATTCACCCAGGCTCAGGCTGACCGCCAGCGCGCCCCAGCCTTCTTCGGCAAATACTTCCCGCAAGGTACTCATGATTTCCATGTCCGCATGGGCCAGCGTGCCGTGAACCATCAGGACCACCGGAGCGCCGGGCGGTCCGGGCTCGTAACGTCCCGACAGCACAAGACCGTCGTGTTCGAGGCTGACCGGCCCGGCGGCGGCAGCGCCCGCGAAGGCCAGGCCAGCCACTCCGGCGATCCCCGCAATCCAGCCAATCGCTTGTGCCGGCATCTTCCCCCCTCGTTTCGGTTCCCGCCACCGCATCCGGCGCGGTCGCCATTATGTTGGATTGCTAGCGTCCCAGGGATTTGTCCAGGGCCGAACGGATCTCCCGGTCCCATTGCTCGGCGATGGCCGTTCCGGGCGGCGCCTGGGTCACACCGCGCCGGTAAATCACCGTCCCCTTCCCGTCGACCACCAGCAGTCCGGGCGCACCCCACACACCGTAGTCGTCCGCTACCAGGTCGCCGAGGGGCAGAACGACGAAGTCGTAGCCCAACTCCTCCATGTGGGCAACGGGATCCCCGTCATCCTTGAAATTGATGGCATAGACGTTGACGTCCGCCGCGGCATAGTCCGTGCGAATCGTGTCCAGGTAGGGCATCACGGCATGGCAGTAAGGACACCAGGTCGCCCAGAAAAACAACACCGCGGGGGCGCTACCGGCATGGGCGGGGAAGACGATCTCCTCGCCCTCCGCATTGGTGAGCTCCCATTCCGGCGCGGGATCGCCGCTCTGAACCGCGCCGGCAGGCGCATTTGCCACCAGCAGCATTGCCAGCAGACAAACCTTTGCGACAACGCTTAGCGATAGCCTGACCATGCACTCCCTCCCCTGCCCGTCGTTTGCGGCGCCGACGGACACTCGCGATCTTCCACCCTCAAGAATCTGCCGTCACCTGTCTGGAGATCGTCCGGGCCCAGGGGCACGGACTCCGCTTGAAAATCCAGCCAGAAGGCACTCTCTGTCAAGGTCCGCCCACGCACCGCGGGCTCGAATCCCAGCCGGCGCGCCTCGGCAGCCTGATACTCCGCGCGGGCCCGCTCCCGGAAGACGCCGAGAGAAATCGCGTTGCGCAGCTCACCCGACGGAACAATATAGAAATCTTCGATGCCCGCCGAAGCCAGGCGCCCGGTAAGGGCCCGCGCCTCCTGGCGGCTGGCCTCCGGGCCCAGGTAGACCCACCAGCCTCCGGACACCTCGGTGTCCCGGTTGCGCAACGCGGTTTCGATCCCGAAAGACGACAGCCGATCGGCCAGCACGCGGGCGGTTGCCGGGTCTGGGAACGGTCCGAGACTGCGGCAGACTGGGGGTGGCGGCGCCTCAACCGGTTCGGCTCTGCGCGGTGCCGGCTGCCGGGAAGCGACACTCTCGGAGGCCACGCTCAACGATGGGAGACTCCCGGACGACGGCCGCTGGGCAGGAACGTCCGGAAGGCGAACCCAGTGGTGCCAGGCCAGATAGAAGAGATTGGCAAGTAACAGCCCTAGAACGAGAGGTCGCATGCAGCGCGGAGTGCTTAGTCGGAGGGAGGCGCTACGGTAGGCAATAGCGGCCCGTCCGGCAAGATGTCGCCAGAAGTTGACAGCACCAGCCGGGCCAGACCCAAGAACGCCAGGTCGGGTTCGATACGCACCGACCGGGGCGTTGGGGTCCAACGCGGCGCTGACCCTCCGCCCAGCGCATCAGACAAGGCCTTGCCGTCGCCACCGGTGATCAGGAGGTCGGGCGATGCCCCGGTGTGTTCGGCCACTGCGCACAAGGCCCGCTCTACGAGACCCGCGGCGGCCTCTCTCGCCCCCATCTCGATCGCGGGACGGGTGTCGGCGGCAAACAAGGGTCCGGTGAAGTCCCTGGATCCCGACGAGAATGCCTCCAGGTTTCCGGTACCGGACAGCAGGCTTGCCCGCATCATGGCCAGGCCCGGCGCGATCATGCCGCCCAGATGTGCCCCTTGGGCATCCAGGGCATCGACGGTCAGCGCGGAGCCGGCGTCGGCCACGCAGACGGGCCGTGTGCCCAGGGCCCTTGCCCCCAGCAACGCCACCCATCGATCTACGCCCATTCGTTCCGGCTCGGGATAGGCGCAGCTAACGCCGCACGCCCGGGCCTCTACCTTCGCGAACTCAGGATCCGGCATACCGGTCCGGGCGAGGGCGGCAGCCAGTTCCCGGTCCCGGGCGGGGCCTGCCACACTGGCCACCGCCACTCGACGGATCCGGCCAGGATCCCCGGCGACCCTGTCAAACCAGCCCTCGTCCCGCAGGGCCGCATAGTCCATCGATCCCAGGTTCTCCAGGCCGCCGGTAGACAGGAGCGCCAGCTTGAGACGGCTGTTGCCCGAATCAAGGAGAAGCATCATGTGGACGGCCTCACGCTGACATCACCCGCATAGACGCGGCGCAGACCATCAACAGCTTCAACCAGGAGCGCTCCCGACATATCGATACCACGGGCGATGCCGGGTATCGAGCGGTCGCTATGCGTCACGGTCACGTCACGCCCCTGAAGCACGTCCAGTTCCCGCCACGAGCGCGCGAAGGGCAAGAACCCCTCGAGTTCGAACCGGATCAGGCCGTCGATCAGCGCCCCGATCAGGCGGGCAGCGAGCGCGTTTCGCCCCGGCAACCGGTCTCCGAGCACCTGGTAGAGGTCCACAGGCTCCAGTCCCCCGGCCAGCGCTGCTTCCGGCGCCAGCCGCGATGGCAGGCGGTGATTGATTCCCACGCCGACAATCGCCGTTGTCGCTCCTGCCGCCTCGCCGGTGAGCTCGGTCAGGATGCCGCCGACCTTACCGCCTTGCCATACCAGGTCATTCGGCCATTTCAGGCCCAGGCCAAGATGTCGCCCGTCGAGCGCCTGCGCGACCGCCACACCGGCGGCCAGACTCAGGCTCGAAAGCCGCTGAGGCGGCAGATCGAAGCGCCAGGCCACCGAGAAACAAAGGCCAGCTCCCGGTGGGCTGTGCCAGGGCCTCCCGTGCCGTCCGCGGCCGCGGGTCTGAAACTCGGCCAGGCATACGCGACCCCGTCCTGCAGACGGCGTTGTCACCGCAAGCAGTTCGTTATTGGTGGATTCCGTGGTCCGCAGAAGTTCCAGCCCCTCGATCCGGTCTCTGGCCGGGGCATGCATGGCCGCAAGCACGCGATCCCGATCCAGCCACTCAACCGGCCGCGCCAGGCGATATCCCTTGCCGGCAACAGCATGTACATCCACGCCGCGCGCTTCCAGCAACCGGATGGCCTTCCACACCGCCGCGCGAGTGACGCCGTGGGCTTCCGCCATGGCTTGACCGGAATGAAACCGGCCGTCTGCAAGATCGCCCGCGATGCGCTCCTCGAGGCTCGGGATGCGCAAGGCCGTCATTGCCGGGTCCCGGGGCGTAGGGAGAGACGATGCTCCGTGCCGGCACGCATCCGGGCCATGTTTGAACGGTGGGTAAACGCCATGAACAAGGCCATCAGGCCCGCGAAGGCGACGAGCTCCGGGGGTCGGCTCTGAATCAGGGCGAGCAAGGCCACGGACCCCGCAGCCGAGATACTGGCCAGTCCGGCATATCCGCTCACGGCAACTACGGCAATCCATGCGGCGGCAAAGGGCAGCAGCAAGGCTGGTGCCAGCACGGCGTAGCAGCCCACGAGCGTGGCCACGCCCTTACCCCCGCGAAAACCGTAAAACAACGGATAAACATGCCCCACGACCGTGCCCGCTGCGACCGCCGGGGCCAAGAGGTCAGCAGTCATCCCGGCATCCGGGGCAATCCCGGGAAGACCCAGGCCGGGCAATACGCCGACCGCGAATATGGCCTTGCCGATGTCGATCAGCAGAACCCAGGCGGCGAATGCCGGACCCCGGGTTCGCAGGGCGTTGGTCCCTCCAGGGTTCCCGCTGCCCTCCGCGCGAATATCCCCGCCGGCCAGACGGCCGAGGACGAGGCCGCCCACGAGCGAACCACAAAGGTAGCCGAGCAGGGTCTTGATCAGCAGTTCGATCATGCGACGTTCCCGAGCGCCAGCGGATTGTACCTCTCAAGCATCGGACTCTTCTCGCAGACCCGCATCACGTCCGCCGGGATCCGATGTAGATCGCGGTGAGGGCGAGCGCGGCCCCCAGCAGCTCGCGAAATCCGAACTCGCGGCCGAAGAACAGGACATCCCAGACAAAGGCGAGGGTGGGTTGAAGGAGAAGGATCACCCCGACCCGGGACGCCGGGACCTGGTTCAGGCTCCCCGAGATCAGGATCCATCCCAGAACCTGGGCCACCAGCGCATAGGCGGCCAACAGCCCGGCATCAGCGGCTGACGGTATGGCCAGAGACTCGCCGCCGGCCGTCGCGGCACCGGCGAGGGCAATGGCTGAAACCAGCGATGCGACCGCCATGCCGGCCGCCGGCGAAACGGGAGTCCCGGTATGGCGGCTTCCACGCAGCGCAAGGATGTACGAAGAGTAAAAGACCGCGGTCAGAAGTCCGAAGGCAATGCCCCAGCGATAGGTCTCACTCAGACCGCTCCATTCAAATCCGATAATGAGGGCCAGACCGACCAGGGACATGGGAATGGCGAGCCACAGGCGCCAGCCGGCCGTTTCGCCGAATAGCCAGACACCCGCCAGGCCGAGCACGAAGACCTGGAAGTTGGCCAGCAGGGTTGCCAGCCCCGGCCCCACGTACCAGATGCTGCGGTGCCAGGCCCACAGGTCCGCGGCGAAGGCGATTCCCGCCAGGGCGAGCCAGGCCAAAGTCTTTCCGGAAGGCAAGCGCCTCCGCGGGGTCACGATTATCCAGGCTACGAGAATGAGGCCTCCGAAGAACGTCCGGTAGAAGGCGCTCGTAGTCGGGGGCACATCGACGATCCGCACAAACACCGGCGCCAGGCTGATCATCGCGGCGCCGGCCGCAAGGCGGAGCGTGGCCGAGGATTGTTGCGAATCGGCGCTTGCGGACAACGGCCGTTCCTGCGAAGGGGAAACCGGAATTAAATCACAGCGGCCGCTGCCCGACGTCCGGAGAGCTTCAGACCCGTCGAACCGGATCGGGCGGACGCGTCCGGGGGAGGCAGCCCCGAATAGAAAGTCCTTACGTGGACATAGCCCCGCTCAAGAACCGGCCCGCCTCGTCCAGCGCGGCGCGGGCCGGGTCGAGAGCCTGCCCGAGGCCCTGCCAGGCGTGCCACAGATCAGGCCAGGCATCTGCGCGCAGATCCGCACCGGCGGTCAGGGCACGCTCGGCGAAAAGCGCGATTTCCGGCGCCAGCCGCTCCAAATTCGTGTACTGGAGGATGGTCGGCGGAAGACCGGCCAGGTCGGCAACCGCCGGTGAAACCCGGGGATTCGACGTCTCGGCGCCGGCCAGGTAAAGCCTCGCGCAAGCCCGCATCCACGCCGGGGACAGCATGATGTCCGGTGGAGCGCCCGCGGCCGAGTGCGCGCAGGAGAGATCCAGCCAGGGGGAAAACAGGCACAGCGCGGCGGCCGGAATACCGAGCCGGGACGCCTCAAGGGCAGCGCCTATGGCCAGGTTCCCCCCCGCCGAATCCCCCGCAATGGCCGCGTGGCGCACGCCCGGCACCTGGGTTCTGAGCCACTGCCAGGCGGCGATCGCATCCTGCGGGGCCGCCGGATAAGGAAACTCCGGCGCGAGACGATAGTCCAGCACGAAAACCGGTGTCTGCGCAGCAGCCGCCAGCGCGGACGCCAGGGCCCGGTGCGTGCGGGGTGAGCCCACGACGAAGCCGCCGCCGTGCAGATAGAGAATGGCATTCTCCGGGCCGGCTCCGGGTGGCCGATGCCATTCCCCGTGCGGCTCCGCCTCGGTGTTCGGAACGATGCGAACGCCCCGAGGCCTTGGTAGCAGTCGGGTAGCCAGAGATACCCGGCGGCGCTGCTCGATGACAGGAAGGTCCGGGTCCAGGCCCGGAGCAAACAGGTTGCGCACAAGGCTGCGCCAGATCGGGACGGGAACAAGGGCCATGGTCAGGAGGCCTTTCGCTTGTCGCGCCGGTTGGCCCCGGCGCCCGGAGTCAGGTCCGGCCCTGTATCCCCGCCGAGAACCCGTTTCCTGCCCTCGCGGGCAAGGCGTCGAAGCCGCCACAGGTAGGCCTCGAAATCCACTTGCATCGTGTGCCGGGCCGCCCGGTCGCTGTAGCGGGCAAACAGATCCCGCCGTTCGTTGTCCATGGCGCTGCGCATCTCATCTTCAGACGGGAGCGCCAGCTCTCCGGCCAGGTGATCGCCAATGAATCGCCCCTGGGCTTCGGCGATCGGCATGATCGCGCCGAGCGGCTGCAGCAGCCCGACGAAAAAAAGATTCGGTATGCCGGGCCGGACCATCCGCTCCCAAAGAGGCAGGTCGTTGTCCGGGGCCGAGATGAACGCCGGGTCGAAAAACGGAAAACTGACCTTGTAGCCGGTGCACCAGACAACGACATCCACTGCTTCGCTTGTGCCGTCGACAAAGCGCACGTGATCCCCCTCCAGGCGGCTGATGCCGGGCCGGGGGAGAATGTCGCCGCTGCCGAGGCGAATGAAGATGTCCTGGCTGATTGTCGGATGCGCCTGGAGAAACCGATGATCCGGCCTTGGAAGACCATAGTTCCAGGGCCTGCCGACATTGAGCGCCACCATCAGGTGGGTGAACAAACTGGCAATGCGCCAGTGGAACCAGTGGGGCAGGGACCCCAGGCGGGACATCGGAACACCGAAGAGATACTTGGGCAGGATCCACACGCCGTGACGGGCGGAGAGAAAAACCCTGTCCGCCAGACCCGGCCGGGACAGCTCGCAGGCGATGTCCATGGCGCTGTTGCCCATACCTACGACAAGCACGCGCTTACCGCGAAAGTCGACGGGATCCTCGGGGGTGAGGTAGCTGTGGGAGTGAATCTGTGTCCCGGAAAACTCCCCCGCATACGCGGGCTCGGGCCACCTGGGATCCCAGTGATGGCCGTTGGCCACGATCAGGGCGTCATACACCCGGGTCTCGCCGCTATCGAGCCGGACGTCCCAGACACCGTCATCGCGGCGATGGGCCTGGTCCACGGTCGTGTTGAATGTGATCCGTTCGCGGAGACCGAAGTGGTCCACGTAGGCATTGAAGTAATCCATGATGACCCGGTGGCTGGGAAAATCCGGCGTTCCCTCGGGCATGGGAAAGTCCCGGTATTCCATCAACCGGGAGTCGGTATTGATGTGCAGCGACTCGTAGGCCGCGGACATCCCGTTCTTGTTGCGGAAGCACCAGTTGCCCCCCACCTGGTCGCTGCGCTCGAAGCAGTCGAACGGAATCCGGCGGTCCTTGAGGGCCTTGGCAACGGCAATTCCGCTCGATCCGGCGCCGACCACGCAGACACGGGGAAGATCGCTCATGGAAACCTCCAATGCATGGAGGGCAACACTGGCAGTAATTGATATTTCTGTCAATAATGACTCCGTGTCCACGAAGCCGCTACCGTCAGCCCAGAAACGCCTGCCCCCGAACGAGCGCCGCCGGCAGCTCATCGGCTGTGCGATCGCCGTCTGCGCCGAACGGGGAATCGGCCGGACGGCACACGCAGCGGTGTCCCGCAGGGCCGGGGTTTCCGTCCCCACGGTCTTTCACTACTTCCCCAGCCGCGAGGTCCTGCTCGGCCAGGTTCTGGACGAAGTTCAGCGGTTTTTCCTCGAGATCGCCCGCTCAGCCCATGGCGGCGGTGGCCGGGCGGAAGAACGGCTGACCGAGCACGGGCGGCGCTTTCTGGCGGCCGCCGCCGAGCGCCCCGACTACATCCGGGTCTGGCTGGACTGGAGCACCGCCATCCGGGAGGAAACCTGGCCGGGCTACCTCGCTTTTCAGGAACGGCTGGTGGATATCGTCGCCGACAGCATTGCCGATGACCGGGAACTGGCCCACGGCCAGGGCTTCAATGCACGGGACGCGGCCCGGCTCTTCGTCGGCAACGCCCATATGGCCGCAATGATGTATTTCGCGCCGGACTCGGGAATCGACCTCGAGGATCATATTCGCCGCACCGTCACACTGCTGCTGGGCGCCGGGCAGGCGGATTAGGCCCGGGTACCGATCACCGCATGCAAGGCGGTCCGCCGCGCGATCCTGCGGCTGCGGCTCCAGAGGAGTCCCGGGACACCGCGAGCGCCCCCGTCCGCCTTGCTATTTCAACGGCTCGGTCAGTTTCAGCGAGAGGCATTTCGCGGAGCCCCCGGCCTTGAGGAACTCGCTGAGATCCACCTGGCGGACGTCAAAGCCCCGTTCACGAAGCGCAAGGACGAGTTCGCCCTCGGTTTTGTGCATGAAGATAGTCTGGTCCACGTTGATCGCGTTGCAGGCGAAATGGCCGGCATTCTGGCTGCTGACGGGCACGCGTTTTTCTTTCGGGACCCGTTTCTCGATCTCGGCCCTGCTGTCGTCGTCGAACGCCGGGGGATGATAGAGGAGATAACCGCCGGCCAGCGGGCAGAGACAGGTATCGATGTGATAGAAGCGCGGATCGACGAGGCGGATCGAAACGATCTCCAGGTCGAAGCAGCGCGCCAGGTGCGCATGGGCCTCAATTTCGGTCCGAAAACCATAGCCTGTCCAGAGCCACGGTCCGGCACGGTCGATCAGCGCGTCCCCGGCGCCCTCGAAACCGAGGTCCTCCGGCAAATCATAGAGTTCGAATCCGTTTTCCTTGAACCAGCGCTTGAAATGCACTTCTTCGCCGCGCCGTTCGTGGGGCATGAAGTGGCTTGCCATGGCCCGGTTCCCGTAGACGACGCCGGCGTTCGCGGTGAACACCATGTCCGGCAGACCGGGTTCGGGGCGCATGCTCTGAACATCCGCCACGTCGGCAACGGCAGCGCGCAGTTGTTCCCACTGATCCCTGGCCCTGGCGAGATCCAGTTGCCCCTCGTAGCCATCCATCCACGGATTGATAACGTAGTCCACCGTGAAGTGGTCCGGCGGGCACATCAGAATGCGAGTGGCGTCCGGCATCCTCTCCTCCAGCGGCTAACGGCGGCAGGCCCGGAGTTTACTGCATAATCGCGATCACCTTTCGCCGACGGGCCACGGCCAGGAGAGAAACATGAACGACGCGGTTGACGCCTTCGCGAAATACCGTGAGGCGATGAACGAGCGAATCCTCGCCGAGGACAACCGGGTCATAAAACGCATGTTTTCCGTGGACTCGCTGGCCTATACCAGCGACGGTCATCTTCCGAAGCCCACCCGGGAGATGCTCGGCCTGGTGGCCTCTCTCGTGCTGCGCTGCGACGATTGCGTCAAGTACCACCTGGGGGGATGCCGCGACGCCGGACTGTCCCGCGAGGAAATCGTCGAAGCCATGAGCATCGGCCTGGTTGTCGGGGGCACGATCGTGATTCCCCACTTGCGCCGCGCGGTGGAGTATCTCGATGCTCTGGAGTCTGCCGGGAAACGTTAGACTGGCTACGTCACTGGCGGTAGATGGAGTTCCGCGAGCATGCAGCGGACGCTGCCTCCGCCCTTCTGCTCGATCGTGGGGATCTCACCGACGACCAGTCGCCCCCTGCCGGCCAACCCGTCGAGCTGCCGTCTATCCAGGCTTTCCACCGCGCTTCGGGACATGGCAATCACCCGCTCACCGCCGGCTGATACCAGTTCCAGCATGTTTCCGGCAAATGCCGCCATTTGCGATCGGCTGATCGGAATGACTTCGTGGCCGGTTTCCTCCAGTTTTCGCCGGACCGCCTCCCTCTGCACAACGGCCCCGATCGCGTCCTCACACACGACGGCGAAGTCGCTCCCCACCGACATCATCACGTTCGTGTGGTAGATCGGTACGTCATCTTCATCCGCGGCATTAAAGGCGATCGTCTCGTAATCCAGCCGATGGCCGAACTCGGCCAGCACCTCTACGTCGGTCCGCGCGGAGAGGCAGGCATAGGCGATCCGCTGGACCCGGTCCAGGACCAGGCTCCCGGTGCCCTCGAGAAAGCGATCATCAGCCTCATGGGCGCTCAGATCGATGATCTCGCGAACGTGAAAGCCGGCTTCCTCCGCCAGCCTCGACAACACGTCTTCGCGACGCTCCAGCCGCCTGTTGGGAGCGAGCATGGGATACAGGACGACCCGTCCGTCAGCGTGGAAGCTTACCCAATTGTTCGGAAACAGCGCGTCAGGCGTTGAACCGTCGGCACGCGCATCGAAGGCGACGACCCGCACGCCGGCCTCGCGCAGCCCCACCACCAGGCCGTCGAATTCCGAGCGGGCGAGGGAATCGATCTCGGCACCCGTCCTTCCCGGGTCCTCGCCGGGAACCTCCTGAAAAGCATTGGACTCGGCAGTCTGGGGGTTGGCCCGAAAGCCAACCGGCCGGATCATGAGGACGGCCGGGGCGGTCTGCGGTTCGGTGCGCGTGTCCATCCCGCGATTCTAGACCTCTGGAGGGACCCTGGGAGACTCGTCAGGCCTGCTGGAGCCGCGCCTCAGGCGTCCGGTTTCGCCACAAGCGCGATGCGCTCGCGGGAGGACACCATGACACCCCCCGGAGGTTCCACGGTGACAGCGAACAGGACAGGACGGGTCACGCCAAGCGTGGGTCGGATGGGGACGATGACCTCCGTCGAGCCGGGCGGGATATCGAACACCCCTCCATCAACCGGGAAGCGCTCATCCCTGGCCTCGTCGAAAATCCATAGCTGGTAGGTGGCGCTGTCCGTCGCGTTGGGCTCAAGGCCGACGAAACGCATGTAGCCTGTCTGCTCGGACCCGTTCCATACAACATCGCCCGAGGCCGCTGCGGCAACGGGATCTTCTGTGGCACTCCAGCCCCACAGGCCTGTTTCAGGCTGCTCAAGAAGGCGGGCGCGCAACTCTCCCGTCGGCATACTCTCTGGCGTCGGGCTCACGGAAGCAACAGGTAAATCACGCTCCGCCACGGCTTCCGCCACCGCAGCCGACTCGGCCCGCGCCGACTCCAGTTCGGCGGCGAGCCGGTCCATCTCGCGTCCGGTGTTCTCGGCCTGCCACAAGCCGAAGGCAGCAACAGCAAGGCCCGCTGCCGCGGCCCACCAGGCGGGGCT
Source organism: uncultured Gammaproteobacteria bacterium (assembly GCA_963842955.1). Classification (GTDB taxonomy): domain Bacteria; phylum Pseudomonadota; class Gammaproteobacteria; order Steroidobacterales; family XN24; genus JARFQW01. Next base: position 487,658 of record CAWJIJ010000011.1, read on the forward strand.
GGGGCCACCGGAATCGACAACCGGAGCTGGCGCGGCTTCCGCAGGCGCCACGCCAGGCTGTGGGAACGGCAGAACATTGCCACCCTTTCGGCCATCCAGCCAGATATGCGCTTCGCGAGCAACCCGGCGACGCAACTCCCCCGGCATCTCTTCCGGCGCAAGCTGGTTCAGCGACAGGGCAGCGGCCACGCGATCGATGGCTTCGGCATCAAATCCCGGCACGTTTTCTGAAAGCCCGCTCAACTCTGCCTCTTCCCTCTCGTCCAGACCTTCCACGGTCCTCGTGACCAACAAGTCGACGATCCGGTCGTCATCCAGAAACGAAGCGCTCATGCCCCGCCCTTGTCAGCCGACCCTGGCGGCGGGACGTCCATGAGTTCCCTGACCTTGATCAGGCCCCGGCGCATTTGTGTTTTTACGGTCCCCAGCGGCATACCCGTTGCCTCGGCAATCTCGCTATGACTGAGCCCCCGGAGGAGCCCCATCTCCAGCACCAGTTTTTGCTGCGGCTTCAGCATGTTGACCGCTTGTGCAGCCAGGGAAGCCTCCGCGCAGGTCTCGGCCCATCGATCCGCGCCCTCCTGGGCCAGATGCAGCGTCGGCTCATCGATACTGTCCTTATACGGCTCGCGGCTTTGCTTCCGGATCCGGTCAATGAGGCGGCGACGCGCGATCATGGCGACGAAAAGCGTTTCTGAACCCTTGGTCTCGTCGAAGCGGTGCGCACTCTTCCAGATCTCAAGAAAAATTTCCTGAGTGGCGTCTTCCGCATCGGCGGCGTTCGGGCAGCTGCGGCGGGCCAGAGACCACACCAGGCCGCCGAACTGGTCCATCACGTCCTTTACCGCGGCCTCTTCCCCGTCAGCCACGCGCTTTAGAACCGAATCCGACATCATGTCCCTTTATAAAATGTTATTTCGGCCGGGCGCACCCGGCAGATTCGCGTAATCGCGAACCGCAGGTCACGGTTTATAACAGATGGCGCCATCGGCTACACGCTCGCGGGTCGCAGCGGCCAATGGAAGACACCCCTACTGCAGCGGAGCCACCACGTAATGAAGGCGGCCTTGCCGCTCCACCTGCAGCACTACCGTCTCCCCAGCCGTACGACCGGCCAGAAGGCCGCGAAGTTCATCCAGGGTGCCGGTGGGCTGACCGTTCAGTGAATAAATCACATCGCCGCTGCGCAACGGAGTCACCGCGCCGCCTCCCTGGGTCTGAGCGGCGACGACGACTCCGGCATCGCGCCGCAGGTCCGGTAGCAGGCCGGCAATGTCCCGGCCCAGGGATACGGCTACGATGCCGAGCGCCCGTACCGCACTCTCATCAACGCTCACCCGTTCCGCAAACGGCCCACCGAATTCCTTGCGCTCGATTACCCGCACCGGCAGCGTCAGCCTCTCCCCGTCCCGGAGCAGATCGATGTCGACGATAGTTCCTATGGACTTCAGATACACATTGACGTCCATCTGGCGCGCGTTTTCCATGGCTTTACCGTCGACTCCAAGGATGATGTCGCCCACCCGCAATCCCGCGCGGTCAGCCGGCCCGCCCGGATAGACATCCGCGAGGATGACACCCTCACGAACGGGAAGCGTGAGCCCCCGGGCGATCTCCGGCGTAATCGTCTGGGCGCTGGCGGCGATAATGCCCCGTCGCATCCTGCCCTGCTCGCGAATGCGCTGGTAGATCGTCTTCACAATGTGCGCCGGAGCCGCGAAGCCGATGCCCTCGTTCCCGCCCGACTTCGAATAGATCATGGTGTTGATGCCGATGAGCTCGCCGGTCACGTCGACGAGAGCACCGCCGCTGTTGCCCGGGTTGATGGCCGCGTCGGTCTGGATGTAGATCATCGGGGCATCCGGAGCGAGCTGCCGTGCCACCGCGCTTACCACCCCCATGGAGACTGAGTTTTCCAGCCCCAGCGGACTGCCAAAGGCGAAAACGAGTCGCCCGGGCCGGACCCGCTCGGAGTCCCCGAATGCCAACGCGGAAAAAGGACCGCCTTCAATCTTGAGCACGGCCAGGTCAGTTTCCCGATCGACGCCGAGAAGCCTTGCGCTGAGCATGGGCGCGGGCGCCGGAAGGACCGAGCCGCGATCGGCGTTGGCCGGCGGGGCAAGCCTCACCTTGATCTCCGAGGCCCCTTCCACGACATGGGCGTTGGTGACGATATAGCCCTCGGCGTCCACGATCACGCCGGACCCTCCCGACAAGGTCGGCGACACTACGCCCCCGCCCCGCCGCTGGGTCAGGCTGAAGCCGGTGACGACCACTTCGACAATCGCGGGGTCCACCTGCTCGGAGAGGGACTCCACGGCGGTACTCAGCAGCGCCAGCTCCCGCGGCGGATCCGGTTTCCGTGCATGCGCCCAGGGTGTGCAAGCCAGAACGGCTATCAGGACCAGCCCGGCGGACCGGGCCTTCGGGAACAAACGGATCATGGACACAAACTCCAGGCAGGCGGGAGGACCGGCAGCCTGATCAGGCTACTGGCGGCGCGCTTTGAGTATACTCTCGGCGCCACGCGCCCGGCCGTTCTTCGCCGTTCTTCCAGCCTATGCTCCGACACCGTTGCTACACAGTCCTCCTGGTCCTGAGCCTGGCGAGCGTTGTCGCCGCACCGGCCGTGGCTGACGACCTGCCGGACCCGGTCCTGCGCGTGCTGGCCGGACATGGCCTGTCCAGCGGCGGACTCAGTATTTCCGTGCGGCCGGTAGACGGCGGCGACTCCTTGCTGGAATACAACGCCGCCGTCCCCCGGAATCCGGCCTCCGTGATGAAGCTGGTCAGCACGTTCGTGGCACTGGATGCCCTCGGGCCCGCCCACACCTGGGATACGCAGATCTGGCTGGACGGCGACCTCGACCTCGCCTCGGGCCGGCTGGATGGCAACCTCGTGGTCCGGGGCGGCGGCGACCCATGGCTGACTCTCGAACGGTTCTGGACCCTGCTCAGGGATCTTCGCGCAAAGGGGCTTCGCGAGATCGACGGCGACCTGGTACTCGATCGGTCCTTGTTCGACCTGGAGCCCGTGGATCCAGGGGCCTTCGACGGTCAGCCGCTGAGGGCCTACAACGTCAACCCGGACTCCTTTTTGGTCAACCTGAAGGCGGTGCGCTTTACGCTGGTGCGCCGAACCAGCGGCGAGCGCCCGGATATTCTTGTTGAACCACCACTGGCGAATCTGCGGCTGATCAACCAGGTGCGCAACGCCAAGGGGCCGTGCCGGGGGTACCAGCGGGGCGTTTCGGTCCAGGCCGCGGCCGATCAGCCGGACACAGTTATTTTCTCCGGACGTTTTCCGACCGGCTGTAATGAGTACAGCCTGTATCGATCCGTGATGGATCCCGATCAGTTTGCCTGGGGTGTCTTTCAGTCCATCTGGACGGAACTGGGCGGCTCGATCACCGGTGGCCTGCGCGACGGGCCGGCGCCTGCCCAGCAGAAGCCTTTTCACGTGATGAGATCCATTCCGTCAGCCGAGGTCGTTCAGCGGGTCAACAAGTTCAGCAACAACGTGATGGCGCGCATCCTCGTTCTCACCGCAGGGCTGGCTCGCGAAGGCGAGCCCGCGACCGTCAAGAAAGGCCGTCGGGCGATCGAAGCGACACTCCGGGACCTGGGCGTGTCGGCAAAGGGGCTGTACGTCGATAACGGCTCGGGCCTGTCCCGGGAGTCCCGCATGAGTGCGAGCACGCTGGGCAGCCTGCTGGTCGCCGCCTGGGGGCATCGCTACATGCCGGAATTCGCCGCCTCAATGCCCGTTTCCGGGGAAGACGGCACACTTCGCCGGCGCCTCGGCGGGAGCACGGCCGGCTACGCCCACATGAAAACCGGACGCCTCCAGGACGTTTCCAGCATTGCAGGGTATGTCCAGGCCCGCAGCGGCCGGCGCTACGCGGTGGTTGTCCTGCACAATGACAAGGACGTTCATCGAGGGCCCGGGCAGGAACTGCAGGATGCCCTCGTGCGCTGGGTGCAAGCCCGCTGAAGCTGGGCTCAGGCCTCACTCCGCCGGCTGCTGCCCCCGGAACTAGATGTCCTCGACCTTGTAGATCACCGGCTCCCAGTTGTCGGTGCGGCCGCCAGTCATCTCGATGGCAATGAAGTAGCGCTTGCCCTCCTCCAACTGGATCGTCACCCGCCCGGGATTGGCGCCGGAACGGGAGCCCCCCGGCATGGAGACCGAGGTGGAGGCGTCCACCCCGCCGATGACGACGATTTCATGCTCGCCGGGCGCGACCCAGAAACTCGTCTTCGTGATGGGAGCGTTGACGTTGGTCCCGCCGATCTCGGCCAGCCGGGCCGGAGTCAGGCTGATCGGCGGGCGCCGGAAATCCAGAATCGCATGAGGGCTCGAGGGACTCACGAAGGGGCTATTGGCGCCCGTGGCGCAGCCTCCCGTCAGCGCGAAGACGGCAAGAAGCAGGGCCCATCGTCTCAGCATGATTTCGCTCCGGTAATTTAATGAGTGTTAACCACGAGCGCCGCCCGCGACGCATGAAGGATAGCGCGAGCCGGCGTGTCACTGTGAATGCGCAGCCCGGAAGCTGGCGCTGCCTGACGCATGCGAGGTGGCAGACCCCGACGGAAGTCGAAGGCGTGACCACGGTCGCCTTACCCAGGCGCCTCCAGTTACTTGAAAGAAATCTAAGATAGGTATCAGCCACGATAGCGCGACCGGGGCTGCCGGTACCATTCTTACGCGTACCGGCAGCAGCAGGTCCGTTCCGCTGCGACTGGCCTCAAAAACAATCCAACCGGGTGCTCGCATTCCGGCTCGGCAAAGAGGCCTGCCGCAGGGTAAGGCCACGGGCAACTGCCGCCAGAATTCATCTTCGGGCTAGTCGAAGGTAGTTTGCCATGGCACATCGCGAAACGTTCTACGAGGTCATGCGACAGCATGGCATTACCCGCCGCAGTTTTCTGAAGTTCTGCAGCCTGACCGCCGCCGGGCTGGGGATGGGGCCAGAGTTCGCGATGAAAATCGCGCACGCACTGGAGACCAAGCCCCGGACGCCGGTCATCTGGCTGCACGGACTGGAATGCACCTGCTGCACCGAGTCGTTTATCCGCTCGGGCCATCCCCTGGCGAGCGACGTCATCCTGTCGATGATCTCGCTGGATTACGACGACACGCTCATGGCGGCCGCCGGCCATCAGGCCGAGGAACTGCTTGAGCAGACCATCGAGAAACACGACGGCAACTACATCCTGGCCGTTGAGGGCAATCCGCCGCTCAACGAAGACGGCATGTACTGCATCCAGGGCGGCCAGCCCTTCGTCGAGAAGCTTCGCCACATGGCGGACCACTGCAAGGCCATCATCGCTTGGGGCTCCTGCGCATCCTGGGGATGCGTGCAGGCGGCCCGCCCGAACCCGACCCGGGCCACGCCGGTCCACAAGGTCATTCGCAACAAGCCCATCGTCAAGGTGCCGGGATGCCCGCCGATCGCCGAGGTGATGACCGGCGTGATCACCTACATGATCGCTTTCGACGCGCTGCCGGAACTGGACCGCCAGGGCCGACCGAAAATGTTCTACAGCCAGCGCCTCCACGACAAATGCTACCGGCGGCCGCATTTCGACGCCGGCCAGTTTGTCGAGCGTTTCGACGACGAGGGCGCGCGCAAGGGCTATTGCCTTTACAAGGTCGGGTGCAAGGGCCCGACGACCTACAACGCCTGCTCCACCCTCGAGTGGAATGACGGCCTGTCATGGCCGGTCAAGTCAGGACATGGTTGTCTCGGCTGCGCCGAAGACGACTTCTGGGACAAGGGTTCTTTCTACAGCGCGGTTACCAACCTCAAGGTCGGGGGATCGGTCGAAGCCGACGCCGACAAGGTCGGCAAGGTACTGGCCGGCGCTGCGGCCATCGGTGTCGCGGCCCACGCCGCCGCCTCGGTGGTCAGCCATATGAGCGACAAGGGCCGCAAGGAGGTGCGCCATGACTAAGACCGTCACCGCCAACGGATTCGCCCTCGACACGAGCGGCCAGCGGGTCGTCGTCGATCCCATCTGCCGCATCGAAGGCCATCTCCGCATCGAGGTCAACGTCGACGAAGACAACGTCATCCGCAATGCGGTATCCACGGGCAACATGTGGCGCGGGCTGGAGGTCATTCTCGAGGGGCGCGACCCCAGGGACGCCTGGGCCTTCGTGGAACGGATCTGTGGCGTCTGCACGGGCGTGCATGCGCTGGCGTCCGTGCGCTCGGTGGAGGATGCCCTCGGCATCCAGATCCCGACGAACGCAAACCATATCCGCAACCTGATGATGCTGAACCAGTACGTCCATGACCATCTGGTGCACTTCTATCATCTCCACGCGCTGGACTGGGTGGACGTCGTGAGCGCCCTCTCGGCCGACCCGCGGGCCACGTCGGAGCTCATGAAGAGCATTACCGACTGGCCGAAGTCCTCGCCGGGCTATTTCAGGGACGTTCAGAACAAGCTGAAACGCTTCGTGGAATCCGGCCAGCTCGGCCCGTTCGCGAACGCGTACTGGGGCAGCCCCGCCTACAAGCTGCCCCCGGAAGCCAATCTGATGGCGGTGACCCATTACCTGGAGGCGCTGGACTTCCAGAAGGACGTCTGCAAGATCCACACGATCTTTGGCGGCCGCAACCCGCATCCGAACTGGCTGGTGGGCGGCATGCCCTGCTCCATCAACGTCAACGAGACCGGCGCGGTGGGCGCAATCAACATCGCCTGGCTGAACATGGCCTCGGACATCATCGACCGGTCCATCGAGTTCGTGGACAAGGTCTATATCCCGGACCTGAAGGCCATCGCGTCCTTCTACAAGGACTGGGGCTACGGAGGCGGGCTGTCCGGGAAGAACGTTCTCTCCTACGGCGAGTTCCCGATGGCCGCCAACGACTGGTCCAACGACAACCTGATGATGCCCAGCGGCGCCATTCTCGACGGCAACCTCAGCCAGATCTACGAAGTGGACACACGGGATCCGGACCAGGTTCAGGAGTATGTCGAGCACTCCTGGTACAAGTACGACGATGATTCCCGCGGATTGCATCCCTGGGATGGCGTGACCGAGCCCAATTTCAAGCTGGGACCCAACGCCAAGGGCACCAAGACCAATATCGAGGCCCTCGACGAGGACGCGAAATACTCCTGGCTGAAGGCGCCTCGCTGGAAGGGCAACGCCATGGAAGTCGGTCCGCTGGCCCGCTACATCATCGGCTACGCCATGGGCCGGGACGACATCAAGGGACCCACGGACGACCTTCTGGGCGAACTGGGCCTGCCGGTCAGCGCCCTGTTCTCGACGCTTGGCCGCACGGCGGCCCGGGGGCTGGAGGCCTCATGGGCGGCCCACAAGCAGCGGGAGGTCTTTGACGCCATGATGGCCAACATCAAGGCCGGAGACACGGCCACGGCGAACATGGACCTCTGGGAACCGGCCACCTGGTCGGCGCAGACCAAGGGTGTGGGAATGGCGGAAGCGCCGCGCGGCGCTCTCGGGCACTGGATCAGGATCAAGGACACCAAGATCGACAACTACCAGGCGATCGTACCGTCTACCTGGAACGCCTCGCCCCGTGATCCGGCCGGCAATATCGGCGCCTACGAGGCGGCCCTGCTGGGGACGCCCATGGCGGATCCGACGCAGCCGCTGGAGATCCTGAGGACGATCCACAGCTTCGATCCCTGTCTCGCCTGCGCCAGCCATGTGATTTCGCCGGACGGCCAGGAACTGGCCGTGGTGAAGGTGCGCTAAATCCGCCTGAAGGGGGCGGCCGGCGGCCGCCCCCGGTCCAGGAGAAGATCGAGATGACCAACAAAGCCGCAGTCGAAGGCCACAGCCTGGCCAACATCCAGCCCACCTATGTGTTCGAGGCCCCGGTTCGGATCTGGCACTGGCTCCACGCGCTGAGCATTTTCGTGCTCTGCGTTACCGGCTATTTCATCGCCTATCCCCTGCCCTCCGTGGGCGGCGAGGCCAGCAGCCACTTCCTGATGGGCACCTTCCGGTGGCTCCATTTCGTCGCCGCATACGTTTTCACGATCGGCTTTTTGGTTCGGATCTACTGGGCGATCGTAGGCAACCGCTATGCCCGCGAACTGTTCATTCTGCCCATACACAAGGCCGAATGGTGGAAAGATCTGATCCATGAGGTGAAGTACTACGGGTTCATGACCCGCAAGAGCCACAAAATCCTCGGTCACAACCCGCTCGCCCAGTCGGCGATGTTCTTCTTCAACGTCATCCTGACGCTGTTCCTCATCGTCACCGGCTTTGCTCTCTACGCCGAGGGTCTGGGCCAGGGCAGCTGGGCCGACAAGATGTTCGGGTGGGCAATCCCCCTGCTGGGCGGATCCCTGAACACCAAGATGTGGCATCTCACCGCCATGTGGCTGATGATCGTATTCGTGGTCATCCACATCTACATGGCCATCCGGGCGGACATCATGAGCCGCGAGAGCAGCATCAGCACGATCATCGGCGGCTGGCGCATGTACAAGGACGACCTGCCCTGATGTCCAGCCGCTTCCCCGCGGACCTCGGCCCGGAACCGTCGGTCGAGGAGTTCGAGACGCTCGTTCTGGGCCTGGGCAACATCCTGTGGGCCGACGAAGGTTTCGGCATCCGCGCGGTCGAAGCGCTGAACGAAGCGTGGACCTTTCCGGAGGGCGTCCGGGTCATGGACGGTGGTACCCAGGGGATTTTCCTGATGCCCTGGGTGCGTACCGCAACCAATCTTCTGATTCTCGACGCCATCGACTTCGGCCTCGAGCCCGGATCACTCAGGCTGATCGAGGGTGACGACGTACCCCGGTTCATGGGGGTCAAGAAAGTCAGCATGCACCAGGCGGGATTCCAGGAAGTGCTGATGACAGCTCAGTTGTCGGGGGAATTTCCCGAGCGTATCGCCCTCGTGGGAGTCCAGCCCGAACTGCTCAACGACTACGGGGGCAGCCTTCGTCTCGTGGTGCGCGAGCAGGTCCCCGGCGCGGTGGACCTGGCCGTTGAGGTGCTCAGGGGCTGGGGCATCGAGCCGGAGGCGCGGACTGCCATGCTGCCCGACCGCGAGCGGGTCGGTCCCGGCGAACTGAACATCAGCGATTACGAATTCGGCCGGCCCGCGGCCAGAGAGGGCGAATCTTGACTCATCCGCTCATTGAGCGTCTCACGACCGAATACGGGTTGCCGGAGATAGGTCTGAACGACCATGAGGCCTTCATCGCGCAAGCGGGGATGACGGTGCTGTTTTTCGCCGGCGATCCCAAACGTTACAAGGAAACCACCGATGTCGCAGTGGTGTTGCCCGAACTGCTAGGAGCCTTCGAGGGCCAGCTGCGCGCCGGCCTGGTCGCCCGGGACGCAGAAATCGAATTGCAGAAACACTATGGATTTCGCCAATGGCCGAGCCTGGTGTTCCTTCGGGACGGGGGGTACCTGGGGGTCATTTCCCGCATAAAGAACTGGTCCGAGTACCTGGAAGAAATCCAGGAACTGAGCCAGGCCGAGGTTCGGCGCCCGCCCGGGTTCAGCATTCCGGTCGTGAGCGCCTGAGCCGCAGCCGGCAGACGGAGATTTGCCTATGAACTTGAGAGACATCCCTGTCGTCACCGTCGGTCCTGGCAGCCAGCCAAAGGAAACGGATGAAGCACAGCTGGAATACATCGCGTTGCCCAAGGAGATGTCCCGCTACACGATGCCGGACACGCCGGAGCCGGAGGACGTTGCCGGCCTGACCGGCGCCAGGGAGGCCATGGCCTGGCTTACGGATGCGCTGGCCCGCTACACCCCTGGCGGTGAACGCCTGCTCGCCGACGTCTCGGGGCTGGACGAAGAGAGCCGGGGTTTGGTCAACCAGATCCTGGGCGAGGGTGAGGTGAGCATCCGCTATGTGGGCGATTTCCGGGCGCAGATCCAGGAATCCGTCATGGCCGGTGTCTGGCGTTCCTTCTACATGGACAACGACGACCGGATTACCCACGACCTGATCGAAGTGGCGGACGTCCCCTGCCTGGTCCGGCTGCCCGCAGCCGAAATTCTCACGCCGGCGGCACTCGCCAGCGTGGACATGCCCTGGGAGAGCATGAACGGCCCGGCAATTCTCACCGAGGTTGCCGAGCACGCGGGCAAGCGAAACGGCGACAGCCCGCCCCATGTGATCAACCTGTCACTGCTGCCCCTGTCGGACGCCGATCTGGCCTACCTGGATTCCGCCCTGGGTCTGGGGCCGGTCAGCATTCTCTCCCGCGGCTATGGGAACTGCGAGGTTCGCTCCACTCGTCTGCGCGACGTCTGGTGGGTCCGCTATTTCAACTCCATGAACACCCTGATTCTCAACAGCATCGAGATCACCGACGTCCCCGCTGTGGCCTGCGCGGCACCGGAAGACATCGCCGACACGCGGGAACGCCTGTCCGATATTCTCGAGCCCTACTGGGCCGACGTGGCCTGACCGGCCACTGGGAAATGAGCGTGGATGATCGCCCGGCCAAACTCAACGACAGCGATGTCGCCTCCCGGCTGACTCCGGCCATGCGCCTGGAATGCCGTATCTGCTGGTACATCTATGATCCGGCCAGCGGCGACGAGGTCGAACAGATACCGCCCGGAACCGCGTTCGCGGATCTTCCGGATTTCTGGCGCTGCCCGCAGTGCGACGCCGCGACCGATAAGTTCCTGCCGCTGGACGACTAGGTGCACACCGGGAGCGCAGCCCTGATCGAAGCCTACCGTCGCATCGCGGCGGAGCGGTCGGACGGCATCCCTTTCTCCAACCCCAGGCTCACGGTGGACGGCGTCGGGTTCCGTGATTTCGAAGGCCAGCAGGTCGGTGTACTGATCACCCCGTGGTGCATGAACCTCGTGGTCCTGGAGGACGAAGAATCTTGCGCTGCTGAATCTGCCGACCCGTCAGACCAGGAACCCGCAGATGCCTTTGCCGAGGAGAAGCGCAGCTTTCGCTTCCCGGGGGGCGAGTACGAATTCGTCAGGGCCATTCTGGAAAACATTCCGCGGCATCACGCACTGGCCCTGTTCACTTCGGTCGAGGCATTTCCCGACATGCCGACGGCCCGGGCAGTGGCCGAAGAAACGCTCCGGCGTTTACTTGCGCCCGCCGCAGACGACGCGCCTGGTGACCGCTCAAAAGCCGGGGAAGACGCGCTGGCGGCCCGCCCCGTCAGCCGGCGAACCCTGCTCCGGCGAACGATTCTCCAGGACGACTGAGGTCCGGGTCATGCATGAGCTTTCAGTCTGTCTCGCCCTGACCCGGAAAGTAGCGGCCATCGCCGAAGAGCACGGTGCAAGCCGGATCGAACGGATCCGCCTGCTCGTCGGCCCGCTCTCAGGCATCGAAACCGCGCTGCTGGAGCATGCCTTCCCCCTGGCCGCCACGGGAACACCCGCCGAGGGCGCCCGCCTGGAGATCGAGACGGCCCCGGTGGTCGTTGCCTGCACGGTCTGCGGAGCGGAAACCGGATGCGCACCCAACCGGCTGCTCTGCGGCACCTGCGGCGACTTCCGTACACGAGTCGTGACCGGCGATGAAATGCTGCTCGAAAGCCTCGACCTGGACCTGCCCGAAACCGGCGTCCGATCCCCGGCGCCGGAAGCAGACGCGGCACCGGCATGAGCATCACCCTCCTGTTGCTCGGATTTCTCATCGGCATGCGACACGCCGTTGAGGCCGACCATGTCGCCGCGGTGGCGTCTCTGGCCACGCGCAGCGAAGGCCTGGCGGAGAGTTTGCGCCAGGGCGCCGCGTGGGGTTTCGGGCACACACTGACCCTGTTCCTGTTCGGATCCCTGGTGCTGGTTCTCGACCTGGCGATGCCCGAGACACTGGCTCTCGGCCTGGAATTCGCGGTAGGCCTCATGCTCATCTGTCTGGGCTGCGATGTGCTCTGGCGGCTCGCCAGGGAGCGTATTCATTTTCACACCCATCGTCACGACGATGGCGCGGTGCATTTTCACGCGCATTCCCACGCCGGCGAACCGGGCCACGACCCCGCGCGCCATGCGCATCGTCATCCGTCCGGCTTTCCGACCCGCGCGGTCCTCGTTGGCCTGATGCACGGCATGGCCGGTTCGGCTGCGCTGATCGTCCTGACGCTGCAAACCGTGAGGTCTCCGCTGGCCGGACTGGCCTATATCGCCCTGTTCGGGCTGGGCTCTATTGTTGGCATGGCATTGTTGTCCGTGGTTATCGCCATTCCTCTGCGGCTGTCCGCAAAGAGCATGACGTGGCTTCACAACGGGCTCCAGGGCGTCGTCGGCATTGCCACCGTCGCGATCGGTTGCGGACTGGTGTACCGAACCGGGTGGCACGAGCACCTCTTGTTCTAGTCACGCCGGCGCCACGATTTCCTGCAGCAGCAGGCGGGTCCGTGTAGCATTCTCGCTCCTTCGCCGGGACAGGAATGAAGAACCGCTATGCTGCTCAATCTCACCCGACGCATAGCCGCGTTCCTGGCCCTGCTGATGACGACAGGCGTCACCCACGCCTCGGAATCTGATCGTAAGTTCACCGTATTGCTTGTTGGCAACGTGGCCGGCCAACAGCGCTCGGTCTATGGCGAGGACGGTTCGGTAAGCGTCGAGTACTCGTTCAGCGACCGGGGCCGTGGCCCCGGGTTATCCGCGAATTACCAGCTCGATAACGCCGGCTTACCCGTCTCGGTCATCATTCGCGGCCACGACTACATGGCCGCACCGGTCAACGAGACCTTTTCCATCGAGAACGGAAACGGATCCTGGCAGTCCGCCGCCGACCAGGGCGAATCCGCCCGGCCCGGCTTCTACGTCAGCCTCGACGGCCCTCCCGAGGAATCCGCGCTGCTCGTCAGGGCGCTCCTGGAGGCACCGGGCCAGGCACTGGACTTGCTGCCCTCCGGCCGTGCGCGCCTCGAGACGGTGGAGTCCATGGATCTGGGCGACGGACGAACCATTCGCCAGGTGGAAATCCATGGGCCGGGCTTCGAGCCCGAACCCCTCTGGATAGACTCCGAAGGACGGCTGTTTGCCCAGGTGAGCTCGTGGCTCTCCGTGATCGAGGCCGGCCACGAAAGCATCGTGGACAGCCTCGAGGCCCGCCAGAACGAGCGTCAGGGATTACGTTTCTCCGCCATGTCCGTGACGGCGCGAATCCCGCTTCAGGACCGGGTGGTGATCGACAACGCCCGAATCGTCGATGTTCGCGCCGGCCGGATTCGCAGCGAAAACGCCGTTGTCGTCGAAGACGGGCGAATTACCGCGCTGCTCCCGCCGGACACCCCACGCCCGGAGAAGACCGAGCGCATCGATGCCGCCGGTCAGACCCTGCTGCCCGGGCTTTGGGACATGCACGCCCATCTGAGTCTCATGGACGGTCCGCTGAACATCGCCAACGGCGTTACGAGCGCGCGTGACCTTGCCAACGATCATGAAGGCCTTCTCAGGATCATCGACCTCTTCGAGACCGGCCGCGCCGTCGGGCCCTCGGTCCTGCGGGCCGGCATCATTGATGGCGACGGGGAGTTTGCGGGCCCGACGCCGGCGCGCATCACGGATGCGGCCGGCGCTTCGCGGTGGGTCGACTTCTACGCCGACCAGGGCTACCAGCAGATCAAGATCTACAGTTCCGTCCCGGTCCCCCTCGTTGCCGGAATGACGGCGCACGCACGGGAACGGGGGCTGCGGGTGAGCGGACACATTCCCGCGGGGATGTGGGCCGAGGACGCGGTCCGGGCCGGTTACGACGAGATCCAGCATATCAACATGGTGTTCCTGAATTTTTACAAGGACGTCACCGAGACCCGAAACCCGGACCGGTTCATCAAGGTAGCCCAGCGCGGGGCGGACCTGGACATCAACTCCACGGAGTTCCGCTCGTTTGTAGCCCTGCTCCGGGCCAACGGCATTGTTGTCGATCCTACGGTGTCTGTTTTCTTCGACATGTTTACGCAGGTTCCCGGCGAACCCAGGCGGACCGAGGCGGCGATCCATGGGAGCCTGCCATCCGGGGTGGCGCGCCAGTCCCTGAAGGGCGGGCTGGAGGCGCCCCCCGACCAGCGGGAGCGTTACGCGGAATCGGCCCGCCGGATGCTCGACGTGATCGCGGCCCTTCACGAGGCCGGTATCCAGCTTGTTGCCGGCACCGACGCCCTGGCGGGATTTGCGCTGCACAGCGAGATGAATCTTTATGTCGATGCGGGAATCCCGCCGATGGACGTGCTCGGGATCGCGACCCTGGAATCTGCGCGAGTCATGGGCGCTGACGAAGAAGTGGGGGCCGTCGAGCCCGGCCTACGGGCCGACCTGATACTGGTGGACGGGCGACCGGACGAGGACATGAGCCAGATCCGGCGCGTTACCTGGGTCATGCGCGACGGCGTTGCCTACGACCCTGCGGCGCTGCGAGAGCTGATCTCGGTTGCTCCCCTTCAATAATCCGGAAACGATACGTTCAGCGCTTCGGATCATCGTGTTGTGGTGGCGGGCCCGGATCCTTAGGATGAGGCCGCGAAACTTCCGTCTATCGAGGACCGCGACCTGAATCGTTCCCTTCCCTTCTGGATCCGGCTCGGCCTGTGGCTCGCCATCCTGGTTCCGCTGCCGGCGCTGCCGGGTCCGTGGCTGGATCCCGGCGACTCCAGCCTTCGGCATGACATCCAGATACTCGCCGACGAGGGCGCGATACCGGGTCCCGTCCTGTCCTGGCCCCTCTCCGTGTCGGATCTGAGCTCAGCGCTGGAGAGGCCACCGACTGGACTTTCCGATGCCGGGCTTGCCGCCCTGGTCCGCGTGTCCGGCCGGCTTCGGTACGAACGGGAGATCGGCCGGGTCCGGATGTCGGCGCATGCCTCTGCCGCCAAGAATCCTCGGCAGATTCGCGCTTTCGAAGACGGGCCCCGGGAAGATGGGGAAGTCGGCCTTGGACTGGAATGGACCGGACAGCGTTTCGGCATGCGCCTCGAGGGCCAGTGGGTCGACGACCCGGACGACAACAAGGATCTTCGCGCCGACGGTTCCTATCTCGGGATGGCGCTGGGTAACTGGAAGCTCGCCGGGAGCATACAGGACCGGCACTGGGGCCCGGGCTGGCAGAGCAGCATGATTCTCTCCAATAACGCCCGCCCGCTCCCCTCGATCACGCTGGAGCGGAACCTGACGAAGCCGTTCGAGACAAAGTGGCTGAGCTGGCTCGGCCCCTGGGACCTCAGTCTTCTGTACAGTTTTCTCGACGACGATCGAATACTGGAGGACGCAAAGATGTTCTCTGCGCGATTCGATTTCCGGCCTGCCTCGCAGTGGGAGTTCGGGGTGACCTTAATGGGCCAGTACTGCGGCGAGGGCGAGGGCTGCGGGGCTGACGAACTGTTCGACATGCTCACCGGTGCAGGCGACACGCTGGAGTACGACCGGCTGGCGTCCTGGGACATTCGCTGGACGACCGAAGCGTTCGGGCGTCCGCTTGGACTTTATACCCACTGGGTGGGGGAGGACTTCGGCGACGGACCGCTTCGCCTGGTCCTCCCGACCAAGCTGTTTGCCCAGTTCGGCGTCGAGACCTGGGGCTACCTCGATGGTTGGGGAAGCTACCGGATCTACGGAGAATGGGCCGACACCGAGTGCGACTTCAACCTCTACCGCAAGCTCACCTTCGACGGTGGCGGCGGCAAGACAGGCTGCGCCTACTGGAACCGGGTTTACCGCACCGGCGAACGCTACCGGGGCCGGGTCTTCGGACACAGCTTCGACCAGGATTCCAGCGTGGCCACGCTGGGCGGGGTCCTGGTGACCGAAACCGACCAGACCTGGCTCGCCACGCTGGCCTACGGCACGCTGAACCGCCGCGGCCAGACCCGCAGCGTCGCGGCCACCAACCAGACTCGCTACGCTGAGGTGGAAGTGACCCACGTCCGTCCGTTCTGGATAGGCAGACTCAGCCTTGGCCTGGGTTACGAGTACCGGGACGATGAAGTGCTCGATGAGACCAACCACGACGTGCGTGCTTTCATGGAATGGGAGTTTGCATCCTTCTGATGACGGGCCCGTTGCGGGTCCCAGGATAACGCCATGACACTGACCGGCGGCCTGTCCAAGCTGCGCTCCGAGCTGGGTGATACAGTCTCCTATCGCTTGCCAGTGGGGGATGACGAACTCCCTCTGGATCCGCTTTCCGGACAACACCTTTCCATCAGGTTCACCGGCGAAATCGAGTGCACCCACTGCGGCCGGGCGACAAAAAAAAGCTTTAACCAGGGACACTGTTTTCCCTGCAGCCAACGCCTGGCGGCCTGTGATATCTGCATCGTCAGGCCGGAACGCTGCCACTACCACCAGGGGACGTGTCGCGAGCCGGAATGGGGCGAGACACATTGCCTGCAGCCGCACGTGGTCTACCTGGCTAATACGTCCGGACTCAAGGTGGGTATCACCCGCAAGGGCCAGATCCCGACACGCTGGATCGACCAGGGGGCCAGGCAGGCGCTGCCCGTGGCAGAAGTGGCCAGCCGGAGAATCGCCGGCCTGCTGGAAGTGTCCCTGGCGGAACACGTCGCGGACAGGACAGACTGGCGCGCCATGCTGAAAGGGGACCCTGCTCCTGTGGACCTGGAAGCCTCTTCCCGCGAACTGATGGCCACAGCGGCAAAGACGATAGAGGGGCTGCGCGAGCGCTTCGGTGAGACCGCGGTTTCCCTGAACGAGGATGCCCGGCCCGTATCGATCCGTTATCCCGTGCTCGAACACCCGGTCAAGGTCCGCTCCCTGAACCTGGACAAGCAGGCGGAGATTGAGGGAACGCTCGCCGGTATCAAGGGGCAGTATCTGATATTCGACGCCGGCGTACTCAACGTGCGCAAGTTTACTGGCTATAAGGTCGTCATCGAGTCCTGACCGGGCAATCCGCCCGGGACCTACGAGTTGCCCATTGCCACCGGTGTCTGCGAAGGTTGTCAGAACAAGCCGCCGGTACCGCCCGACGAAGTCCGCCGTTTGCCAAGTGCTGCCAGGAGCCCCATCGTGAAACCGAGAATTAATCTTGATCGAGTCAAGAACACGCTGTTGGAACTCTCCCATATCGGTTTTAACGAGGAAGACAAGGGCATCTACCGGCTGGGGTTGTCGGAGGCGGATATGCAGGCCCGGCACTGGCTCATCGAATTGATGGCTCGAGAGGGTTTCGATTCCCACATCGACGGCGCGGGCAATGTTTACGGTCGGTTTGGCGATCGTGATCAGCCATCGGTCACCCTCGGTTCACACCTGGATTCAGTTCCGGCCGGAGGCATGTTCGATGGCGCGCTGGGCGTGGTTGCAGGTCTGGAAGTCCTCCGTGTATGCAAGGAGCAGGGCCTGCGCACGAAATATCCACTGGAACTCGTGGCCACCAGCGAAGAGGAAGGCAGGTTCGGCGGGATGTTCGGGGCCCAGGCCATCGCGGGTCAGCTCACGCCGGAATTCGTTCTGAATGCCCACGATGCAGACAATTACCGTCTGGCCGACGCCATGGAGCGAGCCGGACTCGAACCCCTGGATGCGCTCACCGCGCGACGTCGGCCCGAGTCCATGAAGGCTTTTCTCGAGCTGCACGTGGAGCAGGGCCCGGTTCTGGAGAAATCGGGCAACACCATCGGGGTCGTCGACGGCATTTCGGGCGTATTCAAGTGGATCGTGCGCCTTATCGGCAAGGCGGATCATGCCGGGACGGCGCCGATGAACTTGCGAAGCGATGCATTTAGCGGCCTCGCGGACTTCGCCCATGAAATTTCCCGGATTATCGACGAGAACGGCTCCGACAGAAGTCGCTTGACGGTAGGCAAAGTCGAGCTGAAGCCGGGTAATCCGCACACTATCCCGGGCGAAGCCATTTTTACGCTGGTCGGCCGAGACAGCGAGGAAGAGGTGATGACAGAGCTGTCGCTTGCCTGCCGGAAAACACTGTCAGCCATCGCTCGCCGGCACAACCTCATGTTCGAATACGAGCAGGCGAGCTGGCTGGCTCCCATGCAGTGCGACCCGGAGATCGTGAAGCTGTTCGAGCACCACGCCGCAGCCCTGGGGATGAACTTCGAACGCATGCCCAGTGGAGCGGGACACGACACCCAGTTCATGACCGAGATCACCCGGGCCGGCATGATCTTCGTGCCGTCGGTCGCCGGTGTCAGCCATGCGCCGGACGAGTGGACTCACTGGCACGACGTGGAGGCCGGCAGCAACCTGTTGCTGCATGCGGCGCTGGACCTCGCGGGCCGGTCGGAACGCCATGGAGAAGACGCAGTTTCGGGGCGCGCACGTGAAGCGGCCGGCGCGATCCGGTAGACTAACCGTTTCCTTGACGGCCAGACTGGGCACCGCTGGAGCGGTCTATCTTTTCTATCCGGACGTTCATTCCCGGGCCGTCATGGCCCGCCTGCTTTCATGGTTTTCTCGATCAGTTCTGCGCCTCGCGCCTGATCGCAGCGGGTTCGCTTTCCCTCGTATTGCTGCTTCCGGCAAACGCCGGCGTGCAACTTGAAGCCGATACCGATGTGGCAACGGCCGGGAACTTCCAGCTCCGATGGAGCGCTGAAGGCCCGGTGGAAATCGAGGAAAGCGCCGACCCGGAATTTGCGTCAGCACGTGTTATCTACGTCGGCTCCGACCAGGCCAGGGTCCAGTCCGGCATGCCCGACGGAACCTGGTTCTACCGCGCCCGGGCTGCCGGTGCCGGACAGTCTTCATGGAGCGAACCGGTCCACGTGACCGTCCGGCATCATAGCCTGGAGCGGGCGTTCGGCTTTTTTGCTCTCGGCGCCGCGGTTTTCGCGATGACATTGGCGCTCATCATGCGGGGCGCCAGGCGCTCATCCTGAAAAAGCCGCCCGAAACCCTGTCACCCGATCCGCCAACCCTGACCCCAGACCCTTTGCATCCCCCTCAATGAACACTGTAAACAGCGCCATTCTCAACCCGCAGACCGGCTGGATCGTACTCGCCTCCTTCAGCGCCCTCTGGGTAGCGCTCGGCTGGTACTGGGGCCGTAACAGCAAGAGCCTGGATGACTATGTGCTGGCGGGTCGGGGGGTCGGCCTCGCGCTCGGGACCGCCACGGCAATGGCCACCTGGGTCACCAGCAATACCACAATGGCTGCGCCCCAGATCGCGCTGCAGATGGGAATCTGGGGCATGCTCGGTTACTCGCTGGGCGCGGTGGGATTATTGATGTTCGCGCCGCTCGCGCAAAGAATCCGCCGGCTGATGCCCAGCGGCTATACGAGCGGAGATTTCGTAAGACTTCGATACGGGAACACGGCGTGGCGGGTGTTCCTCGCTATCTCCCTCTTTTACAGCCTCGGCTGGCTGGTCAGCATGGGCATGGCGGGCGGCATCCTGATCCACGCTCTCACCGGCATTTCGTACCACTACGGCATGAGCATCATTCTCGTGATCTGCGTGGGTTATACGCTGCTTGGTGGCTTCCGGGCCGTGATCGGCACCGACTTTATTCAGGCGCTGCTTATTCTCACCGGCGTGGTCGTTATCGCCATTCTGGCTATCGACAAGGTGGGAATCGGCGAGATCCATGCCGCTGTTATGGACGAGCGGCCTGAGCTTCTGAATCTCCTGATGCCCGCCTCGATCATGTTTCTGTTCAACAATCTGCTCTTCGGCGTAGGCGAAATCTTTCATTCCAATGTCTGGTGGAGTCGGGCGTTCTCTTTCAGGGAGGGAGTCGGCTTCAAAGCCTATACCCTCGCCGGCATCCTGTGGGCGCCTATTCCGATCGTAGCGGGATTCATCGCCCTCGCCACACCGGCTCTGAACCTGAATGTGCCGGCCGCCGACATGGTCGGTCCCATGGTGGCAGCAAAAATTCTCGGGACCACGGGTGCGGTGCTCGTGTTGATCATGGTTTTCTCGGCGCTGAGTTCCAGCCTCGACTCGCTGCTGGCGGCCACCAGTATTCTCGTAAGCGAGGACATCTACCGGCGTCATTTCCGGCCAGACGCGTCAGCCGCGGAGATGCGCAAGGCGACGGCGCGCATCATTATCGGACTGGGCGTACTGACCTGGCTGTTGTGCGCGCCGCGCCTGACGACGCTGGCCGAGCTTCTCTATTTTACTGGCGCATTCGTGGCCAGCACCATCTGGCCCATCGCCGCCGGCCTGTTCTGGAGAAAGGCGAACACAGCCGGCGCCATATCCGGCATGGTTCTTGGCAGCGCCGCCGGGCTGATCGGTTACTTCACGATCGGCTTCTACGTCGCGGCGCTGATTGGCGCAGCGGTTTCCATGACGTGTGTGCTCTTCGCAAGCGCCATCCAGCCGGGGCAATTCGCCTGGTCAAGGCTTGAAGAACACCACCCTGACGAACAAGGAGCGAATCCATGACGCTCTCGCCCACGGCACTCAGCATCATGATCTACGTGAGTCTGGGGCTCACGGTCCTGGCACCGGTTCTGCTGCTGGTCCTGCTGGGGCGGGACTGGAAATCGGGGAAACTGTGGTGAACAAGGACGACATGGAGTTTCGCAAGCCCCTCGAAGAGGAGCCCCTGGATCTGCGGGGCTTCGAGCGCCCGCGGGCCCTTATCAAGGAGATCGCCGAAGACCTCTCTCCGCTGCTGGACCTGGTCCAGCGGCCGGTCGTGTCGGCTCGCCAATTCACCCGGGCGCAGCTCCTTCAGCTCTCGCGGCTGGCGGCACGTTTCGAAACCCAGCCGCAGCTGTCGACCCGGCCGCTCACCGGGAAAATCATGATCACCGCCTTTTACGAACCCAGCACCCGGACACGGCTGTCGTTTGAGAGCGCGTGGCATCGCCTGGGCGGTGACATCATGTCCATCACGGATCCGGCCTCGACGGGCATCGCCAAGGGGGAAAGCCTCCAGGACATCGGCGAGATGCTTAGCGGTTACGGGCATCTCGTTGTCCTGCGAGACAGCAACGAAAAATCCGTCTACGAGATGCTCGAGACCCTCAGGGTGCCCATCATCAACGGTGGCAACGGGCTCGACGAGCACCCGACCCAGGCGCTGGCCGATATCTACGCGCTTCTGAAATGGCGGCCCGCCATGTCCAAGGAAAACCCATCGGATACGGATCGATTTCGCATGGGTATCATCGGCGTGCCGGGCAGGATGCGAACCATCCGCAGCCTGTTGCTGCTGCTGAGCAATTTTTCTTCGGCACTGGACGAGATAGTCCTGATCACCGACGAAACCGAGCCGTTCGCGGAAGGACAGCTGGAGGAATTGACGGAAAAGGGGCTGCGTTTACGGATCTCCGAGGACCTGGACTCGGAGCTACCCGGTCTCGACGTCGTGTATACCAACTCGATCCTCTGGACCGGGGACGGCTTCGAGGAACTCGGTCAGAAGTTTCGTCTCGACGGCGATTCGCCGCTCAAGTCCAGCGCCATTGTTCTGCACCCGCTCGCCAGAGGGAAAGAACTGTCCCGGCAGCTCGACGGCACCCCCCACAACTGGTACTTCGCTCAGGCGAGGGGCGCGGTGTTCATCCGGATGGCCCTGCTGTCCACCATGCTTCGGCTCTTCGCTTAAGGAACAAGATCATGTGCGGTATTGCCGGTGTCATACACCAGGACGGGGCACGACCGGTGGATCCGGCCGATCTGGTCGCCATGGCGGCGATTCAGCACCACCGGGGTCCGGACGGTTTCGGCTGGGAACGCATGGACGGCGTGGGCTTCAGCCACGCGAGATTGTCCATTGTCGATCTGGACGAGACACGGGGGCGGCAGCCGTTTGTAAGCGCGAACAAGCAGCTGATGCTGACGAAGAACGGCGAGCTCTACGATTATCAGCGGCTCAGGGCCGACCTCACGGCGCGCGGCGCGCGATTCACGACCAAGAGTGACTCCGAACTCGTCCTGCATCTCTATCCCCACGGCGGTCTGGAACGAAGCCTCCGCCACCTTCGGGGGGAGTTCGCCTTCGCTCTGTACGACCGGGACGACGAAACCCTCTACCTGGTTCGTGACCGCTTCGGCATCAAGCCCCTCTATTGGACCCGGACGCCCCATGGACTCGTTTTCGGATCGGAACTCAAGGTTCTGTTTGCCCATCCGGACGTTCACCGTGAAATGGACAACGAAGGCCTGTTCCACCAGTTGATGCAAACCATGGTGCCGGGGACCACGGCATTCGCCGGTGTCAATCAGGTCCAGCCCGGCCACTTTCTCAAGGTGCGCCGGAGGCGGGGCGGCCTTCTCATCGAGCAGTGTCGTTACTGGGATATGGAGTTCCCTCTCGAGGGCGAGCAGTCTGCCGGCGTGGACGAGGAGCCGTTCATCGACGGGGTGCGCGAGCATCTCGTGGAGGCGGTTCAGCTGCGGCTGGAAGCCGATGTTCCGGTCGGGTGCTACCTGTCCGGCGGCATCGACTCGTGTTCCATCATGGGCCTGGCCGCGGCAGCTCGCCAGGGCCCGGTGCGGGCATTCACGATCGGCTTCGATTCCGAGGCCTATGACGAGACCCCTATCGCCACGGAGATGGCCCGCGCCACCGGCGCCGAGCAGGAAATCCTCCGGATTGACTCATCTCATCTGTATGACCATTTCGAGAAAACTCTGTGGCATACCGAGCGCACCATCTACAACACCCTCGCCGTGGCCAAGTTCCTGATGAGCCAGCGGGTCCGTCAAGTGGACTATAAGGTGGTGCTGACGGGCGAAGGTTCCGACGAGCTTTTCGGCGGCTATCCGGCATTTCGCCGGGACATGTTTCTGTACGGCCTCGACCATTTGCCGCCGTCCGAGCGACAGGAGTGGCAAAAGTTGCTCACGCAGAGCAACGAACAGTTCCGCGGCGCCATGCTCGCCGAAAACGCGGTGGACGATCCGTCGCTCACCGCGCTCGTGGGATTTACACCATCATGTTTGCAGCCCTGGCTGGCGGCTGCGAAACGCGTGCCGGGCCTGTTGCAGCCGGATCGGCGAGCTGCGCTCGGGGATTATTCGCCGGGACGGGCGATCGCGGACGCGCTGGACGGCAACGCGATCCGGGACCGGCATCCCCTGGACCGGGCCCAGTACGTCTGGATCAAGACCATGCTGGAGGGGCAGATCCTGACCTGGGGTGGCGACCGCGTGGACATGGCCAACTCAATGGAAGCACGGCCGGCTTTTCTCGACCACCACCTCGCGGAATTCGCCGCCGGCGTTCCGCCGACCCTGCGCATCAAGGGTAAGACGGAAAAATACGTCCTTCGCGAGGCGATGAAGGGGCTTCTGCCCGAATCCCTGTACCGGCGTGAGAAGTTCGCGTTCATGGCTCCACCGGCACATACGGATCCGAAAAAGTGGTCGGCCATGCGCCGGCTCGCCGACGAGTATCTGGGAAAAGCAGCCGTCGAGTCCGCCGGACTCCTGGACCCGGCCGGAGTCGCCAGCATTTTTGACCTGCATGACGCCGACACGACGACCGCGGCTACCCAGACCCAGCTGGACGCCGTGATCAATCACATGCTCGGCGTGCAGATCATGCACCGGCAGCTTGTTGCAGCCGACATTCCGGCACAGGCCCGCGCACGGGCGGCGGAACTCGGCTGGTCCCACGAAACGTGACGGGAGCGCAACGCGCATGACCGAGGTGGTGTCCCAGATCCTTGGCGCGGAGATCCTCGGCAACAGCGGCCGTCAGTGGCTGATCGCCACTGCGGTGACGACCTTCGCGCTGCTGGTATTCTTCGTGGCCAAACCCATCTTGCGGTCCCGAATCGGGGCCTTGTCCCAGCGGACCGAAACCACGTGGGACGACGCTTTCGTGGAGACGCTGGCGGCCACCCGTAGCCTGGCGCTGGTGATTTTCTCCGTGTTCCTGGGATCGCTGGCCCTTTCGATTCCGGAGAAAGCGCGAGCGGTGCTCGCATCGGTGGCGGTGATCGCCCTGATCGTCCAGGCGGGCCTGTGGCTGAACCGGTTCCTCGCATTCTCGGTCAGGCGCGGCGTCGAACAGCGCCGCGAGACAGACCCGGGCAGCATCTCGGCACTCAACGCCATGTCCTGGGTCGGACGACTGGTGTTGTGGTCAGTGGTGCTGCTGCTGATCCTGGACAACCTGGGCATCAACGTCACCGCCCTGGTCGCGGGCCTGGGAGTCGGCGGCATCGCCGTCGCCCTCGCGGTGCAGAACATTCTCGGCGACCTGCTGGCGTCCCTGTCGATCGTATTGGACAAACCGTTCGTAGTGGGCGACTTCCTGATCATCGACGACTATCTCGGCAGCGTGGAGCACATCGGGCTGAAGACCACGCGTCTTCGCAGCCTGTCCGGCGAGCAACTCGTGATGTCGAACACCGACCTGCTTTCGAGCCGGATTCGCAACTACGGGCGGATGTATGAGCGGCGTGTCCTGTTTCCTCTTGGCGTGACCTACCAGACCTCCCGCGAACAGCTGAAACGCATTCCCGAGATCATCAGGGCGGCGGTCGAGTCCCAGGAAAAGACTCGCTTTGACCGAGCGCACTTCAAGGGCTATGGCTCGTTCTCCCTGGACTTCGAAACCGTTTATTACGTTCACGGTCCCGACTACAACCTGTACATGGATATTCAGCAGGCCATCAACCTCGCCATCCACGAAGCCTTCGAGGCAGAGGGGATCGAGTTCGCCTATCCCACGCAGACGCTGTATGTCGAATCCGGAGGCACAGGGACAGCGGCTATTGGCGAACCCGCGGGGAGTGGCTGAGCCACGGCTCCCGGGGCCGCCTTTCGCAATGTGAACATGGCCGTTCGTGGCCGGTCTTCCCGGACGCTACTGATTCTGCACTGGAGGCCACAGCGGAGACTGCGGGCCGGGATCATCGTCTGGCGAGGGAGATTCGCGGGATCCAGTGCTGTCTCTGTTCTCGCCTGGATCCAGCGGAAAAAAAAAGAGCGAGGCCGCCCCAAGACGGCCTCGCCTGTACTCTGCTCGTTTGCGGTATCGGCCGCTACTTACCGACCGCCGCCATGATTGGCCTTGTATTCCTTGTCCCACTCGACAACGAGGGTGTCCAGAAAAACCGCCTTCTCGGCTTTCAGTTTCTTCGCGTCCAGGCCGACCGCCGCCTGGGCCGCCGCCTTCGTGGAAATATCCGGAATGGCAATTGCCGCCGTCTGACCGTGGGTCGCCAGCACCCTGGCCAGCAAGACGCGGGCCTCGGCTGCCCGATCCAGTGAGCTCGCGAGGATCTGCAGCGCCTCGGTCGGGTTGTGCATGTGCACGCCGTGAGAGGCAATCGCAAAGTCCCAACGCCACTGGGCGTGGCGGATGGCCTTCAGGGCGTCAGCCATTTCCGCTTCCGTGGCGCCTGCCTTCCAGGCGGCCGCGGCCTCGTAGTGGGCGTGCACCAGCTGACGTTCGGCGTTCAGCTTGGCTTCCGCGACCATCCCCTTGTACTTGGCCACCACGGCCTCCATGTCATCCTTGCCCTGGTCATGGCAACGGCCACAGGAAGCTTCGTAGTTATCGAAGGGATTGCCGATGTTGTGGCTGGTAAATTTCTTGCCGTCGGCGTCCTGGACCCGGGGCATGTGGCAATTGGCGCAGGACACGCCGTTGCGGCCGTGGGTTCCGCGCATGAAGGTTTCGAAACCCGGGTGCTGGGCCTTGAGCATCGGCGCCTTGGAAATGGCGTGGGTCCAGTCGGTGAAGTTGATCGCGTCATAGTAGGTTTCGATTTCGTCCACGGTCGTTCCCATGTCCCAGGGAAACTTCACGAACTTGTCTGCAGTGAAATAGTACTCCACGTGACACTGGGCGCAGACCATGCTTTGTTTTTGTGACCGGCTGGCGTCGGCCCACTTCCAGCCGATGGCTTCCATTCCCCGGTCTGTGAACGGCGTGGAAACCTGCAACTTCGCATCCGCATCGTGGCAGTTGCCGCATCCGATCTCGTTGTGCATCTCACCGCCGAGGCGTGACCACTTGCCGGTGAAATAGTCCTTCTCGCCCTTCTCTACGATGTAGCGGCCGACATCGGGGCTTTTGCAGGACCAGCAGGCCATGGGCATGGGGCCGTCGTCCGGTCCGGTCGGCGCCCCGGTGCGCAAGGTGTTGCGAATGTCGGTGATCGAATAGGCATGGCCACGGGCCTTGTTGTAATCCTTCGCGAAGCCATAACCCGCCCACAGGACCACGAGGTTGGGATCCTCGGCGAGGACGTCCACCAGGTCCTTGCTTTCGGCAGTCTGCTGCCAGGTCTCATATTGATTTTTGTATTCGGCAGCAAACTTGCTGCTGTCTGCCTCGATCATCTGTACGGCCGCGTACGCACCCGCAAACGAGAGGCCCAACACCGTTCCCATGATCGCCAGCTGTCTTGTTCGCATGAAATCCCCCAATCGTGTTTTACAGCCCAATGGGGAAAGTCTAGTCTGAAATTTCGGGGCTAAGCCCGCTGTGCGCGTCGGATTTCACGTATTGACTCTCCCGTTGGCCTTCGTCTTGATACTCGATCGAGGGCGGGTTGGCCGGAGCTTACGGACAACCACGCACACGCCCATGGCCGCGACTGAGCGGTCTGCTATGCACCGGAACAGTCCAAGGCACGCAACAACAAAGCGTCAGGAATCCTGACGCACTGCTGATTCCACGCAGTTGTTGATCATGGCGGCGCGACGAACATTGACCATCGTTACAGGCTTTCCGGTGACGCTGTCGCCAACACTCGAAAGGCATGTCCTGATTGACCGGACCGGGAGCGAGCGAAAACGACTACTGAGTCGCCCGGCGGATCTCGAGAAAGCGCAGAC
Source organism: uncultured Gammaproteobacteria bacterium (assembly GCA_963842955.1). Classification (GTDB taxonomy): domain Bacteria; phylum Pseudomonadota; class Gammaproteobacteria; order Steroidobacterales; family XN24; genus JARFQW01. The sequence continues at coordinate 514,365 of CAWJIJ010000011.1, forward strand.
CTCTGCGCGGGCCCTGACTATCGGCCCACAGCACGCAGGGCGCCCGGCTGAAAATCCACCGCCCGAAGTCCATCCACGTTGACGAGGGCCTGCACGGTCAGCGTCGTGCAGTGGCGCGCCTGCAAATTGATCATCGACGCACCGTCGAAAACCGGCGCGCAGGTACAGGCCGAAAACACCTCGCCCGGATTGTTCGGCACCTCCGGAACGGGCGCGGTCACGTGGCAACGCCTGAAACGCATCATGCTTGCGGTGAACCGGACCTCGCGTTCGACTTTATTGCGATTCGAATCGAGGTAGTGCCAGATCATATCCGTCAGCATTCCATCGTCGCCGGACCATGCGTAGCGCATGTTCCATGCCAGCTTGTCGTCAGCCTCGGGATCATCGCTTGACGGGGCGCCGGGAAGGGCAGGCCACCTCGATAGCCGGTCAACTCACCGAGTTTGGCCCCGAGGGTTGCCGGATCCGATGAAGCGCCGTCTATAAGGGGAATATCGTCGTTCGCTCCACCGGCTGGCTGTCGCGGCCACTGGCTTTAGGCCGGCTCGCGGTTGCGATACACGCCACCCATCGTTCACCGTCTCCTATTTCGCAATGGTGATCGGTATACCGACGTCCTCGACTTCGCCCACGGCGCTCTGGAACAGGTCGCCGAGGGTGGCAAAGGCTGCCCGATCCCAGGGCGTGTCGCCGACGCTGTAGAACCGGTCGCCGGCCCTTGCGAAAGCGACATTGCCGGCTGGCGCGTCATCCGCGACGTTGATTTTCAAGGTCGCGGCCGGGTTGGCCGGGACGGGCCCCCGGGTCCGGGGGTCGGGCGCCACGTCGAATTCGGGTGTCGCGCCGGTGCCAATCGCTACAAAGTTCAACATCTGGAGCATGCTGCGTAGCCAAATGACTCCCTGAACCGGCCACTCGCCGCCGGGACCGTCGGGCTTCAGGTGCACGTAGACATAACCACTGGGATTGCGCTTGATCTTCTCGTTGAGCTCGAATCGCTCCTGATCGGTCAGTGCGGCCGGATCGTAATTGGTCATGACGATACGGCCCGACTGGAGTCGGCGCAGCTCGTAACTACCGTCCGGGTTCTGGCGCCACTTGAGACCCTTGTCGAAACCGGCCGTGATGTCCTGGGATCGTGGCACGGCATCGAATTCATGGACCATCAGCTCCTCGAAGACCAGCGTGCGCACGAACAGGCCACGTGTGTCGAGGAGCCATCGCAGGTGGACGGCGAGACGACGAAATTCTTCATATTCGGCCGGGCGGGCCGGGTCGTTCTCTATCAACCGGACAAAGCTGCCGTCGGGATTCTGAAACTCGAAGCCGTAGCCCATGAGTCGCATGACGCGGTCGATGGCCCCTGCCTGATAGGCGAGGACATGGAACGCCGTGTCGGTGAAAGGAACCAGGATCCTCTTGGTGAATTCCTGGCCCGCGAGCGGCCGTAGGCTGAAGGTGGGATTCTCGGACGCGCTGGCGCCGAGATTCAGACCAAAAGAATCCGTACCGCTCGAGTCTTCAAGACGCCCGGTCGCGTCCAGCGTAGCGGTCCAGTCGAAGGTCGCCGCGATACTCGATGTGGCCGTGAAGTGGACCGGCTCGCCTCTGGCCGAGCGGGCGATGTTCAGCAGCAGCAGATCCTGCTCGATCTCGGAGATCACCTCGTCGTAGCCGATCACCTGCCGCTTCAACACAGGCGGGCCCATGCACCCTGTGAGAATAGTCGCGCATGCAATTGCCGTGAATACCAGAGATCGCATCGTCATTAGACCGTATTGCGAGAGGACAGGACTTGCCTCGTTGATGCTTGCGGCTATGCGCTACATCCTCGGGAACCCCATTTGCAGATTACGGCGCGTTTAGCCGCACATCTGGCCATTTCGCGCCAAAGCAGTAGATGAAGCAGAGGACGAAGGGACTCGGTTTCCCGCAGGCCGGTCCCCAGGGCCGCGCCTAGAACGCCAGTCGCGCCCGCAGGCCAAAAACCCAGGCCGTGTCATCATCCGGATTCAGCGCAGGGTCGATCAGCAGCTGCACACTCGGTGTGATCGCAATTTCCTTGGCCACTTGCCAGCGATAGTAGACCTCCGTTGCGTACTGGTCATCCAGATCGCTACCGAACAGGGCATCGTTCGGCTGGCCCCAATTGACGCCGAACCCGAGCTGGCTTCCCGATCCCAGCGTCGCCATTCCGCCGGGCGTATAGCCGCCCCCGATGCTGACCGACCGCTCCAGCAGGCTGCCGCTGTCCTCCGCCCACCCGGCCCGGACGAACGCCAGCCATTTGTCGCCGATGGTGTGGTTAAAGGACAGCACACCCCCCCAGCCGTCTTCTACGCCCAACTCATCTCTTTCATCCGCGTGCCACAGGGTCAGGTGAACGTTGTTGAGGTAGTAGGCCTCCTGTGAAGCGCCGGTCCAGCCTATCTCGAAGTGCTTGAAGTATTCTCGGTCATTGAAAAAAGTGTCGAACCCGTCAAGGGGATCGGTCCCATCCGCATTCTCGTCAGCGAAGCCGGCCATGGTGTAAACGTTATCTGTCAGCCACGCCGCGGCCGCAAACCCGAGCGCGGGATCGCTGGCCAGATCGAGGGCGCCAACGCCGATGCTGAATGCATAGTTGAAGAAGTCTGTCCAGGGGCTGACCAGCGGGAAGACATCGACGTAATCGCTGGTATCGAGCCAACCACCCACCACCTCATACTTGCCACTCTGGAACTTCTGGTCCCAGTAGAGCGTGTTGAGCCGCCACCCTTCGTCGTTGTAGGGAAGGTTTGAGATTCCGGCATAGCCCAGGCTCTCGCCAAGGAAGGAACTTGGTCCCGTATCGGTATATTCGTCCGTGCGTTCGACAAGAAAAACCAGGTTGCCGGGGTGAGCCGAGCCTCGGGCGAACGCCTCCCAGACACCGCTGAAGCGAAAGATGCCGCCCGCTGCGTCGTTGTCGGTACCCGACTGGTTATCGCTGGACCTCAGGTAGGCCGTGTTGTACTCCACTCCGAAGGCCAGGCCGTGCTCCTTCTGGAGCTCGTCTTTCCATTCGTACCAGGACTTCAGGAAATCCAGCTTGAGAGGTGTATCTGTTGCAACGCTGTCAGATTCGATCCGGTTCAGTGCAGCATCCGGCCCGCCGAAACCCCGTGACTGCTCTTCGCTGTTCGAGGCTTGAGCGAAGGCAGTCTGAGTCGCCATCAGTGCCCATATGCCTAGGACGCAAGAACGATATAACCGTCGCGCACCGGGGTTTTCGAAGCGCTCTAGCATCCCAGTTGACTCCAGGTTTTCACTGCAATCTGCTGCTGATGGCTGTGGCAGCCGGCGCAAGGGCACCGGCTGCCACAGCCTTGCCAGACAGATCAGGCTTCTTTCACATTTGCTCGGACGTTGTAGGTTTCAGAACCAAACCAGTCCAGCATCCGTACGTTGACATCATCTGGGTGATCCAGCATCGACCAATGGCCACCCTGAATCATTTCAATACGGCACTCAGCATCAACCCATTGAGGAGTATCAATAGCCTGAGTCGGCCACAAGAACATGTCCTGCTCAGGGTAAATCACCATTACCGGCACCGGAGTGATCGGAAAGACCAGCGGATCTTTGGCCGTTGACAAGTAGTCCTGAACCATAGGGTTGGCTATGTCATAGTTCAGCCATTCGATATGACCAGTTTCCTTGATTAGTCTCTTGACCTCTTCCTTTTCAGGGTGCTGAACGAAAAAAGTATCGAAGTAGCGGAAGTCGTTCGTCATATAGAGTTCTTCCATACCAGCCTGGGTATGATGGTAGGTGAACCAGTTGGTCTTGGCGGCTTCTAGCATACGCTCGGGGGTTGAGTGGACCTGGCTGAACACAGCGCCCAAGTGGCCAACTGACAATGAGCAGTATTTTCTGAACAACTCTGGTTTCTGATAGAGCATCCCCCAGGTAATGGCAGAACCCCAGTCATGACCCACCAGGTTGATATCTTTAAGCCCTAGCTCATCGATGATTTCAAACATATGGCCGATGATTAGTTCAACCTTGTAATGCTCAACTTCACGTGGACGGTCAGTAAGACCGTAACCCAGGGTATCTGGAACGATACAGCGGTAACCTGCATTCAATAGTGCCGGTACTTGATATTTCCAACAGCTACCGTCATCTGGCATGCCGTGAACCAGCATGACTACACCTTTATCACCACTTCCCTGATCGCTTACGTGGTAGTTCCAACCACCAATTTTCATTTTCTTGCCTGGTAGTGACATGATCGCTTCTCCTATTGGTCAAATGGGTTGCCCTGGCATGACGAGCAATTCTGTCGATGACTTTCCGGGAATCAGGCCGGCTCAACCGGGTGTCAAATTCCAGAGTCTGGCGCCGATCCGATGCGTTCGCCTGAATATCAAGATGTATTAGCCGGCAACCGTTTTCTGGCCATTTCGCGACAGGGAGGAAAGCGGGCCGGAACGGGTCCGGACAGCAGCGGAACGCACGGGACTTGTGCAGAGCTCCCCTAAGCCGCCTGGCATCGACTTCGAAGACGTGGCGTGCCGACAGTGAGCGCGCGGCGGATCGCCGGTCCAACGGCGGAATGCACGGCTGAAACTGCTGGGATCCCGATAGCCCAGCAGTTTCGCGACTTCGGCCACGTTCACGTCTGGCTGTGCCAACAGACGGCGGGCCAGGAAGAACCGCGTCTCCTCGACCAGGCCACTGTAGGTCGACCCCGCTCGCTCGAGTCGCCGCTGCAGGGTGCGCACCGGCACATCCAGACGGCGGGCAATCTGCTCGACCTTGGGATAGCGTACGGGAAGCTGCTCCGCAATCAGCGCCCGGATCGCCGGGATCGAGAGGTCAGCTGCCATGGAAATGCTTCTCGTCATTGTGCAGGTATTGGCGCGTCGATGGCTCGAAGAGCCGGTGTGAACCTTGTACCAAGCGCCAGGGAGCGTGTCTGGCCACGACGCGCCAGCCGGTTGGTGCTGCTCCGCAGAGCAGCCTGACGATGCGGGATTCCGGCAGTGGCGCGAAATGGCCAGATGCACCGTCGCGCGATGCTCTATGGTATGTGGGGTGAAGGCGAGTCGCATCGGCGCGTCATGGGCGGCATCAGGCAAACAGGATGGGTAATCTTCACCACGATATTTCCGCACCGGACCGCGCCGGGCCGAAGCCGATACAGTGCTCACGCGCAGCCCACCTTGCCCCCTACCTGGCGTTTCTCGAGGAAGTCGGTGCGCCGGTCGACCGAGAACTGCGTCGCGCGCGACTGCCGACACTCGTTACTGAGGATCCGAACCTTTATTTGGCCGACGAGCGTGCGCGTGCGTTCCTCCGTGCGATCGCCGATCGAGAAGGCATCGACGATTTACCGGTGCGGGCCGTGTCGCACTCTGATCTCTGGAATCTGAGCGCAACCGTCGGTGACGCCATCGCATGGTCGCCAACGCTCTATTTGGCGCTTAAGCAATTCTGTCGATATAGCGCTGTGGAAGACTCTGCTCTCACCGCGTGGATCACGGAAGACGAGACGACCATCCGCGTGTCATGCCTGAACCGCACGCCGTTGGATCCTTTTTCGGGACGAATCGAGGACTGGAGCCAAATGGCGGTCGTCATCGCGATCATTCGATCATTCGTCGGCTCCGAGTGGCAACCGGCCGAGATCGCGTTGCATTCCGAGTTGCCCATCAGCGAACTCGCGGCACAACTCTTCCCGAACACGCGCCTTTTACGGGGGCAACAGTCGGGATCGGTGTCGGTGCCACGGGGTCTGCTGAGCCGGTCGGTCGGGACGAGCGGAGGCGGCACGCTACCCGTGCCGACTACGCGTAGAGATGGAGGCGCGTTGGAAGGGTCACTGGACCTCATAAGCACGATGCGCTCCGTGCTGATCCCTTATCTGCCAAATGGACTGCCTTCGATCGACGAGGCCGCCGAGATGGCGCAGCGTAGCCCCCGGACACTGCAACGAGACCTCCAGCGAGCGGGCGCGACGTACTCCCAAGTCCTTCAAAACGTCCGGTACGAGCATGCTGCGCGTCTCCTCAGGGAATCCAATGACCCCATTATCCACGTAGCTCTGCAGGTTGGTATCGAGGATCCCTCGCACTTCTCACGGGGGTTCCGCCAAGGCTTCGGCGTCACGCCGAAGGAATATCGCGGCCACCAACGGTCCGTGGACTCAGGCACATCCGGCGCCGCCCGGTCGGACTAGCGAGGCCCCAAGCACGCGTGACCTTTTGCAGCGTCCGCATGGCGACGCGCGCGGTCTCTCCATGGGATCCACAAAGAAAAACCCCCCGCCGGATATCCGGCGGGGGGTTTTGTTTTAGAAGCCTGGCGGTGACCTACTCTCACATGGGGAGACCCCACACTACCATCGGCGCTGAGCAGTTTCACTTCCGAGTTCGGAATGGGATCGGGTGGTTCCCGCTCGCTATGGCCGCCAGGCAAACTGGCTCACGATACGCATGCCGCACACAAGTGCCACATGCCGTGAAATCGGAAAGAAAGCGAAGTCCAAGGTGCAGATTCGTTATCACAGCACCCAAACTGTTTGGGTGTTATATGGTCAAGCCGCACGGACAATTAGTACTGGTTAGCTTCATACATTACTGCACTTCCACACCCAGCCTATCAACCTCGTAGTCTTCGAGGGTCCTACAGGGATCTCAAGGATCCAGGGAAATCTCATCTTGAAGGGGGCTTCCCGCTTAGATGCTTTCAGCGGTTATCCTGTCCGCACATAGCTACCCGGCAATGCCACTGGCGTGACAACCGGAACACCAGAGGTGCGTCCACTCCGGTCCTCTCGTACTAGGAGCAGCTCTTCTCAAATTTCCAACGCCCACGGCAGATAGGGACCGAACTGTCTCACGACGTTCTAAACCCAGCTCGCGTACCACTTTAAATGGCGAACAGCCATACCCTTGGGACCTGCTACAGCCCCAGGATGTGATGAGCCGACATCGAGGTGCCAAACTCCTCCGTCGATGTGGACTCTTGGGAGGAATCAGCCTGTTATCCCCGGAGTACCTTTTATCCGTTGAGCGATGGCCCTTCCATACAGAACCACCGGATCACTAAGGCCTGCTTTCGCACCTGCTCGACGTGTCTGTCTCGCAGTCAAGCACCCTTCTGCCTTTATACGCAATGCGCGATGTCCGACCGCGCTGAGGGTACCTTTGCACTCCTCCGTTACTCTTTGGGAGGAGACCGCCCCAGTCAAACTACCCACCACACACTGTCCCCGACCCGGATAACGGGCCTGGGTTAGAACTCCGAACATGTCAGGGTGGTATTTCAAGGTTGGCTCCACGGCAACTGGCGTCACCGCTTCAAAGCCTCCCACCTATCCTACACAAACATGTTCAAAATTCAGTGTGAAGCTGTAGTAAAGGTTCACGGGGTCTTTCCGTCTAGCCGCGGGTACGCTGCATCTTCACAGCGATTTCAATTTCACTGAGTCTCGGGTGGAGACAGTGTGGCCATCGTTACGCCATTCGTGCAGGTCGGAACTTACCCGACAAGGAATTTCGCTACCTTAGGACCGTTATAGTTACGGCCGCCGTTTACCGGGGCTTCGATCAAGAGCTTCGCCCGAGGGCTAACCCCATCAATTAACCTTCCGGCACCGGGCAGGCGTCACACCCTATACATCCTCTTTCGAGTTAGCAGAGTGCTGTGTTTTTAATAAACAGTCGCAGCCACCTGGTCACTGCGACCCCCAACAGCTAGAGGAGCAAGTCCTTTCACCATCAGGGGCGTACCTTCTCCCGAAGTTACGGTACCAATTTGCCTAGTTCCTTCACCCGAGTTGTCTCAAGCGCCTTAGGATTCTCTCCTCACCCACCTGTGTCGGTTTACGGTACGGTCAAACATTACCTATAGCTTAGAGGCTTTTCCTGGAAGCATGGCATCAATCACTTCGCTCCACATGGGAGCTCGTCATCACGTCTCGGAATTATGTTCCCGGATTTACCTAAGAACACTCCCTACACGCTTGAACCGGGACAACCAACGCCCGGATGACCTAGCCTTCTCCGTCCCCCCATCGCAGTAATGTCAGGTGCAGGAATATTAACCTGCTTCCCATCGACTACGCCTTTCGGCCTCGCCTTAGGGGCCGACTCACCCTGCGCC
>CAWJIJ010000011.1:527500-1007002 GCA_963842955.1 uncultured Gammaproteobacteria bacterium
ATGCCAACCTGCTGTGGATTCTGATCGGGACCCACCTGGTCGCCCTGCTGGTCCACCGCCTGATCGCCGGGGAGCGGCTGGTGGGCGCCATGTGGACGGGCCGCAAAGCGGGCCCGTTTCCCGCCGGCGAGAGCGGCATAGCTTCTTCCCGCCTTTGGCTCGCCCTCGGGCTGGCTGCGGCGGTCTCGATCGCGGTCTGGCTACTGCTCGCCTTTGCACCGGACCCGCCATCCGCCAGTTTCGACTTTTCCTGATGCCTCCCTGCGCCGGTGCGGGGCTTCTCCCGGCATTCGACCGGGATTGACGAGCTGGCGGAAAGCCTGCCGGCCCGATCCCTGTCCGATCCTGTGAGACCGCCCGCGGCGCCGGACCCGGCAGCCGCCAGGGCCAGCCGGGTCCGGATACCGTAAGAGCTAATCTTCCCGGAACTTCTCGTGGCAGTCCTTGCAGGCCTGGCCGAGCTCGCCGAGCGCCGCCCGCGCGTCCGCGAAGTCCTTGTCCCTGGCCATGGCGGAGGCCGCCAGGGCCTTGTTCTCGGCTGCATTCGCGAGCTTGGTGAACTCGTCGAAATCCTCCCAGATGGCATCCAGCGCCTCGGTCTCCACGGGGTTATTCCGGGTGTCCGCCTTGAACACCTCCGGAAGCATGCCGGTCAGGACCGCGATGCGCTCGGCATGAAGCGCGAAAAGATCGGCGTCATACGGCATTTCCTCCTTGGCCATCGCGCCCATCGGGCCGATATTCCAGCCAATAACCTTGAGCGCTCCCTGGCGCACCTCCGTTACCTTCTCCGCCTGCTCCTGGTCCAGCGCGTAAGCCACCGACGATACGGCCATGATCCCGGCAACAATCAGCATCAACATTCTCATCGTTATCTCGTCTCCCTGGGGATGATTGGATCGAACACAAAAAACAATTCGCCGCGCGGCCCGGCGGCCAGGACCGGTCGTTCTCGGGCGAGCGCCGGGTCAGCTGATCGTCACCCGCGCCACTCGCCGCTTGCCCACCTGAAGCACCATCGAGTCCCCGGCGGCAAATTGCCGGTCCCGGTCCTCGATCCGCTCGCCGTTCACCTTCACTGCGCCCTGGCGGATCATCCGGAACGACTCCGAGTTGCTGGCTGTAAGGCCCGCCTGACGCAGCGCATCGGCGATACCAATGGATCCGCCCGCCGCCGCCAGCCCAACCTCCGGCAACTCATCGGGCAGCGCGCCACGGCGAAAACGAGCGACGAACTCCTCCCTCGCGGCGGCTGCGGCTCCCGGATCATGAAATCGTGCCACGATCTCTAGAGCAAGGTCGAATTTCACTTCCATCGGGTTTCGCCCGCCTGCCACCTCGGCTTTCAGGCCGTCAATATCGCCCAGGGGCCGGAAGCTCAGCAATTCGAAATACCGCCACATCAGATCGTCCGAGATGGACATGAGCTTGCCGAACATCTCCCCCGCAGGCTCGGCAATCCCGACGTAGTTGCCCAGGGACTTGGACATCTTCTGCACGCCGTCGAGCCCCTCTAGCAGGGGGACGGTCATGACGATCTGGGGCGGCTGCCCCCAGGTTTGCTGCAGCTGCCGCCCGACAAGCAAGTTGAACTTCTGATCGGTCCCGCCGAGTTCCACGTCGGATTCGAGGGCCACCGAGTCATATCCCTGTACCAGGGGATAAAGGAACTCATGGACGGCAATCGGTCTGCCATCAGCGTAACGACGGGAGAAGTCATCCCGCTCGAGCATCCTTGCAACCGTGTACTTACCCGCCAGCTGGATCAGGTCGGCGGCCGACATCTTCCCCATCCAGCTGGAATTGAACGCCACGGTCGTCTGGTCCGGGTCGAGAATCTTGAAAATCTGGTCTTGATAGGTCCGGGCGTTCTCGACCACTTCGTCCCGGGTCAGGGGGGGACGTGTCGTGTTCTTGCCCGTGGGGTCGCCGATCATCCCGGTGAAGTCACCGATCAAGAAGGTCACGTCGTGTCCGAGCTGCTGAAACTGGCGCATCTTGTTGATCAGGACCGTGTGACCGATGTGCAGATCCGGAGCAGTGGGGTCGAAACCGGCCTTGATTCGGAGCGGGCGCGACTGGGCCAGGCGGTTTTCGAGCTCGGTCAGGACGAGGACTTCATCGGTGCCGCGAACGAGCTCCGTCAGCTGTTCAGATGCCGAAGGCATAGTTTCTCCCAAGTGTGTGATTTTTTTGGGACTGAGCGCATTGACCACCCGCAACGCTCGGGCTAGGGTATGCGCGACATTTTGCAGGGAACGCCCGGGTGGGTCGAGTGAGTCGCGGTATCCGCCACGATTACAAGCTGAATCCGCACGCAACGCCTCCGGCGGGGGGCCAGCGTGCTCGCCCGCTTCTGCCCGTCGCCATTGCCATTACCGTGCTGGGCGCCGCGGCCCTTGCCGCGCTTCCGTCCCGGAATTCCGACGGCCCCGAGGTCGGCACGAAAACACCGACGACGGCCGTTGTGCCGGGCAGTGAACCCCAACCGACCGATGCCCCCGTCGAGCCCGCAACGCAAAAACCCCGTTCTGGCGGCGCCGCTGAGGCAAACCACACCGCCCGAACGATCCCCCTTGAACTCCCGGCCCGGGCGACCGAGCCCGCTCCGGCGGAACTTGTCGCCGAGGCGCCTCCGGTCGCGCGCCTGGCCGGGCCCGTCCCGGCCGGCGATGCCAAAGCACCCGGGCTGGAAACACCGCCAGCGTCCTCCGCCGAGCCCATGGCGGACACCGAAATCGCTGAGCCCTCGGCCACGCCGGTTGAGACCGGGACCCTGGTCTCCCTGGAAGTACGGCGGGGCGACAGCCTGGACAAGCTGTTTCGCCGCAACGGCATCTCTACGCTCGACCTGGCTTACATCATGAAGCTCGACGAGGCGGCCAGGCATCTCAAGACCATCCGGCCGGGCGATCGCATCGAGATTCGCCACGACGGCGAGACGGTGCTGACCCTGTCCCGCCCGGTGGGCGATCTGTCCTCTCTTTTCGTCGAGCGCGACGGGGACGGCTTCCGGGCGAGAATTTTCGAGCGGACCCCCGACGTGCGCGTACGCACCGCCCACGGCACGATTAGCACCTCGTTGTACGAGGCGGGCATGGACGCCGGCCTGACGGACACCACGATCATGAACCTTGCCGGCATCTTCGCGTGGGACGTGGACTTCGCGCTGGATATCCGGAAGGGCGACGGATTCAGCGTTGTCTACGAGGAGCGCTGGCTGGACGGCCAGCGGCTCAAGGACGGGCGGGTGCTGGCCGCCGAGTTCCAGAACCAGGGGGATGCGTTTCGGGCCGTCCGCTACCAGGTCGACGAGGAGAACGCAGAGTACTACACCCCCGAGGGCGACAGCGTTCGCAAGGCCTTCCTGCGCGCCCCGGTGGATTTTCGCCGCGTGAGTTCCAATTTCAACATGCGCCGGCTGCATCCCGTTCTGAAGGTGAGTCGCCCTCACCGGGGTGTGGACTACGCAGCCAGCACCGGAACGCCCATCAAGGCCGCCGGCGACGGCCGGATCATTCATCGCGGCCGCAAGGGCGGGTATGGCAACACCGTCATTCTGCAGCATGGCGGCAATATCACGACGCTCTACGCTCACATGTCGAAGTTCGCCACGAAACAGCGCGTCGGCAGCCGGGTGCGGCAAGGCCAGGTAATCGGCTATGTCGGCAAGACCGGGCTGGCCAGCGGTCCTCACCTGCACTACGAATACCGGGTCAACGGCGTACACCGCAACCCGCGCACCGTCGAGCTCCCCGAGGCCGATCCGGTGGACCCCGAGCTTCGCGACGATTTCCTCAGGGCGACGGCCCCGCTGGTCGCCGAACTCGACGCCCTGAATCGCATCCGGCTGGCCGCGGCGAACTAGCCCGGCGGGCGGATCCCTGCGCGAATTCCGGCCGGGTCCGGCTCATCAGCCGTCAAGGCGGCAAGCCTGGCCATTGCTCCCGCCGGCAGACTCGCCCGCCCGCCCTGCAGGCGGTAAGCTCTTTGCATGAACACAGCGGCAGCCAGCGCGCTCCCGGAAGTCGTCGACCTGACGAATCCCGAGCTCTATTTCAACCGCGAACTCAGCCAGCTCGAGTTCAATGCCCGGGTTCTTGAGCAGGCCAAGGACGAGTCAGTCCCCCTGCTCGAGCGCATGCGCTTTCTCTGCATCTCCTGCACGAACCTCGACGAGTTTTTTGAAATACGGGTCGGGGGACTGCATGAAATGGTCGAAGTCGGGTCCAGCCAGAGGACTGTGGACGGCCTCAGCGCCACGGAAAACCTGGCCGCCATCACGGCCATAGCCCGCGACCTGGTCGCCGAGCAGTATCGGGTATTCAACGAGGTCCTCGTGCCGGAGCTGGCCGCCGAGACGATCCGCTTTATTCCGCGCAGGGACTGGTCGCCGGCCCAGTATCGCTGGCTTCACCGCTTGTTCAGAGAGTCAGTCCTGCCGGTGCTGACGCCCATCGGACTGGATCCGGCGCATCCGTTTCCGAGAATCATCAACAAGTCCCTGAACTTCATCGTCGACCTCGATGGAACCGACGCCTTCGGCCGCCCCGCCGGCCTCGCGGTGGTCCAGGCGCCTCGCTCGCTTCCAAGGCTCACCCGCATATCACCGGACGTGCCCGAGACCGGGCCGGACGACTTCGTGTTTCTGTCCTCGATCATTCATGAGTTCGTGGGCGAACTCTTCCCGGGCATGGATGTGCTCGGCTGTCACCAGTTCCGGGTGACCCGGAACAGCGATCTGTTTGTCGACGACGAGGAAGTCGATGATCTCAAGCGTGCGCTGGAAGGCGAGCTGGCCGCGCGCCGTTATGGTGACGGCGTGCGACTCGAAGTGGCGCGTGGCTGCCCGGAAGACCTCGTTCGTCACCTGCTGCGTCAGTTCGAGCTGACCGATCGGGATCTCTACGAAGTGGACGGCCCCGTGAATCTCAACCGTCTCTCGGCCGTCGTCGACCTTGCAGACCGGCCGGATCTGAAGTTTCCCTCCTTTGTACCCGGCTACCCGCGCGAGCTGTCCAGCGGCGCCGGCATCATGGCCGCGATGCTTCGCGGCGATGTGTTGCTGCATCACCCTTACCAGTCGTTTGCACCGGTTATCGAACTGCTGGAGGAGGCGGCCGCCGATCCCGATGTCCTGGCCATCAAGCAGACCCTTTATCGCACGGGCCCGGATTCGCCGGTGGTCGATGCACTTGTCGCCGCGGCAAGGTCCGGCAAGGAGGTCACGGTTGTTGTCGAGCTGCGCGCGCGGTTTGACGAAGAAGCCAACATCGAACTGTCGAACCGGCTGCAGGTTGCGGGCGCCCACGTGGTCTACGGCGTGGTCGGGTACAAGACACACGCCAAGATGCTGATGGTCGTGCGCCGGGAACCCGAAGGCCTGCGGCGCTACGTTCACCTGGGCACAGGTAACTATCATCCGAAAACCGCGAGGCTGTACACGGACTACGGACTGCTGACCTGCCGGGAGGACATCGGCCGGGACGTTCACAACGTGTTTATGCAAATCACGAGCCCGGGGCAAGTGCCTTCGCTGACGAAGCTGCTGATCGCACCGTTCGCCCTGCATGATGCCGTGATTGCAAAAATCCATGCAGAAGCGGAGGTCGCCGCCCGGGGCGGCAACGGCAGAATCATGGCCAAGATGAACTCCCTGGTGGAGCCGGAGGTCATTCGGGCCCTCTACGAAGCCTCGAGAGCCGGCGTATCGGTGGATCTGATCATCCGCGGCGTCTGCTGCCTGAGGCCCGGAATCCCCGGGATTTCCGAGAATATCCAGGTCCGCTCCATTATCGGCCGGTTCCTGGAACACCCCCGGGTTTTCGTTTTCGAGGCCAACGGCCAGCCAGAAGTCTGGGCGTCCAGCGCGGACTGGATGGAGCGGAATTTCTTCTACCGGGTCGAAACCTGTTTCCCGGTGGAGGACGAGACCCTGAAGCAGCGGATCATCGACGACCTGGAACTCAATCTCTGGGACAACAGCCAGGCCTGGACCCTGGGCCCCGACGGCAGGTTCCTTCGCCTGAGTCCAGGATCTGACCTGCCCGTGGCCTGCCAGTCAGTGCTGCTGGAGAATCTCGCTGAGAGTTGACGCGGACTCGTACCCGCGCGCGCTGTTCCGCAGCGCTCAGGGCCTACTTGTAGTCCAGCTCGAGATCCAGGGCCTTGAGCCATGACCGCTCCTGCTTGAGATCTGCAGCGGTCAGGGGATGGAGTTCAAGCCAGCCCGGCGGGAATCGGAGCTTGAGCTTGTGCTCGCGGGCCTTCAGGCGCAGCGGCGGAAGGGGATCGGGGGACCGGCTGCGGTGGAGCAGGACCCCCAGCCGAAGTAAGGCGAGAAGCCGCGGAAGGTGGGCTCTCCATGGAGCCTCGAGCTTGCGGAACACCCGGCCGTCGATCTTTCGGCGATGGGTACCGACCAGCAAAGCGAGCCGCGCCTGCTCGTCGGCGCTGAACCCCGACAGGTCGGCATGCCCGACAAGATAGGCGGCATGACGCTGATGGTGGGAATGGGCAATGTCCAGGCCCACCTCGTGCAGCCTCGCCGACCAGGCCAGGAGATCCTTGCTCTGGACGTCGCCGACCTCCCAGGCGTCACTCGCCGAAGCCGCCAGATGCAGGGCGGTCGTTTCCACCCGGAGAGCCTGGGCCAGGTCCACATGGAAACGTTCCTGAAAGGCCCTGACGGAGCGGTCCCGGGCATCCTCGTCGGTCAATCGGCCCATCAGGTCGTATAGCAGGCCCTCCCGCAAGGCACCGTCGGATACGGTCATTTGCTCGATACCCAGGGATTCGAAAACAGCAGCGACGATCGCAAGACCACCCGGGTAGACCGGCGCGCGCTGCTGACTCAGGCCGGGCAGGTCGGCACGGGCCGCATCCCCCACCTCGAGCAGGCGCTTGCGAATCGCCTCGAGGCCCGCAACACCGATGCCGGGTTCGCCGGTAAGATGCTCCGCAATCCGGCCCGTCGCGCGCATCGTGCCCGACGTGCCCACCGCGACTTCCCAACTCGTGTCGCGAAATCGGCTGACCACCGGGTCCAGCTCGCGCAGCGCCGCCAAACGGGCCTGACCGAAACCTTTCTTCGTGATAACTCCGTCCGGGAAATGGCGCTGACTGGCGCTCACGCAGCCGATGTACAGGCTCTCCCGGAGACCTGCCTGAAGCCCATCGCCGACGACGATCTCGGTGCTGCCGCCTCCGATATCGACGACAAGGCGCCGGGCGGGACTCGCCGGGAGACTGTGGGCCGCGCCAAGATAGACCAGCCGCGCCTCCTCGATACCGGAGATCACTTCGATCGGGTGGCCGAGTGCCCGCTCGGCCCGGAAGAGGAAATCCTGCTTGCGTCGCGCCCGGCGAAGGGTATTGGTGCCCACGGCACGGACATTGCCAGCTCGCATGGCAGTCAGGCGCTCCCGAAAGCGCTCAAGGCAGGCCAGCGCACGGTCCGCCGCTGCCTCGCTGATCACGCCGTCCGAATTCAGACCCGCCCCCAGCCTCACCATTTCGCGGATCCGGTCGAGAATAACGATGTCGCCGTGGCTGTAACGCCCCACGACCATATGAAAACTGTTGGAGCCCAGGTCGACCGCCGCCAGAACCTGCGACTCGCCACCCTTCACCGGATCCCCCTCACGAAGCCGAACCCGGACAGGCCCTGAAACAGACGGGGCGCCCGCAGGCGCCCCTCGAAAAATCCGGCACGGAGACCCCTCTCAGACTGAGAAGGATGACCCGCATCCGCAGGTCGTCGACGCGTTCGGGTTCCGGATGACAAACTGCGCGCCTTCAAGGTCCTCGCGATAGTCGATCTCGGCTCCCATCAGGTACTGGACGCTCATGGGGTCCACGAGCAGGGTGACGCCGGCATTCTCCACGGCCGTGTCCCCTTCCTCCAGCTTTTCGTCAAACGTAAAGCCATACTGGAACCCCGAGCAGCCCCCACCGGAGATAAATACCCGGAGCTTCAATTCGGGGTTGTCCTCCTCGCGGATCAGTTCGGACACCTTCACCGCGGCCGCGTCCGTAAAGACCAGCGGCGCGTCGTGGGTTTCCTGAGTCGTGTTCATTGGCGAGATTCCTGTGCTGTTCCGAGCGATTGGACCGCAGTCGTCGCCGGAAATTCTACCTAACTGACGCCCAGCGCGTCATCGGCTGCAGCGTCATCGTCGCCGGCAGGCGTTACGGGGTCTTCGAAATTCACGATGGGCTTGGCGGTGGGCTGGTGGATCAGCTTGCCATTGACTTCGGCGCCGATGGCCATCTGGATCAGGCCGTACATGACATTTCCGGTCACCCGGGCGGTCGGCCCGAGCTCGACCCGGTCCCTTGCGATAACGTCGCCATCCACGGCACCGTTGACGATGACCTCGGAGGCATCGACGCTCCCCTCGATCCGCCCATCGGGGGAAATACTGAACAGCGTCGTCCCGTCATTCTGGCCGACGACGTTGCCTCGAACCTCCCCATCCACGTGCAAACCACCCCGAAACGCCACATCCCCGACCAAGGTGGTCCCGGCCCCGATCAACGTATCGATCGCGGCCTTTTTCTGTCGATTCTTGCCCAGCATACTGCCTGCTCCCTAGCTTTCCGGTCGGCTCCATTCATAGGACCCCGTCACGGGGTCGGCTCCCTTTTCCCTGGGTTTGAGGGTCACGACCACCCGCTGCGGCCCAAAACCTTCGGGCAACGCGAGAACCCGCTCAATGGTCTGAAAGTACCGGAAACCGTACACCAGATCCTCGTCCTGATCCGTGAGGTCCTCGACATTCAGACGCACCGTCTCCTCCCCTTGTTGCCCCTCCACGATCATGCTCATGGAACCTGTGGCCCGGCGATCATGCTTTCTGACCTGGGTCAGCACCACCTGGACACGCCACAGGGTCGGATCGAGCGCCGATGGTTCGATATCCACCGACCGGATCTCGAGGCCTTCGCGACCCTCCCCGGGGCCCATGATATCGCGGTAGAAATCCAGCTCCCCGTTGAGTTCCGCCACCTCGGACTGCAGATCCGCCAGATCGTCCTTGAGGAGCTGCCGAGCCTGCTCATTGACCTCGATGGAGGTCCGGACTTCGGTCAATTCGCTGCGCAGCCGCTCGTTCTCGGCGACGACCCCCCCGAGCTCCTCTTCCAGCGCTCCGCGCGCATCGCTCGCAGCGCCGTGACGATAGCCCCCGGTCCGCTGCCCGGCGGCGAACAGTGCCCAGGAAGCAACGGCTGCGATTAGGGCGGTAATAAGGAAGTTGCGCCGGCGCCGGCCGGGCTCTTGCGTGGTTACGACCAGCCGGGGTTCAGACATGGGTATCCTGTCCTGGAGAGCGGATCGATGCTAACCGTCCCCGCCCGCAAGCGAAAGTCACCCTAGGCCGCGGGGCGACGACCACGGCGGCGGCGAGGTGGTGGTGGTGGCCCGTCCGGGAACACCAGCGGACCCAGCTCCTGCAGGGCAAGCCGGTACACCTGGCGCTTGAAATAGATCACTTCGCGCACCGGATGCCAGTAGTTGACCCAGCGCCAGCGATCGAATTCCGGGGCCTCCGTACGATCGAAACAGACGCTCGACTCTTTTCCTGTAAGACGCAGCAGGAACCAGCGTTGCTTCTGCCCGACGCACACCGGCGTCTGGTGGCGCCGCATGAATCGGCTGGGCAGCCGGTAGCGCAGCCAGCCACTCGTACTACCCATGAGCTCCACGTCCTTTGGACGCAGACCGATCTCCTCCTCGAGCTCCCGGTACATCGCGTCGGCCGGTTTCTCACCCTGGTAGATGCCACCCTGGGGGAACTGCCAGCCCCGGCGGCCAGCCCGCCCGGCCCAGAACACCCGTCCATTGGCATCGGTGAGAATAATCCCGACGTTCGCGCGGAAGCCGTGCTCGTCGATCCAGTCGTTCATGCACTGTCAAACTGTTTTTCTTGTGCGGATTTTTGCACATCGCCCCGAGGCCCGCCAGACGCGGCTGGAGCCCTTGCACGGCCCGCGGACAGGATCAGCCCGTCGATCTGGGAAAGGCCACGACGTGGTCGGTGGCCAGCCGGATAGGCAGGCGATCACCGACCTCGTGATCATCATGACTGGGAACCAGCGCAAGCACCTCATGCCCGCTGGGCAGGCCGAGGGTGAACAGGATATCGGCCCCGCGAAAGGCTTTTCTGAGAACCGTGGCCTCCAGGGGGCCCTCCGGCTCGTGGCGGATGTCGTCCGGACGCAGCAACACGTCCACGGCCGTACCGGCCGGCAGGGGATGGATGGTCCGGCCCGGGAGGCGGCCCAGCTCGATCCTGACAGCGCTGCCATCCACCACCTCGCCCGGCAGAAAACTGCCGTCACCGACGAAGTCTGCTACAAAGCGGCTGGCGGGGCGATGATAGAGGTCGTACGGAGCCGCCCACTGCTCGATTCGGCCCCGTCGCATGACCCCCACGTCATCGGCCATGGCGAAAGCCTCGTTCTGGTCATGGGTCACCAGGAGGGCTGTCGTGGAGAGGGCTTTGAGAATATCCCGCACTTCAACTCCCAGGCGCAGCCGCAGGGAGCTGTCGAGGCTGGAGAAGGGCTCGTCCATCAACAACAGTCGCGGCCGCGGCGCCAGGGCGCGGGCGACTGCGACCCGCTGGCGCTGGCCGCCGGAGAGCTCGTGGGGCCAGGCGTCGGCAAGTTCCGCGAGGCCCACGACTTCCAGCAGGTCGGTGACCCGGCGCACGCGCTCGGCCTTGCCCAGCCCGGTCAGTCCGAAGGACACGTTGTCGAGGACGCTCAAGTGGGGAAACAGGGCGTGCTCCTGGAACACCATGCCCATATGGCGACGCTCCGGGGGCACGGTCAGATCCGGGGCGCTGATGGTCTTCTCGTTCGCCACGATGCGGCCGGATCGAACCGGCTCGAACCCGGCCACGCAGCGCAGGGCAGTGGTTTTGCCGCAGCCGCTCGGGCCCAGCAGACACCCGATGGCGCCTCGCTCCAGGCGGAAGGACAAACCATCGAGTACAGGCTCATCTCCATAGCGCTGGCTGACGTTGTCCACTTCGATCCACATGCCTACTCGTCCTCGCCCTCGACACAGACCCGGTTGCGGCCGCCACGCTTGGCCCGGTACAGCTGGACGTCGGCCCGGGCAATCAGCTCTTCAGCCACCGCCTTGATATCGCCACTTTCGCGCGCACCAGTGTAGGCGGCCACCCCCAGGGATACGCTCAGAGGCACCGGCGTGCCGTCATCAAGAATGACGGGCTCACTGGCGACCGCCAGGCGGATTCGTTCGGCCAGGATCTTCGCCGACGAAGAATCCGTCGCCGGCAAAAGAATGGCGAACTCCTCTCCCCCGTAGCGCGCCGCCACATCGCTGGAACGGATCAGCAGCTCGACCCGCTCGGCCATTTCCCGCAGGACCCGGTCGCCGGCGGGATGGCCCCATGTATCGTTGACCCGCTTGAAGAAATCCACGTCCAGGAAAACACAAGCCAGCGGCTTCGCAGCCCGTTGGGCGCGAGCCACCTCCTCCCGGATACGGGTCTGGAGATAACGCCGGTTGTGCCAGCCGGTCAGCACGTCCGTCAGGCCGCTCCGCACCAGCCGGGCCCGGTTCACGGCATTCTCGAGGCATACGGCTGCCACGTTGCCGAGGTGATCGAGAAAATCCGTCGCGTGGTGACGAGTAAAGCGATCCATGGTCCCGCTGCCGAAATTCAGCACGCCCACGAGCTGGTCCTGACGACGCAGGGGGATCAGGGCACAGGAGCCCACGGCAGACCCGGACGGGAAAATCAGGCCGTGGTCCGATCCGATGAAGGGGCCGAGCCAGGACCGGTAGAGGCTGTTGAACTGCGGGGCCACGGACTCCAGTGCTTCCTCGAACCGAACGCCCTCGAGGGATCCGGCCTCGATGCCGTCGGCCATGAGGAGATGACGAATCTCGTGCTGGGGGTCGGAGATGCAGACGGTCACGACCTCCAGGTCAAAAGCCGCCTTGAGGCCACCGACGAGCGCGCCAAGGAGTTCGCGAAGATCGGCCGCCCTGAGCAGGTTGAGTTCCCGTTCCTGGGAGCGGCGAAGAATGGCTTCGTTGGCTTCGGCCTCCCGGCGCAGCACCGCGAGACTCTCGCGGAGTCTGCGGGTCTCGCTGCCAGGATCGTCCCTGTCCAAGAGCTGCCCTCAGCGCATGAACAGCTTGTAGACCATCTTCTGTATCCAACCCCCATGCGGCGCGTAGAGCACTCTCGCCGTATTGATTCGCGGCCTCGAAAACACGGCCTTGTGATGGGAGAAGGTCAGAAACCCTTCATAGGCGTGGTAGTGGCCCATACCGGAATCGCCCACGCCGCCAAATGGCAGATCTTCGGCAATGAAATGGCTTACCGCGTCGTTGATACAAACTCCCCCGGAATGGGTGCTGGGCGAGAATCCTCTCGCGCCTGGACTTGTCGGTGTCGAAGAGATTCAGTGCCAGCGGCCGGGGCCGGGCGTTGATGAAGTCAATCGCTTCTTCGATCCTCTCGTAGGGAACGATCGGCAGAAGCGGCCCGAAGATCTCCTCCTGCATGACCGTCATGTCTTCGGTCACGCCTTTCAGAAGGGACAAGGGCATCTTGCGGTCGTCCGCGGCCCCGGGGCCCGCGAGGGTGACGATCTCCGCGCCCTTGGCCCTGGCATCGGCGATGTAGCCTTCCAGGCGCGCGTGGTGCCGGTCGTTGACGATGCACGAGTAGTCGGGGTTGTCATGGGGATCCGGGTACATGGTCTCGAAGGCGCTACGGAATTCGGCCACGAACTCGTCCACCCGGGATGCCGGGCAGAGGACGTAATCCGGCGCCACGCAAGTCTGGCCCGCGTTGAACGCCTTGCCGAAGCAAATCCGCTCGGCTGCCATGGCCATAGGAACACTGTCGGTGATCAGCGTTGGGGACTTGCCGCCCAGTTCCAGGGTCACCGGCGTCAGGTTCTCAGCGGCGGCGCGCATGATGTGCCGCCCGATTTCCGTGCCTCCGGTAAACAGGAGGTGATCGAACGGCAGCCGGGAGAACGCTACCCCCACGTCCACGTCGCCGGTGATGACCGCCACATGCTCCTCGGGAAACACTCCCGCCAGGGTGGCCTTGAGGGTTTCCGCGGTCCGCGGCGTAGCCTCAGACATCTTGATCATGACCCGGTTACCGGCAGCCAGCGCGGAAACGAGAGGGCCGAGGGCCAGGGCCAGCGGGTAGTTCCACGGAACGATCACGCCGACGACCCCCTTGGGCTGGTAGTAGACGCGAGACTTGGTGGAAGCCATCAGCAGGCCGCTGCGCCGCCGATCCGGGCGCATCCAGCCCTTTACGTGGCGCATGCAGTAGCGCATGCCCTGCACCGAGGAAAGCAGTTCAGCGAAGGTCTCGTGCCTCGACCGGCCGCCGAAGTCGGCATGTACAGCATCCGCCAGATCCTCGCGGGCCCGGACTACCGCATCCTTCAGCGTTCGCAGATGCGCCTTGCGCTGCCTGGCGGACGGCATCGGCGCCGCGGCGAACGCCTTTTTCTGGACCGCAAGTACCGCCTGCAGACTGTCCGGGCGGGTCACCGGTGCGACGTTGCTCAGTTCGGCAACCATAAGGAAAAACTCCACAAACCTTAGCCCGCTGACTGTACCCGTCCCGCCCCCGGGGCGCCAGACACCCGGGCGACCGCCCACCCGGACGGTCAGGCATGTCCGCCTTCTGTCAGAATGTCGCCGTCATGATTCACCCGGTCATCATTGTCGGCCTCGCTGGGGCAGCCGCTCTTGTGAGCTGCAGCGGCCCGGGCCCGCGCCACAGCGGGGCGACGACCGCACCCATGTCCGACGGCCGCTTCATTGCCGGAGATGATCTGGACAAGTCGCTCCTGGATGTCATCGAGTGGCAGCTCGGCCGGGAACCGGGTCCGGACTGGGAAACCAGGGACGTCCGTCTGACAACGCCGGGGCCGGCGCCAAATGGAACGGCCTTGACGGTGACCTTCGTGAATCACGCCACGACGCTGATCCAGATGGCGGGCCAAAACATACTGACCGACCCGGTATGGTCGGAGCGGGTCAGCCCGGTGTCCTGGACCGGTCCCCGCCGATACGCCGCCGCCGGTGTCGCCTTTGACGACCTCCCGCCGATTGACGCCGTGCTGGTCAGCCACAATCATTTCGACCATATGGACGTTGCGACGCTGGAACGGCTCGCCCGGCAGCACGACCCGGTCTTCATCGTACCCCTGGCGAACTGCCACTATCTCGCGCCAACAGGTACGGATCACTGCCTGGAACTGGACTGGTGGGAAGCCGCCGACATCGGCCCGGGGCTGACTGTACGGGCCGTCCCGGCGAGGCACTGGTCCAGGCGCGGGGCATGGGACCGAAACCGCGCGCTCTGGTCCGGCTATGTGCTCGACGGGCCGAAACGGGTCTATTTCGCCGGAGACACGGGCGCCGGGCCGCATTTCGCGGAGATCGCCCGGAGAACGGGAAGGCCCGACCTCGCCATGCTGCCGATTGGCGCGTATCTGCCCCGCTGGTTCATGTCCGCCCAGCACATCAACCCCGCAGAGGCGGTAGAGGCGCACCACGCCATGGGCGCGGTCCAGACCATGGCCGTCCATTTCGGGACATTCCGGCTCGCTGACGACGGTCAGGATCAGCCGGCAAACGACCTCTTGAGCAGCCTGGCCGACTCAGCCACCGACGCGGACGCATTCTGGATCCCGGTCAACGGGGAGCGCAGGGAATGGCGTTGACACGGCAAGCGCGGAGAACCCCGTGTCCGACCTGATCGAGGAACAGCACTTCGACTGCCCGGCCTGCGGAGCGCCCATCTCGGTCCTCCTGGACCTCAGCGTCACCGATCAATCCTATATCGAAGACTGCGAGGTTTGCTGCCGGCCGCTGGAGATAACGGTCCGGATCGGCACCGACGCGGCGGCGCGCTTCGAGGCCCGGCAGGCGGACCGGTGAGCATCGCTCGGCGGGTCAGGATCGGTGCGCTGCTGCTGATCCTCGCGGCCGTCGCCTACGGCGAATGGCATTCGGCCCGCTCGCTGCAGCGATGGCAGGAACCCCTGTGGGTCGGCATCTATCCGATCGCGGCCGACGACAGCGACGTCACGGCTCGCTGGATCGACCAGCTGGGTTCGGGCTCCTATGCCGATGCCCAGGCGTGGCTGGGGGCACAGGCCGCTGCCCTCGGACTGAAACTCGACACACCGTTTCGGCTGGTCCCGGGGGATCCCATCGGGGCCAGGCCACCGAAACCGCCAGACTCCGGCGCCCTGGCCATCGCGGCCTGGAGCCTGAAGATGCGCGCCTGGAGCCGCGCCCGGCTGGGAGAGCAAACCGGCCCACGGCCCGAAATCGCCCTGTACATGCTCTATCACGATCCGGAGCGGATCGCGGTACTGCCCCATTCCCTGGGCCTCACGAAAGGGCGTTTCGGTATCGTGCATGCGTTTGCGGACCCGACCATGAGGGGCAGCAACCACGTGGTGCTAGCCCACGAACTCCTGCATGTCGTCGGCGCGACGGACAAGTACGACCTGTCGACCGGATTGCCCCGGTTCCCGGACGGCTACGCCGAGCCGGCCCGGACACCGCGTTATCCCCAGGAGCAGGCCGAAATCATGGGCGGCCGAATCCCGATATCCGCGACTCAGGCTCGTATCCCCGCATCGCTGGGAGCCGTCATTATGGGACCCGCCTCGGCGGCGGAAATCGGGTGGATACCGGCACCTTAGCCCAGCAGCGCCCGGCCGGTTACGAATGTCGCTAGATTGTGATCTCCCCGCGCAGATAGGGCCGAACGGCGCCGGACAGGCGGACCGTATCCGTACGGTTCTCACAAGCCAGCTCGCCGCCACGGGACGACAGCTGGCGAGCGATCAGGGTGTCCTTGCCGAGCCGATCCGCCCAGTACGGGACCAGGGTGCAGTGGGCCGATCCGGTGACTGGATCTTCCGGAACCCCTGCCCCCGGGGCAAAAAAACGCGAAACGAAATCCACCTCATCACCGGCGGATGTGACGATCAGCCCGAGTTCAGGCTGCGCCGCTATCCATTCCAGGTCCGGCGTGAGTTCCCGGACAACCGCCTCCTGCCCGACGACTGCCATTCGATAGTCCGCCAGCCGGCAATCGACCACCTCGGCTCCAAGGGCATCATCCAGGCCGTCGGGCACCGGTGCGTCCCGGCCCGGTCGCGACGGAAGCTCCACGGCGTAGCCCTGCCCGGACCTCGATACCCGAAGGGGTCCGGCGGGCGATTCGAAAACGATTTCACTGGCGCCGAGCCCCGCCTCTTCGAGCATAACGGCCCCCGCCGCCAGGGTGGCATGCCCGCACAGGTCCACCTCGCAGGCCGGCGTGAACCAGCGAATGGCCACACGCCCGCCGGCTACGACCAGGAAAGCGGTTTCGGACAGGTTGTTCTCGGTGGCGATCCCCTGGAGCACAGTGTCGTCCAGCCACTTCTCGAGGAGACAGACGGCGGCCGGATTGCCGGAAAAGGGCCGGGGAGCAAAGGCATCGACCTGAAAAAGCGGAAGTCTCACAGGCGGCTCCGGAGCAGGGCATGAATTGCCGGGTTGCCGGCCAGCACGCTCGTCGTGTCCAGACCGATGGGCTCGCCATCGAGATCGGTAAAGCGGCCGCCCGCTTCCGTCACGATCAGCGACAGGGCCGCAATATCGAGAATGTTGACGTCGGATTCGACGATACCGTCAATTCGACCGGCCGCGAGGAGATGGTAGTGATAGAAGTCACCGTAGCCCCGGATCCGCGCCACTTCCGCGACGATGGCCCCCCATGCCGGCCAGCGGGGCCCCCGCGCGAGGGTCTTCAGATTCCCGGCGGATACAGCGGCGTCCGCCAGAGCGTCGATGTCGCTCACGCGGCAGGACTCGCCGTTGAGCCACGCTCCCTTGCCCCGTTCGGCCCATGCCAATTCTTCGAACAGCGGCGCGCTGGAGACGCCGAGCACGATGTCTCCATCCTTCATCGCCGCGATCTGGGTGGAAAAGAACGGGTAGCCGCGGACGAAACTCCGGGTGCCATCGATAGGGTCCACCAGCCACAACCAGCCGCTGCCGCCTTCATGAACTCCGGTTTCCTCTCCGAAAAAACCATCCTCCGGGAAGTGGCTCGCCAGAACCTCCCGAATGGTTTCTTCCGCGGCGACGTCCACATCCGTAACCGGTGTTCTATCCGCCTTGGTGCGCACGTCGATATTGCCGCGATATGCGCTGGCGATCACGCGGGCGGCGGCCTTGGCGGCTTCCAGTGCAGCGTCGAGTCTGGGGCTGGCCGTCATGGAAATCTCCGGTCATGGGTGCCGCGGCATTTTAGTCCAGTTGCCTCCCCGGGATGAGCCCGCGACGGGCTCCGGGAATCCGGGTGGACATGCCAGGCGAACTGGCCGAGGGTGTCAGCAGACATTTTTTCATGGTCACGAGGCCAGCGCCGGGGGGCGGGGCCGAAAACAGAAGCAGGCAGGGCGGTTATGGGGCATCGGCTAAGCAAGATCTACACGAGAACGGGGGACGAGGGAACGACGGGCCTCGGCGACGGGACCCGGGTTTCGAAGGACCATCCCCGCGTGGAAGCCTACGGAACGGTGGACGAAACCAATTCAGCCATCGGGGTCATCCTTGCGGTCCCCGGCATCACGGATGACATTCGACGATGCCTTACGGACGTCCAGCACGACTTGTTCGACCTCGGCGGAGAACTCTGCATACCCGGGTGCTCCGTAATCGAGGAGTCCTACGTGACGCGACTGGAGAACGAGCTCGACGCACTCAATGACCCGCTGCCGCCGCTGGAGGACTTCATTCTGCCGGGCGGCGGGCCCGCGTCGGCCGCCTGTCACGTGGCGCGGACGACCTGCCGGCGGGCGGAACGCCAGGTCTGGACGCTCTCCACCCACGAACCGGTCAATGAATTCTCGCTGAAATATCTGAATCGCCTCTCGGATCTGCTTTTCGTCATGGCCCGCACGGTCGTACGCCACGAGCGCGGCGGCGAAGTGCTGTGGGAAAAGGCTCGAAACCGCGGCCGGCCTGCCTGAACGGATCGTCAATCCGGGGACGACTCCCGTTTGAGAGACTGCCTTGCCGTATCCATGGCCGCACAGACCTCGGCGGCCCCGAGGGCCAGTCTGGGGCCCGGCCGCGCAACGTGGTCTGCGTTGACGCTCATGAGATTGCCCGCCTCTGCCGCCGTCAGCCCCTGCCAGTCCGCCCACTGCGCGAGATCCGGCGGCGATGTGTCGCCACCGGCCAGTATGAGCTCCGGATCACGGGCAATCACGGCCTCGCGGGACACCACGAAAGCACCCCGATTGTCGTCCGCAAACACATTGCTTCCTCCGCACAGCTCGATCAGCGCGCTGATCGGCTGGTCGCCGCCGACGGTATACAGGGGCCGTGCAGAGACCTGGTAGAAGACACGCAGGGAGGGCGCCGATCCGTGGGCCGCGCGCAGACGGTCGATCTTCGCCCGGTAGGACCGGGCGGCCTGCGCCGCGGCATCCGGCGTCCCCGCCAGTGCGCCGATGGTTTCGAGCTGGCCCGGCACGTCTTCAACCCCGGTGGCCGGCAATGCCACCACCCGTATGCCAAGGCCGCGGACCCGGCTGATGACGGCTGCGGCATTACCGCCTTGCCAGGCAAGAACCAGGTCAGGGCTGAGCGCCACGAGGCGTTCTGCATCGACGCCGAACGCATCCCCAACCCGGGGCAGGGCCTTTGCCTGATCGGGATAGTCCGTGTAAGCCACCGAACCGACCAGGCGGTCGCCGGCGCCGGCCGCATACACCATCTCCGCCAGGTGCGGTGCGAGGGTCACGATTCGCACCGGCTCCGCGGCTACAGCCTGGACCAGGCCCAGCAGTGCCAGTGCAGCAAGCTGTCTCAACCCGCAAAGCCGAGGAGCGTCAGAATCGAGATTGCCGTGAGCCACACAACGAGTGTGCGATTGACCAGCCGGAGGGATGCGGCCGCGGCGACAGCGGGCTCACCAGCCGCCGCTCCGTTGGACCCGGAGCGCAGGGCCCCCATCCCGGCGGCACAGACCACTTCCTCGTTGATCTGGAAAAAGCTCTCGGAACAGTCATCGTAGTAGGCCCGCCAGTCGGCAACCGCATCCTCGAAGCTGCCGGCGATGGCATAACCGATAGCCAGCAGGCGGGCAGGCAGCCAGGCCAGGGTGCCGAACAGCGAGTTCAGCACATACAGTGACTGCGGTTCACCCGCACCGGACAGAGCGGAGCGCCCGCCTTCGAACACGGCCCGGCGGCGAAACAGGTCCGCCACCCGGAATAGCAGGGCGCCGGCGGGACCGAGCACCATGAACCAGAAGATCACACCGAAGACACGATTGTTGGCCTGCACGAGAATCGCTTCTTCCACGGCTCGCACTCGGCCACCCCGCGCGGTCGGCGGATCGGATTCGAGGATTTCCTTGGCGAGCCGTTCCGCTGCCGGGCCATCGCCCGCCTCGGCGGCAGAAATGTACTCCCGCACCTCCTGGCCAAGGTCCCTGGGGCCGAGGCTCACAACCAGCACGAGGCTTGCGAACAGCACATACGGCAGACCGAGCAGGCCGTCTCCGAACGCCTGGGCCACGTAGATGACCGGCAGTACCGGGGCGATGATGCCGGCCGACGCAATCAGGTAGGACAGCAGGCCCGGATTACTATCCATGGCCTTAAGCAAGCGGTCGAAGTACGGGTCGAGCAGACGGGGCTCCCTGAGCTCCAGGGCGCTGGTCAAGGTCCGCTCCAGAATCAGCCCGAGAAACAAGGCGATGAGATTCATGCTGACGCTCGCTGGGTTCCGGGGTCGAAGTATACCCGCCCGATCATGCCAGCCGCTCCGCCAGCGCGTCCCAGAAGAAACCGTCCCCAGGATCGGTCTTGCGGCCCGGGGCGATATGCGAATGACCTGTCACCCGCTGGGGCGACAGGCCCCCGTAGGTTCGGCAAAGGACGCGGATCAGCGCTGCCAGCCGGTCGTACTGGACGGGCTCGTAGCGACTGTCGTCAGTCCCCTCCAGCTCGATGCCGATGGAAAAGTCGTTGCAAGCGTCACGACCCTCCCAGCATGAGGCCCCGGCATGCCAGGCGCGCAGATGAAAAGGCACATACTGGACGAGTTCGCCGTCGCGGCGTATCAGGCCATGCGCGGAAACCTCAAAACCCTGAATCTCATCGAAGTACGGATGGCGATCCGAAGGCAAGCGGTTCGTGAACAGTGCATCGATCCAGGGTCCACCGAATTCGCCGGGCGGCAAGCTGATGCAGTGGATTACGATCAGTTCTGGCCAGGCGCCCGGAGGCCGGGGGTCACAGTTGGGGGACGGGACCCGCCGCGCGCCCGCCAGCCAGCCAGTGGCAACATCGATTTCCATCGCTCCCGATCATGCCGCGACCCCGTGCGCCTGCCAAGCCCGGGTTGCACCGATATTGCGGGCGAACCATCATGCTGCGCATGAAAAACGCCTTGCCGGACATCCAGACCATGGTCCGCGGACTCGTCGGCCGACCCTCGGTCAGCAGCGTTCAGCCGGACCTCGACATGTCGAATACGGCGGTATGCGAACTGCTCGGATCCTGGCTGGAAGACCTGGGATTCGCCGTCCGGCTCGATCCGGTACCCGGTCATGACGGCAAGACCAATCTCGTCGCCACCCTGGGCCGGGGAGATGACGGGCTGGTCCTTTCCGGCCACGCTGACACCGTTCCCTGGGACGAGCATCGATGGGACACCGACCCCTTCTCCGGCACGGTTCGAGACGGCCGGCTGTTCGGGCTGGGGGCAACGGACATGAAGGCGTTCTTTGCCGCGGCCTGCCACGCGGCATCGCGATTTCGCGCGGAACAGTTCCGGCGCCCGCTGGTGATTCTCGCGACCGCCGACGAAGAAAGCGGGATGAGCGGCGCCCGCGCGCTGGCGGAAGCCGGTGAACGGCTCGGCGCTTGCGCCGTCATCGGGGAACCTACGGGCCTGGCGCCGGTGACGCTGCACAAGGGCATACTCATGGAGGCCATCCATCTCGTCGGCCGGTCCGGCCACTCGAGCGATCCCTCACTCGGCTGCAGCGCACTCGAGGGCATGCTCGAAGTCACCGACGAGCTGCGTCGTTTCCGCGAGGACCTGCAAGCTCGCTGGCCGAGCCCGGCTTTTGAGGTCCCGTACCCGACACTGAACCTCGGCCGGATTGCCGGCGGCGACAACCCGAACCGGATCTGCGGTGAATGCGAGCTGGCCATCGACGTGCGTCTGGTCCCGGGGATGACCGTAAGCGAAACCCGCCGCGAGCTGCGTGAGCGGGTGAGCGACCGGCTGCGCGGTTCCGGCCTGGAACTGCACTTCCGGCCGCTGTTCAACGGCGTCGATCCCATGCGGGACGCAAGCGGTACAGCGCATGCCGAACGCTGCTGCAGGCTGAGCGGATTCGGCACGGGCGCCGTGGCCTTCGGGACGGAAGCGCCGTTTTTCCAGACCCTTGGCATGGATACTCTCGTGATGGGCCCCGGTGATATCCGCCTGGCCCATCAGCCCAATGAGTTCGTCGAGCTTGACGAAGTGGCGCGCTGCGCGGACCTGCTGGAGCGGCTCATTCACGAGTTCTGTCTCGCTCCGGTCTCATGAACGACATGACCAACGCCCTGCTAAGGGAACGGGACCTTGCGGTTCTGTGGCATCCCTGTACCCAGATGAAGGACCACGAGTGGCTGCCGATGATCCCCATCCGGCGAGGGCGTGGGGTCTGGCTGGAAGACTTTGACGGTAACTGGTACCTGGACGCCATCAGCAGCTGGTGGGTGAACCTCTTCGGCCACGCGAACCCCGGCATCAACGGCTATGTGAGCGAGCAGCTCGAATCGCTGGAGCACGTCATTCTCGCGGGCTTTACGCATGAGCCGGTGGTCGAACTGGCCGAACGCCTGGTGGAACTGACCCCACCCGGCCTGGAGCGGTGTTTCTTCGCGGACAACGGCTCCGCGGCCGTGGAAGTGGCACTGAAAATGAGCTTTCACTACTGGCGAAACACGGGAAAACCCGAAAAAACCCGGTTTGTGGCACTGGAAAACAGTTACCACGGAGAAACCCTCGGGGCACTGGCCGTGGGCGATGTGCCCCTCTACAAGGAAACCTACAAACCGCTGTTGATGGAATGCCTTACGGCACCCTCGCCGGATTGCTACGACCGCGAGCCCGGCATGTCCTGGGAAGAGCACAGCCGCCTGCGCTTCGAGGACATGGACCGGCTGCTGGCGGAGAACGCCGACACGCTGGCAGCCGTGATCGTCGAACCTCTCGTGCAGTGCGCCGGCGGCATGCGTATGTACCATCCCGTTTACCTCAGCCTTCTGCGCGAGGCCTGTGACCGCTACGGGGTGCACCTCATCGCCGACGAGATTGCCGTGGGTTTCGGCCGCACCGGGACACTCTTTGCCTGCGAGCAGGCGGGGATAACACCCGATTTCCTGTGTCTGTCGAAAGGCCTGACCGGCGGGTATCTGCCGCTCTCGGTCGTTCTCACCAGCAATGCGCTCTACGCGGCGTTTTACGACGACTATGAGCGCCTGACCGCCTTTCTGCACTCCCACAGCTACACTGGCAACGCCCTGGGCTGTGCCGCGGCTCTCGGGACTCTGCGGCAGTTCCGTCAGCGCGATGTCATCGGCGATAACCGGCAGCTCGCGGCCCACATGGCGACCGCCACTGAGGGCCTGAAGGACCATCCGAACGTAGCCGAGATCCGGCAAACCGGGATGATTCTGGCCATCGAACTGGTCCGGGACCGAAGCACCCGCGAGCCCTTCCCTTGGCAGGAGCGCCGGGGGTTGGCCGCCTATCAGCACGCTCTGGGAGAAGGGGTCCTGCTTCGGCCCCTCGGCAATGTCCTGTATTTCATGCCGCCCTACGTCATCACGCCCGGGGAGATCGATCGGCTGGCGCAGGTTGCCGCCCGGAGCATCGAGGCGGCGGTCAGGACGTCCGCCTAGTGTCCGTTCTGCGCCGTATCCATTATCCCGGCGCCCTCGTGGAGGACGCCGACGCGGAATTGTCGCCCGACGCATCGGGCCACCTTGTCCGGGTCCTGAGGTTGGCCGCCGGCGCGCCCCTCGTGCTGTTTGACGGCGCCGGGCTGGAAGCGGACGCGGTGCTTGTAACAGCCGACCCGAAACGAGCGGTTGCTCACGTCGGCAGGATCCGGAGCGGCGCGGCCGATGCACCGCTGGATCTCGTGCTGGTCCAGGGCTATAGCCGCGGCGGGAAGATGGACCTGGTGATCCAGAAGGCCACGGAACTCGGCGTCTCGCTGGTGGCTCCGGCGCAATGCGCGCGCAGCGTGGCTCGGCTGGATTCCAGCCGAGCGGCGCGCCGGGCGGCCCATTGGCGACAGGTGGCCGTCGCAGCCTGCGAGCAGTCGGGACGAAGCCGGGTCCCCGAAATACTGGAGCCCGCGCCTTTGGAGATTGCCCTGCAGGTGCGCTCCGATCTTCCCGGGCTCGTTCTGGACCCGACGGCACCCCAGGGATTCGGGCACGTATCCCGCCCGGCCGCGGGCGTACGTCTACTTGTCGGTCCCGAGGGCGGCTTGTCGGAAGCTGAAGTCCGCCTTGCGACCGACGCCGGGTTCCAGCGGGTCCGGTTGGGACCCCGAATACTGCGAACGGAAACCGCTGCTATCGCGGTCCTGGCCGTCGCGGGCAATCTCTGGGGAGATCTCGCCGGTCCCTCACCGGCATCGGACGGCCCGGCCTGAGCAGGCTCTAGCCCGCTCCGACGAGCATCGAATCCAGCCGTTCCAGGTCGGGGATCACAGGCCGCTCGTTCACCATCCGGACGCGGCACAGGACCGGCCCGGGCGGGCGGTCTTCGGAATGGTCGGGCGCAAGAACCGCAGGGTTGACCCGGACCAGCTGAGGAAGGCCCTGGCTCAGCACGGCCACGGCATCGTGATGGCGCTCCTCTGCCAGCCCGTGGAGCACGACCGCGCGCGCCCTCCGGCCAAGCTCGGGGCGATTCTCACCGCAGGCTGTCTCGAACGCGACGAGCGGGGCCACCCGATCGGCCCAGCCGACTTCACCAAGAAGCCATTCCGGGCCAGTGTCCTTGATGCGGAGCCGCCCCAGCCCCACGACCTCCGCCACACAGCTACGTGGCACCAGCAGGCGCCAGCCCGATAGCGGGATCAGCAGGCAGTAGAGCTCGGAAACGTCTCTACTCATCGTCCGCACCCCCGCCCTTCCGGCTGCGCGTATCCACGAGGGCGTCCACAGCCGCGAGCAGCTCGCTCTCCTGGTAGGGCTTGCCGAGATAGGCATCCACGCCGGCCTCGATAGCCCGGGCACGATGCTTCTGCCCGACTCGCGAAGTGATCATGATGATGGGGATTTTCGTGAGCCGCGGATCAGCCCGCATGTGGGCCGCCACTTCGTATCCGTCCATTCGCGGCATCTCGATATCCAGGAGCACGATGTCCGGCGTCTGCTCCTGGAACAGCGTTACCGCGTCGACGCCGTCCTTGGCCGTCACGACACGCATACCGTTGCGTTCCAGCAGGCGTTCCGTCACGCGGCGCACGGTGATCGAGTCGTCCACGACCATGACGAAGGTCCGTGCGTCCTCGTCGGCGGTGCGCGGCGGCGGCAGCGGGACGTCCTCACGAACCTTGCGGCGGATCAGCGCTCCAGCGTCGATGATGAGGACGATGCGTCCGTCGCCGAGAATGGTTGCACCCGAAATGCCCCGTATACCCGACAGCTGCGGACCCAGCGGCTTGACGACGACCTCCCGGGCACCGAGCAGCTCGTCCGTCAGGAGACCCGCCGTACGGCCGCCGGCGCGCACGAGAAGCACCGGCACAGTCAGGCCCTCCTCGGTCACCGCGGCAGCCTGGCCCTCGACGAGACTGGCGAGATGGGTGATCGGATACTCGTCCTGGCCGTAGCGATAGGCAATGGCGTCATCGCCGATATAGCGATCCAGTTCTTCCCGCCGGATCCGGACGACGCCCTCCACCGTGGGGAGCGGCAGGGCGAACAACTCATCGCCTGCACGCACGACGAGAGCCTGGGTAATCGCCCGCCGAAACGGCAGGCTGACTTCAAATCGCGAGCCTTTACCCGCCTCGCTCTGGATATCCAGTGTGCCGCCGAGAGTGCGGATCTCGGTTTCCACGACATCCATGCCAACGCCACGGCCGGCGGACTGGGTGAGCTCCCGGGCCGTGCTGAAGCCCGGTGCGAGAATCAGCCGGGCGGCTTCCACGGGACTGAGTTTTTGTCCCGGACTGACCAGTCCCTGCACCTCGGCCTTATGCCGAATCGCTTCGAAATCCAGGCCGCTGCCGTCATCGCTGACGGCAATGATCATGTCTGCGCCTTCCCGCTTCAGCTCGATGTGGATCTGGCCGGTCTCCGACTTGTTGCGGGCCACCCGCTCATCCGGTCGCTCGATACCATGGACCACGGCGTTGCGCAGCATGTGCTCCAGCGGAGCCAGAATTCTCTCGGCGACGCCCCGGTCCAGTTCGACCGTGCCTCCGTCTAGATCCAGCTCGGCCCGACGCCCCGTCTCCGCCGCCGTCTGGCGAACGATACGGCTCAGGCGTGGAGCATAGCGATGGAACGGCACCATGCGGGTCCGCATAAGTCCGTCCTGGAGTTCGGTGATGACCCGCGCCTGCTGAAGCAGCAGGGTGTCCGCAGTGCGGGCCTGCTCACCAAGGAGATTCTGGATGCTGCCAACGTCCGTAGCCGTTTCCGCCAGGCCTCGCGACAGCTGCTGAATCGTGGAGTAGCGATCCATTTCCAGCGGATCGAACTCCCCTTTGACCTCGATCTCCCCCTGGTGGCGATGCAGAATCTGGGCTTCGGTCTCAATCTCCAGCTTGCGCAGCTGGTCGCGCAGACGGGCAACGGTCTGGGAAAGTTCGTCCAGGTTGAATTCCAGAGAACTGAGCTGCTGCTCCAGTCGGGCTCGATAGATACCCACCTCGCCGGCCGCATTGAGGAGGGTTTCGAGAAGTTCGGCATCCACCCGCGCCGTTTCCGCCCGCTGCACGGCGGTCGCGGGACTCAGTGCGTCCGGGACCACCGGGACGCTCGGCGAACTGACGGCCGCCACGCGGGGCGACTCCGTTGGGGGAGAACCGGCGGGCGACGGCACCGCCAGGTCCGGCGGCGGGATGGGTCCGGGCACCGTGGTTTCCGGTGCCATTGCCGCAGGACGCTCGGGTTCGACCGGCGCTTCCTCGACCGGGGCTTCCTCGACCGGGGCTTCCTCGACCGGCGCTTCCTCGACCGGGGCTTCCTCGACCGGGGCTTCCTCGACCGGGGCTTCCTCGACCGGGGCTTCCTCGACCGGGGCTTCCTCGACCGGGGCTTCCTCGACCGGGGCTTCCTCGACCGGGGCTTCCTCGACCGGGGCTTCCTCGACCGGGGCTTCCTCGACCGGGGCTTCCTCGACCGGGGCTTCCTCGACCGGCGCTTCCTCGACCGGGGCTTCCTCGACCGGGGCTTCCTCGACCGGGGCTTCCTCGACCGGGGCTTCCTCGACCGGGGCTTCCTCGACCGGGGCTTCCTCGACCGGGGCTTCCTCGACCGGGGCTTCCTCGACCGGGGCTTCCTCGACCGGGGCTTCCTCGACCGGTGCTTCCTCGACCGGGGCTTCCTCGACCGAGGCTTCCTCGACCGGGGCCTCCTCGACCGGGGCCTCCTCGACCGGGGCCTCCTCGACCGGGGCCTCCTCGACCGGCGCTTCCTCGACCGGCGCTTCCTCGACCGGGGCTTCTTCCAGCCCAGCCGGAACCTCGATCACCGGACCGCCGGGTGCTGTCTGCTCGCCGACCGGAGCCTGGGGCGCCCAATCCGCCACCGCGGGATCTACCGCCGATGCCTCTTCAGCGTCGGCCGCCACGGCCGGTCCGATGCCGAGCAGCGCGTCGAGAGACGCAACCAACGCCGGCGCACCCTCGGGAATCCGTCCCTCAACGGCCTCGTCCCGCATCCGGTGCAACGCATCCAGGGCTGCCTGAACCGTGTCAACGGCTGCGGCGTCTGGCTGGACACGACCGTCCTGCATGTACTCGAAAAGGGATTCCAGCTGGTGGCAGAAATCGCCGACTCCGGCGAGACCTGCCAGGCGCGCCCCACCCTTCAGCGTGTGCAGATGCCGCTGCAGCGTTCGCAGGGGATCGCCCGCTGTCGGGCTTGCGCGCCACGACTGAATGACATCATCGGCCTCCTCGAGGATCTCCGCGGCTTCCTCGCAGAAGATCTCCAGAATCTCCGGATCCAGGTCCGGCACGACGGAGCCGCTCTGGTCTTCAGGCGGGGCAGGCTCCTGCGCACCGACCTCGGCCCGGAGGGCGTAATCGGATCTCAGGGCCTCAAGGGCGTCCGGAATGGTCCCTGGCGCAGGCGCCGGCTGGCCGCCCGCAGCCACCGTATCCACCATGGCAGAAACTGCATCGGAGGCTTGCATGACCAGCCCCAGGCCGTGACCGTCGAGCCCGGCCTGGTCGTCGTAGAGCTGCCGGATCAGTTCATTGAGTGGCCGCGCGACGCTGACCGCTGGTTCCACGCCGGCCATATTCGCGCTTCCCGCGAGCGTATGGCAGGCGCGGTACATGGCTTCGGAAATACGGAAGGGCTCTGCTCGGTCACCGCACTCGGCGATAAACATCCGGACCACATCCAGGTGCTCCGCAGCTTCCCGGGTAAAGATGTCCCGCAGCACGGGATCCATTTCGGTGCCACGGTCGGGCTCTTCCTCGGTCGGCGGAGACTCCGCGTCCTCCGTCGGGGTATCGGCTTCGTCTGGCGCGCCTGGACCCAGGATCCAGATCCAGATCCAGATCCAGGCCAGCAGCCGATGGCGACCGGATGAGCACCGTGGGATCGGCCGTCGCCTCCGCAGGCGCGGCTTCGCCGTCGAGCAGCGCGGCCACGCGCTGTCCGGCGTCGGCCTGCCGCTCGGAGAACGCGTCGGCAACCGACATGTAGGCCTCCGCATCCAGACCCGGATCACGGCCGACCTCGAACTGCTCGATGAGTGGCGTCACAACAGCCGCACAGGCTTCGAGGAAGCGGAGCAGATCGTCGGTGCGATCAATCGTCCCGTCGATCAGGCGGTTCAGCAGGCTCTCGACGGACCACGCGAAGTTGCCGATGCGGTCAGCACCCACGGTCCTGCCACTGCCCTTGAGCGTATGGAAAGCTCGACGGACAGTAACAAGCGCGTCCGGATCGGCCGAGGCGCCCAGCCAGCGAGGAAAGTGTTCATGAATTGCCGCCGCCAGCTCCCGGGCCTCTTCGATGAACAGTTCCAGAAGCTCGGGATCGGGCCGATCAGCGGCAGGAGCGTGGTCGAATTCGCCGGGCTCCTCGTAGGCCGCCGTTTCCTCGGGAGCGAACAGCTCTTCCTCGGTGATAAGTTCCGTCGGCATCTTGGGCGATTCGATGAGCAGAGTCTGGTCATAGCCGGTCTCCGCGCCAACACCGTCCATCTCGTCTTCGAGGACCAGAACGGTCTCGGCGTGGTCCGCATCGGTCTCGAGCAGCGGACCGGTGGCAAGGCCGTCCAGCGCGTCCAGCGACGCGTGGGCGTTGTCGAGCATGTACTCCGGTTCGCGCCGGCCGGCCTGAATGGTCTCCAGGTAGTACTCGACGCTGACGATGGCGTCAGCGAGGCGATCCATCGCCATCTGGGCCTGCGGTGCGGCGCCAGCACCGAGGCGCAGGGCCACTGCATCCGCAATCCGCTCCAGTGCCCGTACCGCCCGATCCTTGCCAAGGAGAAGCAGGCTGGCATTTACTTCACGAAGGAGGCGCGGAACGGCATCCATGAGCTGCGCGTCAACGTCCCCGGCCGCGGCCTGGCCAACGGCCTCCTTGACCCGCGCCATGTTCACCAGGCTCTCGCGCATGACCGCGGAGGCCACGTCGCGGAACTCCTCCCCGGACTCGGGACCTGCCGCAAGCGGCTCGTCCGAGTCGGCTTCGACAACCAGCCCGACTAGCTGCGCCTCCAGCCGGTCTTCAGCCGCCAGCAAGGCCGATGCGATGCTCAAGAGCGTGTCTTCGTCATCGCCCAGGCGGCCGGAGGCCACATCCTTGAGACGCTGTCCTTCGACTTCGGTGGCGTTCTGCAGCTGCGCCAGTCCCAGCACACCGAGGGTGTCGGCAATCTTCTTGAGCAGCTCCGCCTGCTCTTCGAGATCGGCCTCGTCCCGGCGGCCGGTGCGCGCATATATGTCCAGGGCATCCTTGACCCGGGTCAGGTCCTCCCGAATCGCGTCCGACACCGTATGCATGAGACGCACACTCGGACCCGCAAGGCTGTCCCGGGCCTGCTCGAGCTCGCCGGCATCCGGCAGGAGCTCACCCAGGTCAAAGGACTCACGGACGGCGGCAACGCGGGTGCCACGCGTGGTGGAGCGCGCAACATAAAACAGCAAGGCGTTGAGGAGTTCGACGGGCGGTTCTGCGCCCAAACCTGCCTCACCCTCCTCGATCAGGCGCTTGATCTCGCGATCCACCTGCCCGACCAGCCGCTTGACGGCCGCGCTCGATTCAAGCCCGCCTTCGCGAAGGGCCTCGAGGACACCCGATGTAACCCACCATAGCTGGTAAACCGACGGTAGTTCCGAGGATGCTTCCAGGCGTTCCAGAACCTGGGCCATCACGGCCAGCCCCGAGTCTGGCTGCTGGTTTCTGATCCAGCCCAGGAGCGCTTTCTGGAAACGCGGCCGCAGGCTGCGAGCCACTCGCCGGACATCCTCGCCCGAGGCCTCCGGCTTGTCTCCGGCCAGCGCCAGCTTCTGCCGCGCCGGAAGATTGAGCAGCAAGAGCGTGTTTTCGGACATCAGGCGATGTCCACGTACGGCGCGAAGTTCGTTCAGCAGCGGAAGGAGCACCATGGGGATGTCCCGGCCACCGCTGATGACCCGTTCCATGTAAACCGGCAGCTGGACCATGGCGCGGCCGAGCGCCTCCAGAGCCTCGTGGCGTAACTGCCTTGGCAGATCCGGCTCCATGAGGCAGCGGGTGACGAGTTCCATCTCCTCCGCCAGCAGCGACGCACCGTGAACTTCCACCATGCGCAGCGCGCCGTAGATCTGGTGCAGCCTGTCGGCACAGCGCGGTAGCGTCTGATCGTCGCCGCGGGCCTCGATGAATTCCTCGAGGGCGTGGCGAGCCTCCTGCAACGTGGCCGCCAGTTCGTCGTTGACCCAGAGCAGGGTCTGTGGAGCGCCTTGACTCATCTGCCTTCCCGCGGGCCGCCCGGTCAGCCCGACTTCGCAACGCGCCGGGGGAACGTCGCCTGAGCAGCCTTACCGGCTTCCTCTGGCAGACGGAAGCCCGACACGGACCCGCGCAGCTCCTTGGCCAGCTCTGCAAGCTTGCCGATGGATGCGGAGGTGGCGTTGGTGGCATCGGCCGTCTGCGCGCTCACCTCGCGCAGAATGCTCATGTTGCGAGTAATGTCGCCCGAGGCCGTAGCCTGCTCGCGGGCGGTGCGGGAGATGTTCTGCACCAGGGACGCAATCTGCCCCGAAACACTTTCGATTTCGTCCAGGGCCGCGCCGGCGTTCTCCGCCAGCAAGGCGCCGCCGACCACATCGGTCGTGCTTCGCTCCATCGAGACCACGGCTTCGTTGGTATCGGACTGAATGGTCTTGACGAGCACTTCGATCTGCCGGGTCGCGTTGGTGGCCCGCTCCGCGAGTCGCTGGACTTCGTCGGCCACCACGGCAAAGCCCCGGCCGGCCTCGCCGGCCATGGAGGCCTGGATGGAGGCGTTGAGCGCAAGAATGTTGGTCTGCTCGGCGATGTCGTTGATGAGCTCGACAATGTTCCCGATCTCCTGGGAACTCTCGCCCAGGCGCTTGATGCGCTTGGACGTGTCCTGAATCGTCTCGCGAATGGTGTTCATGCCCTCGATCGTGCGCCGTACGGCGTCACCGCCCTTGTGAGCCACGTCCACCGAGTGACGCGCCACGTCGGCCGAGCGCTCGGCATCGCCGGAAACCGCTTCCACCGAAGCAGCCATGCGGGCAATGGACTCCGACGCATCCGCCACCTGCTTGGACTGGGTTTCGCTCGCCGAGGCCAGGTGTCCGGCAGTCGCCTGGGTTTGTCGGGCTGCTCCATCCACTTTCGTCGCCGTCGCATCGATCGTGGCCACCAGGTCACGCAGCGCCTCAATCGCGTAATTTATCGAGTCGGCGATGGCCCCCGTGATGTCCTCGGTCACCGTCGCCTGAACCGTCAGGTCACCATCGGCAAGGCTGCCGAGTTCGTCGAGCAGACGAAGAATAGCGTCCTGGTTGCGGTCGTTCTGGTTGAACTGTCCCTCGCCGTCCAGCCCGCCCGGGCGGGCTCGCAGCAGAGCCGTAGCCAGCAGCGCGCCGAGCACGGCGCCTGCGGCGAGGAGCCATGGCAGCCAGCCCGGAATCCCCGAACTGGAATCCGCCGGGGTCGCGGTCTCACCCAGACCGCGGGTATAGGCGGGTATGGCCTCGATCACAGCCGCGCGGGCGGTTCGGGCGGCGCCGATTCCTTCACCGGCACCCACGAGCGCCAGCACCTGGGACGACAGCTTGCGATACTCGCGCTCGAGGCCGGCGACATCCACGCCTGGCCCGGCGATCGGCGCCACACCGGCGGTCGTGTCGCGGCCGGCGAATCCCAGCACCACCTGGCCCAGCAGCATCTCCTGGTCCGCCAACTGGCGCAGAGTACCCTCGATCGGAGCACCGGAAACCAGGCTGTTGCCGAGCGCGCCAATGGTCCGGGCCGCGACCGCCGCAGCGGTTGCCCTGCCGGCCTGGGCGGGCGTCACCGACCCGCCGAGACTATCCAGCCGCCGGGCCAGCCCGTTCGCCGTGGACGCCAGTTCGCCGGCCGTTGCGGCGGCGGTGGTCAGTGGGTCACGCGCGGCGGCGAGTTCCTCCACCGCCCTGCCCAGCGCCGAGCCGCTGCCCAGCCGGGAGCGGGCCTGGTCAAGGGCATCAAACGCCGCCGTGTCCCCGCTCAGCGCAAGCTCGCTGGTCGCGACCAGCTTCTGTGCCTCGGCGCTTGCCTGGGCAACGCTCGCCGCCCGGTTGTCCGGCGGCAGCTTGCCGCCGGCCATGAACGCGGCGATTGCCGCAGCCGCCAGCAGCACGGTCAGCACGATCGCAAGTATCGCGTTTACCCGATTGCCCTTGGATATGTCAGCCATTCTTGTTCACCAGATTTCTTGTTAATGCTCTGCCGGCGCTAATCGCTTTCGGTCGCCGCACGGAGAAAAAGGGGGCTTTCCACCAGTCTCAGGAGGCTCATGCTGGGCCAGGTCTGGCCGCCCTCGGAAAATGCACCGTCCAGATACCGGTCACAGCGCAAGACCACCGGCGGAATTCCGGAGCGCCGCGCAGCGTCCGAGAAACGCCGGAATCCCAGCACTTCGTCCACGGCGAGCCCGGCCGGGACCTGAGGATGATTCACGACAAGCACGCGGCTGCTGCGTCCCGGGCGGATAACGGCCCCGCCAAGAAACGCCTTGAAATCTACAACCGGCAGCAGTTGGCCACGCACGTTGGCCATGCCCAGAACCCAGGTTTTGGCGCCTGGAATCCGTGCCAGTTGCTCCGGCCACGCGAGAACCTCGCGAACCTCTTCCCGACGAGTGACAAAGGCCTCATCGCCAAGCCGGAATGCCAGGCCGGTCCAGTCCTGGCTGTCGGTCCCGCCTGTTGTGCCCGCCACTGTCCGCGCCCGCTGGTCCATTTCAGCGAGGAGCTCATAGGGCCGATCCACGAGGCTCCGCAGCTCGGTGGCAGCCACGCTCATCCCCGTACTCCATTACGAAGGTATGACCGAGGAGCCATGGCCACTGAGAGAAAGGCTCTGTCTTCAGGCACCGAGTACAGCACGCACCTTCTCCACCAGTACCGATTCGGTGACCGGTTTTGTCAGGTATTCCACCGCGCCCTGACGCATGCCCCAAA
The DNA here is from genome assembly GCA_963842955.1 of uncultured Gammaproteobacteria bacterium. GTDB lineage: Bacteria > Pseudomonadota > Gammaproteobacteria > Steroidobacterales > XN24 > JARFQW01. The sequence continues at coordinate 560,512 of CAWJIJ010000011.1, forward strand.
TACGGTCCGTCTCCTGATCCTTGGTGGTCACCATCACGACAGGAATACCCGCCGTTTCCGGGTTCTTCGATAGTTCGCGAGTCGCCTGGAACCCGTTGGTTCCAGGCATGACCACATCCATCAGCACGAGGTCGGGCTTCAGTTCCCGGGCCTTGGCAATGCCGTCGGCTCCGTTGTCGGCGGCGGCCGTCTCAAACCCGTTTTTCTCAAGGAACTGCTGCAGGACATGTACCTCGGTAGGCGAATCGTCCACGATCAGCACAAGCGGCATGTTCGCTTCCTCCATTGCTGGCCCCACCGGTTCGGCGGGCCGCTTCTTCTTGCTTCGGGTGTCAGGGGCTCACGTGGCTCTGAATCGCACTGAGCAATTCGTCGCGCGTGAAGGGCTTTGTCAGATAATGTTCCGAACCCACGATACGGCCACGGGCCCGATCAAACAGGCCGTCCTTGCTGGACAGCATGATGACCGGCGTAGTCTTGAACAATTTGTTGTGCTTTATAAGGGCACAGGTCTGATAACCGTCCAGGCGCGGCATCATGATGTCGACAAATATGACATCCGGATGGTGATCCGCAATCTTGGACAGTGCATCAAAGCCATCGACAGCGGTAAAGACCTCGCATCCCTCCCGGCTGAGGAGGGTCTCCGCAGTACGGCGGATGGTCTTGCTGTCATCGATGACCAGAACCTTGAGTCCCTTCAATCCGTCTGGCGTGCTCACGAACGGCCATTACCTCGATTCAGTTCCCTGACGATGCTCCTACGGCTCAAGGAGCAGTGACATCGGGCCTTTTAACATATAAGCAGGGTGCTGACTACGACCCGGGTCACGGCGCCCTGAATACCGTCCGCAAAGGGCCCTCCGAAGGCCGGAAGGCATCCTGAAACCGGCTCGTGACCTGATATAGTTCCCCCGCCCGCGCCAGGCGCAACTGCCCCCCGGAGTTTGCAGATGCCGAAAAAGCCGATTCGGCTCGGGGTCGTGATGGACCCCATAGAGTCCATTTACCCGCCCAAGGACAGCACCCTTGCCATGCTGCTCGAAGCCCAGAGGCGGGGCTGGGAGATCCACTACATGCGCCAGGCGGATGTGTTCTCGGCCAGCGGCCGGCCGCTGGCCCACAGCCAACGCCTGGAGGTTGCCGACGACAAGGACGACTGGTATCAGCTGAACGGCCCCGGCGAAGCGGAAATCGGCTCGCTGGACGTCATCCTGATGCGCAAGGATCCGCCCTTTGACATGGAGTACATCTACACGACGTATCTCCTGCAGCGGGCTGAAGAGGCCGGTACCCTGGTGGTCAACCGTACGGACAGCCTTCGCGACGTGAGCGAGAAGGCCTATACGATGTGGTTTGCGGACTGCTGCCCGCCGACACTGATCACCCGGTCCATGGCGGAAATGCGCCGGTTTCTTTCGGAACAGGGCCATATCGTCGTCAAGCCGCTGGATGGCATGGGGGGACGATCGATTTTCATCGTCCACCACGACGATCCGAACGTGGGCGTAATTCTGGAGACCATCACCGCGGACGATGCGCGGTACGCGATGGCTCAGCGCTTCATTCCGGAAATACGCGAGACCGGTGACAAGCGGATCCTTCTCTTTAACGGCGAGCCTTTTTCCCACGCCCTGGCACGCATCCCTGCGGAGGGCGAAAGTCGCGGAAACCTTGCCGTCGGCGCACGCGGCGAGGGTCGGGAGCTATCGGAACGGGACCGCTGGATCTGTGAGAGGGTCGGTCCCGTTCTGCGGGAAAAAGGCATTCTGTTCGCCGGCCTCGATGTTATTGGCGACTATCTCACCGAGATTAACGTCACGAGCCCGACCGGCATCCGCGAACTGGACCGGATGTATGACGAGAACCTGGCCGGCCGCCTTTTCGACGCCATCGAGTCAGCCCTTGAAACGCGGGTTACCCGGCAGTAAGGCCCACTGGGCGGCAAGCCTGCTGGCCCTGGCCGGCCTGCTCTTGGCCGGCTGCGACGCCCCCGAGGACGTTTACCGCACCCGTTTCGAGGCCATGGGCACCCTGGTGGATGTCAATATCGCCGGTGCTGACCCGGCGGAGGCGGCCAGTGCGGCCGCCGCGGTCGAGGCGCTTTTCCATGACCGGGAACGGCGCTGGGACCCCTGGGGGGACGGCGAGCTCGGCGCGCTCAACGAAGCCCTGCGCCAGGCGGGAACCGCGCAGCCATCCGAGGAGCTCGGCCGTATCCTGGCCGACGCGGCCGCTATCAGCACCCTCAGTGACGCCCGGTTTGATCCCGCTGTAGGCACCCTGACCCTGCTTTGGGGTTTCAGCCGGGACGACATCGCGCCGACCGCACCGCCGGATCCCGAGCGCTTGCGAGAGACGGTGGCCGACCTCAGGCCGGTCGCTGAACTGCTGACAGACGGCGGAGCGGTATCCACCCCCGGCGGGACGCTGATCGACCTCGGAGGATTTGCAAAGGGCGTGGCTGTCGACGAGGCCATCGAGCTCCTCCGCTCACGCGGTGTGTCGGACGCGATTGTGAATGCCGGCGGCGATCTGCGTGCCTACGGCAGCGCGGGCGACCGGCCCTGGCGTATCGGCATCCGCCATCCAAGGGCCGAAGGCATCATGGCGGGCCTCGAGATCAAGGACGACGAGAGCGTATTTACGTCGGGGGACTACGAGCGGTTCTTCGAGGCCGACGGCCGCCGCTACCACCATATCCTCAATCCGGCGACGGGTTATCCGGCGACGGGGATCAGCTCCGTCACCGTTGTCCACCGGGACGCCGCCATCGCCGACGCGGCGGCTACCGCCCTGTTTGTCGCAGGCCCCGACGACTGGCCAGAGGTGGCCTCGCGCCTGGATCTGCAACAGGTGATGGTGGTCGAGGACAATGGCCGCATTCACCTCTCGCCGGCCATGAAATCGCGCCTCTGGTTCCCCGGCGACGGCCCGCCGGGCGACCAGGTCGTGGTCCGGAACATACCGTGAAACGGTTCAGCGCCGGCGACCTGGTCGTACTCGCCCTGGGCGCGTCGTTCGTAGGCGCCTCCTACGCCGCATTCTGGGGGGACCGGACCGAGGGCACCCAGGCAGCCGTCTTCGTCGGCCGGGAGCAGGTCGCCATGCTGGACCTGGAGGCGTCAGCTGATCACGAAATCCACGGACGAATCGGAGTCAGCCAGCTACGGGTAGAGGCCGGCCGTGTCCGGTTCATCGACTCACCCTGCCCTGGCCGTATCTGCGTCCACAGCGGCTGGCTGGCGCGAACCGGGGAGGTCGCCGCCTGCCTTCCGAACGGCATCGTTGTGGAAGTTCTGGGCGGGGAGCGCGAGTTCGATGCGGTCAATCGCTGAACAAGCGGGTTCCGAAAGACGGGGCGACCTGACCGCTGCCGGCCAGCGGGATGCTCTCGTGGCGGGATTCGCGGCGCTGGCTATCGCCATTCATATCCTGGAAGCGGCGTTCCCAAGCCCGCTGCCCGGAGTGAAGCCCGGGCTCGCCAACGTCGTCACGGTGGTCGTCTTCCTTCGCTGGGGCTGGCGGATGGCCGCTGCGGTCGCCGTGCTGCGCGTCCTGGTGGGCAGCCTGCTGGTGGGGAGCTTCCTGTCCCCGACCTTCATGATGAGCGCCGCGGGCGGCGTGGCCGCCCTGACGGCGCTGGGGCTTGTTGCGCTGCTGCCGGGGCGCCCCGTAGGAGCCCTGGGCGCCAGCGTCCTGGCAGCTCTCGCCCATATGGGGACCCAGCTCATGGTCGCCTATGTGCTCTTTATCCCGCACACCGCGCTTTTTGGTCTCGTTCCGCCTTTGTTGACTGCGTCACTGATCTTCGGGACGGTCAGCGGTATCATTGCGGCAACGGTTCTGGATATTCTGGCAACGGAGGCCGACTCATCCTGACCCACTGGCGATCTACGGCCGGTGACCGGCTCGCATGGACAGCATTCCTGGCGGCCGCGACCCACGGCATCCTTATCCTGGGCATCACTTTTGCGCCGGGAGAGGCGGCTGCTCCCCGGCCAACACCGACACTCGAAGTCGTCATCGTGCCCGATGACGGACAGGATGCGCTCGCCCCGGAGAAAGCCGAGTACCTGGCCCAGGAAAACCAGCAGGGCGCCGGCAACACCCGTGAGCAGGTCCGGCCGGAGCTGGCCAACCCAACTCCCCCGTCGGCGCCGGGAGCCTCCATGGAGGCGGGTCTCGCCCTGCGGCTGACACCGGCATCACCCGAAAGCGCCAGGGTAATATCGGCCCGCGCCTCTGCGGAGCGGCAGGCGGCCGGTGAGCAGGCAGAAACCGCGGAATCGCCGGGTGCCGCGGAGCCTCAGGAGCGCCAGGCCAGCAGCGAAGTCCTGCGCGAGCACTTTGTGGCCGTAAACACCAAGGAAACGGGATTCGCGGAGTATCTGGCGTCCTGGAAGGACCGCATGGAACAAATGGGCACCCTCGAGTTTCCGACGGCCGCCCGGGCCAGCGGAAAGGCCGGCAGCCCCGTGCTCGAGGTCGCCCTGAACGCGGACGGCAGCATTTCGGAAGTCCGGATCCAGCGGTCCTCCGGCCATGGCGAGCTGGATCGGGCGGCAGTCAGCCTTGTTCGGCTGGGTTCCCCCTACGACCCGTTTCCCGCCGAGATCCGCAGCCAGTTCGACGTTCTGCGCTTCGCCTATGAGTGGCGCTTTATCGAGGGCACCGTCGCAGGTTCGTCGATTTTCGCAGGCTATCCGGAGAGCTGACGGTCCTTGTATCCTCCCCCGCGCCGGCGGGATACTAGCGTTATGAACGACAGCACCTATCTGACCGGGCAGTTACTCATCGCCATGCCCGGGCTCGGTGACCCCAATTTCGATCACACGGTCACCTACATCTGCGATCACAACGCAGACGGCGCGCTGGGCATCGTCGTCAACCGACCCACCGACATGACTCTCGGGCAAGTGCTCCAGCAGATGGAGCTGCCTGCGGAGGAGGACAGACTGGGGGTCCAGCCGGTGATGGAGGGCGGCCCGGTTCAGCCAGAACGGGGATTCGTTGTGCACGACTCCGGGGCAGACTATGCCTCCACGCTGGAAGTCGCCGACGGAGTCCGGATCACGACTTCGAAGGACATCCTGGAAGCTCTGGCCTCCGGCACCGGACCCCGGCGCTGCCTTTTCGCCCTCGGTTATGCCGGCTGGGCGGAGGGTCAACTCGAAACCGAGATGACAGCGAATGCCTGGCTTACGGTACCGGGCGCCCCGGAAATACTCTTTGATACTCCTTATGCAGATCGCTGGCGTCGCGCCGCCGAACTGATCGGCGTCGATATCACGGCGCTGAGTTCCAGCGCCGGCCACGCTTAAGGGCAAGCCTTGGCGGAGCAGTCAACGCTTACCGCCCTGGGTTTCGATTTCGGCCTGCGCCGTATCGGCGTGGCCGTCGGGACCACCGTGACGGGAACCGCCCGGGATCTCGCGGTCATCAGGAACGGGGACGAAGGACCCGACTGGGCAGGGATCACAGCCCTGCTGAGCGAATGGCAACCTGACCTCGCGGTCGTGGGGGTGCCGTATAATATGGACGGATCGCACTCGGATCTCACGGTGCGAGCAGAGCGCTTCGCCAGGCAGCTTGCAGGGCGGACCGGGTTGCGTGTGGAAACTGTCGACGAGCGTCTATCCTCTCGGGAGGCAGAGACCAGCCTGAAGGCCGAGCGCCGGGACGGACGGAGAAACCGCAGCGTTGATGCAGCGGCGGTGGACATGCGGGCCGCGGCCGTGATCCTGGAGCGCTGGCTCGCCGCAGAACACTGCCCCTAACCCGGCCGCGCGGTGGCGGCCATGAGACAGAGCGGAGCCCGAACATGACCGCCCAGCTGGATTCCCTCGGCCGACTGCGGCACCTGCTCAGCCTGGAAACCCTCGACCGGCAACTGATAGAGGCCCTGCTCGACCGGGCCGACACGTTCCTGAGTCCGGGGGGGGAGCTGCCGGTGCGCAGCCACGCCCTCGACGGCAGGACCGTCACCAACCTGTTTTTCGAGCCCAGTACCCGCACCCGAGCCTCCTTCGAACTGGCGGCGAAGCGCCTCGGCGCCGACGTGCTGAGCCTGGATGTGAGCACCTCGTCCCGCGCCAAGGGCGAAAGCCTGCTGGATACGATACGGACGCTGCAGGCGATGAGCGTGGACATCTTCGTGGTGCGCGATGCGCAGGCCGGGGTCCCGGACTATATCGCGGGGCTGGTCGAACCCCATGTATCGATCCTCAACGCAGGGGAATCCCACGTCAATCATCCGACCCAGGGGCTTCTGGATGTGCTGACAATACGCCGCCACAAGGGGGCTTTCGGCGACCTGGCGGTAGCCATTGTGGGCGATATCCAGCACTCGCGGGTGGCCCGCTCAACCGGCCAGGCGCTGACGACGCTGGGCGTCGGCGAGCTGCGCCTGGTCGCGCCCCAGGGTCTGGCCCCGGACCCCGCCGAGTTTCCCGGCGCCCGGTTCACCGGCCTGGAAGAAGGTCTGCGGGACGCGGACGTCGTGATGGCCCTTCGGGTCCAGAAAGAACGCATGGCGGCCAGCGAAATACCGGATGCGGCAGACTACTTCCGGCGTTTCGGGCTTACTCCGGAACGCATGGCGCTGGCCAGGGATGACGCCATTGTCATGCATCCGGGGCCGATGAACCGGAACGTCGAGATATCAGACGCCGTAGCCGACTCCCGGAATTCGGTTATCGAGGATCAGGTGACCCACGGGGTGGCCGTGCGCATGGCGGTGATGGAAGCGGTCATGGCGACGATCCATGCCGAGGCCACTGTGACCCCGGTCGCTGCGGGGGATCGGCGATGAGCCACCCCGAGCATCGCGGGACAATCGCCGTCGAAGACGCGGAAGTCCTCAGCCACGTCCCGTGGCCGGATCAGCAGTTCGTGCTGACGGTACGGGCACCGAAGTGTGCAGCCCGGGCCCGGCCGGGCACCTTTGCCCACCTGACCTGTGATACGGACCTGCCCATGCGCCGGCCCTTGTCGATCATGCGCGCCGACCCGGAAGCTGGAACTCTTGAGTTTCTCTACAAGATCGTCGGTCACGGGCTCTCCCAGCTGGCGGCCCGGCGGCCGGGGGATACGCTCAGCGTCATGGGTCCCATCGGCCAACCCTTTCAGCCGCATCCCGAGCGGCCCAGGACCCTCCTGATCGGCGGAGGGGTGGGCATTCCACCGATGATTTTCTTTGCCGAGTCGCTGGCTGGCGACGATACCCCATGGCGGCCCCTGGTACTGATGGGTTCGGAGATCCCCTTCCCGTTCGCGACCCGTCCGTCCACCCTCCTGGTGGACGGGATTCCGAACGGCGTGATCGCCTGCCTCCCGGACCTGGACGCCATTGGCATACCGTCGCGGCTCGCCACCGGCGCAGGGTACCCCGGCTGCTATGACGGGTTCGTTACCGAGCTGGGGCGCGAATGGCTGGCGGGCCTGGACGACGACGCGCGAGCCGAAGTCGAGATCTTTGCGTGCGGACCGACGCCGATGCTCAGGGCCGCGGCCGCCCTTGCCCGGGCATTCGACCTGCCCTGCCAGGTATCGCTGGAAGAGTACATGGCCTGTGCAGTGGGCGGCTGCGCCGGCTGCACGGTGCTCGTGCACACCGAGGATGGGCCCGCCATGAAGCGCGTTTGCGTAGACGGCCCGGTGTTCGATGCCCGCCAGGTGTTTCCTGACGCGGCGTAAGCCGTGGTGCCGGTCGGCTCTGGGCCTACCCCGGATCAACCGAAGTTGATGCGTGCCTCGAGGTCAGTGCTGGAATCGGCGTAGGCCAGCGCGTGATCCAGGGTGATCCGGCCATCCTTGTAGAGTCTGAACAACGCCTCGTCGAAACTCTGCATGCCCTCCTCGGCGCTCTCCCTGAGCGCTTCCTTGATCTCGCCAATCTCGCCTTTCATGATCAGCTCCGCCACATGGGGCGTGTTCAGCAGCACCTCCACCGCCGCCACGCGCCGGTTACTGCGCCCCATGACAAGCCTCTGGGCAATGATCGCCCGCATGTAGTGACACAGGTCCATGAAGATCTGCGCGTGCTGGGACTGCGGGAACATGTTGATGATGCGATCCAGGGTCTCGGCCGTGTTGTTGGCATGCAGGGTCGCTATGGCCAGATGGCCGGTGCCGGCAAGGGTAATCGCCGCCTCCATGGTCTCCTGGTCGCGAATCTCGCCAATCAGCACAACGTCCGGGGCTTCGCGCATGGCGCTGCGCAGGGCCTTGGAATAGGACTTGGTATCCAGCCCGAGCTCCCGCTGATTGACGATGGATTTCTTGTTCGGATGCAGGAACTCGATAGGGTCTTCGATCGTGAGAATGTGATCGGACGCCCGCTCATTACGGTAGTTGACCATCGCCGCAAGAGTGGTCGACTTGCCCGAACCCGTCGCGCCCACCATGAGAATCAGGCCGCGCTTTTCCATGGCGAGACTCGACAGGACCGGAGGCAGTCCCAGTGGCTCGAGCTCGGGAATGTCCAGCGTAATAAAGCGAAGCACGATGGCCAGGTTTCCGCGCTGGTGGAACACGTTCGCCCGAAAACGCCCCAGGCCGGGTTCGGATACGGCGAAATCGATCTCCAGCTCATCTTCCAGCGTGGCCTGCTGGGATTCCGTCATCAGGCCCATGGCGGCGGCTCTGACCGCATCTACGCTGAGCACGTCCTTGCTGACGGACATGATCCTGCCCTCGATCTTGATCTTGATCGGAGCCATGGGGCTGAAAAACAGGTCGGACGCGTTGCGCTCAACCATCAGTTTCAGAAAGGGCTTCAGATTCATGCCGGTAGGTCCCTTACGCCGGCGAGGTCGTCTCGCATCTAGAAACTCTTGCTCTCGCCATCATCCATGAGACGAAGGCTCTGTTCGCCCTCACCGGTAGACGAGAATTCGCGCTTGCTCTCCAGCTTTATCCGCAGCCGGAGCTCATTGCGCGAATCCGCATTCCGGAGCGCGTCTTCATAGGTAATCGTGCCCGCCTCGTAGAGGTCGAACAGCGACTGGTCGAAGGTCTTCATCCCAAGCCGGGTGGACTTCGCCATCACTTCCTTGATCTGGGCCACTTCGCCCTTGAAGATCAGATCCGCAATGAGCGGCGACGTCAGCATGATTTCCATCGCCGCAATCCGTCCCTTCCCACCCTCCCTGGGCAGCAGCCGCTGGGAGATGAGCGCGCGGATATTCAGAGACATATCCATGAGCAGCTGATCGCGCTTTTCCTCGGGGAAGAAGTTGATAATCCGATCCAGCGCCTGGTTCGCGCTGTTGGCATGCAGGGTCGCCAGGCACAGGTGACCGGTCTCGGCGAACTGAATGCCGTATTCCATGGTGTCGCGGTCGCGAATCTCGCCAATCATGATGACGTCGGGTGCCTGCCGCAGCGTGTTCTTCAGCGCGATATGCCAGGAATCCGTATCCACGCCCACTTCACGCTGGGTCACGACACAGCCATCGTGCTGATGCACGTACTCCACCGGATCCTCGATCGTAATGATGTGGCCGCGAGAGTTGGCGTTGCGGTGTCCCACCATCGCCGCGAGGCTGGTGGACTTACCGCTGCCGGTACCGCCGACCAGCATCACGAGGCCGCGTTTCGCCATCGCCACGTCCTTCAGGACGGGCGGCAGATCCAGCTCATCAAAGGTCGGGATCTCGGTGTTGATGGTCCGAAGGACCGCACCCACGAGTCCCTGCTGCACGAAGCTGGAGACACGAAACCGGCCGATCCCCTTTGGCGCGATGGCGAAGTTGCACTCCTTCGATGCATCGAACTCGCGGGTCTGCTTGTCGTTCATGATGGAGCGCACGAGCTGCGCGCTCTGGTTCGGGTTCAGCGCCCGATCGTTGACCGGCCGGATGGAACCGTCCACTTTGATGGCCGGCGGATAGCCGGAAGTGATGAAAAGGTCCGATCCGTTGACCTCCACCATCTTGCGGAGAAGGTCCTGCATCAGCCGTATGGCCTGATCTCTTTCCATGTATACGTCCCCGGAACAGACCCTTTAGAAGGTCTCTTTGTTTACGGCCCTGTAACGGGCTTCCTCGCGGCTGATCAGCCCCTTGCCGAGCAGCTCCTGAAGCGACTGGTCCAGGGTCTGCATTCCGGCGGACTGGCCGGTCTGGATCGCCGAATACATCTGGGCGATCTTGCCTTCGCGAATGAGGTTACGGATCGCGGCGGTGCCGAGCATGATCTCATGGGCGGCAACGCGGCCGCCGCCGTTCTTCTTAAGGAGCGTCTGAGAGATTACGGCCCTCAGCGACTCGGACAGCATCGACCGTACCATATCCTTTTCGCCGGCGGGGAAGACATCCACGACCCGGTCGATGGTCTTCGCCGCCGAACTCGTATGGAGGGTGCCGAAGACGAGGTGGCCGGTTTCGGCGGCCGTCAGGGCCAGTCGGATCGTCTCGAGGTCACGCATCTCGCCGACCAGGATAACGTCCGGATCCTCGCGCAGGGCGGAGCGCAGGGCCTCGCTGAAGCCCAGCGTGTCGCGGTGGACCTCGCGCTGGTTGATCAGTGCCTTGCGGCTTTCGTGCACAAATTCGATGGGATCCTCGATGGTGAGGATATGGTCGGGCCGGGTGGAGTTGACGTGGTCGATCATTGCGGCCAGCGTCGTGGACTTACCCGAACCGGTCGGTCCGGTGACCAGCACGATCCCCCGCGGGTACATGGAGATGTCCTTGAAGATCTTCGGTGCGCCCAGGTCTTCGAGGGTCAGGATGTCGGACGGGATGGTCCGGAACACCGCGCCGGCGCCGCGGTGCTGGTTGTAGGCATTGACTCGGAAACGCGCAAGGTCCGGAATTTCAAACGAGAAATCCGTTTCGTAGAACTCCTCGTAGTCCTTCCGCTGCTTGTCGTTCATGATGTCGTAAATCATGCTGTGCACGTCCTTGTGGGACAGCAGAGGCATGTTGATTCGCTTCACGTCTCCGTCGACGCGAATCATGGGGGGAACACCCGCCGACAGATGGAGATCTGAGGCGTTGTTCTTTACGGTGAACCGCAATAACTGCTCGATTTCTACGGCCATTCTCGTTCCTTCGTGGTCGCCAGCTTCCATGCCGCGCGCACTGATGGGGGGGCGCGTTGCCGGGAGAGTATATCCAACAGCGTGTTTAACAGAATATGACTCAAGTCTCAGAGCGCCTTGCCGGTGTCAGATCACGCATTTCGGCCGCCGCCCTGGCCGCGGGCCGCGATCCGGCCTTGATCACGCTGGTCGCGGTCAGCAAACGCCAGCCCCTGAGCCGGATCCGGGAGGGGCTTGCAGCGGGCGTAACCGACCTCGGGGAGAACTATGTCCAGGAAGGCGTGGCCAAAATCAGCGAGCTGGGCCCGCAATCCGCTCGCTGGCACTTTATCGGCCAGCTCCAGACCAACAAGACCCGGGACGTCGCCCGCTGGTTCGACTGGGTACACAGTATCGACCGCCTGAAAGTTGCCCGTCGCCTCAGCGCACAACGCAGCTGGCATGCCGAGCCACTGAACGTCTGTCTCCAGATCCGGCTCGAGGAGCAGGAAGGCCGCGGCGGCTGTGCGCCGGAACAGGCCAGCGAGCTGGCCACCGGCGTCGCGGACCTGGCCGGGCTCCGGCTGAGAGGGCTGATGGCCGTCCCGCCAGCCTCCACGGATCCCGGCGAGCAGCGAGCGTGGTTCGGGCAACTGGCCCGGCTGCAGGCGTCCCTCATTTCGGCGGGCCTCGACCTGGACACCCTCTCAATGGGCATGTCCGGAGACCTGGAGTCCGCGGTGGCCGAGGGTGCTACTATCCTGCGGATAGGCACGGCGGTATTCGGTCCCCGGGCCGCGGCGGGCTGACGGAGCGATTCTCCGGTGCTCGCCTTACGGAAGAGACATGGACACTGAAACAATCACGTTCGTCGGTGGCGGCAACATGGCTCGCAGCCTGATCGGCGGGCTTGTCGGCCAGTCTGTCGCCGCTGAACAGATCCGGGTTCTTGATCCGGACCCCGAGGCCGCGGCGCGCATCGAGGACCGCTGGGGTGTTGCAGTCACCAGCGAGCCCGCCGAGGCGCTGGCCGACACCGGCACCGTAGTCCTGGCGGTAAAGCCACAGGTCGTACCGACAGCGATTGCCGCCATCCGTGAACATCTCCCAGACACCCGGCCGCTCATCATTTCAGTGGCCGCGGGAACCACTACCACGACCCTTGCCGGACTCCTGGGTCACCCTCTTCCCATCATCCGTGCCATGCCGAACACCCCCGCCCTGCTTGGATGCGGCGCCACCGCACTGTTCGCGGCCTCGGGGGTGAATGCCCGAGAGAAGGAGCGGGCGGAACATATCCTGCGCGCCGCCGGACTCGTGGTCTGGGTCGATGACGAAGCCCAGATGGACGCAGTCACCGCGGTTTCCGGCAGCGGCCCAGCCTACTTTTTCTACCTGATGGAACACCTGCTTGCAGGCGCCGTGGCGGAGGGGCTGCCGGCGGAAACGGCCCGGCTGCTCATCATGGAAACGGCGCTTGGCGCTGCGAGGATGGCGCTGGAAAGCGAGGACGATATGGCAACGCTTCGCCAGCGGGTCACGTCCCCGGGCGGCACGACGGAGGCGGCCGTAAAAAGTCTCCAGAGCGATGGCTTCGGAACCGCGATAAGCCGCGCGGTGGCTGCCGCGGCCGACCGGTCACGGACGCTGGCCGCAGATCTTTCCCCGACGGAGGAATATCGCAAGCAATGACCGACGCCCTTCTGTTTGTCGTCAAGGTCTTCGCCGATCTGTATCTCTATGCATTTCTTCTGCGATTTCTCCTGCAGTGGGTGCGCGCCGATTTTCACAACCCGCTGTCCCAGTTCATCGTCAAGATCACCAATCCCCTCGTCCTGCCCTTCCGACGCTTCATCCCAGGCTTCAAGGGCCTGGATATGGCCACGCTGGTCGTCCTCATCCTCCTCCAGACCCTGGTGACTGCCGGCTTGTTGTGGGTTTACACGGGCGCTCAGCCCGGACCCTTCACCCTGATTTACCTGGTCGTACTGCGGACGATTGCGATGACGATAAGGGCCTACGTCTTCGCCATGTTCGTTTACGTGCTGATGTCCTGGATCAATCCGAACCACTACAGCCCGCTGACCAGTGTCCTGGGCAGCCTTTGCGAACCCATCCTCAAGCCGGTCCGGCGGATCATTCCGCCTATCGGTGGGCTGGACCTTTCGCCGCTGTTCGTTCTGATCGGTCTGAATGCCCTGCTGATTCCGCTGAACCTGCCCCAGTACCTTCAATAGACCGTGAGTCTGTGTCGCTGGTCCGCTCCGGGAGAAATCGAAATCCGGATCATCGTGCAGCCGCGCGCACGGCGACCGGGGTTTGCCGGCGAGTATGCCGAGCACATGAAAATTCGCGTCGCGGAGCCGCCGGTGGACGGCCGGGCCAATGCTGCGGTTCGGCACTTTCTGGCAGAGGCCTTCGGGGTTCCGCTCTCCCGCGTCGAGCTCTTGTCCGGCGCCGGCAGTCGCCGCAAGCGACTACGCATCACAAATCCTGGCCAGGTACCGGCAGAAATACGCGATTATCTGGTTTGACCGCAGAACGATTGCGCTATAGTTAGTGAATCGCCCACAGGATCCCGGCATGATCAAAACCGCTCTTCGCATCGTCTTGCCCGCCCTCGCGACAGCCGCGCTGCTCGTCGCCTGCGGCCCGGGCGCCGAAGACCGCGACACCCCCCAGGCGAGGGAAATCACTCGCGAGAATTTCAGAGACGTCGGCGACTGGATCGTTCATTTCAACGCCCAGCCGACGGACATGCTGCCTGCCGAAGTGGCCAAGGCCTACGGTATCGAGCGCAGCGGCAACCGCGCCATGCTCAATGTTACCGTTGTCAAGAAGGAACAAGGCACAACCGGCACTCCAGTCACCGCGAACGTGACCGTGAAAGCCAGCAACCTCACCGGTCAGTTGAAGAACATGGTCCTTCGGGAAATTACCGAGGGCCCGGCAATCTACTACATCGGGGAAGTACCGGTCGCAAACCAGGAGACTCTGGTTTTCGAGATCGTGGTCCGTCCGGAAGGGGCCGCTGATTCGTATACGATCCGTTTCCGGCAGCAATTTTACGCAAGCTGAATTGATTCCAAAGGGACGAACCGGCGCAGAGCGAATCAGGACATCCGGCATCCGAGGATCCGGAACTAACGGGCTCGAGCGGGGGAAGCCAACACTCCCACCATCAAAGACACGACAGGAGACCTAGATGGCCGCAAAGAAGAAGGCTGCAACGAAGAAGAAAACCGTGGCAAGGGCGGAGGCGAAGCCGCCGACCAAAACGGAAATTCTGGCCCACATTGCTACGGAGGCCGGGCTGACCAAGAAGCAGGCCGGCGATGCGCTGGACGCGCTGCACGGGCTGATCAAAAAGAACATCGGGCGCCGCGGTCCCGGTGAGTTCACCGTGCCGGGTCTGCTGAAGATCCGCAAGGTCACGAGGCCCGCGACCAAGAGCCGTCGGGGCGTCAATCCGTTCACCGGCGAGGAAATGCTCATCAAGGCCAAGCCGGCTCGCAAGGCGATCCGGGTCACGCCACTGAAGGCGTTGAAGGAAATGGTCTGAGCCCGGCTACCGCTGAAGGCTCGCGTAGATTCAGGCCCGGCGCTGCTCAGGCGCCGGGCCTGATTTGATCTCCCACCGGCACCCGTCGCCAGCGGCCGCGCTCAGGACGAGACATCTCCCTTCCCTTCCTCGGCCATCACCCTGGCCCGCAACATCACATAGTCGGAGCGGCGCAGGTAAAGAAGGTCCGCGACCTTGCCCAGCAGATGCTGTTCATGGGCGTCAAAGTGACCGTCCGCCAGTGCCGTTCGGATCAGCATGGCGACGACTTCCTGTTTCTCGCTCTCGTTCAGGCTCTCATGGAGCATCGCCGTGAATTCATGCAGGGAGACTGCATGATCGGCACGGCTGATCGGCGGCTGCCAGTAACGCCTCTGCCTCGTGGGCCTCCAGACTGTAATGATCTGAAAGCAATCGCTGGATTCGTTCCCGTTCGTGGTCTGTGCTGCCCTGATCCGCGCGGGCCATTTCCACCAGCAACGCCGCTGTGGCCACCCGCAGGGCATGGTCGTCTTCCTCCCGCGTTTCGGCCTCGTCCGCAGCCAGGTCATTCAGCAAACGTTTCAGTGCACCGATCATGCCCGTTGCTCCATCGGGGTCTCTAGCTCGGGCCTGAGTGCCAAGGAAGTCGGTGACAACGGCACGCAGGCGCGTCAATGAGCCATGAAAGAAATGGTCCACGCAATTGAGCAGCGTGAACGCCGGTATCGGGTCGCGCTCGGCAACCCAGGCCGCAACTGCCCGCGCATCCACCTGCTCGTCATCGCTCCCCTGCACGACGAGCCACGGACAATCCGGCGCCATCAGGCCGGCCATCGGAAAGCGATGCACTGGAGGAGCGACCATGATCAGCCGGTCAGGGCGCGCGTCGGGCGAGGCGCCGAGGGCCACGAACGATCCGAAAGAGAACCCGGCAAGCCACAGATCCGTCCCGGGCCATTCGCCACGGGCCCAGTCAATGACGGCCAGCGCATCCTTTTGTTCCCCACGACCCTCGTCCCATGCGCCCTCGCTGGCCCCCACTCCGCGGAAATTGAAGCGCACCGCAGGGACCTCCAGCGACACCGAAGTTCGGGCGATAGTGTGCACGACCTTGTTATTCATGGTGCCGTGATACAGCGGATGCGGATGACAGACGACACAGACTGCCCCGCCACCGAACGCAGCGGGTTCCTCCACGGCGGCTTCCAGGCCCCCTGCGGGGCCATTGATCACGACGGCGCGGGTTTTGGCTGGCCGGGTGCCCATCGTTCCTGTTTCTCTCCTTCTTCGGATTCCATCTTCGGCGGCTGCGCCTGAGCCCGCCTCTCCGCGGTTCGGGGCGGACCATAGAATACGAGAACGTCATCCCAGCTCGGGTTCGATCTCGGCGCCAGCTCGGATGAACCTGACCTTGCGCTCGTCTCTCAGAATCAGCGTTTTCATCGCGTCGCCAGGCAGATCCCCGAGCAGATCGCTGTACGTGTACTCCTCGGTAATTCGCGTCTTGCTGAACTGCCAGCCTTCGACATGCCGCTCCCAGAGCCATTCGTATTCCGCCTGGCCGTTGAAGGCGACATTTCCGGTGAGACCCGCGGACACACCGCGCGGGTCGGTATCGAAAGCGGATCCCATGGCGAGCTGGAATACCCGGTCCCGGCCGATGTCCGGCGCAAGCGCGGAACAGACAAGGGAATTGTAGGCGTCGTTGTCCGTGGCGCAGAGGACCGTCTGGACATGGGCCAGCTCGACGGATTCGTCGGCAAACTCCGAGAGGATCTCGCCGTAAAAAACCGGCAGCCCGGCAAGGCGCGCGGCGCGGAGATTGTGCCAGGATCCATCGGCCACCAGCACTTTCAGGCCCAGGTCCTTCAGCGTCCGGCCCAGCTCCACGGACCAGGGCGAGGCGCCAACGATCAGCACGCTGTCTCGGGCCGGGGAGGACAGGCCGAGAGCCTTGGAAACGGGTCCGATGCTCAGGCCGTGCAGGACCACCGTGGCAAAAATTACCGCGAACACCAGCGGCAGCAGCAACTCGGCAGTCTCGTAGCCCGCTTCCACCAGGCCGGGCCCCATGACACCAGCCGTGGCGGCGGCCACGATGCCGCGAGGCGCAATCCACGCAAGCATCAGGCGATCCGGCCAGCCCATATCGGATCCCAGGGTCGCCAACAGAATCGCCGCCGGACGGACAAGCAACAGGATCACCGCCACGAGCAGAAAAGCCTGCCAGTCCAGGCGCGCGAGCGACTCCGGCGTCAGGCCGGCGCTCAGGAGCACAAACACGACCGACACGAGAATGACCGTAATATATTCCTTGAAGCGCTTCATGTCCTGCAGACCGGGGAGGTGCATGTTGCCCACGACGATGCCCATGATCGTGACCGCAAGAAGGCCGGCCTCCCGCTGCAGGTGATTGGCCGAGACGTACACGATCAGGACCGCGGTCAGCATCACGGGGGACTTCAGATACTCCGGGACCTGGGCGGCCTGGAAAGCGCGGCCCATGGCCCAACCGCCCAGTCCCCCAAGAACGAGACCAGCCAGCAAGGCCCTGCCAAGACCGTTGATGACCACATCCAGGGCGTCCCCTTCGCCGGCATAGACAAAAAACTGGAACAACAGGACCGCAAGCAGTGCGCCAATGGGGTCGTTGACGATCCCCTCCCACTTGAAATAGGACGCGGTCCGACGGTTCAGCGCAGCCTGTCGAAGCAGTGGCAAAATGACCGTCGGACCTGTGACAACCATGATCGCGCCAAACACAAGCGCCACCGGATAGGTCAGCCCGCCGATGTGGAACGCTGCGAGGCTCCCGAAAACGAATGCCAGCGGCACGCCAAAATAAACGAGCCGCTCTACCCCGGGTGCGCCCTTGAGTTCGCCCCGATGCAGGCTCAGCCCGCCTTCGAACAGGATTACAGCCACGCATAAACTGACGATGATCTGAACGATGTCACCGGAGGCTCCGGGCCGGATCAGGGCATCCGGCGTGAAGGGGCCGACGATCAATCCGCCAGCCACCAGCAGGATGATGGCGGGCACCCGCAGCTTCCAGGCGACCCACTGGGCGCCTACACCGACTGCAAGGACCGTCACGGCCAGTTCGACGGCGGCTTGGGTTTCCTGCTGCATGAATTCAGGCCAAGAAAGGGATGCGTTACGGTAGCGCCCCTTAGGCGCCGCTAGCAAGGGCAGTGAAGGTGGCCCGGCGATCCCCTAGAATGACAGGATACGTCGCGGACGAGAACACTCAGGCGGCCGCGTGCCGGCGCCCGGAGAACGACACAATGAATGCCCCAGCCAATTCCACGATCGACCTCGAACAGCGCTATTGCGCATACAACTATCATCCGCTGCCGGTGGTTCTGACCCGGGGAGACGGCATCTGGGTCTGGGACGATCAGGGGAACAAGTACCTGGACATGATGAGTGCCTACAGCGCAGTCAGCCACGGCCACGCCCACCCCCGTCTGGTGGAGACCCTGATTGAGCAGGCGAAGGACCTGTCCATCGTATCGCGGGCATTCCATACCGACCGGCTCGGCCCGTTTCTCGAGAAAGCCTGCCAGCTGACCGGCATGGACATGGCCCTGCCGATGAACACGGGCGCCGAGGCCGTGGAAACCGCGATGAAGGCGGCACGCAAATGGGCCTATACGGTCAAGGGCGTCGCCGCCGACCAGGCCGAAATCATCGCCTGCGAAGGGAATTTCCATGGCCGGACGATCGCCATTGTCGGATTGTCGTCCGAGACCCAGTACCGGGACGGTTTCGGCCCTTTCCCTCCGGGCCTCAAGACCATCCCCTACGCCGATGCCGATGCCCTGGAGGCGGCAATCACGCCCAATACAGCGGCGTTCCTGGTGGAACCCATGCAGGGCGAAGGCGGCATCATCATTCCCGCATCGGGCTACCTGGCACGCTGCCGGGAAATCTGTGACCGGCATAACGTGCTGTTGATTTGCGACGAGGTGCAGACGGGCCTGGGCCGCACCGGCCGGGTACTTGCGTCCCAGCACGAAAACGTCCGTCCCGACGGCCTGGTGCTCGGCAAGGCGCTGGGCGGAGGAATTCTGCCCGTATCCATGTTCCTCGCCCGGCGGGAGGTGATGGCGGTTTTTCAGCCAGGAGATCACGGCAGCACCTTCGGGGGCAATCCGCTGGCCTCGGCCGTGGGGCTGGAAGCCCTGCGAATCCTGGAGGAAGAGGACCTCGCAGGCCAGAGCGCCGAGAAAGGCGCGTGGTTCCTTGAAGCCCTGCAAGCGATCGACAGCCCGCTGGTCGAGGAGGTCCGCGGGCGGGGCCTGTTTATCGGCATGGAAATCCACCCGGCCCGCGCCTCGGCGCGCCAGGTCTGTGAGCGGCTCATGGCAAGCGGCCTGTTGAGCAAGGAGACACACGAAACGGTCGTACGGCTGGCGCCGCCTCTGGCGATACCGATGTCGGAACTGCAGTGGGCCGTGGACCTGATTCGTGAGGTCCTCGGGGAACTGGAAACGCTGGCGCGAGCCAGCTAAACGTTTACCGAAGCGCCGGACCATTGGCGCACCAAGGGGAATCCGAGACATGCAACTCCAATTAGATGGCCTTTCCGACGGTGAGAAACTGCCGGAGCCCTTCGCCTTCGGTGTGAAGTCCGCCGAAGGCAACGTGAGCCTGGGTGAGAACCGCAACCCGGCCCTGCGCTGGGAAGACGCGCCGGAGAACACGGCATCATTCGTCCTGATCTGTGTGGATACCGACGTACCCACAAGCGGCGAAAATGTAAACAAGCAGGGCGTGACCGTGCCGGCCGACATGCCGCGGGGCCGCTTCTACCACTGGGTCATGGTGGACATTCCCCCGGGCTGCACCCGAATCGAGGAGGGTGCGTGCAGCAGTGGCGTCACGGCGGGCGGAAAACAGGCCCCGGACGGCCCCCCGGGGTCACGCCAGGGCCGCAATGACTACACGGACTGGTTCGCCGGCGACAAGCAGATGGGCGGGACCTACCTGGGATACGACGGTGCCTGTCCGCCCTGGAACGACGAGCGCGTGCATCACTATCACTTCGTGGTCTATGCAACCGACCTCGAACGCTGTCCGGTGGAGGAGGATTTCTCGGGCGGCGAGGTGGAAGCCGCTCTGCAGGGCCACGTGCTCGCCGAGGCCCGGGTCACCCTGACCTATTCCCTCAACCCTTCAGTCGCTGCCTGAGGCCTCCGCTGGCGGGTCGTCGTCGGGGACCACAAAGGGCACGATCTCCATGCGCACTTCGCCGGGGGTCCCCGGCGCGTGCGTCTTGTCGAGGACCGACTCCAGCGCCTCGGTCTCATAGAAACCACCGTGGGTGCTGTTCAGCACCCGCGCATCGGTCGCAATACCCAGCGAGTTCACACTGTATGCCACCTGGACGAAGCCGGTCGAAACCCGCTTCGGCGGCGCCATCGGCTCAATGTCGTCGAGGGCTGGCAGTCCGACCCGGGGCGGGGCCTCCGGTGTTTCAAACCAGCGACCCACGTCGACGCGGTTGCTGATCTGGATCAGCTCCAGCGGATAGGCCTTGGGACCTCGCTCCTCGGGCTCGAAGGCGCCGGAGACCCACAGCCCCCCCACCAGCAGCCAGAAGACCACGACGCAGGCCGCGGCGATTGAGCCGGCAAACCGAAACCATCCCAAGGGCTTCATGGGTGCCTGTCGATCACGCCTTCTTCCATGGCGAATCGGGCAATCTCCACATCGGTGATGTCGGCGCCGGGCTCACTTCTGACGGCAATAATGCCGGCCAGTTGGCCGGTCTCCCGCGGACCGACCTCGTTATCGAAGCCGAGAGGTCGCGCCCGGGCATCGCCTATTCGACGCCGAGCAGCTCGACATCAAACACCAGGATAGCGTTCGGCGGAATCGACGCCTCCCGCGCCCCGGGCGCCGTAACCCAGCGCCGGGGGGATAATCAGCAGGCGGCGGCCGCCCACCTTCATACCCGCCACACCCTGGTCCCAGCCTTGGATCACGCGTCCTCCGCCCAGCGGAAATTTGAACGGCGCCCCCCGGTCCCGGGAGCTGTCGAACTTCGAGCCCTTCTTGTCATCGGCGTCCGGATCGTAAAGCCAACCCGTGTAGTGGACCACGGCCACCTTGCCGTTAACGGCTTCTTCACCCTCTCCGAGGGCAAGTTCTTCGATCATCAACTCGTCGGGCATGGCGAAATCCTCGTTGGCGGCCAGGGACGGGCCGGAAAAGCCGATCGAGACGGCGGCGAACAGGGTTGCGAGCATCGCTGCGGCGATGGGCTTACGTTTCATGTCGGCTCCGTCCGGGTCGGGAAAAACGCAAACGATATCATGTTCCGTCCGCGGCTCCGGCGGGCCCCGAGTCGTCGCCGTTGTCTTCTTCGCTGTTCAGATCAAGAGCCGCGGAGTTTATGCAGAATCGCAGGCCCTCCGGCCCCGGCCCGTCAGGGAACACGTGACCCAGGTGGGCCTCGCAGTTCGCGCAGACCACTTCGTCGCGGATCATCCCGTGACTCATGTCTCGCCGGGTGGCGACAGCGTCCTCGCCGGCTGGCCGGGTAAAGCTCGGCCAGCCGGAACCCGAGTCGTACTTGGTGTCGGAAGCGAACAGTTCCTGGCCGCAGCAGACGCATTGGTACACGCCCTCTTGCTTGCAGTCCACGTACTTGCCGGTAAACGGCCGCTCCGTGGCACCTTTGCGGGTAACCCGGTACTGTTCGTCCGTCAATTCAGCCCGCCACTGGGCTTCGCTCCGGATCAGCTTGTCCTTCATATTCTGTACGACCCGCTAGACTGTGGATGTCGGATAGACAGTCTAGCCAGACCGGAGTTCGGAACCCAGTCGCATGGACACCCTTGAAGGACGGCTCGCCCTGTTGACTGGTGCTACCGGTGGTATCGGCCGTGCCATCGCCCGGGCCCTGGCGCACAAGGGGCTGAACCTCGCGCTGGTCGGCCGAAACAAGGCGGCCCTGGACGGCCTGAGAACCGAGCTTCTGGGCACCGGCGTCGAGGTACTCGCCGTGTCCGCCGATCTGACCGACCGGGATCAGCGGCGCAACCTGCCGATCCGGGTGGCATCCCGGGCCAGCGAAGTCGACATCCTGATCAATAACGCGGGCATCACCCAGGTGGGCGCCTTCGCGGAAATCGAGCCGGACGAGATCCGGAGCGTCCTGGAGCTCAACACCGTTGCGCCCATGCTGCTCAGCCGGGCCGTGCTGCCGCGCCTGATCGAGCGCAAGTCCGGCCACATCGTCAACATCTCATCCCTCGCGGGCCGGGTCGGCCTTCCCTGGGCATCGGTATATGCCGCCAGCAAGGCAGCGTTGACCGAGTGGACGCTGGCATTGAATACCGAGCTGCGGGATACCGGCGTGGTCGCGACGGCCATCGCTCCCGGACTGGTCAGCGACGAAGGCATGTTCGCCGACCTGGCGGTAAAGGCGCCGACGCTGCTGGGCACCTCGACCCCCGAAGCGGTGGCGGATGCCGTGGTCGGCGCGCTCGAGGGCAGCGGGGGAGAAGTCATCGTCAGCTCGCGGCCGGCGCGCAGCGTGATGGCGGCCCGGGCGCTGGCTCCGAGCATCGTGGAGACCACGGCCCGTCGGCTCGGACTGCTCGAGTATTTGCGTAACCTTTCGGCCAAGCGGCGGGAATAGCAGGCTGGGCCCGCGGCACGGGCTGGACCGTTTCGTCAGCGGCCCGCTGGCTTCCGCCCGCGCGCATGCCGGGCCAGGCCGACCAGGTAGGGATCCTGATCGCGGGAATCGCCCTCCGGGGCCGGGTGTTCGTTGACGACCTCATCGCTCGGGACCCGACGCTTGAATCTCGGCCGACCCTGCTTGGCCAGGCTGACGAGGTAGGGGTCAGCGTCGGCGCTGGACTCCTGGATCGAAGCCGCGGCGTGCTCGCCTTCCTGTGGAATCCGGGTCCCCAATGGTTCGCGCCTCGTACGGGTACAGGCAACGAGGCTAGCCAGCCCACCGGGGGGACGTCCGTGCGCGGTATCACACAATCCGCGGAACCGGCCTGTGGGGGTGACATAATCCGGCCATGGAAAGGCATTTCGGCCCGGCCGCACGGCTCTGCAAGGCGGATGTCCGCTACGGCGAGGCGCACATACTCGACAACATTTCGCTGAGCATCGCGCCCGGGCTCGTGACCGCGATCGTGGGCGAGAGCGGCTCGGGCAAGTCCACGCTGCTGCGTTTGCTCAACGGCCTGGTCCGCCCTGCAAACGGTGAGGTCGAGGTGTTCGGATCCCCGCTGGACACCAGCGACCTGCCCCGCGTGCGGCGCCGTATCGGCTATGCCGTGCAGGATGTTGGCCTGTTTCCGCATCTGACCGTGATCGCCAACGTGCTCTTGCCCGTCGAGATCGCCGAAGGGGACGTCCGGGCCGGGCGCCGCCGGGCCGAGTACCTCATGACACTCATGGGGCTGGATCCGGGCCTGGGCAATCGCTATCCCCACGAGCTGTCCGGTGGCCAGCAACAACGGGTCGGAATCTGCCGGGCGATGATCGGCCGGCCGCCGCTGCTGCTGCTGGACGAGTCATTTTCGGGAATCGATGCCCTGACGAGAACGGAGATTCACGAGCGCTTTCTTCGCATCCAGGCGGACGAGGACATCGCCGTCGTCCTCGTCACCCACGATGTCAGGGAGGCAGCCACACTGGGCCGGCAGATCGTTGTGCTGAGGTCAGGGCGGATCGAAGCGGTGGGCGAAACCACGGAACTGCTGGCCCGGCCGCCCGGCGACTACGCACGCCGTCTAATGGAACCGCTGCTCCGATGAAGTTGGTGACGCTTCTCCTGGCGGCCCTCGCCTTGCTCTGGCTTGGCGGCTGCGGCGGGTCCGAGAAATCAAACGGCACTGGCGCGACCATTGTGGTGGGCAGCAAGCCGTTCACCGAGAGCTACGTGCTGGCCGAAATATTTTCCCAGGCCCTCGAGCGGGAGGGTCTGCGCGTGGAGCGTCGCTTCGGCCTCGGATCCACGCTCATCGCATTTGCCGCCCTTCGCCAGGGGGAGATCGATGTCTACCCCGAGTACACCGGCACAATATCGGAGGCCATTCTCAAGCGCCCCGGTGCGGGCATGACAGAGATCTCGACGGCCCTTGCAGACGTCGGAATGCGCATGCTTCCCGACCTGGGGTTTAGTAACAGCTACGCGATGGCCATGCCGCAACACCTCGCCGACGAACGGGCGATACGACGGATTTCCGACCTGACCGCACATCCCGACCTGCGCACCGCGGTCTCCCACGAGTTTCTCGAGCGCGAAGACGGCTGGCCAGGCCTGCGGCATGCCTACGGCCTGCCGCAGAGACCCGAAGGCATCGCACACGGACTGGCCTACCGGGCTGCCGCCGAAGGCCGTATCGATCTGACCGACGCCTATTCCACGGACGGTGATCTGGCCGAATGGAAGCTGGCCGTTATCGACGACGACCTGGGTTACTTTCCCGTCTACCTGGCGGTCCCCCTGGTGGCAGCCGACCTGGATCCCGGCGCCCGGGCGGTGCTGGAAAGCCTGGCGGGACGCTTCGACGAGTCGCTGATGCGGCGGCTCAACGCGCGGGCCGTCGTGGACGGCGAATCTTTCGCAAACATTGCCCGCAGCTTTCTCGATAACGACAGCGTTTCTGAAGCCGGAACCGGCCGGCGAAGCGGCGTCGCCAAGCGCCTGCTACACAATCTGGTGGTTCACCTGCAGCTCACCGGAGTGGCCCTGGCCTTCGCGAGTATCGCAGGCATAGGACTCGCGGCCGTCCTGCACAACCGGCCCGCGGCAGCTAGGGCAGTGCTCTACCTGGCCGGGCTGTTGCAGACGATTCCTTCGATCGCCCTGCTTGCACTGATGATTCCCCTGTTCGGCGTGGGTTTGCTGCCGGCCGTCGTGGCCCTGTTCCTCTACGCCCTGCTGCCGATCCTGCGCAGCAGCCTGACCGCCCTCACCACGGTGAGCCCCCTTCTCCAGGAAGTCGGGGAGGCTATGGGCATGACGCCCGGACAGCGCCTCCGGCATGTCCTGATACCGTTGGCACTGCCGCACATCCTGTCTGGCCTGAGGATCGCCGCGGTGATCTGTATCGGCACCGCCACGCTGGCGGCGTTCATTGGTGCCGGGGGTCTGGGCGAACCCATCGTTACCGGCCTGGCCCTGAACGACACGGGGCTGATTCTCCAGGGCGCGGTGCCGGCCGCCCTGCTGGCCCTGTTGACCGAGCTGTTCTTCGAGGCTCTCGAACGGCGCCTCGTGCCGGCCCATATGCGAACCAGCCCGGCGGCGTGACCGCCCGGGGGCCAGGCCGAATCGGCTAGCGGGTCCACTCTCCCAGCCAGCGTTCGACCTCCCGGTGCCAGCGCACGCTGTTGGAGGGGCGGAGAACCCAGTGGTTCTCGTCCGGGAACCACACCAGCCGGCTGGGTATGCCGCGTCTCTGCAGGGCGGTGAACGCAGCCAGACCCTGGGTTTCAGGAACCCGATAGTCCAGCGCGCCGTGGATCACGAGCATGGGATCCTTCCATCGGGACACGTAGTTCACGGGATTGTGCCGCTCGTAGGTTTCGGGCGTATCGAACTGGGGACCGCCGAACTCCCACTCGGTGAACCACAGCTCCTCGGTCGTGTAATACATCGACCGGTTGTCGAAAACTCCGTCATGGTTGACGAGACAGTCGAACTCTCCGGCCCAGTTACCCGCAATCCAGTTAATCATGTAGCCGCCATAGGAGGCCCCGAGGGCGCACTTTCGGTCCGCGTCGATCCAGGGGTAACGCTTCAACGCGGCGGCGAGGCCCTTGCGCAGATCCTCCAGCGGCTTGCCCCCCCAGTCACCGGATATCGAATCCGTGAACGCCTGCCCGTAACCGGTGGAACCGTGGAAGTCCACCATGACCGCCACGTAGCCCTTGCCCGCATAGGTCTGGGGATTCCAACGATAGTGGAAGCGGTTGCCAAAGCTGCCCTGGGGTCCGCCGTGGATGAGAAAGGCCAGCGGGTAACGCCGGTCTGCCCGAAAGCCGACCGGCTTCACCACGTAGGCATGGACCGTCTCGTCGTTCCAGCCGGCAAACGTGAACTGCTCGAAGGCCCCGAACTCCACGTCGGCCAGAAGATCCCCGTTGACGTCGGTCAGACGGGCCAGCGACGTACCGTCCAGCCGGTAAAGGTCGCTGGGGCTTGCCAGGTCATTGCGCGCCAGCACCAGGGACTCTCCGGATGCGCTCACCGCCGCTACGGTCCCGGAATCCACCAGCCGCGCGGCGTTCCCGGATTCCAGGTCAACCCGGAACAGTGCCTTCTGCCCCAGGTGCTGGCCGGTCGCAAGGATCGCAGCGCCGTCATCGGTCCAGACGAAGCCACCAAGACTGCGATCGAGATCGCCGGCCAGCTCCCGAGTGCTGCCGTCTTCGAGATCCATCAGCATGAGGCGGTGCCGATCTGCCTCGAACCCGGCGCGGGCCATCGAGGAAAATGCGAGATACCGGCCGTCCGGCGAGGGCGCGGGGTCGCCCTCGGTGCCGGGGAACGTCGTGGTCAGGCTCCCCGGAGGCGCCGACCCGTCCACGGGAACCCGGTAGACATCCAGGTTGGTCGACCAGGCTTTCTCGCTCCCGGCGGCGGAACGGGCCACGAAGAACACACTCTCACCATCGGCCGAAAACGCGAACGCCTCCGCGCCGCCGAACGGGCGCGGCGGAACATGCGCGCCCAGTTCCGCCGTCAGGGCCAGGGGGGCTTTTTCACCGCCAGGGTCCACGGCAAAAAGCGTTGCGTGACGGCCATCCGCCCACTCGTCCCAGTGGCGGACCATCAGCCGGTCGAAGATCCGCGCCGAACCCGGGCCCGACTCGACCTCGTCCAGACGCGCCTGTGTGCAGGCCAGGTCCGGGCAATCCTGGAACACGTCCATGGAAACCACCAGTCTGTCGCCTGACGGGGAGACCGCAAACGCGTTGATGCCGAGCTCCAGGTCGGTGACCCGGACGGGCAGGGACTCCTTGCCGGGATCCAGCTGCCAGACCTGGCTGGACCCGCCGCGCGCGCTGAGGAAATAGAGATGCTTGCCGTCTGCCGACCAGCGCGGCTGCCGGTCTGAGCCGGGGTCGCGCGTCAGGCGGCGGGCAGCCGCGCTGCCGTCCGCCGGTACGATCCACAGATCGGTCGTGCCTTTGTCGCCGGACCGGTCCGTTTCCCGCAGGACAAAGACCACCCATCGGCCATCGGGGCTGAGCCGCGGATCAGAAAGCCGTCGAAGGTCAACCAGGTGCTCGGCGTCAAACGGGGCCCCGGATGCCGCCAGCGGCAGAGTCAGGAAGCATGCGCAAACGCCCAGGGCCAGGGCGGCAAGAGTTTTCATGAAAGACTTCTCCAGACCAGGCTCGCTTGCCAGGCGCGAAGTCTGGCCAGCAGCGGGCGGGGAAATCAAGCGGGCGCGGTCTGCATCCGTCGCCAGCGAACCCGGGCACCGGGCAAGGGGACGTTGGGATCCGTGTCGGTTCAGCGCTGAAGTCCGGATCTCCGGACCGGAGGACAGGCGCCTAGAAGAGGAACAGCAGCGGCGTGATGGCCAGGGTGAGAACACCCAGCGAACACAGGGTCAGCGCGACTGGATGATGGCGCAGAAACCCTACAGCGTCGTCGATCTCGTCCCAGAATTGCAGGAAGCACTCCATGAGAAGAGCATCCGGCAGATCCCGTCAAAATGTCCGTGCGTTGTGTCGCAGTTCCAAGCTTGGAGATCAGAAATATCGCACTGATTCCACGGACGCGCGGAACATCTCGACGTAATCGTCGGTGCCGAAGCCCCAGCCGCCCGAGATGCGGCTGGGCAGGCGATGGCCGTCAAAAACTTCCTCCCGTTCCACGGCCATCCCGAAATTCACCATCCGCCCCGTTTCCGGCCGAAACCGAAGCACGCTCGCGGACCGCAACACGCCGCCCGGGCCAATCTCCAGGCCAAGGGGAACGTCCCAACCCGCGGGCACGACGGCCAGGCGGTCTTCGCCGCTCTCGGTCCATGCAGCCCCGAGTTCCGGCAACAGGCAGCCTGGCAGCCAGACGTGTTCGAGCAGAAAGCGGGCCCGCGCCGAGCGCAGGTCGCCTCCCCCCGCCTCCCGGGTGACCGTCAGCAGGCCCTGCAGCTCGAATCGGGACTCGTAGCGGGTGTCCCGGAACCACTCTGCGCCAGCCAGAAACAGCGGACCCAGCGCCGCAACCCGTCCCTCCCAGATGAACCCCTTGCCGGCCGCAACACGCTCACGGGCCCGGAAAGGTATCCAGTCGTCCTCCGGGGCGGCGCGGAGATGACCGGCGTACCGGATATCCGCGGTTCGGGAGACGGGCTGCCCCGGCGCGAGGGCATTGCGCAGCCAGGCGGCGGCGCGATCGGGCAGCGCGTCAAGGGAATGCGGTTCGAAGGCTTTTCCGGAGACATCAAGAG
Source organism: uncultured Gammaproteobacteria bacterium (assembly GCA_963842955.1). Lineage (GTDB taxonomy): Bacteria > Pseudomonadota > Gammaproteobacteria > Steroidobacterales > XN24 > JARFQW01. The sequence goes on from CAWJIJ010000011.1 coordinate 588,533, forward strand.
TCAGAAGGTCATCGAAGACCTCGGCCCGCCGCGTTGCGCGCCGGCGGCGAGCCCGCAAGGAGCGGAATGCCAGCCCGGTGGCTGCCAGCAACAGCAGGAGAACAAGTAGACCCAAGGACGAACCCCATGCTGCGCTACAGGGTCCGTATTATATCGGTCGAAGCACCGGCCTGAGCTAGTCGGCCGGCGCGGTTTTGTTTCCCCGGGACAGTCCCCGAAGAGTCCGGGGTCCGTCCAGCGTAATCAGTTCCAGGGAACGGGCCGCGGCCGTGCGGGCCTGCGCAATCCAGTTCCACTGCTCCAGTTTCCACCGCTCGAGGGTGTCGCCTCGAGCAACGTCGCGCCCGGAGCCCACCGGGGTCGGCGACTCATTCATGCCCGTCGATCTCCTGAAAAATAGGTCGTTGGAACTCGGACGTCCGTCAGGAATCCTGGTCCCAGGTTGCCCGGACTTTTGCGGCCCAGGCCTTGTACATGCGGAGGCTGTGCAGAGGGTCGTCGACGACCTCCGGCTCCGGCGTTCTCAGCCACGAAATTCGTCGGCGTCGTTCTGCCAGGTCCTCGGTGGCGGGTCTCCGGGGCAAAGGCAGCCGCCGGCGCATATCGGTTTTTTTCTCGTCCGTGGCACTCATATCCGTTGCAGTTCCCTGTCCTTGGCTTTCCGCAAGATACGGCGCGATCGCCGGTAGCCGCCGTGACCGGAGTCACAGTCGACTGACCGATAAAGACAGGAATGACGGGAATGTGACGAAGTTGCCGGGGTTATGCCACCAGCCGGTAACACGGCGAATATTCCACCCCGGGCAGGCGCATACGATGCTGTGCAACAAAGGATTTCAGCAGTTCGTCCATCAGCCGCATGATGACCGGATCACCATGCATCTCGAAGGGCCCCTGCGCCTCGATGGCTCGCCTGCCCTGGTCCTTGACGTTGCCGGCGACAATTCCGGAAAACGCGCGGCGAAGGTTCGCCGCAAGCCGATGGGACGCTTGGTCCCGGCTCAGGTCCAGAGCCGCCATGCTGTCGTGGGTCGGCTCGAAGGGCATCTGGAAATCGTGGGGTACCGCCAGGGTCCAGTTGAAGAAATACGCATCACCCGTGGTCTTGCGGTGATGCTTGACCTCGTCGAGGCCCGCGCGCATGACCCGGGCGACTTCCGCCGGATCGTCCAGGATGATCTGGTAGCGATCGGCCGCGTCGTCCCCCAGGGTAGCGCGCACGAACGCATCGATCTGCCGGAAGTAATCCCCGGCGGAGGCCGGACCGGTAAAGACGACGGGGAACGGCTGCGCGGCGTTGGCTGGCTCAAGGAGCAGGCCCAGTAGGTAGAGAATCTCCTCGGCCGTGCCGACACCGCCAGGAAACACCACGATGCCGTCGCCAGCTCGAACGAAAGCCTCCAGGCGTTTCTCGATGTCGGGCATGATGACCAGCTCGTTGACGATCGGATTGGGCGGTTCCGCGGCAATGATGCCGGGCTCCGTGAAGCCCAGGTAGCGCCCCGCCGGCATCCGCTGCTTGGCGTGGCCTATCGCTGCTCCCTTCATGGGACCTTTCATCGCGCCGGGCCCGCATCCGGTGCAGATCTGCAGACCGCGCAAGCCCACCTCATAGCCCACCGACTTGGTGTAGTCGTATTCCTCCCGGGAGATGGAGTGTCCGCCCCAGCAGACGACGACGTCGGGATCCACACCGGGATGCAGGGCGTCAGCATTGCGGAGCACCTGGAACACCGCGTCCGTGATGCTGGCCGAGGAGTCGACGTCCACCCGCCCCTCGATCTCTTCGCTGACATACACGATGTCTCGAAGAACTGAAAAGAGATGTTCACGGATACCCCGAATCAGTTCCCCGTCCACGAAGGCCAGCGCCGGAGCGTGGGTCATGCGCAGGATGATGCCCCGCTCCTCCTGGTCGATCTCAATCTGGAAATCGCTGAACTGCTCGTAAAGCGCGCGGGCGTCATCACTGTGGGCGCCGCTGTTCAGAACGGCCAGGGCGCAGCGGCGGAAGAGCTCATGCAGGCCCCCGTGTCCGGCGTCACGCAGCTTGACCACCTCCAGCCTGGACAGCATGGCCATACTGCCCACCGGGGCGACACTGACCTCCCAGTCAATCTTTTCCGATGTGGCGGAAACGCTCACGATTCGCTCTCCCCGTTGCCGGGACCGGCGCTGCCGTACCGATGCCCGATGGCGGCTTCCACGATCTCCGCGGCATTCAACAGGCAGGCCTCCGCGCCAGGGCCGGCGGCCAGCATGACCCCCGGAACCAGGCCGGATTGGGGATCCCGGAACCGCCAGGCCGGCACGCTGATGGCGGGCAGATCCATGATGTTGCAAAACGTCAGCGCGGTCATTCGATAGTTCACTCCGGGTTTCAGCGTCTGGCGGTTCATGGCGCCGTGGCGCGGAGCCAGCATGCCGACGGTGGGCGCGAGAAGCACGGCGTCGGAACCCAGCGCCGCTCGGATACGCGTGCGCGCGCCGAGGATGGTTTCACGGGCCCGGTTGACGCCGCCCGGGAACAGGGTCCGCACCACCGGCCCGAGTGCGAGCAGCTGCAGAAGCCCGGGATAGATCCGGCCCCGGCCGGCCAACTGCCGGGCGAGCTCCGCCGGGATACTGAATCGCCGCCCGCGGGCATCGGTGAGCTGGGCTTTCAAATGCGGAACCAGCTCGTGCCCCAGGAGCCGGGTCATGGCCTTGAATAACACCCGTACGTCCGGCAGATCGCGCGGGTCATCCTCGGCGCCCGCGTCGGCAAGGGCGGCCCGGGCTCCGGCGACCGCCGCGTCGATGGACGGGTGTTCTGCCCGCCAGGCGAAGCCCGGACCGGTGAGCAGGCGGACCGGCGGGGATCCGGGCTCCGCAGCGCGACCGGCGAGGACGGAATAAGCCAGTCGCGTGTCGCGGACGCTGCGGGCCAGCGGGCCGGCCGCCAGCCAGCTGTCCACGAACAGGCCGTCGTCTCCTGATGGCCAGCTGCCGGCCTTGCTGACCGCGCTGGATACAGGCTTGAACCCGACGACGCCGCAAAAAGCAGCGGGAATACGAATCGAGCCCAGGATATCGCTGCCCAGCCCGAGGGCGGAGGCGCCCGAGGCCACGAGAACGCCTTCCCCGCCCGACGAACCGCCGCAGGTGCGGTCGGGGTTCAGCGGATTCCTGGAACGGCCGAAAACCGGATTGTCCGTTTCTCCGGCCATGGCGAACTCCGGTACATTGCTGCGCGCGATCACGATCGCCCCCGCATCACGCAGCCGCTGCACCGCCCGGGCATCGGCTGCGCAATGATCCGGGGGCCGCACGCGGGAGCCCGCCGTGATCTTGGCGCCCGCAATGCCAAAGGTTTCCTTGATGCTGACGGGCAGACCGGACAAGGGTCCGGGGCGCGGCGACCGGGCCTCGGCGCGCGCCTGATCCTCAAGGACGTGGGCCGCCCCATTCAGCTCCGGCTGAGCCCGGAACAGCCGCTCCAGATGCTCCTCCACAACGGACTCGGCCGACTGCTCGCCGTTGCGCATGCGCCGGAGGTACTCGGTCGCATCAGGCAGCGACCGCGGATCAGCCATGTCCGACAATGCGCCCGCCGACCCGGCTGATCCAGCAGTTGAAAGCCACCACGATTCTGGGGTGCCGTCCCTGGTAAGGGTAAATCTCGTGGCGCAGGTAGGAAGGGAACATCACGAGCTGACCCCGTTCGTGCCGGATGTCGCAGGTCCCGGTGTTGTAGGGCGCCTTGAGTTCCCGGTTGCCCGGGTCGGAGTACATGTCCACGTGGCCCCGTGGGTCGTGAAACCGGACGAGTCCACTGTCCGGGCGACCGGGGACCGTCTCCCCCGGATGCACGCAGAAAATCCCGGACCAGGAGGCGTTCGGATGATTGTGCTGACCCTGGAAACCGTGCTGCCGGGTCACGTGGAACCAGGAATGATAGTCGAATCGCAGCCCGCCCATTGCGTCGTCGCCATAGCCGTTCAGCTGCTGCACAAGGCCGGCAACCGACTCATGGCAGGCGGCGGCCAGCCGGCGCACCGGCGGGTCAGGCCAGTTGAACAGGTCGAAGCGGCTTTCGAACAGGGGGCCGTGCATCGTGTCGATGACTTTCTTGTGACGCCAGGCTTCTCCCTCGGCCTCCCGAGCGAGGAACAGCGCCTCCAGCGCGGAGCACAGCTCGTCTGCCCCCGCCACGACATGCCGGGTGATGGGCACGGCAAAAAATGATTCGACCTTCACGGCTACGGGAGGATCGTGATTGGCGTGTTGTCGGAAACGGACAGCCAGATATCGATCATCGCCGCGTTGCTGACCGCGATGCAGCCGTCCGTCCAGTCGGTTCTCAGGTACTCGCGGACCGGCCGGTCAGCGTAGTTGGGAAGACCGTGAATCATGATCATCCCGCCCGGATCGCGCCCCGAACGGCGAGCGCGGGCCCAGTCCTCGGGACCGGGATAGGAGATGTGGATTGACATGTAGAAGTCACTGTTGGCGTTGCGCCAGTCAAGCAGATACGTCCCTTCCGGCGTCCTCAGGTCACCCTCCCGCTCCTTGTGCCCCACCGGGTTGCCGCCCAGGGAGATCGGGTACTCGCGGAGAACCTCGTCTTCCGCCATCAGGTAGAGCATCCGCTCGCCCTTCTTGACGAGAACGCGGTCCACGGAATTCATTTCCGTGGACCAGGCGCCGCCGGATAGCGCCACCAGCAAGAGCGCAATGACGGTCTTCATCGGGCCATCTCACCCGCGGTTGTCGCCACCATGGATGCGGCGGGTGCGTCCAGGGATACGCTTTCCATGTATTCCCTCATCGTCGAATTGGTCGGTTCGTTGTCATGGGACCGGGCTGTCGGGCAGCCGGGTCAGGTGAAACGCCATGGTCATCCGCAGGTCCTGCGTATTGCGGGTCGGCGGTCGGGCCCAGTGCTGATGGCGCGCATCGAAGAATACTATGCGGCCGGGCTTCGGGACGACGGCAAAGGTCACATCCGTGCGCGCCCGGTTGTAGAAAAGCGTCTCGCCGCCGTAATCGACATGCCACTTCGGATTCAGATAGACCAGTACCGTGTACCAGCCCTCCTCGTCCGATGGGTTGTCGGTGTGCAGAGCGTTCTCCATGCCGAAGGTCTGGCCATTGAGAAAAACATCCCGAATGGCAAACGAAAACGGCTTGAGCCCCTGCTCGAGTCGCTCCCACAGGCGCTGCGCCAGGGGATGGGCGTCTTCGATTTTCGACGGGTCATCGGACTGGTGCCGTGGCTCACAAAGTATTGTGGCGCCCCAGAAGGGGTTGAGGCTGTACTTCGCGTCCGCCACGTCGCCGTAGCGCCACCCGCAATTTGACGATCCTGTCGCCCATTCGAACAACTCCCGGATGAGCTCCGGGTCCAGGGCATGATCCACAATGTGGATCACCTTGTTTTCTACTCTCAGCATGGTCGTCGCGTTTTCTTTCCGGTCTCCATTCGCGTCCGCCGCCGCCGGCGACCCGGGCGGAAGGCCTTGGCGCGGTATTCTATCAAGCGATCTCGCGTAACCAGAGTCGTGTGGCGCCGGAAACTGCCGCCGGCATCGCCGCGAAATTGAGGACGGGCACGGTGGTCATCAGCAGCACACCGGCGCCGAACCCCAGAGCGAGCCCTCGCCGTTCCCGGAGCAGCACCCGCTGGGCCCGAAAACCCATACCCTGGTTGCCCAGCGGATAGTCCATGTACTCCACGGCCAGCACCCAGGCGCCGAACAGCAGCCACAGCAGCGAAGCGGCGGCGTTGACCACCGGAATAACGGAAATAATCAGCAGCGGAATAGCAAGCAACGCAAAACTGGCGAGCTTGCGCACCTCGTTCACCGGGGCAGTCAGCAAATCCTGCGCAATCGAGGTGGACGGCTCGGCCGCGACATGGCCCTCAAGCGCGGCCACCTTCTCGGAAAGCAGCCCGTTGAACGGCGAGGCCAGGACATTGGCTACGACCGTGAACAGCACCCACACGGCCACCAGGAACGCCAGGACGGCCAGCGGCCAGATGAGCCACGTGAGCCAGTCCAGCCAGTCAGGCAGGCGCGCTTCCAGCCAGCCGGTGAAGCGGCTCAGCTGATCCAGGGCCAGGAACCCGGCGGTCCCGAAAACAAGCGTATTCACGAGTAGCGGAATCACGACAAAGCGTTTCAGCCCGCGCCGGCGCAGCATGCCCAGGCCGCCGAGCGCATAGCCGAAGCCCCGGGCAAACCCGGTCACGCCAGATCCGCCAAGGGCCGTTGCAGCGCGTCCAGGGTTGCCGCCCGCGCGATACCCGCCGCCCTCGGTCCTTCGTCCAGCGCATCAGGGCCCAGGCGCGGCAGGCCGGGCACCCGGAGCACCGGGATATCGCCGGGCGACGCGCCGCCCGGCAGCGCGTGGGCGAGGACCCGGCCCTGAACGCCGTGAAGGGCGTTGCGATCCCGGATGCCACCATCCCAGAACAATCGGAGGCCGCGGCGCAGGGGCTGGAACAACAGCGGCACCGCACACGAGGCATAGATCGCATCCACGAGCTGCCATCCGGTGGCCGTCCGCGTCCTGGCAGCCACGCCGTCGAAAACGGAGATGCGAAGGGGAACCCGACAGTCGTCGACGGTCCGGGTGCCGGTCAACCCGGAAATCAGGTGGCGAAAACGCCTCCCCCGAAGCAGGCCGAGCCCGGGAGCCGGGTCCCAGAAATCCGACTTGGACAGACCCGAAAACAAAGCAGACAAGCGGGCGGCGGGCAGTCCGGCAGCCCAGAGACCGCCGGTCAAGGCCCCTGCGCTGGCCCCGGACACGGCCGCCGGCGACACGCCGGACTCTTCCAGAGCAGCGAGAACACCGGCGTGAGCGAAGAATCCGAAAAACCCCGCGGACAGCGCGAGCGTGTAGGGCCCGGAGTCCAGCCAGTCACCCAGCGTGGTGGTCACTGCCGCGCTCACTCGACCAGCGAACCGGGTCTCACAGGGGCGCAAGGCCGAGGACTTCCGGGCCTTGCTCGAAAGTCACATCCACCGGAATCCCCCGGCTGGCCAGGCGGCGCAGATCGTCTTCGAGCGCAGGGGAGACGATTCCCATGGACTCCACGAACTCCGCGGTCCCCGCATAGTCACCGTCGCCCTGGAGCACCAGGATCTGGGCGGACAGTGCGGAGATCGCCTCGCGCATCCGTTCACCGTCCACCCGGTAGCGGCCCGTTGCGGCATCGCGGGTGAACGCATCCCAGGATTTGAAGTAGTTGAATCGAACCATGTTGGCCCGCCCGTGGGCGCTGGTGGCACCGAAGCGAACGGAGCGGAAGATGCCGGCGAGAAACGTGACGTAGTAGTCCATCAGCTCGGCCCCTTCCAGCTCGTCATGATCGCTGAGCCAGGTGATCATGTACAAACCCAGCACGTCTGCCTTGCCTTCCTCCATGCTGGACGCGTACTCCTTCAGGGCCGCACGCACGGTGCCACGGCCGTTCACCGTGTTTTTTATGCCGAGGCCATGGGCGACTTCGTGAAACATGGTGTTTGCGAAGAAAGCATCGAAGGTCACGTGCTCACGCTGGTCTACGGCGATCAGCTCATCGGCAATGGGCATCATTATGCGGTCGAACTTCGCACGCATGGCGTTCTTCAGCTGCAGCCGGCGCGTTCCCTTCCGAAGCTGCACCTGCTCGTCATTGGGCAGGTTGATGGCAATGGTCTTGGAACCGGCGTTCGAGTGCCCGGCGTAATAAAGAACATCATAGGCATTCAGATCCGAGTCGGTCCCGGGCGTCTCGCTGCGGTAAATCGGCGACACGGGCAGGCCGTTCTGCAGATCCGGCAGGAAGTTCGCATATCGGGCAAGCCGCTGGCTCCAGGCATGGTCTTTCAGGAGCACGTAGGCCTCATAGGCGGCCCGATAGCCGAACAGCTGGTCCTCGTAGGTCTCGATGGCGCCGATGACCAGATCCAGCGTGTTGTCCTTCATGTCCATCCAGGCCAGGTCGCTGGGTTGGTAGTCATCGGTAATCAGCGCCCGTGCCCGGAGCGTCAGGTAGCGACGGAAGGCCTCGTTCTCTGTCCTCTCTGCCGCCTTGGCCAGGATGCGGGCGGCCCGCCCGAGCTGCTCTGTATAAGCCACGTGATAAGGCAGCGTTACAAGGGCACCGGCGTCGTCGCGCCGGACCAGGGAGTAAAGCCCGTACTTGTCCCCGATGCTGGCCGACTCGAACTCCTCCCGGGTCATGTCCTCCGGATAGAAGCGGGCCCCCAGGGGCTTCGCCGAATATCCGGCCAGAAACGGGGCATCACTGTTGAGCCGGTCCCAGGGCCCGTAGTTGATCTTCGCAAAGGCCCGCGCGCCGGGGTCCGCGATGCCCGCGAGGAACGGCTCCGACGGTCCGTGGGCCTGCAGCCAGAACAGCTCGTCCATGATCTCGGCAGCCTCGATCAACAGACGCAGAACCTCGACCTGTCTCAGATCCAGGACCGAAAGGTCCGCTTCCAGCCGAACGGGGGCATAGGCCGCAAGGCGGATACGATCACCCGCATCCCCCAGGGGCGACAGGGTCCGGATATGGCGGACCTCCGCAGGCGGATCCTCCTGCCGGGTCTGCGCGCAACCGGCGCTGAGCACAATCGCAGCAAGCGCTGCACCCGATACCATCCCTTGTACGATCCGTCTGCAGTTCAACTGACCACCTCTGTCGGTTGTTTGGACCCACGGGCCACGCCCGGCGCCGGGGCCGGCGCGTGGCCGATAGTATATCCAGCGGCCTAGCCGCGGGCGCGATAGACGGGCAATCCGAGGTTCCAGCGCATCGCCGCCAGCCGCAGCCCCAAGCCGACCGCGACGCCCGCCACCATGGCAGGCACGGAGGCGAATCCAATGGCGCGCGCGCCCAGGTAGCTCAGGGCCGCCGCCATGCCAGCGGTCGCATAGAGTTCACGGCGCAATACGAGCGGAATTTCGCCGGCCAGCACATCTCTCATCATCCCTCCCGCCACACCGGTCAGGAGGCCCATCACGGCCGAAATCACGTAGCCGGAACCCGTGTCGAAGGCACGTTCGGCACCCAGCACGGAGAACAGGGCCAGCCCCCCGGCATCGGCAAAGAGAATTAGCCGCCTCGGCAATGACACCAGTCGCTCCGCCGCTACGGTCAGCACCGCCGCAACCGCGGCGGCGACGATAAACACCGGCTGGACCACCCAGAACACCGGAAGACCAAGAACGACGTCCCGCATCGTGCCGCCACCCACCGCCGTGACCACCCCCAATACGAGCGCGCCAAAGAGGTCCAGCTGCTTGTGTCCGATGGCGAGCACTCCGGACGCGGAGAACACCGCAACTCCGGCGAGACCCAGAACAAACAAGGTGAGGTCGACGGAGGGCATCGATGCCTAGGGATCCTGGCGCTGACCGGAAATCAGAGACGGCATCACCAGGTCGCCCCGGGGACCGTAATACCAGTCCACATCCGCCAGCAGCAACAACTCCTCGGACAGGTCCACACCCGGGACGAACCAGACGGGCCGGTGGCCGTCGAAGTACACCAGGTAGGGGTTTCCCGGCGCCAGGGAGAGACCGCAGGGGATCCGCTCCTCATTTACAACGAGTCTCCGGGGCAAGGGCGTTTTCCAGCCCTCGGTAAGCTCGAACACGTAATCCACCCTGACTTCGCTGCCGAGATCCATTTCCAGGCGGCGCTGGAACCGGGCCACGGCAATCGTGCTGGACGATTTCACCAGAAATGTCCGCGCCGTGTCGTCGTACTCCTGACCTTCAAGGATCGGCGGACGCGGCGCATGTTCGTTGCATGCTGCCGCCGGCGCCGTCCAGCCGGCCAGCAACGCGCCGGCCAGGCCGGCAATCAGCGCCGGTCTTCTGACCATACGCCGTTGCGGCCATTGAAATTCAGGACCCGGTCCGAGGTGAGAACAAACGCCGAGTAGTCCTCCGCCTCGAGCTGCTCGAGACGCTCGGTCGCCCTGCGCGGCACCTCCCTCCAGGCCGCGGTGTAGACGCTGTAGGCCACGATGCGCCGGGTGGTCACGAGCACCAGCATCGCCTGGGAACTGGCGCGCTCCTCCACACGTTCCCTGCCGCCCAGCTCGAGGACATCATTGCGGCTGAACTGGATGTTCGACACCACGATTCGGCCATCATCCTCCTCGTGCCAGTAGAGGAGGCGGGCCGGCGGGTCATCGCCGGCATGGGCGAACTGCCTGCCCATGCCGAACGCGGTCAGCAGAACGATGGACACGAGAAAAACAAGGCAACGGCTCATGGCAACTCCATTGGGCATGGCCATGGTAACGCACAGCGCTCCGGCTGGCGGGGGTGGGCAGGGTTTCCGCGAGCGCGCTAAGGTACGGGTCCCTTGATCGTGGAGTCCGCGATGCGTCACCCCTTGTTTGCCCGGCTGGCCACTGCCTGGATCGTACTGATTTCGATGATCGCCGCTCCGGCAGCGGCCGAGGAAACGATTGCTGTGGCCACGTACAACTGGCCACCGTATGTAGACCGCACGCTCGAGGAACACGGCCTCGCCGGCGCGGTGGCAAAGGAGGCCCTGCGCCGCGCCGGGCTGGGAACGCGCTTCGTCAGCGACAGCTGGGCGCGGGCGCTCGCCGGAGTCGAGGCCGGGGAATATGTGGTGCTGGCCGGCGCCTGGGAATCCGCGGACCGTCAGAAGACCCTGCATTTCACCCGCCCCTTCGCCGAAAACCGGATCGTATTCGTAAAGATCCGGGGCGGCTCGTTCAGCTTCGCGGAGATGGAAGCCACCCGCGGCCAGGGACTGAGCCTGGGCGTGACGGCGGATTTCGCCTACCAGGACGCTCTTGCGGCATACCGCTTCGGGCCGGTCGTCACCGAGAATTTCGTCATCCAGAATCTTCTCCGGCTACAGAATGGCGGGATCGATGTCACCGTCATGGACGCGGCGGTCCTGCACTACCACGCCAGCACCTACCTGGGGAGTCGTGGCGACGTCTTCGAAACCGCCGACAGGGCCCTGGCCAGCTACGGGCTTCGCCTGGCCGTCAGTGCCGCGCGACCTGACGGGGAGGACCTGGCACGGCGACTGGACGAGGCGCTGGAAAGCATGCAGGACGACGGAACCCTGGAGCGCCTGCGGGCCCGCTACCTGCCCTGAGGCAAATCGCAAGAAAAACGGCGCCCGAAGGCGCCGTGGCAGAGTCTTGTGGCTTCAGCCTAGCCGCACTTGGAGTCGCCGCAGTTCAGGCAGGTCATGCAGCCGTCCATCATGACGACCGCGGTCGTGTTGCACTTGCCGCACAGCTGGGCGCCGTCGGGAAAGGGCTTTTCGGCAAACGCATCCTGCTGCCTGGACTGAGCCTCGAACTCGGCCCGCTTCTCCTCCACGAGCCGCTGCTGATGCTCATCGAGACCCGGCAGATGCATCATGCCGATGGAGACCAGGTGGCGTTCAATGACCTCGCCCAGCTCGGCGATCAGCGAGGGCATGAACTTGCCGCCCGGACGCCAGTAGCCGCCTCGAGGATCGAACACGGCCTTGAGTTCCTCCACCAGGAACGCCGTGTCGCCGCCCTTGCGGAACACGGCAGACATCACACGGGTGAGCGCCACGATCCACTGGTAGTGGTCGAGATCCTTGGTATTGATAAAGACCTCGAAGGGGCGCCGCTTCTCATGGGGAGTGTCTTCGTTGAGGATGATGTCGTTGATCGTGACATACATCGCGTGCTCGGCCACCGGCGGTTTGATCTTGTATGTGGCGCCGATCAGGCGCTCGGGGCGTTCGAGCTTTTCATGCATGCGCACCACGTTGCTGCTGTCATCGGCAGCAACCGCAGTGACGACGGGGGCGGGGGCAGCTTCCTCGGGCTTGGCGACCCGGTAGCCAACAATCCTGTTCTCGATTTTTGTGCTCATCGTTCTGTCATCTCGCAGTCAGAGGGTGTTCCGGCTTGTTTCTGATCGCCTAGAACTTCCCGTAATAACCTTCCTTAAGCGCGTCGAAGAGATTCGCCGCCGAGTGGGTCTCGCCGTCGTACTCGACTTCCTCGTCGCCCTTGAGTTCGATCTCCGTGCCGTCTTCGAGCTCGAACACGTAGGTCGTATTCTGGAGATCTTTTTCCTTTACCAGCACGCCCTGGAACGCCTCGGGGTTGAAGCGGAAGGTCGTGCAGCCCTTCAAACCCTGTTCGTGGGCATAGAGGTAGATGTCCTTGAAATCCTCATACGGATAATCCGTCGGGACGTTGGCCGTCTTGGAAATCGAGGAATCCACCCACATCTGTGCGGCCGCCTGGATATCCACGTGCTCACGCGGCGTGATGTCTTCAGCGGTGATGAAGTACTCGGGCAAGCGAGTGGCCTCATCGACCGAATCGGTCATGGCGTCCGGGTTGACGAGACTCCGATAAGCAAGCAGCTCAAAGGAAAACACGTCCACCTTCTCCTTCGTCTTGCGACCCTCGCGAATCACGTTCCTGAAGTAGTGGTGGGCGAAGCTGGGCTCGATACCGTTGCTGGCATTGTTGGCCAGCGACAGGGAGATCGTGCCGGTCGGCGCAATCGAGCTGTGGTGGGTGAACCGGGCGCCAACTTCGGCGAGCTGGTCCACCAGGTCCGGATTGGCATCGGCGACCCGCTGCATGTAGCGGCTGTAGCGGGCATGAAGGATCTTGCCCTTGATGCTGGCCCCCGCGCGCCAACCGTCGCGGCGCATTTCCGGGCGCTTGCGCAGCATCTCCTCGGTAACCTCGAACTCCTCTTCCATGATGGGCGCGGGGCCCTTTTCCTTCGCCAGCTCCAGGGCGGTCTCCCAACCGGCCAGCGCCAGTTCCCGGGCCACTTCCTGGGTGAAAGCGACAGAGGCCTTCGAACCGTACTTCATCCGCAGCATCGTGAGGGTGGAACCGAGGCCGAGGAACCCCATGCCGTGCCGCCGCTTGCGGAAGATCTCGTCCCGCTGACGGTTCAGCGGCAGGCCGTTGATCTCGACGACGTTGTCGAGCATGCGGGTGAACACCCGGACGACCTCGCGAAACTTGTCCCAGTCGAAACGGACCTCATCGGCGAAGGGATCCACGACAAAGCGGGTCAGATTCACCGAGCCCAGCAGGCAGGATCCGTACGGCGGCAAGGGCTGTTCGCCACAGGGGTTGGTGGCCCGAATATCCTCGTCCCACCAGTTGTTATTCATCTCGTTGACCCGGTCAATGAGAATAAAGCCGGGCTCGGCAAAATCGTAGGTGGAGCTCATGATCACGTCCCAGAGCCGCCGCGCCGGCAGCGTCTTGTAGACGAGACAGGCAACCAGCCCGGTGTCGTCACGGACGTAGTCCCTGTCGGTCGGCCATTCACGCCAGACCACCTGCTCCGGATCATTGAGATCCACGCCGCCGGCCTCCGCCTCGTCGCGGGTCATCGGGAACGCCAGCTTCCAGAACGCATCGCTCCTCACCGCGTCCATAAACTCGTCAGTTACGAGCAGCGACAGGTTGAACTGCCGCAGCCGGCCGTCTTCGCGCTTGACCCGGATGAACTCCGCCGCGTCGGGATGCCCGATATCGAACGTGCCCATCTGCGCGCCGCGCCGGCCGCCCGCCGACGACACCGTGAAACACATGCGATCGTAGATATCCATGAATGACAGCGGGCCGGACGTGTAGGCGCCGGCGCCGGATACGTAGGCGCCCTTCGGCCGCAGGGTCGAAAATTCGTAGCCGATGCCACAGCCCGCCTTCAGCGTCAGGCCCGCCTCGTGCACTTTGCCCAGAATGTCGTCCATGGAATCCTGGATGGTCCCGGACACCGTGCAATTGATCGTTGAAGTGGCGGGTTTGTGGGCTTGGGCGCCGGCGTTGGATACGATCCGGCCGGCCGGAATCGCGCCATGCCGGAGGGCCCAGAGGAAGCGCTCGAACCAGGCCTCGCGGTTGTCGTCGCTCTCCACGTCAGCCAGCGCAGCCGCAATACGCTGATAGGTATCGTCCATGGTCTCGTCGATCACCGCCCCCTCCTTGGACGCGAGGCGGTATTTTTTCTCCCAGATATCGGTCGAAGCCGGCTGGAATGGAATGTGATCGACGGTCGTGGCCGTGGCTAGCTCCTTGAGCGCGCTCTTCATTATGTCTTGTCTCCCCGGAGGCAGGCGTCCGTTGTGCCCTGGTTGCTTGGTTTTATAGTGGCGGGTGGCCCGTCCGGACGGTTTGGCCGGGCCTTTGTCACAGACACAAGATGTTGTGTCGGCAGGCGGTAGATTATGGTCACACTCCCAAGCTGTCAAGGCCCGGACACACATTAGACATAGACGGTCAAAGTTATAAAAAACAGAGAGTTACATAGCTTACTGTATCTAGATTCAATAACTTGCGCGAGAATTTATTTGTCAACGGATTTTTTTGCTGCGGCACAATATGTAGTGCCGGAAAACGCGTCCGCCACCCGCCCGTTCCTGGCGGTTTCAGGCGCTTGAAAATGGTCTCCGCGGCCCTATCTCCTATGGCAACGGGGGACTGCCCCGACCGATTCGAACCAGACAAATTCGGAGATACATCATGCACATCACGCGTTATCAGCCGTTTGGCCTGTTCCGCGGCCTTCACGAAGATCTCGACCGGCTCGTCGAGTCCCGCCTGGCCATGGATGACACCTCTTCGACCGTCGCCAGCTGGATTCCCGCAGTGGACATCAAGGAAGAGAAAGAGCGCTTTGTCATCCGTGCCGATGTCCCGGGCGTGAAACCGGAGGATATTGAGATCACCATGGAAGACGGGGTCCTGACCATCGACGGCCATCGCGAGTCGGAGATAAACGAGGAAGGAAGCGACTCGCGGCGCACCGAGCGGGCCAGCGGCCGGTTCTTCCGGCGTTTCACCTTGCCCGACACGGCCAACGCCGAGGGAATCAGCGCCCGCAGCGAGCATGGCGTCCTGGAACTCTCGATCCCGAAACATGCGAAGGTCATGCCGCGGCGAATCAACATCGACGTGAACTGACGCTTGCGACCAACTGTCGCGGACGCGCATCCTGTACGGAGGCGGGAGAACTCCCGCCTCCGTTTTGGTTTGGACGTCGAATCCGCTATTTCGGGCGCCGTCTCGGGCGATGATCTCCAGCCGGGCCGCCTGACTTCAAAAGCAAGGGATTTCACATGACCCATTTTTCGCGATTTTCCATGGCTGCAATCGTGGCAGCCTTCGTCACCGCAATGTCGCTGGCCCCGACCGCACACGGTCAGCTGCCGTCGATGGTCAACGGCGAGAAGCTGCCGTCGCTGGCGCCGCTGATCAAGGATGCGGCGCCAGCCGTCGTCAATATCGGCACCCGCGGCAGCGTGGAGGTGCAGCAGCACCCGTTCATGAACGACCCGTTCTTCCGGCGCTTCTTCGACATGCCGGATTCGCCCCAGCGCCGGCAGACCCAGAGTGCGGGTTCCGGGGTCATCGTGGACGCGCGCCAGGGTTATATTCTCACCAATCATCACGTGATCGATTCCGCGGACGAGATCACCGTGACCCTGCAGGACGAACGCACCTACGACGCGACGATCGTTGGCTCCGACCCGGGCTCGGATGTCGCCGTGATCAAGATCGAGGCGGACGATCTCAAGGACATCAAGCTCGCCAATTCCGAGGTTGCCGAAGTCGGCGACTTCGTTGTCGCGATCGGCAATCCCTTCGGCCTGGGCCACTCGGTTACCTCCGGGATCATCAGCGGACTCGGCCGCTCGGGTATCAACCCGGATGGCTACGAGGACTTCATTCAGACCGATGCGTCGATCAACCCGGGCAACTCCGGCGGCGCGCTGATCAACCTCAAGGGCGAACTGGTAGGCATCAATACGGCCATACTCAGCCGCTCCGGCGGCAACATCGGCATCGGCTTCGCGATCCCGTCCAATATGGCCAGCTCGATCATGGACCAGATCGTTGAATTCGGCGAAGTTCGCCGGGGCCTGCTTGGTGTGAACATCTACACCGTGACTCCGGACATTGCCGAGGCCTACGGGGTCGATGAAACCCAGGGTGCCCTGGTCTCCCAGATTCTTGACGATTCCGCGGCCGAGAAAGCCGGTCTGGAGGTGGGTGACATCATCATCTCCGTCAACGGCGAGGCCGTGGACTCGGCGGCGGAACTGCGCAACGCCATCGGCCTGCAGCGCGCCGGTGACGAGGTCAAGCTGGTGGTTATTCGCGAGGGCAAGGAACGCAAGATCAAGGCGATGCTCGGCGGGCAGGCCGAAGAAGAGCAGGTAGCGGCAGTGGACCTGCATCCCGGCCTCGAAGGCGCCGAGTTCGAGAGCGTGACGTCCGGCCAGTCCGCCGCCAACGGCGTTGACGGGGTGCTCGTGAGCGCCGTTGCAGAGCAGAGCCCGGCGGCCCGGCAGGGTCTGCGGACGGGCGATGTGATCATCGCGGTCAATCGGGAGCGGGTCCAGACCGTCGCGGAATTCCGCGACGCCGCGGAGGGAAGCGGCTCGCTGCTTCTCAACATTCGGCGCGGCAACTCCGCGCTGCTGCTGCCGATCCGCTAGCGTTATCGCCGGGGCGCGGTCCCGGCGTCGGAAACCCGGGCCGGACGGAAGCGTCCGGCCTTTTTTCTTGCCCGAACCAAGCCGCTTACAAGGCGCCGACCATCATGCGCAGCCCCACGATCGCCAGGAGAATCGCAAACGCCCGGCGTAGCTGCTTTACGGGCAGCGCGTGGGCCAGGCGCGCGCCCAGGGGCGCGGTCAGCACGCTGGCCAGGGAAATTCCGAGGACGGCCGGAAAGTACACGTAACCGACCGATCCGGGAGGTAACCCCGGTACGTCAGCGCCGGTCAGCATGAACCCGGCGGCCCCGGCCAGCGCCACCGGGAGCGTGCAGGCGGCCCCGGTACCGACGGCCCGGTGGATGGGCGTGCCCTGCCAGGTCAGCCAGGACACGGTCATCACGCCGCCACCGATGCCGACCAGAGCGGATATGCTCCCAACCAGAATGCCAACTGGAAGCCAGGCAAACCCACTGACCCGGCGACCCTCCGGCGGTGGCGGCCGCCCGAAGGCCATCCACAGGGCCAGGACGATCGCCAGGGCGCCGAATATGGCCTGCAGCGGGTTGCGCGCAAGCGCATCGGCGATCCGGGCGCCGATGAACCCGCCCGCCAGGATCCCCGGCACCAGGCGCCAGACCGCCGGCCATGCCACCGAATCACGGCGATGGTGAGCGGCAATGCTCGACAGGCTTGTCACCACGATGACCGCCAGCGACGTTCCGATGGCGACGTGAACCGACAGGTTGCCCGGTACGGCACTGCCGGCCAGGGCGAAAACGGCCACGAGTGCCGGGACGATCAACAGCCCGCCACCGATCCCGAACAGGCCCGCCAGGATGCCCGACGCGGCCCCGATCAGCGGATACAGCCACATGGCGACCCCGCTATCCAAGCCGAACTGTGACCCAGCGCATTGAGCATTGGCGCAGACTAGACATAATGAGGCCTCCCGGTGGAACGCCGGGGAACCCTAACAAAAACGGAATAACGAAATAACGCATGGAGCGTTTCTTCTACTGGGCCCTGGGGCTCGCGTTGTTCTGGGCGGGCGCCGTCTCGGCGGCTGACCTGGATGCGCAGCGCTCGGCGTTCCGAAAAGCCATCATCCAGGCGGAGTCCGGCAACTGGGCGCGCGTCGAACCATGGCTTTCGGAACTCGAAGACTACCCCCTCTATCCCGATTTGCGGGCCGGCTGGCTGCGCTCACGGCTGGGCCGAGTGCCCGACGCGGAGGTTGCCGAGTTCCTCGCCGCCCATCCAGACCTGGGAATCTCTCCGGGATTGCGCAAGGCATGGGCGGCATCGCTGGCCCGCCGCGGCCGCTGGGAGGCCTTCCTGGAGGTCTACGAAGCGCATTACGCGGACGGCGACTCGACGGTATTTCACTGCAACGCTCTCGAGGCGCGGATCCGGCTGGGCCGCACCCAGGGCGTGGTGGACGACGGCATCGGGGTCTGGCTCTCGCCTTACAGCCAGCCCACGGCCTGCGACCCGGTTTTCGCCTGGCTGAAGAAATCCGGGGCGTTGGCGCCGGAGCACGTCACCGAACGGACATCGCTGGCCCTGGAAGCGGGTCAGTTTCAGCTGGCTCGTTACCTGGCTCGCACCGGCCCGGCGAGCGAGAAAGCCCGGGTCGAGACCTGGGCCGGCATGCACGCAGACCCGCGCCGTCGCCTCGCCCGAATGGAGCGGTCCGGCAGCGACGACAAGGCCCTCGTACTCTACGGACTGAAACGGCTCGCCAGTCGCGATCCGGCCAGGGCCGCAGTCCTCTGGGATCGTTATGACGAACGTCTCGGCCTGACCGGGGACACGGCCGACGCGGTCCAGCGGCGCATCGCGCTGATTCATGCCTGGCGCCACCTGGAAATGGGCCGGGGACTGCTCTCCGGGCTGCCGGACTCGGCGGTCGACGATGACGTTCGTGTCTGGCGGTTCCGCCTTGCTCTGCGGGACCAGGACTGGCCCGGGGCCGCCCTGTACCTCAAGGACCTTCCCGACGGCATCGACGGCGATCAGGACGGACGAACGTTCTGGCAGGCCCGGGCCATGGAAGCCTCGGGCGACGAGACCGGGGCGCGGTCCCTGTACGAGAAGCTGGCCGGACATCGGGGCTACCACGCGTTCCTGGCTGCCGATCGCATCGGGGCGGACTACCAGTGGCGGCACACCGAAGCGGTTCCCGACGAGGCCCTCATCGGGGAGTTGGAGTCCCAGCGGGACGTCCTGCGCGCGCGGGAGTACTTCTTCACCGGGTTCAACTACCGGGGACGCCGCGAGTGGCGGCAGGCCCTCGCCACCATGAGCGACGCGGAGAAGACCCAGGCGTCTATCCTTGCGCACCGCTGGGGCTGGCACTCCCGCGCTATTGCGACCGCGTCGACCACCGGGCTGACCAACGATCTGAAGATCCACTACCCGCTGCCCTGGCGCCAGTGGTTCGAGCAAAAGAGCAGTGCCGCCCGGATTCCGACGCCGTGGGCCTACGGCATCGCCCGAAGCGAAAGCCTGTTCATGCCCGACGTGGCCTCGAGCGCCGGCGCCGTCGGCCTCATGCAGCTGATGCCGGCTACCGGCAAGCGGACCGCCGTAGCCGCGCGCATGCCGTATCGGGGCGTGCAGACCCTCAAGGATCCCGCCTCGAACATCACGCTGGGGACACGCTATTTGGGGGATATGCTCAACCGGTTCGGTCAGAACCGGGTGCTGGCCACGGCGGCCTACAATGCCGGACCGCATCGGGTGGAACGCTGGCTCCCCAAGGACTCTCAGTTGCCCGCGGATATCTGGGTGGAAACGGTGCCCTATTCGGAAACCCGCGGCTACGTCCGCCGGGTGCTCGCCGCCGAAGCCGTTTTCCACTGGCGGATGAACGAGCGGACCCGGCGCCTCGCCGAAGTCATGCCACCGGTCAAACCCACCGGCGGCGGCTAACGGTACGGGAAGAGAAGACCAAGGCGTCGTCTATACTGCGGTCCCACCCCCAACCGTCCCCCGGACGCCAATCGATGTCCAAGCACACCATTGCCGTTCTTGGCGGCACGGGTTTCATAGGCCGCCACTTAGTGGCCCGGCTCATTCGGGACGGTCACGACGTGATCCTCCTTACCCGGAGCCGGGAACGCCACCGGGACCTTCTCGTGCTGCCCGGCCTGCGCCTGCTGGAATGCGACCCCTATGATCCGCTGGATTTGCGCCAGGCCCTGGAGGGCTGCGATACAGTCATCAACCTGGTCGGCATCCTGAACGAGAAGGGCCGTGACGGTGCCGGCTTCCGAGTCGCCCACGTCGATCTGACCCGGCGGGTGGTGGCGGCCTGCAACGACCAGGGGGTCGAGCGATTCCTCCACATGAGCGCCCTGAGGGCAGATGCCGCCAACGGGGCCAGCCACTATCTGCGCTCGAAGGGAGAAGCCGAGGACCACATCCACCGGGAAGCGGGGACGGGGCTCGGCTGGACCATATTCCGGCCGTCGGTCGTGTTCGGTCGGGGCGACGGATTTATCGAGCGGTTCAGGTCGCTGCTGAAGACCCTGCCCGTGCTGCCGCTGGCGCGGCCCAACGCGCGCTTCGCCCCAGTCTACGTGACCGACGTGGCCACGGCCTTCGCCCACGCCCTGGACCGAACAGACTCGGTGGGTGTGACCTATCAGCTATGCGGCCCGCGAGTGTATTCGCTGAAGGAACTCGTCACGCTCATCGCACGCTGGTCCGGGCGTCGGTCCCGGATCGTCGGCCTGCCCGATGGCCTCGCGAGGCTACAGGCGGCGGTGATGGACTTCGTGCCCGGCAAGCCGTTTTCCTCGGATAACTTTCGCTCGCTGACGGTGCACAGCATCTGCGAAAAAGAGGCGCCGGGTCTTCGGGCCCTGGATGTGGAGCCGACGCCGCTCGAGGCCATCGCACCAGCCTACCTCGCTCCGCCTCACAGGGCGTCGGCTGAACCCTCCGGGGCCAGCGCCAGCAACCGGGCCAGCGCTGCGTCACGCTCGGACCTGGGCAGTTCTCCGAGCGATTCACAGCGCTCGTAAAACCGGTTCAGATCACCGCCTTCCTCACGCAGAAGGGCCCGGAACGCGGGCACCAGCCGTCGGTAGGTCCCCACCGGAACAAGCCGAGCGTTGTTCCAGTCCGCGGCGAACCAGGCATCGTAGCCTTCGGTGTTGGGCCAGTCCGAGCTGATTGCCCCATAGCGCTCGCGCAGGGTTTCGAAAACCGCCTGCTTTTCGGCTTCCAGGCGCAGCGGGTCTCCGGGCGCCGCGTAAAGCGCAGCCAATTCCGCGCGGGTTTGTTCCAGAAGGAGCTGTACCTCGGCGTCCCGTTCCCTGCCGGCCCGCCAGGCCGCCCAGTCCGTGTCGCGGCCGCGGGCCGCGAACCATCGCCGCACCCCTTCTTCCTCGACCAGGCTGGCAAAGGCCTCGTTGAACTCCGAGTGATCCTTTACGTAGAGCCGCTGGTGGGCCAGTTCATGAAACAGCAGACCGGCCAGCCGGCCGTCGTTCGCGGTCAGCATGGTGCTGACAACAGGATCCTTGAACCAGCCGACGGTCGAGTAGGCCGATGCGCCACCCACGTGGACGTCGAGACCCTCCTCCTCGAGGCTGCGCGCATAGCTGCGGGCCGCATCCTCGCGGAAATAACCCCGGTAAACGACACAGCCGGCCACCGGAAAGCACCACTGCCGGGGCGCCAGCGAGTCCGCCGGCGCGGCGAAAACATTCCACACGACGTAGCGGCGATCCAGTTCCGCGTACTGCAGATAGCTGCCGTTATCCGGAAGGCCCAGTTCGTCGAACGCGAAACGCCGGGCCTCGAGCACCAGCCTTAATTGGTCGGCCAGGGCCGGAGGCGTGGCCGGGTCCCCGATGACCTCGTCAATGGGCCGGCTGCGGCTGACCAGATCCATGTGGCCGCGGACCGCCTGGCCGTAGTAGCCGCAGCCCGAAAGACCCGAGGATCCCACGGCGAGCGCCAGTCCGGCGAGGACAGCGCGGAATTTCTGGCCCATGAACCGAAGCCTAGCACGGGTCTTCGGCGGTAGAATTCGCCCCATGGAGATCTTTCTGGTGGGTGGTGCGGTCCGCGACGAACTCCTCGGTCGCAGCCCCGAGGAGCGAGACTGGGTGGTCGTGGGCGGCCGGCCGGACGACTTGCTGGATGCGGGTTACCGGCCGGTGGGCCGCGACTTTCCGGTGTTTCTGCATCCCGAGACCGGCGAGGAATACGCCCTCGCCCGCACGGAGCGCAAGACCGCCCCGGGCTATCGGGGTTTCGAGGTCCATGCGTCCCCTGACGTCTCGCTGGAAGACGACCTGCTGCGCCGCGACCTCACCATCAACGCGATGGCCCAGGCCGGAGACGGTCGCCTGATCGATCCCCACGGTGGCGCACGGGATCTCGAGGCCCGCGTGCTGCGCCATGTCTCGCCGGCCTTTGCCGAAGACCCGGTGCGTATCCTGCGAACCGCGCGGTTCGCGGCGACGTTCCGTGACGCGGGATTCCGGGTCGCTGAAGAAACCCTCGTCCTGATGAGGCAGATGGTGGCGGAAGGCGAGGCCGACGCGCTGGTGCCGGAGCGTGTCTGGCAGGAAACCCGGCGGGCGATGGGCACGCCGCATCCAGAGGCATTTATCCAGGTACTCAGGGACTGCGGCGCACTCGCCGTCGTGTTCCCGGAAATCGAGGCCCTGTTCGGCGTACCGCAGCCGCCCCGCTGGCATCCGGAAATCGACACCGGCGTACATACGCTGATGGCGCTGGCGCTGGCGGCCTCACTGAGCGCAGAACCCAGGGTTCGCTTCGCGGTGCTGGTGCATGACCTGGGCAAGGCGACGACGCCGCCGGATGTGCTGCCGGGCCACGCCGGACACGAGGAGCGCGGGGTAACAATTATCCGCGACCTGGCGGCGCGAATGCGGATCCCGAACGACTGGCGGGACCTGGCGACCGTCGTGTCCCGCTATCACTGCCTCTCCCACCGGGCCCTCGAGCTTCGCCCGGGCACGGTGGTGAAACTGCTGGACGGCACCGATGCGCTGCGCCGGCCGGAACGATTCGAGGAGTTCCTGACCGCCTGCGAAGCCGACCTGCGCGGGCGCAAGGGCTTTGCCGATCGGACCTACCCCCAGGCCGAGTATCTGCGGACCGCTCTCGCGGCCGCCCGTCGTGTCGACGCCGGCGCGCTGGCCAGGGCCTGCGAGGATCCCTCTGCAATCGGCGACACCATCCGCGCCGCGCGCTGCGAGGCCGTCGCCGGGGTGCTCAGACGGCAAAAACCAGAATAAGCGCGGCCAGCAGCAGTCGATAGACAGCGAAGGGCGCCATGCCCATTCGGCCGAGAAACGCCAGGAACCAGCGAATCGTCACGTAGGCAACGACCGCCGAGACCGCGGCGCCAACCCCCAGCGCCAGCCAGTCGTCCGGCGCCGGGGAACTCAGCAGGTCCCAGAGCTCATAGACGGACGCCGCCAGGATCACCGGTATGGCGAGCAGAAACGAGAAGCGGGCAGCGGCCTCCCGGCTCAGCCCGAGCAGCAGACCCGCCGTCATGGTGATGCCCGAGCGTGACGTGCCCGGAATCAGGGCCAGCGCCTGGACCAGGCCGATGAGCATCACGTCCGACCATCGCAGACTGTATTCGTCGCGCGTCTTCGCACCCCTGCGGTCCGCCAGCCACAGCAGCAGCCCGAAGCCACCCGTGGTGGCGGCAACGAGCAGCGGCGCCCGCAGGCTGTCGATCGCCGGTCCGGCCAGGAAGGCCCCGGCAAGGACGACCGGCACCGTCCCCCAGATGATGGCCCAGGCCAACCGGGCGTCCTGGCCGCCGTAACCGCCACGCACGCTGGTCAGCCATGCGCGGGTCATCGCCACGAGCTCGTGACGGAAATACCAGACGACCGCCGCCAGCGTGCCCAGGTGAACGGCCACGTCGAAGGCCAGACCCTGGTCTTCCCAGTCCAGGAACCCCGGGAGCAGTACGAGGTGACCGGAACTGGAGATGGGCAGGAATTCTGTAAATCCCTGGACGACGGCCAGAATAACGGCGTGCAGCAAATCCATGGCGTCAGAGCGTCCTTGTCAGATCGAGCCCGGAAAACCCGGGCAGAGCATGGCGAAGATCGCGGCTGGCGGCGATGACTCTGAAACGTTCGCCCATCTCCCCCGGCATCACCAGGCGGCGGGCGGCGGCGAGCTTGCCGAGACGATCCTGAAGAGACTCAGTGTCCGCGATTTCCGCCACCGCGTCCGTGTACCCGTTCTCGATCAGGTAAGCCGCCTGGGTAGTGAATCCCTCCAGCGTCAGGCCCGCGTCGTGGCAGGACTCGGCAATTGCGGTGAAATCCACCCAGGCGGTGACGTCCTCCCGGCCGGGAGCCCGGAACGGGTCCATGTGGGCGCGCTGGCCGGCGAAACAGCACAAGGTACCTGCCCTGCGCTCATCGCTGTAGAACTCCCGGCGCGGCAGGCCATAGTCCACGAACAGCAGCGCTCCGGAGGCCAGGCAATCGGCCAGGCTCGCAATCCACGGAGCGAGCAGCGGGCGAAACTCCGAGACATAGTCCAGCGGTAGCGCAGCCCCGCGCGCCTGCTCCGCCGCGGCGACGAAAGCCAGCAATGCCTCATCCGCCGGAAGATCGGTCCAACACAGGCCATGGCCGTCGGCCGCTACGCCCCGGTAACGGGGACCCTTGGCGGTGACGGAAAAGACTTCGAACACGAGCGCATCGGCCACCTCATTGGCCAGGATCACACCGTCCAGCGGGTTCTCGGGCAGGCAATCCAGCCACGCCACCCGGGAGGCGAGATGGTCAGGAAGATCGCCGATCAGGGACTGTTGACGATCCCGCAGCGCGCCGCTGACCTCCAGGATGCGATAGGCCTCGGGCAGACACCCGAGCCGGTCCAGGGCGAGGAGAAGATCGCTTGCCAGCGTGCCGTTGCCCGCGCCCAGCTCGAGCACGACAGCCCCCGGCGTATTCAGTGCCGGCGCGAGACCCCGGGCCAGGCACGCCGCGAAGACCGCTGAGATCTCCGGGGCCGTCACGAAGTCGCCGCCAGCGCCAATACCGGAATTGCAGCCCGAATAGTAACCCTCGCCCGGCGCATACAGGGCCAGCTCGAGAAAGCGGGAGAATCGCATCGGCCCGGCGCGGCGAATCTCCTGCAAGATACGTTCGATTAGCGCCCCGGCGGGTACTTCAGCGGCCTCTGGGGCATCTCGTGGCGGAACGGTCGGCATGGGCTCGGCGAGGTCCTTCTGACACAATTCATCTGACCGCAGCCGGCTCCCGGGCGGGCCGGACCCCAGCGACAGCACGAGGATGCTAATGGCAAGCCAACCCCCCAGTCACCCCGAGACACCTTCCGAAGACGATTTGTCGAGCCGATCCCTTGGCGGACGAGTGGCGATCGTCACCGGCGGCGGACGACGGATCGGCGCGGCGATCGGTGAATGCCTGCACGCCGACGGGGCCTCCATCGTCATTCACTGCAACACCTCCCGCAGGGACGCCGAAGCCCTCGCGCAGCGCCTGAACGATCGCCGGCCGGATTCGGCGTCGGTTGTCTGCGAAAATCTCCTCGATCCCGGCGCACCGGAACGCATCGTGGCGGCGGCACTCCACCGCCACGAGCGGCTGGATATTCTCGTGAACAACGCATCGAGCTTCTATCCAACGCCTATCGGCACCGTCACGGAGAAAAACTGGCAGGACCTGGTGGGCACCAACCTGAAGGCACCGCTGTTCCTTGCCCAGGCTGCCGCACAGGCCCTCGCAGAAGCCGGGGGCAGCATTATCAACCTGGTGGACATACACGCCGACCGGCCGCCGGCGGACCACGTGGTCTACTCCGTAGCGAAGGCGGGCAACGCCATGCTCGTAAAGAGCCTGGCACGGGATCTTGCGCCGGAAGTCCGGGTCAACGGCATTGCCCCCGGCGCCATTCTCTGGCCTGAGGCCGGCCTGGCGGAAGCGGAAAAGGCCGCCACCTTGGGGAAAGTGCCGCTCGCGCGGCTGGGCTGTCCCGGAGACATCGCGAGAGTCGCGCTGTTCCTGGCCCGGGACGCGGACTATGTCACGGGACAGGTCATTGCCGTGGACGGCGGACGAACGGTGAGCTTCTAGACATCACGCACTGGGGCTCAGTCAGCCTGAAGCCATCCGTATCGAGCGGCAGCCGCGGCCGCCTTGGCCCTCGGCGCTGTCGAATCGATCGTCGCGGCGGGTGTACTGCAGGTGCCGGTCTCCAGCAGATGGAGCGCTTCGGCCATGGAGGCTTCCCGGGGATCGCCCAGGGGCTTCGACAGATCGTCCTCAGCCTCGCAATCCGGTGCAATGCCGGCGAAGAATTCGCCTTCGCCGTCTGCGTTGACGGTCTGGAAGCTCGCCGGGCGCAGAACCCTCTCGCAAAAAGCAAAGCCCAGCTGGCCCACGGGCTTGCCGAAGGTCGTGCTGCCCACGATGGCCACCTCGACAAAGGGCTCGAGACCGTTGATCACGATCTCGCTGGCGGACGCCGTGGCGCCCGTCGTGATGAAAACGATGCGGCCAAGACTCAGCGCGTTCACAGGGTTCGGAAAGTCCCGGGAATCGTTGCGGAAATCGTTGTTGTCATTGAACTGGTTGGTGACGAACACCTGCCCGGCGGTGATCTGCCCGCCCAGCAGCCCGGCCAGGTACTCTGCAACGAGAGCAGGCCGCCGCCGTTGTAGCGGAGATCGAGAACCAGCTGGCTGACGGACCCGGCGAGCAGCAGATCCGCCGCCTCGCTGAGGGCCGACGCCGCAGGCTCCGTGAAAGTCCGAAAATTCATGTAGCCGGTGGGAACACCGTTGACGTCGAGGACGGAAACACCGGAGACCGGGCCGATGGTCACCACGTCCTTGGTGATGGTGGTTTCGGTCACCGCCCCGTCGGGCAGGCGCAGACCCAGGGTCCTGGTGACGCCCACCTCCGGCGGACCCAGGGCCGCGGAGAAGCCCTCGTTTGCGAGGACCTCGGCAATGGGCCGGCCATCGATACTGGTCACGGCGGCGCCGCGCACGAGGCCACCCTGAGCCGCGGGGCTGCCTTCGAACACCTCGCTGACAATGCGCTCGCTATCCTTCGACTGGGAACGAAATCCGAATCCCGCAAACTGGCTGTTCCCGAAGAGGGCGTTCTCCGAGGCGATCGTGGTCAGGAAACTGAAGCGGTCGATGGGCAGAAACCGGACCGCCTCCAGCAGGGCATCCGGGCTTTCGTAGGCCAGCGGGTCCACGTCCGGAATCTCCGTATTCCAGAGATAGATATTCTCCATCGTGGACAGCACGAAATTGTTCTGACCGGCTATGCTGCAGCCATCCGGCGTCGCAGCGGAGCCGTTGCCAGAAGAGCCGCCGCAGCCGGCGACGCTCGCTGCCGTGGCGGCGAGCAGGAAGGATCGAAACCGTGTCATACCATCATTCCCCGTCCGTATTGGGGTCCGTGCCTCCGATCAGTGCAAGAGAGCGGCGCCGAAGATCCACTCCGGTCTTATCGAAAGACGACCAGATGTCAGCATAGGACCGGCCATCGATCGGGTGCCGCCGATCCGGTACCAGATCTGATAGCGGCTTCAGCACAAACGCGTATTCGAGAATCTCGTCCCGAGGGATTCCGAGACCGTCCTCATCCACCATGTCCCCGTAGAGCAACAGGTCGAGATCCAGCGTCCGCGGTCCGAACCTGGCCTCACCCCGCATCCGGCCGTTTTCCGCCTCTACTTCGGAGAAGCATGCGGTCACGGCGGCCACGTCCTCATCGGTATCGAAGCCTATGACCAGGTTGAGAAAATCGTCGCCGTCGAACCCGACCGGGCTGTTTTCGTAGACTGGCGAAAGGCGCAGGACCCCGTATCGGTCAGCCAGGGCCACGAGCGCTCGCCTGAGGTGCGTTTCCGGGCGCACGTTGCTGCCGGCACCCACGTAGACTTCAGGCACCGGCGTCCTCCAGGCGACGCTCGATACGAATGCCGACGTCCCGGGCGCCGCGAATGGCGCCGGGCTTGCTCAGGGTGAGCCGCACCCAAGGCACGCCGAACTCTCCGGTGACGATCCCGGCCACCCGCTCGGCCAGCGTTTCCACCAGGTAGAACTCGGACGATTCCACGAAACTGATCACACGCTTGGCCACGGCCTTGTAGTCGAGCGTGTCTTCGATGCGGTCCGTGGCGGCGGCCTTGCGAATATCTGTCGCCATCTCGAGGTCTATGCTGACCGTCTGCCGAATCTGCCGTTCCCAGTCGAAGATGCCGATCAGGGTTTCGACCCGCAGGTCGGAAAGAAAAATCGTGTCCATGCTGCCGCTTCTGTTTATGGGTGGCTTTCCTGTCCGGTGAGGGCATTGGCGGCCCCGGGCGGCTCAAGGCTTTCCAGGCTCCAGCGGGCGCGGGCCTCGATGGCCAGACCCGCCCGCTCTCCGCCGAGCAGCCGGAGCATACCAGCGTACGCAATCATGGCTCCATTGTCGGTGCAGAATTCCAGCCGCGGGAACCGCAGCAATGCGCCCCTGGCCGCACAATCCCGGGCCAGCCGCTCGCGCAGGCGCCGATTGGCTCCAACGCCTCCGGCAACGACCAGCTGGTTCAGACCGGTGGCATCCAGTGCCCGCAGGCACTTGATCGCGAGTGTATCAACCACCGCTTCCTCGAACTCCCGGGCCAGGTCCCGGCGGTTTCTCTCGTCGAGTTCGCCGTCTCCCCGGGCGACGAAAACCGCGGTCTTCAGGCCGCTGAAGCTGAAATCCAGGCCCGGCCTGTCCACCATCGGCCGCGGCAGCCTGTAACGGCCCGGCGTTCCCGTTTCGGCCAGCGCCGCGAGCGCGGGTCCACCCGGATACGGCAGGCCCAGCAGCTTGGCGGTCTTGTCGAACGCCTCACCGGCGGCGTCATCGAGGGTCTCGCCCAGGACGGCATAACGACCCAGCCCATCCATCCTGACCAGCAGGGTGTGTCCCCCCGACACGAGCAGGGCCACGAACGGCGGCTCCGGCGGCGTGTCTTCGAGCATGGGGGCGAGGAGGTGGCCCTCCATGTGGTGCACGCCGATCGCCGGGACGCCCCAGGCCATGGCGAGGCTCCGGCCCACGCTGGCACCGACCAGCAATGCGCCGACAAGGCCGGGTCCTGCTGTGTAGGCCACACCGTCGATATCGGCCGGCGCAGTGCCGGCGTCCTTCAGCACCGCCCGAATCATGGGCACCAGCTTGCGAACGTGGTCGCGGGACGCGAGCTCCGGCACGACTCCGCCGTAGGCGGCGTGCAGCTTTACCTGGCTGTGCAGGGCGTGAGCCAGCAGCCCCTCGCGGTCGTCACAGACCGCAACGCCCGTCTCGTCGCAGGAGGTTTCGATGCCCAGGACCCGCATAAGTATTGCTCCTTGGATTCCTAAAGACTCTCTCCGGGGGGTTTGCTTTCCCCGGCCGGCCCGATACAATTGTCGGCCTTTTTGCCCCTCCGCAGGGGCATTTAACTATCCGGATGGTGAGTAACTGATGCCTGGAGTACGCGTTCGCGAGAACGAATATTTTGACGCCGCCCTGCGGCGCTTCAAGCGTGCCTGTGAAAAAGCTGGCGTGTTGACCGAGCTGCGTCGGCGCGAGTACTACGAGAAGCCGACCCAGGAGCGCAAGCGCAAGAAGGCCGCGGCCGTGAAGCGGCACGCCAAGCGCGTTCAGCGCGAAGTGTCCCGCCGTAAACGCCTCTACTGATTTCTCCGCGGCCCGGGGACTGCCCGGCGCCGCGAGACGCTGACCGGCCCACCCGATCGCTCGGCGCAAGTTCGAAATGGCCCTCAAAGACCAGATCCAGCAGGACACGAAAGACGCCTTGCGCGCCGGCGACAAGGATCGTCTGAGTGTGCTCAGGATGACGCTGGCGGCCATCAAGCAGCGGGAAGTGGACGAACGAACGGACATGGGCGATCCCGAGGTCACTGCGATCATCGAGAAGATGGTCAAGCAGCGGCGCGAATCGGTCACCCAGTATGAAGCGGGCGGCCGGCAGGACCTGGCCGACAAGGAAGCCGCCGAGATCGAGATCCTGAAGGCTTACCTTCCGGAACCGCTGAGCGATGCCGAGCTCAAGGCCCTCGTCGCCGAGCTGGTCGCCGAAACCGGGGCGGAATCGGTCAAGGACATGGGCCGGGTCATGGGCCTGCTGAAACAACGTGCCCAGGGGCGCGTGGACATGGGCGCGGCGAGCGCCAGAGTCAGGGCAGCGCTGGGCGCCTGAAGACCCGAGGGGCCCTCGCAAACCCCGGCCCTGCTTGATATTTCCGGCTATTCCGCTATGACTTTCCCGGGACCTCAGTCTCCTGACCGGGGCCATGCCGATCGGCGGCGGCCAGCCGACGCCGAACCTGCCGCCATACCGACGCTCCCGCACGGAGGATTCGAGAAGACGTGGGACTCATACCGCAGTCGTTCATCGATGATCTCGTGGCTCGCACGGATATCGTCGAGGTCATCGGAAACCGCATCACCCTGAAGAAGGCCGGCCGCGAGTACTCGGCGTGCTGCCCGTTCCATAACGAAAAAACCCCGTCCTTCACCGTCAGCCCGACCAAGCAGTTCTTCCACTGCTTCGGCTGCGGCGCCCACGGTACGGCCCTGGGCTTCCTGATGGATCACGACCATCTCAGCTTCCCCGAGGCCATCGAGGAGCTCGCCCGGATCGCCGGCGTCGATGTACCCCGTGAGGCGGGCAGCGCCGGGGAGGACCGGGGCCGAAACGATCTGTACGCCGTGATGGAACAGGCCGCAGGCATTTATGAATCGGGACTGGGACAATCGGCCGCGGCCAGGAGCTACGCAGAGAAGCGCGGCCTGAGCCCGGATGTGATCCAGCGCTTCCGTCTTGGCTACGCACCAGACGCCTGGGACACGTTGGTCCGCCGCCTCGGTGGCAGCGATGAGGCCGGGCGCAACCTCGTGAAAGCCGGGCTGGCCAGCGAGCGGGACTCCGGCGGCTACTACGACCGCTTCCGCGGGCGCCTGATATTCCCCATCCGCGATGTGCGCGGCCGCGTCATAGCCTTCGGCGGCCGGGTCCTTGGGGAAGGCGAACCAAAGTACCTGAATTCTCCGGAGACCCCCCTCTTCCATAAGGGCCGGGAACTCTACGGCCTCTATGAGGCAAGGCAGCAGTTGAGGGATATTCCGCGCCTGCTCGTGGTCGAAGGCTACATGGACGTGATCGGGCTCAACCAGGCAGGGATACCTTGGTCCGTCGCCACGCTGGGCACGGCAACGACCACGGATCATGCCAACCGGCTGTTCCGGGTGACGCCGGAAATCGTCTTTGCCTTCGACGGCGATTCCGCGGGCCGGCGCGCCGCCTGGCGGGCCCTTGAGAACGTCCTGCCGGGGCTTACGGAAGGCCGTCAGGTGCGCTTCCTGTTTTTGCCGGACGGGGAGGACCCCGACTCCCTTGTGCGCAAGGAAGGGGCCGAGCCCTTCGCCGCCCGGGTCGAGAACGCGGAACCGTTGTCGCGATTCCTTCTGCGCAGGCTGGCCGAGCAGGTGGACATGAGCAGCCTGGACGGGCGGGCCCGACTGGCGGAGCTGGCACGACCCCTGGTCCGGCGTGTCCCGGAAGGCGTGTTCCGCTCGCTCCTCGTGCAGCAGCTGGCAGCCGCGGTGGGCATGCATGAAGACAAGCTGGCGCGACTTATAGGCAACGACGGAAAAATCTCTCTCGGGCGAGATCCGGAGCGGCGCGGCACACGAACTCTCAACCCAAGGGCCAGCCTCGTTCGGCAGGCCATCACTCTGGTGCTGCACTATCCCGCACAAATGAGCGGGGTGGGGTTCCCCGGCGACCTGGAGAACCTGCAAAAGCCGGGGCTGGCGCTGCTTTCCGCTCTGCTTGAAGATGCGCAATCCCATCCCAATATCACGACGGGCGGTCTGCTGGAGCGCTGGCGCGAAAAAACCGACTATCCTCATCTGGCAAGGCTTGCTACGACAGAGAGCCTGACCGGAGAGGAGGTCGCCGCAAGGGTTCTGGAGGACACGCTGGCCCGGCTGGCCGCAGAGGCGCCGGCGCAGCGGGCCGACGAGCTGCTCGCGCAAGCACGGGCGCGGGTTCTGACGCCGGCGGAGAAAAAGGAGCTCAGGGAACTGCTGGGCCAGAAAACGACAGGCCGGCAATAAGCCGCAATCACTGGTAGTCGGGTGCCACACCCGCTAGACTGAATGGTTTGTTTGGGTACTTTACGGGGACATTTGCGTGACCGAACGACGACCCGCCAATAGCAACGACAAGCAGTCGCAAATCAAGCTGCTGATCGCGCGCGGCAAGGAACAAGGGTACCTGACCTACGGGGAGGTCAACGACCATCTCCCTGACGATATCGTGGATCCGGAGCAGATCGAAGATATCGTCAATATGATCAATGACATGGGCATTACGGTGTACGAAAAAGCGCCGGACGCCGAGGAGTTGATCCTGTCGGATGCCGCCGTGTCCTCCGACGAGGAGGCAGCCGAGGAAGCTGCCGCCGCGCTTGCCACCGTTGACAGCGAATTCGGCCGCACCACGGATCCGGTGCGCATGTACATGCGCGAGATGGGCACCGTCGAACTGCTGACCCGGGAGGGAGAAATCCGCATTGCCAAGCGGATCGAGGAGGGCCTCGAGCAGGTTCGTCATGCCTTGGCCCAGTATCCGGCAACCATCGACCTGCTGCTCGATCACTACGCCGCGGTGGCGGCCGGTGACGGCCGGCTTACGGACCTGATCGCGGGCTTCATCGACCCTGATGCCGACGACGTGATTCCCGCCCCGGCCCAGAAGTCCGAGGACGACGACACCCCGGCCGACACCGGGCCGGACCCCGAAGAAGCCGCGCGGCGGATGAAGAAAATTGCCCGCGTGCACAAATTGATCCTTGCCGGCCTGCGGGACGACGATACCGACCCCAAGAAACTGCAGAAGCAGCGCCAGCAGGTGACCGAGGAATTCATGGGCCTGAAGCTGGCGCCGAAGCTTTTCGAGGCGTTTTGCGCCCAGGTGCGCGCCACGATTACCCATATCCGCACCCAGGAGCGGCAGGTCATGTATCTCTGTGTCCGCCAGTCCGGAATGCCCCGGAAGGACTTCATCTCGAGCTTCCCGAAAAACGAGACGAACCTGGACTGGGTTGAAAAGCACATCCGCGCGAAGCGTAAGCATTCCTCGCAGCTGGCCAAGCTGCGTCCGGAAATCGAACGCGCCCAGCGCAAGCTGATTGGCGTCGAGGAACTGACCGGCCTGAAGGTCCCCGAAATCAAGGAAATCAGCCGGCAGATGTCCATTGGCGAGGCCAAGGCCCGGCGCGCGAAAAAGGAAATGGTCGAAGCCAACCTTCGTCTCGTAATTTCGATCGCCAAGAAATACACCAATCGCGGTCTGCAGTTCCTGGACCTTATCCAGGAAGGCAACATCGGTCTGATGAAAGCGGTGGACAAGTTCGAGTACCGCCGCGGCTACAAGTTTTCCACTTACGCAACGTGGTGGATCCGGCAGGCCATCACCCGCTCTATCGCGGACCAGGCCCGCACGATCCGCATCCCGGTCCACATGATCGAGACCATCAACAAGCTCAACCGGATTTCGCGGCAGATGCTCCAGGAGATGGGCCGGGAGCCCACGCCGGAAGAGCTCGCCGAGCGCATGGAGATGCCGGAAGACAAGGTCCGGAAGGTCCTGAAGATCGCGAAGGAGCCGATCTCCATGGAGACGCCCATCGGCGACGACGAGGATTCGCACCTCGGCGATTTCATCGAGGACGGCGCAGTCCTTTCGCCAGTGGACTCGGCGACGGTGGAAGGCCTGAAGGAAACCACCCACGCGGTGCTCGCCGGTCTGACCCCGCGGGAGGCCAAGGTGCTGCGCATGCGGTTCGGAATCGGCATGAACACCGACCACACCCTGGAGGAGGTCGGCAAACAGTTCGACGTCACGAGGGAACGCATCCGGCAGATCGAGGCCAAGGCCCTGCGCAAGCTGCGTCACCCGACCCGCTCCGAGCAGCTGAGGAGTTTCCTGCTCGAGGACTAGCTGGCCGCCCGACGTCCGAGAAAGCAGGCCGCCCCGGCATTGCCGGGGTGGCCTTTTTCATGGCGGGGATTTGGTCAGCCGGATACCGGATCGTCGGCTATAACTGTGGGGTTGCCGGAAATCCTTCCGGCGGGCAGCAGGAGCCAATGTGGCATCAATACGTCGACGGATGGGCCTGACGGGCTGGCGGCTGTGGCTTCTGGCAATCGTCGGCCTTTACGCCTTCGCCGGCTTTGTGGGCGTGCCCTGGGCACTGAAGAGCCAGGTCTCGCCCCGGGTCGCCGAAGCGGTCGGCGCCGATCTGACAATCCAGGAAGCCTCCTTCAACCCCTTCACGCTCGCCCTGACGCTGCGCAATATCGACCTGACGGACGCGGAGCTGGGGCATCTGCTGTCCCTGGATCATTTCAGCGTCGATCTGGCCTGGGCGAGCCTGTGGCGCCGGGCGATGGTCATTTCTGACTTCCGCCTTGGCAAGCCGCGGCTGAGCGCGAAACGCAATGCCGACGGGCGCTTCAATGCCCAGGTGCTGATGGACCGCGTGCCCGAGTCGCCAGAGCCCACCTCGGATCAGGCCGCCTCGGATGAGCCCGCGACCATCCCCCGGATCGTCCTCGAGCATTTCCTGCTCGACGACGGGCGGCTCCTGCTGACGGACGAGACCGTCTCCCCGGTTTTCGTCCAGGACTTCGGGCCCGGCTCCCTGGAACTCAACGACTTCAGCACCCTGCCGGACGATGACGGCGAACTGCGCTTCCAGGTCGCCTCGGAGGAAGGCGGGCACTACGAGTGGCAGGGTCGGATCGGCGTCAATCCCGTTCAGTCCAGCGGCCGTTTCGATGTCCGCAACGAGTCGCTGGCGGAGATGTTCGGTTACGTGGCCAGTCGGGTCCCCTACACGGTCGATCAGGGGCGCCTGGGGCTGGGCTTCAGCTACGAATTCCGCATGCTGGACGACGGGCCGCAGGTCACCGTTGCCGACGGCGCGGTGGAGATCGACGGCCTGCGGATTATCGCCGGCGAGGAGATCGTGAACCTGCCTTCCATCGTCGCGGAGGGCATCGGTGCCGACCTCCGCGCGGCCCGGGCCGACGTGGCCAGCCTGAACGTCAACGGCGGTCGAATTGCCGCCTGGATGGAGGCCGACGGCACTCTCAGCCTGCAGAACATCTTCGTGCCGCCCGAAGCGCCTCAGGGCGGGGGCCAGCGCGGGGATCCCGAGACCACGGTGCCGGAATCCGGCGAGCCGCCGGCGGACTCCGGAGAACCGGAACCCCTGGCCGAGGAGACCACAGCTGTCCCGGCACAGGCTGAGCCCGAGCAAGAGCCCGCGGACACTGCCGATCGGCCAGGCGGCCCGGCTGACGAAGGGGGTGAGCCGGCCTGGACCATCGGGATGGGCACCCTGAGCGTAAACGCGCTGCGGGTAGACCTGGAGGATCGGAGTCGGGATCCAACGGTAGCCTTTGCCGTGGATCCCCTGAACATTGCGGTGTCTGACTGGTCGTCAGCGCCGGGCACCCGTTTCCAGGTGACCGTAGAGGCCGGAGCGGAGTCCGGCGGGCAGGTGTCGCTGGCCGGATCGGTAATCGCCGATCCGGTGGATCTCGACGCCACCGTCCAGGTCGCCGATTTGGACCTCAGGCCGGTCCAACCCTATCTCGCCGACGTGGCAACGCTGCGCATCGACGAAGCCAGCCTGAGCCTCGAGGGGCGTCTCACGTCGAATTCGGAGGAAACGCTGCGTTTCGAGGGCATGGTCAACCCGGGGGCCCTGGAACTCCAGGAAACGACAAAGGATGAACGGCTGGCCGGCTGGAAGTCCGTGCAGTCGGAGGAGGTCTCCCTTGCACTGGATGCGGGAACCCTGAGCGTGCAGCGGATCGCCGTCGATGAGCCCTATCATTCGGGTGCGCATCGACGCCGACGGCAACCTGAATCTCGCGTCGATCGGACCCGGGGAACCGCCGTCCGGGGAGCCGGCGAACGCAGAGCCCGCTGACGAGGGTGGCAGCACCGCCTCTGTGGCAGCGACCGATTCCGCGGCACCCGAGGACGCAGGGGCGGCGCCGTTTCGAGTGGACGTGGGCCGCGTCGCCCTGGCGAACGGGTCCATGGACTTCGCGGACCTGTCTCTGCCCCTGCCCTTTGCGACCTTGATCCACGAGTTGGGCGGCGAGGTCGCCAACATCAGCAGCGTCTCCGCCGACGCGGCTCGCATCCTGCTCAAGGGCAAGGTCAACGAGACGGGAAGCGCTCTTATCGAGGGCACCATGGACCTGCTGGACGTCGCCAGCCAGGCCGACGTCGCCGTGGTCTTCCAGAACGTCGAAATGCCCCGCCTGACCCCGTACTCCGCCAAGTTCGGCGGCTACGAAATCGACGAAGGGAGGCTCAACCTCGACCTTCGCTACCGCCTGGCCGACGGTTTGCTCGACTCCACCAACCGGGTCGTCATTGAGCAGCTCGCCCTCGGCGACAAGGTGGAATCCCCTGAAGCCATGAATCTGCCGCTGAAGCTGGCGGTGGCGCTCCTGAAAGACCCCAGCGGGACCATCGACCTGGAACTGCCGGTCACAGGCGACGTCAACGACCCGGAGTTCCACTATGGCGGTGTGGTCATGCAGGTCCTGAGCAACGTCCTCTTGAAAGTCGTCACGGCGCCGTTCAAGCTGCTCGGCTCCCTGGTCGGGGCGGGTGAGGAAGACCTCGAGTTCGTCGAGTTCGGCCTGGGGTCCAGCCAGCTGGATGAGACCGCTCGCGGCCGGCTGGCCAAGGTAGGAGAGGCGCTGAGCCAGCGGCCAACCCTCAAGGTGGAACTGCCCTCGTCCTATGATCCGGATTCCGATGGACAGGCCTTGAAAAACGCCAGCCTTGAGGCCCGGCTGGACGAGCGCAGGTCAGGGTCGGGCGACGATGAGGGCCTCTCGGCGATGGAGGCCATGTACGCGGAGTCACGGGGGACGGACGGGCTCGAACAGCTCAAGGCCGAATACTCCAGGCCGCCCGAAGACAAACCCGATGGGGAGCCCGTGCTGGACGGACCGGCATACCTGGAAGCCGTGCGACAGGCCCTGATTGAGGACCAGCCGCTGAGCGACGCCGATCTCCAGGCGCTAGGGGAAGAACGCGCGGCCATCATGCGGGAGGCATTACTCACCGATGGCGGACTGACGGAGGATCGCATCGCGGTTTCGGAACCGGCGCCCGGCGGTGAGGCCGGCGACGCGCGGATCCGTCTGAAGCTGGGCCTCACGTCAGGCTAGGCCGCGGGTCCGGAATCGCACCGGTGATGGGCTGTCGGGCTGGTCGATGTGACCTGTGCGAACCAGCAGGCGCGCGGAACAATGAGGGTCAGACTGATCCGCTGACGTAGGCCTCCAGCTGTTCGATCAGTGCATCCTGTTCGGCGATAACCGTCTTGACCAGGTCCCCGATGGAGACCACGCCAACGAGAGCGCCATCCTCGTAGACCGGAAGATGGCGTATGAACTTCACGGTCATGACCTCCAGGCCCTCGCGCGCCGTCATGCCCGCCGTGGCGGTCACGACATTGCTGCTCATGATATCCCCGACCAGCGTGTCCGCGGACCGGCGACCCTGGAGGATCACCTTCCGGGCATAGTCCCGCTCCGAGACGATTCCCACAAGCGCCTCACCCTCCATAACCAGCAGCGCGCCGATGCGCTTCTCGGCCATGTGCTTGATGGCCTGAAGCACCGTCTGGTCCGGAGCGATCGATTCGATGGCCGAATTGTTCTTGTGGCTTAAGACCGTACGAATACTGAACATGGCATACCCTTGCTTCTGTCAGTGCACAGGAAGTATAGGGCCGTCGCCGCCCGGGAGCGACGTACTCGCCCTGCGATGCACATTGGCGGCCCAAGCGGCCGGGCCTGGGCTAAGCTGTGAACAAACCCGCCGGACGGCGGGCGGTCGATTACAGGAGTAGATCAATGGCGCGGGGAGATCTGATCAAGGGCATCGTGCTTGGCGTGACCGTGGCGGCGGCAACCCCGCTGGTCATCGCCGCCATGGGCGTCTCCGGACGGCCACTGGCGCGGGCCCTCGGCCGAAGCGGCCGGATCCTCCAGGAAAAAGCCCGTGAAACCGCCGCGGAGCTGCTGGAGGTGGCCGAGGACACGGTCGCCGAACTGCAGGCCCTCGAGACGGAACGGCCGGAAACCGCCGACGGACCCGGGGAGGCATCGAGGCGGACGGCATGATTCCGGCTGCCGAACTGCTGCATGCCGCGCCCGGACGCGTCCGTGTGCGGGTTGCCGAGCGCAAGGGCGACGACGAGTGGTTCGGCGAGACGCGCCGGGCCATCGCCGGTTTTCCGGGCATTGCCCGGGTGAGCGCAAATCCCGCGACGGGCAGCCTCCTGGTGCGCGGCAAGGATCTTGCCTTGCGGCGGATTCCCGAGATCGCCGAAGAACGCGGCTGGTTTTCCATGACCTTGCCGGGCCGCTCCGGCGTTGCGGGGACCGATGCCCTGGCCAGCCTCGCGCCGGTCTTTCTCGGCCTGGCCGTGATCCAGGCGGTCCGGGGGCAGATCATGGTGCCGGCGCTGTCCCTGGCCTGGTACGCGCTGGAAATCGTCCGCTGGGAAGAGCTCCGCGCGGACCGGTGACCACGGCCTCCACCCGCTGGCTGATCCGTCCGGTTCACGAGGCTGTGCCGGGCCGCACCCGCCTGGCCCTGGCTGCCCTGAAGCGGCGACCCGACCATGCCCGTGTCATCGAAGCGGAGCTCGCGGCGCTGGAGGGAGTGGATGACGTGCGGGCCAGCGTCGCGACCGGCACGGTGCTCGTCCATCACCGACTGGACCGAGGGCGCCTGGTTCAGGAGCTGGAGGCTGTCGTCGTCGGCTTGTCCGGCCAGCCGGCGCCCCCAGCGCCTGGCCGTGCGGACAGCCGGGCCACCGGTACGTCGAAGGTCGAGCGTCCCGGCAAGGCGTCGCCCCGGAAGAAACGCAGGCCCGCGGCGGAACGGGTTCCGGTCGATGGCCTGGATGACACCGTCGGCGGCCCGGCCTGGCACACGCTGGCGCCGGATGCCTGCGGCGAGCGGATCGGCGTCGACGTCCTCGCCGGCCTGACGGCGGACGAAGCGCTGAATAGGCTGCGGCGTCATGGGCCGAATGCCCTTCCGGAGAGCCTCCCCCCGGGCGCCGCGGAGCTGGTCCGGCGCCAGGTCATGACCGCACCCGTCGGTCTCCTGGCGGGCTCCGCCGGTCTGTCGATCCTGACCGGAGGCGTGCTGGATGCCCTGGCAATCGGTTCTGTTGTCGCCACCAACACCGCTGTCGGCTTTGCAACGGAGCGTCAGGCCGAGCGGGTGATCCGCGCGATGACGACGCCGGCGGGAAATCTGGTGACCGTGGTACGGGACGGCGAAGAAACCACGGTCAATGTGGCCGATGTGGTACCCGGCGACCTGCTCGTGCTCACACCCGGCGCCTCGATCGCGGCGGATGCGCGTCTCCTCCAGAGCCGCCGGCTGTATGCCGATGAGTCGGTGCTTACCGGCGAGAGTCTCCCAGTACGAAAACATGCCGACACGGTGCACTCCGCGGACACCGTACTGGCTGAACAAAGCAACATGGTGTGGCGCGGGACGGCCGTAACGGGGGGCAGCGGCCTCGCCCTCGTCGTCCAGACGGGCCTGCAGACCGAGATGGGCCGCCTGCACGCCGCCCTCGGCAGCGTGAGCGCCCCGACCACGCCAATGCAGCGACAGCTCGACGGCCTCGGCACCCAGCTTGCCGTGGCCAGTATCGCCGCCTGCGCCGCAGTCGCGGCCGTGGGCCTCGCGCGCGGCCTGCCCTTCATGCAGGTGCTGCGAACCGCCCTTTCGCTGGGCGTCGCGGCGGTCCCCGAGGGGCTGCCCGCTGTCGCGACTTCGACGCTGGCCCTCGGCATCCGGGAAATGCGCCGCCATGGCATTTCCGTGCGCCGCCTGGACGCCGTCGAGACCCTGGGCAGCCTGCAGGTGGTCTGCCTGGACAAGACCGGCACCCTGACCCTCAACCGGATGACCCCGGTTGCCGTCGCGCTGGGTAGCGACGAGCTGACAGTGATGAGCGACCTCCAGGTCAGGGACAGCGACGGCGCCGCGCTGGCCGAGGCCGATGCCCGGGGTCTGCGGCGCATGCTGGAGACCCTGGCCATGTGCCGGGAAACCCAGCGCAGAGAAGATGCCTCACCCACCGAGCGAGCGCTCCTGGAACTGGCGGACGCCGGCGGCGTCAGCGAGGCCCGCGTGGTGGCAAAGCATCGCCGCCTGGAGACCGTGTACCGCTCCGCCGAGCGGCACTACATGGCCACCCTCCACGAGGGAAACCGCGGTGGCGCGATGCTGGCCATCAAGGGCAGCCCGGACCAGGTTCTCGAACTTTGCGGCCATGAAGTCCGCGGGGGCCGGCGGCGCAAGCTGACCGGAGCTCGGCGCGTCGAGCTGACCCGGCTCAACGAACGCTGGGCGGCAAGGGGGCTCCGGGTTATCGCGGTCGCCCGCGCCACCGGGGTCGATGGCCCGGAACCTGTTGCCGGCCAGGCAGTCTGGCAGGGGCTCATCGGCCTCACCGACCCGCTTCGCCCGGGCATGCGGGCGCTCGTCCAGGAAATGCACGGGGCCGGGCTGCGCACGGTAATGATTACCGGCGACCAGGCGGCCACGGCGGCGGCGATCGGCCGCGAGCTGGGTTTGAGCGGCAAACCGGAACTCCGGGTGCTGGAGGCCGGGCAGCTCAACCGGCTGGAACCAGCCGTGCTCGCCGGCCTGGCTCATTCCACGGACGTATTCGCGCGCGTCAGCCCGGCCGACAAGCTGGAGATCGTCCGGGCGCTGCAGGACGATGGCCTGGTGGTCGGGATGACCGGCGACGGCATCAACGACGGCCCGGCCCTGAAAGCGGCGGACGTGGGCGTGGCCATGGGTGGCGGCCATTCGGAGATTGCCGGGGCCGTCGCGGACGTGGTCGTCGACGACGACAGGCTGGCGACGCTGATCGACGCTATAGCCCAGGGCCGCGGTATCTACAGCAACATCCGCAAGTCCATTCACTACCTCCTTTCCACCAATTTCAGCGAAATCG
Organism: uncultured Gammaproteobacteria bacterium; assembly: GCA_963842955.1. Lineage (GTDB taxonomy): Bacteria > Pseudomonadota > Gammaproteobacteria > Steroidobacterales > XN24 > JARFQW01. The sequence goes on from CAWJIJ010000011.1 coordinate 629,200, forward strand.
AAGTCATGCTGGCGGGCCTGGCCCTCGGCATGCCTCAGCCCCTCAACCCGCTTCAGCTGTTGTGGATCAACCTGGTCACCGACGTTTTTCCCGCCCTCGCCCTCGCGCTGGAGCACCCGGAGGAGGACGTGCTGGCCCAGCCCCCCCGCGACCCGGATGAGCCGGTTGTGACCCGAGATGACCTGCGCAGGATGCTCGGGGAATCGGCGGTGATCTCCGCCTCGGCACTGGCTGCCTATCGCTTCGGGCTCGTCCGCTACGGTCCCGGACCCCGGGCCGGCACGCTGGCGTTTTCCACCCTTACCGCGGCCCAGCTTGTGCATGCGTACGTGTGCCGACGGGCGCGCCCCTCTGCCGGGTCCGCTGGTAACTGGCGCCTGGACCTGGCCGTCGGCGGCAGCCTGGCCTTGCAGGGGCTCGCACTCCTGTTTCCGCCAACCCGAAAACTGCTGGGAGCGGCTCGGCCGGGCATCGTGGACCTGGCGGTCACCGCTGCCGGCGCCATCGCCCCGGCGATGATCAACCGCGCCCTGAAGGAACGGCGGGCGGCTGCAGCCGGCAGCCCGCCCGTCGAGGAGAAATCGTCATGAGCAAAGCGTCGGTGTTTGTTTCCGAATCCGTCACCCGCGGACACCCGGACAAGCTCTGTGACCAGATCAGCGACGCCATCGTGGACCGGTTCCTGGCGCAGGACCCTTTTGCCCGGGTGGATGCGGAGTGCGCGGTCGCCACGGGCATCCTGTTTCTTGCGGCCCGCTACAACGCGGACGAAGAAGTGGACATCAGCCGGGCCGCCCGCGATGTCATCCAGGACATCGGCTATGACGCCCGGGAGTTCGATCCGGACAAGTGCACGATTCTCAGCACGCTGACCCGATCCAATGCTCCTCGTCGGAACGCCGCGACGCCGGGCATGCCGGCCGACGCCCCGGTTACGGTGCTTGGCTTCGCATGCCGCCAGACCGAATCCCTGATGCCGCTGCCGCTGGAACTGGCCCACGCCCTCGCCCGTCAGCTCGACCAGACTCGCATGGCCGGCACGCTGGATTTTCTTTCCCCGGACTGTAAAACCCAGGCGGCCGTGGAGATCCGCGACGGCCGGCCCAGCCGTATCCATGCCCTGGCGCTGGTACTGACCGGCGACGCCGAGCGTGCGCCCGGCTCCCGGGCTCTGCGGCAGCTCGTGAAAAAGGAAGTCGTGGATCCGGTCCTCGCTGCCCGGGAACTGGCCATGGACAGCCGCAGCGACCTGTTCGTTCAGCCCGACGGGGCGCTGGCCACCGGCGGACCGACGCTGCATGCCGGTCTGACCGGCCGCAAGACGGGCATGGACACCTATGGCGAATACGCCCGCCACGGCGGCGCCGCCCTCTCCGGCAAGGATCCCTCCCGCATCGACCGGCTGGGCGCTTATGCCGCCCGGTACCTGGCCAAGAACGTGGTCGCCGCCGATCTTGCCGATTCCTGCGAAATCCAGATCTCGTGGACCAGCGGCCGCGCCGAGCCCGTCAGCCTCTGGGTGGATACCTTCAGTACAGGGGTACTGCCCGATGACGAGCTCATTGCCCGCCTGGAGAAGACCGTGGATCTGCGGCCCGCCGGCCTGCTGGAGCGTTTCGGGCTGGACCTGTCCCATGCGGCGGAGAAGAGGTTCTTCCGGCGCCTGGCGGTCTACGGTCACATGGGCCGGGAAGAGCTGGATCTGCCTTGGGAGCGGCGGGATCTGGCCGCCCAACTCGGTTAGCATCCCAGCCATGAGCTCATCCATCGCCCGCCTCGAGCCCACGGATCAGGACGCTCTGGTCGCCGCCCGCGGCCTGCTGGAATACCCGAGCCTTGCCGCGAGGCTCACCGCGCTCGTGGGCCTGCCGCTGGAGGAAGCCGTGCGGCTGCTACCGTCGGGTCTGTCCCGGCGAGTTCACCGGATCGCCGAGGCGGCGATTCTCCGCGCGCTGGGAACCGCTGTTCTATCCATGCCGGGTCGGCAACCCGTCGCCGACCGCTCAGACCTGCACCGGGTCCTCGGCATGGCTACCGGGGCCGCGGGAGGCTTCTTCGGCCTGCCGGGCACTCTCGCCGAGCTGCCCGTCTCCACTACCCTCATGCTTCGCTCTGTTGCCGATATCGCCCGCAGCCACGGCGAGGACCTGGACGACGCCACCGCGAGACTGGCCTGCGTTGAAGTCTTCGCCTATGGCGGTCGACGGGCCGACGACGATGCCGCGGAAACCGGCTATTACGGGCTGCGGGTGGCCCTCGCTTTCCATCTTTCCACGGTCAGCCGCAACCTCGTCGAGCAGGGGCTGGCCCATGCCAGCATGCCGGCCACGGTGCAGCTGGCCCGCGCTGTTGCAGCGCGCTTCGGGGTCGCGGTCAGCGACAAGCTCGCCTTCCAGATGGTGCCGGTGGCCGGCGCCATTTCCGGGGCCACGCTGAATGCCATCTTCATGCAGCATTTCCAGGACATGGCCCGTGGACACTTCACCGTCCGCCGCCTCGAGCGGGCCTATGACGCGGAGACGATCCGGGAGGCCTACGAAGCGCTGGAAGGCAAGGAAGTCCGCCGGCCCCGCGAGCAGTCCCGAGCCCGGGTCCTGGGGCATGCTCCGCCGAACTGACATGCGAGCACGCGTTTAGCGCAGCGCCACGGTTGCGTAAGACTGGCACCGGTCCGGCTCGCGCGCGCCCTGCCGGTTGACGGCCTGGGACCGGGTATCTTCGATGACCGGCCGGCGCCTGTCCCCGGCACCCAGGGCCGCCAGGGCATGGTCCGCCAGGGCCACGGCGGTTGCCGGACAGCCGAGCTCGATCAGGGCGACGGCCAGGTTGTTGCCGGCCAGAACGTTGTCGTGGTCCTCCGCGAGGATCGCCGAGTAGACCTCCGCGGCGTCTTCCCACTCGCCCATGGCCAGCGCGGTGTTGCCGAGGCCGGCCCGAACCACCGGATCATCGGGCCAGGACGCATCGGCCGCGAGATAGGCGGCATGGGCTGCCTCGGAAGCCCCGGAAGCCTCCAGCTCCGTCACCGATCTCAGATACCGGTAGCGATCGGGGCGCGCCGGAAGCTGGCCGGGTTGAAGGAGGACGACGGCCCACCGGTCGGCGGCATCCCATGAGCGGATGAACCGCCACAGCGGCTCGATCCGGCGCCGCTCCTCCCCGGAGCGCAGGACAATCCCGGAGGTAGCCGGTTCCAGGCCCACGACGACCGCGTAGTGCCAGGCAGGAGGACCCAGCCAGTGCAGATTCTGGAGAACAAGCACCGGCCTGCCGGCATCCAGCTCGGCGGCAATGTCCTCCAGCGATCCCGGCAGCAGGTAGGGCAACAGGCCACGGCGCCGGGCGGCGGCAAGCAGTTCCGGCTGCAGGCTTCCCTGCAGCCCGGGAACGTACACCTCCGGGACCAGTTCATCCGGCAAGCCGGGCTGGCCGGCGGCGGACAAGACGGTCGCAAGAGCCGCCGGACCACACTGGTAGTCCGCCTGGGGAAAGAACGGCACCGCAGTCAGCTCCACGGGTCCGCGATCCGAAAGCGCGGCGGCCTCCGGAGGTGCCGTGATGCAGCCGCTCAGTCCGCAGGCCGCCGCGACCGCCAGCAGGGCGGCCGCCAGCGACCGCGCCCTACACCTTCTTGAAAATATCGGTGACACCGACGAGTTCGAGCACGAGAAGGACGACGAAAATCACGCCGAGGACTGCCAGCAATCCGCCCGCCGGCAGATTCTCGAGATCCTGCTCGAGCAGACGCAACTCCTCGTCGGTCAGGCTGGCCACCCGGGTAACGGCCCAGGCGGGATCTACGCCCAGAGCGACCAGCTGCTCGCGGACCTGGTCCTGGCTGAACAGGCGTTCGACCTGCTCGATACGCACGTCGCGATGCTCGGCATCCAGCACCGAGCGGGTCGGGAGAACGCCGGCGGCGGCAGTCTGCCAGACTCCGGCGCTCAGCAGGGCGACGGAAATCCAGGCAACCAGCGCCCGAACCGCGTTAGCTCGGAGACCATTGTTTTTATTGACTTTGTCCTTGGGGGGATTGGACTGGCGCACGTTATTTCCTCCTGAAAAGTACGCGTTGCGTCGCGACACTATGTGAAATCATCCAGACGGTAAAGTGCACAGTTCCCGTTCAGCCCACCCAAAGAGTTTTCGCGTTGACGAACTCCCGCAGACCGTGTCGGGACAACTCCCGGCCGTACCCGGACGCCTTGATCCCCCCGAAGGGCAGACGGGGATCGCTCTTGACCACCGTGTTCACGAACGCCGCTCCGCACGCCAGCTGCCGAGCTACCGCCTCGCCCCGTTCCCGATCCCGAGTCCAGACGCTGCCGCCGAGCCCGAAACGGCTGGCGTTTGCGATGGCTACCGCCGCGGCCTCGTTGCCGGCACGGATGACGACGGCCACCGGTCCGAATACCTCCTCGGCCCAGAGCTTCATGGCGGGATGCGTATCAGCGAGGATGGACGGCGGATACCACGCCCCCGGCCCGTCCGGCACCTGCCCGCCGATGACTGCGCGCGCGCCCTTCTTCACGGCATCGCTCACCTGGCGGTGCAGTTCGTCGCGCAGATCCACCCGGGCCATGGGTCCGATGCGCGTGTCCGGATCCCGGGGATCGGCCGGCTCGAGTTCGGAAACGGCCGACCGAAACGCGGCCAGAAACTGATCGTAGATGCCGGGCGTCACGATGAAACGCTTCGCCGCAATACAGCTCTGGCCGCAGTTCTGGTAACGGGCAGTGACTGCCTCGGCGGCGGTCGTCTCCAGGTCCGCGTCGTCCAGGACGATGAAGGGATCCGATCCCCCCAGTTCCAGGACGGTCTTCTTCAGATGGGCGCCCGCCGCGGCCGCTACGGCCCGGCCCGCGGGCTCGCTGCCGGTCAGCGTGACCGCGGCGATACGGTCATCGGCGATCAGCCCGTTGACCCGGGACGAGGGGACCAGGAGCGTCAAGAACACTCCATCCGGGACGCCGGCATCGCGAAGGATCGTTTCGATAGCGAGGGCGCAGCGGGAGACGTTGGACGCATGCTTCAGCAGAGACGTGTTGCCGGCCACCAGGCCAGGGGCCGTATACCGGAACACCTGCCAGTACGGGAAATTCCAGGGCATGACGCCGAGAATCGTCCCCAGGGGCTGATGAACCACCAGGCTCCGGGGCGCATCGGTCTCGACGATCTCATCGGCCAGGTAATCTGCACCATGGTCGGCGTAGTGGTCACAAACCAGCGCGCACTTGTCCACTTCCGCCAGGGCCTGGGTGATGGGCTTGCCCATCTCCCGGGTCGCCAAATGAGCCAGTTCCCCGCGGCGTTCCCGGAGCAGTACGGCAGCTTCCCTGAGGATCCCGGCCCGCTCGGCGACCGGGCGCCCGGCCCAGGCCGGAGCGGCCTCCTGGTTGCGAACCAGGCAGCGCTCGATCTGGGCCTCGTCGAAGGCCGGCGTCGAGAACACCCGGGTCCCGTCAACGGGGCTGATGGATTCGAAGTTCTGCATGAGGTTCCCCCGGGCTGCACGTCGGAGCCGGCCAGTATCCAATGCTCCGCGATCGAAGCGCTTCCACAGGAAGGGACCATAGCCGGTGGGCACGGGCGTCGCCACGGAACGCGGCATTCGATGACGGCCACCTTACGGGGCTGGCGGCTAATCGGCCCGGGGTGATGTCCCGCTGTCCGTGGCCGTCGAGCTACTTGCGCTCATCGACCGGCTTTCCCGGTAACCCCTTGCATACGTGTCGGCCACCAAAGCGGCGAATGCCGGCGGGTCGGTCAGGTACCAGCTGTGCGCGCTGACGAGGGTGGCGCCGCGATACTCCGGCTCCGCGCTGCGGGTGAATCCCGCCCCGGCCACCGGTGGCAGGCCGAGTTTGCGCTCCAGGCGGGCAGTCAGGTCCACCTCCGGATAGACATTGAAACCCACCAGGTCGTCTGCATGGTTGACGTTGAGCCAGAAGGCTCCGTCCCGCTTGAGCTCACGGGCGGCCAGGACCAGCATCTCGCCGGCGGCGTCATCGCTCTTGGACGCCAGCAGGTTGGCCATGCTGCCGAAGGTAACCCCGCCGATCAGGGTGTCGTCATCGAGGCAGTAGCGCCGCGTGAGTCCTGGCAACGCTGCAAGCCGATCCTGCCAGTAGGCTTCGCGGAATGCGTCAACGTCGAGCTCGCCGTCCGTCCTGGCATCCTCCAGCCGGGCCCGCAGCAGACCGCGCTCGTCCATTTCGACCAGACCCGAGTCAAGCAGTGCTTCACCGCAGGTCCATTCGTCACGGCCGGCGAAGAGCTCCCTGAGGGCGTCGCTGCCGCGAAGGATCTGCGCGAACTCGTCGAGGTGAATTCCCCTGACTCGATGCAGAGCGTAAGAGGTCAGGATGACGGAGCCCGCACTGTAGCCGAGCAGGACCACCTTGCGCCCCTGCCCGCGTGACTCCCGGACCTTGGCATGCAGCGAATCGGAAATCTGGTAGCGGTGGCCGTCGCTGGCGGCCCAGAAGAGATCGTGGATGGCTTCGGACATGCGCCGGTGAACCTGGCCATAGAACTTGCGTACGCCTCCGCCTTCCCGTTCCTGCCGGGCGTCCAGCATCGCCTCGATGGTCTCGATGTCCCGGACCAGCGTGATGTCTCCGCCCCAGAAATACAGCAACGGTTCCGGCGCGATGGCCAGGCGACCGTTCTCGAGCGCGCCTTCCACGAATTCCGGCGTGGCGTACAGGGCCGCGGACAATTCCTCGTGCATGAGGTCCACGCGCCCCAGGACGTACTGCCGGTCAGCCTCGGTATGGGTGGCCGCCCCGTGGATGTAGACAAAATCCACGCACTGGGTCACCGCACAATCCACGGCGGCCGCCCGCTCCCGGGCCTCCGGGGGAAACGTGGGCGAGTAGCCACAGCCGGCAAGGGCCAGCACGCCCAACAGGGCCGGCCATCGGCAGCTTCGGGACATCTGTGAAATGATTTGCGGCGCTCCTTGCACAAGGGGCCCTCGCCCCATGCATGGAACTGTATCTGACCGCACGGGATTTTTGCGAGGAACCAGGTTCGGGTCTTGCTCAGCCGCGATAGGCAAGTCCCCGAATCCGGCACCGTCGTCCCAAGTTCAGAACACCGGCTCTGCTTTCTCAGAGCCCTTAAGACGCACGGTGCGGTCGAAATCGAGAGCGCTGAGACCGATTCCTTATCAATGACTTAACAATAACGACGCTTTACCAGGGAATGAAGACGAAAAACCGTTGATAACCTCGCGTTCAGGCAACGCGGCGCCTATACCTTCCCTGGGGCAAAGCCATACCCATTGGAAAGTGGGGACGGAAAGCCACGGATCCTGGCAGTCGCCGGAGAGACATTCACTCTCCTTAGGAAGACCGCCAGGAGTGCCGGGCTGCCGCCACCACGCGGTCGGGACGAACACACACGCCGTTCGCCGATCACCTGTATTCAATGGGAGTTTTTGATGAAAAAAGGTCTTGTGTTCCTGATCCCCGTGGCGCTCGCCGCATCCGCGCTAGCCAGCGCGCCCGCCAACGCCCGCGAAAAGCCCTTCCCGACAACTGTGCCAACCCAGCCTGGATCTCCGCCGGAAGGCTTTACGATCGGCAAGGGGCATACCGCCTATCAGGGTTCGCTTGACGGATCCATCTACAAGGCCGACCTGCGGTCCGGCAAAGGGGAACTCATCGTTGACGTCATCGAGCCGTGGACGGAGGAAACCTGCCGGCTGCTCGGAATGCGTGTCGATCCCCGGACAAACTATTTGTTCGGCGCCGGATGTTTTAACGGCAATGTTTTCGTGTATGACGCTGACAACGGCGCGCTCATCTCCGAATACCAGCTGGCCTCGCCGGGTCAGTCGGTGCTCAACGACCTGGCAATCACCCAGGACGCCGTTTACTTCACCGATTTCGCCGGGCCGTTCCTCTACCGGCTCCCGCTCTCAAAAAATGGCGGACTGCCGGCACCCGACGCGGCCACCGCCATCCCGCTGACCGGAGAATTCGGAGATGGCGTTTCCAACGGCATCGTGGCGACACCCGATGGCAAGACCCTGATCATCGGCGATTCCTTCCGTGCGCTGCTCTTCCGGGTGGATCCGGCCACCGGCGACGCGAAGGAAATCAGCATCGATCCGCCGCTGGACGGGTTCCTGGACGGCATTGTCATGGCGGGCCGCACGCTCTACATCCTGGTCCCGGCCTTTGTCCCGGACAGCGACCGGATTCTGGTCGTGGAGCTGAGCAAGGACCTGCTTTCAGGGACCATCGTGGAGACGATCACCGACCCGGACCTGCTTGACGGTGTGGCCAGCGGCGCGATTTTCGGCAGTTCGCTCTATGTGAACAACGCGAAGTACTTCGAATTCCCGGAGCCAACCACGGAGTACTTCCTTTCGAAGGTGAGGATTCGCCCGGGGAAATAGCCGGCTGGGGAAGGCTGGCCGCGGCCAGCGCATTTTCACCCAATACATGTTCCGAAAAGCCCCGCCTCGCGCGGGGTTTTTCCTATCGACCCCTGCATCGATGACAATCCGCGATGACCGAGAGTCTGCAAAACCGAGGTGGCGGGCTGACCGGTCAGACTCGATAGTCAATTACCGAACACCGGCACCGCTTTAGAGGGTTTCAGGTTATAGTCCCGGCCTCGCGCCCGCCGCCATCGGCGACCGGATCCCTCTGTCCGGGCACAACGAAATTCGGGCCTCTAGCTCAACTGGTTAGAGCAGCGGACTCATAATCCGTTGGTTCGGGGTTCAAGTCCCCGGGGGCCCACCAATTTCCGTCTGGCCCGCCCCGGTGGTCGCGCCCGCCGGCGGCAGCAGCAGATCCTCCAGAAAAAACGCCGACAACGACGCCCGCCCGGAAAGGCCGGCCTTTCGGTACAGCGCGCGGGCCTGCTCCCGAACCGTCCGTTCGCTGGTCTTCCGCAGATCGGCGATCTGCCGATGGCTCAACCCCTTGAGCAGAAAAAGACCCACGTCGGCTTCGGCTGCCGTCAGGTTCCAACGAGTGAACTGGTGGTCGATGGCCGCCCCGAGGCCCCGGAGCAACTCCTGGCTTTCCTGGCGCCAGTGGGTGGCTTCGTCGCGGGCGTAGCGCAGGTCTTCCCGGGTGCGGCGGAGCTGGCGCCAAAGCATCGCCGCGCCGCTCGCGGCCACGCCGAGCACGCACAGTTCCACGACAAAGTGCGGCCAGCTCACACCCCCGCGATAGTCCACGAACAAATCCCAGGCGATCAGGGTTCCGACCACCAGGAACATGACAAAGGCGCTCCAGGCGGAGCGGTCAGCACGTAGGTCATCCGACATAGACAGCGGTTTTCCCTGGATTTTCGGCGATTCAGGTCGAATGTCGGATTCTATCACCTGGGCTTGTCGCGCAGGCTGCGTCCCTCGTCCGAAACCGGGGAGGCCCATGGCCCTCACAGCGTCAGCGAACGGCTTCCAGTCCCCAGTGATCCGCGCGATTCACTGGGGTCTCGTCCTGGGTTTTCTTGCTGCCCTCCTGACCGGCGGGCGGGTTCGGGCAATACACGTTCCGGCCGGGCTGCTCGCAGGCATCCTCGCCTCGGGTCATATCGCGGTGGCGGTTGCCAAGTCATTCGGTACACGCCGGAACCGGGACGCTGAGACAAGCCTCGAGCGCCGCGGCCGCCACATCGGTACTGCCCTGCTCGTCTGCCTTGCCGGGCTGGCCTTCTCCGGCCTCACCGTGCTGGTTTCAGGCCCGGACCCGGCTGGCATCGGCCCGGCAGCGGGTCCGGAAAAGCCGGGGCTGTCGTGGCAGGATATCCATGCGGGATTTCGATACGCCGCGCTCTTGCTCATTGCCCTGCACATGGGCCTCGCCGCCGCCGGACCGCTTCTGAGCCCCGCTTCGGCATCCGTTTCCGCTAACGCTGGCCGTGACGCCGCGGGCGCCGAGGGTGGTTCGGACTCCGCCGAGCCCGGAGTGTCGCGATGAGAGGCGCTGGCCATTGCGCCCTGCTGGCAGGCGCTGCCTGTCTCACCCTTGCCGGTGGTGCGTCGGCTGCGGACGAGCATCACGAGGAGCCGGAAGCCGAATCCGCACGGGTCATGAACACGTCGCCGGAAGGCGGGCTTGCCCACACTCATGCATCGCTGCCCATGCTGGAGGCCCTCACCCTCAGGGAGGCTCTGGAGGCGGCCGTCAGCCGCTATCCCGAATCCGCTGTTCTGGAGGCGCGCGCCGGCCAGGCCGATGCCTGGGAGGCCCGCGGCCGGGACTGGCTGGCCGAGCGGCCCTCCCTGTCCCTGCGGTACCAGACCGATCGCTGGATGGACAACGATCGGCTCGATGAATACGAGGCCGGTGTCCTGCTGCCGCTGTGGTCCTGGGGCAGCCGCAGCGCCACTCAAGCCTATGGCGAAGCCCTGCAGGCCGAATCAGGGGCAGCCTCCGACAGCCTGCGATGGGAGGTGGCCGGCTACCTTCGCTCCACGCTCTGGGACATCGGCCTGGCGCAGGAAGAGCTGAGCCTCGCAAAGGAAAGCCTGGCGATCGCTCAGCGGGTCGCGGCGACCGTGTCACGCCGCCACGAGCTGGGTGACGCGTCCCTTCGCGAAGTGTTGATGGCACAGACCGCCGAACTCGAAGCCCGGAGCCGCCTGGTCACCGCGGAGGCGGCCGTCGTGGATGCGGAGCGCAACTACCGCAGCCTGACCGGGCTGGACGCTCGGCCGCCGTTTCGCGGCGAGTCGCTGAGCGTTCTCCAGTCGGTTCCTCCGGACCACCCCGCGCTGACCTTCGCCGACGCAGAAATCCAGCGCGCGGAGTCGGCCCGGGCCTTGGCCCAGACCCGGTCGGCGGGAAGCCCGAGCCTGCTGATCGGGCCCCGCCGGGAGCGCGCGGCGGATGCGGAGGATTTCGACGACAGCATCGGAGTGACGTTGAGTGTGCCCTTCGGGCCATCCGCGCAGCGCAAGACCGAGGTGGCTGCCGCACAGAGGGACCTGGCTTCGGCCAGCGCCACCCGGGCCCGGCATGTCAGGGCGCTGACCCTCGCTCTGCATGAGGCCGCCCACGGCCTGGCCATCGTCCGGGAATCCCTGGGGCCGGCCAACGAGCAGGCGGCGCTGGCCGAGCGCCAGGAACGAATGGCGATGCTCGCCTACGAACAAGGCGAAATCGAACTTATCGAACTGATTCGCCTGCGGGGCATGGCGCTGGCCGCGAAACGCCGTCAGCTGCACCTCGCGGTCGAAGAGAAACGGCAAATCGCCTTTTACAACCAGGCTGTCGGAGAACTGCCATGAATGTCGGTCATCCGTTGCGTGTCGCCGTCGGCGTCGTGCTGGTGTGGGGCACGCCCTACGCGGCAGAGATCCCGCTGGACGCAGCACAATACGAGAATCTCGGTGTGGCCCTGGGCCGGCCGGAGCCCGTCGACCAGGTACACGAACTCACCGCGACGGCCCGCGTGGTGATCCCGCCGGCGGCCGAGTTCGTCGTGGCCGCGCCGCAGGCTGGCCGTGTCATGGGCCTGACCGTGGCCGCCGGAGACAGCGTTAGCAAAGGGCAGGTGCTGGCCGAGATCCACAGTCCGGACTTCCTGAGCCTGCAGCGGGACTTCCTGGGTGCAGCCAGCGAGCGACGCCTGGCGTCGGCCCAGGTCGAACGGGACCGGGAACTGCTCGCAGAAGGCCTGATCTCCGCGCGCCGGCAGGCCGAAACCGAGGCCAGGGCCCAGGCGGCCAGGGCCCGGTACAACGAGACCCGCCAGATGCTGCGGATGGGAGGCCTGACCGACGAGCAGCTCCGGGGCCTGGCCTCGAATCAGCGCTTACTGCCGACGCTTGCGGTCCTGGCACCGCGAGCGGGAGTCATCCTCGAGGGAATGGCGTTGACCGGCGGGCAGGTCGAAACGATGGCGCCCATCTACCGGGCCGCCGATCTGTCCACCCTGTGGCTGGAGATCCAGGTCCCCCAGGCACGCATCGCGGCGCTGGTGCCGGGGATGCGAGTGATCGTCGACGGCGCCGGGGAAAAACCCGTCGCTACCGTCGTGCTCGTGGGACAGGCGGTGGACGCCGACACCCAGACCGTCCTGGTGCGGGCCACCGTCGACCAGGCCGGGCGCAGTCTGAAGCCCGGCCAGTTCGTCTCGGCTCGCCTGCTGGCCGACTGTTGCGATGACTCCGGCGGCGCGGTCTTCTCAGTGCCCTCGAGGGCGGTCGCCCGCAACAGCACCGGAAGCTACCTGTTTGTTCGCAGCACCGTCGGATTCGAGGCCCGGGAGGTCAGGGTCGTCAGCGCCGAGTCGGGCCGCAGCTACGTCCGCGGCAACCTCACGGCTGCCGACGAGGTCGCGGTCAGCGGCGTGTCCGCCCTGAAGGCCCTGTGGGCGAGCCTCGAGGAGCCAACCGGGTGATGGAACGCCTGATCCAGTTCTCCCTGACCCAGCGAGCGCTGGTGTTGCTGCTGGCCCTCCTGCTGGCGGCCGCCGGCTACTACGCGTTCACCACGCTGCCCATCGACGCCTTCCCCGACGTGTCTCCGACCCAGGTCAAGATCATCGTCAAGGCGCCGGGTATGACCCCCGAGGAGGTCGAGACCCGGATCACCGGACCCATCGAACTGGAACTGCTCGGCATTCCCGACCAGGTGATGCTGCGGTCCGTCGCCAAGTACGCGCTGACCGACATCACCGTCGACTTTGCCGAGGGCACGGACATCTACTGGGCCCGGCAGCAGGTGTCCGAGCGCCTGGGCGCCGTCTGGGAAAACCTGCCCGAAGGCATCGAGGGCGGCATCGCACCGATGACCACGCCGCTCGGCGAGATGTTCATGTTTACCGTGGACGGCGATCTCAGCCTGACCGAGCGGCGCACGCTGCTGGACTGGGTGATTCGGCCGGCGCTCCGAACGGTGCCCGGCGTGGCGGACGTCAATTCACTGGGCGGCTACGTGCGCAGTTTCGAGATCGTGCCCGACCCGGTGCGCATGGCAGCGCGCGGCATCGATCCGCTCATGCTGGCCGACGCCCTGTACGCCAACAATCGCAACGACGGGGCCGGTCGTATCGGCGAGGGCGAGGAGGCACTGCTGGTGCGCTCCGAAGGCCGCATCAAGGGAGTGGAGGACTTGCGCGAATTGATCGTGCACGTTCACGAGGGCACACCGATTCGGTTGCGGGACGTGGCCACGGTCAAGCTGGGGGAGCTGACCCGCTACGGCGCGGTCAGCCAGGATGGCACCGGTGAGGCCGTGCAGGGCCTGGTCCTGGGGCTGCGCGGAGCCAACGCCCGCGAGGTGGTCGCCGGCGTCCGGAGCAAGCTGGAGGAAATCGCCCCGGCCCTTCCGCCCGGCATTACCGTGAACGTGTTCTACGATCGCGGCAAACTGGTCCAGCGGGCCGTGGGCACGGTGGCGAAAGCACTTGCCGAAGCCACCGCCCTGGTCCTCGTTCTGCTGTTCCTGTTTCTGGGCAATGTCCGCGCGTCCCTGACCGTTGCCGTGGCACTCCCACTGGCCGCCCTGTTGACGTTCATCCTGATGCGCCGTTTCGGAATGTCCGCCAACCTCATGAGCCTGGGGGGGCTGGCTATTGCCATCGGCATGCTCGTGGACGCAGCCGTCGTGGTCGTGGAGAACATCACGACGCACCTGGCCGAATGGGAGAAACACCGCCGGCTGCCGCGGCTGCACGTGATCTACCGGGCCGTTCGCGAAGTATCGGTGCCGGTGGCATCGGGCATCGGCATTATCATCATCGTGTTTCTGCCGCTGCTCACGCTGCAGGGCCTGGAGGGCAAGCTGTTTACGCCCGTGGCTCTGACCATCGTGTTCGCGCTTGCCGGCTCACTGCTGCTGTCGCTCACCGTGATCCCGGTGCTGGCCTCGCTGCTGCTGACCGGCGGAGGCCACGAGGAACCCTGGCTGCCCCGGCGCCTGGAAGCGATCTATGGACCGGCATTGCGCTGGTGCCTGGATCACGCTCGGGTTACGGTCATCGCCGCGTTGGCCGCGCTCGCGGCGGCGGGGGTTGCGTATTTCTTTATCGGCAAAAGCTTCATGCCCACCATGGACGAGGGTGACGTGATCGTGCAGCTGGAGAAACTGCCGTCCATCACGCTGGAGAAGTCCGTCGATCTCGATATGCGCGTCGAACGCGCCATTCTCAACGCCATACCCGAAGTCACCCGAATCGTCTCCCGTGTAGGGTCTGATGAAATCGGCATGGACCCGATGGGGCTCAACGAGAGCGACCTGTTCATGGTATTGAAGCCCGTAGACGAATGGGGCGTCGACTCGAAGGACGAGCTCGTGGAGTCCATCCGCCAGGTGCTGGAGACATTTCCCGGCATCGCCTACGGGTTCACCCAGCCCATCGAGATGCGCGTATCCGAGATGCTGACCGGCGTTCGCGGCGACGTGGCGGTGAAGCTGTTCGGACCGGATCTCGACGTGCTGCAGGAATTGGCCGGCGACATCGCCTCGTCCCTGCGCACGGTGGACGGCAGCGAAGACGTGTTCGCCAGCCAGAACGACGGGGTGCAGTACATCGAACTGACCATCGATCGGCTGGCGAGCGGCCGGCTCGGCATGGACATCGTGGATCTGCAGAACATCCTCCGCGCTCAGCTCGAGGGACTGCCGGTGGGCATCGTGCAGGAGGGCATCCGACGGACCCCGATGCTGATTCGTGTCGGCGCCGGAAGCGACGCGCCCCCCGAGGCGCTGGCCGACCTGCCGATCGTGCTGGCGGACGGGTCGAGCGTGCCCCTGGGCAGCCTCGTGGGGCTGCGCCGCACCGAAGGCGTCGTCGCCGTAGGCCGCGAACGCGGCCAGCGGTTCTCGGTCGTGCGCAGCAACGTGGCGGGCCGTGACCTGGTGGGTTTCGTCGAAGAGGCTCGGGCAGTGGTCGCAACCGAGGTGAGCCTGCCCCCCGGCTACTACCTGGAATGGGGCGGCCAGTTCGAAAACCAGCAGCGGGCCGCGGCGCGTCTGGGCCTGGTCATCCCGGTGGCCATCGGCCTGATCTTCCTGCTACTTTTTTCCACCTTCGGCTCGGTCCGCCAGGCGCTGCTCGTGCTGACCAACATTCCGTTTGCGTTGATCGGCGGCGTGTTCGCCCTGCTTTTGACCGGCGAATATCTCTCCGTACCCGCCTCCGTTGGCTTTATCGCCCTGCTCGGCATCGCGGTGTTGAACGGGGTGGTGATGGTCACGTACTTCAACCAGCTGGCCGACCTGGGGATGCCCATCGAGGAGGTCGTCGTGGAGGGCGCCCGGCGGCGGCTGCGGCCGGTCATGATGACCGCCAGCATAGCGGCCTTCGGCCTCGTGCCACTGCTGTTTGCCACGGGCCCGGGCTCCGAGATCCAGCGACCCCTGGCCATCGTCGTCATCGGCGGCCTGGCGACCGCGACGCTGTTGACCCTGATTATTCTGCCCTTGCTCTATCGCCGCTTCGGCCGGCGGGAGGTAAGTCCATGAACGTGGCCGGAATCAGCGGAGCGCTGGTAGTGCTTACGGTCGCCCCCGCGCTGGAGGAACCCATGATCGACTGGCTGCTCGGGCGCGCTGACGGTGGCGGTTTCACGACCCAGCCGGTCGCGGGGCACAGCTCTCGTCACGACGGTCTGAGCACCATGGAACAGGTAACCGGCCGGCAGCGGCGGATCCAGTTCCAGGTCCAGATCGGCGGCGATGCCCTGGCAGGTTTCCTGGACGATGCCCGGGCCGTCTTCGGCGGCGCCGATGTCCACTTCTGGGTCCTGCCGATCCTGGAAGGCGGACGCCTGGGCGAGTCGCTGCGATAGAGCGCGGGCGAGTGGCGTCTGGTTAAAGCCGGTGAATCGGGCGGAATAGCCTCGTCCCGGGTGTGGCTTCCCGAATGATTACCCCCATGCCCCGGCAGCGACGATGAGGTCCGCCCGGTCTCCCGATCCATGGAGTTCCTCGCCGCAAGGCAGGTTGCTATTCTGACCCCGGAGATTGCTCTGGCGGGGCGTCGGCATACTGGGGGGCCGACCCACCGATATGGTCCCACGGAGCCCGGGAGTCTACGAAGATGTGCGCGGTGAGTTCCACGCCGGGATTGCCGTTGACCGTTCCCAGGGTCACTCCCACGATCGCGTCATGGTGGAGCCCGCACAATGCCGATCCACAGGTCCGGCAAAATCCGAGTCCCCAGCCGCTTTCTCCAAGATAGCGCCGGACGTTTTGCTCTCCGGCGACCCAGCGAAACCCGGCCGGATCGGCGAGGTCGGCAAAAGCCGACGCCGCGCCGCCGAACACCTTCCGGCAGCGGGAGCAATGGCAGGACCGGGCATTCGCCAGCCCGCCCCGGACTTCGTACCGGATCGTCCCGCAAAAGCACTCGCCGGTAATCGTCATGCCGCTACTCGGTCCGCCTGGCCGGTTGGGTTTGAAGCCGGAATGCTTTTGACGGCAGATCCGCCGACGACTCGAAAGACGCGCGAGAATCGGATCCGGCGTTCACGCCGCGGCAAAGCGCTTCTCGGCCGCGGCAAAAGAACGCCGCAGGGCATCCACGTCGAAGGGCTCCTCCTCCAGGGTCTCGGGATCCCACTGGTGGCGCCCGGGGGCAAAGAAGTCGCCGCCATAGATATGCAGCGCGCCGGTCAACCGAGGAATCGGGTTCAGGACCGAATGCACGCCGTCAGCGTCCATGCCGAAGACGTCGCCCACCGAAAGCGACACGCCCCCGCAGGCAGAGACACCGTCCCCGGTCCGTTCCCAGATCATGTTGTCCTCGCGGCCGGCGTACAGGCCGATGGCCGCCCACATATTGTGGTCGTGGGGCTGGAGCACCATGTGGGGCGCCCAGACGATATTCAGAACGGTCAGATCTCCGGAACGGAAGATGGTGCGGATACCGGCGGCCTCCGGCTCGCCAACGGCATTCATGACGGCACCGGGCCGGGCGACCGCCATGCGAAGGACCTCTTCCACCGCGGCCCGGCCGTCCACCCGCGCGGCATCGACCGCCTCGACAAAGCGCTCGAGATCGAAGGCGCTCATGGCCCGGTCCTCGAGGGGCGAACAACGGTCTCAGGACGGCGCGCATGGATCATCGGTCTCTCCGCAAGGCCATCGGCCAAAAGCAATCGGGAATGTTCGTTCAGTATGGCAGTTCCGCCGGCGCCCGGCCCACGAAGTCCGGCTCGGGGTCGGTTGCGAACTGCACGGCGCGGATCACGTCCCGGCCGTCCATCAGCGCCTTCAGGATGCGATGCATGCCGTCCATGACGCTCCCGTCGGATGCCAGGATAACGGGATAGCGCAGATCCGCCCGGAGAATCAGTTCCGCATGCCCGAGTACGCTTCGGCAGGTCGGCGGCGGATCCTCCGGGGCATACCAGTAATTCTCGTCGATTTCCCGGATATCGGCGAGAGCAACGTCTCTGGTCGGAAGCTCCGCCGCCAGCTCGATCAGCCGGTGGACATCCCAGGCCTGGAGTCCATCCGGCGACGGCCTGAAGGCGTATTGCTTTCTCAACTCAGGTTTTTCCGGGTCAGGCTTTCCCGGCTCAGGTTCGGTCATGGCGGCCTCTCGCAATTCCCGGGCCCAAGGGGCTCAGGAGCCCAACCCTGCGGCCTGGAGCCGCCGGTCGCAACGCACAACCGACAGCGTGCCATTGCCGACCGCCGGAAATCGGCTGGATCCGGAGCACCCTGGCCGCCGAAACTCGTCACTGTCCGCTATCAAGACCCGGCCCTTTGGCTAAGCGGCTTTCTTGGGGAACATGGATATAACTATTGGTTATAAGCTCATTGTGATCGCTTCGTTCAGGGCCCCGCACCCCTCGTGTAGCGTTCGTCGTCCAGTTTCCCAGGGTCGGATCGATCATGCCTAATTCCGCCATCATTGCTGGATCGCAGGCCCTCGCCCCCGCCGCGCGCCGGCTTGACCCGGCTCGCGTGCTGCCGTCAGCCGGCGTGCTGGTCCTGCTGGGCGCCACGACGTGGCTGGCGTATGACGACGCAGGCCTGCGGGTCGCCCTGCTGGTACTGGTGGGCGCCGGGCTCGGCTTTGCCCTGCAGAAATCCGGGTTCGGATTCGCCAGTGCCTGGCGGGCCCAGGTGATCGAGGGGCGCGGGGCGGGTCTGCGCTACCAGCTCGCCCTGCTGGCGATTCTCAGCGTCGCGCTTTTTCCGCTGTTCGCCCGGGGTGAAGCCTTCGGCCAGCCCCTCTTCGACCTCGTGCGACCGGTCGGCGTCGCGCTTTTGGCCGGCGCCTTCCTTTTCGGCATCGGCGCCCAGCTCGCTTCCGCCTGCTCGTCCGGATCGTTTTCGGCGGTGGGCCGCGGCAAGCTGCGCTATGTCATCGTGATCGCCGCAATGATCGTGGGCGCGACCCTCGGCAGCGCCCATTTCGGGTGGTGGGAGGCCCAGGCCAGCTGGTTTGCCTTCTCCCTGCCCAGGGAATGGGGCACCGGCCCCGGCATCGCGGGGAACCTGGCGATCATCGGGCTGCTCGCCGGCGCGAGCCTGTGGCTCGAGAAGGCCCGCTGCGGGAACGTCTCCCGACCGGGTACCCAAGAGTCCTTCGGTCCGGGCCGTTCCTGGTCCATGTCCCGGGGCGTCATTGTGCTGGCCCTGTTGTGCGTCGCGACCCTGGTGCTGTCGGGTCGGCCCTGGACCATCATGTCGGCGCCGCCCCTTTGGGGCGCGCATTTCATTGAGGCCTTCAGCCTCGACCTGGACGTCGCGTTCTGGGACTACTGGTCGGCGGATTCCAGAGTCAACGCCCTTGAGGCCAGTCTCTGGACGGATGCCGCGACGCTCATGATCGGCGGACTAATCCTGGGCACGGCGCTGGCTGCGGCCCGGTCCGGAAGCCTCGGCGTAAACTGGAAAATCAGCCCGGGCGAAGGGTTCAGCGCCCTGCTGGGCGGTCTGCTGCTCGGCTACGGCGGCGTGGTGGGCCTGGGCTGCAACATCGGCGCGTTTCTCGGCGGTGCATCCAGCGGCAGCCTGCACGGCTGGTTGTGGCTGCTGGCGGCGTTCGTCGGCACCGCGGTCGGGGTGGGCCTCAAGGCCGCAGGCAGCAGGCTGACTCGCCGAGGCGGTCACCTCGCCAGCGAAAGAATGGTGTAGCCGAGGATCATCAGGCCGAAGAGCCCGAGGAACACGATCTCGCCCATCGACAGGGTGCCGGCAGTGTCCGAGCTCTCCAGCCCCGCCAGAACCCGCTCCCGGTGCACCATGAAGAACGGAAACGCGGCACCGATCGCGACGAAGATGCTCAGGAAGACGTAGATCGGGATACCGCGCAT
Organism: uncultured Gammaproteobacteria bacterium; assembly: GCA_963842955.1. Lineage (GTDB taxonomy): Bacteria > Pseudomonadota > Gammaproteobacteria > Steroidobacterales > XN24 > JARFQW01. Next base: position 648,455 of record CAWJIJ010000011.1, read on the forward strand.
GGACAAGCGGCGCGCCTCGAAAAACATCCAGATGATTGCGGCCAGTCCCAGGCAGAGAATATCGACGGTGATCGACCGGCTGGCCGGATTGACGAGAGTCTCCTGCCAGAAGAGCAGGTTCACCCCGGCGATCCCCAGGCCTGACGAGAAATAGTCGATGTTGTTGCCCCAGGTGCCCACCAGGCCCACGAGGCCAATCAACAGGTACACCACGCAAAGGGCTTTTCGAGAGATGCTCATATCGGCTCCTGGCCCGGGCGGGTTCGAGGCCCAGGTGCCCATTATGGCGCGAGATTCAGCAATCAACCCGGACCGGGGTCTTGCGATGCCCGGCACCAGTGACCCTAGAAGACCTTGTTCTCCTCCCGGCACTCGACATCGTCCGGGGAAGACACGACGAGACGAAGTCGTTTTGCGAAATCGGACGGGATCACCTCACCACAGGCGCCTTCCACGGTCTCCCCACCTTCGAAGCGCACGGCATAGGCGTACTGCCCCTCGGCCTGGCGCGCCGAGTAGTAAATGCCACTGTCGGTGCCTGGCTGGACAGGACCGAACGACACCCGACTCGATGGCAACTGGACCACGAGTTCGGCAATAGCCATCGCCGACCGGTTCTCCACCCGGATCTCGGGTGAGGCCAGGCGGAGGGCGAACACGCCGGCCACGGCGAGCACGCCGGCAATGGCCAGGACCTTGAGGAGTTTCTTCACCGGCCGCATCTCAGCAGCATGAACACTTGATCAGCACTCTCTGCCGCCGGATTTCACCGATTCGAACAACGCCCTGAACTTCGACAGCCCCGCCAGCTGCCCAGGGAGATCCACGTGTTCGATCCGCGCGATCAGGCCTGCATCGTCGGTCCGGACGATCTGTTCACACCGAAAAACGAAACGTTGCCCGGCGTGACTGATGTCATCGACGAAACGAATGCGAAAACGCCGCGGAGACTCCCGAACGACATGGCTCTCGTAGTCGATGGAATCGAAGGCCTGGGCCGCGTCACCGTTGCCGCGATATGACGCGATGATGGCTTCCGGTCCGCGATAGACGATGCCGCGGCACGCGTACTCACAGGCGTCGCTCAACAGCTGTTTCGCCGCGGGATAGTCCTCGGCATCCAGTGCCCGGGCGAATCGGGTGACAGCTCGCAAATCGTCGATCATGGTCGTCGCCGGCGCCGCGCAAAGCCCGTACCGGGCAAGGTGCGAGCTCAGCCCTCGGCCGTGTTCGCTTCGATGACGTTCTTCGCAAATCCGTCATAGGCTGCCTGGAACTCCCTGGCCATGGAGTCGGGGAATACGTGGAATTCGCCGTCCTCGAGCGCCTTGATGATGGCCTCCCCCACCAGCGACGGGGGTTCGGCGATGGCGGTCAGGCCGGCGGCGTCGCCCATGTCCGTGGCAATAGGCCCGGGATGAACGCTCAGGACCCGGGTGCCCTGGGCGCCGAGGACCTCCCGAAGCGCCTGCGTAATCGAGTAGGCGGCCGCCTTGGATGCCGAATAGGTCGTGAAGCCGGGAAAGCACTTCATCGATACGACCGAGTTCAGCTGGGCAAAGGCCCCTCCGCCGTTTGCCTTCAGTACCGGCGCGAAGGCCTGGGCCATCTGCAGCAGGCCGAAAACGTTGACCTTCAGCTCGAACTCCAGCGAATCCGCAGCATCGGGATCCAGCGGCCCGGTAGTCGTCAGGACACCTGCATTGTTGACGACCACCTCGACATCCGATGCGGTTTCCGCCGCCTGGCTGATCGAGTCGGGGTCGGCCAGGTCGAGATGAACGGGAACCACCTTGTCGCCGTGGGCTTCCACGAGCGGAGTGGCGCTGTCGATGGAGCGAACGGCAGCATAGACCCTGGCGGCACCATGGCCGAGAAACGCCTCGACGAGGGACTTGCCGATACCGCGATTCGCTCCCGTGACGAGCACGGTCTTACCGTTGATGTCATAGCTCACTGCGCGTTCTCCTGATCGGATATTTCACGTTGATGGGAATAAAGGCGAAATAGCCCCCTGCCTCGGCGGAATCATGACGGAGGAATCATGGACAGGCGGACTGAACGGGTGGACTCCAGTTCGCCACAACAGTTCCGCCCGGGCTGCCGGCCCGGTCTCGCTCCGAAGCCCGACCCGTCACCCGTCACCTGTCTCCCGGGGGACCGGGATCATCGACGGTTTCAGCCCGCGGGTTCCCGCCAGGCGCTTTCCTGGCCAACGCGACCTGCACCTTCAGCCGCGACTTTATTTCCCCGGAGATAGCCGCAATGAACTCGGGCCGGTAAATGCCCTGCGTGATCTCGTCCTCCCACCAGTTCCTGACCAGCGGCAGCTCGATATAGCCGCAGGCCCAGGATTTCCTCGCCTCCCATCGGGGGGCATCGAGAAACCCGTGCTGGTAGAGGTAATACTCGCCCTCGATCTTCTGGAATATGGAGCGGTTGATAAACAGCAGGAGGATCAGATCGGACGCTGTCAGGTCGTCCACGTCCGCTTCCGGGTCGTAAACCTTGCTCACCAGTTTCGTGAAGCGCGACTCCCGGCCCTGCTGATATTCCGCGTCCCCGAGCATCCCCTGGAACAGCGCCTCGTTGAGCTGACCCATCTGCAACGACGCGTCAAAACCCGCCGAGGCTTTCAGCGCTTTCGTGTTGTTGCGCACCTCGGTGGCCAGATAGACCGGCGAAACGATGACCCCCACGCTCCCCACAACTTCAGCAATCGACGCCGCGGTATTCCAGTCCATCTGACCCCCCTGGAGCGCGTTAGATTTGATCATTCCCGGGGCATTCGTCCCGGGCCATTCCTAATTCCGGGAAACAGAGACAAGACACCCCCGTTGTCTTGAGTCCCGGATCAGGACAGCTTGTCCCCGAAAAACTCGAGGGTGCGCGACCATGAAAGCTCGGCATCGGCCGGCGAATAACGGCTTGTGGAGTCGTTGTGGAAGCCGTGGTTGGCGCCCTCGTAGAAGTAGGCCACGTACTCCGCATCTTGGGCCTTAAGGATTTTCTCATAGCCCGGCCAAGTGGCGTTGATCCGCTCATCCAGGCTGCCGAAGTGCAGCATGAGCGGGCCCTTGACGTTGGGTCGCAGGGCCTCTGCTGCCGGGGATCCGTAGTACGGGACACCGGCATCCAGGTCGTCGGGAATCGACGCGGCCAGCATATTTACCACGTAGCCGCCGAAACAGAACCCCACCGCGCCGAGCTTTCCGGTACTCGACTCGTGGCCCTTGATGAACTGCGCCGCGGCAATAAAGTCTTCCTCCAGCTTCGCCCGGTCCATGCTGCGCTGCATTGCCCGGCCGTCATCATCGTTGCCCGGATAACCGCCCAGCGGATAGAGCGCATCGGGCGCTAAGGCGATGAACCCCGCCTTGGCCAGGCGTCGTGCGACATCCTTGATATAGGGGTTCAGTCCCCGGTTCTCGTGCACGACGAGGACCACCGGTGCCTTGCCTGGAAGACCAGTGGGCATGACCAGGTAGCCCTGACACTCGCCGTGCCCCTTGGGGGATGGAAACGTCACGTAAGTGGCCTTCAGTTCCGGGTCGTTGAAGGACACCTGTTCCGCTTTTGCATAGTTGGGCAGAAGCGAACTGGTCAATAGGCTCATGCTGAAACCGAGGGCACCCAGCCCGGCAAGTCGGGCCATGAAAGTGCGCCGGTCGATCAGCCCGTGGGCGTATTCGTCGTACCAGTCGAAGGCTTCCTGGGGGATCGGGCGGGATCCTTCGCCCGTGGACGAGTCCTGGGTTTCATGGGTCATCTGGCGGCTTCCTCCAAGATTAAGAACGGCTGCACGGAGACCTGCTCCGGGCATACCGGTCGGGAGCTACGGCGCTTTCGCGGCTACCGCGGCAGTAAACACGACATCGGTAGAGCTGTTGAGGGCGGTTTCGGCGGAGTCCTGCAGGATGCTGATGACGAACCCCACGGCGACCACCTGCATGGCCACATCGTTGGAAATGCCGAACAGCCCACAGGCAAGCGGAATCAGCAGCAACGATCCCCCGGCGACACCCGAGGCGCCACAGGCGGACAACGCGGCAACCACGCTCAGAAGGAGCATCGACGGCAGGTCCATGCTGATGTCCAGCGTGTGCACGGCGGCCAGGGTAAGAACCGTGATCGTGATGGCGGCCCCGCCCATGTTGATGGTCGCGCCCAGCGGGATCGACACGGCGTAAGTGTCCTTCTCCAGGTCCAGCCGCTCACACAGGGCCAGGTTGACCGGAATGTTGGCGGCGGAGCTCCGGGTAAAGAACGCCGTGACGCCGCTTTCCCGCAACGCGGTCAGCACCACGGGGTAAGGGTTCCGGCGCGTCTTGAACCAGAAAATAAGCGGATTGATGACCAGGGCCATGATGAGCATGCAGCCGAGCAGGACACTTAGCAGCCGCGCATAGCCGCCCAGGACAGACAGCCCGGACTCCGCAAGGTTGCCGGCCACCAGGCCGAAGATGCCGATGGGCGCAAGCCGGATGACCAGGCGCACGATGTGGGTCACCGCATCAGCCAGATCGGCCAGCAACCGGCGGGTCGACTCGGCGGCGTGGTGCAGAAACACGCCCAGCAGCACTCCCCAGACGAGAATGCCGATGAAGTTGCCGGTCAGCACCGCATTGACCGGGTTGTCCACGAGCTTGTTAAGCAGGTTGCCCAGAACCTCAGCAATGCCCTGTGGCGCGTCGGCGCTGAACTCGGTGACCTGCAGCGCGAGCGTGGTCGGAAACAGCAGGCTCATCGTCACGGCCAGGAGCGCCGCGGCCACCGTGCCCACCAGGTACATCACCACGATCGGACCCAGCTGCGACGTATGGCTCGCCCGGCGGTTCGCAATCGCGGAGGCGACGAGGACCAGCACGAGGATCGGGGCAACCGCCTTCAAGGCCTGAACGAAGAGCTTGCCCAGCAGCATCGAGCCCTTGGCGGCCTCGGGCGAGATCAGCGCCAGGGCAATGCCCAGGCCGATGCCGATCGCGATCTGCAGCACCAGGCTGCCGGAGGCCAGTCGACTGAGGATTCCGTCAGATTTCATGGACGAAGGCCTGGGGCGCAGGACGCTGAGCGCGCAATTATACTGACCACCGTGTTCCGTGCCTGGAAGTCGGGGGTGCCGTGGCCGATATTTTCCTTTCCTATGCCCGAAGCGATCGCCCGGCCGTCGAGCGCCTCGCAGCCGCGCTTCGCGACGAGGGCTTCGAAGTCTGGTGGGATCGGCGGATCGTTGCCGGCGACGAGTTCAGCGCCATCATCGAGCAGGAACTCGCGGCGGCCGGCGCGGTTGTCGTAGCGTGGTCGGAGGCAGGCTCCCGCTCCAACTGGGTCAAGGACGAGGCGTCGTTTGCCGCAAGCCGGGGCACGCTCGTGGCCACGACACTGGATGCCAGTCAGCCGCCGATGGGCTTCCGCCAGTATCACGCTATCGACCTGTCGACATGGGCCGGCGGACAGGGAGAGGAGGCACTCGCTCAACTCGTGCACGCGGTCGCTATACGGCTCGACAAAATCGCTCCGGCCGGGCAGGTTGTACCCTTGGCGCCGGCGACCGAGGAAGACGCCGGTCCCTGGATTGCCGTCACCCCGATCAAGGTCAGGGGTGCGGACCCGGAACTGAACGACCTGGCCGAGGAACTGGCCGACGGCATCTCCAGCGCCCTCGCACGCTTTTCCTATCTCAATGTGGCCTCGCAGGATTCCCCCGCAGCCGGCCGGAAGGCGGGCGCACGCTACGTGCTCGAAGGATCGCTGCGCCGGGCGGGCAGGAGCCTGCGCCTCAGCGCCAGGGTGGCCGATACGCAGGACGCCAGGCAGATCTGGGGCGACAACTACCATCGGGATTACAACGCGGACAGCGTGTTCGATCTCCTGGATGACCTGACGGATCACGTGGTCACCGCCGTGGCCGATCCCTACGGTGCCCTGGTGCGGGATCTGTCTGCCCCGGTCCTGCAGCGCGACCCGCTGTCGCTGACGGTCTACGAGTCGCTGATTCGCCAGTTCGTGTATCGGCAGCGGGTCAGCCCGGAAGACCACCGGATCGCCCGCACCGCCGCCGAACAAGCGGTAAGGAAGGCTCCCGGAAACGCCACGTCGTGGGCCGCGCAGAGCCTGATTTATCTCGAAGAATTCAAGCACGGGTTCAACGCGCAGGACGACGCCCTGGAGCGCTCGCTGAAGTCGGCCCGGCGGGCCACCGAGCTGGATCCGAACAACGCCTGGGCCCAGTTTGCGCTGTGCGATGCGTCATTCTTTCACCGGGACGTCGGCATGGGCCGGTCCGCCGGTCTGCGCTCTCTGGAGCTGAACCCGCGCGACTCCGATGCGATGGCGATGGTCGGCGTCTGGTTCGCGTTCACCGGCGAATGGGAGCGCGGCCTGGGCCTGGTGGAACGGGCCATCCGGCTCAATCCGAACCATCCGGGCTGGTACTGGTTTCTGGTCTTTTACAACCACTACCGCCAGGGCGAGTATGAGCTTGCCCTGGCCTACATCGAGCGGGTCAACATGCCGCAATACTGGGTGTGCCCGGAGCTGGTGGCCGCCACCCAGGGACAGCTGGGCAACGAGGCCGAAGCCCGTGCCGCCCTCGAACAGTTTCTCGCGCTGTGCCCGTTCCCGCCCGAGGAAATACCAAGAGTCAACGACCGCTGGTTGTATGCGCAGCCCGAGGTGAGAGACCTGATCCTCGATGGGCTGCGCAAGGCCGGGCTCGAGGTGTCCGCCTGACCGGTCGGCATCGGCATCGACACTTCCCTCTACCGGTAGGTCCGCCCCTTGTGCTTCAGCCATCCGTCCACGTGGCGGCCGCCAGGGTCGTCATGGGTCCAGTGGATCACGCCGCCCTTCGGGTTCCATTCGTATTCTCCGTGGAACTCCACGATGTCACCGTTCTCGAGGTCCGGTACTCGCGGAGCCAGGTCAATGTTATGGGCGACCAGGATCGTCTGGCCCGAGTCCAGCCGTAAGACGAAACGCTGGTGGCGGCTGCCGTCCCGGTCATCGGGAAGGACGCTGACGACCTCCCCCAGGCCGAGGACCTGGAGATTGCTTTGCCTGGACTCGAACGCGTTCGCGAGGACCGCATCGGCGCCCGACGAACTGCCGGGATATCCCGGGCCGGGTCCGAACTCCTGCCACGCAATGTAGCCAATGGCGAGGACAACGAGAAAGGGCACGATTTGTCGCATGGAGATATGAGTTCGACGGCGCAGGCGGATGCGGCTTGACAGGCGTTTTGCCGGGCATTTTCAAACCCCCGAGCCCAGCGATCAACCCCGGACCGGGGCTCCGGTTCCGGTACTTCAGGGACGCCGAGGACAGCCAACTCAACCGGCACAGGCCCCGGGCGGCAACAGCGTGGCCCATGGCGCCGGCAGCGTTCCCTGCGAAGTGTTTCAGAACCCTTCCAGAACGATCTTGCCGCGCGCCGTGCCGCTCTCGATCTGCGCATGGACCGCCCGCAACGTTACCGCATCGATCTTGCCGGCCACCTCGGTGGCCGTCGACCGGATCCGGCCCGCGTCGACCAGCACGGCCACGTCGTTCAGCAGCGTGCCCTGCTCCGCCATATCCGGAGTGCCGAAGACCGGCCGCGCGAACATGAACTCCCAGTGCAGGGACACGGCCTTTTGCTTGAACGGCTTTGCGTCGAGCACCTCGGGGTCGTCGATGAGACCGAAGCGGCCCTGGGGTGCGATCAGCTCGATGATGTCGGCCAGGTGAGCGCCGGTGTGCGTGGTGGAGAACACGTAACCCGGCGCGCCGAGTCCCAGGGCCTCGACCTGGGAAACCAGGGGCTGACGATGGTCGACCACATGCTGCGCACCGCATTCCCGCACCCATGCCTGTGTTTCAGGGCGTGAAGCGGTGGCAATCACCGTCAGATCGGTCAGGGCCCGCAGGAGCTGGATGGTGATCGAACCAACGCCGCCGGCGCCACCGATGACCAGGATGAGGTCCCCGCCCTGCGGCGTGGGATGTTTCACGTCGATCCGATCGAAAAGCATCTCCCACGCGGTGATCGCGGTCAGGGGAAGGGCCGCGGCTTCCGGGTGGCTGAGACTGGCGGGTTTGCGGCCGACGATGCGTTCGTCGACGAGATGAAATTCGCTGTTGGTGCCGGGCCGGGCGATGGACCCGGCATAGAACACGGCATCGCCCGGCAGAAAATTCTCCACCTCGGGGCCGATCGCCTCGACAACCCCTGAGGCGTCGAAACCCAGCACACGCCACTCGCCCCCTTCCGGCGCCATCGCCAGCGCGAACCTTCGTATCCACCGGATTGACCGACACCGCATGAATCCTGACGAGCAGATCCCGGCCTTCGGCAGTCGGCCTCTCCAGCTCAACGTCGTGGAGGGCGTCGTCCCGATCGATGGGTCCGGGGGTCTTGTAAGCGACGGCTTTCATGGTCGGTCTCCGTTCAGGTCGATGATAAATGCGGCGTCGTAGTGATCCCCTCAATGCGGCCGGAGACCAGGCGCCCCGCCATCGCTCGCCGTGTTCCGTGCAGAACCGGATAACGTCGAAAACGAGGGGGCCGGCAGTCCTGGCCCCGCTAGCCGGCGCTGTCAGGTGGACGGATGAACATGTAGGCGATACCGCCGACCAGTGCACCGAGCAGGCACAACCAACCCAGGGGAATCAGGGCAAACGGCTCCCGCAGGATGCCTTCAGCATCCACCTCGGACCCGATCCACCGATAGGCTCCCCAACAGGCGACGGCGCCTGCCAGCAGTATCACGCTTGCCCAACCGAGAAATCGTTTCACTGTTACTCCCGAGGCCAGCGGATCCCTGGCTGGGATGTTACTCGGACCAGGTTATCGCGGCCGGACATATTTCCGAGGCACCCAGCCCGATCCGCTTCGGCCCAAGCGCGGCAATGTCCTGGCCGACGCCGGTCCTTCCCTTTCGCGAGAATGGTGGCGGGTCCCATATCTGCCCATCTGGCTTGTCGTGGGCCCTGTCTCGCATTCGCCATGCCACCTCGTCGCTCAGCCAAACTTTTTCTCATGGGCCTGCAGGGTTTTCTCCACCTTCTGCAGGGCCTTCAGGATTCGGCTGGCAATCGATTCGGATCGATTATCCCGACCGAGCAATGCAGCCGAGTGAGCGGCACACAGGTTCTCGGCATCGCTCCAATCCGCAGCCAGCTGCCTGGCCCAGGCGCGAAAGTCCTCCGCCGCCGAGGCGCGGCGTTCCAGCGTCTTCGCCAGGGTCATGTGAAAGCTGACTTCCGGCTTCTTGAGCAACCCGAGCGGCCCGGGCAATTTCAGGTACATCAAAGTGTCGTCCGAGTGAATCGTCTTTGACGCCCGGTGATAGGCCAGCACCGATGAGAAATGCAGATGCTCATTGCTGGAAATGAAGTCCACGCCGGCCGGCACGGAAAACGCGAGATCGTCCGCGAACAGGGCCGCACATTCATCGGACTCGCTCAGTTCGGCCTGCCATGGCAGGTCGGGGAACTTCTCCAGGTGCCGCCGGGTGCCGTAAAGCCTGGCGTCAGGGTATTGCTGATGGGCTTTCTTGACGTGCACGGTATGGAAGGGATGCAGATTGATAATCGCCTCGATGTCCGCGCCGTCATGGGTGGCCGCGTCCACCTCGGCTTTCACCTTGCCGTCCAGCGTGTAGGCGTCCAGCAGCAGAAATTTGCCGGAGGCTCGCCGCACCAGCGAGGCCTGTGTGCCGATGTTCAGGACTCCGCCGATCTTGAAATCACCGCGGATGTTCCAGAAATCGTCGGAAATCTTGAGAATCTGTTCGCTCATGGATGTTTGTGCCTTGTTTTATGGGCTTTTCCCGACAGGGGGAGAGTCAACGAAGAAAAACGGCGGGCGGAGCCCCCTGCTGCTGGAAAAACGCCTCCCGGAGGAAGGCCTGACGCCCCGGAGCACCAATGCGGCCTGGACGGGGGACCCAAGCTCAAATCGAACCAGGAATAGGGCCCGCCTTTTCAGCCTCGGAATAGGCGCGTTGTCGTCGAAGGACCATCTCGGCAGGAGGGCTTCTAAACTGTCCAGTGCGCCTTCAGGCGGGAACGGGTTTTCTCCTTCCCGAGTCTTTTCCGATTGGTCGGCGCACCTGCCCTGGCCGGAGGCCCCGGGACATCGCCGGCTACGCCTCGCCAAGGTTACCGGCACATGGCCGCTGATCGGAGCAGCCCCGCAGATGGTCAACGTTTGCCGTCCGCGGTGAGGAAGCAGGTCAGCCGATGAATCGGCTTGCCGCCTAGTTCATCCCCAGCACACCTGCCTTGACCTCTTTGTTGGGCGGTTCCTGACCGAGCCAGACACTCATCAGCGCGCGTCGGAATTCGGATCCCTCGATCGTGCCGGTGGTTTTGCCGCTGGTGCTGACGTTAACGTTGTCAGAGGAAAAATCGAAGGCCAGAACCTCGCCCTTTTTCAAGTCCCCGGTGGCTGCCTTGAGGGCCTCAAGTTCGGCACTCAAATCAGCCGAGCCCTGGTAGTTTTTCTCGAACCCCTCGGCCCATGCCTTGCGCATGTCTTTCGCGCCAACATTGCGCAGCATGTGCAGTTCGATCCGCGCGGCTTCGTCGGAGGCAATGATGGTCGCGGCATCCTTGCTCGGCGTTTCGAGATAGAGGGCCATGACGTAGACCTTGACCTTGAGCATCGTGGCGAGACGCAGGCCGAGGCCATTCAGATTGACGGTCGTGCCATCGACCACTCGCGTATCGGGCACGGTTACGCCTTCGAGCTCGTTTTCGGCCACTGCCGGCTGCAAAGCGAACAGACAGAACATCGCGGCGCTTATCGACAAAATCGCTTTCATGTCTAATGACCTCCGGCGGGGCGCATCGGCCCGTCTCCGCCGTTGTGGGTGGAGTTAGGCCAAACCGTAGTCCTGCCAGCCCCCCTGCGCAAGAAAATCCGCCCGTGGTATCTCCGCGGTTCCGCGCTCCGAACAGCGATCGCCCGGGGCTTGTCTGGTGAGGTCGGTATTTTTTTTGACGGCACAGCCTTCAACGTATCGTTGTCTCGCATGGAGTCCGCCAGCCCGCGCTCCGGCTTCCGATTCTCATCCTCCAGCTGCTTGAAGCGCCTGAGATACCCGGGCTCCCTACCGCGATACTCCGTGCGCCGGGGAGGGAAGCTCGCAATGGCCTGAGGGATCACCTAAATCAGAAATCAGCGGCCTTCGCGCTGGAGCCGCGGCGGCGGAGACCGGGTTTGCATCAGGCCAAAACGTCCGTTGCAGCGCCTCGTTAGACAGCACGCGACACGCCACGGTCCTCACACTGCACACCATGCTTGTAGAGACGCAATGGGGAGTCTTGCGGGAAACGTACACGATACGCGGGGCGTCGGCCGAAAGCCGGCGCCCCTCATCTCTCCCAGGTCACTCCACCCGTTCCGGGTCGCCGGGTTTCCAGGTCTTGTCGTAGAAGGGCTCCAAGGGGCCGTAGAGACGAAGAATCGTGTTCCATCCCTTGCTGGGGTCAGTCTGGATCCAGTTGTTCTCTTGTCCCTCGGGCGCTTTCGGAGCGAAGTAGATGTCGAAGGAGCCGTCGTCATTCTGCTTCAGGCCCTTCTTGTTGTTGTCGATGCCGGGGAAACGCTGGTCGGTCTGGAGCATGGCACGGCTCTGGTTGTCGTAGAGCGTGAACGACCAGAAATCCTTGGCTGGCACGTCCTTCGGCAGGTGAATCCTGTAGGTCTTGCTGCCGTCGAGCGCGTTGCCGTCCTTGTCAAGATAGGCGATCGCATACTGGGAGCCTTTGCCCACGTTCTTTATGGCCATCGCGGGCGTAATGCCCGTTGCGTAGAAATGCATGTAGATACGGGAATCGAGGAGCCGTTCGCCATCCAGGAGAAAGTCGAAACGCCCGTCGATGAAGGGGTTTGTCCAGACTCGCTCGCCGGGATAGAGATAGTGGCGCTGGTCGCTGGGACGAGCGGTCAGGGCCCGGGCGGTGACGGAGCCGATCGCCGCCGCATCGGTGAGGATCTTCTTCATGCGGGCATCCGGCTTGAATTCCTGGCCTTTCCTGATGCCGATGGCGGCTAACAGGCCGCGGGTTTCGACGTCGAGGCCCTCCAGCGGCTCGGCCTGGATCGTGGCATTGAGTTCCTCCCAGTAGCCGTAATCCATGCGGTGGATGGTGTTGTCGAATTGCCCGGAGATGTTGACGAAGGTCATCTCCGGCGGATTGTCTTTCCTGGAAAGCGGATACATCCGGAACAGTTCCTTCGTCGCTTCCACTGCCGGTTTCGTCGAGCCCTCCACCTGGAAGCCACGCCAGACCACCCAGTTCCCGTACGTCTTGGTATGAGCCACGTGGTAGCCCTCCGGCAGGGGACCCTCATACCCGGGGGGAACGATGAGAAACTTGCCGCCCTTGCCCATGTCCGGACCGGCGTTGCCGAAATCCACGACATACTTGAACCAGGCATCGTTTAAGAACCCCAGCACATTGGGCGGGGTCTCGATGACCATGGGCTCGTCTCCGAGTTCGAGCCAGGATGCCATGTAGATGGAAGTGGTGTTCGGGGTTAGCCAGAAGGCCTTGGAGTCCATGAGATCTGCAAAAAGAACGGCGGTGGTATTGGCCGGCCCGTGCTTGAGAAGGCCGTGCTTGAGTCCGTGCATGGAGGCGATCGGAATGCAGTTCAGAAACGCTTCCGTAGCCCGATTGAGATCGAGCTGGTCGTAGACCTTCTGAGTCGTTGCCGCGTCCGGGACACCATCGACCGAGGTCAGGGTGCCAATGCTCGTCTCCAGCACGTCGGGCGTCTCGATCCCCGGGGGAACCTGGGTGGTCATTTTCATCGGGGAGGGTTCCGCGCTGATGTGGCTTGACAGGCTCAACATGACTAGCCCCGTCAGGGCCATTTTGGAGAGGTTTCTCAGCGACATACGTTGTTACCTGGTGTTCAGATGGTGTGGATGACGCGTGACTGCTGGATCGTGTCGCGCGAGGAGTATCAGGCACCTGACAGGTCAACGAGAACTGTTTGGGAAGCGCTCGGTCGGAGCGTTCTCAAATTGCCTAGACTGGCTACCGCCCAAAGCTTAGTGCTCCGGCGCGGAAATAGGTAGCTCGAAGAACTTCGTCGTGCTGGTTGGAGTCAAGTTGGTGATCTCGAGAACCTCGTAGCCGTGCGCCTAACGCCAAAGCTCAGCTGCGTTTGACGGCGGCCGACCGGAGCGGCAGCGAAGGGAGGAAGCGGTCATACGTCGGCAGCAGCGCATAGTTGGGCGTCATCCGCACGCAATAACACGACTCCGACGGCAATGAACCAAATGATCTGTACCAGGCCGAATACGGCACCCAAGCTCGACAGTGCCGGAACAATCGTAACGATTCCGGCAATGCCAACGACAAGCCCCACTAGATTAACCGGCTTGGGCAAGAGCACACCGCTACGAAGCGACGAAACGCTGACTAGTAGTACCCATAGGCCTCCAACGATCTCAACCCCACCCCCCAATCCATCCTGAACAGTACCGATAATGAACCAGGAACTTGTGGCCTCCATCGGGTTTCGCGCAAATAGCTCGGCTATCTCCGACAGACCAACGCTCGCCACCATGCCGCTAGCAATGACCAGCCCTGCCCAGATCAAGCCGAACGGTGTCGCAATAGCCATCAGGAGTGAGCCAGGCCTCTCCAATAGTCTGTGGAGAACGACCGTAAGGACAACTAACGCTATCCCGAACACCACATAGATGATGATATTCCACAGCTGAAACAAGCCTTCTCGTTCCAGGATGAACTCAAGCTTCTGAATTTGGCTCCAGCCTTCAGCGTCTCCGGGACTCATCGCGGTCGCCAACATCGCGAAACCACCGATGTAACACAGGGCCTGAATCAGCGAGGCAATCCCTCCTGCTTTTGCGGCTGAATTCATAGCTGAACTAACTCCACAATGACGACCTTTACCTCAACTGACTTTGCTTCGACAAAGTCCTTCAAATGAAATGTGACCAAAAAAGCCGCCCCGGCAGCAAAGGTAACCTCAAGCACCAGATCATCGCCGGGATCGCGAAGCTGCGGCTGCCACAAACAGAAAATCTCCTGGTGGCTTGACTCAGAGCAGACGAAATCCAGCAGATCTTCAACGTCGCCCGCATCGAGGGGGCTTGCACTAGCGGCGGTCCGACACTCTCGAGCGGACCGTATATCGAGTCGGGGCCGCAGTCGCCAAACGCTGACTCAGGCTGAGACGTGCGGCAACACCCGTCCAGGCCCGGACCGGTCTAGAGCCCCAGCAGTTTCGCAATCAGCTGCCGCTGGATGTCCGACGTGCCGGAGTAGATCACGCCGCCGGCGGAGTCGCGCACGTCGCGCTCCACTTCGTATTCCGTCAGGTACCCCCGGCCGCCATGGATACGCATCGCATCGATGCTCGAAGCGAAGAAACTCTCGCCCAGGTGCAGTTTCGACAGCGCCGAGATCATGCTCGCATCGCCGCCCTGGTCCAGGGTCCACGCCGCCTTGTACATGAGCAGTCTCGCCGTCTCCAGCCTCAGCTTCATGTCGGCGATGCGGTTGGACACGGACTGGAAGTGACCCACGGGCTGGCCGAACTGGCGACGGTCCTTGGCGAACGCCACCGTCTCATCCAGCTGCCTGGCCATGGAGCCCACGTGGCTGGCGAAAATGAAACTGCGTTCCCACTGCATAGAGTGGTTGAAGATGGACAGGCCTGCGCCCTCGGGGCCGAGTCGATTGGCTTCGGGCACACGGCAGTTCTCCATCACCAGGTCGCCCAGCGGCGACGAGGTGAGACCCATCTTCTGTTTCACCGCGCTGCGAGTCAGCCCGGGCGTGTCCTTCTCGACGATAAACGCCGACAGGCCCCAGCGGCCCTTGTCGGGGGCGGTGGCCGCGAACACCAGGGACAGGTCCGCCACGGGCGCCAGGCCAATGTAGATCTTGGTGCCGTTGAGCACATAGGCCTCGCCGTCGCGTTCGGCGGTGGTCTTCAGGGCAAAGGTATCGGAGCCCGACGTGGCCTCGCTCATGCCGTGGGCCCCGAACCATTCGCCCGCGCACAGCTTCGGCAGCCAGCGCTTTTTCTGGTCCTCGGACCCGAAGCGCTGGATCGGCTCCTGCACCGCCCACATCTGGCCGTTGACCCCCAGGGTCAGGCCGTTGTCGCGGCACCCCTCGCCCAGGGCTTCCATGACCAGGATCGTGGTCAGCACGTCGCGGCCCCGGCCCCCGTAGACCTCGGGAACGCAGGACCCGAGGACGCCCCGGTCCCCAATCCGGCCCCACAATTCCTGCCCGAATCCTTGGACCTGGCGGTCCGCCGTTCCCGGGTCCAGTTCCTCGCGGGCAAAAGTCCGGATTTCGTCAAAGAGGCGCTGCTGTTCGTCGGTTCGGGAAAAGTCCATATTGGTTCGCGCTCTTGCTGCGGGAAAGGCCGTTGCCGGCCCCTGAATGCTTCGGCCCGGCGCGCGGCCCAGATTCCTGCAGGAACTGTCGTTCGCCGGAACCCGAGTGTATCCGGCCCGGCCGGTGACCGCCGGGCACTTTGTCATAACACGCTCATGTCCGCTCGCAGCGACGCTTTCCTGTGCGAGTTGACTACAGGGAACCATCAAAAGAGACGGATCACGCAGTTGCCCGTCGAAATCAGCCGGGCAGTCGTTCCGTCAGGTCGGGCAGACGCTGCACCTGATCCAGCAGTCGCTGGTCGTGGACGTAGTCGTCCACGGCCTCCACCCGCCAGTCTGCTTCGTGCAGTGTCCGCAGCCGCAGCACGATGTCGTGGAAGCTCAGGGCATCGGCCACGTTGCTGTCGAGATGATATGTGCCGGGCACGCCTCCGGAACCCAGCTGAACCAGTGCTTCGGCGGTGTCGCTCATGAACGAGCACGCGGGCCGCCAGCGAATGCCGGCGCGGATGAGGCCATCGGTTTCGATCATGCGCCACAGGGCTTCGAGCAGGTTATTGCCCCCGCGCTGCGCACCGATCTGCCAGCCGATCCGCGCGATAACCGCCTGTCCGGACACGCTGGCAATCGCCTCTTCACAGCGGATTTTGTAGCGGCCGTAGTCGTCCTTCGCCGTGCGCTCGTCGCTCACCCGGTGGGGTCCGTCGGGCTCGTGGTTGAACACCATGGCGGTGCTGGTAAACAGAAACGGCACATCGTGCCGGTCACACCAGCCGGCCAGCAGCGCCGCCCACGTTTCGCTCCCCAGGCCCAGGTGATACACGGCCGCGGGCCGGACCCGCTCCAGTTCGCGCATGCAGGCGGCCTCGTCGTCGGGAGACACACGTTTTCGGTCCCAGGCCGCCACGTTCATCCCGCGCACCTGTAGCGCCTCGGCCACCACCGGCGCCAGGGTGCCGTTCAGACCCGTCACCAGGGCATCCCGGCCGCCGTCGGCCTGCGCGCCTGTCATCTCCCGGCGCCGGGTCGCCGGGTCATTCGGCCCCGAACCCCGCGGCGCACGATCTCAGCACCTGGTGTTGCCGCGTATCAGCGTCCACCGTCGCCGTCCTCGTCGCCGCGGCCCTCCGGCGCATCCGGGCTGTCCGCGTCCAGGCCGGTAGAGGGGGTCCGCTCTTCAGGAGACACTGGATCCTCTTCGGTGATGGCCTCCACCGTCTCCCGCGCCCCGGGCGCGGCCAGCGCAACCGCTTCCTCGGTATAGACGTGCACGTCACGCTGCGGGAAGGGAATTGACACGCCCTCGTCGTCGAAGCGCATTTTCACTTCTCTCGTGATGTACCAGTAGACATCCCAGTAGTCGTCCCGCTTGACCCACGGACGGACCACGAAATTCACCGACGACTCACCGAGTTCGTGCAGCTTCACGACCGGCGCCGGATCCTCGAGGACCTTGTCATGATGCTTGACGATGTCTTCCAGGATCCCCTCGGCCTTCGGAATGTCGTCCGCGTAGCCAATGCCGAAGACCATGTCCACGCGGCGAATGTTCTGGGCGGTGACGTTCTTGATGACGTCACCCCAGATCTTGCTGTTGGGAACCACCAGGGTCTGGTTGTCCACGGTCAGAATAGTCGTGTTGACCAGGCTCATGTCCTGGACTTTGCCGAACACGCCGCCGGTATCTACGAGGTCACCCACATCGAAGGGCCGGTAGAGCAAAATCATGAGCCCCGACGCGAAATTGGCCAGCGTATCCTGCAAGGCGAAACCGATAATGAAACCGGCGACACCCAGACCGGCGAGGAGGGGGCCGACGGAAATCCCCATCTGCGACAAGGCCACGAGCACGCCGAAAATCATAATCAGGCCCCGGGTCACGGAGATGATCATCTGCCGGAGGAGCCTGGACATCTGCACACCGGAGGCATCCAGCGCCCGGGTCACCACCTTCTGACCCAGTTTCGCCAGGAAACGGAAGGCCAGGATGATGGCGACGAACAACAGCAGCTGGATTAACAGGCGCGGCCCGTTCTCCATGAACCAGTCTCCGATCCCGCCCAACCAGTCACCGAGGAGCCCGAAGGCCACCGCCGGATTGAGCACGTCCGTGTTCACTTCGCCTGTGGCTGCGATCACCTGTTTCTTGAAATTCGGCGACGAGATGCCGAGGTCTTCCAGCAGACCGATGGCACGCTCCAGTTGACCCGCGATCTTTTTCGACCTGGCCTGCAAGAGTTTTACCTTGGCGGCCAGGTCCGCGTCGTCCGGCTTCAGGGCCAGGCTGGCCTCGGCGGCGGCAATATCGTCCCGGGTCAGTTCCAGGCCGATGGACATATTCTCGGCCCGGTCCTGGAGATCGTCGATAAGCAGTTGCCGCTCGTCGGTCGTGTCCAGGCCGAAGGACTCGCTCAGGTCGACGTTGCGCACCAAGGTCGCGTAGAAACTGTTGATCCTGCCGGCAGCATCGAAGACGCGGGCATCGGCGGCGGCCTGGTCCGCCACGCTGGCGCCGGGGTCCGCCGGCGTAACCTTCTCCCAGGTGTTGTCGATGGCGGCACGGATCTTCGTCGGCACGGCCTTGATCACGCGCAATGCACCAGCCTCGTAATCGCCGGTGTCAACGCCTTCGGCGGAGAATTTCTGGACGTCGCTGGCGAACGCCTGGCCCTCGGCGGCAAGATCCGCCCAGGCGCCGTCGATGCGTGACTCCAGCACCCGCCGCGTCCGCTCGTCGCCCTTCTCCGCGCGGGCCTGAAGGGTCTCTATACGGGCGTCGATCTCACGGATACGCTCTACCCGGGCGTCCAGCGAGGCGACATCCTCGGCGCTCAGCGTGCCGGATTCGGGAGACGCCGCGGGAGCCTCCTGGGCGGCGACATTCGACGGCTGCAAGCCCATCGCGAAGGCCAGGCTCGTAACCAGGAGCAGGCCGGCTGCGACTCGTGACGTCATCGAATTCCTCCCCGGACAAGCCGGATATGCAAAGTAGACCGCGGCAAACATACCGCACTGCGGCAGGGCTAGGGCACAGAACAGGGTTTTTTTGTCCCCCGGGCTAGAGGCACGGCCACAAAAGGGTGGCGGCATGCGGATGACCGGAAGACCCGGTTGCCACTCGACTTTGTGCGAATTGACACCTTAAACCCTTCTCGTCAGCCTGTGCCTGTGTACGCGGATTTCGACACCAACGAGCCGCCCTTCGGCCTGCTTGAGCCGGCGCTGCGCGAGCGCGCGGTGAAGGCCATGGATATCCAGTTCTTCTCCGATGGTGACGAGATCATCCCCGCCGGGGTCGAGACCACCAGCCTGTACATTGTCGACAAGGGCCTGGTCGAGGAACAGGACCCGGCATCGGACTCGCCCACCGCACCGGTCGCCCACTATCGCAGCGGCGAACTGTTCGGTTCGCTGGCCCTGCTTCGCGGCCGCTCCCGGCATCGTTACGTGGCCCGGGAGGACACCCTGTGTCACGCCCTGCCCAAGAAGGTGTTCCAGGAGCTGGTGTTCTCCTCGGTTGCCTTCGGAGAGTTTTTCCACCAGGACCTGGCCACCAAGACCAAGCTGGTGGCCCAGAGCGGCGCCTACCGGGACCTGGTCAACTTCAACATGGCCCGGGTGGACGAGGCGAGCATGCGTTCGGCGGTGGTCGTGGACGGCCAGGCCAGCGTTCGCGATGTGGTCTCCACCATGCACGACGCCGGCTGCGACTGCGTCCTGGTACGCGACGGCGAGCGCTACGGCATGCTCACGCGCACGGACATGCTGGAAGCGGTCGCCCTGGAAGGCCTGGGGACCGACGCGCCGGTTTCTCCCATGGCCACGTGGAATCTGCTGAGCATCGAGCGGGGCGGATTCCTGTTCGAGGCGCTGATCCGGATGACCCGGCACGGAATCGAGCGGCTGGTGGTACTCGAGGGCGAGAGACCGGCAGGCCTCGTGGAAATGACCGACATTCTCGGATTCCTCTCCAGCCACAGCCATGTCCTGGCCCTGCGGGTGGATCGGGCGCAGAGCTTCGAGGAACTGGCCACGGCATCGACCGGACTGCCGGACCTGGCCCGCTCGCTGTTCGCGCAGAAAGTTGGCGTGCGTTTCATCATGGACCTCCTCGCCGAACTCCACCGGCGCATTCTCTCGCGCAACTTCGAGCTGATCGTCCCGCCCCATGTGCTCGGGGAAAGCTGCCTGCTCGTGGCCGGTTCCGAAGGCCGGGGAGAACAGGTCATGCGCACCGATCAGAACAACGCGCTGATCGTGGAGCCCGGCACCGAATGGCGGGACCGCGACGAGCACCTGCAGCTGTTCGCCGAGCGCACCCGTCAGCTCGGCTATCCGCCGTCGGCTTGCGGGATGATGGTAAGCAACCCTGACTGGGTGCTGGATACCGACGACTGGAGCGGCCGACTCACGGACTGGTGCCGGCTGGAAAACGACGAGGCGGTTACCTGTCTCTCGTCGTTCCTGGACGCCACACCGCTGGCCGGGCGCCGGAGCTTGTTCGACACCCTCAGGGACCGACTGGACAAAGCCCTGCCCCGGGACCGGGAAACTCTGGCTACTCTCGCGCTGCCCGCCAAGGCCGTCGGCGATCCGCCGCCGTTCTTCGAGGCCGGCGATACCACCGGCCGGGAAATCGACGTCAAGCACTACGGCATCTTTCCGATCGTTCACGGCGCCCGGACCATTGCCCTGGAAGACCGTCTTGAGGCCTCCAATACCTTTCGCCGTCTCAAGGCCCTCGGCGAATCCGGACAGCTGGACAGCCAGATGGCCCGGGACCTGATCGAGGCTTTCTCCGTGCTGATCCAGCTGCGGCTCGGCCAGCAGCTCTTGCGCATCGAGGAATACGGCAACACGGCCATTCCGCCGGAGCTGGCGAACATGGTAAACACGAGCAATTTGCCCCACGGCGAGCTGACTCTCCTCAGGGAAGCCCTGCGCACCGTGCGGGACTTCCGCCAGCACCTGGGCGCACGTTACGCGCTGCCGTAAGCCCGGGACAAGGTTCTGCTAGGAAGGGGACTCACCTTTTGCGCGGGCCAGCACCGCCCGGCGCAGCGCCTTCAGGTTGCACCCGAACAGCTCCAGGGCAAGGTCCCGAATCCCGGGGTCCACGTCGGCCCGGCGAATGTCCTGCTCCGGGTGGAGCAGACGGAAAATCGGCGGCATACGGCCGGCCAGGTGCACCATGCCGCCGTCGTAGTCATCGGCCAGGTACCGGACCCGGCCGATCCCGGACAGCTTGATCCGCGACAGGCACATCGGACACGGCTCAAGGCTGACCATGAGCGTCAGCGTGGACGGCACGAGTTGGGAATGCTCGGCCTCCAGTTCCCCCAGGGCCATCATTTCGGCGTGGCCGTCGGAGCGGAACTGCGGTCGGATGAACCGGCTTCCGGCCCGCAGCACGACCTTGCCGCGGGTATCGAGGATCACCGCCCCCACGCCGTAGTTGCCGTTACGCAGGGCGGCGACCGCCTCCTCCAGCACCAGCCGGCCGGCGGGATCGTCGGCATACCGCGACGGTCCCTGGCCGAGATTGGCGACCCGCTCGGCCAGCTCGTCGATGCCGGGGCTCTTCTTCATGCCGGCCGCTTGCCGTGTTTCAGGCGCACGTAGACGGCCGCGACGAAAACCGCATCGGTCAGGGCCGTGTGCCGTCCCCGGGGCGGCGGCAGACCCACGCTGGCCGAGATGGTTTCCAGCCGCAGATCCGCGTCCTGACCCTCCCTTACACCGCAGCGGGACAGGTACAGCTCGGAGAGCTCGAGCCGCTTGTTGGGCAGGCGAAAACCGAAACGCGGCTTGATGTGCCGGTCGAGCACCTTTGCGTCGAAGCGGACGTTGTAGCCGAGGATCGGCCGGTTGCCGACGAAATCGAGCACCTGCTCCAGCACCTCGTCCATGGGCAGCCCGTCGGCCAGATCCTGGCGCCGCAGCCGATGCACCCGGATCGCCCCGTGTTCGATTTCACTCTCGGGAACCGCCTTGATGTCCAGCGCCTCGCTGGTAAGGATGCGCTGGCCGTTGATCGGCACCGCCGCGACCGAGAGGATGCCGGCGTTCGATGGATCCGGCCCGGTGGTCTCACAGTCCAGTGAGACCACCTCGTCGCCGGTGTAAGACTCGAACAGATCGGCCCAGCGGCCTCCTTTGTGGCGCCTTCGGTCCAGCGCGACCCGCAGCGGCTTCAGCGGCATCCCGTGCTCCTAGATCTCCAGGTGGTACTTCCTCGCCAGCCGGGCCTGGAAGGCCTTGACCGTGCGCAATGCCCGGCGGAGCTGCTCCCGCTCCATGCGCCGCAGCGCGGCCGGCCGAATGATGTTGGTGGGCTTCTCTCCGGCGGCGATGGCCTCCATCTGCTGGCGCAGCCGGTAGAGCATGAAAATCTCCAGGGCCGCCTTCAGGTCCTCGCCGCCGGGGGCGTCCATATCGCCCCGGGCCACCAGGGCATCGACGCGCCGGAACGTATTGGTCTCGTGGATCGCCGCATCCAGCGCCATGCTCCGGACCCCGTGAACGAGGGGAAAGATGCCGCCCTTCTTGATATCCACGCCCTCATCGGCCTTGCGGATACCCCCGAAAAATCCCAGCGGTACCTGGAAGCGCAACACCGGATGGGCAAAGGAGGGAATGAATCCGACACTCTTGTGGATGCGTTTCAAAAACCAGTCCTCCAGGGTCTCGAACAGCTGCCGGTTGCCTGCCACCGGATGGGCGTCCGAGAACACCGTAAGGTCCAGCATCGCGTCGCCGTCGCGGTGCCGCAGCCAGTTGTCGATCCGCGCCTGCCACTCCGAGACGGTCATCACCCACTTGGGATTGCTCACCATGTAATTACCCGGGCACGGCGGATAGCCCAGCCGGCCGAGTTCGTGGGAAAACCGGTTCATCGCCTCCTGGCATTCCGGCCAGTCCATGTCGTCGGCGACAATCAGTGCATTGTCCTGGTCGGTCTTGAGAATCTGCTCACCGCGGCCTTCGCTGCCCATCACGATCAGGCAGGCCTGGCCGTGCATCTCCTTCGGGACGACCAGGGCGAAGAGCCGGGCCATGATTCGCTCGTTGAGGGCCGACAGAAGGTCCAGGACCAGGGTGATGTCCACGCCCCGGTCCACGAGCATGCGGGTCAGGTCCACCATGCCGGCGGCGGCGGTTTCCAGTTCCGCCACGCTCTCGGCCCGCTCGATCCGTATGCCGAGAGACGCCGACTGGGTGGAGAACAGGCTCAGAATGTCGGTCTGCTCCAAAAGACCGATCAGCTCACCCTCCTCGAATACGGGTACTCGCTCGATGTGATGGCGGGTCAGCCGAACCAGCACGTCGAACAGAAAATCATCCGGCGAGGCACTGACCAGGTCCCAGGTGGCGACATCCTTAAGCGGCTGCGAAAGACCCGTTGCGCTGGTGACCGCCTTCAGCAGGTCGGTCCCGGTGACCATGCCATAGCGTCCGTCCTCAGTAACCAGGAGGCAATCGCCATTGCGTTCCTGGAGCGTGGTCACTCCCTCGGTTGCCGGCGTGTTGGCGGCCAGCACGATGGGTTTGCGGACCAGCGCGTCCCGGACGCGGGCCATGGTGAAGGCGTCGCCGGCAGGCAGGCCGGCCCGCATGCGGGACAGGGGCGGCCGTTTCTCCGCCAGCGCGTGCCGGAATTTTGTATTCCGGTGCAGCAGCCAGTCCACGGTGTCCCGGGCCAGCACCACGCAGACGGTTTCCCGGGCTGCAGTAAAAACACGGTCCCGGTCACCCCGCATCAGGTCCCGGCCTTCGACCAGATCGTCGGGGCCGAAATGGCGCTGCGTGCCATCTGGCGATTCGGCCTGGACAGTACCCCGCAGGATCAGGAACAGTTCCTCCCAGCGCTCGCCCGCGGCTTTGAGCACGTCGCCCTCGGCAAAACTGGCTACGCCAAGGCGGTCGCGCACGATGCCCAGCTCCTTTTCGGTTAGAGCGGCAAAGGGCGTGTTGGAGAAATCCAGCAGTCCGGTCATGGCCGCACGATAGCGTGGGAGCGGTGGGGAAAAAAGAGCGGGGCCGGCAATAAGCCGGCCCCGCGGGTTGGTTCAGCCCCGATCCGAAGACCGGAACCGGATCTCTCGATCAGAGGTTGTAACGGGCGCCGAACTGCACGCGGGTCAGATCGCCGTCATCGCCGTTCTCGACTTCCCGCTCCCCGTAGCGAAGCTCGAGGCCGAGGTCGATGCCCGGAACCGGCGAGTAGATCAGGTTGCCACTGACGCTGTAGGCCTTCTTGGTGGCTCCGCCGATGTCACCGCTGTTGTCCGCCTCGGCGATGCTGCCCACGAAGCTCGAACGCCAGTTGGAGTTCCAGACCAGGCGCAGCGCGCCAAAGGCCCCGTAGCTCTCCAGCGCGTCGATGTTGCCGCTGGCATCCGACTCCGCGCCGTTGAACAGGTTCAGGCCCATGTAGCGGCCCATCCCTTCGCCGAAGCTGCCCATGAAGCGGAAATCGCTGCCCTTGTCACCGATCGGAATCTTGCCGGACAGGCTGATACCGTAGCCGACGTCGTCGTCGTCGATCCCAGAGCCCGCATCGTCCTGGATCTTGAGCTGGCGCACCAGGCCTGCTGCCCAGAAGTCGCCGAAACCAGTCTTAAGGATGTACCGGGCCGCCAGGTCGGGGACGTTGTTGTCGTCAGCGTCGATGCGGCCGCTGGTCCCAAAGTTGGTCACCGTGGTCTCGGGATTCTCCAGCGCGATGGCGAAGTTGCCGGTCGTGTAGCGAACCTGCGCCTGGCGAACGAAGATCGTGGAATCCGACGCACCGACGAAGTCCACCGTGTCCGGCAGCGCGCTCACGTTCTGGAACGTGCTCCAGGTCTGGCCGAACAGGAACTTGTCGTACGTGAAGAATGCGTGACGCATGCGCGGGTTGTAGGAGTTGGATACCCGCTCGTTGCCGCCCGGGCTGACCATGAAGTCAAACTCGAAGCGGGAGGTGACTTTCTTGCCGCCCACGTCGGCTTCGGTCGCGAAGAAGAAGCGGGACTGCTGGGCATGGGCGTCGAGAACGGCATCGTTGTCGTCTCCGCCGACCGGGGTCGTGGAGGGAACATACCAGTCACGGCCGATGCTGTTACTGGCGGGATTCCCGTCACTGTAGTCCGAATACAACACATCTAACTTGATGTATCCGCCGTAGCTCAGCTTGAAGCTGCCGGCATCCCAGGACCCGGCCGCGAGGGCGCCGCTGGAGGTGCCGAGGAGGGCGCCCGCTGCGACGGGGAGGAGCGCAAGACGGATGGCTTTTCTTATCAACATGGCTATGTCTCCCTGTGTTTGGAAGCCACTGGCCCGGACTATGAACCCCCTTGTAGCGCCTTGGTATTAGTCAATGGTCTAAGGCGGAAACCTTCGTTCCTCCGAAGGTCTAATGGCTCGAAAGGACCGCTGGCGCAAGACTCTCTTGCGCGAGCGTCAAAATCCCGTGAATTCAACCCAAGATTTGGAGGGACTCGGCCATGACCGAGACAAAGCTTTATCCAGTGCCATCGGAGTTCGCGCGCGAGGCGCGTTGCGATAATGAGACATACCTGGCGATGTATGCCCGGTCCGTTGAAGACCCCGAGGGCTTCTGGGCCGAACACGGCCAGCGTATCGACTGGATCAAGCCTTATTCGAAGGTGAAGGACACGGCTTTTGCGCGGGATGACGTGCATATCCGGTGGTTCGAGGACGGCACTCTCAACGCGTCCGCCAACTGCCTGGACCGGCACCTGGAGACCCGGGGCGACCAGGTCGCAATCATCTGGGAGGGAGACGATCCCGCCGACTCCAAGAAAATCACTTACCGTGAGCTGTACGAGGACGTCTGCCGGCTAGCCAACGCCTTCAAGGCTAACGGCATCGGCCGCGGTGACATGGTCACGATCTACATGCCCATGATCCCGGAGGCCGCGGTCGCCATGCTCGCATGCGCCCGGATCGGCGCGCCCCACTCCGTCGTTTTCGGGGGCTTTTCCCCGGAGGCGCTCGCGGGGCGCATCGAGGGCTGCGGCTCCAAGGCAGTGATTACCGCCGACGAGGGTCTGCGCGGCGGCCGCAAGGTCCCACTGAAGGCCAACGTGGACCGGGCGGCAGCGGATCGCGACCTGCCCACCCTGGAGAAGGTCTTCGTGGTCAAGCGCACGGGTGCCGATATTGCCTGGGACGACAGCCGCGACGTCTGGTACGAAGAGGCGGTGGCTGCCCAGGAACCGGAGTGCCCGGCCGAGGAGATGGGCGCCGAGGATCCCTTGTTTATCCTCTACACATCCGGGTCGACCGGTCAGCCCAAGGGTGTACTCCACACCACCGGCGGCTACATGGTTTACGCCTCCATGACTCACGAGTACGTGTTCGACTACCAGGACGGCGAGGTCTACTGGTGCACGGCGGACGTGGGCTGGATCACCGGCCACAGCTACATCGTCTACGGGCCGCTGGCCAACGGCGCGACCAGCCTGATGTTCGAAGGCGTGCCGAACTACCCGGACAGCTCCCGTTTCTGGCAGGTCGTGGACAAGCACGAAGTCTCCATCTTCTATACAGCGCCCACTGCCATCCGCGCATTGATGCGGGAAGGCAATGAGCCGGTCCTGGGAACCAGTCGCAAGAGCCTCCGCCTGCTCGGAACCGTCGGTGAGCCAATCAATCCGGAGGCCTGGGAGTGGTATTACCACATCGTCGGCAACGAGCGCTGCCCGATCGTGGACACGTGGTGGCAGACCGAAACCGGCGGCATTCTGATCACCCCGCTCCCCGGCGCGACCGCCCTGAAACCCGGCTCCGCCACGCGGCCGTTCTTCGGCGTGCGCCCGGCGCTCGTTGACAACGAGGGCCAGGAACTCGAAGGCGCCGTCGAAGGCAATCTCGTGCTGCTGGACAGCTGGCCGGGGCAAATGCGGACCGTCTACGGGGACCATGAACGCTTCGTCCAGACGTATTTCAGCACGTTCGAGGGAACCTACTTCACCGGCGACGGCGCCCGGCGCGACGAGGACGGCTACTACTGGATCACCGGCCGGGTGGACGACGTGCTGAACGTCTCCGGCCACCGCATGGGCACCGCCGAGATCGAAAGCGCCCTGGTGGCCCATGAAAAGGTGGCCGAGGCCGCGGTCGTGGGTTACCCCCACGACATCAAGGGCCAGGGCGTCTATGTCTACGTGACCCTCAAGCAGGGTGAGGATCCCAGCGACGACCTCGAAAAGGAGCTTCGGCAGTGGGTACGCAAGGAAATCGGCCCGATCGCATCACCGGACCTGATTCAGTTCACACCGTCATTGCCGAAGACCCGTTCAGGCAAGATCATGCGGCGCATTCTCCGCAAGGTGGCGGCTAATGACTACGGCTCCCTTGGCGACACTTCGACGCTTGCGGACCCGGGCGTTGTGGACGAAATCATTCAGAACCGGCGCAATACAGGCTGAAGCGGAGACCCCCACGGGCATGGTGGATCAAGCCCGGATCATTGTCGCGGACGACCACCCGTTGTTTCGGGAGGCGTTGCAGCAGGCGCTGATGGACCTGTTCGAGCGGGTCACGTTCGTCGAGGCGGACTCCTTCGAGTCTCTCGAGCAGGTGGCCCAGGACAACGAGGAGGCCGACCTGGTCCTCCTCGACCTGGACATGCCGGGGGCGCACGGGTTCTCGGCGCTGGCATGGCTCAGGGCAAATCATCCGGCCCTGCCCGTGGTGATCGTTTCGGCGGCAACCGACCCCTTGGTCATGCGCCGGGCGGTAGAGTTCGGCTCGGCGGGATTCATACCCAAGTCCTCGCCGCTGGGGGTGATTGCGGAGGCAGTGCGCTCGGTGCTGGCGGGGGAAATCTGGCTCCCGGAGGCGGCCCTGCACGCCGAAGAGGAAGAGACCACCGAGGACGAGGAGCTGGCCCGCCGGATCGCCTCGCTCACACCTCAGCAGTTCCGGGTGCTGATGATGCTCGCCGACGGTCTGCTCAACAAGCAGATCGCCGCGGAGCTGGATGTCTCCGAGGCCACGATCAAGGCCCACGTGACCGCAATTCTCCGCAAGATGGAAGTGCGCAGCCGCACCCAGGCAGCGGTGGCGGCACGGCGCCTGGAACGGGCCGCTCAGTCCACCCAGACGAGCTGAGGTAACCGCCGGGATCTAGACGGTAGAGGCCCCGACCGCCCGGGCGGAAAGGAGCTGGCTCATGATTGCCCGCAGCGCTGCCGGGCGGACGGGTTTCTTCAGCAGCGTGTAGCCCGCGCTCCGAACGAGCGCGCGAAGCTCCTCGGAATGATCCGCGGTAATCACCGCGCCGCGGATCTCTCCGTGGCGCTGACGCACAGCGGCCAGCGTCGCCAGGCCGGTATCACCGCCATCGAGATGGTAATCCGCGAGCACGAGGTCCGGGACACGTCCGGCGTCCTCGATGACCCGGACCGCGTCCCCGGTGCCGGGCGCCGTCATGACCTCGCAGCCCCAGCCGCTCAGGAGGTCGACCATGCCGTCCAGGATATCGTCCTGGTTGTCCACGCACATCACCACGACGCCCTGAAGTTCGCGGCCGGCAAGGACCCTCGGGCGGGCGGGTGCTATCGGTACGGCCTGCTCGGTCGCCGGGACCTCGACGCTGAACACCGATCCCCGGCCGACCCATGAGCGCACCGTGATCGGATGATCCAGGGCCTTGCCCATACGCTGGACGATGGCGAGCCCCAGCCCCATGCCCTTCTCGCCGGTTTCGTCGAGACGATGCAGCCGCTGAAACTCCTCGAACACCCGTTCCCGCTGATCCTCTGGTATGCCGGGGCCGGTGTCCCAGACCTCGATCCGGACCCGGTCGCCTACCCGGCGACAGCCCATCAGGACCCGCCCGCGCCGGGTATAGCGAAAGGCATTGGACAGAAAGTTCTGGAGAATCCGGCGC
Source organism: uncultured Gammaproteobacteria bacterium (assembly GCA_963842955.1). GTDB lineage: Bacteria > Pseudomonadota > Gammaproteobacteria > Steroidobacterales > XN24 > JARFQW01. The sequence goes on from CAWJIJ010000011.1 coordinate 676,742, forward strand.
ACGAACCGCCGGTCGCTGATCACACCCAGGCTGCACGGTACGGTGTCGAATCTCAGGCCGCGTTGTTCGGCGAGCGCGCCGAACTCCATGGTCAGTGCCTCGAGGACTTCGCGCAGACCGAAGCGCGTGACCTTGGGCTCGATGGCCCCGGCGTCCAGCTTGGAGATGTCCAGCAGCGCGGTAAGGAGTTCTTCGGCGGCCTGCAGGGAACTGTCCACGCGCTGAATCGAGAGTTCGGTCCGCTCATCATGGGAACGCTGACCCAGCGCCGAGGTAAACAGGCGCGCAGCGTTCAAGGGCTGGAGCAGGTCGTGGCTGGCGGCCGCGAGGAACCGGGTCTTGCTGAGATTCGCCGCCTGCGCCGCCTCGCTGGCCTCGCGCAACGCCAGCTCGATATCCCGGCGCAGCTCGTTTTCCCGGCGCAAGCGCTCATTGAGCACCGAGAGTTCGCGGGTCCTTTCAGCCACCCTTTGTTCCAGGGTGTCGTAGGCCTCCTTCAGGGCCTGCTCGGCGAGTCGGCGCCCAGTGACATCGTGGAACAGCGCATAGAAGCCATTGACGGTGCCATCCGCATTGCGATCCGGAATGTAGCTGGTGTCGGCGTAGTGGACGCCGCCCACGCCATCGGAGGTCTCGACCTCGAAGCGCTGGATTTCGCCCTCCAGGGCGCGAGCCATGTGGGCTTCCCGGGCGAGGAAGCGTTCCTGTCCAAGCACCTCGTCCACCCGACGGCCGATGATGCGGCTACGCTCCAGGCCAAGAGACTCGTGGTAAGCCCGGTTCACGAAGCGGAAACGAAACTCCGCGTCCACGTAGGCGATGAGCACCGGAACGTTGTCCGTGTAGATGCGGATATCGCGCTCGCGCTCGACCAGGGCCGACTCGATTCGCTTGTGCTCGGTTATGTCACTGAAACTGGTGACCAGGCCGCCGCCGGGCAAAGGGTTCTGGCGCAGTTCGAACACGGTGCCGTCATTCCATGTCCTTTGGAAAACATGGCTGACCCCGGCGCGCAGATAGCCCAGGCGACGGGCGACCAGTTCTTCCACGTCGCCCGGACCGCAGCGCCCCATGCGGGCGTTGTAGCGTACGAGCGCTTCGACTGGCGTACCGATCCGGAGCAGCCCCGGCGGGTACTCAAAAAGCTCCGCGTACCGGCGGTTCCAGGCCACCAGGCGCATCTCGGAGTCCACGACGCTGATGCCCTCGGCGACATTCTCCAGGGTCGTTTCGAGCAAATCCCGATTGAACCGCGAGGTTTCCGAAGCCGACCCGACGATATCCGCCACGTCCTCGATCTGGAGCTCCCGCCCGCGGAGCGCGGAGCCCAGAACGGTGCGCGCCGCAGCCGCCCCCATGGCGCCGGAAAGAAGACGCTCGGTGAACTCCACCGTCCGGCGGTCTGCCCGATTGGCATCCGACGGGTCGAGGCGACGCTCGGCGAGATGCTGCGCAAACGCCGTCCTGGCCTTGGCTTCGCCCACGAAACGCTCGACCAGCACACGCAGGTCGCCGATCGTCGCTGAGCCCCTCAGGGCCTCCTGGCGGCCGCGACCGTGATCCGGCTCACCGGCGAAGACGCCGGCCTGGCGGCGCTCCATCAGGCCCGCGTGGGCATGCCGGGAAACCCAGACCAGCACGGCGACATTGATCCCCAGACTCCAGAGGGTGCCATGAGTGACCGGTTCAATTCCCTCGATCCCGAACAGGGCATACGGCCTGAGCCAGGACAGCCCCAGGGGCCCGTCGTCAAGAAGTGCCCGCGGCAGCCAGCCGGTGCGAACTAACGCGGGCAGCAACAGCGTGTACATCCAGACGAGAAATCCGGCGATAAGGCCAGCCAGCGCCCCCTGACGGGTCGCTCCCTTCCAATAGAGCCCCAGCAGCAGAGCGGGCGCAAACTGCGCCGCGGCAACAAAGGACAGCAGTCCGATGGAGGCAAGTGCCCCATAGGCTCCGATCAGGCGGAAGCACAGCCAGGACAGCAGCAGAATGAGAATAATCAGGACCCGCCGGATGAACACCAGCAGTCGCGGCAACGCCGTCGCCGACGGCAACCGCCCGCCTCTCAGGCGGATGATGGCGGGCATGATCACCTCGTTGCACAACATGGTGCTGCAGGTGATCGTCGCCACGATGACCATGGCGGTCGCGGCGGAAAACCCGCCGACAAAGGCGAGCAAGGCAAGGCCCTCGCGGCCCTGGCTCAGCGGCAGGGTCAGCACGAACAGGTCGGCGTCTGCGCCTGCATCCGGGGTCAGCATGCCGGCCACGGCAATCGGCGCCACGAACAGGGTGAACAGCGCGAGATACGCGGGGAACACCCAGCGGGCGGCAGCCATGTCGCCGGGACCGCTGTTCTCCACGACCATGACGTGGAACTGCCGCGGGAGGCAGAGAATCGCCAGGAGCGCGAGCATCGTATGCACGATAAACGGCGCGCCCAGGGCCGAGGTCGAGTAAATCGACACGATCGCTTCGTCCGCGCTGGCCGCCGCCAGCAGCGCTTCCGGACCGTCGAACAGCCCGAACACGACATACAGCCCCACCGCGATGAACGCCAGCAGCTTGACCGCGGACTCAGCCGCAACGGCCAGCACCATCCCGGGGTGGCGCTCGGTCTGGTCCACTTCCCGGGTGCCGAACAGGATGCTGAACAGGGCAAGCACCGCGGCGATCAATAGCGCCGTGTCGTCTGCAAGACCGGTCCCGGGAACGGAGCCGCTGCGCTCGGCCAGCAGCTCATAGGACCTCGACACGGCACGAAGCTGAAGGGCGATGTACGGCAGCACGGCGACCAGCGCAACCAGGGAAACCCAGAAGGCCAGGCCCTGGGACTTGCCGTAGCGGGCCGCGATGAAATCGGCGATGGAAGTCACCCGCTGGCGCTTGCCGATATCGACGATCCGCGCGGGGAGCCGGTGCAGGAGCAGGAACGCGATGATCGGTCCGAGATAAATAGTCAGGTAATCCCAGCCATTGGAAGCCGCCCGGCCGACCGCGCCATAGAACGTCCAGGAGGTGCAGTAGATCCCGAGGGCGAGACTGAACACCACGGGAGTCGGCAGCCCGCGTCCGGCCCGATGCCAGCGGTCGCCCAGCCAGGCGACTCCGAACAACAGCGTTCCGTAAGCCAGCGCCACGACGGCCAGCACCCAGGATTGAAGCATCCTTCTCCTCCGGGGCGCTGCCTTGTGTTGTTGTGTTGCGGCGCACTAGCCGCAGCAGCCCCCCTTGAACCCGGATGCTAACGTCCTTGGCGTTCCCAAGAAAGCCGCACTGCGGCTGCGACCTTCGTCGGAGACGACCGAGAAGCTCCCGGTTCGCGCCGAGCCTGCAATTCGTCGGAATTCAATGCCTCCGCCCAGCATGCCTCGACCGGCGGGGCCCGGTCGGGCTGAGGGGTTCGACTAAAGTCGGGCTGGTCTGGCCCCTTGCCTCTGATAGATTGCCCGTGGCTTAGCGACTTCTGGCTTGGCGACTTCTGGCTTTGCGACTTCGCGCTCGAGAGGGGAGGCCCAATGGATAACACACAAAGCAGGGCTGCCTACTGGAAGGAGAACTTGCGACTGATGACCATATGCATGGTCATCTGGTTCGTCGTCTCCTACCTGTTCGGCATCATTCTTTTTGAACCACTAAATAACATCCAGATCGGCGGCTACAAGCTGGGATTCTGGTTCGCCCAGCAGGGCTCCATCTACGTCTTCGTAGTGCTGATCTTCTTCTACGCCTCGCGTATGAACAAGCTCGACCAGAAATACGACGTGCACGAGGACTAGGAGAAAATCGTGGAGCTCAAGACACTCACATATATCTTCGTAGGGTTTACCTTCGCGCTTTACATCGGCATTGCCATCTGGGCGCGGGCCGGCAGCACGGGCGAGTTTTATGTTGCCGGTAAGGGCATCCACCCGGTGGCCAACGGCATGGCGACCGCGGCGGACTGGATGTCTGCGGCATCGTTTATCTCGATGGCCGGACTGATCGCCTTCCTGGGCTACGGCGGCTCGGTGTTCCTGATGGGCTGGACGGGCGGCTACGTCCTCCTGGCCATGCTGCTCGCACCCTACCTGCGCAAGTTCGGTAAGTTCACCGTGCCGGAGTTCATCGGCGACCGGTACTACTCCCAGACTGCCAGGATCGTCGGTGTAATCTGCCTGATCGTGGTCTCGATCACGTATGTCATCGGCCAGATGCGCGGCATGGGCGTAGCCTTCTCCCGCTTCATGGAAGTGCCGTTTGAAGTCGGCCTCTTCTCGGGCATGGGCATCGTCTTCATCTACGCGGTGCTCGGCGGCATGAAGGGCATCACGTATACGCAGATCGCGCAGTACTGCGTGCTGATCCTTGCGTACACGATCCCGGCGATCTTCATCTCGCTGCAGCTCACCGGCAATCCGATTCCGCAGCTCGGCCTGGGCAGCACGATGGCCGATGGCAGCGGCGTGTATCTTCTGGACAAGCTCGACCAGATCGTTCAGGAACTGGGCTTTAACGAGTACACGACGACGTCCAACGGAAACATGCTCAACATGTTCCTGTACACGTTGTCGCTGATGATCGGTACTGCGGGCCTGCCCCACGTCATCATCCGGTTCTTCACCGTACCCAAGGTCAGGGACGCACGGCTCTCCGCGGGCTGGGCGCTGGTCTTCATCGCCATCCTGTATACGACCGCCCCGGCGGTGGGCGCGATGGCGCGGCTGAATCTCATCGAGACCATCCAGACGGGACAGGTGGGCAGCCCCACAGGCAACCTGGAGGCCGAGAAACGGCCAGCCTGGATGGACCGCTGGGAGACCACGGGACTGCTGGCCTATGAAGACAAGAACGGCGACGGCCGAATTCAGTACTACAACGACGCGAACGAGGCGATGAACGCCAAGGCCGCCGAGTTTGGCTGGACCGGCAACGAGATGACCAAGGTCGACCGGGACATCATGGTGCTCGCCAACCCCGAGATCGCCAGGCTGCCCAACTGGGTCATCGCCCTGGTGGCGGCAGGCGGCATCGCAGCGGCGCTGTCCACCGCGGCAGGTTTGTTGCTGGCAATCGCATCGGCGATCTCCCATGATCTGCTCAAGGGCGTCTTCAAGCCGGAGATCTCGGAGAAGAACGAGCTGATGGCCAGCCGCATCGCCATGGCGGGCGCAATCCTTGTGGCGGGCTACTTCGGCCTGAATCCACCAGGGTTCGCGGCCCAGGTGGTGGCTCTGGCTTTCGGTCTCGCAGCCTCGTCGATCTTTCCGGTACTCATGCTGGGAATCTTCGACAAGCGGGCGAACAGCAGCGGAGCCATCGCCGGCATGCTGGCGGGTATTATCAGCACCCTGCTCTATATCTTCTGGTTCAAGGGCTGGTTCTTCGTTCCTGGCACGGCCATGGCAGCCAATACGCCGGACAATTGGTTCCTGGGAATCTCCCCGGAGGCCTTCGGTGCGGTCGGCGCGATGATCAACTTCGCGGTCGCCTACATCGTGTCCCGCGCCACGGCGCCACCGCCAGAGCACATCCAGCACCTCGTCGAGGACATCCGTGTCCCGCGGGGAGCCGGAGACAGCGTCGCCCACTAGGGCAACGCGGACGCTCGACAACTCTGGGCCACCCTCACGGGTGGCCCTTTTTTTTCCGCTCCGGGAGCCATCCCGATGCCGGGCGGCTTGCAGCACCTCCCGGGCCTTGCCTATGCTTTGGTCCGCCCGTTCCGGCACCTTTGCCAGCCGTCAGGCAACCTGCTGCGCGGCCAAGGGTGCTCACCGAAACGGGCAAGGCGCGGCTATTCCGAACTCTGCCCCAGGCGACCAGGATCCGGCAGGAGACACGAACGATGACAGGCAAAGCCTTCGCCGGTTTCCCGGGCGGCGCGATGAAGTTCCTAGCGGAGCTGGCCCGCAACAACGAGCGGGCCTGGTTCGCGCGAGCACAAGCAGCGCTACGAGGAACTCGTCCGCGAACCGGCGCTGGATTTCATCCAGGCCATGGGCCAGCCCATAGCGGATATAGCACCCCGGTTCGTGGCCGTGCCGAAGAAGACCGGTGGCTCGCTCATGCGCCCCTACCGCGATACGCGTTTTTCAAAGGACAAGACGCCCTACAAGACCAACGTGGGGATCCAGTTCCGCCACGAGTTCGCGAAGGACGTTCATGCCCCGGGATTCTACGTGCACATCCACCCCGAGGAGGTGTTTCTGGCGGTCGGGAGCTGGCGCCCCGCTCCGGAGGCCCTGCGCGCCATCCGCGAACGGATTGCGGAAGCACCCGACGGCTGGGCAACGGCATGGGACAACGCCGGTTTCCGTCGCCGTTTCGAGCCGGCCGGAGAATCGCTCAAGCGCGCGCCGCGAGGATTTGACCGGGACCATCCGCTGGCCTGCGATCTCAAGCGCAAGGACTTCGTGGCCGTTCGCAACCTGGACCCGGCCATTGTCGCCACGCCCCGCCTGCAGCGGGAGGCGGCCGCCTCGTTCGCGGCGGCAGTCCCCCTGATGCAGTTCCTGTGCGGGGCTACCGGGGCACCCTGGGACTAGAAGGCCGCGGGCAGTTCGGGGCCGGTGCCCGGCGCACCCCTGGGATCAATACTCGGACTTTGTCTTCGGGCCGCTCTGGTGGTGCTCCATCCGACGGGCCCGATGCCGTTCGCGCATCGTATCCAGCTTCGTCATCTGCTCGTCGGTGAGCACCTCGGAGAGCTTGGAATGGGTGTCGTCGCGGATGATCCGCATGCGCTCCATCCGCTGGGCCTTGCTCGCGTCGGAGCCGACTTCGGTCATGGCCGCCTCCCGCTGCCGACGGGCCTCGTTCATGATCTCGTCCACTTCGACGCGCTGCTCGTCGGTGAGCTCCAGCGCTTCGGCAAACCGGTCGGGATCCGGCCCGCCCGGATGGCCCTGCATGCCGTGCTTGCCCCCGCCATGGTGGTCGGCAAACGCCGGTGTCAGAGCAATCCCGGCGGCTGCTACGAGCATCGCGGCGAACCGCAGAATGGCCGACCGTCGACGACGGTGTATCGAAGTCCGGTTGTTTCGTGTCATTTGGATCTCCAGGTTGCTGTTGATTACTGCGTTCGCCAAAGAATAGCGCGTTTCCACCCGCCCGCTCCGCAGCGTGACCCGTTGGTGGCAAATGCTGAGTCAAGCAGGGCCAGGGTAGCGTCAAGACGGTTCAAGAAGTGTTGGGGAAGGATGTCATGAAGGTCCGGAGCGCCAGACTCACCAGCCCATGTGCAACAAGAATACGCCACGCCGCGTCCCGGATTCTGGTGGTCGATGGCGGCTCCGCCGGGCCTTTAGTCGCCGGACTCTGCGAACTGCCGGCGGGCCTCCGCGCGCAACTGCGCCCGCTCGAAGGCCAACCGGTAGGCGAGGTAATAGGAGACGACGTTGCGGACGTAGGTAACGGTTTCCCGGCCAATCCGCTGCGCGGCGATCAGTTCGACATTATCGAACCAGCGGTCCGGGTCCAGGCCCGCCTCGCTGGCCGCCGAGCGCAGACCCCGCCACCCGCGCTGGACCGGCATTGTAGGCGGCCAGCCCCAGCAGCCACTGGTCCATGGCCCCGATGTGCTCGTCACCGAAATAACGGTCCATCAGGAATCGCATGTATTTCGTACCGGCATGGATGTTGCCGTCCAGCGTGCTGACGTCGCTAATCCCGACGTTCTTGTCCCGGGCCGTGGACGGCTTGATCTGCATCACGCCGACCGCTCCGGAACGACTTCGCCGCGTCTGGTCCAGACCGGATTCCTGGAAACCCTGCGCCGCCAGCATCAGCCAGTGGATGTCGTATTGCCGGCCATACTTTCGAAACAGGCCGGCCTCCCTGGAAAGCAGTTGGCGCGCCTCGTCATCGAGTGCGTCCATCACGAGTTGCCGATTGCCCATGTAGCGCTCGACGAGGACATTGCCTATCAGCGTGCCGACCTTGTGCCCGGCAACGAAGTGGTTCACTTCCGCAGCGAGCTTCGGACTGTTCTTTCGGAACGCCCAGGCAATGTCGGCGTCATCGCGGACGAACACCTCCGGGTGGGGCGTTATCCCGGGCATGGCAGACTCGAAAAACCCGGCCTTGTGGCTGTCCACAATGGTGGCCTCAGCCAGGCCGGCCGCGACCAGTCCGAGAATATCTTCGTCCTCCAGCACCTCGTAAGCCGGCAGGATCTCCACGGGCTCCAGGCCACGGGTGGAGAACTCCGCGTTGACCCGCTGAAGGCTCTCGAAGTAGCTGCTCGACTCCCGCACAAGCACCGACCGCCCAGCCAGGTCCTCGAGGACACTCACCGGTGCAGCCGACGGCCCGGTCACGACGATTTCGTGCACGTCACCCGTGAACGGCACCGAGAAATCCACCTGGCCGGAGCGTTCGTCGGTGACGGTCAGGTTGCTGGTGGCCAGGTCAATATGCCCATCCACGAGCCACGGCAGTATTCGATCCCGGCGAACGGGAACAAGCACGACATGGATCTGCTCGGCTGCTTTCTTCAGGCCCAGGCGCTTGTTCAGACTGGCTTCGAACTGGCGCAGTAATTCATAGGTCACACCCCGGGGTCGGCCCTGGTCGAAATACAGGAAAAAGCTGCTGTGGACCACGCCCACCCGGATCCGCCGCCGTTCCCGCATGCCGTCCAGGTCGCCGGTCCACGGTTCCAGCACCGGGGCCAGTTCCTCGGGAATTTCAACCTCGGGAAGCCCCGGAATGACGGGCGCCTCCGGCGCCGGCTGCGCAGTTTCTGTGTCCCGGGGTTCCGGGCCGGACCGGCCGCAGCCGGCAAGCGCCAGCGCGGCGGACGCTACGACAAGGACCAGGCCTCGAAACCCGCTCATCGGCTTTGCCAAGCGTCTCTCCCCGAGTGTCCCGATACATGGAAGGCAGACCCTATGATACGGGTCCGGCCGGCACGCCATTGCCGCATTGCCGCAAGGGAGCGACAATAGTGGCCTGCCCGCACAAGGACGATTCGTGCCCTCCTCCAACGATATGGCTCAGCCTGCCCGGGTTCCGTCCCGCTACCGCCTCCAGCACCGGGTTACGGCATTCATGCTCGCCCTTATCGGCCGCCTGCTGGCGGCGACCAGCGAAGTGGATCCGGTAGTCCGTCGGGAAGTCTCCGCAATGCCCGCCGGCCAGACATTCATCCTGGGCGTTCGTCCGGCCGGACCGGCACTCATCATCACCGAGCATGAAGGCCGGCTGCGTCCGGTTTCCGCCGTGCCCCAGGGCGCGCCGTTGGCCGCATTCGAGTTCAAGCATATCGAACATGCGTTCCTGGCCATGACCTTCCAGGAAAGCACGCCCCAGTCCTTCGCCAACGACCGCATGGTCTTCGAGGGCGACATTGCGATGGCGATGAAGTTCGTGCGCTGTCTCACTCGCATGGAAACCCTGATCCTCCCGAAGGTCGTCGCCCGGCTGGCCGTCAAAACCTATCCGGCAGGTCTACGCGTCGGCGACAAGCTGGCGACCGGTTCGCGAATCTATCTTCGTCTTCTTCGCAATCTCTTCACCCTGAGCTGAGCGACCATGTCCAAGCCCTACTATGAATTTTTCTCGCCGGTAAAAATCCTCGCCGGCCACCGCGCCCTCGAGCACCTGGGAAACGAACTCGCCACCCACGGCGTCGAGGCGCCGCTGGTCGTGACGGACCGGGGTGTCCGGGACGCCGGTCTCACCGACCAGGTTACTGCGGCGCTGGCCGCCTCGGGTATCGAAACGCGCGCGATCCACGACGACGTTCCCCAGGACTCTTCGACCCGGACCGTCGCGGACATCGCGGAGCTGTACCGGTCCTGCGGCGCAGACTGCCTCATCGCGGTGGGCGGCGGTTCGGTGATCGACACCGCCAAGGGCGTGAACATCCTGGTGTCCGAAGGGGGCAACGATTTCAAGGCCTATTCGGGCGACGGCGTGGTGAAGCGGCCGCTGAAGCCGTTCTTCGTCATCCCGACCACGGCGGGCACGGGCTCGGAGGTCACCAGCGTCACTGTCATCAAGTGTTCTGACACCGGTGTAAAGCTGCCCTCCCGCTCCCAGTTCCTGCTCCCGGATGCCGCCATTCTCGATCCGCGGATCACCCAGGGCCTGCCCAAGTCCATCACGGCCGCCACCGCCATGGACGCGCTGACCCACGCAACCGAGGCCTACCTTTGCCTCGGCAAGAACCCGATCAGCGACGCGTACGCGACCGCCGCAATCCGTAAGATCAGCGCGAACCTGGCCGGCGTGCTGGAGGACCCGTCTTCGCTGGACGGCCGGCTGGAACTGGCCCAGGCCGCGACAATGGCGGGCATCGCGTTTTCCAACTCCATGGTTGGCGTGGTCCATGCGCTTGGCCACTGCGTCGGGGCGCGCTGCGGTCTCCCGCACGGGGTTTGCATGGGCGTGCTGCTGCCGTTTGCCCAGGCCCACAATCTCGAGGCCCGGCGTGCTGAAATCGGCGAACTGCTGCTGCCGCTTACGGACGCGGATACCTTCGCGGCCACGCCGGCAGCCACCCGCGCCGAGGCGGCCATTGCCCGAATCCAGGACCTCAAGGCCCGGGCCCATGAGCTGGCTGGCTTCCCCCGATCCCTCTCGGAAACCGGCAAGGTCAAGCGCGAAGACCTGCCGCACATCGCCGACAATGCCATCGACGACGGCGCACTGTTGATGAACCCCGTCGAGGTGACCCGCGACGAAGCGCTGGCGATACTCGAAGCCGCCTACTGACGACGATCCGCTTGCCCAGCGGCTAGACTCAGGCTTCCATGCGAGGGGGAGCTAGATGCGCCGATTCCTGGATATTCTCGGCACGTGGGGCCTGGCCGCCGTGCTCGTTGCCGCGGGCCTGGTATTTGCCTGGCAGTTTGTGGATCCGGCGCCGCCCAGCAGCGTAACCCTGGCGACCGGGGATGCCGACGGCGCCTATCACGCGTACGGAAAGCGCTACCAGGCCATCCTTGCCCGCCAGGGCATTGAGGTGAACCTGGTCGAGACTGCCGGCTCTCCGGAGAATCTCGGGCTGCTGAAGGATCCCGACTCCGGTGTCCAGCTCGGATTTCTCCAGAGCGGCCTGGCCACGCCGGAGGACGAAGGACTTTATTCGCTGGCCAGCCTTTACTACGAACCCCTTTGGCTGTTTTCCGTCGATCGAGGCGAGCCGCTGATGGTTGCTGATCTCGCCGGACAGCGCATTGCCGCCGGCGATCCGGACAGCGGCACAAGGGCTATCCTGCTACATCTCCTGTACGCCAACGAGATGGATCCCGCGACCGTGGGCCTGGTCGATGCGCAGCCCGACACGTCGATGGACCTGCTGCTCGAAGGCGAAGTGGATATCGCCGCCCTGGTCGCCGGCCCGGAGAGCCCGGCGGTCAAGGCGCTCGCAATCGGCGACGGGGTCTCGGCGCTGGGTCTGGCAAGAGCGTCGGCCTATGGGCGCCTGTACGGGTTTCTCAACACCCTCGCACTTCCCCGGGGCAGCCTCGATCTGGCCCGGGACGTGCCGGCGGAGAACGTGACCCTGCTGGCCACCACCGCCAGTCTCGCCGCCCGGGACAACCTGCACCCGGCCCTGGTGGACCTGATCCTGATGGCCGCGAGGGAGATTCACGGACCCGCCGGCATCTTCTCGAAACGCGACGAGTTTCCCTCTCCGGAGTATCTCTCGCTGCCGCTGTCGCCCGACGCCGAGCGGCATTTCGAGTACGGCACGCCGTTTCTGATGCGCCACCTGCCCTTCTGGGCGGCCACCGCGGTGGATCGACTCAAGGTCATGCTGCTGCCGTTACTGGCCCTGGCGATTCCGCTCGCGAAGATCATGCCCCCGATGCTGCGCTGGCGAACCCGGCGCCGGATCTTCCGATGGTACAAGGCCGTCCGGGCAATGGATCCGGACCTGTCGCCACCCGCGGATGCCGCGGCCGCCGAAACCGCGCTTGACGAAATCGAGCGGATCGAAGGGGAGATCGCCCGCGAGGATGTGCCCCTGTCCTACGCCGACGAGCTCTACCAGCTCCGCACGCACCTGGAACTGGTCCGCATCAAGCTCCGGAGAATCGCTGCCGGACACGCCTGATCGTCGCCTGGCGGACGGCCCGTCCTGGATTCCTGTGGCGCGCGGCTGCGGCGGGGGCCCGAGTGCTAGCGATACCGCGCGAGTATGTCCGGCAGGGCCGCCGAGCCGGGGCACAGGCTGTCCGGCTCCAGGGTGGCGAGGGGCCGCTCGACGGTCTGGTTGAGATCGTGCATTTCCTGGCTGTCGGGATCCAGGTAGAGCAGCCCCGTCAGGAACTCGCCCTGGTCCAGGTGCTGGCGGATGTACTGGAAGGCGTTGGCCCGGTTGCCGGGATCGTAGGCCTCGTCGGTCTTGCGCAGGACCAGCTCCGAACCGTCATGCAGGCGGACGTCCATGGCCTGACCCTGGTCGTAGGCCGCACGAATTTCCTCGGCCGGGGCAACAAAATCCACATGCACGGCCGGATGGTAATACTGCCGCGTGAAGGCGTAGCTCTTCGTGGAATCCTCGTGATCGTTGAACGTGACGCAGGGCGACAGCACATCGATCAGCGCAAATCCCCGATGGCGCAATCCGGCCTTCATGAGGGGAACCAGCTGTGCCTTGTCGCCGGAAAAACTCCGGGCGATGAACGTCGCACCCGCCGACAGCGCGGTGAGGACGGGATCGATGGGCGGCTGCTGGTTGATCTCACCCCGCTTCGCCCGGGTCCCACGATCCGCCGAGGCGGAAAACTGCCCCTTGGTGAGCCCATAAACGCCATTGTTCTCGATCAGGTAAAGCAGGTCCAGGTTGCGGCGCATGGCGTGGCAGAACTGGCCCATGCCGATGGACAGAGAATCCCCGTCTCCGGAGATGCCGATGCAGTGCAGGTCGCGGTTGGCCGCCGCCGCGCCGGTCGCCACCGACGGCATGCGGCCATGCACGGAGTTCAGACCGTGAGCCCCGGAAACGAAATAGGCCGGGGTCTTCGAAGAGCAGCCGATGCCGGACAGCTTGGCAACCCGCTCGGGGGGGATCGCGAGCTCCCAGCAGGCCTGGACCAGCGCCGCGGTCACCGAGTCATGGCCGCAGCCCGCGCACAGGGTCGACATGCCGCCCTCGTAGTCGCGGCGGGTCAGACCCAGCGCGTTTTTCTTCAGACCCGGATGGTCGATCCGCGGCTTGGAAATGTAGCTCATGCGGGTACCTCGTCCTCGATCCACTTGCGGATGCCGTTCACCACGCTGCCGGCGGACACCGGCAGCCCGTCATAGATCAGCACCGAGCGGAGCCGCGCCGGATCGATCCCGAATTCATTCACCAACAGGCTCTTCAGCTGGCCGTCCCGGTTCTGTTCCAGGACGTAGCAGGTGTCGTGGCGATCCAGAAACCCGCGTATGTCCTCACCGAAAGGGAACGCGCGAATCCTGCAGTAGCTCAGCGACATGCCCTGGCCCGAGAGTATCTGTCGCGCCTCGAGGGCAGCATCGGCGCAGCTGCCCACGGTAACCAGACCGGCCGATGCCTCGGCGGCCTCGTCGATCTCCGCCGCCGGAACGAGAGTCGCCGCGGTTTTCCACTTGGCGTCCAGGCGCTGCATGAGCTCCCGGTAGACATCGCCGTTCTCAGTGTAGCGGGCAAACTCATCGTGGCCCGAGCCACGCGTGAAATAGGCACCGCGCGTATCCTGGCCGGGCAGCGTCCGCCAGGGAATACCGTCGCCATCCACGTCCCGGTAGCGGCCCCATCCCTCGATGCGATCCAGCTCAGCCGGCCCCAGGACCTTGCCCCGGTCGAAGCGCCGGTCGTCGTCCCAGGCAATCTCCGGGCACATCCAGTCGTTCATACCGATGTCCAGGTCCGACATCACGATAACCGGGGTCTGCAGCCGCTCGGCCAGGTCGAAAGCGACAACCGCGTGTTCGAAACACTCGCCGGGATCGGCCGGAAACAGCAGCACGTGCCGGGTGTCGCCGTGGGACGCATAGGCGCAGCTGAGGATGTCGGCCTGCTGGGTGCGGGTCGGCAAACCCGTGGACGGACCCACACGCTGGACGTTAAACAGCACCGCGGGCAGTTCGGTGAAATAGCCGAAGCCCAGGAACTCGCTCATCAGCGAGATACCGGGGCCGCTTGTCGCCGTGAACGCCCGGGCGCCGGCCCATGAGGCGCCGAGCACCATGCCGATGGCGGCCAGCTCGTCTTCCGCCTGGATCACACAGTAGTTGCGCTGGCCGCTCACTTCGTCCACCCGGTGGCGGGCACAAAAACTCCGAAACGCATCCATGAGGGACGTCGATGGCGTGATCGGATACCAGGCGCCAACCGTGGCGCCTGCGTACAGGCAGCCCAGTGCCGCGGCGGTGTTCCCGTCGATCATGATGTGGCCGGCCGTATCGCTGGCGGCCTGGACCCGGGCGGCCAGCGGGCAGGCAAAATGGGTGGACGCATAGTCGTGGCCCATGCGAATGGCCTTGAGGTTGGCCTCGACCAGTGCAGGCTTGGCTGCGAAGGTCTCATCCAGCAGCTGCCGGATGAGGTCGAGGTCGAGACCCAGGAGCGCCGCGAGCGCGCCGACGTAGGCGACGTTCTTCATCAGGATTCGCGCCCGCACGCCGTCGAATGCCTCGTTACACATCGCCGAGAGCGGAATTCCGAGAACCTGTACGTCGTCCCGGTTCAGCTCCCCGCTGCGCGGCCACGTGGAATCGTAGATCAGCACGCCGCCGGGCACGAGACTGGCCAGATCCTCGGCGTAGGTCTGGGCGTTCATGGCAACCATGACATCCACGCCGTCCCGCCGGGACAGGTGCTTCTCGCCGGAGACCCGAATCTCGTACCAGGTCGGCAGACCCTGGATGTTGGAAGGAAAGAAGTTCTTCCCAACCACCGGTACGCCCATCCGGAAAATCGACTTCATGAGCAGGCCGTTCGCGCTGGCCGAGCCCGTGCCGTTGACGTTGGCCAGCCGGATTACGAGATCGTTTACGCGGTCTTGCGTTCTTCCGTCCAGGGTGTTTCTCCCTCGTCACCGGCGTGAGATATCCTGAGCCGCCCTTTCTGCATATCCCACGCAGCGGTCGGGCAGCGCTCCGCACAAAGGCCGCAGTGCACGCAAAGATTTTCGTCCTTCACCATGACACGCCCGGTCTGGCGCAATGCGCCGGAGACATACAGCACCTGCTCCGGGTTGGTGCGCGCGGCGCGCAGCCGGGTCTCGACCTCCGTCTCGGTTCCGTTCGCAACGATGCTCAGGCAGTCCACCGGACAGATGTCCATACACGCGTCGCATTCTATGCAGAGGTTTTCCTTGAAGACGGTGTGAATGTCGCAGTTCAAACAGCGCTCGACTTCCCTGGCCGCACGCTCGGGGTCGAACCCCAGCTCCACCTCGATATCGAGGCGCTTGAAGCGTTCGGCCAGGCTGATATGCGGCACGATCGCGCGCTCGGTCCGGTCGTAGCTGTTGGAAAAGGACCACTCGTGGATGCTCATCTTCGTTGACCTGAGTTCCATGCGGTCCGGCGGCCGTTCGGTGGGCTCGCGTCCCTCGCAGCGCAGGTGAATGGACGTCGCGGCCTGGTGGCCGTGTTCCACGGCCCAGATGATGTTCCTGGGCCCGAACGCCGCATCGCCCCCGAAGAACACCCCGGGCCGGGTGGACTCATGGGTCGTCGGATCCACGACGGGCACGTCCCACTCGTCGAACTCGATGCCCAGGTCCCGCTCGATCCACGGAAAGGCATTCTCCTGGCCGATGGCGAGAATGACGTCGTCACAGGCGATGTCCACTTCGCCAACGACCCTGGAGGCGGTGATTCGCCCCCCTGCGTCGATGCGGTATTCCATGTGCTCGAAGCGCATGCCGGTCAGACGGCCATCGGTGCAGAGAAACGCCTTGGGTGAATGATTGACGACGATGGAAACGCGCTCCTCTTCCGCGTCCTCCAGCTCCCATTCGGAAGCCTTGAAGAACGCCCGGGGCTTGCGCGCCATCACCTTGACGTCCTCGGCGCCGAGTCGAAGAGACGTGCGGCAGCAGTCCATGGCCGTGTTACCGACGCCAATGATCAGCACCTGCTTGCCGATCGACTTCTCATGCTCGAAGGCAACGGACTCCAGCCAGTCGATGCCGAGATGGACATTTGCTGCAGCGTCGGTCCGGCCTGGCAGGTTCAGCTCCTTGCCCCGGGGCGCGCCGCTGCCGACGAACACCGCATCCCAGCCTTCGCCCAGCAGCGCGTTCATGCTGTCGATCCGGTGACCCAGCCGCAGGTCGGCACCCATGTCGACGATGACGCCGATCTCCTCGTCAAGTATGTCGGCGGGCAGACGGAACGCCGGAATATTGCTGCGCATCAGCCCGCCGGGGCGTGGCAGCGACTCGAAGATTGTTACCTCGTAGCCGAGGGGCAGCAGATCGTTGGCCACGGTCAGCGATGCGGGACCGGCACCGATGCAGGCCACCCGTTTGCCGTTGGTCGTCGCAGGCCGAGGCGGCAGGCGGCTGCTCAAATCGCCTTTCAGATCGGAGGCAACGCGCTTGAGGCGGCAAATCGCGACAGGCTTCTCTTCCACCCTTCCCCGCCGGCAGGCCGGCTCGCAGGGACGATCGCAGACACGACCAAGGATGCCCGGAAAGACATTAGACTCGCGGTTGACCATGTAGGCATCCGCGAAACGCCCCTGGGCGATCAGGCGGATATATTCGGGGACGTCGGTATGCGCGGGACACGCCCACTGGCAGTCCACAACCCGGTGGTAATGATCGGGATGGGTGGTGTCGGTCGGTTCCACCTGACGCATTGCGAGGACTATGCCTCGCGCTCCTCCTGCCGCGGTCGTCTTCTTGCGACCGTCGGCGCCTACTTTAGACCGGTAGAGGAGAAAAGAACAACAAACCATTCCACAGTTTGCTGCGCAGCATAGCGTCAGCCTCGAGCGTTGCTGATCTCCAGGAACTCGGCTCCTCGAACCAGCTTGTGAAAGCTGGTGCCGCTGACGTGAACGAGATCCTCGTGATCGCCGGCTTCAAAGTAGATGTCGGGCCGGTTCTCGAAGGCGGTATCCACGATGGTCGGGACCCGGTAGTCCGGACCCAGCGGAGGGACGGCGCCTTTCTCGCAATCGAAGAAGACCTCGCCCAGTTCGTCCTCCGTCATCATGCGCAAAGCCGGACGGCGCAGCGCGCTCTGAAGAGCACCCAGGTCCAGTTCCCGGTCCGCTGGCAGCACAGCCAGCAGCGGGCCAATCTGATCGCGCAACGCCACCGCCTTTGCCAGCGAGTCCTCGGTGACCCCGGCCTGGTGCGCGGTTTCCCGGCTGCTGGAGGAATGGCGATGCCGAAGAATGCTGAAATCCACGTCAGTCAGCGCAAGTGCATACCCAACGGTGTCGGCCATGGTCATCGGTCTGTCCCCTTTGTTGTCTCTTCGTGAAGGTTCCAGGGCCCCTGGGGCCAGAATCTCAAGCCTACTCCTCGGGTTTGCGCCCGCCAAGCGAGCCCCGGGCGTGAGGATGGAGCGTCGGCGTCGAAACCCGCCGCACCGGTGACCGGGATCACCGTCGCCATCGCGCCACCGTCCGACGACCGGATTCCGGCAACGATGGCCGTCACCAGCCAGGCGAAACCGGCCGCCGCGACCAGGGGCAGATGGGCGGAGCTGCCGGGCCGTCGCAGAAGGACGAGCCTTGTCAGCGCCGCTGCCGGTACCGCCCAGGTCAGGAACGCGCCGAACCAAACGGCCCCACCGCCGGCATCCGGCGCATGGCGGCATACACGCCGGCCGCGACCAACGCGGTGACGTAGAGGGTAATGAACGGGGATTTTGCGCGGCGCGCGACGACTGGCCCGCTCCGATCACGTCGACCCGCGTCCGGCCGCCCGGGTCACAGGAAGCCTAGATGGCTCCGCGAAAGAAATCCCGGGAGCAGGCAAGGGCTTCGGCAATGCGCCTGAGCCTGCCAATGCGAAACATGGGCGGTTCGTCCTGGGGCTTCAGCGCCGCGAGAGCCGCTTCCCGACGTTCTTCGAACGCCTCCAGCTGAAGGGCCGTCTCGTTACACGCACTGCGACGGTTTACCGATACCGGACGTTTCGCCACGAGTTCCACTTCGGCACAAAGAGACCGAACCAGACGTTCCAGCGCTCTGACTTCCTTGCGCGAGCCGGACCCGACCATGTGCGAAACCACTCCCGAAAAACCTAAGACCAAGATTAACGTGCAGCTTTCGACAGTAGACGATACAAGTCAAGTGCCTGTGTCGATCTTCTCGAGCCAGTCGCCGGGATCCAAGCGATCAGCCAGGGCAAGGAAGTCATCGCCGAGGCGGTTCGACTCCTCGACGACCCGGCGCCAGCGGCGCTTCCGCTCGGCATCATCGAAGTCCACGAAGTCGCTGCGGTCCGGTATCCGGCCACCGGGCAAGCGCTCCAGAAACGCGGATGACGGGCAAAGAATCACCGTATCGGCAAGTCGCTCCGGCGAGACCCGCCGCCAGCCCAGGGACTTGTCGAACCAGCCCGGCGTGAGGTGGCTATAGAAATGGGGGTACAGGGTCAGGCCGGCCCGCGGGGCGAACGACAGGTCGAAATGGTAGTCGGTGATCCCGCCGTCCCGGTAGATCCCCTCCGGGGCGCCGGGAATATCCCGGACCCCCTCGAGAACCAGGGGGATCGAGCCGGAGGCCAGCACGGCGGCCGACAGGTTCCCGGGCGTCAACCCGTAGGTGCTCCGGGCGACTACCGGATATTCGGCATACCGCTGGCGGTCTCGCGGATCGCTGAATAGCGCCCGTTCGTAGAAGCCCGCCAGGGCACGGCGGCTGATCATATTCGCAAGCGCCGCGCCGGCCAGCCCGGTCGCTTGCACCCAGCCCGTCTCAGAAGCAGCGAGGTGGCGGCTGCGAGCAACGACCACCGCCAGGCGGCAGGTCTCGTGGGAGAGGATTTCGCCGGCACCGGAGGCGCCGAGAGCCTGTCGAAGAATGCCGGCGCTCACGGCCGAGACTTCGGCCGGCGGCGGTTTCGCCGTGTATCGCTGGGCCAGGTAGGCCTCGCGGAAACGGTCCAGGGCCGCGCCCGGGTCCGCCATCGCGTGACAGGCCAGCCGCCAGGCGCCAATGGACGACCCAAGCATGGACAGGGGCTCCCGGCGATCAGGCCCCGCCAGCCAGCCGCCCGCCAGCGCCCGGTCCAGGCCGCTGAGGACCAGCCACTTGGGTCCTCCGGAAGCGCCCACGAGCAGCCGGAACAGGTCGGGGCGGAAGCCCTCGGCACGAAGCCTTCGATAGGCATTGTCCCCAGCGAGCAGACGCAGAGAGCGCGTCATGGCGCCCCGGCCGCGGCGTCTTCGGCCAGCGCCTGGTAACGCACGAGGGTGTACCGGCTCGTGGAGGCCGCACGGATCGATTCGGCCACCCGGCCGTGGAGATCGGGGTCCCAGACGAACCACTTGTCCACGAACGCTTGCGCGCGCCGGGGATCGCCGGCCCGCTGAATGGCCAGCACCTCGGCAAGCATGCCGGTTACGGCTTCGGGGTAAGCGTCGTAGTCAATGGCCAGCAGCCCGCTGTCCGCATCCCAATCGAGCGCGCCCCGATCCAGCAGCCAGTTCCACTGCATGAGCTGCATGGTCTGGTACGGCTGGTCGCGCCGGGGCTGCACATCCTGGAGCACCCTCAGCACACCGGCGGCATAGATACCGCGCAGGTCGGCCTCGTCATAGCGGCCGGCCGCCTGGAACTGCTGCGCGGAGAAACTCGAGACGAGATCCGATTTCATTTCCTCGAGGAGGTCGGCGTACTCGCCGAGGGCTTCCCAGAGGCTGCGGCCGTCGGCCGTGCGATCCACGCCGAGGTAGTGGCCCACCTCGTGCCACAGGGTGCGACGGAACCGCGACTCCGCGGTCAGGTCGCCATGAAACTCGGGGCGGACGGCGGCCGCGAAAGCCGTCTGCGCGCGTTTGAACAACGCCGGGTGGGTCATGATGTTGTAGCGAAGCAAAATGGTTCGCCCGTACTTGCGGGCGTGGTCCGCGTCATTGGGCAGGATGCTGGCGGTGTTGGCCCCACGGGCCTGCCCGAAGTCGGCCACCACGTGATAGACGCCCACCGGGATGTCCTCCCTGACCCGCTTTGCGTGCTCGTAGGGCAGCGCATCTTCAAGAGCCTGTAATCCGCCGAGATCGGCGGCCAGGTCGCGGGTCCGCTCCTCGTCCCGAACCAGCACACTCATTCCGTAGAACGCCTTGATGCCCGCCAGGGCATCGTCGTAGGTCTCGTAGCTGCCCAGCTGCACGTTGAGGTGACCGAATTGGCCCAGCACCCAGGCGGCATCACCCGCTTCATAGTTCTCGCTCTGCAGATCCAGGGCCCGAAGCCGAAGATATGCCGTCAGGTCCGGATCGGACGATGCCAGCCGCCCGGCGGCGCTCCCCACAAGCGCAGAGATCTTCGCAACCCGCTCGGCGTACACCAGTGAATAGGGCGCGAGGTAGAGCGCACCGTCCGGCACGTCGGCCAGCCGGTCGCCGAGTCCGGGATGCAGCAGCTCCAGGCCGGGTCGGGCGGCCAGCGCGCGCTTGTCCGCCCCGTGGGAGGCAGTCCCGGCGCGCCGAACGCTGCCCCTGGGAAACCGCAGCCCGGGATCATCCGCGGCGGCCTGCTCGAATGCCTCGCGGGACAGGTCCGCGGGGTAGACATTTTTGCCCGGCACCTCGGCGGAGACGGGCAGAAACGGAACCCGGCGGTTGTCCGGCGTGGTCACCACGGGCCCCTTGGCGAGCCGGTAGAGCCGGAGCAGGCGATCGGTCTCTGTTGACGGGTCCGTGGCGTGGAGCTCCTCCAGCCGGGCTCGCGCCGCGAGCGCCTCCGGGTGCTTCTGGTCTTCGTAGAGATCCTGGACCAGCGCGCCAGCCTCGAGCAGGAGCGCAACGGCGGCGGCCTCATCCGCGTCGAGGTGTGACAGGTCCGGCGCCAGGATCAGCTCGAGCGTCTGATCCAGGATGCCGCGGCTGTCGGCGTCGCTCCAGTCCGGTGCCGCCTCGTCCAGGGCAGGGACCACACCGGGAACCAACGCAGCTGCGAAAACGAGCAGCAAAGCAGCAAACCAGGGCATGGGAAGTCTCCATCGGTCATTGGTGTTCGTCGATTCGGGCGCGCAGATCCTCGCCTCGCCCCGCCAGGCAACCCGGGCTCAGGCCGTGTCCGGCTATTACCGGGCCTGAGCCTATAATGCGGACGTCCATCTCACGAGATTTATCATGCAGCAGCTTAGCGGCCAGGACGCCAGTTTCGTCTATCTCGACAGCACGAAGGGCCGGACCCACGTCGGCAGCCTGTGTATCTACGACCAGTCCACGGCCCCCGGCGGCAAGGTGCGCTTCAAGGACATCCTCGCCCACGTGGATTCCCGCCTGGATACGTCTCCAGTGTTCCGGCAGAAGCTCGTGCGCGTGCCCATGGACCTGGACAACCCCTGGTGGGTGGACGACGACGACTTCGATCTCGAGTTTCATGTTCGGCATATCGCGCTGCCGCGCCCGGGTGACTGGCGGCAGTTCTGCATCCTTGTTGCCCGGCTCCACTCCCGGCCGCTGGACATGGATCGGCCGCTCTGGGAAATGTACGTCGTCGAGGGACTCAGCAACATTCCGTGGCTGCCCAAGAGCAGCTTCGCGCTGTTTACAAAAATGCACCACGCGGCCGTGGATGGTCACACGGGCCAGGAAATCACGGCCGGGATGCATGACACGAGCCCCGAGCCGCAGCCGATGCCGAAACGCACGCGCTGGCGGCCGGAAGCAGGGCCCGGACAGGCGGGAATTCTCGTGCGCGCCGGCATCAACAATATTGTCACCCCGGTGCGCATGGCTCGGCACGTGATGGGCGCCGCCCCGGGCGTGGCGAAGACGGTACTAAAGCGTCTGACCGGGAACAGGTCCGACGACCGGCTGCGGGTGCCGCGCACACGGTTCAACGGAAAAATCACGCCTCATCGGGTGTTCGAGGGGACCCGCTTTTCCCTTGCGGAAATCAGCGAGGCGCGGAATACCGTCCCGGGCGCCACCGTCAACGACGTGGTCCTATCCATCGCCGGCGGCGCGCTGCGCCGGTACCTGGAGAAGAAGGACGAACTCCCGGGGGAGTCCCTGGTGGCCTTTGCGCCGATCAACGTGCGCCGCGACGACGAGCGCCATACCGGCGGCAACCAGGTTTCCCTTATGCGGGTCGCGCTGCGCTCCGACGTGGCCGATCCCGTCGAGCGACTGGCGGCCGTCCAGCGGGGTACGTCCCGTTCCAAGGAAATCACGAACGCCATCGGCGCCCGGGAGCTGACAGACCTCAACAAGTTCACGCCGCCGGCGACCCTGGCACTGGCCGGGCAGCTGATCACCCGGGCGGCGCTCCTGTCCCGCACCCCCATGGTCAACTGCGTGGTCACCAATGTACCGGGGCCCCAGGTACCGCTGTATCTCAACGGTGCGAAGATGGTCTGGATGGGCGGCCTGGGTCCCATCGTCAACGGCATGGGCCTGATCATCGTGCTGGTCAGCTACGACGGTGAACTCACCATGACCGTGACATCCGACCGGGAGATCATGCCGGACCCGTCGTTCTTCACAGAGTGTGTCGACGAGGCCTGGGCGGACCTGAAAGCCGCGGCCGCCGCGGCCGCGCCCGCCAGGAAAAAACGCGCGCGCGGCCGCGCCAAACCCACGCCGCGGCGGGCCGGAACCCGCGGGCGGCAGACATGACGACCGGCATGGCCGGGCGCTGATCTTGCAGTTTCCTTCCGGCTCCGGCGGCAGCGCGGCCATCGCGTGGACGTTTCTCGCCTACCTCGCAGTCATGATCGCCATCGGAGTCGCCGCGTGGCGCCGAACATCCGATCTCAAGGACTACATCCTTGGCGGCCGCAGTCTTGGCCGCTGGGTCACCGCCCTCTCCGCCCAGGCATCGGACATGAGCGGCTGGCTTCTCCTGGGTCTGCCCGGCTACGCCTACCTGGCCGGGCTGGAGTCTGCCTGGCTTCTCGCGGGCCTCCTCGGCGGCACCTATCTGAACTGGAAACTGACCGCCGCCCGCCTCCGCGAGGCCACCGAGCGATACTCCGACGCCTTGACCCTGCCCGACTATTTCGAGGCCCGATTCGCGGATTCCAGCGGCCTGCTCCGGCTGATTTCCGCCGTGACTATCCTCGTGTTTTTCACCTTCTACACCAGCTCGGGGCTCGTTGCCGGAGGCAAGCTCTTCGAGACCGTCTTCGGCCTCCCGTACCTCTGGGCCGTGGCCGCGGGTGGCACGGTCGTGGTGCTCTACACGTTTGTCGGCGGCTTTCTGGCGGTCAGCTGGACGGATCTCGTGCAAGGTCTGCTCATGTTCGGCGCGCTCCTGGCGGTTACCGTGCTGGGCCTTGGCGAGGCCGGCGGACCCTCGGGTCTGGCGGACGCGCTCACCGCAGCCAACCCGGCCTTCGCCAGCCCGCTCACGGATGCGGCGGGAGAACCGCTGACGGCCATTGCGATCATGTCGCTGTTGGGATGGGGCCTGGGCTATTTCGGTCAGCCCCACGTCCTGGCCCGTTTCATGGCGGCCAGGTCCACCGCGGAAATCGCCCCGGCCCGGCGAATCGCCGTGACATGGGTCACCGTTGCCTTGGCCGCAGGCCTCCTCACCGGGCTGATCGGCATCGCGCTGCTCCCCGAACCCCTGCAGGGGGCAGAGTCCGAAAAGGTGTTCATGCACCTCACTACCCTGCTCTTCAATCCCGTCGTCGCCGGGATCTGCCTGGCCGGCATCCTGGCCGCGGTGATGAGCACGGCCGACTCCCAGCTGCTGGTGGCCTCCTCGGCCGTTGCCGAGGACCTCTGGAAGGGGCGTCTGCGTCCGGAGGCGAGCGCATCGGAGTTGTTGTGGGTGGGCCGGCTGTCGGTGATCGCCATTGCCGCCGTGTCGATGCTTCTTGCCGCCGACCCGGACAGCAAAGTGCTGGACCTGGTCGCGTATGCCTGGGCCGGCTTCGGGGCCTCCTTCGGTCCGGCGATTCTCCTGTCACTGTACTGGCCGGCCATGACCCGGACCGGCGCCCTGGCCGGCATCGCGACCGGCGGTCTGACCGTGGTGATCTGGAAAAGCCTTGAAGGTGGCTGGTTCGATCTCTATGAAATCGTCCCCGGAGTTCTCCTTTCCAGCGTGGCCATTGTGCTGGTCAGCCGGCTTACCGGAGATCGGTAGCGGCCGAAACGGCATTATGCTATGCTGCACTGCAGCAGGATAACCGGCAGCCTGCCTGCCGGGAGATGCTTGTGAGTGAAGACCGTATTTTTACCCCGAATTATCGGGAAGAATTTCCGCTCCCGGACGGCCGCCGCCTCAGGCTCCGCCTCGGCAAGCCGGACGATCGCGGGATGCTGCTCGAGGCCTTCGGGGAGCTCAGCCCCGAGAGCCGCTATACCCGCTGGGGCTACGCGAAGACCCACCTGACCGACGACGAGATCGACCGCCTGGCGAAGGCCGACGGCGACAACGATCTCCCCCTGGCGGCCATCGAACTCTACCCCTCCGGCCGGGAGCGCGCCGGCGCCGGGCTCGCCCGGTTCGTGCGGGATCCCGACGATCCGTCGACAGCGGAGATCAGCCTGACGGTCGTGGACGATTGGCAGGGCCAGGGCGTGGGCAAACTGCTGCTCGACCGGCTTCTGGCCGCGATGGCCGAAGCCGGCGTGCGCCGGGCCCGGGGCCGCATGCTTGCCGCAAACGAGCCCATGCGCAGGCTCATTGCTCGCTATGCGGAGCCCGGCGATTTCTGGTCCGATGGTCCCGCCACCGAATT
The DNA here is from genome assembly GCA_963842955.1 of uncultured Gammaproteobacteria bacterium. Taxonomy (GTDB): domain Bacteria; phylum Pseudomonadota; class Gammaproteobacteria; order Steroidobacterales; family XN24; genus JARFQW01. Next base: position 701,551 of record CAWJIJ010000011.1, read on the forward strand.
CGAGTTCTCTGTCCCGGCGCTCATCGACACGCCGGCGACCCTGGCCGTCCGGGGAGCCCTCGGACTGATCCGTGCGGGCCGCGAGGCAGCGACCCGGGCGATCAGTACGCCGCTGCGTTTCGCGGAAGACGTACTCGGCCGCAAGATCGCACGCAAGCGCCAGAGCGCCATGCACGACCGATCCGCGCCAAGGGAACATCGGCCCTGATACCGGGGCCCATCCTCTTCCTTCGAAACTGACGGGGGCGCCGTCGCCTCAACCCCACGTCAGCGCAAACCCCCAGGCGGCCACGAGGCACGCGACAGCTCCAAGGCCACAAGCGGCCTGGAACAAGGACGAACCCGCCCGGCCCCGATTCGCCCGGGCCAGGACCCAGCCGAACAATCCGCCCGCGGCGAAGCCGGTCAAATGGGCCCCCACGTCGGTGCGTTCCCCGCCCGATCCCGTGTAGGCGAGAATCGCTCCCGCCGCAATCAGAGCACCCCAGCGCTCGGCCCAGCGTCCAGGGCCTCGGTGCCGGTGCCTGGCAATGTAGGCGCCGAGCAAGCCCAGCGCCGCGAATACCGCGGTGGAAGCGCCAATCGACCGGTGATCGGGACCGTGCAGCCAGGCGTTGGCCAGGTTGCCGAGGCCCCCGGCAATCACGATGGCAAGCCACGCCGAGCCGGTCCCCAGGTAGCGGGCCGCAAGGCCGCCGAAAACGGTGCCAAACACCAGGTTGGCGGTGAGATGCCCGAAATCCGAGTGCAGGGTCAGTGCGGTAAGGCCACGCCACCACTCACCCGCGAACATGGCCGCACCATCGACCCGACCGAGACGGGTCCAGTCGTAACTGCCGGCAAAGCTGCTCTGCAGCCGCCAGGCGATGAGCAGCGCAAGCGCATACGCGCTGGCACCGGGGATGGCCCTGCCGACCACAGGTGGCGGCGGAGGAGGAGGGGCCGGAACACGGGCTGCCTCGGACAAATAGGCCCTGATCTCCGTCCGGGCCCGGTCAGCATCCGCCTCAGGGACCGTCAGCACGTGTTCGCCACCGAGGTCCGACTGCAAGGCACGTATGCCGGCTGCCGCGAGCACCAGCCCCAGTTCCCGGGCGCGGCGGGCCGAAGGCGTCCGGGCCACGATCGGATTACCTGTTTCCGGCAAGAATCTTTCTCTAAGTGCCTGATTGGAAGACCCGGGTTGGCGTCATTCCGAGGCGCTGACTATACCTGAGGGGATTTCGCCAAACGGCCAGTTCGAGGGAGGGTATTTGCATGCTGCGTTTCGCCACGGCCATTATCATCGTCGCCGGCTCGCTGCTCTCGGCAGTTGCGGGGGCGGTGGATCGTTATCCCTTCCCGGTACTCGAGACCTCCTGGGCCGGTACCCGGGTGATGGAGATGGCGGGCGCGTCCGTGACCAGCCAGGTCTATCAGACACCGGACAAGATGCGTTATGAAACCGACGCCGGCGCCCGCGTCACGGTGATCCATCGCCAGGACCTCGGTGTGCAGTGGATGCTGATCGACAGCGCCACATACCTTGAAACCGCGTTGTCCGACCTGGCCAGCGGCAGTCCGGAAGACGGAGTCCTCCCGGAGGGCATGCGCATCATCGAGCAGGAAGAACTGGGTTCGAGATCCATCGATGGCCGCGACGCACGGGGCTATCGGGTCGTAACGGAAGATGCCGAGGGCACGCGGGCCGACGTGGAAACCTGGGTCACGGGCGAAGGCATTCCCGTGCTCATGAATGTCGCCACCGAACATGACGGCGAGCCCATGACGGCAACGATTCGCACGACCGAGATTCGTGTCGGCCCGCAGCCGGACTCACTGTTCGAGGTGCCCGCCGGTGCAACGAAACTGGACGGTGCGAGTGCGGCGGCCATCGACATGGACGGCATGATGGGCGGGATGAGCGACATCCTGGCCGAAGAGGCCAGGAGCCGGCGCCGAAGAAGGCACGCGTGACGCAGTCCGGGGCGAGACCCGCCAGCGGGCCGAGGACGCACTACGCAAGGGTTTCAAGAAACTGTTCGGCAACTAGCCGGCCCGCAAAATCCACGCTTTCAGCGCCCTGGCCGCTGGCGTCCGGGGTTTCCCGGCACCGACGGGACGACTCGTACGCGCATTGGGACGAACTCGCCGGGACGCTCACGGGAGAACGTCCGGAGCGTGCGGCCGTCAAAGCGATACGTCACCTCCCAGCCGACGATAGCCGGAGACGGCGGTCGGCAGGCGGCTCTCTCCAGGTCCGCCGCCAGTTGCGCCGCCAGCGGGGCACCGGTCAGCGGGCCTGGTGCCGCACCGGGGCACGCCATCGGTCCCGCACTGGCGTAGACCGGTACCGCCGCCAGCACCGGTGCGCTGACCTCCCAGGCACCGACTGCCGCGGGGATCATCAGACCGACGGCCCATGCCATTGCCAGGGTGTTTGCGCGGGCCGCCCGCTCGACCAGCCGACAGGTCAATCGAAGTCCCATCCCAATTCTCCCAGCCGGCGTCGCGCCGAGGCGAGCTCGGAACCGCCCGCGGCCACCAGCACCACGCGAAACTCCCCCGGCGCCTCGCGAAACCAGTCCAGGCGCACCTCCGGCGCCCGGTTGCCCAGCGCGCCGACCAGGGCCTCGGCCCGCCAGGGGGTCCGGAACACGGCCACCGTATGACGCCGCTGGCCTGCCCACTCGCCCCGCCCGTTGAGAACGAAATCCAGGTGCCGATAGATATACCCGCTGTACCACTCTGCGCCGGCGGGAATATTGCGGCCGTTCACGGGTATGCGGCCGGGCCCGTAGTTGTAGGCCGCCAGTGCCAGGTGAACGTCGCCGCTGTAGCGACTCATGAGGCCCCTGAGGTAGCGTGCCCCCGCATCCACGTTCCGGCAGGGCTCATGGAGATCGCTGATGCTGCTAAAGCCCAGCTCCCTGGCAGTGGACGGCCAGAGGATCTGCATCAACCCATGAGCGTTCGCCTTCGAGACAGCCCGGGGATCGAAGTTGCTTTCGCCGCGAGCGACAGCCAGCAGCAGGGTCAGCGGCAAGTCGTGTCGGGCAGCGGCTGCCTCGAAACACCCCTGGTAGGGGAAAGCCATGGCGGGCGGGCGATCCATTCCGCTCGAAATCCAGGTTCGCCAGGCGGCCGAAGTAGAGCCGGTCCCGGCATGTCCGGGAACCGCGGCCACGCCGAGAAGAACCACCGCCAGGAGCCTCGCGGCAAACCGCGCGCTCATGGATTGTCCTCCAGCCTGGCGAGCGTGCCCGCGGCGCGAAGCCGGGCCAGGTCATCCGCCAGCCCGGTCTCGGACTCGGCCGTCAGAAACACCTGGTAGATGCCCGGTGCGGCACGGCGCACTTCGAAACTCATATCGAAGCGCTCCCCCAGATGACCTGCAAAACCCTCCGCCGATCGCTCACTCCGAAACGGCGCCCAGATGCTCGCCGAGGCAGGAGCCCCGGGCGGTGTCCCAAGACTTCCGGCCGCCGGATTCCCGTGAACAGGAACGGGACCGGTTGCCACCGGGCTCTGCGGCCGGAGGTCGCCAGCTGGCTTTGAGGTGGGGCCGTCCGGCAAGACGCCGGCCGCTCCATCGGCGCCGAAGGGGGCACCCTGAACCGGCGCGCCGGCACCCGGATCCGTGGCGGCTACTCCGGGCGCATCGCCTCCGGCTGCCAGGAGGCCCTCGCCGTGCTCAGGCCCGGGCGGGGGCTCCGGCAGCACCACAACGGCGGCCGATTCTTCCTGGCCCGGATCTGCCGCCAGCACCGTGTCGGCTCCCGCCGGCTCACTTCCTGCCTCGGCAGCCAGCACCGAATGGAGACGGTGCTGCACATCGGCCAACGTCAGCGGAAACTCCTGCAGACCCGGCACACCGGTCCGATGCACGACGGCGAGCGTTACCACTACCCCGGCAAGAAATCCCAGAAAACGCGTCATCGTCGTGTTCCTCCGGCAGGGGCAAGCACGCGGATACCGTCCCAGGCCACCGGTGTCGCCGGGTTGCTCGCCATGCGGGCGAGGTCGTCCAGCCACGCCGGATCCGCACCGCGCCCGTTGCGTTCCGAATCACAGAATCGAGGCAGGTCTGCTTCGAGCCGAAGCAGGGCGCTACGGCCAGCATTGGTCGCGGTAATCCCGTAGAAACTTACCCAGGGCACCCCGTTGTCGCGCACCCTCACGACCCGGCTGCCCTGGCTTACCCTGGTTCCACATCCCTGGAGGCTGAAAAGCCCCCGCCCGCCGAGTACGGCCAGCAGGACGGCATCGGAATCCGGGGCCACACGCACGCCGAGACAACCTGGCCCACACTCGACGGCCGCCAGGCGGGGCGCTTCTGGCGAAACAGCCGCGGATCGCACAGGGGCCGGTGACGGCAGCCTTGCGTCGGGCCGTGCCGCAGTGGTCCGAAGGTATATCGAGGCACTGACGGCTCCTTCGGCCGAGTCCATCCGGGCGATGACGAGATCCCGCTCTCCCGCCACAGGTACGCGTTCAGTGGCGAGAACCCAGGCCGGACCTTCGTCCGGCGCCGCCAGACGACTGGACAGGCGGGTGGCTGTGAGGCCGGCGATCCCCCCGCCTCCCGTAGCCGCCGTGACCGACCCGGGCGCCAGGTTCGCGGTGGCCAGCGCGCATTCCAGGGCCCCAGCCAGGGCGTCGGCAGCGGGCAACGGGTCGGACGCAGGCAGCGGCCGGTCAGCGCTGCCAGGGGCAGCGAGCGCCGGGGCTGGCGTTTCTGCGGCCCGTCCGGGACGGCCCGCAAGCCGGCCCTGCCAGTGGCCACCCACGCCGGTGACCCATTCCTCCGCCACGGCATCCCATATGCGGGCTTCCACTCGATCTCCCGAAGCGCCTAGCCGGGTAACGAAACCGATTCGGTACGCGGCCTGGCGTCCGCCGCAGCCTCCGGCACCCGGCGGCAGGACGCGAAGACCGGGTATGCCCAGCAGCCGGCCTTCGAGCTGCTCCTCGAGCTGCCGGTCCAGGGCCGTCGGTGTTACCCCGGGGCTGTCCGGCAGGCCGACGGAGATCGTCTCGCCGCGAAAGCGGGGATGGGTGCTCAGAACGTTCGCGATGTCCGGCGCAAGGCTGGCTTCCAGCCACCGCTCCGGGGAGCCGCTCTCCTGCTCCCAGCTCAGGGCGCCGGGTGACTGGCTGGCGCAGCCGGCCAGAGACAATGCAGCGAAGATCAACGTCGTTTTCATGGCATGGGCTCCGCCGGCAGGACTCGCCCCGCCGCATCGATCAGGAGCAGGCCCGACACGCCGTTGTCCACCGCACGAGTCAGTCGGGCCTGAATGGGCGGTGCAAGACTCACTCCCCAGGTCGCTCCCTCGCCCCTGCCCGCGGCGATGGCCAGGGCGCCGACCAGGTCCGCCGGCACCGTATCGGGAGCCATGAGAAAGAGCTCGGGGGGCAGCGAGGCCGGAAGGAAGCGCCGGCCCCCGGCGCTCAACCGAAAGCTGCCCGCATCGGTTCTCGCAAAGACCCCGATCTGCCGGTTGGCGACCAGCCGCAGCATGGCAGCCGGGCTCGCGAAGCGCAGCGAGGGGCTCGGCGGGCCCGACGCCGCGATGGGGGCCTGCGCCGCAGTCGCTCTATCGGCCGTGGCCCGTGGAGAGTTTGCGGCGGTCCGAACCGACGCTAACGGACGTGAGTCGGGCTGCGGCGGCACCGGCTCTGCGGCAACGCGGGCCGCATACGGCGGCGTCGCCGGCCCGGGGTTCAATGCAGCTGCTTTCGGATCCGCCCTTTCAATTTCACCTGGCTCCGGCTTAGTTGTCTCTCGACCCACGCGGGCTTTCTGCACTCCGGACGAATCACCCCTGTCCGGGTCGGCCAGCGTCGGTTGTACGGGGGACTGTCGGTCTTCCACGGACTCCACGAGCGACGTCAGGGCGATCACACAGATCGCGAGGATCGCGAAAAACCGCATCACATCAGTTTGCAGTTCGGCATCGCCGGCAGACGGCGCGCCGGGGTCGGAGCCGTTGGGCATCACCGCACTGCCCCGTCTGCACCGGCGCCTGCGGCCCCGGCGACCGGCCCCGATGGCCGGGTCATCAGGGCGTCGAGGCGACGCTCTATGCCGGACAGGCTGGCCCGCACGGCGGCGACGTCGCGGGCTGTTTCCGCGCGATAGAACCGCCGCAGCCTCGGTCCCAGCCAGAGGGCGCGGACCACCCGCATGACATAGCCGCCGATGCCGCCCACGATGGTCGTGGACAAGGAGAGAAGAATGCCGCCATCAACCAGCCGCGCCAGCATGGCGGCCCCGTCGGCGCCCCCGGCACCGGGGCCGATCGCCTGGAGCAGGGCTTCCCGCATTCCGATGGCCGTCCAGATCACGCCAACGCCGAAGAACAGCCCGACCCAGACCTCTGTGAGGAGGTCGAAGTGCATGACCGTCTCCGGCGGGCCACCGCCTTCGAGCGCTTCGCGGAGGCGAAACAGGCCGCGCATCCATGCCACGGCAACGGCGGCGAAGGCCGCCGCGGCCAGGCCGAGATTGCGGCCGGTCCAGTCCAGCGCTCTGGCAAAAAGACCCTCGGCCGATCCCGTCAGGGCGACGAGCAGCATGAGGCCTGCCAGCGCGGTGGCGAAGCCGGCCAGCAATCCCTGGCCAAACGTTGCTGCGGGCGTTCTGCTCACCGACCGCCTCCCGCACTGCCTCCCGTACCGCAGGCCAGGCACGTTGCCTCGAGCACCAACTCGGTCTCCTGGAACAGGCGGTCGGCCCGGTAGTACGCGTCAGCATCACGACTCACCTTGAGCAAGCCACGTTCCTTGTCGCGAAGCTCGTCCTCCATGGCGGCCAGGACCCGCTCCTGCTGGGTACACGTCGACCGGCAGGTGTTGTAATCCCCGCTCATCGCCACGAACTTGACGTTGAAGTAACGGTTATAGAGTCCCTGAGCCTGGCGGCGGCTGAGCAGGCCCTCATCCGCCGACCAAACGAGGAACTCGCTCAGAATCTCGCGTTGTTTCGGTCCCGGGTCGTCCTCGGCGATGACCAGGAGCTCGTCGAGATAGTCATGGAAACGGGCTTCGCATCCGCCAGTGAGATGGCTTCTTGCCTCGCTCGCGGCCGCCGCCAGGTTGCGGGACTCGATCCTCGGGCAGTCGGTCCCGGTGGTCGCGCAGGCGGACAGCGTCATCAAAAGAGCCAGGGTGATCCAATACCTGTTTTTCATCGGAATTTCTCCTTCACCATTCCAGCGGGCTGACGTACTCGCCCGCCGCCGGCGCCGGCGGCGGTCCGGCGACCAGGGGCATCTCTCCGCTCTCGCCGAAGAGAATCGTCTTCACGCCATCCACGACGGACTGCATTTCCGGTGTGATCGCACCGAAAGACTGATTCAGCTCCTCCATGAGCGTCGCGCGCGCGATCTCTTCCCGGGTCTGGGCGATGAGCACCGAGGCTTCGGACATATCCAGGTAGATGTCCGAGGCGATCACCGGCATGGCAGGGTTGTCGCCGCCACTGGTGGTGGCGACGAGTCGGTGGTACTGGCGAAAACGTTCACTCAGCCTGAGGCCCGAGCGGCCGCGCAGGCGAGGCTCACGTGCCGACGATCCTGGAGCGGGACGGCCCATCAGGGTTTCCTGCAGCTGCCAGGGAGTCATCTTGTTGCCCAGTTCGCTGCGCAAACGTCGCTCCAGGCTCAACCTTGTGCCGTTCACCGCGTGCTCCATGTCGGGCAGACGGTCCCCCATCACATGGAGCATCTCCAGGTAGGTCGCGCCGAGCTGACGGGCGAGCTGCTCGCACCCGGGGTCGTCTACCGAGCCCTCGCACTTGCTCTCCATGTAGAGCTGCTGTTGCTCATCGAGACGGGAGATGACGTCCTGCAGGCCCTGCTCCATGGCCTCGGCGACCTGGCCGGTTTCGCGTATGTCCTCGAGTACGTTGGTGGGAAACAGCTGCAGGGCCGGGCCATGGGTCTGGGCCGCGGACAACGGCAGGCAGGCGGCAAGCCCGACAACACCGAGCCAGCAACGCGCTGGCGGCAGCAATCGATGAATTTTCCTTAAGGTCATGATCTGGGTCTCCTGTCCCGCGGCGATAGCGGGGCGCTGAGCAAGATCCTGCGCCGGGCTCCCTGAACGGAAGCTGAACACCCGGTTCAGCTGCGGTTCAGCGAGCCCGGCGCAGTCTTGCAGTCGCGAGGGCGGAACAGGCCTCGCATAAACGGACGAGGAAGGAGATGACACGATGACCCGCAAGACATTGGCCCAGTTGAAAGCCCCGGCTACGACCGCGGCGGTTGCGCTGCTGATGAGCGCAGGCTTGACGGCTACGGCGTTCGCGGAAAGCCAGGGCAGCGAGCGGTATACCCAGTTCGCCGAAGTGCTGGAGGTTACGCCCCTCTACCGGACGGTGACCGTCAGCGTTCCCCGCGAAGAATGCTACGAGGAAATCGAGCGCGTGCGCTACGAGCCAGAGCCCCGGCGACGCAAGGGGACGGCAGGCCGGACCGTGGCCGGTGGCGTGATCGGCGGTGTCATCGGGCGCCAGTTCGGCAGCGGCGACGGGCGCGACGCGATGACGGTGCTGGGTACGCTGATCGGCGCCGCGGTCGGTCACGATTCCGCCCGGGCCCGCTACGAGGATGCCCACACGTACCAGGAACCGCGGCGGGCCCGCTACCGCACGGTGCAGCGCTGCGAGGTGCGTGATGAATGGCGGACCGAGCGGGAGCTCGACGGCTACCACGTCACCTACCAGTACATGGGGCGGGAATTTGCGACCACCACCGTGTCCCACCCCGGTGCGCATATCGCGATCGAGGTGGAACTGACCCCCCTCGAACAGGCCTGAGTGAGACGTGCCGCATTGCGCCCCCGCCGGGGCTCGAAGACAATCGGAGCAATGCAGCGCTTATTCATCATCGGCGTGATCGTTTTATCCGGATTGTTCTGCGGTGCGGCCCCGGCCGGGGCCGCACCGCCTGACGCCGGTGAACGGATCGTGCTGGCGGCCAACAATGGCTCGGTCAGCCTCGACGAGGCGATTCGAAAAGTCCGGCGCCAGTACGGCGACATTACCGTCCTGAAGGCAGAGACCAAGGGACAGGGCGAACGCGCCGAACACCGCATCAAGTTCCTCACCGCGGAAGGCCGGGTGCGCACCGTCCGGGTCAGCGCCCGAAACGGCAAGATCAGGTAAACCATGCGCTTGCTCATCATCGAAGACGAGACGCCCCTGCGGGCATCTGTCGCCACCCGGCTGCGCGACGCCGGGTACGTGGTGGACGAAGCCGGCGACGGAGAAGAGGGGCTGTGGTTTGCCCGCGAGTACCCCCAGGACCTGGCCATCGTCGACCTCGGCCTGCCGGGCATTCCAGGCATGGACGTAATCAGGAATCTCCGGGAAGACGGCGTCGCCTTTCCCATTCTCGTCCTGACGGCGCGGGGCCGCTGGGAAGACAAGGTGGACGGCCTCGGGGCCGGCGCGGACGACTACCTCGTCAAGCCCTTCCACATGGAAGAACTGCTGGCCCGAGTCCAGGCTCTCCTGCGCAGGGCCGCCGGCTGGTCGCATCCGGTACTCGTCAGCGGCCCGGTTGCGCTGGATACGCGGAGCCAGGAAGTTCGCGTGGAGAATCGCAAAGTGGATCTGACGAGCTTTGAGTTTCGCGTAATCGAATGCCTGCTCATGAAGGCGGGCGACGTGGTTTCCAAGGCAGAACTCACCGAGCACATCTACGAACAGGATTTCGACCGGGATTCCAACGTCATCGAGGTCTTCGTCGGGCGCCTGCGCAAGAAGCTCGACCCAGAGGGGACGCTGGGACCTGTCGAAACGCTTCGCGGCCGCGGCTATCGCTGGACCCTGCCCCGCGCAGGCCAGCCGGACTGACGTGCCCGGGACCCTGGCCCGCCGCCTTCTGGTGGCCAGCTCACTCCTGCTGGTGGTGTTTCTGGGGCTGGCCGGCGCAGCGCTCGATCACGCGTTCCGGCAGAGCACCGACCGGGCCACCCGCGATCTTCTGATGTCACGGGTGCTCGGCCTGCTCGCGGCAGCGGAGGTTCAGCCAGACAGCACTATCTCCATGCGCGGCGATCTGCCCGAGGAGCGTTTCTATCGACCGGGATCGGGACTCTATGCGCGCATCCTCGACGGCGCAGGGCAGACGGTATGGGCATCCCCGTCGGTCGCCGGCTGGGCTCCGGATGACAGCCTGCCGGTCAAGCCCGGCGAGCGCCGGTACGACCGGCTCCCGGGGAACGAGTCCGGGCTGGCCCGACTTCGATTCGGCATCGAGTGGGAGCTGGAGTCCGGCGCTTTGCCGACCTACACGGTCGAGGTTGCTGAAAGTCTTGCGGCATACGCCGCTGAGCTCGGCCGTTTCCGCCGGGAGATCGGCACCTGGTTTGTGATCCTTGGTATCGCCCTGGTGGCCGTCCAGCTCTGGCTGTTGTCCTACCTGCTGAAGCCGCTGGGAAGGGCTGTCGATGAAATCGCTGCTATGGAAGACGGACAACGTGAGCGGCTCAGCGACGATTTCCCGTCGGAACTCAGGGCGCTCACCGGCCGGATCAACGACCTGGTTGTCCAGGAACGATCACGCACGACCCGCTATCGCGAGACCCTCGACAACCTGGCCCACAGCCTCAAGACGCCGCTGGCTGTGCTTCGAAGCACCCTTTCCGCGAAGGGCGAGCCACCCCCGGAACTTGCCGGCCCGGTGGACCGCATCGACGACATCGTCGCCTACCAGCTCGCCCGCGCTACCGCGAGCGGACACCACGGACTGGCCAGCGAGACGGTGGACGTTACCGAACTCGCGGAGGCAACTGCGGCGGCCCTGGTTAAGGTGCATGGTGACAAATCGATCAGCTGCGAGCTCAGCATCGAGCCCGGCCTTGCGTTCAGGGGCGATCGGGGAGACCTGGCCGAAGTGCTGGGTAACCTCATGGACAACGCCTGGAAGTGGGCAGCGGGCCAGGTCCGGGTTTCCGCGCGGCGCCACAACGGCCTGTCCGTGGTCGTGGAAGATGACGGACCCGGGCTGCCGCCGAATCCGGATGCGCTGTTGGACCGTGGCACCCGCCGGGACCTGCGTCCGGGCGGACAGGGCATCGGACTGGCGGTCGTCCGGGATATTGCCGCGGACCTGGGCGGCAGCATCGAGGCGGGAGTTTCACCGCTCGGCGGCGCCCGGGTCTGCGTGCAGCTCCCGCCGGAGCGGGCTTCGGGGCCAGCAGGCTGAAACCGGCCTGAACTGCACCGGCGGGCATAGCCAGGGACACGCCAGCAAACCGGGGCGGGTTCCCCCGCCCCGGTCCCAGGGGCTCCATGCCATGGCCTGGTGGCTTAGCTGACTTTCAGCAGCCGGCGGCTTTCCTTAGTCGCTTTTGGCAGAACGATCTCGAGAATACCGTCCTTGAGTTCGGCCTTGGCCTTGGCCGGGTCAACGATCTTGGGCAGGTCCAGAGTGCGCTCGAATGCGCCGTGGGCCAGTTCATACCGATAGAACCGCTCGTCCTTCTTTTCTTCCTTGACGTCACGGACGACGCTTATCGTCAGGCTGTCATCCGCAACGCTGATCTCGATATCGGCTTTCTTGATGCCGGGCAATTCGGCCCGCACCAGCAGGTGTTCGTCATAGTCGATCATATCCACCCGGGGCAGGCGGAGTTCCGGTGCCTCGAGTTCGGCAAAGAACGGCCGCCTGAGGCCGACAGGGTCAAGGAAGGGTCGTCCGAGAACGTGCTCGAACAGTTCTTCCATGCCCCGTCCCGTCGGGCGTATCGGCCGTCCGGCATTCTTCGATTTTCCGATTGTCGGAGTCAATTCACGTACGGTGGACATGGGGTTACCTCCGTTGTGGGTTTCCCCGGAAACGAAGAACTCCCCCCGTTCCCGGGTAATAAGAGACATTGGGATATGCGGGGTTGGATCCATCGGGAGTTCTACCTATTTCGCGCCGGCCTGGATGAACTACGTTTGGAAATTGGACACCCGACGGACAGCAGAGGGACAGACATGGGAGCTCGCGTCGCGCATGCGTGGAACCTGTCGCCGGCCGAGGCGCGCGCTCTCCAGGACAAGCTGCGGGACCGGGTGATCCTCAAGGACCGGCGGGGTCCCGTGCGCCGTGTCGCGGGCTGCGACGTCGGTTTCGAGAACAGCCGCCAGATTGCGCGCGGAGCGGTCGCGGTGCTGGCCGCCGACAGCCTGGACCTTGTCGAGAGCAAGCTATGCCGGCGCCCGGTGGCTTTCCCCTATGTACCCGGTCTGCTGTCGTTCAGGGAAGTCCCCGTGCTGCTCGATGCGCTGGAGTCGCTGGAAACGCCGCCCGACCTTATTCTTTGCGACGGTCAGGGTATCGCCCATCCCCGTCGCTTCGGCCTCGCCTGCCACCTCGGCGTCCTGACCGACATTCCGACCATCGGCGTGGCGAAGACCCGGCTGATCGGCGAGCACCAGGAACCGGGCCCGCGCAAGGGGGACTGGAGTCCGCTAATGGACGGGCGCGAGATGATCGGCGGTGTTCTGAGGACCCGGACGGGAACACGGCCCCTCTACGTCTCGCCCGGACACCGGGTTACCCTGCGGACCGCGCTGCGCCGCGTGATGGACTGCGTGACCGGTTTCCGCCTGCCGGAGACGACCCGCTGGGCCGACCGGCTGGCCTCGGGCTGAGTGTCCTCCTAGCGGGGATCCGACCCGGAGTCCCCGGCTGCTCCGTTGCGCTCGGGAACGAACTCGCCGGCCGAAATGATTCCACAGTCCGGGCAGGCCCAGTCCAGGGGCAATTCACCGATTTTCGTGCCCGGCGCAAAACCCTCGTGAGAATCGCCCGCTTCCTCGTCGTAGCGGTAGGCGCACTCCGGGCAGCGCCAGGACGTCACGCAGCGACGGCCCGGGGACGGTGCTGGTAGCGATGCCGGGACGCGGGATCGACGTTGACCCGGGACAGGTCTCCGTCCGCATGGGCCAGCACACGGGGATCCATGACACGCCGCCACAGCGGCGGAAACAGCGCGACAAGGAACATCCCGAAATAGCCAGTGGGCAGCTGCGGCGCGTCTTCGAAGTGACGCAGCGCCTGGTAGCTGCGAGTGGGATGGGCATGATGGTCGGAATGCCGCTCCAACTGATACAGCACCAGATTCGAGACGATGTGGTTGCTGTTCCAGGAGTGGCGCGGCTGCGGGCGCTCATAGCGTCCTTCGCCGGTCCTGTCCCGCAGCAAGCCGTAGTGCTCCACGTAGTTGGCTGCCGACAGCAGCGTATACGCGAACGCAGCCTGCACCAGCAGAAACGGCAGGGCCTGCCAGCCAAGCCAGAGCGTGAGACCGCCGTACAGCAGAGCCGTCACCAGGGCCGGCTGCAGAATTTCGTTGGCCGACGTCCAAGGCCCCTTGCCCTGCCGCGCCAGACGTTCCCGCTCCAGGCGCCACGCCCTCGAGAAGCCGCCGGGAATCTCCCGGGTGATGAACCGATAGTAGCTTTCACCCAAACGGGAAGAAGCGCTGTCCTCGGGAGTCGCGACGTCGCGGTGATGGCCCCGAACGTGTTCGATCTGGAAGTGGCCGTAACCGCTCGCCGCCAGGGAGAGTCTCGCCAGCGTGCGATCAAGCAGACCCTTCTTGTGGCCGAGCTCGTGGCCGATATTGATGCCCGCGCCACCGATCCAGCCCACCGAGAGAGCAAGACCGAGATAGCCGAGCACGCTGAGATCTGCGGTCACGGCAAAAACCGTCCCGACGATTACGGTCAGGTAGACCAACGGTACGGCCGCATAGACCAGCCAACGGTACCAGCCATCGGCCTCCAGAGCGGGCACGGCGTCCTCCGGCGGATTGCTGCGGTCTTCTCCGAGCACCAGATCGAGCACGGGGATTAGCCCGTAGACGACAACGAGGGTCAGCCAGAGGCTGAGGTCGTTTCGCGTCGCCGACCAGAGCGCGAGGCTCAGCAACGGCAGGGCGGGCAGGACCGCTGAGATGATCCAGAGGTAGCGTTTGCGATCCTTCCAGGGAAGAGCGGCGCTTGTCGACATGAGCGTGACCCGGTCGTGTAGTGAGTTACCACAAGATAAACGGGGCAGCCCCGTGTGTCGTTGTTCCCCCCGGCTAAGGTATTTGTTATTTTCGGCCAACCATGAAGGCAGGAACATTCAGCGAAGCGACCCACCCGGCCACCGGCGTAGTGGTTCTCGCGGGACTGCTCTTGGAAGGCGGCATCGATCCCCAGCCCCTGCTTGCGGATGCCGGGCTGGACCCGGGCATCCTGCACGCCCAGGGCACGGCGATCAGCCTCGAACGGGAACTCGCGTTCGTGCACGCAGCCCTCGCGCGCAGCCCGTGGCCGGACCTCGGGCTCAGGGCAGGCTTGCGCCACCACTTCGCGCTCTTTGGCGCATGGGGCCTTGCCATGGTCAGCAGCCCGAATCTCCTGAGCGCGATCCGTGTCGGCCTGCAGCACATGGACCTGGTGCACACCTATTTGCGCTGGACCTTTCGCGCCGACGGCGAACGGGCGTTTCTGGAGTTTCGCGCACGCGCGGATCTCGGCGGACTGGAAGTCTTTTTCATGGAACGCGACATCGCGGCAGCAGTCACCCTGGTCGGGGACCTCCTGGGCGCGCGGCCCAGCCTGGACTCCCTGGAGTTCCCTTATCCGGCGCCGGAATGGCGCGAAGCCTATCGGCCGGTGTTCGACGGGCCGGTGGTTTTCGGCACCCGCCGCGGCCGAATCACCCTTGACCCGGATCTGCTGGCCCGGCCCCTGCCGCAGGCCAACCCGGTCACTGCCGCGGCCGCCGAACGTCATTGCGCTGCGTTGCTGGAGCGGATGCATGATGCGGGCCCGCTGGCCGAGCAGGTCCGGGGCCGGCTGCTGCGGGCCCGGGGCATGTTTCCCAGCCAGGCGGACATGGCGGCGGATCTGCACATTTCCGAACGCACCTTTCGCAGGCGCCTGGGCCAGGAGGGCCTGAGCTTCCGCGGTCTCCGCGACGAGGTTCGCCGGGAGCTTGCCGAAACCTATCTCAAGGACACCGGCCTGAGCCTCGCGGAAATCGCCCAGCGGGTCGGCTTCAGCGATGCGGCGAACTTTTCCCACGCGTGCCGGCGCTGGTTCGGCTGCGCCCCGGGCGCGATGCGGCACAGGCACCGGGACGCCGCGGCAAACGCTGCCGACACGTGAGTCGACTCTCGAGTGAGCCCCGACGGAGCCTGATCGGGCGGTCGCGGCTGATTTTTGGGCCCGGTGAGCTTAACATCGCAGGCTTGTGCCGGCTCCCGCCAGCGGGCGGCACGCAGCAAGAGAGTGCCGCGGCGCCAGCGCGGTTGGGGGGACGGCATTAGATGAGCAGTCTTGATCGATGGATCACGAGCGCCGCGATGATCGGCGTCATCGTCTCGGCCGTCATTGCCTATCTGAAGGTCAATAAGCTCTGGGCCCGCAAACACATTCGTGACGTGGCCGAGAGTATTTCCGTCGCCGCAGCGCTGCTCAGTCTCCTGACAACGCTTCCCTTCCTGATGAAGTTCATCATCGTCGACCACGACTACGTCGCCGCAGCAAAGTTCGCGCTGAGCCTGATCGTGTTCTTCGTGTTTTTCTTCGTCGGCATCGGCTTCTGGGTCCAGGATGAAGACAAGACGAGCTTCTGGCAGAAAATCCGGCAGGCGCTGAGTACCGAGCGAGGCGAGCTGGCCAATCTCGTGCATAGCTTTACGAAGCCCAAGGAGGCTACGGCCATTGTCCGCATTCTGCGCCTGGTCTCGACCGTGGACCGGGACCTGGACGAACGGGAAGTAGAAATTCTCGAGTCGGTCGCCGGCCCCTGGGGCCTGGATCCCGGCGACCTGAACGAAATGCGCGGCGAGTCCGATATCCAGCAGGTGCGGGAAGCCTTCATGGACTATCTTGCCCTCAATCCGCCAAGACGGCAGGTCCAGAAGGTGTTCGACCTGGTTCGCTTTATCGTGCGCGCGGACAAGAAGGTGACCCACGAAGAACACCTGATCCTCGAGGAAGTCGGCCGCGCCGTCGAAGGCTATCTTGCCGACGACGATCAGCAGGGGCTGGTCTATGAGGTTCTGGTCGTTCCCCAGTCCCCGGAGCACCGGGAGACGATCCCCAGGCATCTGGACACATCGGACCTGTACCCCCGCGCCGGTGGCGAGGCCTTTGTTGCCGGATCCTACTACTCGCCGCTGTTTGCCGAGGAAGTCTGCCGCCGCTACCGGGAGCTGCAGTTCTTCGCGACCGTGGAGCCCCAGCAGACCCCGACTTAGGTCTCCGGCTCGAACGCCTCCCAGCCCCCGCCGAGAGCCTTGTAGAGCGCGATCAGGCGCACCAGCACCCGGATCTCGCTCTGCACGGCCTGGTCCTGGACCTCGACCAGGCGTCGCTGCGCATCGAGAACCGTGAGGAAGTCCCCGAGGCCCTTCTCGTAAAGGCGCTCGGCGAGGACCGCGGCCCGTTCGCTCGCCGCCGCAGCCTCCTGCAGGCCCTCATAGGTCCGGCGTTCCTCGCCATAAAGAATCAGCGCGGACTCGGTTTCCGCAAGCGCCCGGAGCACCGTCTGCTCGTAGCGAACCGCCGCTTCCTCGGCGACCGCTTCGGCGAAATCCTGGCGTGCTCGGAGGCGGCCTCCCTGGAATACCGGCCAGCGAATCGCGGGACCCAGGCTCCAGGTTTCGCTGTCACCATCGAACAGGTCCGAGAAACTCGAGGACTCGAACCCGCCGCTGCCCGTCAGGAAAAACCGCGGAAAGAGATCAGCAGTCGCCACGCCGACGTCGGCGGTGGCCGCCGCGAACTGCCGCTCGGCGAAGCGGATGTCCGGACGGCGGAGCAGCAGATCCGACGGCAGGCCGACAGGAACCCGGTCGGCCGGTCCCGGCATGGGTTCTTCGGCAAGCAATTCCTCCACCAGTGCTCCGGGCGGCTCGCCGACAAGGACCGAGAGGCGGTAGGCGGCGGCCCGGATCCGGCCACGGGTGAGGGGAATCAGCGCGTCAGTGACCTCCGCCTGGGCTCGGGCCCGGGCAACGTCGATCTCCCGAGACAGGCCGACCCGAAATCGCCCTTCGACGATCTCCAGGGTCTGACGGAGGATCGACGAATTCTTGCGGGTAATCGCCAGGCGCCGTTGCTCGCCGCGCAGTTCGGCATAGTTGCGGGCGGTTTCAGCAAGCACCGAGATGAGGACGGCGCGACGCTCATCCTCGGTGGCGCCGATCCTGGCATCCGCCGCCTCGATGGCACGGCGTGTCCCGCCGAAGACATCGAGTTCCCAGACCACGTCAAAACCTGCCTGGTAGAGTTCGTCCCGCTTGGGTATCAGTCCCTCGCCGGCCAGGCCGGATTCCAGGGCCCCCGAATTCTCACTCAGGGAATAGCGCTGTCCGGCAGCCCTCGCGTCCACGCTGGGAAACAGTCCCGATGCAGCGACACCCCGCAGGGCCCGAGCCTGTTGCACGCGGAGCCGGGCTGCCGCCAGATCCAGGTTTCCGGCAGCTGCCCGGTCGATCAGCGACATCAGGACGGGGTCCTCGAAACCTTTCCACCAGTCCGTGTCCGGCGCATCGGCGCCGGCTACGCCCGACGGGTCGGCGGCATCCCAGCGCTCTGGCTCGACCGGCACGGGCGGTTCGTAGTCCGGTCCCACTGCGCAACCGCCTAGCAGCATCGTGACCCACAACGGCGTCAGCCGGCCGATCACAGCAGGCCTCCGGCGCGGCGCGAGATCAGGCAGTACATGGCCGGGGTAAACCACAGCGACAGAATGATCGCGAAACCCACGCCGCCGGCCAGTACGACCGCAAGCGGTGGCCAGAACTGGCCACCGGTAAACAGCAGCAAGGGAAGGAACCCCGCCATCGTTGTGAGCGTGGTGGACAGGATATGTCGTCCGCAGCCCAGCGTTTCGGCAACCACCGCATCGGGGTCGCCGGCCCGCGCTTCCGCGCTCGCCCGAATGGCGGCGATCACCACGATAGTGCCGTTGATGGCGACGCCAATCAGACCCGCCATGCCCAGAATCGGATTGAAGCCGATGTCGAATCCCGACAGCCACAGCGACAACAGGCCCAGGCCGATGGATAGCACGGCAATGGCACCGATCAGTAGGGCGAGGACACCACTTCGGAACGAGAGCACGAGCGTGGCGATCATCATCAGCAGCAGGACGGGGAGAAAGGTCATCAGCAACCCGATCGCCTCTCGGCTTTCCTCGCTGTCGCCGCTGATTTCCAGGCGATACCCGGGGGGCAGCGTGAGGCCTTCGGCTTCGATACGGGCAACGATCTCGGCGGCGACTTCGATGGGGAGCTGACCGGCATCCACGAACCCCAGGATCGTATTGACCCGCTCACCGTTGAAACGGGTAATGCTGGAGAGTTCCGGCCGAAGATCGAGCTGACCCAGCGCAGTCGCCGGCACCCAGCGGCCGCTGGCCGGACTCACCAGGTTCAGCGCCGCAACCGTCGACAGTGACGCCCGGTCACTCTCCGAGTACCGCAGGCGCACGGGCAGTTCCTCCAGGTCTTCCAGCACGCTGCCGCCCAGCTGTCCCTCCAGGTTCCCCTGGAACTGCCCGGCAACGTCGGCAAGGGTCAGACCGGCCTGGCGGGCCTCGTACTCGTCTGCCTCCAGCCAGAGTTTCGGCTCGCCGCCCGACACGCTGGCCTGGGTGTGCCGGATGCCGGGAACGGTGTGCATGATTCGGCGGAGCTCGTCGCCTGCCAGGCGAAGTTCCTCCAGCCCGGGGCCGAGAATGCGAAAGGCCACCGGCGCTTCGATCGGCGGGCCTTGCCCGAAGGCGCGGACCACGACCTGGGCGTCTGTAAACTCCGCATCCAGTTCATCCTGGAGGACGGGTATCAGGTCGGTTGCCGCTGCCAGGTCCTCGGCAAGGACGATACCCTGCGCGTACGACGGGTTCGCCTCCTGACGCATGATCGAGTTGTAGTAGACCGTCGGAAAGCTGCCGCCGACGACCCAGTCGATCTTCCTGACGCCGTCCTGGCCGCGGATCCGCCGGTCCACCGCCGCGACCCGTTCAGCGGTCCGCGCGATCGAGGCGTCCTGGGGCATCCAGATCTGGACCTCGAAATGATCCCGGTCCGCCGCCGGGAAGAACTGGTTCTGCAGCGTCCCGGCCAGCAGGAAACCGGCAACGGGCAGTGCGCAGCCCAGCGCCGCCGCCAGGCCGGGATGCTCAACGGCCCAGGTCAGGGCGTGGCGGTAGCGTGCCGCAAGCCGCTCGCTCGCGATGCCGGCCTGCCACCAGGCGCCATGTTCACCGGGCTCCGGACGGCGCAGGTAGCGACCGGCGATACCCGCGATGACGGTCATGGAAATCAGGAAGCTGGAGGCCAGCGCCAGCACGACCGAGATCGCGATGGGGCCGATGAAATCGCCAATGTTGCCCGGGAGCAGGAAAATCGGCATGAATCCCAGGATCGTCGTGAGGGTGGAGGCCAGGAGCGGCACGAAAAGATGGTTGACCGAGGCCTCCACGGCAGCGGTGCGCTCCAGGCCGAGTTCGAGTTTCTGGCGAATCTCGTCGGTCACGACGATCGCGTTGTCGATGAGCAGACCAATCGCGATGATCATTCCGAAGATGCTCATCTGGTGGATCTGCTGACCAAAGAAAGTCAGCCCGAACACGGTGGCGCCTGCGCTCAGGGGGAGTGCAAGGCCAACGATCAGAGCGGCTCTCCAGCCCATGCCGAGAAAGACGACGAGGGCGACGACCAGGGAGCCCGCAAGAAGATTGCCGCCGAGTTCGGACAATCGGCTCTCCGTGTAGCGGCTCTGGTCGAACACCATCTCGATGGACAGACCGGCATCCAGGCCGGCATCGAAGTCCTCCACCGCAGCCCGCGCCGCCGCCGCCCAGCGATCGACCCGGAAGGTCTTGTCCACCCGCGCGCCCACGAACACCGAACGGCGGCCGTCCGAGAACGCCATCTCCCGGGGGGGATCGCTCCAGCCGCGCTCAACCGAAGCGATATCGCCCAGCAATACGATGCGCCCGTCAGGCCCGGCGCTGACGGGTACCGATGCGACGCGGTTCACCGAGTCCAGCTCGCCGCTGACTTCCATCAACAGCTCGCGCTGACCGGTTCTCAGCACACCGGCAGGCTGCTTGGAGTCGGCCTGTGCGGTCACCGTGGACAGGGCGGAGGCCGTAAGGCCCAGGGCGGCGACCTCGCCGGAGTCCACGGTCACCGTGATCTCTTCTTCGGGCTCGCCGAACAGGCGCACGTATTCGGTTCCCGGAATACCGCGCAGGCGGTCCGCCAACTCCTCCGAGAGCCGATTCATCAGCCCCAGGGCCGGCGCATCATCGCGGTCCCAGGTGACGCCGACAAGAAGCGAGTAGGCGACGGCACCGCGCTTGTCGTCGAAGTTGGGCTGGCTCGCGCCTGCGGGGAGATCCAGCGCCGCGTCGTTCAGTTTGTCCCTGATCTCCGAGAAGATCTGTTCGTTGGTCGTGTCGTCCACCCAGTCCTGGAGTTCCAGGATGATGAAAGAGATGCCCGACCGGGAGGTCGAGCGGATCTCCTTGATCTCCGACAGTTCCTCAAGGCGATTCTCGAGCTTCTCGGTAACCAGCGCCTCGACACGCTCCGCGGAAGCGCCGGGCAGGAATGTGAGGATCGAGGGATTGCGAAGCGCGATACGGGGATCCTCGATGCGCGGGAGGTTGACCAGCGCAGACGCGCCCGCCGCGATCAGGATGATCACCGTCATCACCAGCAGATGACCGTTCCGATAGAAAAGGGTCGCCAGGCCCTCCGGTCGTTTCATTGCGCGGTCCGCGGCGGAACGGCCTGGATGGTGACCTGCTGGCCCGGAACAACCCGCTGCAGTCCGTCGGTGACGACCCACTCGCCCTCGGAGAGCGTGCCGCTGACGAAAGCCCGGTCATCGTCGGTGTGCAGCACCTGGACCACGCGCCGGTCGAGGCGGTGCGTAGCCGGGGCGTCCGACGCGGCGTCCGCTGCTGCCACGTAGAGCGTCCAAAGGCCCCGGGCGCCCTCGGTCAGGGCCCCAACGGGAATCCAGAATCCGGCAGCTTCCTGCCGGCGGCTCAAACGAATCCGGATCAAGTCTCCCGGGAGCAACCCGGACTCCGGCGGAAGCTCGAGGATGACATCCACCGTGCGTGACGCCGGATCCCGCAGAGGCAAAACCGTGCGGACCCGCGCATCCAGGCGCCGGCCGCCGGCGTGGACCGTCACCGTCTGGCCGGCCGCGACAGCGCCCGCCGCGTCTCCGGCCACGCCCACCCGGGCCTCAGGCGCCGATGTTTCCAGGAGCTCGAGTACCGGCTGGCCGGCGGACAGGACCTGGCCTTCGTCGGCGAGGC
This sequence comes from uncultured Gammaproteobacteria bacterium, assembly GCA_963842955.1. Taxonomy (GTDB): domain Bacteria; phylum Pseudomonadota; class Gammaproteobacteria; order Steroidobacterales; family XN24; genus JARFQW01. Next base: position 722,883 of record CAWJIJ010000011.1, read on the forward strand.
GGCGCACGACTACGGCGTCATAGGGGGCCCGGATGGAGGATTTCTCGATGTCCACCTCTACCGTCGCCACACGCGCCTGGGCCAGGCGGACTGTCGCCGCAAGGGCGCGCTCCTGCTCGCGGGCCTGATCCACTTCCTGGAGAGAGACGCCGTTGAAATCGACGGCCTCCTCCACGCGCCTCAAGGTGGCCCTTGCCAGCGACAGATCGGCCTGGGTCTGAGCCTGCGCGGCCCTAAGCTCGGCGCGGCGGGCATCGAGGCGATCAACGTCCAGCCGGGCAATCACCGTGCCCGCGGTCACGGCATCGCCCTCCTCCACGCCAACGTCCGCGAGCCGGCCCGGCAGTTCGAATCCAACCTGGCTGCGGCGGGCCGCTTCCACCTGGCCGACGAACTCCCGTTCGACCGCGTAGCCGGTAATTTCCTCGGCGCGCAAAACGGCAACAGTCAGGGGAACGGCCGCGGATGGCTCTTCGCTGGCAACCGGCGCCACGGCAAGCGCCGACAGCGACAACACGCCGGAAAAAACGACGGACAGCGAGCTCGATGTCCTCGACATGGGCAGATTCCTGGCGGGTTGAAAAATTTCAAACTAGACCGTACAGTTTGATATTAGTTCAGCCTTTGGATGAATGTCCAGCGTGACCCCCGACAGCACCACACATCGAGCAGGTCGTCCGAAGAGCGCCGAGAAAGGCAAAGAGATTCGCCGGGCCGCCAGCGACCTGTTCCTGGCCCACGGGCTCAAGGGCACATCGATGGATGCCGTGGCCCAGGCAGCCGGGGTCTCCAAGCAGACGGTTTACTCTCACTTCGGCAGCAAGGAAGACCTCTTCGCGGCAGTTATCGAAGGCAAGGTGGCTGCCTACCGGCTATCTGCAGAGGATCTGTCCGGGGCGCAGGGCGTGCGCGACGCGCTCATTACCATCGGAGAGCGTTTTGTAGAGCTTCTGTTTGACGACGAGGTGTCGGCGATGTTCCGGGTCGTCATCGGCGAAAGCGTCAGTCACCCGGAGATCGCCCGGCTGTTTCACGCCGCCGGTCCGCAGCGGACCACCGAGGCCCTTGCAGCCTGTCTGCAGGGATACGCGAGGGCCGGCGAACTTGCCCTGGACTCACCGCAGGACGCCGCGGTCACCTATCTCAATCTCCTGCGCGGCGAATTCCACATGCGCCGCCTGATGAACCTGTGCCCGGACGTTTCCCCCGCATTCCGCAAGACTCACGTAGAAACCCGGGCAGACCAGTTTCTCCGCCTGTACGGCGCCGACGACATTCGCCCTGCGTAGTTCCCGCGATTGATTCTGAGGCGCAGTCGCCCAATACTCCGTGAAGACTTTCCGATTCGAGACCAAGGGGACGAGGGATGAGCGATCCGTCTGAGAAACGCGGGCTTTGGAAATGGCCGAAATCCAAATGGCTGCTGGGAATTCCCCTCGGAGGTTTTCTGATGCTGGGTGTTGGCGCAGTCGGGCTGCTCGCGATGAACAAGGTCCTGCATGCCACGAGCACCAGCGAGTTCTGCCTGGCCTGCCATACCCACCAGGGCATCTCCGTTGCCGAGTTCGAAGCGTCCAGCCACTCGTACAACAACACCGGCGTGCGCGCGGAGTGCGCCGACTGCCATCTGCCCGACCCCGAAGAGAAGTGGCTGCACTACGTGATGATGAAGATGGTGGTGTCGCTGGACATCATCGCCGAGATCCGCGGCGTCGCGAATACGGATGAGAAATACGAGGCGCATCGGGCCGAATGGGCCAAGAAAGTGTGGACGGAGTACCGGGAGAACGATTCCGAGTATTGCCTGCACTGCCACCAGTTCGATCACATGACCATCGCCGATCAGCCGAGGCTTGCGCAGCGGCGTCACGAGCGGGCGCTGGATACCGGCCAGAGCTGTATCGACTGCCACCAGGGCATCGCTCACAAGCTGCCCGAGAACTGGGAGCAGATCTGGGACGAGGTGGAGGAAGAGACGGCGTCTGTCGCGCCGGCGACCGGCACAAAGGTCGCTGTAGGCAAGTAAGCCAACCGGGTACCGGCATCTGGGCCAGGCGGCTCCGGACTTGATGGTCCGGGGGTCCGCCGTGGACGATCACTGCGCTGGCAGGGACTCCTCCAGCCCGCTGGCAATGTCCATGGCCAGCCGCGCAAGCAGCTCGCCGGAAATCCGGACAATCTCCTCGTAGTCATCAATGTCCACCGGCGACTCGTAGCTGGCGCGATGCCGGCGTCCGGTTTCAGCGCCTTCGGGGGACATGAGCGTCCAGCGTGCTTCGAGCAACACCCGGCCGGGCGTCTGCGCCTCGAACCGAATGATTTCCAGCGGAATACGCCACGCGTCCCCGGAACCGCCCGGCCACATGAACGGAAGGATTTCGCTGCCGGTAGCCGCACTGAGTTGCTCGGTCAGGGTCAAGCTGACACCCCTCTGCAGTGGCTCGCCCCAGCGATCGTAACCGGACAGACGCAGCTGTCCTCCATCGCGTATGACGATCTGTTGCCGCTCCAGGTAGTCTGGCAGCATGATCGGGCCGAGCGCGATTCGCATGTCCGACGGAAGGCTGACGACCTCGGCCACCGGCGTTTTCTCCAGGACGTAAAGCCGCGTCGGGGGGGTCATACCGCAGCCCTGAGCGACGATGAGGACCAGGGTCCCCCAGGCAAGCTTGGCGTTCATGGTTCCTCCCGTCTTCCCCTGAGGAGGGATTCCGGCTGCCGCTGAATCATTTCGGTCAGAGCCCGTAGAGAGCGGGATGTCCTGGTCAGCTCGTCCATCAACAGATTGACCCTGACCCGGACGTCGGAGTCCCTTTCGAGGGTTGCACGCGCCGCCGACAGGGTTCCCTCAGCCTCCAGAAGAACCTGGCGCAGGCCAGCGAGCGCGGCATTGGCTTCCTCCAGAACCGGGGGCAGAGAAGCATCGGTCCTCCCGGCCAGCTCCGACAGGGCCTGCATGGCGGAATCCGCCTGGTCCGCCGCGCGACTGACATTTGCGAACGCTGCCGGTATCGCCGGCGACTCCATGAGCGACCGGGCCGCTGCGATGGCGCCGGTCAATTCGGCGGAAGCCGCCAGCCCCTCGATCGAGGCGAGCGTGTCCTGGACCTGTTTGGCGATCTCGGCGACCGGCACGTTCTGCAGTTCGAGGATAAACTGCTGGGCTCGACGGGCCACCTCCTCCATGTCCGATGCCACTGCTGGTATTTCGTGCATGCTGGCGTAGCTGCTGTCCTCCGGCATCCTGTAGACCGGCTTGGAGCTGGGGTCCGAAAGAAAGTCCAGCTGAACCGCAAGCTGCCCGGTAACGAAGCTCTGGGTCTGCAGCTGGGCTCTCAGCCCACGCTCGATCAAGGCGTTGATCACAGCCTCCTCGCCGCCCCGCTCCCACCTGTCGTCAATCTCCCCCACGGTTTTGAACTGGTCATCCTCAATTTCGATGATGGCCGGTGCGTCGATATCCAGGCTCGTGCCGTTGACCTCTAGCGTGATCTCCGTGACCTGTCCGACACGCACGCCCTTGAACAGCACCGGCGAACCCACGGTCAGCCCGCGCACCGACCCCTCGAAAAACACGGCATGACGACTGGAATCGCTGAACAGGCTGCCGGAGGTGAACAGCAGCAGGCCCGCGACAAGAAGCGCGAGGGCCGCGATGACGAAGGCACCGATGGTGGCGGGATTGGCCTTGCGGCTCATGCGGGCTGCTCCGTGTTGGACCCGGGCATCGGCGCACGCCGGTTGAGGAAGTCGCGCACGTAGGCATTGGGTGATTCGTCCTTCAGCTTCTTCGGATCGCCGGTAGCGAGCTGGGTCTTCGTGGTCGGGTCGAGAAAAACCGAGTTGTCGGCGATCGTAAAAATGCTGGCGAGCTCGTGGGTCACGACGACAATCGTCGTGCCGAGACTGTCCCTGAGGGCAAGGATCAGGTCGTCGAGCAGGCGGGCGCTGACCGGATCCAGGCCTGCCGACGGCTCATCGAAGAACAGGATTTCGGGATCCAGGGCCATGGCCCGGGCCAGGCCTGCACGCTTGCGCATACCACCGGAGATCTCCGCCGGGTAAAAATCCTCGAAACCCTTGAGGCCCACAAGCGCAAGTTTCAGCGACGCCTGCTCGGCAATATCGTTCGGCGAGAGGTCGGTAAACATGGATAGCTGCAGACCGATGTTCTCGGCAAGGGTCAGACCGCTGAACAGGGCACCCGACTGAAACAGCACGCCGAAACGACGCATGGTGGCCTCCCGCTCTTCTTCCGGGGACCCCCAGAACGGCTGCCCGCGGTAGGTGATGTCGCCCTTGGCCGGCGCCTTGAGGCCGATCATGACTTTTAGAAGGGTGCTCTTCCCGCAGCCGCTGCCACCCATGATGATGAAAACCTCGGCCTCGCCAACCGTGAAATTCAGATCGTGCTGAATCACAAAGTCACCATACGCCATGGTCAGGCCGTTCACTCCGATATGCGCATCTGCAACGCTCATATGCCCAACACCGTCAGGACTACCGTAATGGTAGCGTCCGAAACCACGATGGCCACGATACACGTCACGACCGCCTTGGTGGCGGCGTCGCCAACGGCCCTGGCGCTGTTGCCCGCCTGGATACCCCGCATGCATCCGATCAGGGACACCAGGATGCCGAACACGACCGACTTGCCGATGCCGATGAGGAAGTCATCCACGCCGATGGACTGGATGGTTTGCTGGTAGTACGCCAGTACGCCGAGATCCATCATGGACACACCGACGAGCATTCCGCCGAGAATGCCCAGCAGATCGGCATACAGGGTCAGCAGCGGCATCATGAAAACCAGCGCCAGGAGCCGGGGCAGGACCAGGTAGTCCATGGGCTCGATACCCATGGTGGAGAGCGCATCGATCTCTTCGTTGACCCGCATCGTCCCAAGCTCGGCAGCGTAAGCTGCCGCCGTGCGCCCGGCCATGATGACCGCGGTCATCATCGCGGCCATCTCCCGGGTCATCGCCAGGCCGACGAGGTTGGCCACAAAAATGCCCGCGCCGAATTGCTCGAGCTGCACTGCGCCGACGAAGGCGAGAATCGCCCCGACCAGGAAGCTGATCAAGCCGACGATCCCCAGGGCCCTGGGACCGGATTCCTGTACGGCGCTCCAGAAGTCCGCCGGCTCCCAGCGGGCCCGGCCCGACAACAGGCGGCCCACGCTCTTGATGGCCTCACCGAGGAACGCCACGCCCGCAATCGTCCCGTCGATCGCCTCGAGGGCCCGGTCACCGACTCTCGTTAGAAAGGACTTTTCGTCAGTCTTGCGGCGGGCCCCTTCACGCTCACCCACCGCGAAGGCCAGGTCCAACAGACCGCGAACCCCGGTGGGAAGCTGCGCGTAGGAGACATTCAGCGACCCCGCCCGGCCCGCCTCGACCAGCCTGGAGAGATAGGCGATCAACACGGTGTCCCAGGATCCCAGGCCACCGTCGGCCAGCTCAAGCCCGGCGCCGGCGGGAAGCGCCTCCAGGGCAGCGAGCAATTCGTCGATGGGGGGAACCGGGTTGCCGAGTCCCCAGTCCCCCGAGACTCTGATGGTCAGGGGATGGGTCCCCTCGGCGATCGCTGCGGCGTCGGCCATCCTTGCTGTCCGTAGTCCGAATTCGTGAAGTCTAGCACCGGGCCCCGGCAGACCGACTACACTCGTCGGTTCCACGAGGAGGAATGACCATGCTCTACGACAGCATAATCGAGACGATCGGCTCTACGCCCATTGTTCGCCTGAACCGGATGGCCCCGGCGGGAACGACGGTCTATGTGAAGGTCGAGTCGTTCAACCCGATGGCATCCGTGAAAGACCGTCTCGCCTGGGCGATCATTGCCGACGCTGAGAAGTCCGGCGATCTGAAACCCGGCCAGACGGTCATTGAAGCCACCTCGGGCAATACCGGCATTGCCCTGGCCATGGTCTGCGCCGCCCGCGGCTATCCCTTCGTCGCGATTATGGCCGAGTCCTTTTCCATCGAGCGGCGCCGGCTCATGAAGGCCCTGGGCGCGAAGGTTATTCTGACTCCCGCGGCCGAACGGGCCACCGGCATGGTGAAGAAGGCCAACGAGCTGGCGGAGAAACACGGCTGGTTTCTCTCCCGGCAGTTCGACAATCCCGCGAACCCGGCCTATCACCGCAGCACGACGGGCCCGGAGATTCTCAGGGACTTTGCGGGCCAGCGGCTGGACTACTGGGTGAGCGGCTACGGGACCGGCGGCACGATTACCGGCGCCGGCGAGGTCATCAAGGCGGCCCGTCCGAACACGCGCATCGTGGCCACCGAACCGGCAGGCGCAGCACTGCTTGCGGGTAAGGAATGGCAGCCCCACAAGATCCAGGGCTGGACACCGGATTTCATTCCCTCGGTCATGAACCGGGACGTGTATGACGACCTGGTGCCGGTCACCGACGAGGAATCCCGGGACACCGCGCTGGAACTCGCCCGCAGCGAAGGCATCCTGACCGGCGTCTCCGGAGGAGGCACCCTGGCCGCGGCGCTGAAAGTAGCTGCCCAAGCACCCGAAGGCAGCGTGTTGTGCGCAATGCTGCCCGATACCGGCGAGCGCTACCTGAGCACCTTCCTCTTCGAAGAGATCACCGAGGCGTCGGACGACGCCTGGCTTGCGGAGGTCGAAGCCGGCTGACCCCGTCTGGGGACGAAGGGATCCGAACGCTTCCGGCCGGGGCTACTCACTCGTAGCGGGACATGCGCCGGCTGCGCGTACCCCGGCTGATCCCTTCGCGGACCTTGTGCAGAAAGCGCCTTGCCCATGCGAACTCGATGCTGAGGATCGCCAGTCCCGCCGGGATAACGATGAACGCCGGACCGGGCAGCACGATGAGCGCCACACCGAGCAGCACGACCGTGCCGCCCAGCAGGCCGATGACCACCCGCCGCGCCTGGCGGTAGGTGAGATCGACAAGCCGCTTAATCATGTCTCACGCTCCTGTAAACACTCCCCTGGACTCGTTCACGGGCGTCCAGGGAACATTGCCTCGATAAGGACATTGTATCGGTGGGGCCGGCTGCGGTCGCAGGCGGGCACGTGACAGCGCGGCCCGGGATACCGGGCGAGTCCTTTGCGTCAGGCCGGGCCTGATATCATGGCGCATTGTTTCTCGCCCGCCGTGGAGATCGCTGAAGTGTCATCCAAGTCTGTCCTGGGTCTGCCGGTTGCCGCCGCGCTCCTGCTCTCGATTTCCGCGTGCCTTGCGCCACGGCCCTGGTGGGACAGGGAGCTCAAGAGCTGGGAAGGCGCGACCGTAGAGGAAGTCATGGATGCCTGGGGGCCGCCGGTACGAACGATAACGGACAAGGAAGGCCGGCCGACCCTCGTTTACGAGAGCTACTCGGTTATCGACACTACCGACGAGGAACTCCTGAACCCCAATATCATCCTTCAGGAAGACCGGCCGATCCGTGGCAATGTGGACGAGCGCGAATGCACGATGATGCTCGTCACCGAAAACGAGGTGATCGTGGACTCCAGTTCGGAGGGTGCCGGCTGCGCGGTACCCCGGCGCGAGGCACGCTGAGGCGCCGTCCGGGGCGTCCGAAGAAGCTCGAATTCAGGACGGGGGCCGGTCTTCGAAATTCGGCTCGGCGGCCCCCGCCGAACCCGAAACTCAGGAACCGCTGGGGACCGGAGTGCCGGATCCTGCCCTGAAGGGATACATGTTCATGACCATCCCGACGGCCCGCGTGATGGCCGCATCGATGTCCTTCCTCGCATCATCCGATACACGGCCCTCGCCGGCGCCTTCCCAGACGAGCTGATTGCTCTCCGCATCCACCAGGTCGATCAGCAGCGAGCCCTTCTCGTAGTCAACAACCCAGGTGTCATAGCCGTAGGACGGCCAGGGATCGTAGTAGCGTCCCCGGTAGCCGTAATAGGGGTACACCGGCCGCGCGGACGGCGCGGACCGCACCTCCTGGACCTCCTGTGTCACGACCGAGTAGTTGATCTTGAGGTCCGGAGAATCGGAACGCGTGTAACCCCGGGCCTCCATTTCCCGGGTGATGGCCTCTTCCAGCCGCTGGTCGATCAGCGTGTCGTAGCCAGGGCCCTTGTTCGATCGCTGGGCCGGATCGAAAAACCCGAAGGTCTTGTACTGGCTGAAATCCACGTTCCGGTCATAGTCACTGCGCAGGTCCGGCTTGGGAGCAGCGCAGCCGGCCGCCAGCACCATCAGCGCCAGGAGGGCAATGAACCGAGCGATTGTTGGTGAATTCATCGAGGTCTCCGGTTTTTCCTGCCGCAGAGGTTAGACCACGGCCAGACACCGGCGCCACCTCGACGTACGCCGCAGATCCGGGGATGTTTAGAATGGAGCCTTGTCTGCCCCCGGCAGGAAGGAACGGGCGGGGCCGTGAAGCCACTGCAGAAATGGAAGCCGGTTTTTATCGGTATCTATCCGCTGGTCGCGGCGGGTACGACCGTCGTGGCCACCGCCATGCTGGCTACCGGCCACTGGAGCCGGGTCTGGCTTGGCGCATTGCTGGCGTCCGTGCCCTTTGTCGCGCTGTTCGTGCGGGCCATAACGTCCCGATCCATGGCCCGAACCAGCCATTCGCTGCCCCTGCTCGCGGCAGCAACCGCGGCCGGCGGGGGCATCGCCCTGTGGGGCTACCTGACCGAGGGGGCCCCGTCTCTCGTGGGCATGGCCCTGGCGCTGGCCAGCGTAGCCGGTTTTTTCCTGTTCGATTTCTGGTATTCGAGTTTTGGCCGCCGGATCAACGAGCATCTGGCGGCCGGCCGGAGAATCCCGGATTTCGAGTGCGAGGACATGGACGGCAATCCGACAGGCCCCGGGCAGCTGCTGGGCAAACCGGTCCTGTACATGTTTTTCCGGGGAAACTGGTGCCCCTTCTGCCAGGCACAGGTGAAGGAGATCACGGGCCGCTATCGAGAGCTGATCGACCGGGGCGTCGAGGTCGTGCTGATCAGCCCCCAGCCGGCTGACCTGACCCGGCGCGTCGCCGAGTTCTTCAAGGTTCCGTTTCGCTTCTGGATAGACAGGGACTTGCGGGCGGCACGATCGCTGGACATCGTCGATGAGTATGGGGTCCCCGGGGGAAAACTGGCCAGGATCCACGGGGCCCATACGGTGATGCCCACGGTGGTCATAACCGATCCGAAGGGCGTCATCGTTTATACGGACCAGACTGAAACGTATCGGGTCCGGCCGGAACCAGACGTTTTCCTGAAGGTCATCGACGCCCACAAACTGGGGGCCTCAGGACCCTGATCCACCACCCCAAGCCCCATCCGGGCCCGGGGCAGCCCGGCGAGCTCCGCCGATCGCCCGACCCGGCGACTAGTCGCCGTAGTCGTCCAGGCCCGACAGCTCGCGGCGCAGACGGGCGCTCTCGGCGATAGCCTCAAGGGTCCTGCGCGCCGCTGTGCCGGGGCCGGAACGGTATGTTTCTCGACGCTCGATCTCCGCGATGAGCCCGTTGGCGTCGAAGCCTTCGTCAAATTCGAAATTCGGGTCGACGGTCGGCTTTTTCGTCTCCTGCTTACGCATGCTCAGACATCCTTCCTATTGAGGGCTGCCCCTGTGACCGGGCCGGCATTTTCCTGTTAGTGAGTGCGCCACTCCCGGGCGGTTCAATTTCATGGTTGCTATTTTGTGATTCGCATATAGTGGCCGCGTGGATCTATCCGCGATCACGAATTGAGCAAGGATCACCGGATGTGCTGAGAGCCCGGCAACGCCTCGGTAAATATCGAATCGAACGGCGCCTCGCCGATGGGCCGATGGCCTCGGTCTACCAGGCATACGACACGATCCATGGTGTTCGCGTGGCGCTGAAAATCCCGCACCGAAAGCTCATGGACGACTACTTCCTGGCGGATTTCCGTAAGGAGGTGCGCCTGCTGGCCCGCCTCGACCACCCGAACATCCTCGCGATCCAGAACGCCGATTTCGTCGGCGACTATTTCGTCATCGCCATGCCGCTCGGAGAGGAAAACCTGGCCGAGCGGCTGACCCGGCGCATTTCCTCCGCCAAGGCGCTGGATTTCGGCCATCAGCTGCTGTCGGGCGCGGCCCACGCGCATACGCACCGGATCCTCCACTGCGACATCAAGCCGGACAACTTCATCCTGTTCCCCGACAACCGGGTCCGGCTGTCGGATTTCGGTTTCGCCCGGGTCTTTCGCGGGCGAATGCAGGCTTCAGGGTCCGGCACCGTTGGCTATGTGGCGCCCGAACAGGCCATGGGCCGCCCGGTGCTCGCCTCTGACGTGTTTTCCCTGGGCCTGGTTCTCTACCGGCTCTTTTCGGGGACGCTGCCTTCCTGGCCTTATGACTGGCCCGGACCGGGACATCGGCGTCTCAGGCAGAAGCTGCACCCGGACATGGTCGCCCTGATCCGCAGGGCGATCGAGGTCAAACCCGCCCGCCGCTATGCGGATGCCGTGAAAATGCTGACGGCCTTCGAGCGCATCCAGCGACATGCCCTGCGTCCCGCATGACCGGGGCCGCTCGTCACATCGTGGACTCCGCCGGCAGCCCGGTCAGAACCCGGGTCTCCATGCGCTCGGGAGGGGCGGCGGGCTATTCCGCACCGTCACCGAACCGGGAAGCCAGCGAGGACGCCCTCCTGGTGCTGGTCCTGGCAGATGGCCGGGCGGTTCTTGCGGTCGCTGACGGCCTCGGGGGACTGCCGGGCGGCCGTGAGGCAGCCCGCCTTGCCGTGACCTGCCTGGCTGACGCCGTCGAGACCGGAACCGCCGGCGGACAGCCGTTGCGCAGCGCGATTCTGGATGGCTTCGAAGCCGCCAATGCCGCGATTCTGCATACCGGCACCGGGGCCGCCACGACCCTGGCCGTCGCCGCACTGGAGGCCGGCACGATCCGGAGCTTCCACGTGGGTGACTCCGAAGTGCTGCTGCTGGGACAGCGAGGACGGCTGCGAATGCGCACGGTGCCCCATTCGCCCACCGGCTTTGCGGTCGAGGCGGGATTCCTGGAGGACGATTCCGCCTTGTCCCACGACGAGCGCCACATCGTTTCCAACGTCGTCGGCAGCCGGGACATGCGCATAGATATCGGTTCGCCGACGCCGCTGAATCCCTTCGACACGGTTCTCCTGGGGAGCGACGGCCTCATGGACAACCTGCGGGTGGACGAAATCATCGCCTGTGTCTGCACCGGCCCGCTGGGCCGCGCGGTGGAAACCGCGGCCTCGGCAGCCCGTCTTCGAATGGCGGTCCACGAAAGAGGCCAGCCCAGCAAGCCGGACGACCTGACCGTGCTCGCTTTCCGGTGCCGGCCCGGCCGCGAGTTCGCTGCCTGAGACCGCCGCGTTACCAGGCCACGGGCGCCCGCCTGTGAAAAAACCCGCCGGTGGGTCCGCCGGATGGAAGGGTGGCAAGCCATACGGGCGTATCGGCACCGTCCTCGACGGCGACGGGGGCCCGGTCGGATCCCATATCCGTGCGGACCCAGCCAGGGCAGGCGGAATTGACAAGAATGTCCTCCCCGGCGAGCTCCCGGGCAGCCAGCACCGTGAGGAGATTCAACGCCCCCTTGGACAGCCGGTAGGCCGGGGAATTCACGGCGGCATAGGGTGAATCCGGGTCGGTGATATCGGCAAACGAGCCCAGGGTGCTGGCCATGTTGACGATCCGCCCGTAGTTCTGGCGGCGCATGGTCGGCAGCACGGCCTGGATCATCAGTAGCGGGCCGAAAACGTTGGTAGCCAGGGTGTCCCGGACCACCCCCTCTGGAACCGCCGAGATGGACTCGGTGGCGTCGATCAGGACGCCGGCGTTGTTGACCAGCACGTCGATACGCCCCAGCTCGTCCAGTACCTCGGCCACGGCCACGGGAATACGCCGCGTGTCCCGCACATCCAGGCGCAGCGGCACGCCGAGGCCATCGGGCATCGCCGCGGCCGCCTTCTCTGCTGGACGCAGTTCCCGCGCAGCCGTGACCACGCGGAGACCCGCGGCCGCCAGCTGCCGACTGATTTCCAGCCCCAGGCCGCGATTGGCACCGGTCACAAGGGCAACCCGCTGCTTTGTCATCCTCCCTCCGATACGACCCGTGTCGGCGCCGGCACGCTCTCCGGCACCCCCTGAATCGTCAGTATGGATCAAGGACGGGCCTCCCGCGTCACGCCCCTGCGCGCGCAGCCGTCCCGCGGAATGCCTGCGCAAGGGGTCCGGGGTCGCTGCCGGCGCTAGTCGAGACGCTTGTGAAAGCGGGCCACCGCCAGGGTCATGGCGACGGCGAAGAAGACCAGCAGGGAAATCAGGTCCAGCGGCATTTCGGCAAGGCTGGCGCCCCGCAGGACAATGCCACGCACGAGTCGGACGAAATGGGTCAGGGGCAGAATCTCGGCAATCCCCTGCGCCACCTGCGGCATGCCGTCGAACGGGAACATGAAGCCCGACAGCAGGATCGATGGCAGAAACACGAAAATCGTCATCTGCATGGCCTGGAACTGGGACTTCGCCACCGTGGAAATCAACAGACCGAGGGTGAGGCTCGCGGCGATGAAGGCCAGCGCCGCCAGGTAGAGGTCCCGGAGCTGGCCGCGAAACGGCACATCGAACACGGTCGCGCCGACGATGAGAACGAGAGTGACCTGGACCAGGCCGATCAGGATGTAGGGCATCAGTTTGCCCAGCATAAGCTCGAGCGTGGTCACCGGTGTGGTGATCAGAAACTCCAGGTTGCCCCGCTCCCGCTCCCGCACGATGGCCACCGAGGTAAAGAGAATCATGGTCAGGGTAAGAATGACGCCGATCAGCGCGGGAACGATCTGCACCGCGGAGCGCCGCTCCGGATTGTAGAAGGCCCTGAGCTCGAACAGGCCAGAGCCGCCGGAGGCTTCGGGCCCGGCCGGCGGAGGCGTGCCGAGCAACAGGCGGGCGACGTTGAGGATGGCCGGGTCACTGCCGTCCACCATCAGCTGGGCGGCCGGTCGCGTTGGGTCCCACAAGCGCCGCTCGAAGTCAGCCGGCATCAGTATGCCCACCGTGATCTCGCCCCGGCGGAGCAGGTCCTGCAGAGCGGTTGCCGACCCGACCCGGTGGTTGATGGCGACAACCTGACCGGCCGCCAGGTCCGCCATCAGGGCCCGGGAGCTCTGGGTCTGCGACAGGTCGGCCACCCCGGCGGACAGGTGCCGGACATCGAGATTGATCGCGAATCCGAACAGGAGAATCTGCAGCAGCGGGACACCGACGATCATGCCCAGCGTCAGGCGGTCCCGGCGGAGCTGGCGCACTTCCTTTCCGGCAATCGCGCCGATGCGCCTGAATGACATCAGGCAGCCTTCGGACGGGCATCGCGGCGCGTCACCGCAACGAATACGTCCTCGAGGCTGGCAGGCGTCCGCCGCACGCGGACCGGGTAACCCTGAGCTGCAAGACCCGCAGCCAGCGTGTCGGGATCCGCGGGAACGTCTTCGGCCAGCAGAAGATGGAGGCGTGTGCCGAGCTGGGTAACGCTGAACACCCCGGGCTGCCGTTCGAGCCAGCGTCGGATGTCGTTGGCGGGCTCACCGGTGACCTCCAGTACCCGCCCATCCAGGCCGGCGGTGAGGTCCTCCGGTGCGCCGTGGGCGGCGAGGCGCCCCCGGTCGAGAATCGCCAGGCCATGGCAGCGCTCCGCCTCGTCCATGTAGTGAGTGGACACCAGAATCGTGGTCCCGCCGGCGGCAAGATCGAACAGACGGTCCCAGAAGTCGCGACGACTCTGGGGATCCACGGCGCTCGTGGGCTCGTCCAGGAGAAGCAGTTCGGGACCGTGCAAGGTGGCGGCTGCCAGGGCCAGCCGTTGCCGCTGGCCACCGCTCATTGCGCCGGCACGCCGGTCGGACAGTTCCGCCAGATCGTAGAGCTCCAGCGCCTCGCCCATGGCCGCCTGGCGCGCCGGCCTGGAGAGGCCGTGGACCTGGGCGACGAAGGCCAGGTTCTCGCGAACGCTCAGATCGTCATAGAGGGAAAACCGCTGGGTCATGTAGCCGATGCGCCGCCGGACAGCCTCGGCTTCCTCAGGGACCTGGTGGCCAAGAACAGTCACCCGGCCGGAAGTCGGTAGCAACAGCCCGCAAAGCATCCGGATGGTCGTGGACTTGCCGGACCCGTTGGGCCCGAGGAATCCGTAGATGCGTTCCGGGGGTATCTCAAGGTCCAGGCTGTCGACGGCCAGCACGTCGCCGAAACGGCGGGTCAGACCCGAGGCTGCAGATGGCGGCGCGCATCTAGCCCGTGTCTTGGCTTGTATCTTGGCCTGTGTCCTGGCCCAGGCCCGGCAGGTCCACCTCCACGGGCAGGCCCAGCGGAAGCTCGGTGGCGGACTGGCCAATGAGCTCGATTTCAGCGACGTAGGCCAGCCGGCTTCGATCCCTTTCCGTCAGAGCGAAATAGGGCGTGAATACCGGCTCCGCGGCCACATAGCGAACGCGTCCCCGAAACGCCGTTGCCACGCCGTCCACCCGGATGGTTGCCTCGGTGCCGGGCACGACCAGCGCGCGGATCGGCTGCGGCACGAAGGCCCGGGCGTACGGGGCGGTGTCAGCAAGAATGACGGCCACGACGGCCCCCGCAGGCGGGCGGGAACCCGTTTCGAAGGGGATCGAATCCACGACACCCGGGCGCGTGGCCCGGAGCGTCAGGCGATCGAGTTCGATCCCGGCCGTAGCCAGTTCGGCGTCTGCCCGCTCGAGGTCCGCACGGGCCTGGTCGAGTTCCTCCACCGTCGTGCCGCGCACCAGGGATTCGAGGGTCGCGGTGGCCTGCGCGACTTCGGCGACCGCGCTGTCGCGGCGCGCTCGAGCGGCATCGCGTTCCGCCGAACTGGCAAGCTTTCGCTTTTCCAGGGACTCCACCCGGCGAAATTCCGCCTCCTCCCCCACTCGGCGGGCTTTCGCGCCGTCAAGCCGCGCCCGCGCCTCGTCGATGTCCTGCGGACGCGGCCCCCGTTCCAGCTCCGCGAGCCTGGCCGCAACCCGGCGACGCTCCCCGGCGGAGCGCTCATGCCGGGCGCGCGCGAGGGCGTCATCCTGCGTGGCCACCGGCTGGCCGGTCACCACCCGGTCGCCTTCACGAACGTGAAGCTCGATAAGGACCTCGCGGGACTCGGCGGTGATCTCCACCCGGTCCCGCTCCAGGGTGCCCACGAGTGGCAACGGCGAGCCGGTGCCGCCACAGGCCGGCAACCCGAGAAGGCTGGCCACGAAGCAGCCCCGCAGGAAGCGAATCATGGTCGCGCACCCTCCAGGAACAACCGGCGGGCATGCTGACGCCAGCGCTCGGCGAACGCGTCGTCCACGGGCACTCCCAGGCCCTGTTCGATCATCGGCCGTGCCAGGAAAGGGAAGACACAGCTGCCGATCAGGGAGATCAGCACGAAATCCAGGTCGAGGTCGCGGCGGATTTCGCCCCGCTGCATCGCGACCTCCAGGGCTCCGCGGAGCAGGCGGCGTATGCGGGTGGGGAAACGCTCGAGAAACTCTGCGGGAAGTTTCCCCTCCGCGAGGAGAACCTCGCGATAGATCAGCGGCGCAAGCCAGGGGTTGGCGGCCAGCATGCCGATGTAGCGGTCCATGAACACACCCAGGGCATCGCCACCGGAAAAGTCGGTGTCGGCGGCCTCCAGGTCAGCCAGCGCCTCGCCGACGGTGGCCTCGAGTATGGCCATGTACAGGCCGTGCTTGTCGCCGAAATAATAGTGAACCATCGCCGGCGTGACACCGGCCTCTCCGGCCAGCGCGCGGAGGCTGACGGCGCTGTAGCCGTGGCGCGAGAACAGCCGGCAGGCGGCATTCAGAAGCTCCTCGCGAACCGCGCGCTGGTCGGACTCGGGCGGCCGGCCGGGACGCGACGCGGACTTGTTTCCGTTACTCATGAGGCAAATTACGCATGGAACAGAATTTAACTGAACGATTAATTAACTGCAAACCCGGGACCGGTCATAATCGATGACGCCCCGGAAGTCGCCCCGGAGAACCTGATGCCGAGGATCGTCCCGTCACGCAGATTGAGTCGCTGGATTCTTATCATGCTTGCAGCCCTCGGGCCCGCATCGGGCCAGTCCGAACCGGTCATCGCCATACACGGCGGGGCCGGAACCATCGTTCGCGAAAACATGACATCCGACCTGGAAGCCCAGTACCACGCGGCCCTGGAGACGGCGCTTGAGGCCGGTTACGGCAGCCTGGCCCGCGGCGATTCTTCGCTGGACGCCGTCACCGCCGCCATCACGCTGCTCGAGGACTCTCCACTGTTCAACGCGGGCCGGGGCGCCGTTTATACATGGGAAGGCACCCACGAGCTGGATGCGTCGATCATGGACGGGGCGACCGGACGCGCCGGCGCCGCGGGGGGAGTGAGGGGGGTTCGCAACCCGATCCTGCTTGCGCGCCGGGTAATGGACGAGTCCCCACACGTGTTTCTCACCGGGCCGGGCGCGGAGGCCTTCGCGCGGAAGCAGGGCATCGCCTTTGCGCCGGAAGACTGGTTTCACACGGACAGCCGGCGGGAGCAATGGGAAACCCTGCGCAGGAAGAATCAGGCCGCCAGCGGACCGATGCTGATCGGCACAGTGGGTGCGGTGGCCCTGGACAAGGCGGGAAACCTCGCCGCAGGGACCAGTACCGGAGGGATGACGGGCAAGCGCTGGGGGCGGCTGGGCGACTCACCGGTCATCGGAGCGGGAACCTGGGCCAGCAACGATGGCTGCGCCGTTTCCGCCACGGGTCACGGCGAGTACTTCATTCGCCTCGGAGTGGCCCATGAGATCTGTGCGCGGGTGCGGCTCGGCGGGGAAACTGTCGAGGCCGCGGCCAATGGCGTGATTCATGGCGCGCTCGAAGAGATGGGGGGAACAGGCGGGGTGATCGTGCTCGACCGGGAAGGCCGAGTTGCCATGCCGTTCAACACCCAGGGCATGTATCGCGGCGTGATGGGCGCGGACGGAGCCCCCCGAACCTCAATCTACGCGGGCCCCTGAGTCCGCTCCCGGCCCGCCGGCCAAGCCACGCTGGCGAGGGTCGCCTCCAGGCCCGACTGCAGGGCGTTTACATCTTTTTCGTCATTGTAAACGTGCGGGCTGACCCGCAGTCGATCGCCGCGACAGCTGACGTAGACGTGCTGGTTTGCCAGTTCGGCAACCACACCGGGCCCGGCCCCGGGCGGCAGCCCCAGGCCAATCATGTGACGGCAACGGGCGCCCTCGGCGGGCGTCTCAAGGGCGAGCGCCCTGCCCATGTCGGCGATCCGCCCGGTCAGCCCGCCGAGCGTGTGGGCTATGGAATCCACGCCCCAGCCGGAAACCTGCTCGAGGGCGGCGATCGCTGCGGGAAGGGCGGAAAACTGGGCCCGGGCGCCCATGTCGAAACGTCTTGCGCCCTCCTGGTACTCGTTCCGGTAATTCACGAGCCCGCCGAAATCGTCGCTGGCCGCCCGATTCATCCAGGCCTCCTCCAGGGGACGGCCGCCGTGGTGGTCCGGATCGGCGTACATGAGTCCGAGCCCGTATGGTCCCAGCAGCCACTTGTAGCCGGCGGCTACCAGAAAATCCGGCCGGAGGCTCCGGACGTCCAGCGGCTCGGCTCCGAGAGACTGGGTCACATCCAGCACGAGACCGAATCCCTCCGACCGGCAGATCCCGGACAACACGTTCATCTCCAGGCGGCTGCCGTCGGTCCAGTGCACGACCGGCAGCGCGAGTACACCAAGGTCGTCACGGGATGCGAGGGTCTCCAGGACCGCCCGTGTCCAGTCGCCGTGATCGGGCCTGGGCACGAAGACGACCGGCGCATCGACACGCCGGGCGGCGGCCAGCCAGGGATAGACGTTGGACGGGAACTGCTCAGCCAGCATCAGCACGCCTCGGCTCGGGCCGAGGCGTAGATTCGCGACCGCCGTGGCAACCCCGTAGCTGACCGAGGGGACCAGCGCGATGTCCCCGGTGTCGCAGGACAGAAGGCTCGCGGCGAGGCTCCGGTAGCGCTCGCCGGGTTCGAAAAACGCCTCGACCCCAATTTCCCAGGGCCGCGCCTTGCCCGCCACGGCTCGCTGTCCCGCTTCGGTCGCCGCCCGAAGCTGGGGCGACATGTAGGCGCAGTTCAGATAGGAGACATCGTCGGGAATATCGAACAGCCGGCGGGCTCCGCGAATGAAATCAGGCACCTGGAACGGAGACCGATTCCGCGAGCCACCAGATGTATCCGACATAGATCATGAGCAGTAAGACACCCTCTCCCCGGCCGATACGGCGGCGGGAAAACATCAGCGGGAGCAGGAGAATCGTCAGGCCCACCATGACGCCCAGATCGACCAGCGTGACACCAGACCGGTCCAGCGGCTGGATGAGTGCCGTAATGCCCAGGATCGCCAGGATGTTGAAAAAGTTGGACCCGATGACGTTTCCGGCGGTGATGTCGCCCTCGCCCCGAAGCGTTGCCACGATCGACGTGGCCAGCTCGGGGAGGCTGGTACCGAGAGCCACCACGCTCAGACTGATGATGGCCGGTGCGACGCCCAGCATCTCGGCGAGCGACACGGCGCCGCGGACGAAAAGATAGCCGCCGCCAACGAGGGCGACAATCCCGGCGCCCACCAGGCCGAAGTCCGACCACGGGCTCTTCCCGGGCTTCGGCACGGCGTGCTCGAACTCTTCCTTGACCCGCGCCCGCTCCTTGCGCGCCATGCGAACGTTCTGCCAGATAAAGACCACGAGACCGGCCACCAGGAGCATCCCCTCGACCCTCGATATGTGGCCGTTCCAGAGGACAAACGCCATGCCCGCCGTCGCCACGATCAGCAGCGGCACGTCGACGCCGATCACGCGGGCCTCCACCTCGATAGGCCGTATGGTCGCCGCCAGCCCGAGGACCAGCGCAATATTGCAGATATTCGAGCCGACAACATTGCCAACGGCCACGCCATGGACGCCACGCAGGGCCGCATCGAGACTGACGGCGAGTTCCGGGCTACTCGTCGCAAACGCAACGACGGTCATCCCCACGAGAAAGGGCGTCATGCCGAGGCGCAAGGCGATATCGCCAGCGCCGCGCACGAGCCATTCGCCGCCGAAATAGAGCAGGACGAATCCGCCCGCCATCAGGCCCACAATCATTAGCATCAGGAAACTCGATGGACGAATGTTGCTTGCAGGGTCTATGAGTGTAGCCAGCTTATCCCGCTTGTGGCCATGCGCTTGCCGAGGGCCGGCCGACGGCGCTAGGGTGCGGTCTCAATGGGAACGCGACACATCGCCCTCTGGTCCGGCCCGCGGAACGTATCCACCGCACTCATGTACTCCTTCGCCCAGCGTCCCGATACGACCGTCGTGGACGAACCCCTTTATGCCCACTATCTGCGGGTGTCGGGAGCCGATCACCCGGGGCGCACGGAGGTCCTCGCATCCCAGGACACCGACGGGAACGCCGTGATGACGCGACTGCTGGAGAGAACGTGGACAACACCCCTGGTCTTCCAGAAGCAGATGGCGCATCACGTGGTGGACCTGGACATGGCATTCCTCGACGGCATGGACCACGTGTTTCTCATTCGACCGCCCCGGGAGATGCTGCCCTCGCTGGCACGAGTGCTCCGAGAGGTGACCCTGCGGGATACCGGTCTGCCGGCACAACTGGCCCTCCTGGACGCCCTTGAACAGCGTGGCCGGAGGCCTGTTTGCGTCGACGGAAGCGCCCTCAGGCATTCTCCGGGTCCGGTTCTGGAAGGCCTCTGCGAAACCCTCGGCATCGGCTACGATTCCGCCATGCTCCGCTGGCCCGCGGGCCCCCGTCCCGAGGACGGCGTCTGGGCCCGCTGGTGGTACGCCAGCGTCCACGATTCCACCGGTTTTCTGCCCGGCAAGGCGGCTCCCGCCGAGGTTCCCGAGAGGGTCGCCCATCTCCTGGACCCCTGCCTGATCATGTACCGGAAACTCAGCGCCAACGCCGTTCGCCACGAGGACTGATATGCCCCTGCCCGATCCCAGAAACGCCGAAATCCTGGTTCATGTCGGCGGCCGCCTGGTGACCCGGGACAACGCCAGGGTCTCTGTGTTCGACAGCGTCGTCCAGGGGGGTGACGCGGTCTGGGAGGGCCTGCGGATCTATGCCGGCCGGATCGCCGAGTTAGACGGCCATCTGGAACGGCTGATGGCATCCGCAAAGGCGCTGGCCTTCGAAGGTATCCCGACGCTGGACGAAGTTCGCCAGGCGGTTTTCGACACGCTGGAGGCGAACGGCATGCGGGACGGCGCCCATGTTCGACTCACGCTCACCCGCGGCGAGAAGATCACCTCCGGAATGAACCCGCGCTTCAACCAGGCGGGGTGTTGCCTTATCGTCCTCGCCGAATGGAAGCCTCCCGTTTATGGCAATGACGGCATCCGCCTCATCACGGCTGCAACCCGGCGCAACGCGCCCCAGTTCCTGGACTCGAAGATTCATCACAACAACCTTCTGAACAACATCCTGGCGTCCATCGAGGCCAACGTGGCAGGTGTCGATGCGGCGTTGATGCTGGATGCGGACGGCTTTGTCTCGGAGACCAACGATACGAACGTGTTCTGTATCCGCGACGAGCGCGTGTTGACGCCCTACGCCGACAGCTGCCTGCCGGGCATCACCCGCGGCCGGGTGCTCGCCCTGTGCGCCGCCAATGCCATCCCCGCCAGGGAGACTCGCCTGTCCCTGACGGAATTCTGGACCGCGGACGAGGTCTTCACCACCGGTACGATTGGCGAACTGACACCCGTGGTCGAGATCGACGGGCGAACCGTAGGCAACGGGAACCCCGGACCGGTCACCGGCAGACTGTCCAAGCTGCACGGCGAGCATGTTCGCCAGCATGGCGAGCCCCTCCCTTTTTAGTTCGTTCCCCGGCCAGGCCGGGCACAGGCGGAGATCGCTGATGCGCGATGCGCGGGTACCGGGGCCAGCCCCCGGATCACGCGGGTAGTCGCGCCGGCTAGTTGCCGGGCTTGTAGGACGTACCCCGGCCCTTGCGCAGCGTCTCCTGGGCCGCATCGCGCTCGACGGCTGCTTCGCTCACCGTACGGCAAATCGTCTTCGAACGATGGCTGCCGGTCGGCGTCACGCGGCGGCATATCACCCGGTCCTCTTCGTCCGTAACGCTCGCGTTGTATACATCCGCCTTTTCGTCAGTACTCATTTCAGCCTTCTCGGCTTCCGTGAACTGCGGAGCGGTCTCGTTCATCGGCGCATCGGTGCTGGCACAGCCGGCAAGCAGGCCGGCGGCGATCAGGGCGAACAGGCGGTGGCGCATTTTGTCTTCGGGAATATCAGGCAACTGATGGCAGGGAGTATTTCGGAGAAGCAGGAACCGCAATAGCGGCCGAAAGGCACTAATCCGCTTCATAAACGACAACAACGTGCTGACCGGCTGCGTGCCGCCCGCAGATCCGGCTACCGGTGACCCGGCAGTCGTCCGCCGGCTTCGGGTCCGGAGGCGGGGCCTCGGGGTCGCCTGCGCTGGCGTAGCGGCGGCAGAGGCGGCTGGCCGTAGCGTTGCCGCAACGGGAATCCTCTTCGAGGGCCGGACCACCTGCCTCCAGGTTAAAGTCGAAAGTTCGCGCCACGCGCCGTTCGACGGCCTGGCCATCCCTGGTGTAGGGATCAAAACGCCAACCCTTGAGAGCTCGCTTGACCGCCCGCGAAAAGTCGCGCCCGGAACTCTCGACGATTTCGAGATCCCTGACCCGGCCGCGTCGATCGATCGTATAGGCAACGACCACCTGGCCACCTTCGGCCCGGGTCCTCGCGCGGCGCGGGAAGTCTGGCGCTTCACCCCGAACGAGCGTTCCGCCCTCGTAAACGGGAACCTCTTCGACCGGCGCTGGCGCGCGACCGGCTGACAGGGACTCTTCATTGACGACAGGCTGGCCTGCATCACGAAATGAGCCGGCGGCCCCGGATTCGCCACCGTCATCGCCGCTGTGGTCGCCAGGGCCTCTCGCCGAACTGATTTCCGCGGCATCGGTCTGCGCCGCTGATGTGTCCGGCCGGGAACGAGAATCGAAAGAATCCGAAGACACGCGCGTTCGCTCCTGCCCGGGCGACCCCCGGTCCTCCAGGCCCGCGGGCAAGATGGGCGGAAGACTCGCAACAGTGAGACTGGCGGCGACCCGGCGGGCGCCGGCATTCGAAGCGGGTTCGGACTCCACGACGGGGATGTCATCCGGCAGGGCTGGCTCGGGAAGCAGCTCATCGGCAGCCGGCATGGTCACTGCCGGTTCGGCCTCTGTGAGAACCGCCCCATCCGTCCCGGCGCCGCCGTCCTTCCGGGTCGGCTCGACACGAACCGTCGCCGCTGGCGTCCCTGACGGCGATTCCGCCGCACGCGCTGAGACGGCAGGGTAGCGAACCCGGGCGTCCGCCGCGCTCGGCACTCGGGATCCGACACCGCCGGCCAGCACAGGGGCGTCACCACGCTCGGCGGCAGTCGGCGCCGTCTCCCGCCGCTCGATCGAACCGGCCGTGATAACGGCGCTGGAGACCAGCAAAGCCACCGGTGCCCAGTGGACAAACCCCCGCTGCGGCCGGGGCGGTGCGATCAGCCGGGTCACGCGACCGGCCAGCTGACCGTCGGAAGCGCCAATGGCCATGCGGGCTGTTAGCGCGGCTCGCAAACCCTCGACCTCGGTCAAGGCCCGGGCATAAGTCAGCGTGTCCCCGGTCGCCTCCACGACGATGTCGTCGCAGCACTGCTCCCGTTCAGCGCGGATTCGGCGCGAGAGCAGGCGAACCGCAGGGTGATAAAACAGGACCGTTTCGACAAGCACCTGGAACAGGTTGAACAACCAGTCTGCGCGCCGCACGTGGGCCAACTCATGGGCAATGATGAGCTCGAGCTGACGGGGGGTCAGGCCCATGAGCGCGGACGGCGGAATCAGGATTGTCGGCCGAAGCCAGCCGATGACGAGCGGAACGGAGACCCTGCAGGATTCGAGAATCCGTACGGGCTGACGCACACCGAGGCAAGCACGCAGCCCCGACAAGAATACGTTCCCAGCGAGCGGGAACCGCGTTCACATCCTCGTTGAGCAGGCGGTTGATCTGGCGGATGTCCCAGAGCAGTCGCAGCGCCATCACGATCACGCCGGCAAGCCACAGGGCAACTGCCACCGGCAACACCGCTTCCAGGTGGCGGGCCGCGGCCGCAGCACTCTGGGTGCCCGCAACATCCATCATCGGCCCGGCGGCAAACCCCGGAAGCGGAGCAGTGGCGCCCCCGGCAATGGCGCCCGGTAGCGTCAGGCCGTCGAGCACAGCGAAAAATGTCACAAGGGGCGCGGCTGCCATCAAGGCAAGGCCGGACATTGCGGTCCAGTAGCGCGTCGAGGGCCGGGATGTCTCCTGGGCCCTGAGCACTGCCCAGCAAAGGATGCCGATGACGGCCCCTTGCCAGACGAAATGCAGCAGCGACCAGCCCAGCGCCTGGATCACGTGGCCGGCAAACTCTGCCCCCCCCGGAATCATGACGATCGCCTCTCCAGATCGTTGAGCACGGCCCGAATGGCCGCCAGCTCCTCCGGCGTTGCCGCCCCCGAATCGCCCAGCGCAGCGAGTACGAGCTTCGACCGCGAGCCGTCGAACAGGCGGTCAACCAGCTGGGAGGTCATCAGCCGCTGGGTGTCCTGCTGGGTGACGCCAGCCCGGTACACATGGGCCCGGTTGCTCTCATCCCGTTCCACCAGGCCCTTCTGATGCATGATCTGCAGAAACTTCAGCACCGTCGTGTAACCG
The DNA here is from genome assembly GCA_963842955.1 of uncultured Gammaproteobacteria bacterium. Taxonomy (GTDB): domain Bacteria; phylum Pseudomonadota; class Gammaproteobacteria; order Steroidobacterales; family XN24; genus JARFQW01. Next base: position 746,642 of record CAWJIJ010000011.1, read on the forward strand.
GTCGGCTCATCCCGGGAGACCGCGTCCTGCACCTGCCGGACCGTACTCGGCCCCAGGGTCCAGAGGGCCCGGAGAATGCCGAGTTCTGCCGCGGTAGGCCGCGGCTGGGTTGGAGTCTGGGTCATCGATGCACGGCCCCCGCCGCAGTTTTGCGCCAGTATAGCCGAAAACGAATTACTTCGTACGAAGGTCTCCGGATTTCCGCCCCCTTCCGGCGTTTCAGGCGAAATAGTCCTCGAGGAAGCTGGCGAATGTCTGATCGCTGGACTCCTCCATGGCGGCCTGCGCCGCCAGCGATTCGGCCGCCGCCTTGTCGAACGCGACACGGACGGCATCCGGAAGCGGGCCCAGGTCCTTGAAATAGTCCCGCTGGGCCTTCGACTCGGCCATGGCGAATTCGAAAAACGACTGTTCATCGTCCGCCATGGCTCTCAGAACCCGGGCCGAGGGGGTGCATTCCGGATCAATGATCTTGCTGCGCTGGTCCTCGAGCGCCTGTCCATAGCCACCGGTCGATCCGCCGTCGAGAAGCTCAGCGACCGGCCCCATGGCGTCCAGCAACTCCGCGCCCCAGACAGCCAGCGTGGCTGTGCGCCCGTCGATGGCCAGTTCCAGGCCGGGACGCCGCCCGGCAACGGCCACGCGCGTGTGGTTGACTTCCAGCTCGGCTGCATCGGCGTCGCTGATGAATTCGCTCTCGTGCAGCAGGCAGAAAATGAGGAAGGTTTCGAGGAACCGAATGTCATTGGCACCCAGGCCGCAGGGCTCAAACGGATTGACGTCCAGGGCCCGCACCTCCACGTAGCGCACGCCCTCGCGGCGCAGCGCCCGGCTGGGGCGCTCTCCGGACCGGGCGATCTGCTTGGGGCGAATGTACCCGTAGTACTCGTTCTCGATCTGGAGAATATTCGTCGACAGCTGGCGCCACTCACCGTCGACCTGCACCCCGATTCGCTCGTAGGCCGGGAAGGGCGTGGCCATGGCAGCCTCGAGGCCGGCCAGGTAGTCGTCCAGACTGTTCGGCGACAAGCGCACACTGGCCTGGTTGGTATTGCGATAGCCGAGATCGCTCATGCGCAGGGACGTTGCCTCGGGGCCGTAACGCGTAGCGGGCTCAAACTCCGGCAGACCCCGGTCGCGGCCACGCAGGAAACTCTTGCATACCGCCGGCGACGCGCCGAACAGGTAGAGAAGGATCCAGCCGAAGCGCCAGTAGTTCCTGAGCAGGGCGAAGTACGACTCGTCCCGAACGGAGCGAACCTCTCCGCGCCGCTCTTCCTGCTCCACGTAGGCTGCCCAGAAGTCCTCGGGCAGAGAATAATTGAAGTGAATTCCGGATATGGCCTGCATGGCGCGTCCGTACCGGTGGCCGAGACCCTGGCGGTAGATATGCTTCATCAGGCCCGCATTCGAATTGCCGAACCGGGCGATAGGGATGCTGCGGTCCCCCTCGACGATGCAGGGCATGCTGGTCGCCCAAAGGAGTTCCCCCGGGGGCAAGCGTTCGAAGGTGTAACGGTGAATGTCGGAAAGGAATTCGAGGCATTCGAGGGTGTCCGCCTGGGGCGGCGTGACGAACTCCAGCAACGCCTCCGAATAGTCCGTCGTAATCCACGGGTGCGTGAGCGCTGCGCCCAGTTCCCTCGGGTGGCTGGCCTGGGATACCCGGCCGTCCGCGGTGACCCGCAACGCTTCCTTCTCCAGTCCCCTGAGTCCGCCTGCCAGGGAGGGCCCACTGTCGGCGATCAGCCTTGCGACACGCTTATCCAGCCGTTGGTACATTCGTCCTACCCCACGCGTCGGCCCCCCAGGTTGGCAGGCCCGCTCCGTCGGCGGATTATAGGCCGCGCCGACCCGCACCCAATCGAATCGCCCCCCTGGCCCGCGACGGGTCCACGGCACGGCCCTTTTGCAGCACCCTGACTCGGCCCGCGGCGGCCAGCCGGCGGGCCGCCATGCGGGCAGGCTCCATGAGCGGCCGCCAGTCGTCGGGCCGTACCTCGCGCGCCGCCTCGCTCGGGCAGATAGACCCCTTCGCGGGCCGCTCGCTCAGCAGCCGGGTGATAGCGTCTTCCAGAGCCTGGTCCACGGGCCCCAGCCGGTACCGGCGACAGCGCTCGGAGCAATATGCCGGGCGTTGCCGCCGACTGGCCCACTTGCGACGCTGCGCCATGGACCGGCCGCAAACCGCACAGGGGGGGAGGGGATCGCCGGGCTCCGGGCGGGCGGCGCGGCTCACGGGGCCAGCCACCGGGCCTGCCAGCATTCACCGTCCCACGCAAAGTGCAGACGGCGATGTCCCTGGTACTGGAGCATGAGGCAATCGATGGCGTCCACGGTACAGGCGAGCACCGCGAAATGATCCCGCCCGGCGGCGGCTTCTTCCTCCAGAGGCGCCCGGTCCACCAGCTCGGCAGGCAAGGTCAGGGCCGGACCGTCCAGGGTGGCGCCCGGCCCGGGCCGGGCGAGGTAGCAGCGCCGGCTGCTCAGTCGCGACGCATGCCACTGGACATCTGCCAGCTCGTCATCAATGTGGAGCCGAACGGTTCCTGAAACCCGCACCTGGAGACGCGCTGCCCGGTCGTAGAACAACCAGCTCGCTTGCGGAGAGGCGGCGAGATCCGCCACTTTCGACGACCGGGCGTCCGTGTGGCAGACAAGGCGCCGGAGTGCCCGTTCCGCCCGGCGCAGGACGACGGTACGCAGACCGCACAGGCCGTCCACAGCCTGGACCGTTCCCAGCACCGGCGTATGGAAGGGATCACTGGCCCGGTCCGGCGCGCTCTCGAGCCGCGACCACAACTGGTCCAGCTGCTCCTCGGGAAGCGGGACGTCTCTCACGGGATTTCCGGCTGGCAGAGCGGGCAGAGATACAGACGCCGGCCCGTCCACGTTTCGCGGACGAGTGCCGTGCTGCAGCGGGGACAGGGCCGCTCCGCCTGGCCGAAGACGTAGAACCGCCAGGCGCCCCGGGGCTGGCCCCCGGCCTTGAGCCGAGCGGCGGAACGCGCATCCCGGGTCACGCCCCGGGTAGCGTAGGAACGTCTCGGCAACATCAGCGATGCCCTGGCGAGCGCCGCAATGCGCGCTGCCGGCAGCGACACCGGCCTCGCCCCGGGATGAACCCGGGCGTGCCAGAGTATTTCCGAGCGCAGGTAGTTGCCTATACCGGCGAGAAACTGCTGGTCGAGATACAGCGCCGCAACACTGCGTCCACGACACGGCTTGCTCCGCAGCCGGCTCCGCAGCTCGGCCGGGCCCACCGATGCATGCAGGGGGTCCGGGCCCAGGCGAGCCAATGGCGGGAAGACCGCCTCCTCGGCGGCCGACAGGACCTCGATGGCCGATGCGCTGTACAGCCAGGCCGCGCCCGAGTCCGTCTCCAGGCCCAGACGCAGCTGCCGGCCAGTCGACGGCGGCCGGCCGTTGCGCGACACGAACCAGCGGCCATAGAGCTGATTGTGGCTGTAAATCGCCGCATCCCCGACCCGGATGAGCATCGCCTTGCCCCGCGTATCGACCCGGGCAACGCAGCAGCCGGCCAGCCGCCGTTCCCAGCTTTTTAGCCGGTCGAAGGCAAAAAAAACACGGGCCAGCCTGCGGCCGCCGATCGCCTCGCCGACCTGATCGGCAGCCAGCCGGATCTCCGGGCCCTCGGGCACGGCCTAGAAGCGGATCCGGCCGGTGAGCATGTCGGCAAACATCCGGAAATCACCGATCAGACTGTAGATTGGGTAGCGAAAGGTCGCGGGCCGGTTGTGCTCGAAGAAGAAATGCCCGGCCCACGCGAATCCGTATCCCACGACAGGCATCAACCAAAGCAAGGCCAGATTGCCGCCGATGAAGGCTGCCAGCGCCGTCAGTATGACGAGGCCGGTGCCGACGAAGTGCAGGCGCCTGCAGGTGCGATCGCTGTGCTCTGACAGGTAGTAGGGATAGAAATCCCGAAAGCTCCGATATCGATCGCTGGTGGCTTCGTTCATGGCAGGGTTCCGCGGAGGCTGATCTGGCAACAGTGTAGCTGCGAGTTTTTTTGTCGGCCCGGAGTGACTTGCATGGGCAGATGGGACAGACTCCGGATCTGCCGACTTTTTCGACGGAGCACGCGAAACGGATGTTCGCTCGAGTCCTTGCCGGCGCAGCCGCCGGCCTCGTCCTGACATCTTCCGCCCATGCGGCGGAAGATGGTGGTGACAACTGGCTGCTCGCTCTTGTGTTGCTGATTGCCATAGCGGGGCTCGTCCTCGCATTCAGGCTCCGCTCGACCACGGATCGGCTCTGGAAACGGGAGGCGGAACTGGTCGTCACCCGTGGCCAGGTGAGCGACCTCGAAGCGGTGCTCGAACATCGCGACGAAGCCCTGGAGCGGGAAATATTCAGCCGGACCCTGTCGCTGGAGAGTGAGAACCGCCGGCTCGCCAGGGAGCGCGAAGAGCTGGCAAGCAGCCACAACCGGCTAAAGGGACTGGTCGACCTGGACCCGGTCACGGGCCTTGCGAACCGTGAGAGCTTCCGTGAACTCGTCGATGCCGAACTGCGCCGCAGCCTGCGGGAGGGTCGGCCGGTGTCGGTCATTGCCTTCGGAATCGATCATTTTCGTGAATTGAACCGGGCCCGGGGCCATGACGCGGGCGACCGGGCCCTGAGCGCCATGAGCGAGGTCGTCAACACCGTTTTCCGCCGGGCGGGGGACGCTTCCGGCCGCCTCGGAGGCGACCGTGTCGGGGTGATCGTTCCCGGCGCCGACCATGAGGCCGCACTCAGGCTGGCCGAGCGCGTGCGCGCGGAGGCCTGGAGAAACGCCCTGCCCCACGAAGCCTCCCCGGGCGCCGACCGGGTGACCATCAGCGCCGGATGCATGACCGTGGCACCGAGGACCCGCACCGAGGCCGAGGCCGCTCTCGGGACCGCCGAAGCGGCCCTTGGCGTGGCCCACCGCCAGGGGGGAAACCGGGTAATGAGCGATCAGCTGCAGAGCCCGGGCAAGCCCAGCCTCCGCTCCGTCTCTCCGGGTTCGGCCGACTAGCTTTCGGCCTCTTCCACCGCCTGCACGACTTTCGCGGCGTACATCAATGACGGACCGCCGCCCATCAGGACGGCGACACTGAGCATCTCCATGATCTGCTCGCGCGTCGCTCCGGCCTTCAGCGCACCGGGCGTATGGAACGCAACGCAGGGCTCGCAACGGGTCGCGACGGATATGGCCAGCGCGATCAGTTCCTTCGTCGCCTTGTCCAGCACTCCCGGCTCGAAGGCCGCGGCATGCAGGGCGTTGAATCCCTTCAGCGTATCGGGCTGCTGACCCCGAAATCCGGCAAGGCCGGCATTGATGTGCTGCCGCACGTCGGCGAAATGACCGTCGGACAGAAGTTATTCCTCCAATCCAGCGCGTTAACCTGCGCGAAAGCGTAGTGCAACAATCATGAGGATCAAAGCATGGGATTACTTGTCGATGGCGTGTGGTCGGACCGCTGGTATGACACCAAGAAGACCGGCGGAGAGTTCGTGCGGAAGGCCTCGGCTTTTCGCCACTGGATTACCGCCGACGGCGGCGCCGGGCCGAGCGGCGAAAGCGGATTCCCCGCGGAGCCTGGCCGCTATCACCTGTACGTCTCGCTGGCCTGTCCGTGGGCCCACCGGACCCTGATCTTTCGGGCGCTGAAGCGGCTGGAGGACGTGATCTCCGTTTCGGTCGTCCATCCGGACATGCTGGAGCACGGCTGGACCTTCGCGCCGTGCGCCGCACCCGGATTCGAAACCGGCGACCCGCTCTTCGGTTCGGCCTGCGCCTACGAAATCTATACCCGTGCCCTTCCGGACTACACCGGGCGGGTAACTGTCCCGATCCTCTGGGATATCGAAAGAGCAACCATCGTTAACAATGAGTCCTCGGAAATAATCCGCATGCTGAACTCGGCGTTCGACGCCCATACGGCGGTGGCCACGGACTACTACCCCGAGGCGCTCCGACCGGAGATCGACGCGATCAACGAGGTCGTCTACGAGAACGTCAACAACGGCGTTTACCGCTGCGGTTTCGCAACGACCCAGGAGGCCTATTCGACGGCCTTCAAACGGCTGTTCTCGACGCTGGACGATCTCGAGGAACGGCTGACCCATCAGCGCTATCTTGCGGGATCCCGGCTGACCGAAGCGGACTGGCGGCTGTTTACCACCCTCGTGAGGTTCGACGCGGTTTACGTCGGCCATTTCAAGTGCAATCACCAGCGAATCGCCGACTATCCGGCCCTGTCAGGCTATCTGCGCGAGCTCTACCAGGTCCCGGGTGTTGCTGAGACAGTGAACCTGGCTCACATCAAGCGTCACTACTACTTCAGTCACGACACCATCAACCCGACCCGTATCGTGCCGGAAGGCCCTGTCCTGGACCTGGAATCGCCCCACGGCCGGGAGCACCTGGCCGCCGACGGCTGAATACGGGGCTGTCGCTACGGCCTGCAGAAAAAAGTGGGCGCCGCTGGAAAGCCTTTCGGCCGCGGCGCCCGAGGGGGGGTCCTGTGTCGAAGCGACGGTCCCCTGCCGTCACTTCCGAAAAAGTGGGCGCCGCTGGAAACCCAAGTTGGGCGCGGCGCCCGAGGGGGGGTTCGGTGAGCGTTCAGGCGGTCCTAAACCGTGGTCCTTGACGAAATTCGGTCCATCTGTTCCCTGATACCGTCCCTGGTATCCAGATCGAGCCTCGGCGAAATGCCCCGACACCTGGTAGCAGCTGCTACCGCCGCCCAATCCCTGGCGTGGTCGGACAACGCGTCCACTTCGATCCTGCCGTCCGGCCTCCGGACCAGCACCCGCGGGGCTTTCAGACCCCCTCTGCGGCGCTGCTCTGATGGCAACATGGCGATGATTTCGTCTCGCACCGGTAACTCCCTTCCAGCACGCTCGAAGGGATCTATGCAGAACCCGTGCCAACTCACCGGGAGTCCCTCCAAACCTGGCCGCCGGGGCGTTTAGTGCGTTTTCGTACGCGGTCACGAGGTGACACATTGCGTCACTTTCTGACCTCGAAGGCAGCCCTTCGGCTGGCCCCCGGCACGCGAGCCGGAACACAATGCCCCATGGATACTCCGCATCACCGGCCGGACGCCGTCCCCTGCGCGAACTGTGGGACGAGCCGGGTCGGGCCCTGGTGTCACGCCTGCGGCCAGCGGGCCCCGGAGCCGCTGCGATTTTCGCGCATCACCCGGGATGTTCTGGAGCAGATCACCGATCTTGGCGCGGAGCGCGGCCTGCTCTACACGCTACGGCAGCTGACCATGCGCCCGGGCGAGGCCATCAGGGCCTACGTCGACGGACGGCGCCAGCCCCTGGTCAATCCGGTCAAGTACGCCTTTTTCGCGTTGACCATCGTCGCCGTGACCGTGGGCGTGACCGGCACGGACCCGGGCGAGGCCCTCGGGATGGTCGAGCGCAGCCCGGTGGAGCGCCAGGCACTCGCCATTTCCAACGCGTTGCTCGCCTACCTGGCGTTCCTGTCCATGCTGCCGGTTGCCGCCCTGCAGCGCTGGCTGTTCAAAGGCCGCATGGCGTTCGCGGAAAACTATGCCTTCCAGCTCTTCGTGACCGGCCATCTGGCCCTGTTCGACACCCTGGCCATTGTGATCGGTCTGATGGAGTCTTTGCTCGGGATGGCCGTCCTGGTCTGCGCGCATCTGTTGTACCTGTTGTTTGCGCTCGGAGGATTCCATCAGCGCCGGGGCATGGGCCTGCTCTGGCGTGGTGTAGCCGTGCAGGCGGGTGGGTTCATCGCCCTGAACGGCCTTGCCTGGGTGTTCGCCAATTTGCTCAGCTGGATGGGCGTTCTGGATGCGCTGGAACGGCTCCTGATCTGAGCAATTCCGCTGATCTGAGTAATTCCACGGGATTGCCGGAAGAAGGGGCAGCGGAGCCGGTCAGAATCCCGTTTCGGGCTTACGCCGCAGCCAGGCCGTCAATGGCGCAGACGGGCCGGCCAGACGCTTCCAGAGGCCGTCGACCTGGTCGGTGAAGACGTCGTCGCCGGTCGCGATCTGAACGCTCCAGTCGCCACGGGCGATCTCGCCCTCGAGCTGCCCCGGCCCCCAGCCCGCATAACCGGAGTAGACCCGTACGCGTGCCGGGTCCAGCCCGTCCTCCATGAGAGACGCCAGCTTGTCGGATCTGGTGGTCACGTAGACATCGTCCACGACGTGACCGGCATCCTGGCCAGTCTCCCCGTCCGCCGGATCGCCCCGGAACAGCACGAACAGGCTCGCCGCCGGAACGGGGCCGCCGAGGAACAGGGCCCCCGCGGCCTGAGTGCGGGACTCGGGTCCAGCCCGCCCCCCCGCATCCGGTGCGGGCCGGTTCACCACGAGACCCATGGCGCCGGTCTCATCGGCCGCGACCAGGAGGACGACAGTCTGGCGGAACCCCGGACCGTCCAGCTGAGTCGTCGCCACCAGGAAACGGCCTGCGGCGGGCGAAAGGGACCCGGCGCCAACAAGCCCGGGCCCGGCAACCAGCAAGAGAACCAACATCAGCCTGCGCATGTCTCAACCGTAGCAGCCCCGGAATACCCGCAACAGGCGAAGGCACGGAGTTCGCCGACCGGTCCGGGAAAACTTGCACATCGGGGGCGCCAACCCCTTTGCGGCTTGGCGCAGTCGCCCCGGTGGGTAATGATTGAATCCTGAGCAACCAGGGAGGCGACGGAGATGTCCACAGCTGCCACGCCGGCCGTCCGAATGATTTTTCTGGCGGCAACGCTTGCCGCTACGACCGCGCTTGCGGGCTGCGGCACGTCGCCCACCGGGCGGCCACAGATCAAGTTCAAGTCCGAGGACGAGATGTCGGCCATGGGCGAGCAGTCGTTTCAGCAGATCCGGGCGCAGACACCGGCGTCCAGGGACCAGCAGGCGACGGCCATCGTGAACTGCGTGGCCACGGCCATCATCGGTCAGCTGCCGGTGAAGGAGCGCTTCGGCTGGGAGGTGGTCGTGTTCGACTCCAACCAGGTCAACGCCTTCGCCCTTCCCGGCCGCAAGATCGGGGTCTTCGAGGGCATTTTCCGGGTCGCGCGAAACCAGGATCAGCTCGCGACGGTGATCGGCCACGAGGTGGCCCACGTGATCGCACAGCACGCCAACGAGCGGGTCTCCACATCGACGGCTGCCGGGTACGGGGCCCGGGCGGTTTCCGCTGGCGGCGGGGCTGGTGGCGCCGCGGCCGGCGCCGCCCTGGGTGTGGGTCTGCAGTATGGCGTGCTGATGCCGTTCAACCGCAAGCAGGAAACCGAGGCCGACGTCCTGGGACTCGATCTCATGGCGAAAGCCGGTTTCGACCCCAACCAGAGCCTGCCCCTGTGGGAGAACATGGACCGGCAGACCGGCGAGAAACCCGCGGAATTCGTCTCCACCCATCCGTCGGGCGAGACACGCTCCACGAATCTGAACAATCAGCTGCCGATTGCCCTGAAGTTCTACGAGGAAGCGAAAAAGAGCCAGCTCGTGCCCGACTGCGGCTTCTGAGATCGGGCCCCGCAGCGGGGGCCTGGCGCGGCGGGCAAGGCCCGGTGTCTTTGCCATACTCTCTCCGGGGCAGATCCGCCCCGCGGTTCCTTGCCTGTTTGAGAGGGGGTAATTCATGACTGACAGTCCACGCTTTACCGACGACGAGAAGTTTCTCCTGTTCAACACGCCGGCGATGATCGGCGCCGCAATGTCGTTCGCGCAAAGCAGCGGCGCCATCGGAACGTTCAAAGAGGCGCTGGCGAATGCCAAGAGCATTTCGGGTGGCATAAAGGCCTTTCCCGGCAACGAGGTGATCCAGTCGGTCCTGCCGGACCTGGAGAACCGGGAGAGCGCCATGGAAACCGCCCGCAGCATGCGAAAAAAAGCCGTCGAACGAATGAAATCCCTGCAGATCGATTCGAAGGAAAAGATGCATGCCCAGGCTATCGCGGATATCGGGGCCGTGCAGGACTTGCTGAAAACGAAGGCCACGCCCGAGGAGGCCGACCAGTATCGTCAGTGGGCCTTGTCAGTGGCGGAAAACGTGGCCAAGGCGGCATCGGAAGGCGGCTTTCTCGGTTTCGGCGGCGAACAGATCAGTGACGGGGAGCGGGCGGCCTACAGCGAGATCGCAGGAGCCCTCGGCCTGGACGCCAGGCTGGCCTGACCCGGCGCGCCGGGGATCAGGGCGCGGCACCGGCCGCCGATCCGGCCGCGCGAAACCTGAGCAATTCCCGGGCCGCCCGGGCGGGCTGCTCTACCATGGGCAGGTGCCCCACGTTTGACAGGATGACCACGGTAGCGCCCGGAATGCGCTGAGCGAGGAGCGCGGCGCCCGCGGGAGCGAGCACGCGATCCGCATCGCCCCAGACAATCAGCACGCCGAAGTCCCGGCGGGCCGGGAACTCCGGTATGGGAGACGCAGGGATGGGATACCCCCGATCACCGATCACGCGTATCTGTCCGCGGATAGCGAGATACCGGTCCCGGCGGTCGACCACCTGCTGACCGAGATAACGCTTCAGCCCGGAAGGCAGCCAGGGGGGATCGGAGAAAACGAAGCTCAGCCGGTCCGCCATGCCCTCGGGGGTGTCCGGCAGCAGCGGCACCGAACGGCCTGCGGCGATCAATTCGTCCATCTCGCTGGGCGGGGCTCCGGGAACACCGAGGGGCGCGAGCAACCACAGGCCGGCGACCCGTTCCGGATATTTCGCGGCGAACGCAGCAACGACATTCCCCCCCATCGAATTGCCGCCGAGCCAGGCGCGCCGGATACCCAGCTCATCCAGAAAGCCCCGCAGCCACTCAGCCTGGGCGGGGATGGCATACGCCGACAGGGGCCGGGCCGGATCCCAGCGGGATTCTCCGAAACCGGGCAGATCCGGGGCAATGACGCGGAACTCGCCGGTCAGGCGGGCGGCAACTCGTGTCCAGTTGTCCTTGTCCCCGGTGAACCCGTGCAACAGCACCAGGGGCTCCCCCCGGCCCCCTTCCAGGAACGGCACCGGCTGGCCCGCCACCTCGGTGCTCGACACCTCCAGGCCGGCGCGCCAGCGTTCGGCGCCCACGGCGGCCCTGTAGGCTGCCTCATCGGGGAGCAGCCATGCGAGCGCGAGGAGCAGCAGCACCGCCGCGCACAGAACGGCAGCGACAACGGCAACGAACCGTGGGAGGACCCGGCCGCCTTCGCCTACAGTGGACAAGAGCCACTGCGAACTGCTGGCTGAATACGACCATGAAACCCGCATGTCGGTCCCCCGGAGGATTTTTCCCATGAGCAAGCTGGTTCCCAAGCTCATTCTCGAAGGGACACGCCTGACCCACAAGACTGACCTGGCTTTCGCGCTCAACGAGCACCCCCGCATTGTCGGGCCGCGCCGCTATCGTTACCACTCGCCCCTGATATCCGCCGAGTGGTGCGGGTTCACCAATTCACCCTGGGGCCGGGGACTGATCAACTACGACCCGACAGAAACCGATCAGGCGATGGAGACCTATGCTTGCTGGGTGCGCCTGTTCGAACTGCTGCGCTACTACTCGTGGATCATCGACCGGTTTCATCTCTCGACTCGCGCCTGGCAGATCAACGCCGGACGGCCGGATCCCGATTTCGGCTGGCTCGAAGACCGCCTCGCGGCCCTGGATTTTCGCATCGTCCTTTGCCAGCGGCCGGCAGAATCCTTCGCCGCCGCCAGGCAGGAACGGCTCAAGGTCTCGGGAAAACCGTCCCAATACGACGATCTCGAGATTTTCGTCCGCGAGCAGGAACTGCTCGATACGCTGGCAGGACAATCGCGCCTGAAGGTCATGCGGCTGGACGTCAGCGACGGCAACCTGGCCGGCGCGGCTGACCGGGTGGCCGACTGGCTGGCTGCGACCGGCGGCCTGACCACGGATCGGTAACGCGCCGGCCGTTAAGAATCGATCCGGAGCACGAGCTTGCCCCTGGCACGCCCGGACTGGCTGGCGGCCAGGGCGTCCGCCACCCGCGAAAGGGGCCACGTCCGCTCCACGTGACACCTGAGCCGCCCCTCTGCGGCCAGGCCAGCCAGTTCGGCAAGGCGGGCCCCGGAGGACCGTACGAGCACGAGGCGGGTCGGCTTGCGCCGTGGCAGCCAGCCCAGGCCAAGGTCCGCGGCCGCCCGGCGCAGCGCAACGCGCCGGGGCACTGTCGTAACGTGGCACCCGCCCGGCACCAGGATCCGCCGGCATCGGGCCGGGGACTCGCGGCCAATCGTGTCGAACACCCGGTCATAGCGGTGATGATCGCCGTCGAAGGCGTCGCTCTCGTAGTCGATGACGTGTCGACAGCCGAGCTCGCGGACGAAGTCGGTGTTGCGGCCGCTGCACACGCCGGTCACCTCCGCGCCCGCCGCAGTGGCGATCTGGACCGCCAGGTGACCCACGCCGCCCGACGCACCGATCACGAGAATTCGCCGGCCAGCGAGGCGCCGGCCGAGGCCCTGGTGCGCGGTCAGACCGGCCAGGGGGATGCCCGCGGCCGATGCGAATGTCAGCCCCTCGGGGATTCGCGCGCAGGCGCCGGCCCGGACAACACACCAGGAGGCGAAGGCGCCGAGGCCCCCGGAAAGGGTCTGCATGGCAAACACCCGATCCCCGGGACGATAGCCGGAGACCGAGCTGCCTGCCGCGGCAACCTCGCCGGCCACGTCCGCGCCGAGGACGAAGGCGCCCCGGGGCAGAGTCCACGAAAAAGGGTAGCGACCGGACACCATCATCCAGTCGCGAGGATTCACGCCCGCGGCCCGAACGCGGATGAGCAGGTCATGGGGCCCCGGCGAGGGGACCGCCACTTCGCGCAGATCCACCGCGCCGGCGCCGGGACGCTCGAGTACGGCCGCAGTCATAACGGGCGGCAGGCCCGGCACGGGGTTTGTGTTCTGATCCACGGACATCCGGCGGTACAATACGGCTCTTTTGGCCGGGGTGTTATCTGAATGGACGCAACGACGCAGAACTGGACCGATCGGCTGGTGGCCTTCTGGTACAAGCTGATGCCCGGAGAAGCCGGGTTCGGTGTGGAGCAAGGTGACCGGTGTCGCCCTTGTCCTCGTACTCGTCGCGCTCCTGGCGCTCTCGTTCTGGTGGTCCCGCGAGCCCACGCCCTTCTGGGTGGAGTGGGAGACCGCCGGCCAGCCGGCCGTCCGCGGCAACGCCACGGCCAGCGCACTCATCGGCGTAATCTCGACGCTGCTCGACAAGCCCGGCGGCTATCTCACCAACGACGTCATGCCGCCCGGCGTCTTGCTGGACAACATCCCCAACTGGGAGTGGGGCGTGCTGAAGCAGTCCCGGGACCTGGTCAAGTCACTGCGCAACGACTACAGCCGGTCCCAGACCCAGTCCATCGAGGATGCGGACCTGGCCCTCGCCGAACCTCGCCTCAATCACAACCGGCATAGCTGGATCCTGCCGCCTGCCGAGTCCCAGTACCGCCAGGCCGTTGCTCACCTGGAAAGCTACCTGGCCCGGCTGGGCGATCCGAACGACCGGGATGCCCAGTTCTACGCTCGGGCCGACAACCTGCGCTCATGGCTGGAGCAGGTGGAGAAGCGCCTGGGCAACATGGCCCAGCAGCTCTCCGCCAGCATCGGCCAGCGCCGGGTCAACACCGACCTGGCCGGCGACCCCTCGGCGGAAACCGCCACCCCGAGGCCCACCGATGTGGATGTGCAAACCGGCTGGTTCGAAATCGATGACGTGTTCTTCGAAGCGCGCGGCACGGCCTGGGCACTGGTCCACTTCCTGCGGGCGGCTGAATATGATTTCGCCCAGGTTCTCAAGGACAAGAACGCGACCGTCAGCCTGCGCCAGGTCATTCGCGAGCTCGAAGCGAGCCTGGCGCCCATACGCAGCCCGATCATCCTCAACGGCAGCGGCTATGGAATGACCGCCAATCACTCGCTGGTGATGGCTTCCTACCTTTCCAGCGCCAACGCGGCCGTGATCGAGCTGCGCGACCTGCTCTCCAAGGGCTGAGGCGGGTCGCGGACGGGCGCAGTCAGCCGGCGAGCGCGTCCAGGTAAGCCTGGATGAATTCGTACTCGGCGGCGAGGTTCTCAGCGGTACTCTCGGCGATAAAGCCTTCGAGCTTGCCGCCGATCAGCGGCACCGCGGCGGCGATGGTTATGGCCACTTCGTTGACGCATCCGTCGTCGGTGGGCGAGAGATACATCGTGCCGGTCATTTTCGCCGGCACGCCTTCGCCATTCATGTCCAGTTCGTTGAACCAGTTGCCCTCGTCGTCCTGGGCCCAGCGCTCGGACTGCAGCATCGTGTTCCATTCACCGAGGACTTTCTTGAGAAACCCGGGCACTTCCAGCGGGACGTCCCGGGTGGTTTCGATCACGAATATGTCTTCGTCGGTTTCGGCCGAAAGCACCGACACGCGCCTGGCGCCGATTCCCTCGAACTTGGCCTCATAGAACTCGGGATCCGTGAACGCTTCGATCACGGTGTCGAGGTCGTAGTCGTATTCGTGGCGGGCTTCTACGGTGACGGTCATGGCCGGCTCCGGTGTTCAGGACGTCCCGAGAGAGTAGACGTGGGCAACGGGCCTCACAACTCCTCTGTCCAGACAAGCAGCGTGCGATCGCCCTCCACCCGCGCCAAGGCGAGTTCGACCTGGCCGGTCCATGCCAGGAACGCGCCGATCTCCGCTTCGGAAATCACCTCGTAGAAGGTGGCGTGGCTCTGAAAAACCAGCGCGCCGGCATCCGCCACGAAGACGCCGACATTCAGGATTCTCGTTCAGTTCGACCGCAAACGCCGACAGGGTCGCGCTCGAGACACCGGGCTGGGCCGGGAAACGGCGCGTTACGACCAGCCGATCCAGGCCCTCCGGCTGCAGCACCGGGCTGATCGACGCCTGCATCGTCTCCGTGCCCACCTCCACGTTCAGCGGGCCGGCCACTCGCACGCGATATCCGTGACCCAGGAGAAACCGGGCCAGCGGCTCCACAGCGCCCTCGTCGCTGAAGCCGGACAGGTCGAGTACACCGGACACCGACGCCGGGGCTTGAGCCGGAGGCGGCGTGGCACAACCCGCCGCGAATACGACCAGGACGATGTGCGACAAACGGGCCCATCGGCGAGGCGAACACGAAAATCTGCTAGCGTTCATGGGACAAAGGATACCGGCAAGTGATCCGGAAGGGACCGGCAATTTCGAGGAGGAAGTCATGGGTGTATGCGTCGTTACCGGTGCCAATCGCGGCATCGGCCTGGAGTTGGTCAGGCAGCTGTCTGCGCGCGGGGAACGGGTGATCGCCGTATGCCGGCAGCCGTCGCCCGAGCTGGAGTCCGCCGGGGCTGTCGTCGTGGACGGGATCGACGTCACGCGGCCCGCCGATATCGAGACTCTGGCGGGCCGCCTTGCGGGTGAGACTGTCAGCCTGCTGGTGAACAACGCCGGTGTGCTGTCCAGCCAGCGGCTCGGAGCTATCGACAGCGAGGCCATCACCGCGATGGAGCATCAGTACCGGGTCAACAGCCTCGGTCCGCTGCTGGTGACCCAGGCCCTGCGTCCGCTCATGGACTCCGGCAGCAAGGTCGGCATCGTTACGAGCCGCATGGGATCGATTGCCGACAACACGTCGGGGGGCACCTATGGCTACCGCATGTCGAAGGCCGCCGTGAACGCGGCCGGCATGTCGCTGGCGCGCGACCTTGCGGACGATGGAATTGCCGTCATTCTGCTGCACCCGGGCTATGTGCGCACCGACATGACTTCAGGGTCCGGTCAGACCGATCCCGCCGATGCGGCCGCCGGGCTGCTGGCCCGGCTGGACGAACTCGACCTGGCATCCACGGGGTCGTTCCGGCATGCCAACGGAGAGCACCTGCCCTGGTGATTGCGGGGGCAGATCGGCGCAGTCAGAAACCGGGCGCTGCGCCCTCATCCATGAACACGTCCACCCCCGTTGGCGGGGTTACCAGGGCTGCCGGCAGGCTCTGACCGTGGCGCCAGTGGGACACGGCATCGCGCTTGGCTTCACCGGTCACCATGAACAGCACCTGGCGCGCCCGGGAAAGCCGATGTGCGCTCATGCTGATGCGCACCGGAGGCGGTTTCGGGGCATCGCGGACGACAAGGACATCGGCCGCGTCCGCCGACTCGCCCACCTCGTGGCCCGGAAAGAGGCTTGCGGTGTGACCGTCCGCACCCATGCCGAGCAGCACCAGGTCGAACTGGCGGATCGGAGCGAGCAGGCTCGCGTAAGCTGAGGCGGCATCCTCGGGTGACGGCCCATGGGCCACGGGATGGATGTTCTCCTCGGGGATGGCGGATTCCGAGAGCCAGCTTTCCCTGGCCATCGTCTCGTTGCGGTCGTCGTGCCCCGTCGGCAGGTAGCGCTCGTCGCCGAACCAGATCTTCCAGCGCTCGTCGCCCACACCCATGGCCGCCAGCCGGGCGTAGATGCCCCGTGGCGTGTTTCCGCCGGCCAGCACGATATGAAACTCCCCGTGGGAGGCCAGCGCCTGCTCAGCACCGCCAACGATTGCGGCCGCGGCCCTTTCGGTCAGTTCTTCCAGTCCCGGATACACATGCCAACGCGCCACGCTTGTTCCTCGTGTTTCTTGTTCATTCCCTGACCATCCCAGGGGGCGAGCCTAGCCGCGCAGGTTCTTTCGCCATACGTGGGCCGGGCTGTCGAACAACAGTGTCGCCTCTTCCGGCCCCCAGGATCCAGCAGGATAGACCTTCAGGTCCCGGGTGTCCTGCGACCAGGCGTCCATCAATGGCGCCACGACCTTCCATGACTCCTCGACCTCGTCGAAGCGGATGAACAGGCTCGCATCGCCCTCGATGACATCCAGGAGCAGGGTTTCATAGGCGTCCAGGGCCACCTCTCCCTCTTCGCGAAAGCCGGTGTTGAGCCGCACGGTGCGCGTTTCCAGCTCCAGCCCCGGCTTCTTGGCCCGCAGTTCCATCTGCATCCACTCATCCGGCTGCAGGGACAGGTAGATCCAGTTGGATCGAATCCGCTCCTGGGTCGCCGAACGGAACAGCTGCTGGGGGGGCTGGCGAAACCGGATCGCGATCAGCGACTGCTTGCGGGCCAGGCGTTTGCCGGTACGCAGGTAAAAGGGCACGCCGCGCCAGCGCCAGTTGTCGATATAAAGCTTGAGGGCAACGTAGGTCTCGGTGGTCGAACTGTCCGGCACATCGTTCTCGTCCCGGTAGGCGGCCATGGACACGCCGTCCTTCTCACCGGCTCCGTACTGGGCCCGCACGGCCAGGTCACCGGCCCGGCTCGCCGGAATCGGCCGGATCGACCGAAGCACCTTGACCTTTTCGTCGCGGCGGTCGTTGGCGTCCATGGTGGCCGGCGGCTCCATCGCAACGCTTGCCAGCAGCTGCAGGAGATGATTCTGAACCATGTCCCTCAGGGTGCCGGTGCGATCGAAATACCCGGCCCGGTCCTCGATGCCGATGTCCTCGGCCACGGTGATCTGCACGTGGTCGATGAAATTGCGATTCCACAAGGGTTCGATCAGCGTATTGGCCAGGCGGAACACGAGGAGATTCTGGACGGTTTCCTTGCCGAGGTAGTGATCAATGCGGAAAACCTGTTCCTCGTCGAAATGCTGGTGCAGCTCCCGGTTGAGCTCACGGGCGGAGTCGAGGTCCCGCCCGAACGGTTTCTCGACAACGATACGATGCCTGCCATGGCCCCTGTTCAGACCCGCCCGGTCCAGGTTGTTGACCACCGGCAGGAAATCGTCCGGCCGGATCGCCAGGTAGAAGACGATGTTCTCGCAGGTTCCCATCCGCGGACGGCTCAGCACCTCGAACAGCTCCGTGTAGGTCTCCGGTTCGTTGAGGTCGCCCCTGAGATACTCGAAACGGTTTGCAAGACGTTCGAGGGTAGCCTCGTCCAGCTGGTCGGCCGCCGCAGCTCTTACGGACGCTTCGAGGTGCTCTCGCCACCGCTGATCGTCCCAGGGCCGCCGTCCGAGAGCCACGAACAGCAGGTCCTCGTTGAGTCGTCCTGCTCTCTCGAGGTGATAAAGAGCCGGCAGCAGCTTGACCTGGGCAAGGTTGCCCGTGGCCCCGAAGATGACGAAATGACACGGCCCCGGGCTGGCGGACTCCGTCATGGCTCGCTGCTCTCGCTGGCAACGACCGCGTGCCCGCCGAAACCCTTGCGCATCATGGAAAGAATCCGTGCAGCGTAGTCTCCGCCACCCTGCGTGGCATGGCGCATCATCACGGCTGCGCCGATCGCCGGTGCGGGGATGCCCTGCTCGATGGCCTCGATAACGGTCCAGCGACCTTCGCCAGAGTCGGCAACGACCGGTTCAATACCGTCGAGGTCCTGATCCTCGCGCAGGAAGTCCGCCGTGAGATCCAGAAGCCAGCTGCGGACCACGCTTCCATGCCGCCACATCTCCGCGATGCCCGCCAGGTCCAGGCCGAAGTCCTCGCGGCCCTGCATCAGGGCAAAGCCCTCGGCATAGGCCTGCATCATTCCGTACTCGATGCCGTTGTGAACCATTTTGACGAAGTGCCCGGAGCCCGGAGGACCGCAATGCAGCCAGCCCGCGTCCGCGGCGGGCGCCAGCGTTTCCACGGCCGGCCGGACCGCGGCAAAGCTGCTGTCGCTGCCGCCCACCATGAGGGCATAGCCGTTCTCCCGTCCCCAGACACCTCCGGAAACGCCGGCATCCACGAAGCCGACGCCGATCGACGCCAGCTCGTCTGCGCGACGCATGGAATCCTTGAACAGGGAATTGGCGCCGTCGACGAGCGTGTCGCCCGGTTCGAGCAGACCCTTGAGTTCGTCGATGGCCGCCTCGGTGACATCTCCGGCAGGCAGCATGAGCCAGACCGTCCGCGGCGCGGCGAGGCCGGCAACCAGTTCAGCTACGGACGCAGGGGCCGAAAAGCCGGTTTCGTCCGCCAGGGCCGCGACGGTCCCGGGGTCGCGATCGTATCCGCGGACATCATGCCCGCCTGCAAAGAGACGCAGGAGCATGTTGCCGCCCATTTTTCCCAGCCCGATGATACCCAGCTGCATGGCCGACTCCTTCAGTGTGCAAGGCGATAAAGAATAGCCCACCCGGACAGCAGCGGCGGCTGTCTTGCCCGCCTGGCAGGCCCTGTGGTGTCATTCCCGGGAGAGCGGCCCATCCGGCGCCGCCCGGCGCGCGCCGCGGGATCACCAATGACCTTACCGATGTCGACGGATCTGCCGCCCATTGTCGCCCATCGCGGCTGGGCGGCCCGTTATCCCGAGAACAGCCTCGCGGCCATCGAGGCCGCCATCTGGCTGGGGCTGCGGCATGTGGAGTTCGACGTCCAGCTGACCGCCGATGGCGTACCCGTGCTGTTCCACGACGTCTCGCTGGAGCGCATCACTGGCCAGCCCGGCCGCATCCTCGATGTTGAGTGGGCGGACCTGTCCCGCCGGTACACCGGCGAGCCGGGGCGGCTGGGGCAACGGTTTCCCCGCATCCGGCCCGCGACCCTCATGGACGCGGCCAGCCTGTTATCCCGGCATCCCGGGGTCACCGCGTTCGTGGAGATAAAGCCCGAGAGCCTGGTCCACTTCGGAATCCATACCGTCTGGGAGGCCTGCCGGCTACCGGTACTGCGGATGCCCAGGCCGGTCATTACCTCGTTCGACTCGGGCTTACTGGAGCAGCTCAAGTCCGGGCACCGCATCGCGTGGGTACTGCCTGAGTACACCGAAGCGACCCTGGCCGCAGCCCGCCGCCTGGCGCCCCAGTACCTGTTCTGTAACGTCAAGCGGCTGCCTGCTGGACCGCTGCCCACGGGCACCTGGGAATGGGCGATCTACGAGATTCGCTCTGCCGCCCAGGCCCTGGAGCTTGGCGAGCGGGGTGTGGGCCTGGTTGAAACGATGGACCCGGCCGCGCTCCTCAAGCGACTCGGAGCCGCAGAGCGCTGACCCGCGACGAGGATCCGGGTGGCTTGCGTATAATCCGCCCGGTCGGGGCGCGTCACCGGGACGGCGCTCCGCATCCACGGTAACTTTTAAGGGGCCCCATGAGCGCACGCAGGACCGCCTCCGGCGGCGTAACGACAGATGCGGGAAGCGAGCGTGTTCGAAGCCGGGACGTCCGCCCGCTGGCGGGGCTGGTGCCGTTCCTCACTCCCTACCGGGCGCAGCTGCTCGCTGCGCTCGCCGCTCTCATTCTGGCGGCGGCCGCCACCTTGAGTCTTCCGCTCGCAGTCCGGCAGATGATCGACTTCGGGTTCGGCGGAAACGATCCGGCCTCCGTGGATCGTTACTTTTTTGTCCTGTTCGCGATTGCGGCCGCCCTCGCCGTGTTCACGGCGCTGCGCTATTTCTACGTGTCATGGCTCGGGGAGCGGGTCGTTGCGGACATCCGCGATGCCCTGTTTTCTCACATGTTGCGCCTGAGCCCGGCATTTTTCGAGATGACCCGAACCGGCGAGGTGCTGTCCCGGCTCACCACCGATACGACGGTTCTGCAATCCGTCATCGGCTCAGGTGCTTCGGTTGCGCTTCGCAACCTGTTCCTTCTCGCCGGCGGCCTGGTGATGCTGGTCCTGACGAGTCCGGGCCTTACCGGGCTGATCGTCGGGCTGATCGTCCTGGCCCTGCTGCCCCTTATCCTGTTCGGCCGGCGGGTCCGCGCGCTCTCCCGGACCAGCCAGGATCGGATCGCGGACACGAGCGCCGTGGCCGGCGAAATCCTTGCCGCCATGCCGACCGTACAGGCGTACACGCGGGAAGACTGGGAGCGGGCGCGGTTTCACGAGGCCGTCGAGGACTCATTCGACGCCGCCCGATCCAGGATCCGCGCACGTGCGCTGCTGACGGCCGTGGTCATCCTGTTCGTATTCGGCTCCATCGTCATGGTGCTGTGGATGGGCGCAAAGTCGGTCGTGGGCGGGGAGATGAGCAGCGGCCAGCTCGGCCAGTTTGTCCTGTATGCCGTCCTGACGTCGGGGGCCTTTGCGGCCCTTGCCGAGGTCTGGGGGGAAGTTCAGCGGGCCGCCGGCGCCATGGAGCGAATATCGGAGCTGCTCGCCGCTCAGCCGGAGATAAGCGACCCGGAACAGCCCGTTGCGCCCACTGCGCCGCCTGGCGGCGCCGTCGCGCTGGAGGCTGTTTCTTTTACCTATCCATCTCGCCCCGGGCGTCCGGCCCTGGACGATGTGAGCTTCGACGTGCCGGCCGGATCCACCGTTGCCCTTGTGGGCCCGTCCGGCGCCGGCAAGAGCACGCTTTTCCAGCTGCTGCTGCGATTCTGGATGCCGGATTCCGGAACGATTCGCATCGATGGCGTGGACATCGCCAGGCTGCGGCTAACGGATCTGAGGGAGCTCATCGGCATCGTGCCCCAGGAAACCGTGATCTTCTCGGCGACCGCCGCAGACAACATCCGCTACGGCCGTCCCGGCGCAAGCTCCAAGGAAATCGAAGCCGCCGCGAGGGCCGCCGGGGCCCACGAGTTCATCTCCAATCTGCCCGACGGCTATGCCAGCCACCTGGGGGAACGGGGCGTGCGCTTGTCCGGCGGCCAGCGCCAGCGCTTGTCGATAGCTCGTGCCCTGTTGAGCAACCCGCCGCTGCTGCTCCTGGACGAGGCGACGAGCAGCCTGGACGCGGAGAGCGAGCGGCAGGTACAGGCAGCACTGGAACACCTGATGGCCGACCGGACCACTCTGGTGATCGCCCATCGGCTGGCGACCGTGCGCAAGGCCGACCGGATTCTCGTCCTGGACGAAGGCCGGATCGTTGCCAGCGGCACCCACGACGAGCTGCTTGCGGCCGACGGCCTTTATGCGCGGCTCGCGTCGCTGCAGTTCGACAGCCTGGATGTGCCGCCGGACGGCGTTACCGCGGTGCCGCCGCCCGCGGGCCTTGCGGGGAACGCCCCCTGAGAACCACGGCTACGGTCAACGCTGCAAGCAGCAGAAGATCCGGCGCCAGCGCCCGCCAGCCGTCCGCAAAAGCCATGTGGGTCACTACGAGGGTGGCCGCAGCCAGCCCCAGCAGAATCGACCCCGCCCGACGCCATGGGGTCGTCAGGATCAGCAGCGCACCCAGCACTTCCGCCGCAGCCAGCAGGGCCGCCACCCAGGCCGGATAGCCCCACACGGCGAAACTCGGAACCGTGTAGTCCCAGGCCGCGATACGGCCGGCACCGCGCAGCAGAAACAGGACCGCCACGATAATGAGGGCCCAGCGACCGACGGCTCGAGAAAACATCAGGACCCCGCCTCGAAAAGTTCAAGAATGCGCTGGTCCGCCCAGGAGGGCGAGCCCAGTCGCTCGACAAACCCGCAGTGACCACCGTAATCGCAGACTTCCACCGTCAGGGACGACGGCCGGGCCAGGCGCGCGATATCGGCGACGGGGATCACGGGGTCATCCGCGGCCGCCAGGATATACGCCGGCGCATTCAGTCCGGCCAGGGCGTCGCCCGTGATCGCGTATCCCGCAAGGTACGTCTCCAGGTCCGGGTAGTCGGTGTAGCCGGTTACGAAAAAGTCGGTCATCTCGGTGAGCGAACGAAACCGCCCCAGGTCGCCGAAGGGGTAAAGGCCGGGATGGCATTCGGCTTTCCGGCGCAGCGATCGCCGCCATTTCGCAAGAAAATAACGGCGGTAGACAAACCACCCCCGCTCCAGCGCGCCGAGGGTGTTAAAGGGATCCAGAACCGGGCACACGGCCACGACCCGCGACAACTCCAGGCCGCTCTGCCCGGCCCGGGCCGCGACGCGAAGAGCGAAGTTGCCGCCCAGGGAAAAGCCGGCGAGGCAGAGGGCATGGTCGGGGTAGCGGTCCGCGATCGCCGCGACCGCGCCGACGACCTCGGCCGTCCGGTTGGAGTGAAAAAGCCCCGCGTTGAGATGATGGCTGTCCCCGTGGTCGCGAAGATTCAGGCGCACAACGTCGTAGCCAGCCGCATGCAGCGTTGCCGCTGCCGAGAGCAGGTAAACCGATCGGGCGCTGCCTTCCCAGCCGTGTATCAGCACGGCCAATCGCCCGCCGGGTTCGCGGGACGGTGTTTCCAACGCCATCAGGCGCGTGCCGTCACCGCAGTCGACGATGAGATCCCGGGACCCGGCTTCCAGCGGACCGATCCGCCCGGCCATCCATTGCCGGCGCAGCTTCAGGCTCGCGAGCAGCGACTGCACGTGGCCGTGGCGAAGCGCTGGCGGCGGCTCGAACGTTCCATCTGCGGAGATCACCGGGATTTCTGCCTAGACCAGCTCGAACGCCCCGGACCCGGGCAACTGCGTCACGAAATCGGTCCCCATGAGGCGGGCGGGCGTGACGTCGCCGCTGGCCGTCTTGCCGGCGCAGAGCGCGGCGACGATCTCCAGGGAAGCCGACACGGTGACGTCATAACCGTTGGCGGTGCGGATGCGCCCGGTCACGGTCTTGCCTGCGGCGTTCTTGACTTCGCCCCAGACCGCCGTGGTCAGCTCGGCGCGCTGGGCCTCTGAGGGGCCGCGCACACGCTTGTCCACCTGCCCCTTCATGAATTTCTGGACCAGCCCCAGGCCGAGAAGAGGCCTGATCGCGTTCATTCGCTTGAGCCGCTTCACGAGTTTGGGAGACGCCGGAATATAGACTTCGATGTCGGGAATTCCGGTTGTGCGATAGGCGGTGGAAACGTCACCCCAGGGAATGGTCATGGCCAGTTTCTCGCCGTCGCCGAAATCGATGCGCCGGGTGCGCCATGCCAGGGGCACCGTCTCGAGTTTTCCGTCCCGGCGAACCTTGCCTCCTCCCGCCAGTCCTTCCACCGAGGTCTTGGCGGTACCGGGACTGAAACCCGACCGGGAATCGAATCCCAGCGCCAGCTGGGTCGCGTCCGGAAGGGCCTCGGCGAGTTTCGCGGCCAGACAGTCCGTCGGCACCACATCGAACCCGGTACCGGGGCACAGAAGTACGCCCTCGGCCGCGGCCCTGGCGCCGAGTTCATGGGCCATCTCGAAAACGGCGATCTCGCCGGTGATGTCCAGGTAGTGACTGCCGGCCTTGATGCAGGCCTCCATCATGGGCCGGGCCGTTGCCGAGAAGGGGCCGGCACAATGCAGGACAACCCCCATGCCGGTGATACCCGAGACCGATGCCTGAGTGTCATCCAGGGAAAACACCCGATGCTCCAGGCCCAGTTCGCGAGCCAGCCCGGACACGGCTGCGTCGCTGCGTCCCGCCAGAACCGGCTTCATGCCCCGAGACGCGGCCGCCCTGGCAATGAGCTGCCCGGTATAGCCGTTGGCGCCATAGATCATCCACTGGGTCATGTCATTTCTCCGAAGTCGTTGTCTGCGCAGCCAGGAAGCGGGCGCTGCGCTTCTCCAGCAGGCGGAAATACCATTCCGGGGCAAATCGCTTGATCGACAGCAGCCTGCGGCTTTCCCCGTGCGGTGCAAGCAGAAAACGCCGTCGATCCACAGCGTCGTAAATCTCCTCGGCGATATCGTCGGCGGTCAGGTCAGATCGGGCCATGGCCCGTTCCGCGATGCCGCGGGCGCCCTCGGGACCGCGAAATGTCTCGAGGAGATTGGTGCGAAAAAACGAGGGGCACACGACCGTCACGCCGATACCTCGACCGGCGAGTTCGGTTCGCAGACTCTCGGAAATCGATATCACGGCGGCCTTGGAAGCATTGTACGCGGCCATGCCCGGCGCCGACACGAAGCCTGCGGCGGAAGCGATATTCACGACGTGGCCGGTCTGGGGGGTCAGCATGGGCAAAAAGGTCTTGCTGACCCGGGCCACGCCGAGAACGTTGACCGCAAGGGTCCATTCCCAAACGTCCATACTCGTGCGCTCCACGGTCCCTGCGGAGCCCACGCCGGCATTGTTGACCAGGATATCGAGACCGCCCCACTCGCCCGCCAGCCGGTCGGCGGCCGCGGCAACAGCCTGGCCGTCGGTCACATCCATCGACAGCGCCAGCCCGCGGCCTCCGAGGCTGTCGATCTCCGCGGCCGCAAGTTCAGCCTTGCCGGCCTCGATGTCCGCCACGGCGACCCGCCAGCCGCGGCGGCCCCACGTCCGGGCCACGGCGAGACCCAGTCCCTGACCGCCTCCGGTCACGAGTATCCGGCCCTTTTTCGTCGTCATTTCCGTCTCTCCGTGGTCATGCGCCGGGGCAAAAGCAGTGATGATGCCCTTCCTGTCGCCGGGCGCAAGCCGCCGGACCCGGTCCCGGCGCGGCGCCGGGGACCGGCGCAGCCTGACGAGCGGCCACGGTTGACACCCCGCGGCGGGGAAACCTATGGTTCCCCGGCTTCCCGATCGGGAGCGGTGCAGACAGAGGAGCAGATGGCGGTCTTCTACCTGATCCGTCACGGCCAGGCGTCTTTCGGCAAGAATGACTACGACCAGCTGTCGCCGGTCGGAGAGCGGCAGGCCAAGATCCTTGGCCACCATTTGCGCCGATTATTGCCGGCAGTGGACGCCGTGTTCGCCGGCACTCACACCCGCCAGCAGCGAACTGCGGAGCTGGCGGTCGAGGCCATGGAAGTCCAGGCGTCGGTCGACACCCTCGGCGCGTTCGACGAGTACGACTACCGTCGCGTGATCAGTGCCTATCTGCCCCGCTTCATGGCGGACGTGGGAGAAGCCCGTGGAATCCGCCGTGAGGACATCGGCCGGGACCCAAGACTCTTCGACCTGGCCTTCCGGTTCATGATCCGTGCCTGGATGGCGAACGATCCCCACGACCACGAGTCTTTCGAAACGTTTCACGCATTCTGCAACCGGGTCTGTGCCGGAATTGAGGCCATACTCACGACCTGTGAGCCAAAGGCCCGAATTGCCGTGTTTACCTCCGGCGGAACGATTGCGGCCCTGCTTCGCTCGGTACTCGGCCTGTCCAACAAGCGCACGCTGTCGTTGAACTGGAGTATCTACAATGCCTCGCTCACCCAGCTCTACTATGGACGCAGCCGTGATCACCACGAGGCGCTCTTGATGGGCTTCAACAACATCGCCCACCTTGAGCTCACCGGCGACCGAGACCTGATCACCTTCAGATAACGACGACGGCGATCCCCGAGGAAAATTCATGGAATTTTCGATCGACCCCTCCCTCGAAAACCACCTCGCAGCCGTTCGTGCGTATGTGGATGAGCGCCTTGTGCCGCTCGAGCCGCTGCTGCTTGCCCAGGATTGGGCGCAGCTTTGGCCCGCCCTGGCCGAATGCCGGAAGGAAGTCAGGGATCGGGGCTGGTGGGCGCCCAATCTGCCCGGTGCCGCCGGCGGCACCGGGTCGGGTCTCGTCACCCTCGGGCTCCTCTCCGAAGTGCTGGGCCGCACACCCTCCGGACATTACGCGTTCGGTTGCCAGGCGCCGGACGCCGGCAATAGCGAACTCCTGCTCAAGCATGGCACCGACGAGCAGAAAACCGCCTATCTCGAACCCTTGGCCCGCGGCGATGTCCGCAGCTGTTTCCTCATGACCGAGCCCGGGTATCCGGGCTCCAATCCCGTCTTGATGGGCACCACGGCGGTAGCCGACGGGGATGACTGGGTGATCAACGGCCACAAGTGGTTCGCGACCGCCGCCGACGGGGCGGCCTTCGGCATCTGCATGGCGGTCACCGAAGCCGATGCGCCGAAGCACCAGCGAGCCAGCATGATCCTCGTGCACATGGACGACGCGGGCGTGGAGCTCGTGCGCAATATCCCGGTAATGGGGCATGGCGGCGAGGGCTGGTTCAGCCACGGCGAAGTTCGCCTGACGAACGTGCGGGTTCCCGGCTCACGCCTGCTCGGCGCTCGCGGGGCGGGTTTCGCGATGGCCCAGGAACGCCTCGGTCCGGGCCGGATTCATCACTGCATGCGCTGGCTGGGGATTTGCCGCCGGTCCCTGGACGAAATGATTCGCCGGGCCGCGCACCGGGAGGTCAAGCCCGGCACGCCGCTGGCCGCCATGGGCACCGTCCAGGACTGGATCGCGGATTCCGCGGCGGAGATCGAGGCAGCCCGCGCCCTCGTCCTGAAGGTCGCCTGGAGTATCGAAACGCACGGTTTCCGCGCGGCCCGCGAGGAAATCTCGATGATCAAGTACTTTACGGCAAACGTCATGCAGCGCGTCGTGGACCGGGCCGTCCAGAGTCACGGCGCGCTCGGCGTTACCGACGATACGATCCTCGCGTTCTTCTTCCGGGAGGAGCGCGCCGCGCGGATCTATGACGGACCGGACGAAGTCCATCGCATGTCCGTGGCCCGTCGCCTCCTGAAACCCCACATAAAGCCTGCGGGATCGTGAGCGAGCTGCCCCAGACTGTCGCCGTTCGGGCCGGCGAGGAACTGGACACGGACGTCGTGGAGCGGTTTCTCGCAGACCACCTGGACGTGCCGGGGGCCGCCGTTACGATCGAGCAGTTTCCCGGCGGCGCCTCGAACCTGACCTACCTGGTGAGGGCAGGCGGCAGGGAGTATGTGCTGCGCCGCCCGCCCTTTGGCACCAAGGCGAAGTCGGCCCACGACATGGCGCGGGAATACCGGATCCTCAGCCATCTCCATGACGCATTTCCGTACGCACCGCGACCGCTGGCCTTCTGCGCCGACGCTTCCCTGATCGGAGAGCCCTTCTACGTCATGGAACGGCTGCCCGGGATTATCCTGCGGCGAGAACTCCCGAACGGCCTGACCCTGGACGCAGCGGATGCCAGGGCCCTGTGCGAGAATCTGATTGCCGTGCAGGCGGAGCTGCACGCCGTGGATTATGCGTCGGCGGGACTGGGAGAACTGGGTCAGCCCGAGGGTTACGTCGCGCGCCAGATAGCGGGCTGGAGCGATCGTTACCGCAAGGCGCGCACGCCGGACGTGCCGGACAATGAAGCCCTGATGAAGTGGCTCGAGGAGAACCAGCCGGCCGATTCCGGCCGGAGCGCGCTCATCCACAACGACTACAAGTTCGACAACGTCGTGCTGACGCCGGAGGATGACGGCCTGAGAATCAGCGGCGTCCTCGACTGGGAAATGGCCACCCTGGGCGACCCGCTCATGGACCTGGGCGCGTCTCTCGCTTACTGGGTCCAGGCAGACGATCCCCAGGCCCTCCAGCTGATCCGCATGCTGCCCACGCACCTGCCTGGCATGATGACCCGCCGCGAAGTCATCGAGCACTATTTCCATGTCAGCGGTCTCGGGGCGGAGCGTTTCGATGTCTACTACGCCTACGGTCTGTTCAGGCTGGCGGTCATCGTGCAGCAAATCTATTACCGCTACTTCCATGGTCAGACCGCCAACCCGCAGTTCGCTCGCTTCGGGGAATTCTGCACTGTCCTGTCCCGCACGGCAGAGGCCGTGGCCGGGGGGAGCGGATCTTATCTGAACGATATCGGGCGGCCTGCCGCCGCGACCAAGCAACAAGGAAAATCCAGATGAGTGAGAAGGACCTTTTCGACCTTTCCGGACGGGTGGCCCTGGTTACCGGCGCCAGCCGCGGGATCGGCGAAGCGACCGCGAAACTGCTGGCCCGGCTATGGAGCGAGCGTGATCGTCTCCAGCCGCAAGACGGAGTCCGTGGAAGCCGTGGCCGACGCCATTCGACGCGACGGCTACCAGGCCGAGGCGATGGCCTGTCATGTCGGCGATACCGACGCGGTGGACGAGGCGTTCGAGCAGATTTCCGCCCGTCACGGCCGCCTCGACATCCTGGTCAACAATGCCGCGACCAACCCCCATTTCGGACACATTGCCGAAACCCCCATGTCCATGGTGGACAAGACCCTGGACGTCAACGTCAAGGGATACTTCCAGATGTCCCAGAAAGCAGCGCTGATGATGAAGGGCGCCGGTGGCGGCGCCATCGTCAACACCTCGTCGATCAACGCAGAGCGGCCCGGGCCCTATCAGGGCATCTACTCGGTAACCAAGGCGGCGGTCGTCAACATGACCAAGGCCTTCGCCAAGGAGTGCGCGGCCTGGAACGTGCGGGTCAATGCCGTCCTGCCCGGACTGACGGACACGCATTTTGCGTCGGCGCTGATTCAGAACAAGCAGATGCTGGAGATGATCCTGCCGCTGATCCCGATGAACCGGGTGGCCCAGCCCGAGGAGATCGCGCCCGCCATCCTGTTCCTGGCATCTGACGCCGGCAGCTACGTCACGGGCGCCTGCCTGCCCGTCGACGGGGGTTTTCTGACCTGATGCAACGCGCGCTGGTCCGACCCGTTTCCGAGAGCCTCGCCCGCTGCGAGTTGAGCTGTATCGAGCGCAGCGCGATCGATGTGGAAACCGCCATCGAGCAACACGCGGCGTATTGCAGGACCCTCGAAGAGCACGGCCTGGTCGTGCAGACGGTCCCGGCGGCCCACGAATTGCCCGATGCCGTTTTTGTCGAAGACACTGCCGTGGTCGTGGATGAACTGGCCGTCATGACCCGCCCCGGGGCCGAGTCCCGCCGGGCCGAGGTGCCGGCGATCGCGAAGGCGCTGGAGCCATGGCGGGAACTCGTTTATCTCCAGGCTCCGGCAACGCTGGACGGCGGCGACGTCCTCGTCGTGGGCAAGACCGTTTTTGTCGGTGCAAGCGCGCGGACCAATGACGCCGGGCGCAGGCAGCTCGCGGAGGCACTGGAACCCTTCGGCTACCGTGTGCAGTTGGTCGGCCTGACCGGTTGTCTGCATCTGAAGTCCGCGGTCACGCTGGTCGCCGACGGCCTGCTGCTGGCCAACCCACGCTGGGTATCGATAGCAACCTTTGGCGAGATTCCTCATATTCCCGTGGCACCGATTGAGCCGCATGCCGCCAACAGCGTGCGCCTGCCGGAACGGGTGCTTCTCCCATCGGCTTTTCCGCAGACCCGGGAGCGCCTCGAGGCGGCCGGGATCGCAACGCTCACGGTCCAGGCCGGTGAACTGGCGAAGGCCGAAGGCGGGGTCAGCTGCCAGAGCATAATCTTCGACGATGCGCCAACCCGATGAGCAGCGCCGGCGGCATCGTGGCGACCGGCACGGCGGTGCTCAAGGCGCTGCAAACGCTGCGGATCATGAGCCGGGGCGAGCGCGGCCGGCGGCGACAGCTGCTCGCCGGGCTGGGAGAGATTCTCGATGCAACGCTTCTGCACAGTCGGGACGGTGTGGATGCCGCTACCGTGATCCGGACCCTGGACCCGAAGCCGCTGGCAGACCTCATCGCCTCGGACCTGGATTTCCGCAACTTGAAGCGCGGTCGGGTTACCCAGGCTACGACCCGTGGTGTCGGGTTTTACCGGCGCTACGTGGGATGGTCCACCGAGCGGCTCTATACCCATGTCTACCGCAAAATGGCGGAGCTGAAGCGGATGGCGGACTTGCCTCCGGATGCCGGGATTCGCCTGGACCGCAGGCTCGTCAATCTGCAGAAGCTCGTCGTGCTCTTCATCTGGCATGTCGGCGAAGCCGCGGACTGCTAGCGGCACGTAAAGACCCGTTGATCTATGCTTCGCCCCTGTCATGAACAGTTCACTATCGTTCGGCCGTGCCGCCGCCACGCCCAGGGCCCATGCGGCGGCAAGCATCAACGCGAAACCCCCGACCCGGGGCTCGCGTTTCACCCGCGGGCCGCGCAGGCCGCGGGCTTCAGGATGAGGGGAAACCTTGCTGGGCCCACTCCACTGGATCTCCGCCAGCGCCGCGCTGCTCCTGGCCGCGGCCGTCTTCGCCCGTCCCAAGGGCACCCGCACCCACCGGGTGCTGGGCTGGACCTATGCGGTCTGCATGCTGATCGTCAATGGCGCCGCCCTCAGCGTGTATGAGATGTCAGGCCGATGGGGTCCGTTCCACTGGCTGGCCCTGGTGAGTCTGGCGACGTTGTGCGCCGGCATGCTGCCCGCGGTCCGTAAACCCGGCGGGCGGCGGCGGGATGGCTGGCTGGGTTACCACAGCCACCTCATGGCCTGGTCCACGATCGGGCTGGCGGCGGCCGGCACTTCGCAGCTTGCCGTGCAGATCTATCCGAACTGGTATGCGGTGATTGCTGCCACCGGCCTGACCATGATGGCCGGCTCCTGGATGATTCGCCGGTATATTCCCGGCGCCACGCGACGGGCAGGAAAGCCCGGGTCCGGCCCGGCGACTGGAGCGCGGTAAGGCTGTGCAACGCAAGGCCCCAGGACAACACCAGAGCTATCGGATTTCCCAGGGCCGTAATGGCCTGGAGATCACGATCGATCCGAAACGGCAGGCAGCCCAGAGCCTGATTCTCCTGCTCTGGCTGGCTGGCTGGGCCGCCGGCGAGATTGCGGTCCTGCGGGAACTGACCGGCAGCGGCGATGACGGGAACCGGGTCATGCTGGTGGTCTTCCTGGCGGCGTGGACCCTCGCCGGACTGATGGCGGCCAGGGCCTTGCTCTTCAGCCTGGGCGGGCGGGAACGATTGCGCATCAATTCGGTGGAACTGGAACACCGCCTGGAAGCGCCGATGGTTGGCCGGCAAAAGACCTATGACATGAGCCGCATCTCCAATCTCCGTGTCGGCCGAGCGGGCCCCGCCCGCTACGGCCGTCCGGCGGACCGGCGCCCCCGGAAGGGTCGCATCCGGCAAGCCGGGCGCATCACCTTCGATTACGACGGAAGCCCGGTGAGTTTCGGCCAGAACCTGAGTAACGAGGACGCCGAAGCCCTCGTCCGGGAGCTGCAGGCGCGGTTCCGGCAGCTGGAACCCGGCACTCCCGGGGCAAACAACTAGCCGGGGTACCGGATGGCGGGCATGGAATTCCGCATCGCCTCGCCCGCAGACCGGGTCGCCATCACGGCGATCTATAACCACTATGTCCAGGAAACGCCCTTTACCTTCGACGTCGAGACTTTCAGTCCCGAAGGGCGGGCGCCGTGGTTTGCCCGGTTCGCCAGCCGGGGCCGCCACCAGCTCCTGGTGGCGGCCAGCGGCGATGCCGTCCTCGGCTACGCCTGCAGCACGGCCTTCAAACCCAAGCCAGCCTATGCGACCACCGTGGAGACCACGATTTACCTCGCACCTCACGCCGTGGGGCAGGGTATCGGGCCCCGCCTGTATGGCGCACTTCTCGAGCGGCTGGGCACGGAGGATATCCACCGGGCGATCGCGGGCATCGTGGCGCCGAATCCGGCCTCCGTCGCCCTTCATGAGCAGCTGGGTTTCCGGCGGGCCGGCGTTCTTGACGAGGCCGGCCACAAGTTCGGCCGCTGGTGGACCGTTGAATGGTTCCTGAAACGGATGGACTGACAAACCGAAAACGCAATGCTTCCGATTCCCGTACGCATCCCGCTTTCGCCTCACCGCCGCGCCAGCTGCTATACATAAAGGTAGAGTCGCCGTCGGGCGGCGGCGGCCACCAGGCATCAAGATCGTTCGGGAGGATCTTCAGATGCTCAAGGCACGCAACCACAGCGCCGCGCCTGGCGCACCCACCCTTGCTGGAACTCTCTTCTCAAGACTTCGCGGGGTTCTGCGCATCGGGATCTGCATGGTGCTGGCCAGCGTTGTCGCGGCCGCCCTGTTTTATCTGGACAGCACCCTCGTGCGGCGCCCCCAGACCTTCGATACGCATATCGACCGGGTCAAGCTCGTCGATTTCGTGCGCGTACAGGAGCAGGAATACCTGGTAACGAAGAAGCGGATGCCGAAAAAGCCACCGCCCCCGGATGCACCGCCACCGCCGCCGAGAATCCAGGTCGCCGCCAGTGACATGGCTCCGCCCATGGACATCAATATGGACGTACCCGCCATCGACATCCCCATGGGAGGCGGAAGCGGGCCGTTCATCGGTTCCTGGTCAAGCCGCACGAGCGACGGGGCCATGGACGGGGACGTGATACCGATCGTGCGAATCGAGCCGCAGTACCCGAGGGAGGCCCTGCTCAAGGGCATGGAGGGCTGGGTAAAGCTCGCGTTCACGATCCAGGAAGACGGGTCGGTCTGTGACGTGGCCGTTGTCGAAGCCGAACCGGCCAGGGTGTTCAACCGCAATGCCGTCCGTGCCGTTCTGCGCTGGAAGTTCAAGCCACGTATCGTCAAGGGACAACCGGTGCGTCGGCAAGGCCAGCAAGTCATCGAATTCAAGCTGGACCGGGATCTCGATATCGAGTCCCTCAGCTAGGGAGAATCGCCTGCATACATCGCCGGGGAGGATTTGATCCGGCGGAGAATCGAACTGACTGGATGGCGGCCGGGGGCCGACCGGCGCGCCGGTCGAGTGCTCACAGGCGGGCCCGGGCAATCCCGAAGTCCGAGATCCCCAAGGCGAGGGGCCCGGCCGCCCGCCGGCCGACCCCGAACCTGGCCGCCATCCAGCCTTTCCCGGCTTCCGGACTCCCTGTCGTCTGAGCGTTGCGGGCAATTCCCGGCACCGGTGCATGCATCCCGGAAGGCCCGTGATATCAGTCCGCCCGCGCGCGCCTCTCAGTGATCCACAACCGGATCTTTCCCTTCACCACGGGCTCACCGCCCGCGTCCAGGGCGACCACGTCCACATCCACGTCGCCGGGCCGCCAGTGCGCCTGGTCCAGGCTCGCCAGGCAGCGGATATCGGTGGCGGCCTTCGCGGTGTAGTCCACGTTCATCCCCTTCGGAATCCAGCGCAGTCCCTCGGGAATGGAGGCCTCGGCCATGACGCCCATGGCCATTTCCAGGCCGTTGATGATCGCGATGACATGCATCGTGCCGATATGATTGAGCACTGGCTTTGCCTTCTTCACCAGGACTTCGCATGACCCGGGCGTCAGCGCCACGATGTGGGGAGAGATGCTCCGGAAGTAGGGCGCCCGCCGAGCGACAATCGTCGTGAAAAGACGGTCCCCCAGAGGCAGTCGCCTGCAGCGCTCGTAAAGCGAAAGCACCGTGTTTTTTTTCGTGACATCAGCGGCCATGGACTACGGGCTCCTTGCGGGATTCGGCTGGTATTCCGCCGGCTCTTCGAGCGCCGGACGTATGTTCCGGGGGGGTGACGGGGATCATGAGCCGGCTTCGTTGCGAAGCGCCTCGGGGCGCATCGCCGAGGGCATGACCAGGGCGTCCCAGCGTGCGGCCTCGTCGGCGTCCAGGGGGTCCTTGCCGGCGAGTCGCATCTCCGCCATCGGCAGATCGTCGTAACCCCAGAAGAGTTCGCCCTCGACCATCAGGGTGGGCACACCGAAAACGCCATCTGCGAGTGCCCTGGCGGTGTTCTCCTTCAAGGCCCGCTTGACCTCGGGAAGCCGGGCCGCCGCCATCAGGTTCGCACCCGCAAGACCCGCCGCCGCAACCACCTTTTCGACGGCCCCGGCATCACCGCCGTGCACACCATGCACCCAGATCGCTTCGAACAGGACATCGATGAGCCGGCACCGGTCAGCATCCGGCATGGGCGCAATCGTCATTCGCAGCGGCACCAGCGGATTGAAGGGATGATGCGCCGGCGGATTCAGGGAAACGCCCAGTAGCGCCGCCTTGCGCAGGTTATTGCGCATCATCCAGCGGGATTTCGGCGGTATCTCGGCCGGACCGAGCTGCCCGTAAGCCTTCAGAAATCCCGCAAACAGCACCGGTACGGGTTGCAGTTCGACCAGCCCCTGGTGTTCCAGCTGTCGAAGGCGAACCCATGCCAGGTAGGCATTTGGCGAGATGTAATCAAAATAGAAACGAACGCGGGTTGCCATTGCCCCTCCGTGCGCACTGGCACGCGATGGAGAAACCTGCCCGGCCCCGACGGGAGCACCTCGCCTCCGCCGAAAGACAGGGGCCTCGAGCCTCGAAGAATCAGAGCTGGCCGTCGATGGGCAGGATACCGATCATCTTCACCTGGAAACGCCTCCACCAGCTGGTTTGCGGCTCTTTCTTGTAGACCACCCGCTCGCCGTTCTCCGTGCCGATCCAGCGCAGGTCACCGTCGTCGTTCAGCTCGAGCTTGTAGGCATTGTTCGGCAGCATCCTCTCCATGCGCTGCCCTGCATACTGCCCGAACTTCTCGGATTCGAGGATGATCCCCATCTCCGTGTTGATGAAGGCCGAACGCGGATCCCAGTTGAAGCTGCCCAGGTACACCAGCTCACGGTCGACGATGAAGGCTTTCGTGTGCAGCGTGCCGCCGGATTGAAGCATCTGGCTTCGGTCAACCCCGGTGGCCTGCGCGTCCGGCCGAACCTCGAAAATCTGCACACCGGCTTCAAGCAGTTTCTTGCGCCAGGGGCCATATCCTGCATGAACGGACGAGTGGTTATTGGCCGCCAGCGAGTTGGTGATAACGATAATGGTCACCCCCCGTTCCGTCATCGCTCGCGCGCCCTCAAGGAGACGATCCGTGGGCACGAAATAGGGGGACAGAATGATCAGCTCCGACTGGGCAGACCCGACGGCTTCGCTCAAGGGGATTCGAATCCTCTTCGCAGCACCACTCGGAGTGGTGCTCGCCTTGTCCGGCGAGTCATAAACCAGTTCATACGGGACCCAGGTGAACTCCTCCGGCCGGATGTAGCGTGTCTTCTCGAAATCCTGGATCAACTCCGCGTAGTGGGTCTGCTGGATCTTCGGCATGGCCTCGTCCAGCTTGGATCTGATGCGCTCTTCAGCAAGCTGCGGATCCTTTGGGGGCTTGATGACCGTGGTGACGGGAACTGCCAGCCGGTCGTTCCAGTAGAGATCGTACATGTTCGAGATTTCTTCGACGACCGGGCCGATAGTAATGACGTCCAGGTCTCCGAAATTGACGTCTTCGCGGGCGGCAAAATACTCGTCGGCAATATTGCGTCCGCCGATGATCGCGACTTGGTTGTCGACGATGAAGGACTTGTTGTGCATGCGCCGATTGACACGGTCGAAGTCCCACAAAAAGTTCCAGGCGCGCAGGCTGCGGACACCAAACGGATTGAACACCCGTATCTGGATGTTCGGATGGGCATCCAGACCTACCAGGTCCTGGTCATAACCCTTGGTCAGGACATCGTCGACGAGGATCCGGACCCGTACGCCCCGATCCGCGGCATTCAAGAGTTCGTCGATCAGCATGGCCCCGGCGAGATCGCCGTAAATGAGGTAGTACTGAAGATCGATGGTCCGCTCGGCCCGTTCGGCCCCCTTCAGGCGAGCCCCCAAGGCCTCGATCCCGTCGATCATCGGGTAAATGCCGGTTTCCCCGGGGCCGCCGGTACCCAGGGCCTCGATCGCTTCCCCAAGGAACGTGTCCGAGGCGTCCGCGATCGCGTAGCTCGGCTCCTTCGGCGCGTCGAAATCGACCGTCACGCAGGCCCCGGAGAGGGCCAGAACGGCAACCATGACCAAGCGACCGAAAAGGCGTGCGGCGCCGTGAGCGGACAGGCTCATCGTGGATTCAGGCATTGCTTCTCATCAGGCGTGGTCAGAATGATCGCGCTAGCCTAACATCGGCGGGTCCGGGTAAATCGGACACGGGGCAAGGATTATCCCCGGCCGGCCACCCACGGGGTCGGGGCAAGTCCGCTGGCTGCCCCGGCGGTTGGCCGGGCCCTGGACAGCCCGCATGGGTATCGCTACTCCGCCGTGGTGGGATCGATGACCGCGGAAATCTCGGTGATCCGGTTGGCCGGAAAACCGGTCTGCTCCGCGTGCTCCCTGATCAGGGACTCGTCCGGCGCAATGTAGACGCAATAGATCCGGTCGCCCGCCACGTAGCTGTGCAGCCACTGGATTCGGGGACCCAGTCCGGAAAGGACACCGCAGGAGGTGGACGAGGCGGCTTTCAGGTCTTCCGCCGACATGCCGCCGGCGCCGGGAATGTCTCTTTCGATCAGATACTTGGGCATACTGGTTTCCCTCATGCCGGATTGCGGTCGAAACGCGATTCTAGCCTATCGGGTTTGCTTCGCAACGGAGGGGCCCGACCCGTTCCGGCAAACACCTCGCGGCGCGCCACCGGCGAACGACCCCCGGGATCCGCCGACAGGCCGCGCGCTCAATCGCCTATACTCCGACGCGGTCTGCCAAGGAGATACCGATGACCCTGAAACATGTTGTGACTGCCACCGCCGTGGCTCTGACCCTGACCCTGGGCGCCGGGTGCGCCCGTGAAGAGGGGCCCGCCGAGAAAGCCGGCAAGGCCATCGACAATGCCGTTGAGGACGGCAAAAACGCCGTTGAGAAAGCCGAAGACAAGGTCGAGGACGCGGTGGACGAGGCCGAAAAGAAGATGAAAGACGCCGACAAATAGCGTCTCGCTGCCGGTGGACTGCATGGTGGCGATGCTGCCGGGAATTCTCGACGGGGAAAGTTCCCCGTCGAACGGCGCGCCGTCGTGAAGATCTGGGTGGATGCGGACGCCTGTCCGGGCGTGATCAAGGAAATCCTCTTTCGCGCGGCCGATCGCACGAAGATCTCCGTTACCCTCGTGGCGAACCAGCCCGTCAGGGTACCGCGCTCTCCCCACGTCCGCATGGTCCAGGTTCCGTCCGGCTTCGACGTAGCGGACAACGAGATCGTCAAGCGCTGCGAGCCTGGAGACCTGGTCGTGACCGCGGATATTCCGCTCGCAGCGGAAGTGATCGAGAAGGGCGGCCATGCCCTGAACCCCCGCGGCGAGCTCTACACGAAGGAAAACATCCGCGCCCGGCTCAATATGCGGGACTTCATGGACACGCTTCGAGCCAGCGGGATCGATACCGGCGGCCCCCCGGCATTCAATCAACGGGACCGGCATGCCTTCGCGAGCGAACTGGACAAGTTTCTGACCCAAAACACCTGACCGCGATTTTCCCCTCATGAGCCCCGCCGAATGGAATGCCAGAACGACTCCCGTACGGGCGGGCCTTCAGTACCGGGTGTTTGCCGGGTCCTCACCGCTGAGCTTCGAGGCGCTCTTTTCGGGTCTGCAGGCCGACGGCCCGTTCTCCGCCTGGTACACGGACCTGCT
This sequence comes from uncultured Gammaproteobacteria bacterium, assembly GCA_963842955.1. Lineage (GTDB taxonomy): Bacteria > Pseudomonadota > Gammaproteobacteria > Steroidobacterales > XN24 > JARFQW01. The sequence continues at coordinate 784,447 of CAWJIJ010000011.1, forward strand.
GTCCGCCTGTCCCTGGGAGGCTTTTTTCTGGGAGCTCCCGGGGCTGCGCGCGAGCGATCTTGCCCTTCCGGCCGAATTCGTCCTGATTGACGCACCAGCGCTGACCGGGGTGACGGCAGATCCTGCTCCGTTCCGGGACTATCTGTCCGATGGCAGCACCCTACCCGTCGCGAGCTTTGCCAGCCTCGGCGGCGACGCCCGCCTTATCGCCCCTTTGCCGCTCGACGATGCCTGTCACTACGCCCACCTCGCGGCCTTTGTCCGAGGCGCTCCCCGCGACCAGACACGAGCGCTGTGGCGAAGTACCGGGACCGCGATGCAGGCGATGATCCACAATCAGCCACTGTGGCTGAGCACCTCGGGTCTCGGCGTGAGCTGGCTGCACGTTCGCCTGGATTCCACGCCCAAGTACTACCAGCATCGGCCCTACGCCCTGGCCCGTTGAGGCCCGCCCCCGGCGGACCCCTCCGTTTCCGGCCTCAGGCTCCGGGAATCAGCGAGAACTCGACCCGATTATTGCGTGCGGCGATCCGGTTCCACTCCCCGGCGGTTTCGACCGTTGACGGGAACGGATACCGGCGCACGGACTCGCTCCGCCCCAGGGCGGCGACCTCGATGTCGATACCCAGCTCGCTGGCGAGCAGGGAACTGGAAATAAAGTTGGCGAATCCCACGGACTGCTCGTCACCCGTGGACATCGAAAACTCGCGTCCGTGACCCACGAAAGCGCACTGCTCCACCGGTAAATCCGAATCTGCCAGCCGATAGCCACCGGCCTCGTCCTCCGCGAGGCAGAACTCGCCGAGGTGGGCCTCCATCCGAACCGTGCCCCGGAAACCGATAGCCGCGAGCTGGTCCAGCAGGTCGCGGAGCTCGGCCAGGCGCTGGTCGTTGAAGGCAATCGCTTCGTAGGGTACTTCGCTGTTCTGGTTTACCGCCCATTCCAGGGCGCTGAGAAGCCCCGCATAACGGGCCTGGGCGCGAACCTGCTCTTCATCGATGCTGGACATCAACGTTGCGCTCCTGGCCTCCTCGGCTGCCAGTCGGCGCTCGGCTGCCGCCACTAACCGTGCGTTATCGGCCCTCGCCGCATCCCGCTCGGTACGGGCCTGGAGGAACATCCCGAGCAACACGAGCGCGGGAGCGAGCAGGGCAAGGGCCACCAGGGCACGGCCGCCCCACCGGGGCCGTGGCGCAATCGGCTCAGCCGGGGGTTCAAGAGCCGTTTCCCGTTGCTCTTCCTTCTGGCGGGCGTAAATCTCCGCCGCCACCCGGTTGGCAAAGTCCTGGTGGCTCTTGAGTATGTCGAGCCGGAGCTCGGCGTGCTGATCCTGGAGAATTCGCGAGACCAGGGCCTGAACGGACATGCCGATGGCCTGCTGGTTCAGTGCCCTGTCCAGCTCCTTCTCGGCTTTCTCCATACCGCCGGGCGGCGCTTCGACCTCTGCGGGAACGGGCTCATCTTCGGCCCGGGCCTGGGCGCGCCGGTCCCGCACGAGACCCAGGTCCATGAGCGTATCGAACAGCACGCCGGGCTGGACCTGCTTGGGCAGTACGCCAACCGCCCCGAGAGCCCGGGCCTGACCCACATACACCTCCCCCTCCCGGGCGGTGTACATCATGACGGGAATCATCGCCGTGTCCGGATTCTTCTTGATCGCGGTGACAGCCTCGAGGCCATCCATGCCCGGCATCTCGTGGTCCATAAATATGACATCCACGGACTGCCGGGCCAGGAAATCCAGCGCCGCCTCACCGGACTCGGCAAAATGCACGACCAGCCGATGCTCCTCGAGGAGCCGCTTCAGGGCCACGCGAGCCGACTTGGAATCATCAACAATCAGGGCACGCTTGAACGCCATGGCCCCATGCTGTGGCAGATTGGCGCAGGTGTCCAGACCCCGGGGATTCCGACCGCCCGTGGCCAACAGGACTGGCGGGCTGTGCTCGCGTCACCTAGATTCTGAACTGAACGACGCCGGATCAGCCGCCCGCGCTGCCTGATGCCTCCGGGGAGAACCGTATTGAGTATTGGAAAAATCGTCGCGTGGATTCTTGGCCTGCTTGTGCTCCTCGTCGCTGGCGTCATCGCGTACCTGAGCTTCGCCGACCTCACCTGGGTCAAGGAACGGATCGAAACCGGCGTCACCGAGTCCACCGGGCGCGAGTTCAGGATCAACGGAAACTTCGAGCTGGACGTGCTCCCGCAACCGTCTGTTGTCGTCGAAGACGTGAGCCTGGCCAATGCGGAGTGGGGCTCGGCCCCCTCCATGGCCACCGTCGGTGTGTTCTCGGCGCGCCTTGACCTCTGGTCGCTGCTGTCAGGCCCCGTCGTGGTCCATGAGATCCGGCTGAAGGATGTCGATGTCCTGCTGGAAACTAATAAGGACGGCGTTTCCAATACCGAGATGGGAGAACCCGCTCCGGAGGAACCCGAGCGGGCAAGGGACAGCGGGGACACCGAAGTTCCGGTGATCATCGAGCTGGCGGAGATTCGCAACGTCAAGCTGACGAGCAGTGCGCCGGATTCCGATCCAACGACCGTGCTCATAGACGCCTTCGACATCACGCTGGATGACTCCGAGAATATGGCGCTGGACGGCAAGGGCCAGGCCCTTGAACTGCCCTTCACGGTAACCGGCACTATCGGTCCCGCCAGCGCCCTGCAGGCCAGCAAGGACATCAACGTGGATCTGCGGACGGCTCTTGGCGGTCTGAGCAGCGCGGTCAACGGGGTGCTGGGCGATCTTGAGACCCAGGAGGGCACGGCCCTCGACATCAAACTGGCCAGTGACGATATCGCGTCACTGTTGAAACAGCTGAAACTGGATCTGCCCCTCACGGGCAGCCTGGCCGCCGACCTCGGCATCAAGGGCACGGACGGCGTGGTAGACGCCACACTGGACGCCCAGGCCGGGGCAATCGCAACCACGGCCAAGGCCCGCAAGGTTAAAGACACGGTGGACTTCGAGATCAACGTGCCCGCCCTGGACAAGGCCGGCGCCGCCCTCGAAATCGAAGGACTACCCGGCCAGGATCTCGTGGCCAGCGGACAGGTCGTCCTGCAGGACCGCGAAACGGCACTCAATGGCGTCCAGCTCGCGCTGGGTCAGACTCTGGTCCGGATGGACGGCGGTATCCCGGCCGATTCACGATCCTCGACACGGCTCGACATCAAGGCCCAGGGCCCCAGTCTGCAGGAACTGAGAGCAGACCTGCCGGCCATTCCCTTCGCCGCGGCGCTGACCGCCGCTTTTTCCGGTAATACAACTGACCTGGATATCGCCAACCTGTCGTTTGGCCAGAGCGACCTGGCCGGGACGGTGACGGTTACCAGCGGGAAACGCACCGCGGTCAGCGCCGATCTGGAGTCCAACCTGATCGACCTGAACCCCTTCTCCGAGGAAGAAGACGAGACAGAAACCAAGCCAGAAAAGGAATCCGAATCAGACAGCCCATACGTCTTTACCGAGGATCCACTGCCCTTCGATACGCTGCAGGGTACGGACCTGGACATCACCTCCCACATCGCCAAGCTGATCAACGGGCCGCGACAATTCCTGGACATTCGTACGACCGCTCAACTCAAGGGCGGTCTGCTGACCTTCAGGAACCGGTTCAACGGGCATCTTGGTGGACAGTACGCGAGCGACCTGGATCTTGACGCCTCGGGGGAGCCCGCAAAGATGAAGGCGCTGATCAACCTCCGGGATCTGAAAGTCAACATTTCTTCCGGAGAAGATGCGAGCCCGGAGGAGATTCCTACCACCGACGTCACCCTGGATGTCACCTCGGCCGGCAGTTCTCAGCGGGAGCTAGCCTCCGGACTCGACGGCAGGATGCTTCTGACCCAGGGACCCGGACGGCTGGAGAATGCGCTGGTCGGAAAACTGAGCGGCGATTTGTTCGCGCAGCTGTTCTCCGCCATCAATCCGCTTGGCCAAGGAAGAGGAATACTCCAACTGGGACTGCTCGATCTTTTCGATGGACATCGACTCGGGCCTGGCCGACATCAACGGATTCCTGCTGCAGGGGGCTAAAATCATGGTGGTCGGCGGGGGCGATATCGACTTTAACAGCGAAGAACTCAACGTCGAGTTCAACACGAAGCCCCGCGAGGGCGTGGGTGTCAGCGCGGACATGTTCGTGACACCCTTCATCAAGCTGGTCGGCACCTTCCAGAGCCCGAGAATCGGACTCGACAAGAAGGCCTCCATCTTGCACGGCGGCGCGGCCATTCTGACGGGCGGCTTGTCTATCCTGGCCAAGGGCGCCGCGAACCGTGCCGCTGCGGAGGGCGACCGGTGTGCCCCGACCCTGGCCGAAGTCGGCCAGCACGGGCCCATTCAGGACTGAATCATCGTCGGGGATCCCGGAACAACGAAAGAGGGCGGCGCCACCAGGCGGCGCCCTCTTTGTTTCTTCTGCCGGCGCGGCTTACTCGATGGTGATGACCAGCGCCGCCTGGTGGCTGCGCCAGTTGATCGGGACAACGAAGGACCGAAGATTTTTCGGACTGTGGATACGCTCCGGCTGGCCCTTGACGACGAGCGGAACGGAGATCATGAAGTCAGATCCGAAGGAGCGGCGAGCATTGCCTGAAATGGTGTTGGCCACCTCACCGACCAGATCGCAGAGGAATTCGTGGGACAGGTCGGTTTCGCCAAGACTCATGAGGAGCACCTTGAGCAGACCCGGGCCCGCGGTAAAGTACACGGTGCCCCGCCGCTTGCCGGATATGCCGATGATCCCGGTGTACTCATCGGCAATAGTCTGGTCCTCGCCGATCAGGTAGGGGGTCCCGACATCGGCAGGCTCTTCGGAGGCCTGGGTAAAGTAGTGGATGGTGCCGTCGATAAAGACCTGGAGTTGTGCCTCATCCATGTCACTCTCCCCGAATCAGCTCGGCGAGGGCCTGGTTGAGCTGCTTGTCGGTGAACGGCTTGCAGAGAAAACCGTTGGCACCCTTCTTGAGCGCCTCGATGGCCGTGGACTTGTCCGACAAGGCGGAAACGACGAGGATCAGAACATCGGGCTTGAGGTCCACCAGCCGCTCGACGCACTCGATGCCATCCATTTCCGGCATGGTGATATCCATCGTGACCAGGTCCGGATGGGTCTTTTCGAACAGGTGCACCGCCTCGACGCCATTGCTGGCCTTGCCGATGATCCGAACGCCGTCAAGCTCCGTGCTCCGCTCAATCTTTCGTCGAATGATGTTCGAGTCGTCCACGATCATCATCTTCATGCCGGCATCGCCGTTGCTTGTATTATTCGAGAGCATGTCCCTTCCTTGATTCTTATGCTCGTGCTCTCGCCTCCCGGCATCACCAGGCCGGATGGCGCTCGCTGTGATTCAGTCCTGGATCAGGCGACGTCTGCCTGACTCTCCGCCGCCGGCAGACTGACCCGAAACTCGGTGCGACGGCCCTTGGCCGAAGACAACCTGAGTCGGCCACCCAGCTCACGCACCCGGTGCCGCACGAGATCCAGGCCGACGCCGCGGCCGGCATCCTTGCTCGCCTCGTCCATAGTGGAGAAGCCAGCGCGGAAGATCAGTGAGAAACACCCGGCCGTTGTCCATGGCGTCAGCCTCATCCTGGTCGATCAGGCCACGAGACACGGCCTTGGCGCGGATTTCTGTGGCATCCAGGCCGGCTCCGTCGTCCTCGATCACCATTTCATAACCACCGTCCTGCCCGGGATTGAACGCTATGTTCAGGCGCCCGGCGTCCGGCTTCCCGGAGGACTTGCGCGCATCGGGTTCTTCGATGCCGTGAACAACGGCGTTGCGGACAAACTGGACTGCCATCTCCTTGACAGCCTTGCGGTAGACCGCCGGAATCTCGCTGTCTCCCAGCCCCTTGCACTGGAGCTGGACCTTCTTGCCCGACTCGCCGGCGATACGCTCGACCAGGTTTTCCAGGGCGCCCACCAGGCCGCCGGACACCATGCTTTGGCTCGCACCGAGGCTCATGCTGACGCTGCGCCCGGGATCGCCAGCCGTAAGGGCAGGACCGAGATTCGCTGTCTCGCCGGGATTGTCGCCGGCAGGCCGGGCATCGGGCACCGCTGAGACATGACCCGGCCGGGCAGCCTCCACCGGGGTGTTCTGAATCGCCATGCGCAGCTCGGCCAGGCGGCTGACCAGGTCCCGCACCTGGTCCAGGTGATTGAACAGCTGGTCCAGTCGAACGGCCAGCGGCAGAAAGTCGTTGCCGTTGAGGCGGTCGCGCCCCCGCATGTCGTTCAGCAGCTCTTCGAAGTCGTGGGCATTGTGTTCCACGGTGCCGAGGCCCAGCGCGGAGGCCTCGCCCTTCATGCTGTGGATCTGCCGGAAGATACCGTCCAGCTTGCTCCGGAACGCGTCCTCGTCACGGGCCGGTTCCTTGAGAATGGTATTGACCATCTTCATGGAGGTGTCCGTGTCCTCGAGGAATGCCAGAAGCTGCGACGGCTCGACGTGCAGGATGGAGAGCAACAGATCGAGCTGTTCCTTGGAGTGGGTCTGGGATTCTTCCAGCTCGCGAGCGAGGAGCACGCGCTGGGTGACGTCCGTGACCGTGACCAGGATATGCAGCAGCTTGCCGTCCTGTTTCACGCGGTTGAAGTCGAACTGCAGGTACTGGGTTTCGAAGCCGCCGTTGCCATCGTCGAAATGGACCTCGACTTCGTTCAGCGGATTCAGATTCTTCACCAGGCGTGCGTTGACCCGATCGGTCCACAGCAGGCCGACGAAATCGAGGGCCGTCTTCAGGGTTTTCTCGGGGACGATATCCCTGAGCATGCGTTCGAACTTGTTATCGGCGAAATTCTTCTTCCGGAAGATCCGTTCCATGGCCTGGGAGTGGGTTGAGCCGATGGTCATGTCCTTGTCCAGCAGGAACAGTCCTTCACTCACGGTCTTCAGAATGTTGTCGGTTTCCTGCCGGGCCTGGGAGGCAGCACGCTCTTCCCGGGCGATCTTGCGGCCGAAAAACACGGCGATGAAAACGAACAGGGCCAGGGCCACGGCTACCGCTCCGCCCTGAATCAGGCGCAGCTGTGCCACCCGGTTGGCTGCTTCCGCCTCCAGGTGGCGTACAAGCCGGCGCATGGCGACGATGATCGGCTCGATCTGATCGGAGCCGACTCCTACCGCACTTTCCACGAGGCCGGTAAATTCGGCGCCGGCGGGCGTATAGAACTCGCTGGTCCGCTCGGCGTAGACCACCCCGTCGAATTCCAGCACCGGGTCCAGGGCATCCTTGAAAATTCCCCAGGACCTCGACGCATCCTGCAGAAGGCCCTGCCCGGTAAAGGTCGAAATCGGTTTCAGGTAGACGCTGTTTCCCGCCGGCCCGGTCGCGTTGCCGCCACCCTTCATGGCCGACAGAATGGAGTCGAACGAACCCGCCGCGCGGCGCAGGGCCAGCTGGGCCTCTTCCACCGGATCGCCCGCGACCAGTCGGCCCTCGAGCATCATGAGGTTCTTCATGAGACGTTCGGCCAGCATGCTCTGCTCGCCCGCCAGCGTGACACCGCCGCCGTCCGTGGTCAGTCTTTCGGCCATGTAGAAGTTAAGGCCGAAGACACCGGCCACAAACACCATGAAAAGGCCGATGGCGCTGATAATTCCCTTGTACTGTCCTGCTTCCCTGCCGCCCATGGTGTCCTTCCCGTTGGTCCGTGGGACGCCCGTCCCGTGTTACAAAATCCTTGGCGGTTGTTCGATCACGTGCCTCGCGGGCACTGTCGCAGGATGGAGACTAACGTTCCCGATCTGGACCGGGGTTGAACTCAGTCACAGTATTGGACATAAGAAAAGACTCCCTTGGTACTGAGGATTCAGCCCTTTACACGCTCAGTCGGGAGGGCTAACTTGGCTGCCGGTTTTCAGGTCCCCCCATGAACCCACGTTTTGCCATTGTCGACAGCCATGCGGCTTTCCGTGCTTTAGTCCGCCACCACCTGGGTGTCCGGTGGCCGGAAGCGCGGGTGGACGAATTCGACCCATCCAAGGCCGAAATCCCGGCCACGGACCTGGCGGATGCCGGCTACGACCTTGTGCTGGTCGATCCCAACTCGATCGCGGCGGCCTCCACCCAGGAGTCGTTGAACTGGATCAAATCCTTTTGCAGCCGTGCGGACTCGCCGCCGATCGTCGTGCTCCCCGAGGGCGGCGACGAGCTTTACGCGGTCCGGGCGATGAAGGCGGGCGTCGCGGATTACATTCCGAAGCGACTCATGACCCACCAGCTGCTGGTGCGTTCGGTGGACGAACTCCTGACGACCCGCGACCCGGTTGCCTCGGGGGCATCCGCGACGATCACGGACAGCTCGATGCCCAAGGCCGTGGTGATCCCCGGCTACCGCATCGTTCGGCCCATATCCCAGGGCCGGCTCGCCTCCGTCTACCTGGCAGACAGCAAAGCACTGGGCGAGCGCGTTGTGCTGAAGGTGCTCATGGATGCACCCGACGTGGCGGGGTTCCGGGAAGACTTTGAGCGCTTCACGCTGGAATGCGACCTGGTCGGCCAGCTCAATAACCGCGCCATCGTCGACATCTACCACCACGGGATCAGCGACTACTTCGCCTTTATCGCCATGGAGTATTTTCCCTGCGGCGATTTCAAGGCCCGCCTGCAGAATCCCCTGTCTGGAGCAGAGATCGTTCACTATATGAGCCAGCTGGCCGCAGCGCTTCAGGTCATCCACGAGCTCGGCGTGCTGCATCGCGACCTCAAGCCCGGCAATGTCATGCTGCGCGAGGACAACAGCATCGCCCTGATTGATTTCGGACTTGCCAAGCAGCTCAATGCCGAATCGGGTCTCACCGGTGCCGGTGAGATCCGCGGGACGCCGTACTATCTCAGCCCGGAACAGGCCAAGGGTGAATCGGTAGACACGCGCAGCGACCTCTACAGTCTGGGCGTCATGCTCTACGAAATGCTGACCGGCAAGAAGCCCTTTGTCGGCAACTCGTCGATCGACATTATCCACGCGCACGTGACCGAAGATATTCCCCAGCTGCCGCCTGAACGCAGCAGCTTCCAGACTCTCCTCGAAGACCTCATGGCCAAGAACCCGGACAAGCGTATTCAGAGCGCCGGCGAATTGCTCAACGTCCTCGAGGAATTCGACCTCTACTAGTGTCGACTTCAGCCTGGTGACGGCGTCAGCAGAAACACTGCTTGCCGGCTTCGCCGCCTACGCCAGCAGCAATCTGGACAACGTTCTCGTCCTGATCGCACTGTTGAATGCACCGGGACTGAATCGACGCGCCATCATCGGCGGACACCTGGCGGGCATATCGATCGTCGCCCTGGCAGTCGGCGCCCTGGCCATGGCGCCGAACCTGATTTCCCCCGACCGTGTCGGCTTTCTCGGGATTATCCCGCTGTCACTCGGGGCAGCGCGCCTGTTCCAGCTCGTTCGTGGCCGCGGGCTGGAAGTTGCCGACGTAGCCTCCGGCAGCGGCGGGTCCGGATTCCTGCAGGCACTCACCCTGCACGTCACCGGCAGCGCCGACACCCTGGCCGTGTACGGCCCCCTCGTGGTGGACTCCCTGCCCGCCGCAAAAGCGGCCCTGGCAGCGACCTTCCTGTTTGCCGCGATCGTGCTGGCCGGTAGCGCATTACTCCTTTCGCGGCGGCAGGCGGCTGTAGCGATTCTCGCCCGCGGGGGCGCGTGGACTGCGCCCGTCATCATGGTGCTGGTGGGCGCCTACGTTCTGGCGGATACAGCCGACGACTTGCTGGCCTAGGGGGCTGGCGACGACGGATTGTCACCCAGGGCCTCGTCCCGGAGCACCCGGCGCAGAATCTTGCCCACGTTGGTTTTCGGCAATTCGTCTCGTATCTCGATGCGGCGCGGCACCTTGTACGCCGTCAGCTGCTGGCGACAATAGTCGGTCAGTGCTGCCCGATCCAGGCTGCCGCCGGCCTTCAGCACGACGTAGAGAACGATCGCTTCGCCGCTGCGTTCATCGGGCACACCCACACAAGCCGCTTCCAGTATGTCTTCGTAGCGGGTCACGACATCCTCGATCTCGTTGGGATACACGTTGAATCCCGAGACCAGGATCATGTCCTTCTTGCGGTCCACGATCTCGATGCATCCCGCCTCATCGATCCGAGCGATATCTCCCGTGCGCAGATAGCCGTCTTCCGTGATCACCTCGGCGGTAGCCTCGGGACGCTGCCAGTATCCGCGCATGACCTGCGGCCCGCGCACCCACAACTCGCCCGGCTCACCTGCGGGAACGGGACGGCCTTCCAGGTCTCGAAGGGTCACCTCCGTGTCCACCAGCGGGGGGCCGACCGTGCCGCTCCATGCCCCCGGCATGCCGGCATTCTCGGCGCTGACCACCGGGGAAGTCTCGGTCAGCCCGTAGGCAACCTGGATCCTGGAACCCGTCACCCGTAGCCATTCCTCTGCAACGATCTTGTGCAACGGCGCACCGCCGGTCCCCGTGAACCGCAGGCGCGAAAAGTCCAGCGCGCGGAAATCCGCCCGCTGCAGCAAGGCGCTGAACAAGGTATTGATGCCGACAAACCCCGTGATCCGGCGGCGTCGAAGCTCCCGGAGAAATGCATCCAGGTCCCTGGGATTCGGAATCAATAGCTGGCTGGCGCCACTGTTGAGGAACAGCATGAGGCCGGGAATCAACGCCGCCGCATGATAGATGGGCAGCGGCAAGACAAAAACGTCCTCACCGGGGCAGACTTCGGCGAGCAACTCCGCCTGCAGAGTCTCGCACTGGGCCAGATTGGCCAGCACGTTACCGTGTGTCAGCATCGCCCCCTTGGATAGCCCGGTCGTGCCGCCGGTATATTGAAGAAAAGCCAGATCCTCCCGGTCCGTCTGAACCGGAGGAGGCTCTCCTCCCTCACAGGCCCGCACCACCGCAAGCCAGCGATGATGGCCCGGCAGCTCATAGGCGGGCACCAGCTTCCTGACGTAACGCAGCACGAAATTCACGAGCTGACGCTTGACCCGCGGAAGCTCGTCGCCGACCTCGGTAACAATCACGTGGCGCACCGGAGTATCAGCGATCACCGTCTCCAGCGTGGCGGCACAGTTTGCCAGGACGAATATTGCGAGCGCCCCCGAGTCACGGAGCTGGTGGGACAGTTCCCGCGCTGTATACAGCGGGTTGACGTTGACCACGACCAGGCCCGCCCGAAGGATGGCGTGCAGAACGATCGGGTACTGCAGCACGTTGGGCATCATGACCGCGACCCGATCACCGGGCTGAAGGCCAAGGTCGGATCGCAGCCACGCCGCGAGATCGCTGGAGCGGCTCTCCAGCCGTGCAAAGCTCAGGCTGCCGCCCAGACAGGAGAAGGCCTCGTGCCGAGCGTGCCGAAGACAGGCCGCCGAGAAATAGCTCCCGAGATTAGTGATCTGGAGATCCGTCACGTGGTCCTTGCCCCTGTTCTGAACAGATCGTCGCTATGCCTGGCGAGCCATCTCTTCGTCCCGCAGCGCTCTGCGCAGAATCTTGCCGACATTGGTCTTGGGCAGATCGTCTCTGAACTCCACGTGCCGGGGCACCTTGTACCCGGTGAGGTTCTCCCTGCAAAACGCGATGAGCTCCTCGGCGGTGGGCGTCTCGCCGGGCTCCGGAACCACGAAGATCTTTACGGCCTCCGTGGACTTCGGATCCGGGACGCCGATACACGCGGCCTCGAGAACCTTGGCGTGCTGGGTTACGACATTCTCCACCTCGTTCGGATAGACGTTGAAGCCGGACACGAGAATCATGTCCTTCTTGCGATCGACGATCCGGAAGTGACCGCTCTCCTCCATGATCGCGATGTCGCCGGTTCTCAGGTAGCCGTCCTCGTACATGACATCAGCCGTGGCTTCGGCCCGCTGCCAGTACCCCTTCATGACCTGCGGGCCATGGACGCACAACTCGCCGGATTCGCCCGGCGGAAGATCCCGTCCCTCACTGTCGCGAATGGCTACGACCGTGGACGGCAGGGGCAGACCGATCGTGCCGGAAAACACGACATCTGCGCCGGTGGGCTGCATGCTGACCACGGGCGAAGTCTCCGTCAGACCGTAGCCTTCCTGGATCAGTCCGCCGGTAACCTCGAACCAGCGCTCCGCCACGGCCTTCTGCAGGGCCATGCCTCCGGCCCCGGCCCACTTCAGGGAAGAAAAATTCAGCGCCCGAAAACCCTCGTCGGCGAGCAGGGCGTTAAAGAGCGTGTTCACGCCGGTGATAATGGTGAACCGGTGCTGAGCCAGCTCCTTGACGAAGGCCGGGATATCCCGGGGATTGGGGATCAGCACGTTGGTGGCGCCCAGCGACATGAAAAGCATGCAGTTACAGACCAGGCTGAAGACGTGATAGAGCGGCAGCGCCGTGATCACGATTTCCGTATCCCCCTCCTCAATGATGCTCTGGATCCACGCTCGCATCTGCATCAGATTCGCGGTCATGTTGCGGTGGGTAAGCATCGCGCCCTTGGAGAGCCCGGTGGTCCCTCCCGTGTACTGCAGAAATGCAAGGTCGTCCTGGGTGACGCTTGGACGGTCAAGGGTCAGCGCCCCCCCCTTGGCAAGTACATCGTTCAGGCGCTCGTGACCGGGAAGACTGTACGCGGGCACCATTTTCTTCACCCGCCGCAGCACGAAATTCACAATCGCCGACTTGGGAAATCCCAGCATGTCGCCGAAATCGGTAACGACGATCTTCTTCAACGGCGTCCTTGAGGCCACCTGTTCCAGGGTTCCGGCGAAATTCGAAAGAATCACGATCGCCTCGGCACCGGAATCCACGAGCTGGTGTTCCAGTTCCCGCGGGGTATAGAGCGGATTGACGTTCACGACCGTGTAGCCGGCGCGCAAGACGCCGAACAACGCGACCGGGTACTGGAGAATATTGGGCATCATCAACGCAACCCGTGCGCCGCGATCCAGACCCGCGGATTTCTGCAGCCAGGCACCGAATGCGGCGCTCTTCCGATCCAGCTCTCCATAGCTCATGGACTTGCCCATACACGTGAACGCCTGGCGCTGGGCGTAGCGCTGACAGCTATCCTCGAAAATCGATACGAGAGTTTGCCCGCCCGAAAGATCGATCTCCGCGGGTGTGCCAGCGGGGTAATGCGTAAGCCAGGGCTTGTCCACGTGAAGCTTCTCCTCGGTGCGCGTTGGCGCGTTGCTGTCAGGTACCGCAGGGATTAGACCAGCGTGCGCCGGTGGTCGCCATATGCGCTGCAACATACCGGGTGCTTGCGGCCACGCGGGCAAGCCCGGATAGTATGGTCCGGCCCGGCCGGGCAGCGTCCCCAGGAACACAAGGACAAGAGAGAAATGATTGGGAAGAAACGACGGCTCCGTGATCAATCCGACGGGCCCGCCACGATCATTGGCGAAACCGCGACGGTCCAGGGCGCCCTGGGCGGCAGCGGGCATTTCGTCATCGAAGGTCATATCGAAGGTGACAGCCAGCTCCACGGCATGGTCACGCTGTCGGCCACGGGCCGCTGGACCGGCAGTCTCGAGGCAACGGACGTGATCGTCGCGGGGACCCTGGACGGCGACCTCCGCGCCACGGGCAAGGTGGAAATCACGCCCTCTGCCCGCATCGACGGAAGCGTAATGGGAGCAAGCATCGCCATCGCCGAAGGGGCCGTCATCGCCGGCGAGATCAAGGTGACCCACGCCGAAGACGTCCATCATTTCGAGGAACGCCGCGGCAGCTGATCCGGCGCCGTTCCCTTCGCTGCGGGCAGCCGCTACACTCTGGAGCGTGGCACATTGGCTTGAACCGGGGGCGGTTCGGCCGAAATAAAAAGCAACAACACAGCCGCGACAGACGCTCCAGAGGGGCAGAAGATGGTCGAGAGCTTACCCGGCGTCGGGCGACGTGCCGTGAGGGCCGCGTGGGTTACGTATGTCTGAGCGTCCCGTTACGACCGCCATCGTTTGCCTTGCCGCCGCAGCCGGCCTGGGTCTGCTGACCCTGGCGGGTGGCGTGCCCGCCACGCTGGCTGTCCCGGTAATTGCCCTGCTGTGCCTGCTGGCCGGCTACCTGCTGGGACGGGCCGCCGGCGCGCCCGCCGCCATCCCCGAGACCGGGACGCCCGCGAAACCCGACGCGCCCCGCCTGGACCCGCTCGTACTCGAGGAGATCTCCGAAGGGGTACTGATACTCGACGAACAGGGCCGGATCCGCCGGGCCAATGCCGCTGCCACGCAGCTGCTGGGACAAAACGCGGCGGCCCTGGGAGGGACCCCGCTCACGGAACTCCTCGCCGACGGCGCGGATCCGGTGCTCGATAACGAGGGTTACCCGATCGCGAGCGGTAAAACCGCCCTGAAGCTTGGCGGAGCCGATTCCGCTCCCGTGGCTTTCAGCTGTGTGGCGTCGGAACCCGGCCGGCCCGACCGGATGGCCGTCATCCTGAGGAGCCTGGCCGACGAAGATCGCTCGAGAAAGCGCATCCGCTACCTCGCCCGCTATGACCCCCTGACCCGGGTTGCGAACCGCATGGAGTTTCAGCATCGCCTCCAGCAGGCGATTGCGCGGGCGCGGCGCAACGGCACACGGCTGGCCTTGCTCTATGTGGACATCGACCGTTTCAAGGATGTCAACGACCGCTTCGGCCACCTCGTCGGCGATCGCAGCCTCGAGATCATGGCGCGCCGCATCGCCGATTTCCTGGATGATTCCGACCTGGTTGGCCGGCTGGCCGGCGACGAGTTCGCGGTGCTGATCGAGGGGCTTCCGGCAGACAGCCCGGCGCGGGTCGGACTCGCCGGCACGTCACGGATGCTGCTGGACTGCATCGCCAATGAGTTCCACGTTGAACGCCAGGAAATCTTTCTCACGGCGAGCATCGGTATCGCCTGTTTCCCCGACGACGGTGACAACGTCATCGACCTGATTCGCAACGCTGACGCAGCGATGTATCACGCGAAAAAGGCGGGCGGCAACACTTATGGCTTTTATGCCGCCGACATGAATGCCGACGCAGTGGACCGGCTGATGCTGAAGAGCGAGCTTCGCCGCGCCATGGAGCGGGACGAATTCATGGTCCTCTACCAGCCCAAGGTGGACCTCCGCGACGGCCGCATCGCCGGGGCCGAAGCACTTCTGCGCTGGCGTCATCCGAAACGTGGTGACGTTCCCCCCGGAAAATTCATCCCGCTGGCCGAGGAAGGAAGCCTGATATTCGAGATCGGCGAATGGGTCTTGAACCGGGTCTGCGGGGACTACCTGGGCTGGCAGACCCGGCTGGCCTGGCCGGGCCGCGTGGCGGTCAACCTGTCGCTGAAGCAGCTGCGCCAGCGAGACTTCGTCCAGCGCATCGAGGCCACCTTCGAGGAGCATCGGCTAACGCCGTCGTGTGTCGAGCTCGAGATCACCGAATCGACCCTCATGGACGACGGCGAAAAAACGCTGCACATGCTCGACCGGCTCTACGAGCTCGGCCTGCACCTGTCCATCGACGATTTCGGTACCGGCTACTCCTCCCTGAGCGCCCTGCAGCATTTCCCCATCGGCACGCTGAAGATCGACCAGTCGTTCGTCCAGGATGCCGTCGAGACCAGCGAGAGCCAGACCATTGTCACCACGATCATCAACATGGGCCGCAGCCTGAACATGGATGTCGTTGCCGAGGGCGTGGAAACCCGGGAACAGCTGGAGATACTGCGCCGGCACGGTTGCACGTATGGCCAGGGCCACCTGTTTGGCGCGGCTCTGACCGCCAGCGAGTACCGGGACCTCCTGCTCCGCCAGCAACGCGGAGAGCGGCTCGACGAGGGGCTGTTTGCCTGACGGATTCGCGTCGATTCGGACGCGGACCGGTTTTCAGTGCGTCTTGCCTCTGGCCTCTCTGTAGAGCCGATATCGGGTATTTCGCCCCGGCGCTGCCTTCGCCCGCACCCCGCAACGGGCGGGCTGTTCTTTGGGCTATTCTTTGTGGGCTATTCTTTGGGCAGGCACGGGTTTCGGGGCGCGGATAGTAGGCCCAAGCAACAGGTGCCCGGCCGAAGCTGGGAGAGGCGAACCGGCAATGCGATGCATGGTACTGGACAGGCCCGGGGAGGCGCTGCATCCACGCGTGTCCGACAGCCGGGAGCCCGGTCCGGGGGAAGTCCGTATCCGGGTCGCCGCCTGCGGCGTCTGCCGTACCGACCTGCACCTCGTGGACGGGGAGCTGCCGCATCCGGCCCTTCCCATCGTTCCCGGCCATGAAATCGTTGGCCGGATCGAGGCGACCGGGCCGGAAGTCGATCTGCAACCGGGCCAGCGGGTAGGGGTACCCTGGCTGGGCTGGACCTGCGGCGTCTGCGAATGGTGCCGGCGGGGCCAGGAGAACCTGTGCCCCGAGGCCCGCTTCACGGGCTACCAGATCGACGGGGGATACGGCACCCACACGATCGCCGACGCCCGGTTCGTGTTTCCCCTGCCGGATGCGTATGGCGACGTCGAGGCTGCACCGCTTCTCTGCGCGGGACTGATCGGTTATCGGAGCCTCGCCGCGACCGGGGGAGACGCTCGCCGCATCGGCATCTTCGGGTTCGGCGCCGCAGCCCACATCATTACCCAGGTCGCCCGCTGGCAAGGACGAGACATCTACGCTTTCACTCGCCCGGGTGACCAGGCGGCCAAGGACTTCGCCCACGCCCTCGGCGCCGTTTGGGCCGGCGGCTCGGACGAGCCGCCGCCGGAGCCCCTTGACGCCGCCATCATTTTCGCGCCGGCCGGCCCGCTGGTCCCGCTCGCACTGGCCGCCGTGCGTCCCGGTGGCACGGTGGTGTGCGGCGGCATCCACATGAGCGATATCCCTTCGTTTCCCTACCGCCTGCTCTGGGAGGAGCGAACCATCCGCTCAGTGGCGAATCTCACCCGCCGTGACGCTGCCGAGTTCCTGGAACTGGCGCCGCGTGCCGGCGTTCGCACGCAGACGACCGGGTATCCGCTGGTCCAGGCGAATGCTGCTCTGGATGATTTGCGGGCCGGGCGCCTGACCGGCGCGGCAGTGCTGGTTCCGGACCTCGGGGCGGAACCCGGGCCGCTTCCGGAAGAAACGGGGCCCGGCTCTCAGTAGCCCGTCATCTCGAGATACCCCACACCGCGCTCACCGCCGGAGCCGGTGACCACCACCGCACCCTCCCAGTAAGCCACGTTGAGGTTCATTTCCTGGGCCGGAATCCGGGCGGCAATATCCAGGTCCAGTTTCAGCGAGGGTATGCGCATCCGCCAGGCCACCGGGTACCGGCGGCCGGTCTCGGGGCTGCGCCACCACTTCCGGGGCTTGAGCCGGACCTCGGCGGGATCGATGGTGCGGCGCGTCCCGTCGGCGGCCACGAGGGCACCCTGGCTGAACGGGCCCCGGCCACCGTCATCCGTTCGAAGCTGGTAGAACATCAGGTCCCGGCCATCATCCAGCTGGATCGCGAACCAGTCCCATCCCGCCAGGTCTTCGCCCAGGGCGCTCGTGCTCCATTCCCGATCCATCCACGCGGTGCCAGCCACCTCGTGTGACTGGCCGGCCAGCACCACGCGGCCACGGGCTTCCAGGCGCGTGTAAGCGTAATAGTGGGACGCATTGCCCGGTTCGCTCCCCTTGCGGCTGTAGCCTTGCTCACCCTGCAGGACCAGGGGCTTGGCGGGCCGGAGATCCAGTTCCACGGCGTAGCCGTCCTGCCGGGCAGCCAGGCGCATCGGAAACGGTCCATCTTCACCCGCGGCGCGGACATTCCAGTCATGCAGCCAGACCCTGAACGGTTCGGCGCTGGCGCCGGCCAGACCGGCTCCGCCCCGCGCGAAACGTTCGAACTTGAACAGGGCTTCTCCCTCGGTGTCGGTCACCGCGAAGTGGCCCATCCATGCCTGGTTCGTCCCCCACTCCGAGGCCCGGGGAACAGCTTCGGGACTCAGCGCAAACCGGAAAATCGTGAACATGAAGCCGAAGTGACGACCGGCATCGCCTTCCACATTCCCTGTGAAGTACCACCACTCGGACTGGTACTGGGGATGCGCTCCGTGATCTCGCGGAAACTCGAAGCGATGCCCCGGCGAGGCACGTGCAAATCCCTCGCTTGCCCCATCCCCGAGGTAGTCGGAGACCCGGGCCCCGGTCGGCTCGTCCGCCACGCCGCAGGCCGCCAGGACCCCTGAGGAGAATACTCGCGAGAAACCCTCGGCCCCACTGCCTTGCCGCTGAATGCCGGCCGGTCATTCGTCGCGCAACCCGGTGGCCGTGGAGGTATGGATCGTCCGCCATGCCGGCCAGGCGCCTGCCAGCAACGCGGCTACCAGGGAAAGAAGCAGGGCCTGGCCGAGAATGACCGGATCGAGGGAGAAGTCCATGCTCCATCCAAAGGACCGGGCGTTGATCACGAATACGAGCAGAGCGGCCAGCACAATGCCCACGGGCAGCGCAAGCAGTCCGGCACCCAGGCCCATCAGGCCCGTCTGACCGAGTATCAGCCCGGCCAGGCCACGGGGCGTCCATCCCACGGCCCGCAGTACGCTGAATTCCCTGATGCGCTCGAGCTGAAGCGCCTGCAGCGCGCTCAGCATGCCGAGAAATGCGACCAGCCCGACGAGGAGCTGGAGAACCCGGGTGATCGTAAACGTCCGGTCGAATATCTCGAGGGAGATCTGGCGGATTTCTGCGTTCGCCGCGAAATCCAGCCCTGCGTGGTCGGCGAGATACGCTTCGAGGCGGGGCCGCAGTGCGTCGCGCTGACCCTCCTCGGCCATGATCCCGATTCCCTGCAGGCCGGGATCGTTCCAGATCGCGCGATAGTGCTCCAGCGAGAACATGGCCGAGCCCTGGTCGCTGGAGTAATCAATAAACACGCCGGTCACAGGCCACGTCCGCGGCCCACCCGGTGTCGGCACAGTCAGCGTGTCACCAACGGCCAGGCCGCGCTTTCGCGCAAATGGCTCCGAGAGCAGCACCCCGGTGCCGTCCCGAAAGCTGGCCACCGCCGTTTCCCTGTCACCTTCCAGAAACCTGATCGTCAGGTCCCGCGAGCCGGGGTCGACGGCCCAGAGCCGGATCTGTCCGTCGCCGGTGGTGAGCCGGCGACGCTGGGAACGGGTCACATCGGCGACGCCGGGAACGTCCGCAAGGGACGCGGTCAATGCATCCACATCGCCGCCCCCGGCCGCAAACGCCTCATCGATAGCGAAATAGTAGTCGGAGGTCAGCGTTTGCTGCAGCCACTGGTCCACACTCCCTCTGAAGCTCGCGATCATCAGGCCGACCCCGACCACCGTGGAGATCGCCACGGTCAGCGCAGCGACCGCCACGCCAGTGCGGCTCAGCGACGCCGTGACACCTCGTACGGCGAGCCTGGAAACCGGTCCGCCCCTGTCCCTTGCCAGACGTTTCCACCGCCGACCATGATCGCCGCCAGTCCGGGGGGCGTGAACAGGGCGGCCGCGACGACCACGGCGAACAGGCCCGCAAAGGAAAGTACCAGTGAACCGGCGCCCGCGCGCAGCAGCCACCAGCCCACCAGGGCCAGCGCAAGACCGCCGGCCGCCAGCCACGGCAGCTGCCGCCGCACCCGTCGCTCCAGCGATGCCCGGGTCAACATGGACCGGGGCGCGGTTCTTGCCGCCTCGACGGCGGGCGGGATCGCAGCCAGCAGGGAGGTACCCAGTCCCAGCAGCAGAGCCTTGATGAGGGACAAGGGCGGTATGCCCGCGGACTCTACCTGCACGCGGAAATAGAGATCGTCCACCGTGCGCAGCACCAGGGACGTCAGGCCCACGCCGAGGAGAAGCCCGAGAAGAATCCCCAGCAGCGTGCCGGGCACGCCGACCAGCAGGGCCTCGTACAGGGTGTTTCGAAACAGCTGGGCGGGAGTGACGCCCAGGCTCCGGGCCGTCCCGAAGGTGGTTCGCCGCCGAACCACGAGGAACGACAGCGTGCTGTAGACAAGAAACGCCCCGACCAGCAGCGCGAGCAGACTCAGCGCCAGCAGGTTGATGCGAAAAGCCCGGGTCATCTGGTCGAGACTGGTGGCCTGGGCCGCTGTTGGAATCAGCTCCACGCCATCCGGTAGCCAGTCCGCTACGCGCCGCTCGTCAGCGCTATCCATGATCAGATCGATACGCGTCAGGCGACCGGCCTGGCCGAGCAGTTCCTGGGCGGTGGCCATGTCCGCGAACAACAACCCGTCGGCACCCCGAGCCCGGGCATTGTCCAGTTCCAGCAGCGCCCCGATGACGAGAGCCGCGGCATCCCCCGTATCGTCCCGTGGCACCCGGCTGCCGACCGTCAGCCCGCGCGCCTCCGCGGCCTGGCGGGTCATGGCCACCGTGTCCGGGCGCGTCAGCAATGCCGTCAGGTCCACGCCCTCCGCCCCGGTACCCAGGTAATCCCGGAACGGCGCCTCGGCGAAGGGGTCGACGCCGATCAGGCTGAAGGTCTCGCCGCCGGCCCGGATCCGCCCCTCGAGAACGGGCGCCGCAGCCTCGAAACCCAGGTCTACCCGGAGCCGAGTGTAGATCTCGTCGTTCAGAAAGGGATCGGCGGGCACCGCCTGGTGGGTCGCCCGGCCAACAACCAGCTCGCGGGAGGCATCAAAGGCCTTCCGTGCCCCCCCGGCAGCGATATCAACGCCCAGCACGACCGCCACGCCCAGCGCTACCCCCGCCACCGACAGTGCGTACTGCCAGGGATGGCGAAGCAGGAATCGCAGGCCTGCCCGCTGCAACAGCCGGCTCATCCGCTGATCGCCGGAAGCGCCTCATCGGTCAGCCGGCCGTCCCTGATGCTGAACACCCGGTCGGCTATGCCGACGACTTCCGGGCTATGGGTTGCCATGACCAGGGTGGCGCCCTCGCGGCGGCACAGGTCGTCCATCAGGTCCAGGACACTCCGGGCGGTTTCCAGGTCCAGGTTCCCGGTCGGCTCGTCGGCTACCAGTAGTCCCGGCTTGTGCACCAACGCCCGGGCGACCGCCACGCGTTGCTGCTCGCCGCCGGACAACTCCTCGGGAAACGCCTCCGGCCGGTCACCAAGGCCAACGCGCCCGAGCCACTCGTTGGCCAGCTGCCGCGCGCGGGTGCCGGACTGGTCGGTAAGCTCCAGCGGCAGGAGAACGTTCTCCAGAGCCGTCAGGGTCGGGATGAGGTTGAAGAACTGGAATACAAAACCGATTCGCTGGCGGCGCACCAGGGCCAGTTCGGTCTCGCTGAGTCCGGCCACATCCCGGCCGTCCAGCAACACCCGGCCCCGGGTCGGGTGATCCAGGCAACCGACCAGGTTCAGCAAGGTGGACTTGCCGGATCCGCTGCGGCCCACGAGGACAGCAAACTGGCCCCGGGGAATATCGGCGCTGACATCCGCCAGCACGGTTCGCGTTCCGGCCGGGCCGGAATACTCCTTGGTCACGGACTCCAGCCGGATATGGGTGTCGATCATCGTCCTGCCGCTCAAGGGGTTCCTGGAAGTGGCGAGCCGTTTCGTTCGTAGCTTGCCCGGGGCCAAGAGTTCGACGGGTCAGCGCTCCCGGTTTTCACGACGCCAGACCCAGGGCGGTACCCGGTCGTGCTCCGGAAGAGACCACAGGCCGATACCGGCTTCGCGGGCCGCCGTCTCCAGGCGCAATAACTCCGGGTCATCAGTGTACTGCCGGTAGACCCAGCTATGCCCGAGGCGAACCTGCTCGGCGTTGACGTCCAAACCGTCACGAGCACGCACAACCCGGGCGACAAGGCGATCGTAGCGATCAATCTCCTCGACCTCCAGGCGGACGGTCTCCTCTTCGAGCAGATCGGCCAGCGCAAACCGGCTGCGGCGGCTCCAGCCCTGCCCCCGCTCCGGGCTGTCGATGCCGAACAGCCTCACGCCGGTATCGGCGCCGTCTGCCGTGACCACAAAGCTGTCGCCGTCGAGGACGCGCAGAACCCGGCCTTCGGTGGGCTGCCGCTGGTACTGGAGCCATACCAGTAGCGCGAGCATGGCGAACAGAATCGCCGCGGATTGCCAAAGCGGCCGCTGCCGTTGCCGCGGTGGCCTGTACGTCACCGCCGATCATCCACACTGAGCAGGGCATGCAGAAGATTGTCCTGGAAATGGATATTACCCGTCAGCCGATCATGGGCCTCGCACAGGAAGAACGGGTAGTCGAGGGGAAAATCGCTGTATCGATGGCGCTCCACCGTGGGGTCCAGCGTTTGCCGCGCGAGCAGCGAAGCCTTGGTCACGACACCGTCCCCGGGCTCAAGCATCAGCGCCTGGTAATCGATGTCGGGACGGCGATCCTCCACCTGGTCCGGCCAGAGGCGCAGCACGGAGTCGCCGCCCGACTCTTCAACGAGCAGCCGGGCCGGTGTCAGGTTGCAGTTTCCTCCGAAAATGATCAGACGATACTCGGGATCGGGTACCGGCACCGTGAGTGACCAGACGAATCGCCGGCCGCGCTCCAGGTGTTTCTCGAAATAGCGCTCGAGCAGTTCGAGGTAGGCCTCACCTTCCGTAGGGTCCGGATAGCCGCCGACAACACGTTCCCGCACGCCGGGGTCAAAAATGCCGAACCGGAACCGCCGCCAGAAGTCGATATCAAAGAGGTCCCGGTCCAGGGGACGACCGTCCGGCAGCACCAGCCAGTCGTTTATCGGGTGGGGCAGCACCTGCGGTCCGCTGGGAAACGTCGCGAGCATCTCCTGAGACATGCGCCCGAGACCCACTTTCCGGCCTTCGAGAAAGCCCATTGCGGCGCTGACCGACCCCAGGCTCGGCGTTCCAAGGAGAACCACCCGGCGCACCCGTTCCGCGCCATCCAGGGTCACCGGGAAATCGTTGTCGTCGAGGACATCGGCGGTTCCGTAACGCAGGTAATAGCGCACCAGGAGACCGCCCATGCTGTGGGCCACGACGTCCACTTTCAGCCCGGGATCGCCGTAGTCTTCTCGAATGGCAGCCAGGAACGCGTCGAAACGGACGACGCTGTCGACGTTGTCCTGGCGCCAGTCATAGGCAAATACATAGACGCGCTTGTTGCCCGAGGCCGCGGGCTTGCCGGGGCGGGATCGCTCATAGCCCCCTGCGTTTTCGAGAACGTCGAGGATTTGGCCGTAGAAGTCCCGCCCGGCGGCCCGATCGGTCAGCCCGGTGACGACGAGGCCATCCGGCGCGGGTGTCAGGGTCTCGGGATCAATGGGAAGGGTCAGGTCCGCGTAGTCGTCGAACATGAGCCGGGAGAGGGATCCGGGCCAGACTTCCCGGCCCGTGGCGGCCTCGGCCAGCCGGCCGCCAAGGAGGCCGTGGACCAGGACAACCGGCGGCTGGCCGGCGGGGTTGGCCTGGTCGGCGTAAAGTCGGGTGAGATCCGGGCGCAGATCCCGGGAACAGGCGGACAGGCCCACCGCCGTGGCGAACACGAGAACCAGGGCGGGAAAAACAGCCGGTGACCGGGCAACCATGCCCGGCAGTCTAGGCAGGTCATGCGAGCTCCCACAAGCCGGTGTCAGTCCTCGAGCTTCGACAGCTCCCGGCGAAGCTCATAGCCCCGGTCCGTGACAATGCGCTCCAGGACCACGACCCGCTCCTCCAGGCGGCTCAGCCGATCGTCACTGGCCGTGTCGCCCCCGCGCGCATCGCGGTTTTGCCGGTATTCGAGCCATTGCTTGAACATCGCGGCAAACATCACGATGAAAACAATCGCGAACACCATTTCGTATCGTCCCACGCGCTTCTCCTTTCACAGGATCCCCGGGGGGATCCTACTCGTTCTCCAGGTCCCGGAACTTCCGGTCCAGGTCGAAGTTCCGGGAGGTCACATAGCGCTCCATCCGCTGCAGGCGCGTTTCCATCGACCGGAACCGGTGACGCACACTCGAGGCCGTCGCGGCGGGCGACACCCGAATCGACTGCCAGAACTCCTCTTCCTCCTCGTCCCGGTACAAGGCCCGGGGCTTGACGGGCAGAATCAGGCACAGGGCCATGTACACCAGGAAGGTGGCCGGAAACAGGAACTGGGACAGTACGGTGAACACCCTCACCATGGCCACGTCGGCGCCGAAGTAGTCCGCGATGCCGGCGCAGACTCCGCAAACCGCCCGGTTCTCCCGGTCCTTATAAAGCCTTCGCGGGCTGGGTTCCCTGTCAGGGCGGTTCACGTCACATTCCCCCGTGCGCGCGCCGGCTACGGCGGTCCCACAAGCGGTCCTCGGCGTCGCCGTAGTACCTCAAGGGCCGTTCCGGCAGCAGCAAACCGGCCAGAACGTAGGCCAGCGTCGTGGTCAGCGGCTCGATGAGGAGGGCGATGAAAACGACAATCCGCACACCGCTCACCTTCAGACCGAGACTTCCGGCCAGTCCGGAGCAGACCCCGAGCAGCCAGCCGGCCTCTCGGTCCCGGTAGACCCAGGGGCGACGCTCGCGGCGTCGCATGGCGCCGTTTGTCCTCATGTATGTTTCCTCCAGTCGGGAACCTGATCGTCGAGTATGGTTTCCAGCGTGTTGATCCGGCTTTCCATTTTCTGGGCGTTGTCCCAGAGCTCCTCCAGCATCTGCTCTTCGTCTTTGGACAGCACGCCGCTGGACTTCCACTTGGTCACGTAGTGGAGCACGACCACCAGCGGCATAACGACCGCTACCATCAGAATGGCGACGACTTCACCCATGGCCCTTACGCCTGGCTGCTGTTGGAGTCAGATCCGCTGCGCATCCGCTCCTTCAGGGCAGCCAGCTCCTTCTCGACGGTCTCTTCCGAGGCCAGGGTCTGGAACTCGCGATCCAGGTCCTTCGGCAGGCCCATGTCGTAAGCTTCGACGCGGCCTTCGATGTCCTCCATCTTGCGTTCGAAGGACTCGAAACGAACCAGCGCATCGTCGATCCGGTTCTCGTGGATCTGGCGGCGCACGTCCAGTCTGTGGCCCGCCGTGCGATGGCGCATCAGCAATGCCTTCTGGCGGCCTTTCGCGTCGGCCAGCTTCTCCTCGAGCCGCGCAATGTCGTCGTTCAGCCGGGCCATGCCTTCGTCCAGCTGCTCGTGCTGATGCTCCAGTGAGGTGACGCGCTCAACACAGCGGGTCCGTTCGGCAAGCGCCGCCCGGGCCAGGTCGTCCCGGCCCTTGGTCACCGCAAGCTCCGCCTTGCGATCCCATTCATCCCGCTCCCGGGCTACGGCCGCCAGCTTGCGGTCCAGCCCCTTGCGATCGGCAATGCCGCGGGCCGCCGCCGAGCGCACCTCGACGAGCGTGTCTTCCATTTCCTGGATCATGAGCCGAACCAGCTTTTCGGGGTCTTCGGCCTTCTCCAGGATGGAGTTGATGTTCGCGTTCACGATGTCCGTGAATCGGGAAAAAATACCCATGTCGTTCTCTCCGCTTGGGTGGGTCAGTCTTCTGCCTGGGTTGATGCATATCCCGTGCCACCCTGGCCCTTTCTGTAAGTAACTGAAAAATAAGGGGTCACCGAAACGCCGATACCACTAGACTGGCATTCTTGGTGATTTTCCCCAATTATGTAGTGCACGTTCCCCATATATTAGGGCTTTTCCCGTGAATCAAACCCGTGACCCGGTCTCCATCGTTGGCGAGTCTCCGGCATTCGGCGCTATTCTCCAGCAGGTATCCGCCGTGGCGCCCCTGGACCGGCCGGTGCTCATCCTCGGCGAGCGGGGCACGGGCAAGGAGCTGATTGCCTCGAGGCTGCATTACCTTTCCGGGCGCTGGGAGCAGCCCCTGGTCAAGGTCAACTGCGGCGCACTGACCGAAAGCCTCCTCGAGTCGGAGCTGTTCGGTCACGAGGCGGGCGCGTTCACCGGCGCCGCCCGGCGGCATATCGGACGCTTCGAAAGGGCCGACGGCGGCACCCTGCTGCTGGATGAACTCGGCACGATCCCGGTGCGCATGCAGGAAACCATCCTGAGAGTGATCGAGTACGGAGAGTTCGAGCGGGTGGGCGGCTCGGACACCGTGCGGGTGGACGTCCGCATCGTCGGCTCCACCAACGACGATTTGCCGGGCCTCGCGGAGGCTGGCCGGTTCCGGCGAGACCTGCTTGACCGCCTCGCATTCGACGTCGTGCACGTCCCGCCGCTGCGGGACCGGGCGGAGGACATCCTCCTGCTGGCTGATCACTTTGCCGTTAACTTCACCGCCGAACTCCGCAGGGCATTCTTTCCCGGGTTCTCCGATGCCGCGCAGGCGGCGCTCCTGGATCACGACTGGCCCGGGAATGTCCGCGAACTGAAAAACACCGTGGAGCGTTCCATCTACCGGGCCGAGGCGGATGAAGAACCGGTGGACGCTATCGCCTTTGATCCGTTTCGCTCACCGCATTCCGCCGGACCCGTCGATGCGGAATCCCGCGGCGGAGGCGCTTCACTGGCCGGTCGACCTGAAGGCCCGACTGGCGGAGATCGAGCGGCGCTACGTGGCTGCGGCACTTGATCGACACCGGTGGAATCGTCGACGGGCCGCCGCCGACCTGGGCTACACCTACGACCAGCTCCGCGGCAGCATTGCGCGCCTGGGCCTGGCCCGCCAAGACACCGGGGACTAGCGGCTCGGGACCGCTACCGGCGGGTACGCGGCAAAGGGACCGGCAACTGTGAAAACAGACACAGAATCCCTGACGGGCGTGTGAAACACTGCGGCTCACTGCTGACGCCGGGTGCACCATGGTCCGCGTCGCCCAGGGATTGGGCGGCGGGCCGCACCCGACGCCAGCAGACCAAAAGTCAATGAAAAGACAGCATCTCTTCGTTGTCGCGCCCTCGCTGCTCGCATTATTTCGCCGGATCTCCCGCTAGCCCGCGTCACGGCGCTTCGCTTACCATCAAGTGTCCTGCCCGGAAGCTTCCGGAGACGCCCCCACGGTGGATCACGCACCGATCCTGTCGGCCCTGATACTCATTGCGGCGTCGGTCCTCGTGCTGGCGGCGTTCCGGCGCCTGTCGATCCCGCCCATCATCGGATACGTCGTCGTGGGCGCGGCGGTCGGCCCCCACGCACTGGGGCTGGTCCCGGCCGGCCCCTCGGCCCGGTTGTTCGCCGAGTTCGGCGTGGTTTTCCTGCTGTTCACCCTGGGACTGGAGTTTTCCCTCGCCCGCCTCATGGCCATGCGCCGCCTGGTGCTGGGCCTGGGATCGGCACAAGTGGTCATCACGACCCTCGCGGGTTTCGCCCTGGCCCTGGTGCTGGGCGCCGGCATGGGTGAGGCGCTGCTCCTGGGAGGTGCGGCCGCCATGTCCTCCACCGCGCTGGTGGCCCGGCAATTGTCCATGCAGCTGGAAATCCAGGAGCCCCACGGGTCCGCGGCCATCGCCGTGCTGCTGTTCCAGGACATGGCGATCGTCCTGTTTCTCGCGCTCGTGCCCGTGCTGGCCGGAGACGGAGCCCCGGGGGTGGCGGAGGTCGCGTCCCGGCTGGGCGGTGCCGTCGTCGTCCTCGCCGTCGTGCTGCTGACGGGCCGCTGGTTGCTGAGGCCCCTGTTTCACGAGATCGCGGGGGCGCGCACCGCGGAACTGTTTACGCTGGCGGTGCTGCTGGTTGTCCTCGCCGCCGCCTATGCCACCGAGAGCGCCGGGCTGTCCGGAGCGCTGGGCGCGTTCCTCGCCGGCATCATGCTGGCAGAAACCGAGTACCGGCATCAGATCGAAACCGACATCCGGCCGTTTCGCGACCTCCTGCTGGGCCTGTTCTTCATCACCGTGGGTATGACCCTGGATCTCGCGCTGATTCGCGACAATGCCCTGATCGTGCTCGGTCTGACGGTGGCGCTGGTGGCGGGCAAGGCCTGGATCGTCACCCTGCTGGCGCGGCGCGTCTGCCCGGACCGGGTCAGCGCCGTGCAGACCGGACTGGTCCTGGCCCAGGGCGGTGAATTCGGGTTCGCGCTGATCACCCTGGCGCTCCAGGCCGGGGCGATGAGCAATGCGGCGGGCCAGCCGCTGCTGGTGGCCATCGTATTCAGCATGGCCGTCAGTCCCATCATCGTCCGGCACAACCTGCGCCTCGCCCGGCGGCTCACCGGAACACCCGCAGATCCCACGGTGACCGCCACCGACGATCTCCGCGAGCCGCTGCAGGTCGCGGAGAAGTTCGTGCTCATTTGCGGATACGGCCGCGTGGGGCAGAACCTGGCCCGGCTCCTGGACGAGGAAGCGTTCGCCAGCCTGGCCCTGGATGTCGATCCCGTCCGTGTTCGAGCGGCCCGGGCCGCGGGTGACAACGTGATTTACGGGGACGCCGGAGATACGCGTTTCCTGGAAACTATCGGCATCGACCGCGCGGAACTGGTCGTCGTCACGCTGCCCAACTGGCGCCAGTCGCTGAAGGTCATCACGTCCTTGCGCCGCAATCGGCCCGACCTCCCCATCCTGGTCCGGGCCCGGGACGATACTCACCTTGACATCCTGCAGCAGGCGGGCGCCACAGAGGTCGTGCCGGAGACGCTGGAGGCGAGCCTGATGCTGGCGTCCCACCTCCTCCTGATCCTTGGCATGCCGGTGGGACGTCTGCTCCACAAGATCCAGGAGATCCGCGACAACCGCTACGCGCTTCTGCGCTCGGTTTTTCATCGCGGCGTGCCCACGTGGCAGGAACCCGGAGTTACGGACCGGGTCGAGTTGCGAACGCTGGCGCTTCCCGAGGGATCGTCCGCCGATGGTCAGCGCCTGGACAGTCTAGGGCTGGACGAAATCGGCGTGATGGTGACAGCCCTCCGGCGCGACGGTATCGTGGGCCGCCAGCCGCTGCCCGAAACGGTCTTGAAGGCCCGTGACGTGCTCGTGCTGTTCGGCCGTCCCGAGGACCTGGCGCACAGCGAAACGATCCTTCTCGCCGGCTCACGTATTCCTGAAACGGAAGTCGAAGCATGACCAGTATTGGCACTCCCCTCTCCGACACCGCCACCCGAATGCTCCTGCTGGGCGCCGGCGAACTGGGCAAGGAAGTGGCCATCGAGGCCCAGCGCCTGGGCGTGGAGGTCGTTGCCGTGGATCGTTACGGCAACGCCCCGGCCATGCAGGTCGCTCATCGGGCCTACGTCATTGACATGCTGGACCCGAAAGCGCTGCGCTCCATCGTCGAGAAAGAGGAGCCGAATTTCATCGTCCCGGAGATCGAGGCCATCGCCACGGCCGAACTGCTGGCGCTGGAGGACGAAGGCTATCGCGTCATTCCCACCGCCAGGGCCACCCAGCTGACCATGAACCGGGAAGGCATTCGGCGCCTGGCGGCGGAAGAACTCGGGGTGAAGACGTCCCCTTACCGGTTTGCCGACACCGAGGAGGAATATCACGCGGCTCTCGAAGCCCTCGGCCTGCCGGTCGTGGTCAAGCCGGTGATGAGCTCCTCCGGCAAGGGACAAAGCACGGTCAGAGACGCCGCCGAAGCAGATGCTGCGTGGCGCTATGCCCAGGAAGGCGGCCGGGCCGGAGAAGGCCGGATCATTGTCGAGGGCTTTGTCGACTTCGACTACGAAATCACGCTGCTGACAGTGCGTCACGGCGGTCAGACCACGTTCTGCGCTCCCATAGGCCACTCTCAGGTAGACGGAGACTACCGGGAATCCTGGCAGCCCCATCCGATGAGCGATACGGCCATCGACAAGGCGCGCCGAATCGCCGGTATTGTCACCGGCCAGCTCGGCGGCGCGGGCCTGTTCGGCGTGGAACTCTTTATCAAGGGTGACGACGTCTGGTTCAGCGAGGTGTCCCCGCGTCCCCATGACACCGGACTCGTCACGCTGATTTCCCAGGACCTGTCGGAATTCGCCCTGCATGTCCGCGCGATACTGGAACTGCCGGTGCCGGGCATCGAACAGCTCGGACCCAGCGCGTCGTGCGCCATCATCGCTGAAGGCGAAGGTGACGGCATGCAGTTCACGGGCGTGGCTGCGGCCCTGGAAGCCCCCGGGACGGAACTGCGCCTTTTCGGCAAGCCCGAAGTCCAGGGCAAGCGGCGCGTGGGCGTAGCCCTGGCCCGGGAAGAGACCATCGACGCCGCCAGGGAAAAGGCGCGCACCGCAGCAGCCGCGATCAGAGTCCGCTTCTAGGAGACCCCGGCAACTG
Source organism: uncultured Gammaproteobacteria bacterium (assembly GCA_963842955.1). GTDB lineage: Bacteria > Pseudomonadota > Gammaproteobacteria > Steroidobacterales > XN24 > JARFQW01. Next base: position 814,453 of record CAWJIJ010000011.1, read on the forward strand.
GCGAGATCCCGGCCGCTGGCGCGCTATCAGATCGCGTCGCCGTGGCGAAACGTCACGGACCCGCTGCCGGTATCGATGATGCCCGTACCGGTGCCCCCGGCCAGGGTGGTTTCCAGTCGATTGCGTCCCGAGCGAACCGTTTCCATGTCCGGCAAGTCGACACGGATGCCGCCGTTGCTGGTCTCAACGGTCAGCCGCAGCGAAGGGACGACGCTGGTGGCGAGATCCACGCTCCCGGATCCGGTATCGATGCGCAGACGATGTACGCCGGCCAGGTCGCCGGAGAGATCCACGCTGCCGGATCCGGTGTCGATCTCCAGGTCAGATCCCGCGGTGTACTCCCGGCCCCTGACCGAGCCCGAGCCAGTGTCCACATAGAGCGAACCCGAGACCGCGTCGAGCCGGACGCCGCCGGAACCCGTATCGATCCTGACCCGCTCCGCATTGACTTCGGTGAGGTCGACGCCCCCGGAGCCGGTGTCAGCCCGAACCTCTCCGTCAACGCCGCGCATCCGGATAGCCCCGGAACCGGTGTCCGCGGTCACGTTACCCATGATGCTTTCCATGATGACGGCCCCGCTGCCCGTGTCGGCCAGCACGTTTCCGCGATGCCCCAGCACTTCGATCGATCCACTGCCGGTATCGGCATGCAGGTTGCCCTGCCCGTCCGCGCTGCGTATCCGCCCGGCGCGAGCCCTGAAATCCAGGTCGGCCGCGACGCCCTCGGCCTCGATGGGCCCGGCGAGGAGATCGTATTTCAGGCTTTGGCCGGGCTCGAGATAGACCCGCATGTCCATCCACGCCTGCACACCGCGGCCGTCGCCACGGACACGAACCTTCCGCCCGTCGTAGCGAGCCTCTACATTCAGACGGCGGTACTCCGACGACGGATAGACAAAGGATTTCGTGTCATCGCCGTAGTCGGCTCGGAACACGGCCGAACGCCCACCCGCCGTACGCTTCAGGGTCGGCAGAGCGTCCGCACTCTCCCCATGGGCGGTCCAGTCGATCCGGCCCGCGCCGGGCTCGGCGGCGAAAATCTCGATCCGGCCCGCGATGTTGTGAATCGTCACTCGCTCGGCGTCGTCGAGCGTAGCGGTCTCGGCGTACTCCGCTCCCTGGGCGCTTGCGAAGGCGAGGAAGAAAACGATCAGAATGCAGGCGCGCAGTGTCATTCGGCTGTTACCTCCACCGAGAGTCTCGAAACGACCCGGGAGACGCCCGGCGTTGCGGCCGCGGTCTTAAGGGCCCGGTCCAGATCCGCGGGGCTCATCGCCCGGCCGTGCAGTGTCACCGTGTCCCGGTAAACGGAAACGCTGATGTCCTGGCCCGCGAGCTCGGGATCGTCGGCCAGGGCATCGCTCACGGCTTGCGCCATGGCTTTATCCTCTTCCGCCTGCTCGCTTCGGCTCTCCGAATAGCTGGACGCCCATTCGGTATCCACCTCGCCGTTGCCATCGACGACGACCACGCAACCGGTCAGGGCCGCCGCGGCGCAAACAGGGACAAGCATCGATAAAAAACGGGTTGTTGTATGCATCACTGACCTCTTTGATGTCCGTTTCGGCCTTTGGGTTTGAACGGCCTTCTCCATGAATCGCTAGACGAAGACCACGCAGGTGAGCCGGGGCCGGATCAGGCCTCGTCCCGGTAGCGCCGCAGCCAGATGGCCCCCGCGACGAACAGGGCCGCCACGGCGATTCCACCCCACAGCCCCGGGCTGGTGAGAAAGCCCACCGGATCGAGCGCGCCCCAGATGTCGCCGGCGGCATCGATGGTGATATTGGTATCTCCGCTGCCATGCCGGGTGACTTCGCTCAAGCCTTCGCCGTTCAGACCATCTTCCATGAAGCCGATGGAACGCCGGCCCATCAGCTCGGCAACGTTGTTGGTACCGAGACCGGCGTGCTCCAGCCAGATCAGGGCCAAAGGAGGCAGGGTTGCCCACAACAGCAGCGCGCGGTTGGCGAAAGCCGAAACGAGCAGCAGCCAGCCGTAGTACGGCAAGTACCACAGCGACTGGATCACGAAGAGATACGCGGCGAACACGATGCCCTGGGCCACGCTGCCGGGTCCGGCTACCAGCATGCGGCCCTCTTCACCCAGTGACGAAAGGAAGCCGGCGGTGATGGCCCAGCCGACAATGCTGGTGACCGCCAGCGCGACGATGCTGACCGCGGGAACGACGAAGACCGCCGTGGCCAGCTTCGAGAGCACGACCCGGGCGTCCGAGACCGGCAGTGACTTCCAGAAGAGAATGCTGCGGTCTTTGCGCTCCGCATAAAGACTATCCAGCAGATAGAAGGTGGTGACCAGGACCATCGCCAGCGCGAAGGGAAAGGCAAGGCCGGCACCGGCCACCGCCCACGCCGCCTCGACCTTTTCCGGGGTCAGGTCATCGAGCTCGCTGAACAGGCCCTCCACGCGCACGTCGCCCATGGTGCCGGCGAAGACGGGCAGGAGGAGGGCAGCGATAATCAGGGCACCGACGACGATCGGTGTCACCACGATGGCCCGGTGCTCCCAGACTTCCCGGCGCAACAGGGTGCTCATCTCGCTCATCGGCCTCCTCCCATCTTGGCGACGAACAGGTCAGCAATACCCGGCACCTTGATCTCACCCAGGGGCGCCAGCTGCTCCCGGCTCCGGCCTTCGAACAGAAACACCGGACTGCCGAAAACGATGCGTTCGCCGATGGGCTCGAGGGCCCGGGCTGCGTCGGCCTGGTCCGGATGCGCCGCGACCTCGAGATACTTCTCGCCAAGCGCGTCCATCGACTCGTGCAGCGCCAGCCGCCCGTGGTCGATGAACATGAGGTCGGTGAGGATGTGCTCGATCTCCTCTACCTGGTGGGTGGTCACAAGAATCGTGCGCTTCTCGTCGAAGTATTCCTCCACCAGCGCCGTGTAGAAGGCCTTCCGATAGAGAATGTCGAGACCGAGCGTGGGCTCGTCCAGAACCAGCAGGGTCGCATCCACGGCCATCACGATGGCCAGGTGCAGCTGGGTCACCATGCCCTTGGACAACTGTGAGATCCGGCTCTCGGAGCGGATTTCGGTCCGTGCCAGGAACGCGTCGGCCTTGTCCCGGCGAAAACGGGGATGCAGGCCCTCCGCTGCCGCCAGCGCCTGGCGCACCTTCATCCACTTTGGCAGCACGGCGGTGTCTGCGATGAAACAGACATTTTCCATGAGGCGCGCACGATCCTTGCGGGGAGCGAGCCCCAGCACCTCCAGCTCTCCCTCATAGGGTCCGAGTCCCAGGATAGCCTTCAGCGCGGTGGTCTTGCCGGCGCCGTTGGGACCGATCAGGCCGACGATCTGCCCTTCGTCCACGTCGAAGCTGATGTTGTCCAGCGCGCGAACCGTGCCGAAGCTCCGGCTCAGCCCGCGGGCGTGGATGACCGCGGCCACTACGGGTCCTCCCCGCCGCTATCGGCTGCGTCGGACAACAGTTCCGCGGGATCTAGGCCCAGCCGCCGGATCGTGGCGACAATCTCCGGCCATTGCTCCTCGACAAACGCCTTGCGCTCGTCCTTCCTGAGCGCCTTGCTGGCGCCTTCCTTTATAAACATGCCGCGCCCCCGGCGCTTTTCCACGAGTCCTTCGTCCACCAGCTCCTGGTATCCCTTGAGCACGGTCAGCGGATTGAGACGATAGTCCGCCGCCACGCTGCGTACGCTGGGCAGCGCGTCACCGTCGCCGATGACCCCGTCGAGAATCATCGCGACGACCCGGTCCCGGAGCTGCCGGTAGATGGGCTGGTTATCGTTCCAATCGGGATCCATGGGGTTCTCCGTCTCCCGCGAACGACCGGCCGACCGCACCGGCGACTCGTGATTCGTATTGACCGGACAAAGCAGCGAGCTGGCGCATGCAATCGAAGCCTTCTTGGTGAGCGGGTGTTGTAGTCAACTATAACACCAAATTGGTGTATTGCAAGCCTTCACCGGCGAGCCTGGCCATGCGGGAAAGCCCGGATGCCGGGCGGCAATGCCTGCGCTACAATCCAGCGCCCGCAGCGCGTCCTCAGCGCTGCGAAGAGAACAAGGGGAGTCCGTCATGAAGCAACCTGCTCGAGTCGCAATTACCGGCGCCGCCGGCCAGATCGGTTACCAGTTGTCCTTCCGTATCGCGTCCGGGCAGATGCTGGGGGCGGATCAGCCCGTGATCCTGCAGTTGCTGGAAATCCCTCCCGCCCTGGGCGCGTTAAAGGGCGTGGAGATGGAGCTTCGCGACTGCGCATTCCCGACGCTGGTCGACGTCGTGGTGAGCGACAATCCGGCCGTGGCGTTCAAGGACGCGGACTTCGCCATGCTGGTGGGCGCCAGGCCTCGAGGACCGGGAATGGAACGGAAGGATCTGCTGACCGAGAATGCCAAGATCTTCTCTGTTCAGGGCAAGGCCCTGAACGACGTGGCCAGCCGCGATGTGCGGATCCTCGTCGTCGGCAACCCCGCGAACACCAACGCGCTGATTGCACAGTCCAACGCGCCGGACCTCAATCCCGCGCACTTCACCGCCATGACCCGTCTCGACCACAACCGGGCCCTCTCCCAGCTCGCCGAAAAGACGGGGACGCCGGTGGGAGAGCTTCGCCAGATGACCATCTGGGGAAATCACTCGGCCACCCAGTACCCCGACATCGGCCATGCGCTGGCAGCAGGCAAGCCGGCGGCCGATCTGGTGGATCGAGACTGGTTTACCGATTCGTTTATCCCGACCGTTCAGCAGCGCGGGGCGGCCATTATCAAGGCCCGCGGCGCGTCGTCCGCGGCATCAGCGGCCTCGTCGGCCATCGACCACATCCGCGACTGGGCACTGGGGACGCCGGATGATGACTGGGTCAGCATGGCGGTCCCATCCGATGGCAGCTACGGGGTGGCTGAAGGCATCATCTATTCGTTCCCTGTGCGCTGCAAAGGCGGCCAGTGGTCCATCGTCCAGGACCTGAACATCGATGATTTCTCTAGGGAAAAAATGAAAGCCACCGAAGCGGAGCTGCTCGAGGAGCGGGACGGGGTCAAAGACCTGCTCTGAGTCCGGCCGGGCATCAAATCCTCGGAAAACACGCCGGGCGCCCAGGCAAGCAAACGCTCGTTTGGCTCGGGATCGGTTTGTGGTTATAGTGGTCCCACACCCTATGGCGGGCCGGTCTGGCCACCGCCAGGTTCGCGTTGAGGAGGTCTCCGCATGGCCACGCTTTTCTGGTTTGTTCTGTTTGCCGGCGTCGTTTTGTACCTGGGTTACACCCGGGCCAGTCTGCGTACAGCCACTCTGACTCTGGGCGGGACGCTCGCGGCGTATACCGTGCTGGGGAGCGGCGGGTTTCTTTGGCTCACCCTGCTGTGGCTGGCCTTCGGCGCCGTGGCGCTATTGAACCTTGACGATTTCCGCCAGGACAGAATCACCCGCCCCCTGCTGGCGGTGTATCGCAAAATGCTCCCCTCGATGTCCCGCACCGAGCGCGAAGCGCTGGAAGCCGGCACGGTGTGGTGGGAAGGCGAGCTGTTCGGCGGCGCGCCGCGCTGGGGCAAGCTCCGGGACGCCGAGCCGCCACGGCTGACGCCTGAAGAGCAGGCCTTTCTGGATGGCCCTTGCGAAGAGCTCTGCCTGATGCTCGACGAGTGGGATATTTCCCACGAGCGCGGCGACCTGCCGGAACACGTCTGGCAGTTCATCAAGGACAACGGCTTTTTCGCGATGATCATCCCGAAGTCCTACGGCGGCCTCGAGTTTTCCGCCTATGCCCACTCACAGGTACTCGCGAAGGTGGCCAGCCGCAGCGCCACGGCATCATCGACCATCGCCGTGCCGAACAGCCTCGGCCCGGCGGAACTGCTATTGCACTACGGAACGGATGACCAGAAGCAGCGCTATCTGCCGGGTCTCGCCAGTGGCACCGAGGTTCCCTGCTTTGCGCTGACCGGACCGCGAGCCGGTTCCGACGCCGCGTCCATCCCCGACAGCGGGGTGGTCTGCAAGGGTACCTTCGAGGGCCGCGAGACCGTTGGCGTGCTGCTGAACTTCGACAAGCGCTATATCACCCTCGCACCGGTGGCCACCGTGCTCGGCCTGGCCTTCAAGCTCTATGACCCGGATGGCTTGCTGAGCGATGAGAAAGAGCCCGGCATCACCGTGGCCCTGATTCCCACGGAAACCGATGGCGTCGAAATCGGCCGGCGGCACCTTCCGCTGACCGTACCGTTCCAGAACGGTCCGGTGCGCGGCAAGGACGTGTTCATCCCGCTGGACTACATTCTCGGCGGTCCGGAGATGGCCGGGCAGGGCTGGCGCATGCTCGTGGAGTGCCTGTCGGTCGGACGCTGCATTTCGCTGCCTTCGAACGCCCTGGGCGGCGCGAAAGCTGGCGCATTTGCCACCGGCGCCTACGCGCGGATTCGCAAGCAGTTCAACATGGCCATTGGTCGCTTCGAGGGTGTTCAGGAGGCCATGGCCCGAATCGCCGGCAACACCTACATCATCGATGCCGCCCGCTCCGTGACCATCGCCGCCGTTGACCGGGGCGAGAAGCCCGCCGTGCCGGCCGGCATCCTGAAATACCACTGCACGGAACTCGGCCGGGACGTGGCCAACGATGCCATGGATATTCATGGTGGCAAGGGCATCATGCGCGGCCCGAAAAACTACCTGTCATCGGGCTACGACTCGGTTCCCGTCGCCATTACGGTGGAGGGCGCCAACATCCTGACCCGAAGCCTGATGATCTTTGGCCAGGGCGCCATTCGCTGCCACCCCTTTGTGCTCGAAGAAATCCATGCCGCCCAGGACGAAGATCGCCGGCGCGGCCTGGAGCGCTTCGACAGCGCACTGTTCGGCCATATCGGCTTCGCCCTTTCCAACGCCGCGCGCGCGCTGGTAATGGGCTTGAGCCGGGCGAAGTTCGCGAGCGCACCGGGCGAGGGCCCGACCCATCGCTTCTATCAGCACATCACCCGCTATAGCGCGGCGTTTGCGCTGGTCTCCGACGTCGCCATGCTGACCCTCGGTGGCGCACTGAAGAAAAAGGAGATGCTCTCGGCCAGGCTCGGTGACATTCTCTCCAACCTGTATCTCGCATCGATGGTGCTCAAGCACTGGGAGAACCAGGGCCGGCCGGAAGCCGATCTCCCGATCGTGGAATGGTCGGTGCGCAAGCTGATGTACAACGCGCAGGAGCAACTGCACGCGTTCCTGAGGAATTTCCCGAATCGCTGGATATCCCGGGGACTGCGCGTACTGGTGTTCCCGACGGGACGCACGTTCTCCGCACCGTCCGACCTGCTCTCCCGCCGCGTCGTGGAACTGGTCATCAGCCCGACCGAGACCCGCGACCGCCTGTGCGCCGGCATCTATCGCACGGTCCATCCGGACAATCCGCTGGGTCTGCTCCAGGAGGCCATGGAGCTGTCCGTACAGCTGACCGGACTGGAGAAGAAGCTGCGCCGCGGCGTAAAGGAAGGCCAGGTGAATGCGCCTGACTACGCCACCCAGCTCGTGCAGGCCGTGGACGCCGGCGTTCTGACGGCCGACGAGGCCGATCAGCTCAGGGACCTGGATGCGAAGGTCATGAACCTGATCCATGTGGACGATTTCGCCCCCGGGGCCTTCGCCCGCAAGACCGAGGCCGCACCGGCGGCGCCGAAAGCGCCGAGGGTAGTGAAGACTCCGCCGCCCCCCAAGGCAATGGAGGCCTGAGCGCCGGTAGCAACTGATCAGGGCCCGCCGTTACGGCGGGCCCTATACTCCGCCCATGTCCGACGGGCCGGTCATCTACGAAGTCACTCTGCGGCCTGAGGCCGGAATCGCGGCCGAATTCGATTCGTGGCTGCGCAAGCACGCCCGGGACATGCTCGAACTGCCCGGGTTCCTGGAGGCCTCCATCTCGACGCGAACCGAGGATGGGGCTGATCCGAACACAGCCGAGCGGATCGTCCAGTACCGCCTGGTCAACCGAGACGCCCTGGACGCCTACCTGGCCGAGCATGCGGCCCGCATGCGCGCGGAGGGGCTGGCGGCGTTCGGGGAGCGATTTACCGCGAGCCGTCGCATCCTCGAAGGCAGCGAGCAGCTGCGGGCCCAGCCCCATGCCGAGAGCATCTGCAGCAACTGTGAATCGGAGCTGCACGGGCAATACTGCGCCGCCTGCGGGCAGCGCTCGCGGCAACGGATGATCACGGTGTGGGAACTGGTCCGCGAGGCCAGCGACGTGCTGACATCGCTGGATTCCCGGTTGTGGCGGACCCTCGGTCTGCTGCTGTTTCGCCCGGGGCGCCTGACGCGGAATTACCTGGAAGGTCGCCGCGCCCGCTATGTAGCGCCCCTGAGACTGTTCATCGCCGCGAGCGTCATCTTTTTCTTCACCGCAGCCATCACCGCGGAGTTCAGCGCGGATTCCAGCGGCGTCACCATCAATCTCGAACAGGGCGACGAGGAGGAGGCAACACCGGAATCGACCCCGCCGGGCGCGCCGGTGCCAGACGCGTCAGAACCCGCCGCCAGGCAGGCCGTGATTTCGGATGCCGGCACGACCCTCGACGATGCAGCGGACGCGGACTCCGGGGAATCCGCGAAGCGAACAGGCGAAGGCGAAGGCGAAGGCGAAGGCGAAGGCGAAGGCTTCGATTGTGACAGCCAGGACCTGGAACTGAATTTTTCCGGGCCCGCGTGGCTGGAGGCATTTCTCACCGAGGAGCGGCTCCGCGCCACCTGCCACAAGGTCGTGGATGACCGGGGAGCCACCCTCAGCCGGGCCTTGCTGGAAAACATCCCGGTGATGATGTTCATTTTCCTTCCGTTCATGGCGGGGATCATGAAGCTCCTCTACCCGCTGTCAGGCCGCTACTACGTCGAGCATTTGCTGTTCCTGGTCCACTACCACTCGTTCTTTTACCTGCTGGCAACCCTCGCACTGGTTGTTGGCTGGCTTGGCGGACGCTGGTTCATTCCGGAGTGGCCGGGCGCCGTAATGACGACCGTTGCGATGATCTACCCACCGATATATCTCTACAAGGCCATGCGCGAGGTGTACCGCCAGGGCCGGGGGACAACGGTGGCAAAGTACTTCCTGCTGTTCATCGCCTATTTCGTCTTCCTGTTGATCACCTTCCTCGGGACGCTGACCGTAACCGCGCTAACTCTCTAGACAAGGGCGCCCCGTCGAGCTATCCGGGTGCAGCGTATCCATCGTGACATGACCGAAACTCCTGCCAGGCCTGCTCCTCGCGCCCGCTGCGTGCTCCACGTGGACATGGACGCATTCTATGCATCGGTGGAGCAGCGGGACGACCCGGCCCTGGCCGGGCGGCCCGTCCTTGTCGGCGGCCGGCCGCCTCGCGGCGTGGTCGCCGCTGCGAGCTACGAGGCAAGACGTTTCGGCGTGCGCTCGGCCATGCCCATGCGCGAGGCGCTGGCCCGCTGCCCTGATGCCGTGGTCATCCGTCCGCGAATGGATCACTACCAGGCGGTTTCCAGGCAGGTCTTCGCGGTCTTCCGGCAGGTGACGCCGGATGTCGAGGGCCTGTCCCTGGATGAAGCATTCCTGGAACTGACCGCCTCGCCCGACCTCGCCCGGGATCCTCGCGCTACCGCTGCGGGCATCAAGGAAGCCATCCGTAAAGCGACCGGGCTGACCGCGTCGGTCGGTGCGGGTCCGAACAAGCTGGTGGCGAAAATCGCGTCGGACCTCGAAAAACCCGACGGGCTCGTCGTGTTGTTCGGGTCCGACATCGAACCCACGCTGGCGCCCCTCTCGGTGCGAGCCATCGGCGGGATCGGTCCCAAGACCGCGGCGCGCCTCGAGGCGGCGGGTATCTTGACCCTGGGGGAACTGGCCGCCGCGCCGGCGGCGACCGTCGGTCCGGTTCTCGGCCGTTACGCGGCCCGGATGCAGGGCCGGGCCCGCGGCCTGGACGATCGCCCGGTGGAGCCCCGTCGTGAAGCCGTGAGCCTGAGTGCCGAGGAAACGTTCGCCACCGACATCAGCGACCCGAAGACACTAGCGAGGGAACTGCGCCCGCTGGCCGACAAGGTGGCTGCCCGCCTGCGCCGCAAGTGCTTTGTCGCCGGCACCGTGGCGGTAAAGATCCGCAGGGCGGACTTCCGGACGGTCACCCGGCAGCGGTCGCTGATCCCGGCCAGCGCCGAGTCGGCCAGCTTGTACGATGCCGCCTGGAAGCTCGTGAACGCCTGGCTTGCCGAGCACCCCGGGGTTCGGGTCCGGCTTCTCGGCATCACCGCGGGCAAGCTGGCGACCGCCTCTCAGCTGGCCCTGTTCGACGCGGGCGAGGAGCGCCTCGACCGGGTCTCCGACGCCATTCGCGAGCGCTTCGGCGCCGGTTCACTTCTGCACGGCAGCGATCTGCCTCCCGGTCCCGACGAGGAGACCTGATCCGCCCGCCGATGGACTGGCGGGCGGCGCAAGGGCATCATTTCGAGTCCGGCGCCCGTGCGGCGCAGATAGCGCATCGGATTCTATGTACACGGAGTACTTCGGCCTCAGCGAGAAACCCTTCTCGATTACCCCGGACCCCCGCTACCTTTATCTCAGCGGCCGGCATGCCGAAGCGCTCGCCCATTTGCTCTACGGCGTCACAGAGAGCGGCGGCTTTATCCAGCTCACCGGCGAAGTGGGAACCGGGAAGACCACGCTCGTGCGCAGCCTGCTCGAACAGCTCCCGGAACAGGCGCAAATCGCACTTGTGCTGAACCCCAGGCTTTCGCCGATGGAGTTTCTGCAGGTGATATGCGACGAACTCGGGGTCATCGTCCCGCCTGCTGAACGGCGCAGCGGCAAAGCGCTGGTGGACGGACTCAACCGGCACCTGCTCACTGCCCATGCCGCCGGCCGGCGGGTCGTGCTGATAGTCGATGAGGCCCAGAACCTCTCGGCCGAAGTGCTGGAGCAGCTTCGCCTTCTAACCAACCTGGAAACCGCCAAGCAGAAGCTTCTGCAGATCATCCTGATCGGCCAGGAAGAGCTCCGGGATCTGCTCGCCCGCAATGATCTTCGCCAGCTGGCTCAACGTATCACGGGCCGCTACCACCTCGAGGCCCTGGACCGGGCGGATACCGGCGCGTACATACGCCACCGGGTGGCGGTCGCCGGCGCCACGACTGACCTGTTTTCCCGGCGCGCGCTCAACACGATCCACGCTGAATCCGGCGGAATTCCTCGCCTGATCAACGTCATCAGCGACCGGGCCCTGCTGGGCGCCTGGTCGGCGGAAACCCGCCAGGTCACGCCGGCCCTCGCAAGGGCCGCGGCCCGCGAAGTGCGTGGCGTTGAGCCTTCATCCGAACGCCGCTGGCCATGGCTGTTGATGGGCGCTTTCGGGCTGGCGAGCGTGGCCGTCGCCGCATGGCTTGCCTTGCGGCACGCCGCGCCAGTTCCGGTCCAGCCAGCTCAGGCCCCTGCCACGGCACAGCCGGCGCCCGCCGTCGCCCGGACGGCGACGCCGCCTGCCGCCGTGCCGGAGCCCGGTCGATCCGATCCGACGGCACCGTCGGGCAACGGCGGCAACCGAAGCCTTAAAGCCCCGGTCGTCGAACCCCGGCCTGCGTCGCGCCAGGAAGCGGCGTCGGAAACAGCCGCTGCTACGGCATCGCCATTCGCCCAGGATCAGCAGCTGCTGGCGACGCTGCAGTCCGGATCGGATCTGCCTCCACCGACAATTCGCGAACTGCTGGCCTCGCGGGTCAGCCAGACCGCGACCTCGGCCGCCCTGGGCGGTCTGGTCAGTCTCTGGGGTATCGACGTTCCCGGCGGTATCAGCAGCTGTGACGCGTTGCGTCCGGACCGGCTGCGCTGTCATTTCCAGCGCGGGACCTGGAGCGAACTGGTCCGGCTGAATCGTCCGGCCATACTCGCCCTCGCCACTGAGGACGGCAGTCAACACCAGATTGTGCTCACCTCGATCGGACGGTCGGGTGATCCGGTCGTGCAGCTGGGCTCCGATCGGTTCTCCGTGCCGCTGGCGGACCTGATGACGCTTTGGACCGGCGATGCGCTGATCCTCTGGCGTCCCGCGGCGGGCGACGGTCGAACGCTGAGCCTCAACGCGGTGGGGGAGGACGTCCTCTGGCTGCGACGCTCGCTTTCGCAGGTCAACGGCGCCGCGGTGCAGCCGGTGGCGTCGGATCTGTACGATCCCCCGCTGGCCGCCAGCGTTCGCGACTTCCAGCGGAACCAACGGTTGAGGGACGACGGCATTGCCGGCGCGCTGACCCTGATTTCCCTGAACGACGCCCTGGGCCTGAATGGCCGCCCTCACCTTCGCCCCGAGAGCTGACAACGTGTCGCTAATCCTGGATGCACTGAAAAAGTCGGAAAACGCCCGCCAGCAGAAGTCCGGGCCGGCCCTTGCGGCAGCGCCGGGATCGGCGACCGGCCGCCGCAGCTCGCCATGGCCCTGGATACTCGGTGCCGTGCTGCTCGCGAACGCCGTCCTGCTGGGAGTCCTGCTGACCCGGGAAGCTGGCGAACCGGCGGTTGGAGGCGTCGTGCCCGACCCTTCAGAGCGCACCCTATCGCAGGGCACTGATTCGGTTCCCGCCCCACGGCCCTCCAGCACTGCGCCACCTGCGGCCGAGCCTGAGTCACCGTCGCCCGAGGGGGAGACGACACCGTCAACCGCGAGCCCGGCGCCACCGCCGGCCCAGGCCCCGGTCATGCTGTCCCGGGAACGGCGCATCCAGTCGCTGGACACCATGGTCGGCCGGCAGATCGCGCCGCCGCGAGCCGGCTCGGCGGCGGATACGGGCAGCGCTTCGGAAACCCGGGGCGGAACCGTGATCTACGAGGGCGAACCACAGCCTGGCGACCGTCCCCCGCCGGAGCCGGGGACCGTGGTGTACGAGGGCGAAGCCTCCCCTGCCGGTCGGCACCAGCCGGCCGGAGGCCCCGGCCCGATCGGCGGCGCCCGCGCCCGAATCCAGGCGGTCGCTCCCGACATACCAGGATCTGCAGCTCAGGGGCGAACTGAGCCTCGCACCGATGCACATCGATATCCACGTCTACAGCGAGGACCCCGCGGAGCGATTTGTGTTCATCAACATGCGCAAGTACACGCAGGGCAACAAGACGACGGAGGGGCCGGTGGTGGAGTCCATCAATGCCGACGGCGTCACGCTCAGTCACCAGGGCCGCCGGTTCAATCTCCCTCGCGACTGAGCGCGGGTCATGGCCCTAGCCGTTCGATGAAACCGACCCCGCACCGATGGTCGGTTTCTCCAGCCCCACCGGGACGCGCCATGATCCTGATCCGCTTCCTGCCAATGCTGTTGCTGGCAGCCGGCGCGGCCGCGGCCCCGGACATTTATTCGGTCCGGGTGGACGACGGGCTGGAGATCCTCGAAGTGAACTTCTGTGCCGGCGACAGTCCTCCCGCGAGCCTGCGCGGAACCCGGGGTGCGGGCCGCTTCATGGAGAGACCCCATCCGTCCCGCGGCGCGCCGACGGTACGCCACGATGGCGGGGACAGGCTTGACCCTGGCCGGGATCCGCCCGGGCGATTGTGTGGCGTGGTCCGTGCGCCTGCGGGAGGCTGCCGCGAAGCGCTCCGCCCGCTACGGCCGCGGCGCGGACGAGCCGGTCGTGCCGTCGGGAACCTGGCTGTGGCGCCCCGAACGGTTCGCCGCCCCGCCGCTGGTGCGATTCGAACTCCCCGACGGCCTGGCTGTCTCCGTGCCCTGGCCCCCTCTCCCCGACGGCCGCCCGGGCCGGGACTTTGTCTTGGGCGGAACCCCTTCGGCGTGGCCGGACCTGACGGCCTTCGGACGATTCGACGTCCAGGAACTCCAGCTGCCCGGGGCCCGCTTGCGCCTGGCCGTCCTCTCGGGTCAGCCGGCACCCGACCACACGGCGCTCACGCGATGGATCCTCGCCAATGCACGCGCCGTCACCGCGGTTCACGGGCGCTTCCCGGTACCTCACGCGCAGCTACTAGTGGTGCCGATCGGCCGAGGCGGGGAGGCCGTGCCCTGGGCCCAGGTCAATCGGGGCGGCGGTTCGGGTGTCCACTTCTTCGTGGACCAGAGCTACGGAGCTGCCGCATTTCTTGACGACTGGTCGGCGGCCCACGAGCTGGCCCACCTGCTGCTGCCCTTTGTCCAGCGATCCGACGCCTGGCTCTCCGAGGGTGTTGCCAGCTACTACCAGAATGTGTCCCGCCCGCGCACGGGTCTCATGACGGCGGACCAGGGGTGGGCGAAGCTGCTGGCGGGATTCGGCCGCGGCGAGGCTCAGGCCGGAGGACAGACCCTCCGCGAGGCGAGCCGGGCGATGCGCCGTAGCGGCGCCTTCATGCGCGTCTACTGGTCCGGCGCCGCACTCGCCCTGACCGCGGATGTGACCCTCCGAACGGAGTCCGGCGGTCGTGAGTCCCTGGACACGGTACTGGGCCGCCTGGCGGACTGCTGCCTGCCGAGTGACCGATCCTGGACTGCCGTCGAGCTCCTGGAGCGCATGGACACGCTCGGCGGGGACGGCGTGTTCATGAAACTCTACAGGCGATGGATCGACGACCGGGCATTCCCGGACTATGCGCCGGCCCTCGCCGCCCTGGGCATAAAGCGAAACGGCCCGACACTGGCGTTCTCCAGTGAGCCCGGGGCCCGCCGCCTGCGCGACGCTATCATGTCTCCAGCCGGCGGCGACCCGCAGCCGGCGGACGCGGCGAACCTGCATCGACTGACCCGGGAGAAGACCGCCAGTGGGCGATAAAACCGAGAGCGACTATCACCTCGAAACGCTGGCAGTCCATGCCGGCCGCGGCGTTGATCCGGTCACCGGCGCGGTCGCGCCGGCCATCTATCCCAGCAGCACATTCCTGCGCCGCCCCGATGGCGGCGTCGGGGAGCCGGGTTTCGGCTACAGCCGGGAAGGTCACCCGAACAGCCACCAGTTCGAGCTCGCCCTCACGGCACTGGAGGGAGGCGCCGGCGCGGTCGCCTTCGCATCGGGCAGCGCGGCGATGCTGGCGGTCCTGGAGACCGGCGCCCGGCGCGGGACGGGTGATTGTGCCCGAGGCCGCCTATCACGGGACCCTCGCCCAGGCCCGGGAGCTCCTTCCCCGGTGGGGCGCCCGTGTCGCCCGCTTGGACACCACGGATCTCTCCGCCGTGGAACACTGCCTCTCCACCGATGGCGGCGCCTCCCTGCTCGTTGTCGAGACGCCCGCCAACCCGGCACTCGGCATCACGGATCTCAAGGCCATCGGCGATCTGTGCCGGGCCCACGGCGTGATGCTTGCTTGCGACAACACATTCGCGACACCGATTCTTCAGCAGCCGCTGGCCCTCGGGGCAGGACTCGTCGTGCACAGCACCACGAAATATATCGGCGGCCACAGCGACCTGATCGGCGGAGCGGTTGTCGCTGCCGGACACGGCGAGTGGCTCGACGACGTGGACCGGTTCCGAACCCGGGCCGGCGCTTCGCCGTCGGCCTTCGACTGCTGGCTGCTCACGCGCAGCCTTCCGACGCTGCCCTGGCGGGTAAGAGCGCAGAGCGAGCACGCGGCCCGCATCGCGGATTTCCTGGCCGGCCATCCGGCCGTTGCCGAAGTCATGTATCCGGGCCTGGAGGGCCATCCCGGTCACCTGATCGCAGCCCGCCAGATGTCCGCCTTCGGGGCCATGCTCGCTTTCCGGGTCGCCGCCGGACGCCGCGCGGCAATGGCGATTACCGAGCGCACACGGCTGTTTACGCGCGCCACCAGCCTGGGCGGCGTGGAAAGCCTGATCGAGCACCGCGCCAGCGTGGAAGGCCCGGACAGCGGCGTCCCCGAGGATCTCCTGCGCCTGTCCGTCGGCCTGGAGCATCCGGACGATCTCGTGGCTGACCTCGCGGCGGCACTGGCCTGATACCGGCGACCCGAATCAGGCGCCGACAGCCTCGATCAGTTCGGGTCCGTCGTTTGCGGGACTGTTGACCCGGCGGCTTACCGGATGGGCCGTCAGTAAATCATCCGCGGCCGGCTGCAACAGGCCGGCGAGCGCTTCTTCGTCCGCCACGGGATCCAGCCAGCGATCCCAGTGCTCCGGCGACACAATGACCGGCATGCGATCGTGCAGCGGACCGAGTGTCCCATTAGCCACCGTCGTGATGATCGTGAAGGTTTCCACCGGCTCGGTCTTGCCGCGATCGTCCCATCGCTCCCAAAGCCCGGCGAAGGCCAGCGGGCCGGAGCCGCCGGAAGAAATAAACCAGGGCTGCTTGCCAGCGGGAAGTTTCTGCCACTCGTAAAATCCGTCTGCCGGGATCAGGCACCGGCGGCGGCGCCATGCCTGCCGGAAGGCCGGTTTCTCCGCCACGGTTTCGCCCCGGGCATTGATCATGCGATTGCCGATGGCGAGGTCCTTCGCCCAGAAGGGCACAAGCCCCCAGCGCAGCTGGTCTGCCCGTCTTGAACCCCGGTCGTCGGCGCGGATCACGGGGACGGACTGGGTCGGGGCAATGTTGTAGCGCGGCGGCTGCGGTTCCGCTTCGACGATTCCAAACAGGCGGACCATCGCTTCGACGGGGGTGTAGAGCGCGTAGCGGCCGCACATGCCGGAGCCTCCCGGCTAGTCCCGAATGCCCGTGCCACGCTTCATCAGGATCAGCGCAAGCCAGAACAGCGCCACGACGAAGGCGATGATGATCAGGTAGGCCTTGCCGAGACCGATGTCGGAGACCCCCAGGATCCCGTAACGGAAGGCGTTGACCATGTAGAGAATGGGATTGGCCATGGATACCCGTTCCCAGAAATCCGGCAGCAGCGAGATCGAATAGAACACACCGCCCAGGTAGGTCAGCGGCGTAAGAATGAAGGTGGGCACAATCGAGATGTCGTCGAACTTCTTTGCGAATACGGCGTTCAGAAACCCGCCCAGCGAGAAAACAATCGCCGTCAGCAGCACGACGCTCACGGTGATCAGCGGGTGCTTGACGTCCAGGTCGGTGAAAAACAGCGCCACGACGGTCACGAGCGCGCCGACGCAAAGCCCGCGCATGACGCCACCGGCGACGTGGCCGGCAATGATCAGCCAGTCGGGCATGGGCGATACCAGCATCTCCTCGATGTGGCGGCCGAACTTGGCGCCGAAAAACGACGACACCACGTTGCCGTAGGAGTTGGTGATCACCGCCATCATGATCAGCCCCGGAGCGATGTACTGCATGTAGCTAAAGCCACCCATCTCACCGATTCGGCTCCCGATCAGGTTGCCGAAAATGACGAAATACAGCGTCATCGTGATAACTGGCGGGACCAGGGTCTGGACCCAGATCCTCATGATGCGGTGGTACTCCTTGCTCACCAGGGTCCACAGGGCGGTGGCCTGTTCGGCCGCGCTCATCCCGCTCACGTCCGCGCCTCCCCGGCTTCCACCAGGCGAAGAAAAAGTTCTTCCAGCCGATTGGCCTTGTTGCGCATGCTGACGACCTTCAGACCGGATGCGGACAGGACCTCGAAAAGATCGTTGATGCCCTGGTTGGCTTCCACGTCGACTTCCAGCATCCCCGGCTCCCGCAGGCGTACGGCATAGCCGTCGAGATCCGGCACCCGGGTCAGCTCCTGGTCAAGGCTCAGCACGAAGGTCTCCAGCTGCAGCTTGCGCAGCACCCGGCTCATCCGGTCGTTCTCGATGATGCGCCCGTGGTCGATGATGGCGACATTGCGGCAAAGGCTCTCCGCCTCTTCGAGGTAGTGGGTCGTGAGGATGATGGAAGTCCCCTCGTCGTTGATCTTCTTCAGGAACTCCCACATGGACCGGCGAATCTCGATATCCACGCCCGCCGTGGGCTCATCGAGAATCAGCAGCTTCGGCTCGTGAACCAGTGCCCGGGCGATCATCAGGCGGCGTTTCATGCCGCCCGACAGGTTCCGGGCGATGTCATCCCGGCGATCCCAGAGCTGCAGTTCGCTGAGGTAGCGCTCCGCGCGCTCCATCGCCACCGACCGCCCCAGACCGTAGTAACCGGCCTGGTTGACGACGATACTCAGGACCTTCTCGAACTGGTTGAGGTTGAGCTCCTGGGGCACCAGGCCGATACAGGCTTTCGCGGCCTGCAGTTCACGGTCGAGGTCATGGCCGAAGACGGTTACCGTGCCGCCGGTCTTTGTCACGAGCGAGGTGATGATGCCGATGGCCGTGGTCTTGCCGGCCCCGTTGGGCCCCAGCAGAGCGAAGAAATCGCCTTCGGCCACATCCAGTTCCAGGCCCTTGAGAGCCTGCACCCCGTTCGGATAGACCTTGCGCAGCCCGCGTAGGCTCAGAGCCTGCATCAGCTCAGTGCCCCCCGGCGAGCAGCCCCGACAGTCTGCCGACCTCGCGCTCCAGCAGCCCGCCAGGCTCGGCACCCGCGGATTCGGCCCAGGCAAGCGCGGCAGCGGGCCCCTCGGCCGCTTCCAGGGCAAGTGACTTGAGAACCGCGAGGTCTTCCCCGGCAGAAGGACCCGCCAGCGCGGCATCCAGCGTCGCAAGGGCATCCCCCGCCCGGTCCGTGGCCAGCTGTGAACGAGCCACGCCGGCCAGGGCGGCGACGTCATCGGCGGCGAGCGCAAGCACGCGACGCCAGGCTTCCTCCGCCTCGGCATGGCGGCCGGCGGCCTCGTGTATTTTTGCGATCTCTCCATGGGCGTCCCGGTGGTCGGGATTCAGTCCGATCACCCGGCCATGGGCCGCCACCGCCTCGTCCAGCCGGCCCAGCGCAGTCAGCGCGAGACCCAGGTTGTAGTGGGCTCCGGGATAGCCGTCATCGATGTCGATCGAGCGGCTCAGAGCCTCCACGGCCTGATCGGGCCGGCCGCCTTTCAAAAGCAGAAAGCCGAGCATCTGGTACGGATCGGCCTCGTTCGGAAATTGCTCCAGCAGTTCACGGGTTGCGGCAAGGGCGTCCTGGGCCTGGCCATTCTGCAGAGCCTCGATCACGCGGCGGATTCCTTCCTGGACCCGGGCCTGGTTTTCCTTTTTGCCGGTCTCCGGCGCGTTGTTGTCAGTCACGTCTTTCCCCCGTTCCGGGCTGCGGCCAAACGAGCCCGGCATTGTAGCAAGCCCGCCCGCCGCTGCGCGTTCCGGCAGCGGTATGATCCGGTTATGAACGATCCCGGCGAATACCGGCAATCCCTGGCCCGCTGGCGGACCGGAGGCCGGCTGCTTGAGGTCGGGGGTCAGCGGATTGCGTGGTACAGCGAGGGCGCCACGGGCGATCCGGTCCTGCTGATCCATGGGTTCCCGACCGCCGCCTGGGACTGGCATCGGATCTGGTCCGACCTCGGCAGGGATTTCCGCCTGGCCGCCCCGGACCTGCTGGGTTTCGGGTACTCCGCCAAACCGCACCCGGGAACCTACAACATGGACATCCAGGCCGATGTCTGTGAGGCGGTCGCCGCCGCCGCCGGTTTTGAGCGCTTTCACGTTCTCGCCCACGACTATGGCGACACGGTGGCCCAGGAACTGCTGGCTCGGCAGGCCGAGGGACGGCCCACGCTGGCAGGCCTGCGCTCGGTACTGTTTCTCAACGGCGGCCTGTTTCCCGAGGCCCACCGGCCCCGGCGGATTCAGACCTTGCTGGCCGGCCCACTGGGGCCGGTACTCGTCCGGCTGATGGGGCGGCGGCAGATCGCCCGCGGCCTCGAGAGCGTCTTTGGGCCCGAAACCCGCCCGGCCCAGGGCGAGCTGGATGCCCTGATCGATCTCGTCGAAGCCGGTGACGGCAAGAAAGTCATGCCGTCGCTTCTTGGCTATATCGCGGAACGCCGGGCCTGCCGGCAACGCTGGGTCGGCGCGCTGGAATCCAGCCGTGTACCGATCATGCTCGTGGACGGTGAGGCGGATCCCGTGTCCGGGGCCCACCTGGCGGATCGCTGGACGGAGCTGCTGCCGGGCCGTCCGGTTACCCGCCTCCCGGGCATTGGCCACTGGCCCCAGCTGGAGGCGCCCGGCGACGTGCTGGCCGCCGCACGGGAGTTCTTCACCGCCGGGTGAGTTCTCCCTCGCCTGCCGGGAGAAAGGTGCCGGCCCGCCCAGTGGGCCGCCGCCGGTCGGCAGAAGCCCGGTAGAGGCGCCGACCGGCATCCCTGGCGGGGTTGACGCCGATCGCCCGGGCGAGGCTGAGGCTGACCCACTGCACCTGCAAACCGTCGAGCCCGGTTGGCCGGCGACGGGTCGCGGCGCCGAGCAGGGCGCTCCAGAGACCCCGACAGCTGCCGAACCGTGCCCTGACATCCAGTCGTGACGCCAGCCGGAATGCAACAGGCGGCCCCCCCTCCACAAGTCGATCGAGCACCCATTCCGGTATGCCGAAACGCACCGCTGCCGTATCCCGGTCCGACGCGGCGATGGTCGACAGGCTGGAAAGCGCGACCAGGAGGAACTGGCTGAGCTCCGGACGCTGGCAGGCTGCGGGCGCAGACGACTCCAGGACACCGTCCCATCCGCCGCGACCGGCCAGGCCGAAACCGAACAGCACGCAGGGCAGCTCGGCGAGCCGCCGGCAGGCCTCAGGCGGCAGATCGGCCAGCCGCGCCGCGAGGGCGGGGTCCAGGCCCATCGGATCCGGGTAGACCCGCCGGAATAGCTCCAGGAAGGCCCCGTTGAGCCCGCTCACGATGGGTCCCGCCATTGGCCCCAGCAACCCCTGTTTCATGCTGTTTTCCCTCGTCCGCATTGTGGTCGTTTTCGACGCTAACCAATGGCGCCGGGCGGCTGCCAGCGGCGAAAAACCGCGGATTGCAGAGTTTTGACTTCTAGCATATTTGGTCCAAAAATCCCATAAATGGGGAAAAGGGGCTCAAATCCGGGGGGATAGCAATGCGCGCAACCGACGATCGATATGCAGGGGAACGGGCCCAGTTCGACCTTGCCATCCGCCTGATTCGCCATCAGGCCAGGACCCACATCATCTCGGAGTGCACGGGTTTCTCCCAGGAACGCATCCGCAAGCTGTATGCCACCTACTTCAAGCACCAGCAGGGCAACCGGGTTCGGCGCAAACGCGGTAAGTCGCCGTCAGCAGTAGACTTTTTCTTTCGCAACAGCCGGATCCAGGCGGAGGCCTCGGCCCTCGCCGGGCTGTTTTTCGTCTATGGCCTTGTCCGCCTGCGCTCCGATCTGACGACCGGCCCCGGCGCAGTCCCCGCCGGGTACGCCAAGGGCGAACGGTTCTGCTGCGCCTTCGAGGACTACCAGGCCCTGTGCCCGGACAACCAGCTGTCCTTTGAGCGGGCCTGGTCGCTGCAGGCCGCGCTCGAGTCCGGCGACGGGGTGCTCGTCGCCGACTGTGTCCGCTGCGGCGCCCTCTATGTACAGGACGCTCTTGCCCTCGATCCGGCCGCCTGCCCAGGCTGCCGGGGGCGGAACGGCGCCTAGCCCCGGAAGATCGGCCGCGCATACAATGGCCTTCCCTTCCCGGAGAAGCGCCCCATGGAATTTTCTACCGCCGATATCTGCGATGAAGTCGAACGCAAGGCCATGGTGGCTGAACCCCTTCTGCGCAGCTATGGCGGCCGCAAGCGTTTTTTCGGTCCCATCGTCACCGTCAAGGTCCACGAGGACAATGTCCTGGTCCGCAAGGCCCTCGAAGAGCCCGGAGAAGGCCGTGTGCTGGTGGTCGATGGTGGCGCCTCGTCGCGCATGGCGCTGCTGGGCGACCGGCTGGCGGCCATGGGTGCCGAGAACGGGTGGGCGGGGGTCGTCGTCAACGGCTGCATCAGGGACAGCAAGGAAATCGCCGAGATCGAAATCGGCGTATTCGCCCTTGCCACCAATCCCCGCAAGAGCCGCAAGAACGGTGACGGTCAGAAGGGCGTGTCCGTCAGTTTTGCCGGCATTACTTTTCGGCCGGGCGAGCATGTCTATGCGGACGAAGACGGGCTGCTTCTCCTGACGGAGCCGTACGCACCCGCCGGATGACGGTTCGCGGCTCCCAGCGACGCAACTTCCTGGCGGGTACTCCGCTGGACCGGGTCGGAGAACGACGCGGCGATCCGGACTGGCTGACCGCCGCGCGGCGTGACGGCCGGTTTCTGCCGGTCTGGAAGGGTCGCAGCCTGGTGGAGAGCCGGGATCATCCCCGGCCGGTCGGCCTGACCGCGGACGAGCTCACGGGCGCAGGCATCGCCGGCCTCCCCGACATCCTGCTCGGGGTCGCCGGGGACCAGGCCTGGTTCGCCCTGGCAGTGCCCCCCGACGCCACTCCGGCCACCGCCGGGGAGTTTTGCGACCTGCGGGGCATCGGCCATCTCCTGGACCCGGACGAAGGCGCGCTCCTGGCGTTCGCCCGGGCCATGGTCCTGTGGGACGAGCGCCACGCATTTTGCGGGCGCTGCGGCCAGCCCACCCGCGCTTCGGAAGCCGGCCACGCCCGGGACTGCAAGGGGGAGACCTGCGGGGCCCGGCATTTTCCCCGCGTCGATCCGGCCATTATCGTGCTCGTCGCCGACGAGGAGCGTTGTCTGCTGGGCCGCCAGGCGGCCTGGCCTGAGGGTCGGTACTCGACCCTCGCGGGCTTCGTGGAACCCGGCGAAAGCCTTGAAGACGCCGTCGCGCGGGAGGTTTACGAAGAAGCCGGCGTCCGCACCCACGATATCGTCTACCAGTCATCCCAGCCCTGGCCTTTTCCGTCGTCCCTCATGCTGGGCTATCGGGCGCAACCCGCAACCTACGACATTGATCGGCGGGACAGCGAACTCGAGGACGCCAGATGGTTCACGCGCCAGGAAATTGTCAGTGGGACCTGCCTCCTGCCGCCACCCGTATCGATCGCCTGGCGCCTCATCGAGGACTGGTTCGACAGCGAGCCCGGCCGTCGTCTTGCAGCCGAAGCCGATGCCGGCCCCTGGCTGCCACGGCGCGACAGCTAGCGCGGCCGGTTCATGTGTCTCCTGGCGATAGGCTGGCGGGCCGACCCGGAACACCTTTTGGTCTTCGCCGGTAACCGGGACGAATTCCACGCACGACCCACGGCTGCAGCGGCCTGGTGGAAGGATGCCCCCGACGTCATTGGCGGCCGGGACCTCGAAGGCGGGGGCACGTGGCTCGCTGCCGATCGACGTGGCCGCTTTGCGGTCGTGACGAATTTCCGGGAACCCGCCGTCGACCAGGCTTCGGCATCACCGTCCCGTGGCGCGCTGGTTACAGACTTTCTTGCCGGCGGTGCGACGGCAAGAGACTACGCGCTGGCCCTGGAGACCCGATCCGGCACCTATGCCGGCTTCAATCTCCTGGTCGCAGACAGCGACGGGCTGCACTACGTCTCGAACCGCTCACCCGGTCAGCTCGATTTGCCCGGGGGCATCTATGGTTTGTCCAACAGCGCGCTGGATACGCCGTGGCCGAAGGTCGTTGGCCTGCGCATGGGAATGCACAGGATCCTGGCCGGCGGAAGCCCCTCGGATGACGATCTGCTGGACCTCCTCTCGGATCGTCGGGCCGCACCGGACGCCGAGCTGCCGGACACCGGTATCGGCCGGGACTTCGAGCGATTGTTATCGGCCGCCTTTATCGTCAGCCCCGCGTATGGAACCCGCTGTTCGACGGCGTTTCTGCTGAACCGGGACGGCCGGGCGAGTTTTCTTGAGCGGCGTTTCGGCCCGAACGGCCAGGCCACGGGCGAAACCCGGGAGCAATGGAGCACCAAGACCTATGTCCGATAATCCCGCCCTGCGCCCCTGCGGCAGCTGGACCAGCGGCCTGGACGCGGAGATGGTGGCGGCCGCCAGTGTGCGGCTCGCCGAACCACTGCGCCGCGGCCACCGCACCTGGTGGCTTGAAGGACGGCCTTCGGAAGGAGGACGGTCCGTGCTGGTATGCCGGATCGACGGAGAGCCCGGACGGGACCTCGTTCCTGACCCCTTCAGCGTCCGCAGCCGCATCCATGAATACGGCGGCGGCGCCTGGACCGTGGACGGCGAGCGGGCGTGGTTTGTAAACAATTCGGATCAATCGGTCTATGTCGTCGAACCTGCGGGCATCAGGCGCATCTGCGGATTCCCCGATACGTCCTTTGCCGACCTCCACCGGGACACGCAAAGGGACCGACTGATCGCCGTAGCCGAGCACAGCGCGGCCGGGGGGGAGCCCACGGCATCGCTGGTAGCCATCAGCGATGACGGCGACTGCCGGGAACTGGTGTCCGGCGCGGACTTCTACGCGTCGCCGGCCATTTCGCCGGACGGCCGCGCCCTTGCCTGGCTGGAATGGGACCATCCGAACATGCCGTGGGACGGCACCTGGCTGTGGTTGGCCGAGTTCGACTCCGGCGGGGGGCTTGCTCCCGGGAAATACCTGGCCGGCAGCCGCGACGAGTCGGTTTTCCAGCCCACGTGGAGCCCTGACGGAGACCTGTATTTCGTCTCGGACGCAAGGGAGTGGTGGAACCTCTGGCGCCGGGCCGGCGCCGGGGTCGAGCAGGTTACCGATTTCGAGGGCGAAATGGGCTTGCCGCAGTGGGTATTCGGCCAACGGACCTATGCGTTCGCGAGCACGGGCAGGGCCGTTGCTGCCGTCACCGCCCGGGGATTCTGGCAGCTCCACAGCGTCGAACTGGCGGGCGGTTTCGCCAGCCCCTTGGAAACAGGGCTGACCTCGATCGAGCACGTCTCCGCCGACGCCGAATCGGTTGTCGTCCTGGGGGCCAGTTCAACCCGTCCGCCTCGAATTCTGCGCATCGGACCCGACGGCGCCGAGGAACTGGCCCGCGCGGGAGACGACGTCCTCGAGGCCGGCAGCGTATCGGTTCCGACCGCCGTGCGATTTGCGACCAGCGACGGCGGGACGGCCCACGGTCTTTATTATCCGCCGGTCAACCCTGCTTTTCGAGCGATGACCGGGGAGCTGCCGCCGCTGCTGGTCAAGTGTCATGGCGGACCCACCGGTGCAACGAACCCGGGGCTGGACCTGAAGATCCAGTTCTGGACCAGCCGGGGTTTCGCGGTGCTGGATGTGAACTATCGGGGGAGCACAGGCTACGGCCGGAGCTACCGCCGATCCCTCTACGGCCGCTGGGGGTTGGCCGACGTGGAAGACTGCGTGGCCGGCGCGAATCATATCTGCGAGCTTGGACTCGCGGATCCGGACCGGCTGCTGATCAGCGGCGGGAGCGCGGGCGGGTTTACCGTGCTCTGCGCCCTCGCGTTCGCGGATATCTTCGTGGCGGGCGCCAGCTACTACGGCATCGGCGACCTGGAGTCGCTGTTTGCCACCACACACAAGTTCGAGTCCCGTTACGATCATCATCTGCTCGGCTCCGACCCCGCCGCAGTGCGCGACCGTTCCCCACTGTGGCATGCGGATCGGGTGACGTGTCCGGTGATTTTCTTCCAGGGCGCTCTCGACAAGGTCGTGCCGCCGGACCAGAGCCGCGCAATGCACGAAGCGCTCGCCGGCCGCGGGTTGGCGACCGCTTACGTGGAATTCCCGGACGAGGCCCATGGCTTCCGCCGCTCGGCGAGTATCGTTCGCGCCCTCAACGCCGAGTTGGCGTTCTATGCCCGGGTCCTCGGGTTTCCCGTGGCCGGCGGCGCAGAACCGCTGGACATCCGCAACGCCGACAGCCTGGAGAACCGGCCGGCGGGTTCCTAGGCAGGCCGGAACCGGTCGGCGAGAAAACCGGAGATGTCCGAGATCTCCTCCGGACATACGGCGTGGGGCATCGTGTAGGTTCGCCAGGTGATGGGCCAGCCGCCCTGGGACAGGCGGTTCGCCGACGACTCGCCCAGGTAAAGAGGCACGACCGGGTCGAGGATGCCGTGGGCCATGAACACGGCGGTGCGCGCATTGGCTTCGCTGCGCTCGCCTTCCAGCGTCTCGTGCAGCGGCAGATACGTGGACAGCGCGAGAATCCCGGCGAGGGCGTCGCCGAAGCGCAGGCCGAGATGAAGGGCGATGGCACCCCCCTGGGAGAACCCGGCCAGGACAATGCGGCCCGCTGGTATGCCCCGCTGCTGTTCGCGCTGGATCAGCGCCTCCACCAGTTTCGCGCTGGCTCGAATGCCCGCTTCGTCCTGGGGCGACTGGCGATCGATACCGATGATGTCGTACCAGGCCCGCATGGGCATGCCGCCGTTGATCGTCACGGGGCGGACCGGGGCGTGGGGGAAAACGAAGCGCACCGGGCCGGCGCCGCCAAGCGCCAGCTCGGGGACCAGCGGCTCGAAATCATGCCCATCGGCACCCAGGCCATGCAGCCAGACCACGGCGGCGGAGGGCTCAGGACCGGTTTCAATCTCCACCGTGTCCAGCAACCCGTCCGGATTACTCATTGTTTCGTCGGTGCTCACGGAGCGTGAGTCTAGCTCGCCGGAACCGCTCCGCCACCCTTGCTTTTTTATGCGCATTAAAAATACTATATGCGCATATATTGCCTCGACAGTGCCACTACCGACATGCCGACCTCTCCCGAGAGCCAGACCGCGCGACGGGAAACCATCCTCGCACTCCTCCGCAACCACCGCATTTCGCGGCAGTCGGAGCTGGTGAGCCTCCTCGCTGACCGGGGGCACGATGCGACCCAGTCATCCGTCAGCCGGGACCTCAGGGAGATGGGCGTCACGAAGATCGGCGCTCGATACCGGCTGCCGGACGACGAATTCGCGGACACCGCCCTCACGAGCATTGCGGGATTCGTCCGGGGCTGGCAGCCTGCCGGCCCTCATCTACTGGTTCTCCATACCACGCCGGGGGCCGCCCAGGGGGTCGCGGTGGCTCTGGACGAGGCGGGCTGGACGGAGCTGGTGGGCACTGTTTCAGGCGACGACACGATTTTTCTTGCGACGGCGAGCGAAGCGGATCAGCGACGGCTGACCGCACGCCTGGCCGGCGCGTTTCCGAGGTAAGCGATTCATGACCCATAACAAATCCGGCGGCCAGGGCCGTCCCATTCTCCTCGCCTTCTCCGGCGGCCTGGACACGTCTTGCTGTGTCCCTTGGCTCATGGAGGACACGGGCCGCGACGTGGTGACAGTCACCATCAATACCGGTGGTATCGACGAGGCGGCGGCCGCCGCGCTGGCCGAACGCTCGGAGGCTCTCGGCGCATCGAAGCACATCATGGTGGATGCCCGTCAGCAGTTCTTCGACGACGTCATCCGGTTTCTCGTTTTCGGGAACGTCCGTCGCGGGGCGACCTACCCGTTGTGCGTGGGGGCCGAGCGCATTCTGCAGGCCCGGCTCATTGCGCAAATGGCGGGCGATGGCAATGGCGGGGCCGTAGCCCACGGGTGTACGGCCGCGGGCAACGACCAGGTTCGCTTCGAGGTGGCCCTGCGCACGGTCAATCCGGACGTGGAAGTCATCGCGCCGGTGCGCGACAACGCCTGGGCGCGGGATTGGCAGATCGCGTACCTGACCGAGCGGGGTCTCCCGGTACCGGCCGGCGGAGGCGCCTATTCCATCAACCGGGGCCTGTGGGGTACGACAATCGGCGGCAAGGAGACCCTGACCTCCGCCGGCACCATCCCCGAAGAGGCCTGGGTGGTGACACGCAATGCCTTCGACCAGTCTCCCGCCGAACAGCGCCTGTCGGTGGGATTCGAGGCGGGAATTCCGGTCAGCCTGAACGGGGAGGCGCTGGACACCGTTGAGCTGATCGAACGCCTCGAGGGCATCGCCGGCGCGCAGGGCATCGGCCGGGGAATTCACCTGGGCGAGACGATTCTTGGCACCAAGGGACGGGTCGCCTACGAGGCGCCTGCCGCCGAGGTCCTGCTCACTGCACACCGTGAACTCGAGAAGCTGACCCTCACCGGCAACCAGATCAAGCTGAAAGAACCCCTGGCCCAGACCTATGGAGATCTTGTGCACGAAGGCCAGCATCTGGACCCGGTCTGCCGGGACATCGAAGCGCTTCTGAGCGCCAGCCAGGCACGGGTGACGGGCGTCGCCCATCTTCTGATGCGGCCGGGCAGCCTGTTCGTGGAGGGCGTGGAGTCGCCCCATTCGCTCATGGCGGCAAGCCGGGGGGCCTACGGCGAGGCCGCCGGCGAATGGACGGCTGCCGACGCGCTCGGCCTGTCAAAAATGCGGGCGCTGCCCGGCATGCTGCATGCCCGCGCCGGAGGCAGATCGTGAAGACCGTCGTTGTCGACAAGATCGCATCGGTGGCCATGAGCTGCCGGCTGGGCCGGGAAGTGAGGGTGTCCCCCGACATCGTGTGCGAAGAGGGGGTGGTCATCGCGGTCGAAGTACTGACCAACAAGGCGCGCTACAACCAGCTCGAACTGGCCTCGGGGCGCATGGCCCAGGTCAAGGCCGGCGACATCGTCGTCGGCGCCCTCGGCCATCGCAGTGCCCTCTTCGGTTACTCCGGGCATCTTCCGACCCGGCTGGCGCCGGGCGATGCCGTCAACATCCTGAACCTCGGCGGCGTCATGGGTATCTGCGATTCAGCCAACCCGGATCGCGGCCAGCCCTTCGAATGCCGGGTCCTGGGGGGCGTGCTGACATTTCCCTACCTCGGCGAGCGGATCGGCCGGCCCGCCCGGGTCGGCGAACGGGCGCTGCCCGAGGCCCCGGCCTGCGAACTCGACGGCGTCCCCGTCATTGGCCTGGCCGGCACCTGCATGGACGCGGGAAAGACCGCCGCTGCCTGCGCGATCATCAGCCGCCTTTGCCATGCCGGACTGAAAGTGGCGGCGTTCAAGGCCACGGGCGTGTCGCTGCGCCGGGATATTCTCGCCATGGAAGACGCGGGCGCCCGCCATACGGGCATTTTTACGGACTTCGGCGTGGTCACCACCACATCAGCCAACGGCCCCCCGCTCACCCGCGCCATGCTGACGGAACTGGCGTCCGAGAAACCCGACGTGATCGTGTTCGAACTGGGGGACGGACTGCTGGGCACCTACGGCGTCGAGGCGATCCTCAAGGACGAGGAGGTCCGCGCCGCCCTGACCGGGCTCGTGCTCTGCGCGAATGATCCGGTCGGCGCCTGGGGCGGTGTCGAGATCTTGCGCAAGAACTTCGGCATCGAACCGGCCGTCGTGACCGGGCGGGCAACCGACAACGAAGTCGGCGCCGCTTTGATCCGCGAGCGCCTGGGCGTGCCCGCCTTCAACGCCCTGACCCAGGAGGCGGAGCTGGGCGAGTGCATTCAGAAACTCCTCGCCCTTCCGGGAGCGCCGGCATGAGCGCCAGGCTGCCGGTGGGCGTGCTGGGCGGCACGGGCTACGTCGCCGGGGAGATCCTGCGACTGCTGACTGCCCACCCCCGCCTGGAGCCCATCATCGTGGCATCCGACAGTCAGGCCGGGACGCCGGTGACGACCGCCTTTCCCACCCTGTTCCCGCGGCTGGAGGGGCTGATTTTCTCGCGCCGGGACGAGCTCATCGCCGCGGTCGCCGACGGCCGCCTGGCCGGGGTTTTTTCCGCCGCGCCCCACGGCGTGTCCGCCGCCATGCTGGATGACCTGTTGAACGCGGCCCCCGCCGGGTTTCGAATCGTGGATGTATCCGCCGATTTCCGCTACCCGTCCGCAGCGGCCTTCGAGACGGTGTATGGCCTGGCCCATGGCGCTCCCGGGCGCATCGCCGACTTCAGCTGCGCGGTCCCGGAGCACCTGGCCGAAACACCGGCGGGCCACATCGGCCATCCCGGCTGTTTTGCCACCGCGATGCTGCTGGGCATCGTACCCCTGCTGCGAGCCGGCCTTATCGACAGCCACGTTTTCGCCTCGGGGACTACCGGGAGCACCGGCTCCGGACGCGGCCTCAAGGACACCACTCATCATCCGGAACGCCACGCCAACCTGTTTGCCTACAAGCCCCTCGACCACCGGCACTCGCCCGAGGTCGAAGAGCTTGCCCGGGCGGCGGCCGAAACGCCGCTGCAGCTGCATTTCGTGCCCCACTCCGGGCCATTCGCCCGCGGCATCGAGGTGACCCTGCAGGGTCGGTGCACCGGCAAACCCGGTGCCGAGGAACTGAACGCAGCGCTGACCAGCGCCTATGCGGCCAGCCCGTTTGTGCACGTCACCCCCGCGCCGCCACGCCTGAAGGACGTGGTGGGATCAAACCAGGCCCGGCTATCAGCGGCCACGGACGGCGATGCGTGGATGGTTTCGGTGGTCATCGACAACCTGCTCAAGGGAGCCGCGGGCGGCGCGGTCCAGTGGATGAACCGACTGCTGGACCTGCCGGAAACCGCCGGCCTCGATGCACCCGCGGCGGCATGGCTGTGAGCGCCGCGGACCTTGGTGCGCCGTCTGGTGCGCAAATTCCGGTTTACGGCCAGCTGGACATCGAGCCGGTTTCGGGGGAGGGCGTATGGATCGTCACCGCCGACGGGCGGCGGATCCTGGACCTCTACGGGGGTCATGCGGTGGCGGCCCTGGGCTATGGGCACCCGCGTTTGCTCGGTGCGATTCACGCTCAAACCGACGCCCTGCTGTTCCAGACCAATGCGGTTCCGTTCGCCATACGGGAACGCGCGGCCGCGGCCCTTGCGGCGTTTGCACCACCGGGGCTGGACAAGGTGTTTCTCGTCAACAGCGGCGCGGAAGCCAATGAGAACGCGCTGCGGCTGGCCCTGCGCACGACCGGCCGCCCCGTCATCGTGGCCCTGGAGGCCGCGTTCCACGGTCGCCTGGCAGCTTGTGGCGCAGTGACCTGGGGATCGGAGCGCTGGTACGGGTTTCCCCGCCAGCCCTTCGACGTACGCTTTGTGCCGCGGGACGACCCCGACGCGCTCGCCGACGCCGTAGACGAGGACACCGCTGCCGTGATGATCGAGCCGGTGCAGGGCGTGGCCGGCGCCTACCCCATCAGCTCAACGGTGCTGGCCGCAGCCCGGGAAGCCACGACTCGCCATGGGGCGTTACTCATCTTCGACGAGGTGCAGAGCGGCGTCGGCCGCACTGGCTGGCCCTTCGCCGCGCAGCGGGCGGGCATCGCCCCCGATTTGCTGACCACCGCGAAAAGCCTGGCGGGCGGCTTTCCGGCCGGGGCGCTGATCACCACCGAGGCGGTGTCCTCCCTGCTGGGCAAAGGCGATCTCGGCACGACCTTCGGCGGGGGTCCGGTAGCCTGCGCGGCGATTGTCGCGGTACTGGAAACCATCGAGGAAGAAGGGCTGCTCGAACATGTGCAAGACGTGTCCGCCTACCTCCAGGAGCGATGCCTCACCGGACCCGTGCGCGGAATCCAGGGCGCGGGTTTTCTCGTGGGGCTGAAAATGGACCGGCCGGCCCGGGACGTGCAGGCCGATCTGTCTGGAGCGCAACATACTGACCGGAACGAGCGCCGACCCCCGGGTCCTGCGACTGCTGCCGCCGCTGATCCTTGAGCGTCAGCACGTGGACTTGCTCGCCGACGCCCTGGAGGATCTGTGACCCGATGAAACACTACACCCACCTCGGGGATTTATCCCGCGAAGACATCGCCGAACCTGATGGAGATCGCGCGCCTCGCGGACACGGACCGGAACTGGCAGCCGCTGGCGGGAAAAATTCTCGGCCTGGTTTTCATGAACCCTTCTCTGCGCACGCTCGCCTCCTTTCAGGCGGGCATGGCGCGTCTCGGCGGCTCGAGTTTCGTCATCACTCCGGGCAGCAGCTGGGCCCTCGAACATCGTGACGGCATCGTCATGAACGGCGCCACGGCGGAACACGTGCGCGAAGCCATTCCCGTGCTCGCAAGCTACGCCGACGCCATCGGGGTGCGCGCCTTCGCCGCCGGCCAGGACCTGACAGAAGACTTGTCCGAGCCGGTGCTGTCGCTGGTCAGGGAGCTATCCCCGGTTCCGCTGATCAACATGGAGTCGGCCATGGATCACCCCTGCCAGGCGCTGGCGGACTGGAAGACCCTGGACGACGAAGGCGTGCCGGCGGCTGGCGGCAAATTCGTGCTCAGCTGGGCCAATCACCCCAAGGCACTGCCCCTGGCAGTGCCGGCGGCGGCAGTCCACATGGCGGCCCACCGGGGCATGGACGTGACCGTGCTCCGCCCGCCGGGCTTCGAGCTGCCCGAACCCGTCATGCGCCGGGCGCAAGCGGCAGCCGCTGCTTCCGGCGGATCCATCGTCGAAACCGAAGACCGCGAGGCCGCCATGGCGGATGCCCACGTGATCTATGCCAAGTCCTGGGGGTCGTCCATGCACTATGGTGATGGCGAGGCCGATGCCGCGCTGCGCGCCGGCCTCGACGACTGGACGGTGGACGAACCGTGGTTCGCACCGGCGAGGCCGGACTGCATCTTCATGCATTGCCTTCCGATTCGCCGCAACGTGGTTGCCACCGACGCCATCCTCGACGGTCCCCGCAGCCGGGTGCTGGGACAGGCCCGAAACCGCATGTTGGCCCAGCAGGCGATTCTTCATCGCTTGCTGGCCTGAAGGAGAGACCCATGCCCCTGCACGAACATGGCGACCGCGCCATTGCCGTCACCGCCCTGAAGGCGGCGATCCCCTATATCCGGATGTTCAAGCGGCGCACCTTCGTGGTGAAAGCCGGCGGTGCGGTGTTCGCCGACGACGCCACGACCCGGGCGCTGGTGGAGCAGCTGAGCATTCTCCACGAGGTGGGAATTCGGGTGGTGCTCGTTCACGGAGGCGGTCCCCAGTCAACGGCGCTGGCCGAAGCCCTGGCGGTACCGTCGGAGTTCGTCCAGGGCAGGCGCGTCACCGACGCCCGGTCGCTGGAAGTCTCCACCATGGTGCTCAACGGCGAGATCAACACGCGGATCCTCGCCGCCGCCCGGGACGCCGGCCTGCCGGCCGTCGGGATGAGCGGCGTGGATGCCGGACTGATACGCGCCATCAAGCGCCCGCCGGTGCGGGTGGAGTCCCATGGCGACGTGGACTACGGATTCGTCGGTGACATCCGGTCCGTCAACGAAGACGTTCTCGTCCGGCAGCTGGATGCCGGGTTCCTGCCGGTGATCAGCCCGCTGTCCGCCGATGACCAAGGCAACCTGCTGAACATCAATGCCGACACGGTGGCGGCGGCCGTAGCCGCCGCGCTGAAGGCCGAGAAACTGATCCTCGCGACGGGAGCGGCCGGCATCCTCGCCGACCCGGCCGATCCCGGCTCGCTGGTGTCCTATCTGGATCTCCAGGGTCTCGAGAAAATGCTGGCCGAGAAGCGCCTCGCCGACGGCATGCTGCCCAAGGCCGCGGCCATCGAGCAGGCAATCCGCGGTGGCGTCCACCGGGTCCACGTCATCTCCCACGACCTGCCGGACAGCCTGCTCCTGGAGGTCTTCACCAACGAGGGAACGGGCACGCTGGTGGTCGAGAGCATCGACAGCCTTTCTCCGGCGGAACAGCAGACCCAGGCAGGCGGAGACGTCGCATGAGCAGGCTATGGGACAAGGGTGAACCCCTGGACGAGGAGATTCTCCGCTACACGGCCGGCGAAGATCATGCGCTGGACAATCGCCTCGTTTCCTACGATGTTCGGGCTTCGGTGGCCCACGCGCGCATGCTGGCGGACAAGGAACTGATCAGCGCGGAGAACCTGCGCGCGATCGAAGAAGGACTGCAGTCCGTTGCCCGGGCCCATGCCGATGGCGACTGGCGCATAACCCTGGCCGAAGAAGACGTGCACACGGCTCTCGAACAGCGCCTCACCGCGATCGATCCGGTAGCCGGCGCAAGCCTGCACCTGGGGCGGTCCCGGAATGACCAGGTTCTCGCCGCGCTGCGGCTGTATCTCAAGGACGTCTGTGCCGACCTGTCCGCAGGATCCATGGCGGTGGCCGAAGCCCTGGATGAGCTGGCCGAACGGGAGGCCGGGACGCCGCTGCCGGGCTACACCCATCTTCAGCCGGCCATGCCGAGTTCGGTTGAGCTGTGGGCCGGGGGCTATGCGGCGGAGCTTCGCGACGACGCCGAAGGCCTCGCCGCGGCCCGCCGCCGCTTCGACCGCAATCCGCTGGGCTCGGCTGCGGGGTACGGCGTCCCGGTGTTGCCCATCGACCGGGAACATACCCGGGAGCTGCTGGGCTTTGCCGAAGTCCATGAACCCGTGACCGCGGTGCAGCTCTCCCGCGGCAAGGGCGAGGCCCAGCTGGCATTCGAGATTCACCTGCTCATGCAGGACGCCGGCCGGCTGGCCGCCGACCTGATCCTGTTTTGCTCCCAGGAATTCAGCTACGTGGCGCTCCCGGTCAGCATGACGACCGGCTCCTCGATCATGCCCCAGAAGCGTAATCCGGACGTGTTCGAGCTAATTCGCGCCCACAGCGCCACGAGCCTCGGCGCCCTCGTGGAGATCCTCGCGGTGCCCGCCAAGCTCACCTCCGGCTATCACCGGGATCTGCAGCTCATCAAGGCCCCGTTGTTCCGGGCCGTTGACCTGGCAACCCATACCCTGGCCATCCTCGCCCACGCGCTTCCCGAAGTGTCCTTTATCGAAGAGAACATCCGGATGGAGCAGCAGCTCTACGCAACCCAGGACGCCTTTCAGCTGGTCGTGGACGAGGGTCTGCCGTTCAGGGAGGCCTACAAGCGCATCGGCGCCCGCTTCGGGTCCCGCGGCAAGGAAGACGGCGAGACATGAGCATCTGGACGACGCTGCCGGAGCTGGAGCAGCTCCAGGGCCTGGTGAAGGGGACCCTCCTGGAATCCCTGGATATCCGCTTCACCGAAGTGCGTGACGACGCCCTCGTCGGCAGCATGGCCGTCGACCGGCGCACCCACCAGCCGTACGGCATCCTCCATGGCGGCGCGTCCGTCGCGCTGGCGGAATCCCTGGGCAGCATGGCCGGCCATTTCTGCCGCAAGGATCCGGAAACCCAGGTCGTCGGCCAGCACATTGATGCCCATCACCTGCGGCCGGTGCAATCCGGCCGGGTCCACGGGACGGCAACCCCCATCCACATCGGCCGCCGGAGTCAGCTCTGGGAGGTTCGCATCGCCGACGACGCCGACCGGCTGATCTGCGTTTCGGACCTGGTTCTCGCGGTCATTCCCGCCGAGGGTGCCGGCTCGCTGGAGACCTGAGCGGGTCGTCACGACGGCAGTCCCTCCCGCGGGGACCCTCGGTGGGAACGGTTTATACTCTCCGCCCCCCGGGAATCAGTTGAAGCCAACGCCTATGCCCCGACTCCTCGCCGCTTTGCTGGTCGTCGCTGCTCTTGGCGCCTGCGGGATGAAGGGGCCGTTGTACCTGCCCGAGGGGGAATCCGATGCGCCGCCGCTCAAGGATCAGGGAATCGACCCGGTGCTGGACCCTTCACAGCCCTGGGATGCGGATGACCTGGACGACCCCATCGACGATTCCGTGGAAGACCCGGACGAAACCGATGACACGGAGGCGACCAACGAGCCCGGCGAGGCTCTGGATCCTGAAGCGCCGTGACCCCCTGGTTTGGATATCAGGGGGGTGAACTGCGCGCCGACGGCGTGTCGCTGGCCGAACTGGCCCGCGAGTTCGGTACCCCCTGCTATGTCTACTCCCGACAGGCCCTCGAAACCCGGTTTACCGCATTCAGGGACGCCTTCCGGCGCGATGCCCTCGTCTGCTACGCGGTCAAGGCCAACTCCAATCTCGCCGTCCTGCAAACGCTGGCCAGGGCCGGAGCGGGGTTCGACATCGTCTCGCTGGGCGAGCTGAAACGGGTCATGGCGGCCGGGGGTGATCCCGGAAAAACCGTGTTTGCAGGCGCCTGCAAGCTCGGCCATGAGCTTGAAGAAGCACTCCGGGCGGGCATTCGGTGTGTCAACGTCGAGTCCGAGGCTGAACTCGAGGCGCTGGGAGACATCGCCACCCGCCTCGGCGTCACCGCGCCGGTGGCGCTGCGGGTCAACCCGGATGTGGCTGCCGGGGCTCATCCGCATATCGCCACGGGCCTGAAGGAGCACAAGTTCGGAATCCCCCTGGACCAGGCCCGGGAACTCTATGACCGGATTGCCAGCCACGACGCCCTTCGGGCCCACGGGGTGGCCTGCCACATCGGATCCCAGATCATGGATCTGTCGCCCATGGCGGAATCCGCCGGCCGGGTTGCCGAACTGGCCCGGGAGCTCCTCGCCGCAGGCCATGAACTGGTCAGCCTGGACCTCGGGGGTGGTCTGGGCATCGATACGCCGGACGAGGCGGCGCCGTCGCCGGAAGCCCTGGCTCGCACGCTGGAAGAAGCCACGTCGGGCCTGGATCTCGAGCTGGTGATCGAGCCCGGCCGTGCCATCGCCGGGCCCGCCGGCCTGCTGCTGACCCGGGTGGCCTACACGAAGGACGGCGACGACCGGGCCTTTGCCCTCGTGGATGCCGCCATGAACGACCTGCTCCGGCCGGCCCTCTACGGTGCCTGGCACGATATCCTTCCGGTCATCCCCGGCGGCGAATCGCAACGGATGGATGTTGTCGGCCCGGTCTGTGAGTCAGCCGACTTTCTGGGCAAGGACCGTCAGCTTGCCGTGGCCGCGGGCAGCCTGCTGGCGGTCGCGGATGCCGGCGCCTACGGATTTACGATGAGCTCCAACTACAACAGCCGGCCACGCTGCGCCGAGGTCATGATCGACGCGGGCCGGGCCCGGCTGGTGCGCGCCCGAGAGACCTTCGACGATCTGGTCCGGGGCGAGCGGCTGCTGGCCTGAATCGGCACCGGCATCCATCGGTCGCGAGGAACCGTCCAGACCCCATGAGCAAGAACCATCACGATAGCAAGCCGCTCGTTCTGATCGACGGGTCTTCCTACCTGTACCGGGCCTTCCACGCGCTGCCCCCGCTGACCAACAGCGCCGGTGCGCCGACGGGCGCCCTGCTGGGCGTGCTGAACATGCTCTACAAGCTGCTGGACGACGAGACGCCGGAGCAGATTGCCGTGGTCTTCGATGCCAGCGGCAAGACCTTCCGGGACGAACTCTACGAGGAGTACAAAGCCAACCGGCCGCCCATGCCCGACGAGCTCCGGGCGCAAGTCGATCCCCTGCTGGAGGCCATCGACGCGATGGGCCTGCCGCTGTTGCGCATTACCGGCGTCGAGGCCGACGACGTCATCGGCACCCTGGTTCGGGAACAGCTGGAAGCCGGCGGGACGGTGCTCGTGTCTACCGGAGACAAGGACATGGCCCAGCTCGTGACCGACGGCGTCCGGCTGGTCAACACCATGACCGATACGACCCTGGACCGCGCTGCCGTGGCGGCCAAGTTCGGCGTCGAACCGGAGCAGATCATCGACTGGCTGGCCTTGGTGGGCGACAGCTCCGACAACATCCCCGGGGTCCCCAAGGTGGGCCCCAAGACCGCCGCCAAGTGGCTGGGCCAGTATGGTGATATCGACACGCTGATAGAGAAGGCCGAAGAAATCGGCGGAAAAGTGGGCGAGAGTCTGCGCAGCAACCTGGATCAGCTCGCCCTGTCCCGGAAGCTGGCGACCATCCGCAAAGACGTGGACCATGGGCTGAGCGCCGAGGCCCTGCGGCGTCGCGACCCCGATCACGAGCGGCTCGCCGGCATCTTTCGGGAATTCGAACTCGGATCGTTGCTCAAGCGGCTTCCGGAGGAAACGGATGATCCGGCCGGGATCCCGGAAACGGCTGCGCAGGAGGGCGTCTACGAGACGATCCTGGACGAGGCCGCGTTC
This sequence comes from uncultured Gammaproteobacteria bacterium, assembly GCA_963842955.1. GTDB lineage: Bacteria > Pseudomonadota > Gammaproteobacteria > Steroidobacterales > XN24 > JARFQW01. The sequence goes on from CAWJIJ010000011.1 coordinate 851,957, forward strand.
GAGTCCTGGCTGGCGGAACTGGAAACCGCCGAGGCCTTTGCCTTCGACACCGAGACCACCAGCCTGGACTACATGCAGGCGCAGATCGTGGGCGTGTCCTTTGCGGTGGAACCCGGCCGCGCGGCCTATGTGCCGGTCGCGCATTGCTACCCCGGTGCACCGGAGCAGCTGAGCAGGGATTCCGTCCTGGCCCGCCTGAAGCCCCTGCTGGAAGATCCGGGTCGGTCCAAGATCGGCCACCACCTGAAGTACGACGCCCATGTGCTCGCGAATCACGGCATCGCGCTTCGCGGCATCGATTTTGACACCATGCTCGAGTCCTATGTGCTGAACAGCACCGCGACCCGTCACGACATGGATTCCGTGGCAAGGAAATACCTGGGGGTCGAAACGATCCACTACGAGGATGTGGCGGGCAAAGGGGCCAAGCAGATCGGTTTCGACGAGGTCGCGCTGGAAGACGCCGGGCCCTACGCCGCCGAGGACGCCGATGTCACCTTGCGGCTGCACGCCGAGCTGTGGCCGCAGCTCGGCGCGGCGGGCGGGCTGGCGCAGGTGTACGAGGACATCGAGCGCCCGCTGGTTCCGGTGCTGGTGGCGATGGAGGCGACCGGCGTGCTGCTCGACCCGGACATGCTGGCCACCCAGAGCCGGGAGCTCGGGGACACAATGGCCGAACTCGAACAGCGGGCCCACGAGGCTGCCGGCGGCGTCTTCAACATCGGCTCGCCGAAGCAGCTACAGGAAGTGCTTTTCGAGCGCCTCGGACTGCCGGTACTGGGCAAGACCCCCAAGGGGCAACCGTCCACAGCCGAGAACGTCCTGCAGGAACTGGCGGAAACCTACGAGCTGCCCCGCCTGGTGCTGGATTACCGGGGCCTGGCCAAGCTCAAGTCCACCTATACGGACAAGCTTCCGACCCAGATCGACTCCGACACCGGACGGGTCCACACCTCCTATCACCAGGCGGTGGCGGCGACCGGGCGCCTGTCGTCCACGGACCCCAATCTCCAGAACATTCCCATCCGCACCGCCGAGGGGCGCCGCATCCGCCAGGCCTTTGTCGCCCCGGCCGGCTGGCAGCTCATGGCGGCGGACTACTCGCAGATCGAACTCAGGATCATGGCGCATTTGTCCGGCGACGAGGGGCTGATCGCGGCCTTCCGGGATGACCAGGACATTCACCGGGCCACGGCCGCCGAGGTATTCGACACCGCGCCCGATGCAGTGACCCAGGACCAGCGCCGCTCGGCGAAAGCCATCAACTTCGGACTGATCTACGGGATGTCCGCCTTCGGGCTGGCCCGCCAGCTCGGCATTGCCCGGGGCGAGGCGCAGGATTACGTGGATCTTTATTTCGCTCGGTACCCGGGGGTCAAGGCGTACATGGAGCAGACCCGGGCGCGGGCCCGGGAGGACGGCTACGTGGAAACGGTGTTCGGCCGCCGCCTCTATCTGCCCGAGATCAGCTCACGCAACGTCCAGCGGCGCCAGTACGCCGAGCGCAGCGCCATCAATGCCCCCATGCAGGGCACCGCCGCGGACATCATCAAGCGGGCCATGATCAAAGTTTATGCGTGGCTCGCTGACGAGTCCCTCTGAGGCCCGCCTGATCATGCAGGTCCACGACGAACTCGTCCTGGAGGTTCCAGAGGCGGAAACCGGGAAAGTACGGGAAGGGCTCGTCCGGCTGATGGAAAACGCAGCCGAACTGGCGGTTCCGCTGCGCGTGGACCTGGGCGCCGGAACCAACTGGGACGAAGCTCACTAGCCGTGTAAGCGGACAAGACGAATGAAACAGCGCGGTGAAATCGCGCCGTCGCCACGCTGATCGGGTCAGTTATCGGGACAGGTTCGTGAAGGTCATCGGCAATCGCATCGCCCGCCCTCTCCCCACGCTCTCGATCAACGTTCCCGGCTACCACGACAGGAGCGATCCGCAGCAACACCGGGTCATTGCGGTTGTGGAGGCCATGCATGGCCCGCGTGGGGCGGGGCTAATTAATCGCCGTAGGGAGCCAGAGGTCGGCCCGATCGATCGGCGCTTCTCCGGAGGTGGAGACGGTTCCCCGGCAATGGGTGCGAAAGCGTGCCGGGATCCGTATCCTTGGGGCTTCTTCAGGAGGTTCCAGACATCTTCGGACAGATCTACAAGGGCCGGCGCGTGCTGGTCACCGGACATACCGGCTTCAAGGGCTCCTGGTTGACCCTTTGGCTGGAAGGTCTGGGGGCGACAGTCACGGGCTACGCCCTGGCACCCTCCACCGAGCCATCGCACTTCGAGCGCCTCAGCTTCGAGGCGAACTCGGTCCTGGGGAACTTGCAGGATCGAGAGGCCCTGGGGCGAGCCATGCGCAAAGCCCAACCGGAGGTCGTCTTCCATCTGGCCGCGCAACCGATCGTCCTCGACTCCTACACCGATCCTCTGGAGACCCTGTCCACCAACGTCATGGGCACGGCGAATCTGCTCGATCTCTGCCGCTCGGTAGAGAGCGTAAGAGCCGTCGTGATCGTTACGACCGACAAATGCTACGAGAATCGAGAGTGGGCCTGGGGCTATCGGGAGAACGAGGCCCTGGGGGGACACGATCCCTACAGCGCCTCCAAGGCCTGCGCCGAGATCGTCACCTCCAGCTTTCGACGTTCCTTCTTCGAGAAGGATGGCGAGGCGGCCGCGTTGGTGGCTTCGGCCCGCGCCGGAAACGTCGTCGGCGGCGGCGACTGGAGCCCCCATCGCCTGGTCCCGGATGTGATGCGCGCCAGCGGCGCTGGGGAAGCAGTGCGCATTCGCAATCCCTACAGCTCGCGGCCCTGGCAGCACGTGCTCGAATCCCTCTCGGGGTACCTCACGCTCGGCGCCGGGCTCCTGGAGGGCCGCAAGGAACTGGCGGATGCCTGGAACTTCGGTCCGGACCTCTCCGGCAATCTGACGACCGGCGAGCTCTGCACACTGATGCAGAAGAGTTGGCCCGCCGTCAACTGCGAGTTCGCCCCGGTGGAAGGGGCTCCGCACGAGGCGGGCCTCCTGATGCTGGACAGCACGAAGGCGCGTCGCAGTCTACGCTGGCGAACGGTCTGGGACGTCGAGACGACTATCCAGCGGACCGTTGAGTGGTACCGAGCCTTCTACGAGCGCGACGCGCTCCTGACCCAGGAACAGATCGAGGCCTACGGCGAAGAGGCACGGGCTCTGGGGCTTCCGTGGGCGGCCGCCTGAGTCGAGCCCCTGCCGCTCTCAGACAATGCCGGGATTGGTTCGGAGCTGCGTCGAGGGTCCCTGATTGAGCTACTGGCCGCTCCAGGGGGACCCGTATAGCCCATTCCCCTTCAGCCCGGCCCAAGAAACCGAGATGACATGTCGGGCTGATGGGCCGGGACCCTCTGATAGCCAGCCAGGACGGGGCCGCAACCGTCCGCCAGCCGGGCCCGGCGGAAATTTTCCCCGCGGCCGGGAACTCCCTCACTAAGACTGAGTCTATTTCTCGTGAGCGTCACTAAGTCGCTCGCCCGCTGTCCTCCCTGAGCGGGCCAGCAGCCCGGTTTCCCCAACCGGGTGAAGTCCTTAGCCCCGGGGCGTCCCCTGATTCGGCCGCCGGGGCTTTTTTTTGCCCGTCTTCCAACAACTTGCGAAGGCGGCACCGGAGCGCGCAGAAGGCTCAGGATACCGGCTCGGCCGGCGACGGGTCCCCGCCCGGCGGGTCGAGGAATGCCTCGAGTGCTTCCCTCGCGGTATCGGCACCCGTTTTCTTGAGCGCAGAGAACAGCTGCACGCCGGCGGCCGGGCCGAGTTCACGGCGCACGTCGGCCAGGGCCTTGAGGCCTTGCCCTTTCGGCAGCTTGTCGGCCTTGGTCAGCAACGCGTGAACCGGACAGCCGCTCGAATCCGCCCAGGCGAGCATCTGCCGGTCGAAGGGAGTCAGCGGCCGGCGGACATCCATGATCAGGAACAGCCCCGCCAGCGACCCCCGGTCAACGAAATAGGCGTCCATGAGGGCGCCCCACTGGCGCCGGATACGGTCGGGAACGTTGGCGTACCCGTATCCCGGAAGATCCACAAGGCGCTGGCCCGGAGAAAGTTCGAAGAAATTGACGAGCTGGGTCCGCCCGGGTGTCCGGCTGGTCCGCGCAAGCGCCTTTCTCTCCACGATCGTGTTGATGGCGCTGGATTTTCCCGCATTCGAACGTCCGGCGAATGCCACCTCCCGACCCTCATCCGGGAGAAACTGCGCCGGCTGGGCGGCGCTGGTCAGGAAACGGACTCCGGGGTAGACGGACATGGAGTAGACGGGGTTCCGGAGGGGTGTAGTAAAATGCCGAACTGACCTGCCGGCGCGAGTCTAGCACGCGGGCCGGATAACCGGATTCCAAGACATCGGAGACAATCCCAGATGAGGCAACTCCTCGCGCTGGTCGCGACCCTTGCAGCCGCTCTCGGCACCAACCTGGTCGCCAGGACCGCGGACGCCCAGGACATCGGCTCCGCCGAAGCCGGGCGCACCAAAGCCGGCGTTTGCGCCGCCTGCCACGGGCCTGACGGCAACAGCGTCAACCCCGAATGGCCTTCGCTGGCGGGCCAGCACGCGAGCTATATCGTGTCGCAGTTGATCGCTTACCGGGAGGGCCGGCGGCAAAACGCGCTGATGTCACCCCAGGCCATGGTGCTTTCCGATGAAGATATGCACGACCTGGCCGCCTGGTTCTCGTCGCAGCAGCTGACCCCCAGGGAAGCAGACCCCGAACTCCTGAACTCGGGGCCGGCAGATTTACATCGGCGGCGATCCCGACCGGGGCATTGCGGCGTGCATTGCCTGTCATGGCCCCCAGGGACGCGGGAACCCGCTGGCGGGATATCCGGCGATCGGGGGGCAGCACGCGACCTACGCGGCAGGCCAGCTCAGGCTTTATGCCAGTGGAGAGCGCGAGGGCGCAAACGTGATGATGCGAAACATCGCGGCCAATATGACTGAAGACGACATCAAGGCAGTCACGTCCTTCATCCAGGGGCTGCGCTGATACGCGGATTTCCGGCCGTTACGGCCACAGCACTCGATTCGGCCGAGACGGCCGGTATTCCGTTTGGATTTAAGGAGACAATCGATGAGGCAACTCACGGCAATCGGTGCCGCCCTCTTGCTGGTTTTCGCCGTGGCCTGCAGCGCGGACGAAAGTGCAGCCCCTGATCCGACAGCGGCCGACGAAGCCGCAAGTCAGGCACCCATCGTGGTGGCGCAGGCGCAGGATTCCCAGGCCGGCGAGACCGCCAGCGCCGAGGGCGACTTCGATCCCAACCGCTTCCAGGCCGGCAAGCACTACACGATCCTCACGCCCGCCCAGCCGACGAGCGTGGGTTCGGACGAGGTCGAGGTGGTGGAGGTTTTCTGGTACGGGTGCCCGCACTGCTACACCCTGGAGCCGTTCGCCGAGCGCTGGGTCAAATCGAGCAAGCCCGCCGGCACCGAGTTTGTGCGCATGCCCGCGGCGCTGAATCCGAACTGGCAGACCCACGCGCGCATGTTCTACACCGCCGAAGCCCTCGGCGTTCTCGAGGAGGTGCACGGTGACATCTTCCGGGAAGTCCATGTGAACCGGAATCCTCTCAACACCGAGGCGCTCATGGTCGCGTTCTTCAACGACCACGGCGTTTCCCGGGAGGATTTCCTGGAGGCCTGGAACTCCTTTGCCGTGGAAACCAACCTCAAGCGCTCTGACAGCGTCGTTCGCCGCTATCGGATCACCGGCGTACCGGCCGTCGTGGTCAACGGCAAGTACGTCACTGGCGCGGACAAGGCCGGCGGCAATGAAGCGGTCTTCGAGGTCGTGAATTTCCTGGTCGAGAAAGAGAAGCGGCGCCTCTAGGCGAGGACTTGGCATTGGCCGATGGTCGGGCCACAGGCTCCGCCAGGGCCGCGAAAGGGTCGCCCCGGAGGCGGCCCTTTTTTTGATAACGCCTGACCGTCGATTGGCGTGAATGGAACTATCGATTGGAGAGCGCAGCCTGACTCTCTATTCTTGGCCCATTGCTCGAGGAGAACCGCAGGGATGGGAAAACGCAAGGTCATCATCATCGGCGCCGGTCTGACCGGATTGACCACTGCAACCGCGCTGGCGCGTGCCGGCCATGAACCGGTGGTGCTGGAACTCGGCGACCGCCCCGGCGGCGTTATCCGCAGCGAACGGGTGAACGGGTTTCTCTGCGAGGACGGGCCGAACTCGATGATGCTCAAGTCCCGCGCCGCGGAGGACTTTCTCCGGTCCGTCGATCTCGAAGGCGAAATCGTAGAGGCCAATCGTGAAGCCCGTCGTCGGTACCTCGTCAGGAACGGCAAGGTGCTCTCACTTCCGATGTCACCCGTGGAAGCCCTGCGCACGCCGCTGTATTCCCTGGGGGCAAAGCTCGGCGTGCTCAAGGAGCCATTCACCGGCCCGGCCGAGCCGGGAGTCGAGGACAGCGTCGCCAGCTTTGTAACGCGACGCCTGGGCCGGGAGTTCCTCGACTACGGCATCGCCGCTCTGGTGTCGGGGATATTCGCCGGCGATCCCGAGCGACTGTCCATGCGCTATGCGTTCCCGAAAGTGTGGCAGCTTGAAGACCGCTACGGGTCGTTGATTGGCGGGGCCGTGAAGATGCGCCGCGAGCGAAAGGCGAGCGGCGAAATCCCCTACCGTGGCAAAGTCATTGCGTTTCGGGAGGGCCTCGAAATGCTTCCGAGCCGGCTGAGCGGCCTGCTGGGAGACCGGGTCCGGGTCAATGCGGCAACCACCGCCATCGAGAAGACCGGCGCAGGCTGGAGGGTGGCATGGACGGAACCCGACGGTCCCCGGGAAACCGAGGCCGATGCGCTGGTCTGCACGGCGCCCACCTTCGCGTGGCCGGACCTGCCGTGGCCCGAGCCGCTCGCGGCAGATCTCGCCGGTGTACCGTCACCGGACTATCCCCCGGTGGCCACGCTGATGCTGGGCTACCGGCGGGACCAGATCCGGCATCCCCTGGATGGATTCGGCATGCTGATTCCGCTCGTGGAGAAGCGCCGGATCCTGGGTGTGATCTTCTCGTCCACCCTGTTTCCGGGCCGGGCGCCGGACGGCTGTGCGACGCTGATGGTGTTCATCGGCGGGGCCACGGCACCCCAGCGGGCCACCCAGGACGAGGCGGGGCGGTATGCCGACGCCGTCGCCGAACTGGGCGATCTGCTCGGGATAACGGGCGAGCCGATGATGGTGCGTCACACCCTCTGGCCGCGGGCGATACCCCAGTACCGGGTGGGTTACGGAAACTTCTACGCTGCCATGGCGGCGGTGGAGGGGCGCTGGCCGGGCCTGACCCTCCAGGGCAATTTCCGGGACGGCCCGGGGGTCAGCGACTGCATCACCAACAGCCTGGAAACCGCCGCCCGTCTCGGCGCCTGAGATCCAGCGATCAGGCCGTGGCTAGCTAGGGTCCGCTCTGGCCGCGCCGTGCGCGACGCATGAAGTCCTCGGCGGCACGCCGGATTTCACGTTGCTCCTGACGGGTAAAACAACGGGTGACCTTGAAACGCGTTCCGGTTGGGCTCTCCGTACGGCAGACCAGCTTCTTGTTCTTCTCGACGTTCAGGTTGTAAACGGCGAGCTTTTGCTCATCCGACATCGCGGCTTTTTCCTGGTCGGTGAACTTCGGCCCATGCTCTTCGTACTGGGCCTTTTTTCGCGCATCGGGGCTCGGCCCGATCGCGCTGCAACCTCCCAGCGCCACGACGCTGGAACAAACCACGGCCGAGATCAGAGTACGCCCCATGACAACCCCCGCTGCCCAATTCCCGCTGATTTCCGGCCCCGACGGAAGGCTCTGCGCCCGGGACCAAGCCCTCCTTTACCCTATGCCGACACGCAAGGCGGCGCAACCGGGCCCGCGACCGGCCGCGGACAGGGGGCAATTCCGTCCGCATCCCACCGGCCTGGCGCTGCGCTGCAGGACCTCGCCACACCACGGTGCCGGAGCGATACACTCCGGCCATGGAGATCCGGCACCCAATCCGGGTACCGCCGCTGGCCCTGGTCGTGATCCTGGCGGTACTGATGGCACTGGCGGCGCGGGCATGGCCCGGGCTCGGAGGCGCCTTCCCGCTCAGACGCACGCTCGCCGCCGGCCTGGCAATCGTCGGTGTAACGGCCTGTGTCCTGGGCGTGGCCGATTTTCGCCGCCTGGGAACGACGGTTCATCCCCTGCGGCCGGACGCCGCAGCGTCGCTGGTCGTTTCCGGTATCTACGCCAGATCCCGGAATCCGATGTACCTGGGCATGGTCATGCTGTTGGCAGCGTGGTCCCTCTGGCTCGCTCATCCGGTCAGCGCCGCAGGCCCGGCGATCCTTGCGGCGTGGCTGCATTTCGTTCAGATCCCGTTCGAGGAGCGGGCGCTTCACGCCCGCTTCGGCGCAAGTTTCGAGAAGTACGCGCGGGACGTCCGTCGATGGCTCTGAGTACAGACCGCCGGCCGTCACAGGCTTCGTCAATGGCGGGAAGCAGACCGAGCTGCCGGCATTCGGAAACAACTGTTAACCTCGGAACCTTTTGGCGCGGGCCCGTTTACCGGGCGCCATCCCTATCCGTATCAGGGGAGCGAACGCCTGGATGAAGATCTTCCTTACTGTTGCACCCGGCTGTCTTCACTCGCATCCCGTGCTTTTGCAGGCAACGTCTCTCGGCACCGGTATCGGATCGGACGACGACGACTACCTCGACCCCTTGTCGTTCATTTTCACCCCAACCCGGTGCTCTCGCTCCTGGAGACGCATACCGCGCCGCCGCTGGCCAGGGTACTGGAAGCTGCCGGTTTCGAGGTCCACGAAGATGTCGGCGGTCACGGCACTGCCGGATCTGATGAGCCACTGAGCGCTATCTGCCCGCGGCGCACCGGGCCGGAGGAGACCCCCTGATGAACAAGACGACCCTCATTACCTTTATGACCGCAATGCTCGCGGCTACCGCTTCGTTTGCGGCCGAGCCCGCCTCGGAAGCCACCCGGGCGGCGCAGCAGCAGGTGCTGGAACAGCTCCCCTTCGAAGACCGGACGGACTTCGAACTGGCAGCCAGGGGTTTCCTTGCGGCGCCGGATCAACTGGTTGTCCGTGCCGCGGACGGCACGCCGATCTGGGACCTGGGCCAGTACGAGTTCCTGTCCGGCGATGCCCCGGACACGGTGAACCCCAGCCTGTGGCGTCAGGCACTCCTGAACATGAACCACGGTTTGTTCGAGGTCGTGGACGGGATCTACCAGGTTCGCGGCTATGACCTGGCCAACATGACCCTGGTCCGCGGCGACACCGGCTGGATCGTGATCGATCCCCTGACCGCCAGGGAAACCGCCGAGGCGGCCATGGAACTGGTGAACGGGCATTTCGGAAAGCGCCCGGTGGTCGCGGTGATCGTCACCCACAGCCATGCGGACCACTTTGGCGGCGTGCGCGCAATAACTGACGAAGAGGACCTGGCATCCGGCGCCATCGAACTCATCGCGCCGGAGGGATTTGTCGAATACGCCGTCTCGGAGAACGTGATCGCCGGCAATGCGATGAGCCGGAGAGCCGGCTACATGTACGGCAATATTCTCCCCAAGGCCGTCGACGGTACCGTGGATGCCGGCCTGGGCAAGACGGTGGCCTTCGGCACCATCGGCCTGCTCAAGCCTACGCGAGAGATCTCCAGCACCGGCGAGCGGATGACGGTGGACGGCGTTGAGATTGTCTTCCAGTCCACACCGGGCGCCGAGGCGCCTGCTGAGATGATGTTCTATTTCCCCCAGTTCAAGGCCCTGTGCGTTGCGGAAGAGGCAAGCGCCGTCCAGCACAATCTCTACACGCTGCGAGGTGCGCGGGTCCGGGATCCCCTGCTGTGGAGCAAGTACCTCAACGAGAGCATCGAGCTGTTCGGCGACGAGCTGGAGCTGGTCTTCGGCAGCCATCACTGGCCGCGCTGGGGCCGCGAAGAGGGTATCGAGTTCCTGGCGCGCCAGCGTGACATGTACCGCTACATTCACGATCAGACCGTGCGTCTGATGAACAACGGTTACACGCCGCGGGAAATTGCCGAGGAGCTGGAGCTGCCGGCGTCGCTGGGAAACAGCTTCTACAACAGGGACTACTACGGAACCGTCCGGCACAATTCCAAGGCGGTCTACCAGCGCTACCTGGGCTGGTTTGACGGGGTGCCGGCGAACCTGAATCCGCTGCCGCCCGTGGCGGCCGGAAGAAAGTATGTCGATCTCGCCGGAGGCTCCGAGGCACTGCTGGCCAAAGCCCGTGAGTCATTCGCCGCGGGCGAGTTCCGCTGGACGGCCGAACTCGTCAATCACCTGGTATTCGCCGACCCGGACAACCGGCCCGCCCGCGAACTGCTGGCCGATGCCTACGAGCAGCTCGGCTACCAGGCAGAGTCCGCGCCGTGGAGAAACTTCTATCTCTCCGGCGCCAGCGAACTGCGCGACGGGGTGCAGAGGCTGGCCCAGGCCAACACGGCAAGCCCGGACATCATTGCTGCGATTCCGACCGAGCTGTTCCTGGACTATATGGCTGTGCGGTTGAAACCGGAGGGCACGGAGGGCCTGCAGACCACGATCAACATGGACTTCACCGATACCGGCGAGCAGTTCGTGCTGAGCCTGGAAAACTCGGTCCTGAACAACACCCCGGGACGGCTGGCGGAAGACGCGGCGGCGACGCTTCGCATGAGCCGGACGCTGTTCAACGCCATTGCGCTGAAGCAGACCACCCTCGAAGAGGCGATCGGCGGCGGCCAGGCCGTGCTCGCGGGTGACCCGAACGCGGTGATGGGAATCTTCGGCCGCCTCGAGGATTTCGAGTACTGGTTCAACATCGTTACGCCGTAAGGAAAACCATGGGCAACCTGAACCCTCGCACACAACATCCATTACCAGCGCGCGCGGCGGCGGCCGGGCTCATCCTGCTGGCGGCGGCGTGGCCCGCCCTTGCCCTGGCAGCGGAGCCAACCTTGCTGGAGCGTTTCGGGCCCGTGGGCGCGTCGCTCGGGCTCAGCTTTATTGCGGGCTTCGTGATCGGCAAGATCGCGCGCAAGACCATTCGAACCGCAGCGATCGTGGCCGGGATAACAGCGCTGGTCGTTGTCTTTCTCGGCCGGTACGGAATCGACGGGTCCGGTGCCGAACAGTGGGTGGATGCCGGCTCCGCCTGGGTGGGCGACAACGTCGAGGGCGGCGGCCGGTATCTCGCATCGCTGCTGCCGTCGGCTGGAGCGGCCATCGTGGGTGGATTGCTGGGGTTCAGGAAGTAATCCTGTCGAATCGACACTCGCTCCTGCCTGAGAGCCTCGGCGGGCCATGCCACCGGTCTGGTGCAGACGCGGGATCCTAGAACCGGTAGGACACGCCAGCCGCAAAAAAGTAGATCGGGTCGTCCACGGTCCCCTGCTCCGGGAGAACCTTGGGGAACGCCTCGAGCTCCACGAAGTGCACCTGGTTTTCCAGGCGAAGGGACACCTGCTCGGCCAGGCGAATATCCAGGCCCAGTCCAACGAACCCGCCGAAGGCCTCATCGTCGTCGATGTCGTCGTAGTAGATGTCGTAAGACTCGTTCAGCGCGAGACGATAGTAGCCGGCACCCCCGCGCACGAACCCGTCGATGCCGGTCCTGATGTCACCGCGCCAGGTCAGGGTCGGCGTGACGGTCAGGAGGTCCGCCGTGTAGTCGCCGTCCAGCGTGTTTCCCGACGGCAAGGTGACCACGGTGAACGTGGAGTCGTTTTCGAACGAGGCCAGCGAGAGCTGCCCGCCGAGCCACAGAGACCCGAAACGGCCCTCGGCGATTCGCCCTTCGTAACCCACGTTCAGAGCGACACCCCATTTGTCGAAGGCATCGAACTCATCCGGATCAAAACCCGCAGATCCGGGGTCCACGTCGGCCAGACCAGGCCAGTAAGAGGCGCCCAGGTTGGCTGAAATCAGGTGGGGCCCCTTGCCGGGGCCGGTCGGATTGTCGCGGCTCTTGACGACGAGCGCCGGCTCGCGGTCCCGCCCATCCTCCGGAGTTCCGGCGCAGGCGGCGAGCACGCCAACGAGCACGATGCCCGTCAGCACACGAATCGGTCGTATCCGCAAAAATTGGCGCATGGGGCGCCCTCGGCTCCCTGGGGACCACAAACGTGGGATCGGGGGCCGGTATTTTCAACGGAGGGCGAAAAAAATACGCGGAGCCGAGTCCGGCAGGGTATTCCTGGTACCGGTGTCAGGTATTCGACCTGCATCCGGCGCATACGGCACCCCTGGATTCGCACGAGCACACCATGATCTTGACATATCAAGATACGTCAATCACAGTCCCGCCATGGACAGCATAAAAGTCAGCTCCAAGGTCGATGCTGCGGTCTGGAACGACCTCAGGGCACTGGCGAATGAGACCCATCAGAACGTCTCCGGTCTCCTGACAGAGGCCATCCGAGAGTACGTCCAGCGCAGGCGGGTTCGGCCCAAAGTGCTCTCACACCTGGAACGGTCGATGAACGACAACGAAGAACTGGGCCGGCGGCTTGCCGAGTGATGCCGTTGCATTCCTGACGCGGGACGAGGCGCTTGCTATTCACCAGAGGTTGATCGAGCGCTTCGGAGGCCCGGCTGGAGTGCGGGATCTCGGCCTGCTGGAGAGTGCCCTGTTCAGACCACGCAGCGGCTACTACCGCGACCTGGCCGAGATGGCCGCCGCGCTGTTCGAATCACTGATCATGAATCACCCGTTCGTCGACGGGAACAAACGGGTCGCGTTCTTTGCAACCGACGTGTTCCTGAGGATCAACGGTCACCGGCTCGTGGTTGACGCCGATGCTGCCCATCGATTCCTGATCGGGCTTTTGAACGAGAACCGCTGCGGATACGACGAACTGCTCCCCTGGATCAGGGAGCGTGCGAAGAAAGCTTAAGGTTCGAACTTATCGACAGCCGGAACAAGGTGTAAACCATGTGGCCGGAATGCACTGGTCTGAAATGGCGCGCCCGAGAGGATTCGAACCTCTGACCTTCGGCTCCGGAGGCCGACGCTCTATCCAGCTGAGCTACGGGCGCGTACTTCGAGGGGGCGCAATCATAACCGTGGCGATGCGCAGCGTCCACGGCTCAGGCTCACGTCACAGGGTCTGCCCGAGAGGATGGACTCGGTCCATCCATGGCCCTCGCCCTGCGGGCGCCGGCGGTGCCGGCGTCCAAATCGGCTCTCCTGCCGATTTGTCGAACCTCTGACCTTCGGCTCCGGAGGCCGACGCTCTATCCAGCTTAAGCTACGGGCGCGTACTTCGAGGGGGCGCAATCATAACCGTGGCGATGCGCAGCGTCCACGGCTCAGGCTCACGTCACAGGGTCTGCCCGAGAGGATGGACTCGGTCCATCCATGGCCCTCGCCCTGCGGGCGCCGGCGGTGCCGGCGTCCAAATCGGCTCTCCTGCCGATTTGTCGAACCTCTGACCTTCGGCTCGCCAGGCCGACGCTCTATCCAGCTTAAGCTAGGGCGCGTACTTCGAGGGGGCGCAATCATAACCGTGGCGATGCGCAGCGTCCACGGCCGGACGTCATTACACGGGCTGCGCCGGAATAGTCGGCGGCCCTGGTGCCGGCTGTCACGCACGCGGATTTCCCGTTCCATCCGCCGTATTTGCCGAAAAACTCGCAGCCTGCGCCCACGCCCGTCGCGGGTCGGCTGGCGCCCGGCGAGACTATCGTTCGAAAGCCAGTAGCATCTGCGAGGTACACACCTCTATAATTTTGGGTTGTTTTCGCCTGCCCATTCCGGAGAGCAACGACAGTGAGCATTGACCAGGATCGCCAGTTTTTTGACACGTTCATGCTCGTCCTCGGCATTCTGGTCGCCGTAGCGGTCGCGATCTACTTTCTGGCCCAGAGCATGGCGGCCAAGACCCAGCTGGCCTACATCCAGGAAGACCCCCGCGTTCAGGCGCGAGTCGAGGAGCGCATAGCTCCCATGGTTCGGGTCGCTGTCGCTGGCCAGGACAACACCCAGTTGCCCGCCCCCGGACCCGCGCCGATGGCGGAAGCCACGGCAGCGGCCGCCCCCGCCGCGGCGGCCGCCGACCTGACCGCAGACGAAGTGTATGCCTCGGCGTGTGCCGCCTGTCATGCGGGCGGAGTCGCGGGCGCGCCGGTCCTCGGCGACCAGGCCGGGTGGGCCGAGCGGATCGCGCAGGGCATGGACACATTGGCCACCCACGCCATCGAAGGCTTCCAGGGCCAGGCCGGATACATGCCCGCAAAGGGCGGACGCAGCGACCTCTCCGACGAGCAGGTGCGTGCTGCCGTCCAGTACATGGTCGAGCAGTCCCAGTAGCCTCCGCGGCCCGCGGGCCCGCGATTCAGGAGTCGCCGAGCAGGCTTCGCAGGCCCGCAAGGGCATTCTGGCCCCGGGCTTTTTTTTCCTCCTCCGAGGGTTCGGCGCCGCGACCTTCCCACTCCAGGTCCGATACGGGCAGCTCGTCCAGGAAACGGCTGGGCTCACAGATCAGCGTTTCCCCGAACCGGCTGCGCCGCGCCGCATAGCTGATGGTCAGTTCCCGCTGGGCCCGGGTAATCCCCACGTAGGCCAGGCGCCGTTCTTCCTCCAGCCCCGCGCCTTCCATGCTGTTGCGGTGGGGTAGCAGGTCCTCTTCCATGCCGGTCAGGTAGACGACAGGGAATTCCAGCCCCTTGGCGGCGTGCAGGGTCATCAGCCGGACCCGACCCCGGGCATCGTCGTCATCCCGCTTGTCCAGCATGTCCATGAGGCTGATCCGGTTGAGGACATCAGCCAGCCGGGCCTTGTCGTCGGCATCCCGGTCCAGGGAATGGATCCACTTGGCCAGGTCTTCGAGATTTTCCAGTGCCCGGTCGGCCTGGCGGGGATCCCGCGCGTTCTCCCGAATCCAGTCGTGGTAGCCAATGCGCTCGATGAGATCCTCGGTCAGCTCCGTAACGGACCGGCCCCGGGCATGGCTGTCTTCGAGTTCGACGATCGTCCGGGCAAACCGCTCCAGGCGCTCGACGTAGCGCGGTGACAGCACCCCGTGCAGGCCCGCCTCGAGGCTCGCCTCGAGCAGGGCCTGGCTGCGTGAGCCGGCATAGGCGCCGAGCTTCTCCAGGGTTGCCGAGCCGATTTCTCGCCTGGGCACGTTCACGATCCGCAGGAACGCCGCGTCGTCGCTCGGGTTGGCGATAAGACGCAGGTAGGCAATGACGTCCTTGATCTCGGTGCGCTCGAAAAACGATGTGCCGCCGGTGACGTCGTAGGGAATTCCACGGCCGCGAAGCGCCTGCTCAAAGGGTCTCGCCTGGTGGTTGCTCCGGTAGAGCACGGCATAGTGGCCCCAGTCCTGACCGGTCCGGCCCTGGTGCAACAGCAGCTCCATGGCAATGCGGTCGGCCTCGTCCCGCCCGTCCCGGGTCTTGAGGACCCGGACCCGGTCGCCGGCGCCGTGGCCGCTCCAGAGTCGCTTCTCGAACAGGTGCGGATTGTTGGCGATCAGCCGGTTGGCGGCTTCGAGTATCCGTCGCGTGGAACGATAGTTCTGCTCCAGCTTGATCACCCGCAGCTCCGGGTAGTCCTCGGTGAGGGTCTGCAGGTTCTCCGGCCGGGCACCGCGCCACGCATAGATCGACTGGTCGTCGTCGCCGACCACGGTGAAGGCCCCCCGGTCGCCCATCAGGAGCCGCATGAGCTGGTACTGGGCCAGGTTGGTGTCCTGGTATTCGTCACCCAGCAGGTACTGCACCCGGCTTTGCCAGCGCTCCCGAACCGCGTCGTCGCGGCCCAGGAGCAGGACGGGCGTGGTGATCAGGTCATCGAAGTCCACGGCATTGTAGGCACCCAGCGCCCGCTGATACGCCGCATACCGGCGCGCATCGGCGGCTTGCAGTTCGTCTTCGGCGGAGGCCTCGGCCGCCACGGGATCCAGCAGCCGCGACTTGAAGTCCGAGATGGCGCCGGCGCAGGCATCGATTCGCCCCTCGGCGTCGGCGTTCTCCTCCCGGAGTATGTCCCGAAGCACGCCCCGGCTGTCAGCCGCGTCCATGATCGTGAATCCCCGCCGCAGCCGCGCACCGGCGTACTCGCGGCGCAGTATGGACAGGCCGAGCGTGTGGAATGTGGAGACCCGCAGGCCCCTCGCGGTGTCAGCATCCACCAGGGCGGCCACCCGCTGGCGCATCTCCCTTGCCGCCTTGTTCGTAAACGTCACCGCCACGATCTCTGGCGCCGGCATGCCCCGGGCCAGTAAACGGCCAATCTTGTGGGTAATCACCCGGGTTTTGCCGCTTCCGGCCCCGGCCAGCACGAGGAGCGGGCCCTCGGTGTGGTTTACAGCGGCTTCTTGGTCGGAGTTCAGGGACATGGCGGTCCGGACTGGGCGCGAGGACCGGGGACTATAACGACTCAGGCGCCCGCCTCAATGCCCGATGCGCGAAAGCCAAGACTTTCCGCAAGATGCGTTTCGGTCACATCCGCATCCCCGGCCAGATCCGCCACCGTTCGCGCAACGCGTAAAACCCGGTGACAGGCCCGGGCGGAGAACGCGAATCGCCTGGCGGCGGTCTTCAGAAGGCTCATCGCTTCGCCGCTGGCCCGGACCGTCCGGGCAAGGTTGCCGGCGGGGAGGCGCGCATTCTGTCCTCCCCGGCGTTGCTGTAGACGATGGGCGGCGGCCACGCGGCGGGCGACGATGGCGGTGGACTCGGGCGGACTGGCCGATTCCTCCAGCAGAGAATCGCCGGGCCTGCCCACTTCGACGCACAGGTCGACACGATCCAGCAGGGGACCCGATACGCGGGTGCGGTAGCGCCTCACCTGCTCCAGGGTGCAGCGGCAGGACCGGACCGGGTCGCCGAGATGGCCGCAGGCGCAGGGGTTCATGGCCGCCACGAGCTGGAACTCCGCGGGCCAGCGGATCCGCTCGCTGACCCGCGAAATCGTGATCCCGCCGTCCTCCAGTGGCTCGCGCAGGCCCTCCAGCGCCCGCCGGTCGAATTCCGGCAGCTCATCGAGGAACAGAACTCCCCGATGCGCCAGCGAAACCTCGCCGGGTCGAGGCCTGGCACCGCCGCCACACAAAGCCGCCGGCGACGCGGTGTGATGGGGATGGCGAAACGGTCGCTGCCCCCAGACCGACGGATCGAATGATCCGAAGGCGACCGAGTGGACGGCAGCCACCTCGAGGGCCTCGTCCTCGGCGAGTGGCGGCAACAGGCCGGGCAGCCGCCGGGCCAGCATGGTCTTGCCGGTTCCGGGCGGTCCGAACATCAGCAGATTGTGGCCGCCTGCGGCGGCGACCTCGAGCGCCCGGCGCGCGCCGGCCTGACCCCGGACATCGGCCAGATCCTCTGTCAGCGGACGTGCTGCCGGCCGGCTGGCTACGGCCCTTGGCAGAGGCTCTTCGTCTGCCAGGTCCCGGCAAACCTCCAGCAGGTGAGCGGCCCCCAGCACCTCGGCTCCGTCCACCAGCGCGGCTTCCGGCGCCACCTCCCGGGGCACGATCAGGCGCCGGCCCGCCCGGCGCGCGTGGATGGCCGCCGGCAGCGCACCACGTACCGGTCGCAGATTGCCGCTCAGGGACAATTCGCCGAGGAACTCGGAGCGGGCCAGGCGGGTATCGGCAAGCTGGCCCGAGGCCGCGAGGATGCCGAGGGCGATGGCAAGATCAAAACGTCCGCCTTCCTTGGGCAGGTCCGCCGGCGCCAGGTTGATGGTGACGCGGCGGGGCGGAATCCGGAACCCGCAGTTTTGCAGCGCGGCCCGCACCCGGTCCCGGCTTTCCCTGACGGCCGCCTCCGGCAGTCCGACCACCGACATCCCTGGCAAACCACCACTCAAGTGCACCTCGACCGCGACCTGGGGTGCGTCAAGGCCGACCTGGGCCCGGCTGATCACGGTGGCAAGGGCCATGGCACCTCCCTGTGCAACGGCATCTGCGACGGCATGTGCAACGGCAGTATCGTCCCGTCCCGGAGCGATCAGGTCTCGGAGGGGGCCTCCAGCTCGGCGATCCGCGCTTCCATCGCCTCCAGCCGCTCCCGGGTCCGCCGCAGCACTGCAGCCTGGACATCGAATTCCTCCCGCGTCACCAGATCCAGCCGGCTGAGAGCCGCCTGCAGCGCGCTGCGGAAATTCTGGTCCACGTCCGTTTGCAGCGTCCTGAACGCTTCCGGCAGCGCCGCGGAAACCCGCCGGGCCAGGTCATCAACGACTTTCGGATCCAAGGTTCGCCTCCTCGGGCTGGAATCGCCAGCCGGTGTTTCCGTGTTTTCGACCCGGATTCGCCGAGTTCGCCCCGAGATGGCGCACTCGCCCATCTTGCGGTGCACCATCGCAGTGCAAGCGCCCCGGCCCGGTCCGGCAAAGCGCGCCTAAAGCCCTGTTTGGCGGGAACTGGCACGCATCGTGCTGGAGAGTCCCCAGCGGACGTCGTCGGCACTTTGGCGAGAGCGACGAAATCCGGCCTGTCGTAAACAACACAGAGGATTCTCAACATGCAGCGAAAGTACTACCTGCTCCTGGCGCTGGTTCTGCTCGGCACCCAGGCCAAGGCAGAAAACCATGTTACCGGCAACATCGGCTTCATGTCCGACTACTTCTTCCGCGGCATCGAGCAGTCGTCGTCGACCGCCATGGGCGGCGTCGACTGGGAAAACAGCGGCTTCTACGCCGGCACCTGGCTGGCCGACGTGGATGACGGTATCGAGTACGACCTCTACGGGGGCTACTCCGGCAGTTTCGGCGAGTTCGGATACACCATCGGCTACACCGGCTACTTCTATTCCGACAGCTTCGACGACACCTACAACGAGGGCAATCTGCTGCTCTCCTGGCGCTTCCTTGACCTGGAATACAGCCGCGGCAAATGGGACGGCTTCGGCGACTCACAGGACTACAACTTCTTCGCCGCCCAGGTGGGCTGGGAAGGGCTCTATCTGAAGTACGGCAACTTCAGCGACGACTTTGACGGCAGCTACTGGCAGGGCGGCTACGAGCGCACGGTCGGCGACTTCGACACCGCGGTCTACCTGGTCTACCAGGATGACGATCTCGGTCCTGACTCTAACGAGATGAACCTGGTCTTCGAGATTTCGTACAGCTTCGACATCTTCGGCGGCGGTGGCGATTGATGCGCACGGACCCGACTACAAACCAGGCAGCGAGGAGATAGATACACATGAAGTTGGTAACGGCCATTATTAAGCCCTTCAAGCTCGACGACGTGCGCCAGGCCCTGGCCGACGTCGGCGTCAAGGGCATTACGGTCACCGAGGTCAAGGGCTTCGGCCGCCAGCGCGGCCACACCGAGCTCTATCGCGGCGCCGAGTACGTGGTGGATTTTCTGCCCAAGGTGAAGGTGGAAATCGCGGTCCACGACGATCTGGTGGAACAGGTGGTCGAAGCGGTCACCAATACCGCGCGCACAGGAAAAATCGGCGACGGCAAGATCTTCGTCACGTTGCTGGACCAGGTCATACGCATCCGCACCGGTGAAACCGGCGTGGAAGCGGTCTAACGGGGGTTTTTGAACATGGAGAAAGTGGCAGAACTTGCCTACGCGCTGGACACGTTCTACTTCCTGATATCGGGGGCCTTCGTCATGTGGATGGCGGCCGGCTTCGCGATGCTGGAATCGGGGCTTGTCCGCTCGAAGAACACGACGGAAATCCTCACCAAGAACGTGGCCCTGTATGCGATCGCATGCACCATGTACATGATCTGCGGTTACAGCATCATGTACGGGGGAGGAGATTTCAGTCTCTTCCTGAGCGGGATCACCGGCGATGGCGTCGCCGGCGCTGAGGAGCCTGCAACCTACGCGCCATCCGCGGACTTCTTCTTCCAGGTCGTATTCGTTGCGACCGCCATGTCGATTGTCTCGGGCGCCGTGGCCGAACGGATGAAGCTCTGGTCATTCCTGATCTTCGCGGTCTTCATGACCGGCTTCATCTATCCGATGGAGGGCTCCTGGACCTGGGGCGGCGAGGCCGTGTTCGGGATGTTCAGCCTGGGTGACAACGGTTTTTCCGATTTCGCCGGTTCCGGCATCGTCCACATGGCGGGCGCCGCCGCTGCCCTGGCCGGGGTCATCCTGCTCGGCCCGCGCAAGGGCAAGTACGGGAGCAAGGGCCAGATCAACGCGATACCCGGCTGCAACCTGCCCCTGGCCACCCTCGGCACGTTCATTCTGTGGCTCGGCTGGTTTGGCTTCAACGGGGGCTCCGTCCTGGCGACCGCCTCCGTGGAGAGCGCCAACGCCGTGGCCGTGGTCTTCATGAACACCAACGCGGCGGCGGCCGGCGGCCTGATCGCGGCCCTGATCGTGGCGAAAGTCCTCTTCGGCAAGGCGGACCTGACCATGGCTCTCAATGGCGCCCTGGCCGGCCTGGTGGCGATCACCGCCGAGCCGTCCACGCCGACGCCGCTGCAGGCCACCCTGTTCGGCGGCCTGGGTGGCGCGCTCGTCGTGTTCTCCATCGTGGCGCTGGACAAGATGAAGATCGACGATCCGGTCGGCGCGATTTCCGTGCACGGCGTGGTCGGCCTGCTGGGCCTGCTCCTGGTACCGATCACCAACCCGCTCACCGATGACGGCGGTGCCTCGTTCGGCGGCCAGCTGCTGGGTGCGGCTACGATCTTCATTTGGGTCTTCGTCGCCTCCGGCATCGTCTGGTTCGCCCTCAAGGCAATCATGGGCATCCGCGTGACCGAAGAAGAAGAGTACGAGGGTGTCGATCTGGCCGAATGCGGCATGGAGGCCTATCCGGAGTTTGGTAAGATGGAAACCTGACCGGCTGCCCGGGCGGGACGGACCCCGCCCGTACTGACCGTTGGCCCGGGCGGGGTTTCCCGTCCGGGCTTTTTCTTTGCGCTGCTCGCGCCGGCGGCCGGGTGGTAAACTTGGGGTCTTCAAGGAGGACCCCCCATGAAAATGGTTTGCGCAATCATCAAGCCTTTCAGGCTGGACGACGTCCGGGAAGCTCTCGCCGATCTCGGCGTTCAGGGCATAACCGTGACGGAGGTCAAAGGATTTGGCCGCCAGAAGGGCCACACTGAGCTTTACCGTGGCGCGGAATATGTCGTGGATTTCCTGCCCAAGGTGAAGATTGAGCTGGCCATACCGGACGGGCTCCTCGAGCAGACGGTCGAGGCCATCACCAACACGGCGAGAACCGGCAAGATCGGCGACGGAAAGATTTTTGTGTACGACCTCGGCTCGGCCATCCGCATACGCACCGGGGAAACGGACGACAAGGCTATCTGAGGGCAAGGAGCGCCTCATGTTCAAAGCACTGACAGTTTTGGCTCTGCTGGGAATCAGCCTGCCGGCCGTGGCAGAGATCTATCAGTGGGTGGACGCGAACGGAAACGTTCAGTACAGCGACCGGCCCCGCGAGGGAGCGACCCTGGTGTCCATTTCATCGCGGCCCACCGACCCGGCCCAGGTGCGGGAGCGCGAACTGAAGCGCTGGGAAAGCAATATTCAGGCCGAGCGCCAGGAAGAGGCGGCCGATGCGGAACGCACGGCTCGCGCCGAGGCGGACAAGGATATCGAGGCTCAGCGCAAGGAGAACTGCGTGAAGGCCCGTAAACGCTATGTGCAGTACAGCCAGGCCCAACGGATCTACCAGAATCTGCCCGACGGCGAGCGCCGCTACCTGACGGACGAGGAAACCACCGAGGCCCGGGATGGCGCGGCGGCAGCCGTCGAAGAGTGGTGCGAGGGCACACCCTAGACGAATTCCCCGGTCCCCCGGTTTCGTCCCTGCTGTTTTCGGAATTACGGCGACGGCAGTAAGCTGGGCGCGTTGCGGTCCCGAGCACCGCATGTACGCCTGCCGGAGTGGCCTCGATTACCATGAAGACCGGATTTGTCGGACTTGGCGCCATGGGGCTTCCCATGGCCAGGAATCTCCATCGTGCCGGCCTGCTCGCCGGCGTCAGCAATCGAACTCTCGCGAAGGCCGAAGAGCTGGCTGCCGAAACCGGCTGCGCCGTTGCCGGCAGCCCGGAAGATCTCGCCGCGGCGTGTGATGCTGTCGTCGTCTGCGTTTCGGCAGACGCCGATGTCCTCGCAGTCGTGAACGCGCTGGCGGATGCCGGCAAACCGGGCCTCCTCGTCATCGACTGCTCAACCGTCAGCTCGGACACCGCGAAGCAGGCCGATCAGCGCCTGCGCGAGACCAGCGGCCGCTTCCTGGACTGCCCCGTGTCCGGCGGAACCGAGGGCGCAGAGCGCGGGACCCTGTCGATCATGGTGGGCGGCGAGGAGGCCGATGTGGCCGCGGCCACACCGATCCTTGAAGCCATGGGAGGCAGCATCGCGCATATGGGCCCGGTGGGGGCCGGACAGGCGACCAAGGCCACTAATCAGATCATGGTGGCGGGCATCAACCAGGCCGTGACGGAGGCGCTGGCCTTCGGCCAGGCACAGGATCTGCCCATGGACAAGCTGATCGGCGCACTCGAAAAGGGCGCGGCCGGCAACTGGTTTCTGAGCCACCGGGGCCCCACGATGGTGCGCGATGAGTTCCCCCTGGGTTTCAAGGTCGACCTGCATGCCAAGGACCTGCGGATCTGCCGAGCCATGGGCGATGCGTTGGGCGTGCGGCTGCCGATGGTGGAGATGACCCTCATTCATTACGCGCGGCTCCTGGCCGAAGGCAGCACCGACGAGGATATCTCCGCGCTTTTCCGGCTGAAATCCGATATGTTTTCCGGCCAGAACGATCAGACAAAGGACTGAGCGCCCCGCATGGCGGCACCTGTAGCTGCGGAAGACGGTCTCGGCCAAGACCCGGGATTTCTGCCGGATTTCTGTAGTCCCGGGGTCGTCCTGGGGCTTGTGCTTTTCGTTGCGCTGCTTGCCATTGTCCTGGTCGTGGCGGGCCAGCCGGCGCCCGGAGCGCTGTGGTCAACCCTCGCCCGCACGTCGCTTTTTCTCCTCTGGATCGCCCTTACCGGCGCAGCGGTTCTGTGCTATTCCCGGCCACGCCTTGAAGCGCTGGGGCCCACGCAGGGCGGCCTGGCCGCGCTGGCCATTCTGGCCCTGGTCGTCGGCGTCGTGTCGGCCGCGGCATGGGCCCTGTCAGCATGGTGGGCCCAGCGCACGGGCCTTCTGATGGACACGGTCATCAGTGGCGGTCCCGGCCGCTTCGTCCTCGGCAATACCGTGGTCGGGCTGATCGTCGGGGGCGCTGCCCTGCGCTACTTCTACGTGTCCCAGCAGTGGCGCCGAAACGTGGAGATGGAAGCGCGGGCAAGAATCCGGGCCTTGCAGGCACGCATCCGGCCCCACTTTCTCTTTAACAGCATGAACACTATTGCCTCGCTGATCCCGACCGCACCGGAACGCGCGGAGGAAGCCATCGAGGACCTCTCGGACCTGTTCCGGGCCTCCCTTGCCGACGCCGGATCGATGATTCGACTGAAAGAGGAACTGGAAATCGCGCGGGGCTATGAGCGGATCGAGAGCCTCAGGCTGGGCGACCGGCTTCAGGTGGAGTGGGACGTCAGGACCTTGCCCATGCGCGCGATGATCCCCGGCTTGTCTATTCAGCCGCTTATCGAGAATGCGATCTACCACGGCATCGAGCGCCTGCCGGATGGCGGCACGGTGACCGTCCGCGGCAGCCGCACGGCCGATCAGCGCATCGAAATCTCGGTCCAGAACCCGGTTCCGGGTCACGATGCACCGGCCAGCCGTTCCGGGCACCATATTGCGCTGGAGAACCTCCGCCAGCGGTTCGCCATCGCATTCGGTCGCGACGGCGAAGTCGTCATCGATGACTCCGGAAACGATTATTGCGTAAGGCTTCGATTTCCCGAGAAGAACGGTGTGGCATGAGCCGACCCATGAGAATCCTCATCGTCGACGACGAACCGCCGGCCCGCCACCGGCTTGCGGCGCTGGTCGACGCCCTGCCCGGTTTTGACGCCGTCGCCGAAGCCGGTGACGGCCAGGCAGCGGTCAAGGCGGTAATGAGCTGTGAACCCGATATCGTTCTTTTGGATATCCGCATGCCCGGCATGGACGGCATCGAGGCGGCCCGCCACCTCGCCCAGCTGCCGAATCCGCCCGCGGTGATCTTTACCACCGCCTATGACGCATACGCTCTGGAGGCCTTCGACACCCAGGCCGTCGGCTACCTGCTCAAGCCGGTTCGTCGCCGGCGTCTCGCCGAAGCCCTTGAGCATGCGGTTCGGCCGACCCGCGCCCAGCTCGGCGCCCTGGCAGCGGCTCGTCCCGCGCCACGCGGCCACGTATCGGTCAGGCGGGGCGACGAGCTGCACCTGATTCCGTTGGACGATGTACGCTACTTCGAGGCGGACCAGAAATACGTCATCGTCCACCATGAGGGTGGCGAAGACCTGATCGACGAGTCGCTCAAGACGCTGGAGTCCGAACACGTGGAGCGCTTTGTCCGGGCCCACCGGAGCCTGCTCGTGTCCGTTCGCCACATTGCCTCCCTCGACAAGGACGAGGCAGGACGGCCCGGGCTGAGGCTCAGGGGAACCGACGAACGCCTGGCGATCAGTCGTCGCCATGCAGCTGAGATCAAGAGGAAACTGAAAACACGATGATGGAACGGATCCGGATTGCAACCCGCGAAAGCCGCTTGGCCCTCTGGCAGGCTCATCATGTTGCCGACCGCCTGCGGGAACGCTATCCCGGCCTGGCGACCGAGCTGGTTCCCATGACGACCCGCGGAGACCAGATTCTGCACACGACGCTCGCAAAAATCGGCGGAAAGGGCCTGTTCATCAAGGAACTCGAGGCCGCGATGCTGGAAGACCGGGCGGACATTGCCGTGCACTCCATGAAGGATGTTCCCGCGGATATGCCGCCGGGACTGGACATCGTCACGGTGCTGGACCGCGCAGATCCGCGCGACGCGTTTGTGTCCGGTCGGTATGAATCGTTGGCCGATCTGCCGGCCGGCGCGGTCGTGGGAACCTCCAGCCTGCGCCGCCAAGCTCAGCTCAAGCACGCTCGCCCGGACCTGGAGATCCGTCCGGTCCGGGGCAACGTGGAAACCCGCCTGAGAAAACTGGACGACGGGGATTACGACGCGATCCTGCTGGCCTGTGCGGGGCTGGAGCGGCTGGGCCTGGCCGAGCGGATCACCGACCGGATCTCCGTGGACTCCTCGCTTCCGGCCGTGGGACAAGCCATCGTCGGCATCGAGTGCAAAAACGACGCCCAGGAGCTGATCGAGCTGCTTCGCGGCATCGAGGATGCCGCCAGCCGACAGGCCATCGACGCGGAGCGGGCCTTCGCGGCCCGTCTCGAGGGCAGCTGTGAATCGCCGATCGCCGGGCATGCGGTGATCACCCATGGCCAGCTGGTTCTTCGCGGCCTGGTCGCTGCCGCGGACGGCAGCGAGGTCCTCGCCGGGGATGTTTCGGGCCCGCCGGAGAAGGGTCCGGCGATGGGCGTGGAACTGGCGGACGAGCTGCTAGCGCGCGGCGCGGGACCCTTGCTGGCGACCGGAAAAACGTCATGACCGGCGCGCCGCTCGCAGGATTGGGCATCCTGGTGACGCGGCCCGATCCGGAGGGCACCAGCCTGGCCGCCCGGCTGGCCGCCGACGGCGCCAGTGTCTGGTCGCTCCCGGCCGTGGACATACAAGCCCGGGAGCCCGACGGCGCAGCGCTGGAGGCTGCGCATGAGGCTCTGAACACGGCCTTGTTCGTATTCGTCAGCCGAAACGCCGTTCGATTCGGCATCGAGGCGCTGGGGGCGGCGCCGGAGCGGTGCCTGGCGGTGGGGCCGTCCACTGCCAGGGAACTGGAGCAGGCAGGCGCAAGCCTGCTTGACCGGTCTGGCGGATTCGACTCCGAGGCCCTGCTGGCCCTCGATGTTCTTGCCGCACCTGTAACAGATCGGGTATTCATCGTCCGCGGCCAGGGCGGCCGGCCGCTCCTGGGGGAAACCCTCGCCGCCAGGGGCGCGGATGTGACCTACCTGGAAGTCTATGGGCGGGCGGTACCCGACCCCGATCCCACTCTGCTGGCCGAAGTCCTCGGCGCCTGGCGGCACGGCGGCATCGACGTTTATACGGCTACGAGCGTGGACATCTTCACGCGCCTGCAGGATCTACTAGGCTCTGAGCACGAGCAGTTGCTGTCCGGCACCTCGCTGGTGACTGCCAGTGAGCGTGTGATAAAACGGGCCGCAGAAGGGGGGCACCGGGCGGAGCGATTGCTGGCCGCAGCCCCCGACGATGCCAGTCTCGCCGACGCCCTGGCGGCGTGGTGGGACGGCGGGCAGAAGCGAACCGGGAAGGCCGCCATGCAAAAAGAAGACCACGGCCCGGACAAACAGCCGGCACTCGACGAACCGGAGAACCAAGCGCCCATAGATCCGGAGAATCCGGGTATCGAGCGTTCGGACGAGACCCACCCCGCCCAGGAACGCGAGAGTGACAAGCGCGGGGGCAGCGGCCTGGCAACCGTTGCCCTGCTGCTGGCCCTGGCCGCACTGGGACTCAGCGGCTTCATGTGGTGGCTCGGCCAGGGGCAGGACAATGCCAGTGTCACCGAGACGGCCCGGCTGGAGGGGGGTATCAACCGGGTCGATACCGGCCTGAAGAATATTGAAAGCCGGCTGGCCACCGTCGAACGGGAAGCCAGCGACGCGACCCGCCGCGCGGACACGCTTCGCACGGAGGTCTCCACTCTGAAATCCCGGAACCGGGATCTCGAGACCCGACTGGCCTCCGTAGCAGCGGACGAATCACCCGCATCCAGATCCGACGGTCCCGTCCTCGCGGAAACCGAGTACCTGCTGCGGGTCGCCGTCAGGGAGGTGGGACTGACCGGGCGACCGGACGTTGCGGCCGCCGCGCTAAGGGCCGCGGACCGCAACCTCGCTGACCTGGACGAGCCCCGCCTGCAGCCCGTCAGGAGCCAGATCGCAGACGATCTCAACGCATTGGAAAGCGCGGAGCGCGCCGATACCGCGGGTATTGCGCTGCGTCTCGGCAGCCTGGCCGGGCGGGTAGATACTCTGACCCTGGCCGGCAGCCTTGCACCCGAGGGCTCGACCTTCGGACCGGTAGACGACGGAGCACCCGCGGCGTCCGGCTGGGACCGCATGGTGGGCAAGGTGAAGGCGTTCTTCACGGATATGTTCCGGGTGCGCGCCGTGGAGGGAGACATTCGGCCCACCCTCGCCCCGGAGGAAGCCTTTTTTCTTTACCGAAACCTCGAACTGGACCTGAAAACCGCTCGCCTGGCGGCCCTTAATGAGGATCCGACCGGCTACCGGGAGGCCTTGCGGGCCGCGCGGGGCAACCTTGATCGCTATTTCAACAAGGATGATCCTGGCGTGCAGGGCATGCTCGAGATTCTCGGTGAACTCGAAGGGATATCCGTGGAGACCCGCTACCCCGACATCAGCGGGTCCCTGGCGGCCCTTCGGTCCCTTGAAACCGTAAATACGCCTCGCGTCGTGAAGCCGCCAGTGCCCGGGCCATCTTCGACGCCAGCGGCGGAGGCCGAGGCCACGGAACCGGAGGTGGAATCCGAGGGCGAGATCACCATCGACAGCGACTCCGGCCCGGGCGACACGCGTGACACCGATGGAACCGCCGACCCGGCACCGGCTGCCCCGCAGCCACCGAGACGGATGCGGAATCCGAGGGCGAGATCACCATCGACAGCGACTCCGGCCCGGGCGACACGCGTGACAACGATGGAACCGCCGACCCGGCACCGGCTGCCCCGCAGACCGAGACGGATGCGGAATCCGAGGGCGAGATCACCATCGACAGCGGCTCCGGCCCGGGCGACACGCGTGACACCGATGGAACCGCCGACCCGGCACCGGCTGCCCCGCAGACCGAGACGGATGCGGAATCCGAAGGTGAGGTCGAGATAGAGAGCGGCACCGACGAACCGGAAACCGGCCCGGACGACAGTGAACCGTCCCCGGATGACCCGGACGAATCCGAGGCCGACGAGCTGGAGGAGGCGGTGCAGGCGGTACAGGCGCTGCCCGAACCGACCCGGTTATGAAGTTCGGGACTCTGGCCCTGATTGCCCTTGCGCTGGGTGCCGTCGCCGCCCAGTTTCTCATTGTTGATCGGGGCTATGTGCTGATTCAGACCCACGGTCATGCCATCGAGATGTCCGTCCCCGGACTGATCCTGGCCCTGCTCCTGTTGTACCTGGCCGTCCGTGGTCTGGTTTGGCTTTTTCGGACCCCCCGGCGCATGGGCAAGGCGGCCGGGCGCTACAAGACACGGCGCGCGGAGCGGGATGCCACCCGCGGCCTGATCCAGCTGGCCGAGGGGCATTACGCGAAGGGAGAGAAACTGTTGGGCCGGGGGATCCGCGACAGCGAGGGCCCGCTGGCCAATTACCTCGGTGCCGCTCGGGCGGCCGATTGCCAGGGCCAGGCCGAGCGCCGCGACGAATGGCTGCGGCTCGCCGAGAGCCGACACCCGAACGCTTCCGCGGCGGTCCTGCTCACCCAGGCCGAGCTGGAGATGTGCAGCGGCGAGAACGAGCGGGCGCTGGCCACGCTGCGGCGGCTGGAGGCGGAGCATCCCGGAAACCCCGTCGGCCTGTGCCGGCTCGCGGAGATCAGCGAAACCCTCGGCGACTGGGAGGGTCTGCGACGTCTCGTGCCGAAACTTCGCCGGCACCATGCCATGAACGACGCCGCCCTGAACGAGCTGGCGATTCGCGCCGAGTGCGCCTATCTCGCCCAGGTGGCCGCCGCAGGCAACGCCGATGCCCTGCGCTCGGCATGGACCTCGGTGGTCCGCGACCTGCAGCGGGATCCCCGCGTCATCGCCGCCTACGTCCGGGCCGGGATGCCACTGCTGGATAACGAACAGCTGGAGAAAATGCTCCGCAAGGACATCGAGCGCCGATGGGACTCCAGCCTCGTCCGGCTCTACGGCGAACTCACGCCGCCGGACGCCGCGGCTCACCTGGCACGCGCCGAACGCTGGCTTCTCAAACACGGGAACGACCCGGATCTGCTGCTCACCGCCGCCCGCCTGTGCATGCGCAATCAGCTCTGGGGCAAGGCCCGGAGCTATCTCGAAACCAGCCTCGCGGTGCGGCCGGATGCCGAGGCATACCAGGTGTATGGCCGGCTGCTCGAGGAAATCGGTGAGCCTATGGGGGCTTCTGAAGCCTTTCGCCTGGGCCTGGACCTGGCTACCGAACCGGACGTTCCCCGACTCACGGGACCGGCAGGCTAGTCAGGCATCGCTGGCCAGCGCGGCCGTATCGGCGGCGAATTCGAAGGAATCGAAATGCAGTCGGTCTGCACGCAGACCATGGACGGGAAACTGCGCCTGAATCGCCGAGATCATGGGCGGGGGCCCGGATGCGTAGACGGCGAGGCGGGACATATCCGGATAGTCCGCGATCACTGCCTGATGCACCCAGCCGGTCCGCCCGGTCCAGTCCGGGTCAGGTTCCGAAAGAACCGGCGTATAGCGAAAACCGGCCAGCCCGGACTGCCATTGTTCGATACGCCGCGCCGCATAGAGATCCACCTCCGAGCGGACCCCCCAGTAGAGATGTACCGGTCGTTCAAGGCCCTTGTGCCGGCCCTCTTCGAGCATGGCGCTCAACGGCGCCAGACCGGTACCGCCACCGACCATGACAATCGGCTCGGCCTCGTCCTCTCGCAGGAAAAACCCGCCCAGGGGACCCTCGAGACGCAGTAACGAGCGTTCCTTGAGCTGGTCGAACACGAAAGCCGTGAAGTGCCCGCCGGGTACCCGGCGAACATGGAGTTCCAGGGGAGAACCGGCGCTGGGCGGGCTGGCAATGGAAAAGCTCCGGCGGCGGCCGTCGCGCAGGAGGATATCTACATACTGGCCCGCCATGAACATGAAAGGCTCGACCGAAGGCAGCTTGAGATAGACAGCCATGACGTCCGGGGCGAGGCGCTCCATTCGCTCCACGCGGCAGGGCAAGCGGCGGATGCGCACATCCGCCGGGGTTTCCATCGGCCGCGCTTCGATCACGAGATCCGAAACCGGGCGGGCAACACACAGCAGGGCCTGGCCCTGCCGGGCTTCGTCTTCGGTCAACGCCGGCGGGAAACCGCCCGGATATGTTACCTGGCCGTCGATGATCCGCGCCCGGCATGACATGCAGCTGCCGCCGCGGCAGCTATGGGGCATGTTCAGCCCCGATCGTAGCGCCGCCTCGAGCACGTTCTCGTCATCCCTCGTCTCGAAGGACTCGCCGCCTGGTTGTAAAGTAACTCGCATGAACTCCCTTCCGTATACCGCCGGATGCTAACGGAATCGATGCCCGCCGGGCTGACCGTCGTTGGCTGCGGCTACACCGGCCGGCGCCTGGTCCTCCGTGCCCGGGACGCGGGCCTCACCGTTACGGCGCTGGTCCGCTCGAAAGCCGCGGCCGACACCCTCGCAGCCCTCGGGGCCGCCTGTCGCCGCCTGGATCTGGACGTTCCGCCGAAATCCGCGGACGCCGCTGATGTCGCAGGCCGCAGCCTCGTATATATGGTGCCTCCACCGGCAACGGGCGTCGAGGACACTCGGGCACAAACCTTCCTGGAAAGTCTGCAGGACCGGCCGCATTCCATCGTTTACGTCAGCACGTCCGGCGTTTACGGCGATTGCGGCGGCGCTCGCGTGAACGAAGACACCCCGATCCGGCCGATGAGTGCCCGGGCAAAGCGCCGGGCCGCGGCCGAGGCAGCGTTCCGGACATGGAGTTCGGACACGGGCGTGCCCGTGCGCATTCTCCGGGTTCCCGGGATTTACGGACCTGGCC
This sequence comes from uncultured Gammaproteobacteria bacterium, assembly GCA_963842955.1. Lineage (GTDB taxonomy): Bacteria > Pseudomonadota > Gammaproteobacteria > Steroidobacterales > XN24 > JARFQW01. The sequence continues at coordinate 882,743 of CAWJIJ010000011.1, forward strand.
GGCTCCCGGTAGACCGCATTCGCCAGGGCGTGCCCGTTCCCGAACCCGGCGCCAGCGGGCCCGGCAACCGTATCCACGTGGAGGACCTGGCTCGCATCTGCCTCGCGGCGGCCTGCTACGACGGCGAGTGCGAGGTTTTCAACGTGGGCGATGGCGACCACCGTGACATGAACGCCTACTTCGGGGCCGTGGCCGATGCCTGCGGCCTGCCGCGGCCTCCGGAGCTCCCGATGAGTCAGCTGCTGGAGCAGATCTCTCCCGCCATGGCCAGCTTCCTGACCGAGTCCCGGGAGCTCGACCTCACACGGCTATTCGGAGAACTCCGCTTCAGCCCGCTGTACCCGCGTTTCGAGGCGGGCCTGGAGGCTAGCCTGGCCGCACCGGACTAGCCGTTGCTCAGGGTCGGCTGCGGGGGCTGTCCAGCCACTCGATCAGCGGGCCCCACTGCTCCCAGTCAGGCCAGGCCAGATACTCGGGAAGCTCGAAAATACCCAGCCCCCGAGAGTAGGCGCGGATGTAGTTCTGGGCCTCCCGCAGGGTTGCCACATAGGGCACGCCGATTCCCCTTAGCGCGGCATCCAGCTCATCGAAAATGATCGTGCCCTCCCGGATCCGGTTCGCAACCACGGCAATCCGCGCCTGGCGGCGCGCCACCTTTCCGAGGTCCGCCAGCTCCGCCACGAATCGGGTCGTTGCCCGCATGTCGATCTTCGACGGCAGCACCGGCACGAGAATGGTCTCGGCCCGGCGCACCAGCTCGTTGAGCTCCCGCCCATGAGTCCGGGCCGGCGCGTCGATGATGAGCACCTCCGTGCCCCGGGGAACGGCACGCAGTCCTTCCTCGAAGGCTGCTACCGCCGGGATGGCCGGCGCGTCGGGCGGACGATCTTCCGCCCAGTCCAGGGCGGACTGCTGCGGATCGAAATCCGCCAGCGCCACGGGAACTTCCTGTAGCGCGTAATAGCTCGCCAGGTTGGTGGCCAGCGTGCTCTTGCCGCAGCCGCCCTTGGCGTTCATCACCATAATGTGACGCATTCCCAAACCTCCACGTCCATGCCGGTTCTCAGCCCCTGGGCGGCCCGGCGTCCCTACCTAACCCTTGTCGATACCCAGCTCCGGCCACAGCGCGTCGATTCGCTCGACGACGTCTTCGGACATGCGTATCGGCGTTCCCCACTCCCGGGTGGTTTCACCCGGCCACTTGCTCGTCGCATCCAGGCCCATCTTCGATCCGAGCCCGGAAACCGGCGAGGCGAAATCAAGATAGTCGATTGGCGTATGTTCGACGATGGTTGTGTCCCGCGCCGGATCCATCCGGGTCGTCATTGCCCAGATCACATCCTGCCAGTTGCGCACATCGACGTCGTCGTCGGTGACCACCACGAACTTCGTATACATAAACTGGCGCAGAAACGACCAGACTCCGAACATGACCCGTTTGGCATGCCCCGGGTACTGCTTGCGAATGCTTACGACAGCCATCCGGTAGGAGCAGCCCTCGGGCGGCAGATAAAAATCGATGATCTCCGGGTACTGCTTCTGGAGAATCGGGACAAAAACTTCGTTGAGAGCAACCCCGAGTATCGCCGGCTCATCTGGCGGCCGGCCGGTGTAGGTACTGTGGTAGATCGGATGGTCCCGCCAGGTCATCCGTTCCACCGTAAACACGGGGAAATGCTCGACCTCGTTGTAATAGCCGGTATGGTCACCGAAGGGTCCTTCCGGTGCCGTGTCGCCGGCGGCTATGTGGCCCTCCAGGACGATCTCCGCGCTCGCCGGCACCTCCAGGTCGGAGCCCACGCACTTCACGAGTTCGGTGCGCCCTCCGCGCAGCAGGCCGGCGAACGCGTACTCCGACAGGGTGTCGGGAACCGGCGTGACTGCCGCGAGGATTGTGGCCGGATCGGCGCCGAGGGCCACGGCTATCGGAAAGGGCTCGCCAGGATGCGCCTTCTGCCAGTCCTGGAAATCCAGCGCTCCGCCCCGGTGGGACAACCAACGCATGATCAGGCGGTTCTTCCCGATGACCTGCTGGCGGTAGATGCCCATATTCTGTCTCGCCCGTTCGGGGCCCCGGGTAACGACCAGTCCCCAGGTGATCAGCGGACCCGCATCCCCCGGCCAGCAGGTCTGTACCGGGAGCATGCCGAGATCCACGTCCGGCCCTTCCGCCTGGTTGCCCTGGCAGGGCGCGCTGCGCACGGTTCGCGGCGCCATGTTCATCACCTGGCGGAAGATCGGCAGCTTCTGCCAGGCGTCTCGCATGCCCTTCGGAGGGTCCGGCTCCTTGAGGAACGCCAGGAGCCGGCCAATGTCCCGCAGGGCCTCGACCGAATCCGCCCCCATGCCGAAAGCAACCCGTTCGGGCGTGCCGAACAGGTTGGCCAGCACCGGGATTTCGTGGCCCACCGGGTTTTCGAACAACAGGGCGGGGCCGGCGCGGCGCAAGGTGCGGTCGCAGATCTCGGTCATCTCGAGCTCCGGGCTGACCGGGCTCGCAATCCGCTTGCACTCGCCGCGCTCTTCCAGAATGCGCAGGAAGTCTCGCAGGTCCTGGTATTTCATCCGGTCGTGCCTCCGATGTGGCGCGCTCACTATAATGACGCGTCCTTGCGCATGAAACCCTGGAGCCCTTCCATGCCCCCCCAGCCTGGCCGTTCAGTCCGATTCTGGAAGATGCAGGGCCTGGGCAACGACTTCGTCGTGGTGGACCAGCGGGATCAAGCCTTCGATCCGGATCCCGCAACGCTGCGGCGCTGGGCGTCGCGGCGTACTGGCATCGGCTTCGACCAGCTGTTGCTGCTGGATGAACCGCAATCATCCGGGGCCGACGTGGCCTATCGCGTGTTCAACGCCGATGGCTCCGAGGTCGGCCAGTGCGGCAACGGCGCCCGCTGCGTCGCGCTGCTGACCGCGGGCCGCTCGTCAGCCGACCGCCGCAGCCTCGTGCTGGAGAGCCCGGCCGGCGACCACGAAGCCCGGATGGAGGCGGACGGCAGCGTAGCGGTCTGCATGGGCGAGCCGGATTTCCGCGTTGAGGCTCTGCCGTTCCTGGCGGAAGGGGAAGGGCCTCCGTACCGGGTCAATACCACGGAGGGATCGGTGATCGTGTCGCCGGTATCGATGGGCAATCCCCATGCGGTGATCGAGGTAGGAGACATCGACCATGCTCCCGTGGACCGTCTCGGCCAGGCCCTCAACCCCCACCCGGCATTTCCCGAAGGCGTCAACGCGGGATTCGTCCAGGTGATGGGACGGGACCAGGCGCGGCTGAGGGTATTCGAGCGAGGCGTAAGGGAAACCCGTGCGTGCGGTACCGGCGCCTGTGCCGCCGCGGCTGTGCTGATCCGCGGTGGCCGCAGCAATGAATCGATCACCATGACGCTCCCGGGCGGCGATTTGGTGATACGCTGGACCGGCCCCGGGCAGCCGCTCTGGATGCAGGGAGACGCCAGGATGGTATTCGAGGGACGGATCGAGACATGAGCATCAGCAATACGGAGCACGAGGGCGGCCAGGAGCTGGACGAAAAGACGGTGGTCGACCACCTTGAGGCCCACCCGGATTTTTTCGAGCGGCATCCCCGGCTGATCGAGGGTCTCGTGCTTCCCCACAGCGCCGGTGGTGAAACGATCTCGCTCGTGGAGCGGCAGGTATCGGTCCTGCGTCAGAAGAATCGAGAGCTGGAGGACCGGCTCCGCCAGCTCGTCGCTGTGGCCCGCTCCAACGAGGCGCTCGCCCAGAAGATTCATCGCCTCGCCACTCGCCTGCTGGAAGCCGGGAGCAGCCGCGAGGCCCTCGAGGTCCTGGAATCCTGCCTGCGGGAGGACTTCGGGGCCAACCAGACCGTGGTCGTCCTCTTCCACGAGAGTTCGGCCATCATCCAGGAGCCCGACACCCGCTTCCTCCGGCGCTTGAACCGGAGCAGCCCGTCGCTGAAGAGTTTTGCCACGTTCGTCGAGGGCGGCATACCGCGCTGTGGCCGGGTCCGGGATGCGCAGAAGGAGTTCCTGTTCCCCGGGGACGGCGCATTGATCGCATCCGTTGCCCTGGTCCCCCTGGGACCCCGCTGCGCCACCGGGATGCTGGCCATCGGCAGCCGGGACGCCGAGCGTTTCAACCCCACCATGAGCACGGAATTCCTCGGCCGCATCGGCGATCTTGCGACAGCGGCGCTTCACGGATCCGAGGCTCGGGAGAACGGCGGCCGCTGATGAGCGACACTGGGCCAGACCGCGTCTGGATCGAGCGCTACCTGGGCCATTTGCGCTACGAACGCCGCCTGTCTCCGCACACCGAAAAGAATTATCACCGGGACATCGAGGCCCTCTACAGCTTTCTGTGTGCCGACGACGTGGGCAGCTGGGCCGATGTCGACGCCCAGCACATCCGTGCCTTCGCCGCCCGCCAGCATCGCAAGGGGCTGGCGGCGCGCAGCATTCAGCGCCGGCTCTCCGCAGTACGGGGACTGTTCAACTACCTGATCCGCGAAGACGTCGTGGACTCCAATCCCGCCACCCAGGTCAGCGCACCCAAAGCGCCCCGCCGGCTTCCGGGCACGATGGATGCAGATCAGATGGGACATCTTCTTCAGCTCGGTGACGATCACCCCCTGGCATGCCGGGACCGGGCGATGATGGAATTGCTGTACTCCTCGGGTTTGCGGCTGGCCGAGCTGGTGTCCCTGCAGACAGGGGACGTGGATCTCGGGGATTCCAGCGTCCGGGTGACGGGCAAGGGTGCAAAAACCCGCGTCGTGCCAGTCGGGGCTCATGCCAGGGAGGCGATCCGGGAATGGCTCAAGGTCCGTGCCCAGTTTCTGAAGGAGGAGAACAACCAGCTCTTCCTCAGCCGGCGGGGCAAGCCCATCAGCCGGCGCTCGGTGCAGGCCCGGGTCGAGTACTGGTCAAAACGCGCCGGCATGCCGGGCCAGGTATCCCCGCATACCTTCCGGCACAGCTTTGCGACCCACCTGCTGGAATCCAGCGGAGATCTGCGCGCCGTGCAGGAGCTGCTCGGCCACGCGGACATTGGCACGACACAGATCTACACGCATCTTGATTTCCAGCACCTCGCCCGCATCTATGATCAGGCTCATCCCCGGGCCCGCCGGCGTCGCTAGCGGTTCGGGGCCAGATTCAGCCTGATCCAGGAGTCAGGAATGCAGCAAATGCGCGGGACCACGATCGTCTCGGTCCGCCGCGGCGGGGTGGTGGCCGTTGGAGGCGATGGCCAGGTCAGCCTCGGAAACACGGTCATGAAGGGCAATGCCCGGAAGGTCCGGACACTCTACGACGGCAAGGTGCTGGCCGGATTCGCCGGCGGTACGGCTGACGCGTTTACGCTGTTCGAGCGCTTCGAAAGCAAGCTGCAGCAGTACGGCAACCTGACCCGGGCGGCGATCGAGCTGGCCAAGGACTGGCGCACCGACCGCATGCTCCGGCGCCTGGAAGCCCTGTTGTGCGTGGCGGACACCGAGAAATCCTTCGTCATCTCCGGTAACGGAGATGTCATCGAGCCGGAGGATGACCTCATGGCCGTTGGCTCCGGTGGACCCTACGCCCAGGCGGCGGCCAGGGCCCTGATGGACAACACGGATCTGGACGCCGAAGAAATTGTCCGCAAGGCGCTCGACGTGGCCGCGGACATCTGCGTCTACACGAACCACAACCTGGTGATCGAGACCCTCGCCACCGCGTAGCCGCCAGGCAGCGGCCGGGCCTGGCCCGGCCGTGGCTTTTCCGGAACACCGTTTTGCTGGAGCTCCCATGTCCCAGATGACACCCCGCGAAATCGTCGAGGAACTCGACAAGCACATCATCGGCCAGGACGAGGCCAAGCGATCCGTGGCCATCGCCCTGAGGGACCGGTGGCGCCGAACCCAGGTCGAAGAACCGCTGCGCACCGAGATCACGCCGAAGAATATCCTGATGATCGGCCCCACGGGCGTGGGAAAGACGGAGATCGCCCGGCGTCTCGCACGCCTGGCCCAGGCGCCGTTCATCAAGGTCGAGGCAACAAAATTCACGGAAGTCGGCTATGTGGGCCGCGAGGTCGACAGCATCATTCGGGATCTCGTGGATGAGGCGGTCAAACTGACCCGCGAGCTGGAAATGGACAAGGTTCGTCACCGCGCCATGGACGCGGCGGAAGACCGGGTCCTCGATGCGCTCCTGCCCGGCACGGGCAACGGGGACGCGGACGCGAACAGGGCCGACGGGACACGCCAGAAATTCCGCAAGATGCTCAGGGAAGGGGAACTGGACGAACGCGAAATCGAGATCGACATCGAGGCCATGCAGATGGGGGTGGAGATCATGGCGCCGCCGGGCATGGAGGAAATGACCCAGCAGCTGCAAAGCATGTTCCGCAACATGGGCGGCAACCGGTCCCGGCGACGCAAGCTGAAAATCCCCGAGGCCATGAAGCTCCTCACCGAGGAAGAAGCGGCCCGAATGGTGGACGAAGAGGAACTCAAGGCTGCCGCGCTGCGTAATGTCGAGCAAAACGGCATCGTGTTCATCGACGAAATCGACAAGGTCGCCCGGCGCGCCGATGCGGGCGGCGCCGACGTCTCCCGGGAGGGTGTGCAGCGTGACCTGCTGCCGCTGGTCGAGGGCTGCACCGTGAATACGAAGTACGGGATGATCAGCACCGACCACATTCTCTTCATTGCCTCGGGCGCCTTTCACGTGGCAAGCCCCCAGGACCTCATACCGGAACTGCAGGGACGGTTTCCGATCCGGGTCGAACTTGCGTCGCTCACCGCCGGCGACTTCGTGCGCATTCTTCGCGAACCCGACGCCTCGCTGTGTCAGCAGTACGAGGCCCTGCTGGGCACCGAAGGCGTCCAGCTGGAGTTTCTCGACGACGGTCTGGAACGTCTCGCCCAGGTCGCTTTCCAAGTCAACGAACGCTCGGAGAACATCGGCGCGCGCAGGCTGCACACGGTGATGGAACGCCTTCTGAACAAAGTGTCTTTCGACGCCGCGGACCGGAACGGCGACCGGGTGGTCGTCGACGCCGCCTACGTGGACCAGCACCTCACGGAGCTGGCCCGCGACGAAGATCTGTCGCGCTATATTCTCTAGGCGCGGCGGCTTTCTACTGCCCGTCTGGCCCCGGGGAACGGCAGGCAGCCCATGCTGCGTTTACAATCCGCTCATTCAATCCCCGAACAGGACCCGTCCAAGATGGATGAAAACGTTCCCGCACCGACGGAAATCCGGCTTCGCAAGAAGTCCCGAATGCTGGAGGTGACCTATCCGGACGGAACGAACTACGAGCTGCCCTGTGAGTATCTGCGCGTTTTCTCGCCGTCGGCGGAAGTGCGCGGGCACGGCCCGAACCAGGCGGTACTCGTTGTCGGAAAGGAGTCCGTGGGTATCCGTGCCGTCGATCCCGTAGGCCACTACGCCGTGCGGCTGACCTTTGACGACGGCCACGACTCCGGGCTCTTTTCCTGGTCCTATCTCAAGGAGCTGGGAGACAACCGGGACGCAAACTGGTCCGACTACCTGGCGAAGCTGGAGTCCGCCGGGTATCAGCGGAAAGAGCCGGCGGGGAGCGATCCCGGTTGAGCCAGCCGGAAGACAAGGACGACCAGACGCATTTCGGCTACCAGTCGGTGCCCGTGGCCGAGAAAGAGCGCCGGGTACGCAGCGTTTTCGACTCGGTGGCGACCCGCTATGACCTGATGAACGACCTGATGTCCGGAGGCATTCACCGTCTCTGGAAGCGTTTCACGGTCGAGCAGGCGGCGCTGCGCCCCGGTCATGATGTCCTCGACCTGGCGGGCGGGACCGGCGATCTGGCTGCCGCGATGGCGCCACGGGTCGCCCCCGGCGGACGCGTCGTTCTCGCAGACATCAACGAGTCCATGGTCCGGACGGGCCGCGCGCGCCTGGATGACCAGGGCCTCACCGGCCAGGTGGCCTATGCGCTTGCCAATGCCGAGCAGCTGCCGTTCCCGGATGCCAGCTTTGACGTCGTAACCATCGCCTTCGGCCTGCGCAACGTGACCCGCAAGGACCTGGCCCTTGCAGAGATGAAGCGCGTCCTGCGGCCCGGCGGCCAGGTCCTCGTGCTCGAGTTTTCCCGGCCGGTGGCCCCGGGCCTCAAGCCCGTTTATGACCTGTACTCCTTCAAGATCCTCCCGACCCTGGGCAGCTGGGTGGCCGGTGATGCCGAAAGCTATCGTTACCTCGCGGAATCCATCCGGATGCACCCGGACCAGGAGACCTTGAAGTCGATGATGGAAACCGCCGGGCTGGAAGGATGCCGGTACCACAACCTGACCGGCGGCATCGTCGCCCTTCACCGCGGCTACCGGTACTGAGCGGTGGCCGGCCCGGATCTTTTCCAGCCGCTCCAGGGCCTGCTGGACCGGGGCGTTGCCGGCTCCAGCGATGCCCGGAACCGTTGCCGGGAGCTCGAAGGCCGGAGCTTTGCGGTGCGTCTTCGCGGCCTCCCGCTGAACGTGCGTTTCGCGTGCGCCGAGGGCCGTCTCGCCGTATCCGGAGAGGGCGAGGCGGATGTCATCCTCGAAGGATCGCCGCTGGAGCTGGCGCGGCTGGCGATTCTTGGAGAACCGGCATCGGCTGCCGGCCTCAAGCTGGTCGGCGATCCACTGGTCGCGCGTGACTTCCGGGACCTGCTGGACGTCGCGCTGCCCGACTGGGAGGAAGAGCTTGCCCGAATCACCGGTGACGTGGCGGCCCGGCGAATTTCGCAGACCCTGCGGGGGCTGGGCGACTGGATGGGGAATACCGGCCAGCGGCTGGGCACGGACCTGGCGGACTATCTCAAGGAGGAGCAGCAGTCCTTACCCACGCGGTGGGAAATGGACGAGTTCCTCGACGGGGTGGACACACTGACGGCGGATACGGATCGCCTGGCGGCTCGCCTGCGCCGTCTTGAGAAGGACACGGAATGATCCCACTGGCCCAGGCGCGGCGGGCTCTCGAGATCCAGCGAGTCCTCATCCATCACGGCCTCGATGACCTGGTCGAGGCGACTCACCTGTACCGGCCGATTCGGCGGGTGACGCGATGGCTTCCCTTCCGGCGCGGACCGCAGGCCGGGAGCCAGCCTGTAGCCCAGCGCGTCCGCCAGGCGTTGATCGACCTGGGGCCCATTTTCGTAAAGTTCGGCCAGACCCTGTCCACCCGGCGTGACCTGCTCCCGGAGGACATCGCTGACGAGCTGGCCACGCTCCAGGACCAGGTTCCGCCGTTCCCCGGGGATCAGGCCCTGGAAATCGCCGCGGCGGCGTACGGCAGGCCGGTCGAACAGGTGTTCGCGGAGTTCGACGAAGCGCCCATGGCGGCCGCCTCCATTGCGCAGGTGCACGCAGCAACCACGCGGAACGGACGCAAGGTCATCGTGAAGCTGCTCCGGCCCGGCGTGCGTGAAGACATCCGCAGGGATGTCCGCGTCCTGTATACGCTGGCCGGTCTGGCGGAACGCTACTGGCCCGAAGCCCGGCGGCTCCGTCCTCTCGAAGTCGTGGCCGAGTTCGACCGGACCCTCGCCGACGAACTGGACCTCATGCGCGAGGCCGCGAACGCCTCCCAGCTCCGGCGCAATTTCGAGGGCTCACCCCTGCTCTACGTGCCGGAGGTGGACTGGGACCTCAGCCGGCCCGGCGCGCTGGTCATGGAACGGATCGAGGGAATCAACATCGGCCAGATACGCACCCTGGAAGCCGCCGGCACCGACCTGTCCGTCCTGGCCGCCATGGGCGTCGAGATCTTCTTCACGCAGGTTTTCCGGCACAATTTTTTTCATGCCGACATGCATCCCGGCAACATCTTCGTGGACACGACCAATCCACGGACGCCCCGCTACATGGCGGTGGACTTCGGGATTGTCGGCACACTGGATCCTCGCGACCAGCAATACCTCGCCGAAAACTTCATGGCGTTTTTCAATCGGGACTATCACCGGATCGCGCGCCTGCATATCGACTCGGGCTGGGTCCCCGCGGACACTCGCACCGACCAGCTCGAAGGGGCGTTCCGAACGGTGTGCGAGCCGATCTTCAACCGGCCGCTGAAAGACATTTCCTTCGGGCAGTTCCTCGTGCGGCTGTTCTCGGCCGCACGTCGCTTCGACATGGAGGTGCAGCCACAGCTGATACTGCTGCAGAAAACCCTGCTCAACGTCGAGGGCCTGGGCCGCCAGCTGTATCCCGACCTGGATCTATGGGAAACCGCGAAACCCATTCTCGAGGAATGGATGCGCGCACGTGTCAGCGGCCGGGCAGTACTGGACCGGCTCCGTCAACAGCTGCCCGAAGTGGGCGAATCCCTGCAACAGGCGCCGCAAATCGTGCACGGGCTACTGGAGCGTGCCGCTGAAGGGCGGCTGGAACTGACCGCCCGCAATCCCGATGCCGCCCGCCTGGCGGCAGCGATGGAGGCCGACGGCGCCCGTCAGCGCAGCCTGTGGGGCGGAGCCTCTGCCCTGATCGCGGGCGTTCTCTGGCTGGGGCTGGCTGCGGGTCCGGCGTGGGCCGGCTGGCTCGGGGTCGTGGCAGGAGGCCTGCTGCTGGGCTTTGGCGGACGAACACGCCGCTAGCGGCACCTAGGCAACCGCAAAGCGTTCGGGCTCTGCCAGCGCCGCTTCGAGCTCCGCCAGAGTCAGCGGCCGGCTGAACAGGTAGCCCTGAAAGACCTCGCAATCCCTCGCCCTGAAGAAGGCCAGCTGCTCCGCTGTCTCCACGCCCTCGACCACCAGTTCCTTCTGCATGGCCCGCGCGACCGCGACGATGGCGTCGGCCCCGGTCACGGCTTCCTTGTTCTCGGGCACGCCGTGAACAAAGCTGCGGTCCACTTTCATGGCGTGAATCGGCAAACATCGCAACAGGCCCAGGCCGGCGTAGCCGGTCCCGAAGTCGTCGATGACGAGGCGTACACCAAGGCTGGCGAGCTTTCCGAGGGCGTCATGAGCGGTCGCCCCGGGCGCGCCGAGAAGGCTCTCGGTGATCTCCAGCTCGAGGCTGTCCGCCGGCAGGTTGTAACGCAGAAGCTGACGCTGCACGTCGCGTGGAAAGCGCTCATGGCAGAACTGACGCGGCGCGATGTTGATACTGACCCGGCGCAGCTCCAGGCCGCGCTCCCTCCAGGAACCCAGGGTCCGACAGGCCTCTGCGAGCACCCAGCCGCCCAGGTCGAGAATCAGGCCACTCTCCTCGGCCAGTGGAATGAACTGGTTCGGACCGAGCAGGCCCCGCTCCGGATGGCGCCAGCGCAGCAGTGCTTCGGCGCCGACGATCTGGCCGCTCTTCGCATTCACCTGGGGCTGATAGTGAAGCTCCAGCTCGCTCCTGGAGATCGCCTCCGACAGGTCGGCGGACAGCCGTATTCGGTCCCGGGCAGCCGGATCGGTCGGCCGTCGATAAAGTGCATACCCGGTATCGTGGCCATCCTTGGACCGGTACATGGCCGAATCAGCATTGTGCAGAACCTCTTCGGCGCTTGCCCCGTCCTGGGGATACCTGGCGATGCCGATGCTGACCGCGATGGAGGCCTCCTCGCCGTTGATCGAATAAGGCCGTCCCAGTGCCGCCTGGACTCGTTCGGCAACATCATCGAGCTCCGGGTCCGTCACCAGCCCGGGCAGCAGCACGGTGAATTCGTCGCCGCCCAGCCGGCCCACTGTGTCCAAGTCCTCGCGAACGGTCCGTACCAGCCGCTCGGCTACCTGCCTCAGGAGGTAATCACCGGCGGCGTGGCCAACGGTGTCGTTGATCTTCTTGAAATCATCCAAATCCGCATACAGGACAGCTCCGCCGAAGCCGTCTCTCTGCGCCCGGGCCACCTCCGTCTCCAGGCGTTGCCGGAACAATACCCGGTTGGGCAGCGAGGTCAGGGGGTCGAAGTGGGCCTGCTGAAACAGCCGCCGCTCGCGCTCCACCGTAACCAGGGCAACCGCAAGCCGGTCGGCAAAACTCCGGACCGCATCGAGACGCTCGCGCCACCCGTGTTCCGGCTGCTCCACGGCAATGAAACCTTTGACCACGCCATGCTCAGCCACCGGCATGAGAAAGGTTCCGCGGGCCGCCGCCCGCGCGGCCACCCCCGAGAGCGGATCCGGCAGCCGTCGGGCATCCCCTTCGAGACAACCCGCCGGGGTTTCCTCGAGCTGAGCAACGAAACGCCGGCTCACGGCGCAGGGCAGGCCGTTCGACAGGGTTTCGCCATCCTGGATCGACGCCAGCCAGCGATGATCGGAGCGAAGCACGATGGCCAGCCAGCCGGCGTCCGTGACTTCTCGAATTCTCGCCAGCGCCGCGGGAACCAGTGAATCGGTCTCGGGCGTCGTCAGAATCAGGCGATCGAACTCGGACAGGGTTTTCAGCGCGGCGAACTGACGGCCGAGGCGTTCGGCCATCGTGTTGAAAGACGTGCCGAGCTGCTCGAACTCGTCGCGGCTGCGGACGCTCACCCGCCGTCCGAAGTCACCCGAGGCCATGCGCCCGGTTGCGTCCAGGAGCTCCCCGAGGGGATCCACCGTCTTGCGGATCTGGGCGAAGGTCAGCAGAAGTACGACCGCAATGATCAGCGGCGCCAGCAGGGGGCTGAGCTCCAGGCCGAGCCCGCTCTCGAGGATCAGCCGCCGGGGCCGATAGGTTGTGAATGTCCATGCCGGCGCGGAAAAGGACGCGAGATCGCCCTGCCAGCGGCCCGCAATGGCCTCTGCACCATCCAGGTTCGCGTTGCCACCCGCCGAGTCGGAGCCCGGACCCCGGGTCGTAAGAGCCCACAGTTGTTCGCTCGACAGGCGCTCCGAACAGTAGAGGAGTTCGCCGGCCGGATCGGAGACACACAGACCGGTGCCATCCGGCAAGGTCTCGGCGGACTGCCAGAGGTACTCGCCCTTGACGGTGGCTTTCTCGTATCTGCCATCGCCCGCCAGGCGCACGAAATGCACGGCCTCGCCGGGCCCCGTGACGAGGAGCATTCGGCCATCCCGCAGGTGCCTTGCCGCGGTCGCAGGATCGCGAACGCGGGCTCCGCCGAGCAGGCGGCCGAGATTGCCGGAGCGGGTAACGGCGTCGAACCGAAACGTATCGGCCCCGGCGCCGTCGGTCTCCAGTCGTTCAGCAAGAATTTCGAGACGCTCCAGCGTTGCCGACCCGGTATTGCGGCTCAGCACATCCAGCTCGAGGCCGGCATGATCCAGGAGGCTGTTCTTCATGCGCCAGGCGGAAAGGCCCGCGCTGACCAGGACCGGGATGACCGCCGAGAGCGCGAAGAGGAGGAAGATGCGCCGCGCCACTCTGCTGCGTATCGTAAACAAGGGTAAACGAGTGCCTAGGAGCCGACCGCGCCAACGGGCGGCAGTTCACAGCAAGAGACGAAGCCGCCGGCTGGCGGACGGTGCTGTACGGGCTTGCGCGCGGCCTGGAGCATGGCCCTCGCCCTCGAAACGGGCTAAAACGCGGATCCTTCCGCGGGAAATTCATCCTAGAGGGTCTGCCGGAGCCCCGGTGTGACGGGGTTCACACGTGCCGCGCTGACCCGGTTCGGCTTCGCCGGGCCCGGTCCCCGCTCAGGCCGGCCGGGCCCAGCCCCAATAGTTGAACGTCGCCGGCCTCCAGCCGGGCAGATAGAGGGTCTCGAGGGATCCGATGGAGAAGCCCGCAGCCACGATCTCGCGCGGCGGATCGAGAGTTAGCCGGCATCCGCCCGATACCCGCCGCCAGAGCGGATTGAGGCGGCCCTGCCAGCGGCGCACGCCCGCATCGGGCGCCGCACCGTGTTCAACGAAAACCAGCCGCCCGCCCGGCTTGAGTACGCGGCGCATTTCCTCCAGCGCCGTCCTGACCTCGGGGATGGAGCACAGGGTGTAGGTCAGCACGACGGTATCCACACTCCCCCGGGGCAAGGGTATCGACTCCGCGCCGCAGGGAATCTCGGTCACCGGGAAACCTGCGCCTGCCAGGGCCGGGCGCGCCATCGCGAGCAGCGCCTCGGAGGGCTCCAGCGCCAGCAGCTCCTTTACGGCTCCCCGGTCGTACCAGGACAGGTTGTGGCCGGAACCGAAACCGATTTCCAGAACGCGCCCGCTGGCGCCCGGGATGACTTTGCCTCGCTGGCGCTCGATCGGGCGGGATCCACAGGTGGCATGGATCAACCGGGGCAGCACATGGCGCTCGTAGAACCGTTGCACGGGTATCGTGCCCCCCCTGCCTGCGAAAGCGGGCGAAATCAGGGAATCAGGCGGTAGCCCTCGTCCTGGAGACGCACGACCGCGGTCATCGCCGAGAGCGCCACCTGCACCGGGTCGGCCAGATCCTCGGGTGCATACCCGCGGAATCCGGCCGTCTGTCCACAAAGGTAGATGGGAACGCCGGACGCCGCGAGGGCTTCCAGCAGCTTCCGGTCCGGATTGACCGTATCAAAGCGCTCCCAGTAGGCCTCGTCGTCGAGCACGGCCCGACTGGCCTCGCCGTGCAGAACCAGCGCCGCGGCCATTCGATCAGCCGACAGACCGGCGCGCGCGTGCATGTTCAGATACCGCGCCACGCTCGCAATCCGCGGATTCGGCGTGGCCGGATCGCCCGGCGCTTCGGCTACGTCGAAGAGGCCCCGCAGCACGCCGGCTTCCGGCGCTCCCATGGACGCATCGGGAACAGGGTAGACGGGGCCGAAACCGTCGATCACCGGCCCGGTGGCCGGCTCGGCCGCGCTGACGCCCGCCGAAGCAGCAAGGGCCAGGATCGCCATTCCGGCCGCCGGAACCCGGATCACGCCGCCGCCTCGGGTCGCAGGGCGGCAAGAAACTCCGCCGGATCCTCGCCGTGCTCGAGGGCCTCAACCAGCGCGGATCCCACGACCACGCCGGGCACGACCCGCCCGATATCCGCCACCTGCTCGGCGCTGCGCACGCCGAAACCGGCGCACACCGGAACCGGGGAAACGGACTGGGCCTGGGCGAGGTAATCGTGGAAACCACCGCCCGATCCAGTGGCGCCGCCGGTAATCCCGGTCACCGTTACGGCGTACAGGAAGCCGCGGCTGCGTGCCGCGGCGCGCGCCAGGCGGTCTGGCGGCGTCACCGGACTGACGAGCTGCACGAGGGCCAGGCCCTGGGCCGACAGGGCCGCATCGAGGTCGTCACACTCCTCCAGCGGCAGGTCCGGCACGATGAAACCCGATACACCCGCCTGGCCCGCGCGCGCCGCCAGGCCCTCGTAGCCCATGGCCAGCAAGGGGTTGAGGTAGCTCATCAAGAGGACAGGCGCCTCCAGGCGATCGCGGACCGCCGCCACCTGGTCGAGTATCCAGGCCAGGGTCACGCCAGCCTCCAGAGCGCTCCGGGATGCCTTCTGGATGGTGAGCCCGTCGGCCATGGGGTCGGTAAAGGGCACGCCGATTTCGACGACGTCGGCACTCCTGGCGATCGCGAGGAGATCGTCGGCAAAGCCCTCCGTGGAGGGAAATCCGGCAGTGAGGTACGCCACCAGTGCGGTCTGGCCGGATTCGTTCGCTTCACGAATGGCCGCGCCGATCCGCTCGTGGGCCGGAGCACTCATCCTGATTCTCCGTCTCGCGCGGCCGGCGGAAACTTGGCCAGCGTCGGCATGTCCTTATCGCCCCGGCCGGACAGGCCGATCAGGATTCGGCCGCCGGGGTGAGCCGCGGCCCAGCGCCGGGCTCCGGCGAAGGCGTGGGCGGTTTCCAGTGCCGGCAGAATCCCTTCCAGCGAACAGCACTCGTCCAGGGCCGACAGGGCATCGGCATCGGAGATCCACTCGTAGTTCACCCGACCGATCGTGTGGAGAAAGGCGTGTTCCGGACCGACGCCCGGATAGTCGAGGCCGGCCGAGACGGAATGGGTTTCCTGGACCTGACCGTGTTCGTCGTGCAGCAGCAGCGAGTAGCTGCCATGAAGAACCCCGGGGCGGCCGAAATTGATCGTGGCGGAGTTGTCGCCCAGCTTTGCGCCGTGTCCGCCCGCCTCGAAGCCGAGGATGGCAACCTCGGGATCGCCAAGGAAGCCGTGGAAAAGGCCGATGGCGTTCGACCCGCCGCCGACACAGGCGGCCACCATGTCCGGCAGCCCGCCGGTCCGCTCGAGAATCTGTTCGCGGGCTTCGTCGCCGATCACCCGGTGAAATTCACGCACCAGGTAAGGATAGGGATGGGGTCCGACCGCGGAACCCAGCAAGTAGTAGGTTCCCTCAGGGTCGGAAACCCAGTCGCGCAGGGCCTCGTCGATGGCCGCCCGCAGCGTCTGGTCACCGGAGGTTACCGGCACTACCTCCGCGCCGAGGCGGCGCATTCGATCCACGTTGGGCGACTGCCGTTCGCAGTCGATGGCGCCCATGTAGACAACGCAGGGCAGCCCCACCCGCGCGCAGGCCGCGGCCGACGCCACGCCATGCTGGCCGGCGCCGGTTTCCGCCACGATGCGCTTTGCGCCGAGTGCCTTCGCCAGCATCGCCTGTCCGAGGGCGTTGTTGATCTTGTGGGCCCCGGTATGCGCCAGGTCCTCACGCTTGAGCCAGACCTCGGCTCCCCAGGCCCGGCCAAGCCCCGGCGCGGGGGTCAGCGGCGTGGCGCGGCCGACCCAGTCCCGCAGCTCGGCCGCCAGGCAGCCCCGGAAACCCTCGTCATGCAGATAACGCCTGACGCCCTCTTCGAGCCGATCGAGAGCCGGCACCAGGGTTTCGGGCACATAGCGCCCGCCAAACGGGCCAAAGCGCCCGCGCGCGTCAGGCAGGCGGCCGGCCAGCAGGTCTTCGAGACCCGGACCGTTCACGGACAGGGGGTCAGCACTCATACGGATTTCCTCGGTTGCGCGCGGCGGCTCTCGCGGCCGCGATGAAGGCATGAATTTTTGCCGGATCCTTTATCCCGCGACTGGCCTCGACCCCGGAACTGACGTCAACGCCCCAGGGACGGACCCGATCCACCGCCGAGGCCACGTTGGCCGGAGACAGTCCTCCGGCGAGCAGGACCTCGGTTCGTTGTGCGAGAACGGCGGCTTCCGCCCAGTCGGCGACCTGCCCGGATCCGCTCACCGGCCCCTCGAACAACAGCCGCGATGGCAAAGGCTCCGGCAGGTCCTCCCCGGCCCTGAGTACCGGGACGACCGCGCCCGGCCCGCCGGGCAGGGAATCGATGTCGCCCAGGTCGGTCTGTACCCAGTCCGGACGAAAGTCGCGGCGCACGGCTTCGGCAAGGGCGTGCGAGGGATGGCGCATCACCGCGACCCGCAGTACGGTCGCTGGCAGATCCCTGGCCAGATCCAGCGCCTGCCCGACCTCCACCTGCCGCGGCGATGGCACAAACACGAACCCGACAGCGTCGGCGCCGGCGGCCACGGCCGCTGCCACGCCCTCAGCCGTGGTCAGACCACAGATCTTTACGAAGAGGCTCATTCGCACGCTGCCTGCCGGCCTGCATTCAGCATGTCCGCAAGCAGCGTCCCGGGCTCACGGCTTTGCATGAGCGCGCTGCCAACCAGCGCGAGGTCGTACCCGAGGCGAGCCGCGGCGGCGGCATCGTCCGGCCCGGCAAGGCCGCTCTCGGCCACCCGCGGCCAGCCGGCGGGAAACTTCGGCGCAAGGCGCTTCAGCCGCTCGGGGTCGACCGCCAGGGTCCGGAGATCCCGGCTGTTCAAGCCCATCAGGACCTGTCCCGGCAGGCCCTCGGCGAGGCCAGCGGCCCGTTCGAGGTCGGATTCGTCGAAGGCTTCCATGAGCACGAACAGGCCTTGCTCACCCGCACATCTCACCAGCTCGAGCACATTGGGATCGTCCAGCATTGCGACGATCACGAGCACCCCGCCCGCGCCTGCTTCCCTGGCTTCGAGCACCTGGTAGGGATCCACCAGAAAATCCTTGCGCATGGCCGGCACCGACGTGCTGCCGAGCCCGGCGGACACCTCAGAGAGATCGGTGAGGGAGCCGCCGAAACGGTCCGGTTCCGTCAGCACCGAGATCGCGGATGCGCCACCCGCCAGGTAGGCGTGCGCCTGTTCCAGCGCATTGGCGCCGGCGGCCAGGGGACCCGCCGAGGGCGAGGCGCGCTTCACCTCGGCAATGATGCCGAACCCGTCCCAGTCCAGGGCCGGGGGCGGGGCCAGGCCAGTGCAGCGGCGGACCAGTTCTGCCTCCGGGCGCTGGCTCCGGGCCGCCTGCATGCGCCTGCGAGATGCCGCCGCCATCGAAGTGAGAAAGTCCGTCATCCGCCGCCCTTGAGACGTTCCAGCAGGGCCGCCCCGCGGCCGTCGTCGATCGCGGCGGCCGCGGCAGCAGCCGCAGGACGCCCGCCCTCGCTCCGGCCAGTGAGTTCCAGAACAAGGGCCGCGCCGAGGACAAGCGCATCCCGGTGCGGGCCATGCTCACGGCCCTCCAGAACAGCGGCGAGGCGCGCCGCATTTTCCCCGGCATCGCCTCCGGCCAGGTCCTCTGCCGTACACCGGGGCACACCCATTTCTTCCGGGTCGCGTATCCGCCGGATCACCTCGCCGCCCTGCGCTTCAAAGACCAGAAACTCACCCACCGGCGTTGCTTCGTCCCATCCGGGAGCCCCGTGGATCACCCAGGCCCGTTGAACGTCGCTCCCGGCCACGGCCCGGGCCATCAGCTCCGCCATGTCCGGACTGAACGCCCCCAGCAGCAGGAACGGTGGCGAAGCCGGGTTGGTCAGGGGGCCAAGAATATTGAATGCGGTGCGCACGCCCATTGCGCGGCGAACGGGGACTACGGCCTTCATCGCCGGATGAAAATACGGGGCGAAAAGAAAGGTGAACCCGCTGCGCTCGAGCAATGCGGCCGCCTCATCGGCGCCGGCCGGCAGCGACACGCCGAGGGCTTCGAGCACATCCGCGCTTCCCGACCGGCTGGAAACGGACCGGTTGCCGTGCTTCACCACCGGAACCCCGCAGGCAGCGGCCAGCAAAGCCGTTCCGGTGGAGAGATTCAGACTGCCCGATCCGTCGCCCCCGGTGCCGACCACGTCCACAGCTCCCAGGTCCGGGGAAATCCCGGGATCCACGGCGAGGCCCCGCATGCCGTCGGCAAGGCCGCGAATCTCCCCGGGGGTTTCGCCCTTCGCCCGCAGCGCGGCCAGCAGGGCACCTGCCAGCACGGGTTCGACCTCCCCCGACGCCAGCTCGCGGACCAGCCCGGCGGCGGTCGCCTCGTCCATGTCCCGGCCGGTCAGCAGGGAATCCAGCAGTTCATTCAGAGCGGGCATGAGCCGCCTCCGGCGAGGCCGTTGTGTCGCCGGAAGGGTCCGCGGCGGCGACGGCGCGGCCCGGGGCGCTCGCCCCGGACAGGAAATTGGCCATGATCCGAGGGCCTTCCGGGGTCAGTACGCTCTCCGGATGGAATTGCACGCCCTCCACGGGAAGGGTCTCGTGGCGGACCCCCATGATGATGCCGTCATCCGTACGGGCGGTGACGTACAGGCACGCGGGCAGGTCGCCCGCGCCGGCCACCAGCGAATGATAGCGGCCGACTTCCAGCGGGCCGGACAGGCCGGAGAAAACTCCCGCGCCGTCATGTTCGACCAGGGAACTCTTGCCGTGCATCAGCTCCGGAGCACGATGAATACTGCCGCCGAACGCTTCGGCAATGGACTGGTGGCCAAGACACACGCCGAAGATCGGCACACGACCCGCCATGGCCCGGATCAGCGGGACCGAGATGCCCGCCGCCTCCGGACGACCGGGCCCGGGGGAAATCACGAGGTGAGTGATATCGAGGCTGGCGGCTTCTTCCACCGTCAAGGCGTCGTTGCGGTGGACGAGCAGTTCGGCGCCGAGCTCGCGGAAAGCCTGAACGAGGTTGTAGGTGAAGGAATCGTAGTTGTCGATCATCAGCACGCGCACGGCTACAGCCCCTCCCGGGCCATCTCGAGGGCCCGGCGCAAGATCGCGCTCTTGGCCATCACTTCGTTGAACTCGTTTTCGGGCACGCTGTCCGCGACGATTCCCGCCCCGGCCTGGTAGCGGTATTCGCCGTCGGAAAACACGATGGTCCGTATGGCAATGGCCTGGTCCATATTCCCCCCCTTGTCGAAGTATCCGACCGTCCCCGCATACAGCTCCCGGGGACAGGGCTCATAGGTATCGATGAGCTCCATGGCGCGAACCTTGGGCGCGCCCACCAGGGTTCCGGCGGGAAAAGCCGCGGCAAACAGGTCGAAGGCATCGCGGCCGGCTTCGAGTTCTCCGGTCACCCCGCTGACCAGGTGCATGACATGACTGTAGCGCTCGATGGAACGGCTCGGGTTGACGCGAATGGTCCCCGGAACACCGACACGGCCGAGGTCGTTTCGCGCGAGATCCACCAGCATCACATGCTCGGCAGCCTCCTTGGGGTCGTCGAGCAGTTCCTGCTCGTGGCGAAGATCGGCTGCGTCGGTCCGGCCGCGGGGCCGGGTCCCGGCGATAGGCCGAAGGGCCGCGTCGCGGCCGTTCAGGCGCACCAGGGCCTCCGGCGAACTCCCGGCCACGGCAAGCCCGTCCAGCTCGATGAAGTACATGTAGGGACTCGGATTGAGCAGTCGAAGCGCCCGGTAGACCTGGAAGGGCGGAACCCGGCAACGGCCCGAGAACGCGATCGACAGGACCAGCTGATAGACGTCGCCGGCGGCGATGTTTTCCTTCGCCGCATCCACGGCTTCGAGAAAGGCTTCGCGGGTCATGCTCGGGACCGGGTCGGAGAAATCGCCCGCCGGCATGAAGGGCACACCCCCGGACAAGGCACGGATCACCTCGCGCCTGAGCGCCTGGCGATCGCTTTCGGATCCCGCATGCAGCAAGGCTGCCCGCCGGCTCAGATGATCGAAAACCAGCAAGGACTCGGGCGCGACCCATGTGCCCTCCGGCACCGAGCCACCGGGCTGGCGGATGAGCTTCTCGAAATACCGGACGAGATCGTAACCCGCCGCGCCGACAAGACCGCCCTTAAACGGCAGTTCCGGCACGTCCGGGGCAAGAGCCGGAGCCAGTGCCAGCGCCTTGCGCAAGCCATCCAGGAGCTCCGCAGACGTCGTGGGTCGGGGTGCAACATCTCCGTCCACGTTCAGGCCGTCGGCGCCAAGCCGCACCCTGAGCGCGTCGCCCAGACCGATGAACGAGTATCTGCCGAGGCGATTGCCGCTTTCCACGCTCTCCAGAAGAAAGCGCGGACGGAATGCTGTCAGCTTGAGCCAGGCCGAGACCGGAGTGTCGAGATCGGCCGAAATGTCGAAAGGCTGTTGCATGGTCTCCCCGATGGTGGGCCCGAGTCCTGCCGGGGAGGGCAGCAAGAACCCACCCCCGCAGCGCCGGAGATGGGTTTCCTGAAGTCCTGGCTGTCCGCTAGCGGGCTGACGGCCGGATCAGAACCCTCTCCGGGTCCTCCGGCCACCACCACCAGCTGTTTGGAGTGCTCAGGTTCATCCGTTCGATGGTAGCGGCCTGAGCGAAGGGGTCAAGCTTCGTTTGCGCGGGACTCAAAACAGTCCGTAGAGCAAGGACAAGACGATGGTGAAGCCGATCCACATCACAATGGTCAGGGGGATCCCCACCCGCATGAAGTCGGTGAACTTGTAGCCACCCGCGCTGAAGACCAGCAGGTTGGTCTGATAGCCCGTCGGCGTCGCATAGCTCATGTTGCTGCCAAAGATCACCGCCAGAATGAAAGCCTCGGGAGCGGCTCCGAGCTTGGTGGCAATACCGAGAGCAACCGGGGTGCCGATTACCGCTGCGGCGTTGTTGGAGACGATGTTCGTGAGCACCGCCATGGTGAGCATCAGCAGACTGAGGGCCGCCCAGGTCTGCAGTCCTGACGTGGTGTAGACGAAGAGATCCGACAGGAACTCGTCACCCCCGGTCTTGAGAATGGCGTCGCCCAGCGCGAGGCTGACGACGATAAGGAGCACGACCGATGCGCTCAGGGCACCCACCGCGTCACGCCACCCCACGCATCGGGTCAGAATCATCAGGGTGGCGCCCGCCAGGGCGCTGACGGCGATGGGCAACACACCCGTCGCCGCGGCGGCAACGATGGCCATCATGATGAGCATGGCCAACGGCGCCTTGCGGGTGTGCGGCAGATCCACCGTCCCGTCGAGGACAAGCATCGATCCGGAATTGCGCAACTCGCTGATACCGGTATTGCTGCCCTGGACGAGGATCACGTCGCCGGCGCGCAGGAGAACATCCTCGAAATCACCGCTCAGCTCGTCCATGCCCGTGCGTGCGCGATGGATCGCCAGCGGCATGAGCTTGTAACGGGTGCGGAACTGGGTCGTATTGAGGGTCCGGCGATGCAGCGGCGAACCGCTGGTGACGACAACTTCTGCCAGCTGCTGGGCCGGCCCGGCGATACTCGGGTCGTCACCGGGCCCGGACTCGCCGTCCACAACGTCATTCATGCTGACGCCGAGTAGCCGCTCGAACTCCTTGAGATTCTCGCGATTGTCGCTGACCAGCAGACGATCGCCCTCCTGGAGGCGCATGGACGGCAGTTTCGCGACGTAGAGGCCATCTCCCCGCTGAATCCGGTTGACCGTCATACGTTTCTCGGTGCGCTCGCGAATCTCAGCCAGCGTCTTGCCAAGGCACCAGCTGTCCTTGTTCACGAAGAGCATGGCCTTGTAAATGCGCGGGGAGGTATCCATCAGGGGCTGCTCGCGGTCGGGCAGCAGGCGCGGCGCAACCAGCCAGAGGAAGAGAATCCCTACCGAGCCGACGATCAGGACCGGCATGGTGAAGTCGAACATGTCGAATCTGCGCATGCCCAGATCGGCGGATATCGCCACGACAAGCAGGTTGGTCGACGTGCCGATCGTTGTGCCCATGCCGCCGATCAGGGTCGCGAAATTCATCGGCATCAGCAGCTGGGATGACGGAATTTTCCGGCGCAGCGAAATGCTGATCAAGAGCGGCAGAAGCATCACGACGATCGGCGTGTTGTTCAGAAACGCGCTCAGAACGGCGCAGATGATCAGGGTCCCGAGCATCGCCAGGTGCGGACGGGCAGCCCACGCCCTGGCCATGGTCACCGCGAGCGGTTGCAGGGCGCCCGTGGTCTCGAGGCCTTTGCCTGCCACCATGAGCGCACCGATCGTAATGAGCGCCTCGTGCCCAAACCCAAAGAAAAAGTCCGTCGGCCTGATGGCCACGCCGTCATCTGCATAGGGGAAAATCTGAAAGCCAACGACCAGCAGCGTCAGCACGAGCATGCTGGACGTTTCTATAGGAATGCTGTCCCGGGTAAACAGGAAGAGTGCCACGACAGTCAGGCCGAGCACCGCGAGGCCATGAGGACCGGGCAGCGCGACGGTCAGGATTTCTCCCATACTTTGGTATCGACTCTGTGACCGGCCATGAGGACCTGGGGAGGCGAGAGCTATAGCACGGGCCTCCCGGGAATGGCAACGCGGCTACTTCTTCCGCCAGGACGCCCAGCCCAGTCGCAGCATGCGGCCGTAGAGGCCCGAATCCTCGATTCCACGCCGCCGCCAGGCCGGGCAGTCGGCGAGCCGTATCAGGGGAAAGAGATGACTGCAGGCCGCCTGGTCCGAGGCTTCCGCAATGCCCGGCGGAAAAAAGTCCCATGGCCGCCAGACCAGCAAATGGCTGTGGCGAAGGGTGGATGAGCCACGCTCGGCGGCGGCCGGATGACAAGTACCCGCCTGTCCGGCCAGCTGACGGGAGGCCCGGCGCGCGGCGATCCCGATGGCCGCCAGGAGTTCGCCCAGGCGATTGAACGTCGCAAGCCGCTCCGGGTGGCCGCCGAGAAGCACAGCGGCGTCCCCGAGCTCCCGCAGATGCAGCGACAGCCGCCGCCGCGAAGCCGCATGGGCGGCGAGCTCCGGAAGCGGCCAGGCTGCTGCGTCGAGTAAACCGTCGCCGAGACAAACCAGGTCTTCGCAAAGCGCGGCGACACGAGCAGGACGGCAACGGGTCTCGCGGACCAGCCGCGCCACGTCGAGCTCCAGGCGGATCCGGGCACTGCCGGCTGTTACGGGCTGGGCAAGGCCAGGCTCGGGGCCGTGCATTGCCCGGTAGTCGAGCAGGGGATCGACAGGCCCGGCACTTTCCTGCGGGACCAGGTGAAACCTTGGGTCCGCCGCGGCAAAGTCCAGGAGTTCGGCCCAGCGACGGCGAGCCGGGAGCGGCGCGGCGCCGTTACGACAGAGGTCGGTTTTTCGTTGCACGGCATCGAGCAGGTCGGGCGGCAACATCGCGAAGACATCGGGCTGCCCGGCGCAGGCCGCGGCCGCCTCCACAATGATCTCCGGGAAAGCCGCCCAGTGTGCGGGGACGGCCAGCGCGGCGGGGGCCAGGTCATGACCCCGGGCGGCCAGCGCGGCCCTCAGGGCATCGAGACCCTCGCGCACGGCGGGAACACCCGGAGCCTGGAGGCCCTCCTTGCACAACACCACGGTCACCCGTTTTTCCGCGGCGAAAAGCGAGGCAAGCCGGGCCGAGAGGCCCTCCAGGTCCGGTCCGGCTTCCGGGGCCACGGGGATCCGTTCCACGAAATCGTCGGCCACGCGCAGCTCCGCAGGAGCGCGCCAGGCTGTGGCCGGGAGCCGAACCATTCCGGTGCTGGCAAGTCGGCAGAAGCGGTCCTGCCAGCAGGCCGGGCCTGAGAGCGGCCGCGCCGCCGTTGCCGGCGGCGCGGCCGGATCGAATCGAGTAGCCATCCCTGGCGTCCCTCCTCCCTGGAATCGGAAGCCTCGCAACGCTCCCGTGGGAGATCTACTGTAGAGATCGACCCGACGGCTTCGACAGACGGAGTTTTTGCGCTATTCAGGCGCAAACGCACCGCACCCGTGTTGCGCGCCCTTGCGCGCCGGGCAATGATGGAGCGGGGCGGCAACGGGAGGGGACGATGAGGATCAAGGACCTGCTGAAAAAATGGAGCGGCAGGCGGGAAGAACCCGTCACCGCGGAAAGCTATTCGATTCACCTCCCGGTGGATGCGGCCGCGCGGGTTCACGCATTGGCGGACATGTATCCGGGGCTCGGTACGGACGGCATCCTCGCGGACCTCATCTCAAGTGCCCTGGCAGAGCTGGAGGCGACGATGCCCTATGTCCCCGGGCCACGGGTGATCTCCGAGGACGATCACGGCGATCCCGTCTATGAGGACGCGGGCCCGATGCCAAGGTTTCTGGAACTAACCCGCCGCTATCAGGACCATCTGACCGGCAAAACGGATTGAGGAGGACGGCATGCCGTCATTCGACGTCGTATCGGAATTCGACCTGCATGAGGTTACCAATGCGGTAGATCAGGCAAGCCGCGAAGTATCCAACCGCTTCGACTTCAAGGGTACCGGTGCGAAGTTCTCGCTGGAAAACACCGATATCAGCCTGGAGGCTGAAGCGGATTTTCAGCTCAGGCAGATGCTCGACATCCTGACTGACAAGTTGTCCCGCCGCGGCATCGATGTCGCCTGCATGAAGACTCATGACCCGGAGCTGGTCGGCAGCCGGGCCCGGCAGCGGGTGGAACTTCGCAAGGGCATCGACAGGGAGCTGGCCAGGCGCCTCGTCAAGACGGTCAAGGACACGAAGATCAAGGTCCAGGCCGCAGTCCAGGGAGAACAGGTCAGAATATCGGGCAAGAAACGCGATGATCTCCAGCAGGTGATGGCCGTCCTGAAGGGCGGCGACTTCGACCTTCCCCTGCAGTTCACCAATTTCCGCGACTGACGAGTGACCCGCCGCATGCTCAACTTGATCCACCACAGCGGCTCCGACAATCGGTCTGCGCGCTCATGACGCGACCAACCGTCAAGTTCGCCGCGAAGGATCGTCCCCTGCGCAAGGACGTACGGGATCTCGGCGCCCTGGTCGGCGAGATTATTCGCGAGCAGGCCGGTGACGACGTGTTCACCAGCGTGGAGCGAATTCGCCGCGCGGCGATTTGGCAGCGCGAGCGCGGTACGCCGGCGGACCTGACGGAAATCCTGGCCCGGACTTCCACCGACTCGGAGCAGCAGATCATTCGCGCCTTCTCGACCTGGTTCCAGGTCGTCAACATCGCGGAGCGCGTGCACCGAATCCGCAGGCTGCGCGCCTACATGCGCAAGCCCGCCCAGGGCTTCGTCCAGGAACTTCCCGCTACCCTGTCCGAGCTGCGTGCCGGTCTCTCCGATGCCTCAGCAGTGGAATCATTCCTCGAAGACATGGACATCCAGCCTGTATTTACCGCCCATCCGACGGAACCGACGAGACGCACGATCCTGGTGAAGCAGCAGAAGATCGCGCGCCGGCTCGTCGACCGAATGAACACGTCGCTGACGCCCGGCGAGCAGGCGGGCGCCATGGCCAGTATCCGGGCGTTGATCACGTCCAGCTGGCAGACCGAGGAGCACCCCAGCGAACGCATGCTGGTCACCGATGAGCTGGACCACGTCCTGTTTTTCCTGACCGACGTCATCTACCGGGTGGTTCCCGCCTTCTATGAAAGCCTCGCGGCGGCGGTCCGCGAGGCCTGGGGTCCGGAAGCCGAACACATCCGCGTACCGAGGATTCTGAGCTTTGCGTCCTGGGTCGGGGGCGACATGGACGGCAACCCCAATGTCACCGCAAGGACCGTCCGTCTGACGCTGGACCGGCAGCGGTCCGCTATCCTGGCTCTCTACCGGCGTGAACTGGGCGAGCTGGCCGAGTTTCTGAGTCAGGGAGCCAGCCGGGTGCACGTTGACGACGAGGTCCGGGCGCGGATCGAGGACTATGCGGAAATCCTTCCCGAGGCCTCCAGCCGTATCCCGCCCCGCCACCGCGATATGCCTTACCGGGTTCTGGCGCTCCTGATGTCGGCACGCATCAGCGCCACGCTGAGCGGGGCACCGGAGGGTTACCCGGATGCCAGCGGCCTGGATGGCGACCTGGAACTGATGGAGACCAGCCTCGCGACCAATAAGGGCGACCACGCCGGACGCCACGCCGTGTCGCGGCTGCGGCGCCGGGTCGAGACCTTCGGCTTTCATCTCGCCACGCTGGACATCCGCCAGGATGCCGCCGTGCATCGACGGGTGATCGGGAGGGGGCTCGGCTATGGCGACTGGGAGTCCATGGCCCCGGCGGAGCGGGCCGAGATCCTGCGTCGCGCTCTTGCCGGACCTCCGCGGGAACTGCCCGATCTCGATGCCGACGACCAGGCCGTTATCGAGGTCTTCGAGACCATCGCTGAGTGCCGCGTCAACCTCGGAACCCGGGCGTTCGGGCCCTACATCATCAGCATGGCAGCGAACGCGGACGATGTGCTGTCCGTATTACTGCTCGCGCGCTGGGGAGGATTGGGCGACAGCGACAATATCCCTCTGGATGTCGCGCCGCTGTTCGAGACCGTCGGCGATCTCGAATCCGGACCCGCGGTCCTGGAGCGGCTGTTTTCCGATCCGGCCTATGCGGCCCACCTGGCCCGCCGAGATGGCCGGCAGGTCACCATGATCGGTTACTCCGACAGCAACAAGGATGGCGGAATCGTAGCGGCCCGCTGGGCGCTGCAGCAGGCGGAGGGACGGCTGGTGGAAACAGCCGCCGCGCACGATGTGCGCCTCACCCTGTTCCACGGCCGCGGGGGCACGATCAGCCGCGGCGGCAGCCGGACCCATACGGCGGTCATGGCCGCGCCCCGCGGTGCGGTGGCCGGCAGGCTGCGGGTGACGGAGCAGGGCGAGATTATCAACGCCAAGTACGGTCTTCGGGGCATCGCGCTGCGAACCCTCGAACAAGCCACCAGCTCCGTGGCCATGGCCAGTAATCCGGCTCGCCGGATTCCCGAGGTACCCAACGCCTGGCGGGAATGCATGGATCTGATTGCCCGGGAGAGCCGGGAGGCCTACCAGTCCCTGGTTTACGGCAACGACACCTTCTTCCAGTTTTTTCGGCAGGCCACGCCGATTGACGTCATCGAGCGGATGAATATCGGCTCGCGGCCCGCGGCTCGCCGGCGGGGCAGCCGGATCCAGGACCTCCGCGCGATTCCCTGGGTTTTCTCGTGGACTCAAAACCGGAGCATTCTGCCGGGCTGGTACGGGATGGGTCGGGGCCTCGAAAAAGCACTGGCGGCCGCCGGCCGGGATCAGCTCGAAGAGATGTTCTCCGAATGGCTCTTCATGCGCACGCTGCTGGAAGACGTGGAAATGGTGCTCGCGAAAGCCGACCTGCCCATCGCGGCGCGCTATTCGGAGCTCGCGGATCCGAAGGTAAGACACCATTTCGACGACATAAGCGACGAGTTCAAACGCACAGCGGGGTTGATCCTCGACCTCAAGGGCGCCGAACACCTGCTGGATCACGACCCGACCCTCCAGCGGGCGATCCTGTTGCGCAATCCCTACGTGGATCCCATGAGCCTCTTACAGATCGATCTGCTCCGGCGCTGGCGAGCTTCGGACCGCGAGGACGGCGAGGCCTTCAAGGCGCTGCTGCTATCGATTAACGGTATCGCACACGGCCTGCAGAACACGGGCTAGGCCACGGGGCTAGGCCATGGGGCAATACGAAGCGCCGGCCCGGAGTTCTCCGGACCGGCGCGGATTAGCGGCCAGAGGGCCTTCGGCAAGCCTGCCCGTCAGTCCTCCTCACCGTCATCGCAGAACCCTTCCGGCGCCACTTCGCAGAGGTCTTCCGCCAGCTCTTCGATGTCCTCGACACCGCAGTCCGACTCCGCGTTGGCCCAGAACTCCTCCAGCGTCGGGAAGTCACAGACCAATTCCTCCCGCTCGCCGTTGAATTCACCGTCTTCGAACGCCAGCGCCAGGACAAAACCCGGACCATCCGGTGCCGCGAGATAGAACTTGGATTCCTCGGACTCGGGGTCCAGCGGATTGAAGTCGAAAGTCTCCAGGCAGCCGTCGTCACCGCAGGAATAATCACCTTCGGCATTCTCGTTGTTGCCGCCGAAATCCTCGCCCGGAGCACTGGCCAGGCTGACATAGGTGACCACGTCCTCGGCCTCGTCGAGGGCATATTCCTGCCGCTCCGAGGTATGAACCATCGGCGCCGAGCGGGTCAGATAGCCGGCCTTGGCATATTCGATGCCCGCGATAAAGGAGCCATCCGTGTCGATGGTCAGGCCGTCGTTCTCGAACGCGAGGGTCGTCTCACCGCAATAGATGACATCGTAGTTGGGCGTCGTCAGAGCATAGTAGTCGTAGGTGGATTCGAGGACCTCGTAGTCCACTTCGCCGTCCCCGTCATCGTCATCGTCATCGGCCGTCACCATCGCATCGGCTTCTTCACCCTCGGCCTCTTCCTCGTCTTCTTCGTCCAGCGCCAGTTCCACGTCGGCGACGACGCGGCAGTCCTTGCCCTGGATCTCTTCGGTCTCGTCCGTCACGGTCATGACAACGAACTCCCCGGTGTCCTCGCCTTCTTCCGTAATACGGACGAGTGTCGTGAAGCCGGGAGTCAGATTGACGTAGGGGTTCTGGGCGGCCAGTTCCTCCTCGGGCAGCGTATTCTCGACCAGCAGCGGGTCGGGATCGTAGATGTCTTCCTGGAGATCCCGGCAAACACCTTTTCGGGCCGCGCGCACCTCGCCGCATTCCTCGCGTTCCTCCCCGGCCTCGGCCCGGGAGGCACGGAAGCACGCGCGACGTTCATGGGATTCGCCAATGTTGAGGCAGTTGGCATTACCGACCCGCAGGGTTTCGTCGGCATCGGACAGGCAGCCCTGGAAGAGCTGGTTGGCCGTCTTCATGCAACCCGTTCCGCCCGTCGCGAGGGCCGTCCCCGGGATCGCCGAAGCCATGGCAAGCGCAACCCCTATCGCGAAGGGACCGACCCGCGTAAGCCCGAGCAAACGTTCATTCGACTTTTGACCACCGTTCATCATCATTCTCCTTCCTCAAGTCCAAACCCGTTCCCCTGGCAGAACTCCGTCGCCCCCTCAGGACGCGGGGTCCGGCCATGCCTGTCTGCGGTGATGCCCTTGCTCATGACATTCCGGCTCACGAATTCACGGAAACCCAGGTAAAAAGCAGCAGCCAGAGGAAACACGCCACGGCGACCCAGATTGCCACCGACAGGCCGCTGGGACCGTCATGCTCTGTTCGCGTGTTTTCCATCTCGCCTCTCCTGTCTGCGTCCGGTTTCCGCATCGATGTGTCCGCCCGCTTCTGACACCCATGACGACGTGGCCCGAAAAATCCTTCGGCGATCCGCTGGCACTGGCCAAGTCCCGGTGTCAGGATCGGATCTGCGAAGGATTTTTCCGCGCGGCCCGTCTAGCAGGTCACGAACGGAGATCCCGGAGTTGAAGAACATCCACATCGACAAAGCGACGGCCCGACGAATCGCCCGCGGCGATGACGCGGCGTTCCGGGCGGTGTTCGACGATTTCTTTCCCCGCCTCTACCGCTATGCCATGGCGCACCTGGACGGAAACCGCGAGGCCGCCGAGGAGGCCGTCCAGAAGACCTTCTGCAAGGCGGTGGAGCGCTTGGACACATATCGCGGCGAAGCCCCCCTGTATGCCTGGTTCGTGCGGATCTGCCGCAACGTCATTGCGGACCAGTACCGCAGCCGCGCCAGGCAAAGCGCACACACGCTGCCGATGGAAGATCATGCCCACGTCAGGGCCGTGCTCGACGCGCTGACCGCGCCGGCGGTTGAGGGGCCGATGAACCAGGCCCAGGCCAGGGACCTGCGGCGGCTGGTCCAGGCCATTCTCGACCGCCTTCCCGGACGATATGCCGACGTCCTGGAATGGAAATACGTCGAGGGTTTGTCCGTTAAGGAAATCAGCGCGCGGCTCGAAACCGGACCGAAAGCAGCCGAGTCCCTGCTGACGCGGGCCCGTCTGGCTTTCAGAGAGGCCGTGGACGCCTTGTCTCGCGCCGGTTCGGCGCCGGCAGACGAGCTGAGAAAGGATTGGGTGAAAACACCATGACCAGCAAGACACCAGGACCTGGGACCTTCCCACGGGACACAGAAGAGACCCGCATCAGCCGTCTGCTTCGGGACGCCGGACCCCGGGAGGCGCCGCCGGAGGCGGCCCGTGAACGGGTATTCGAAGCCGTCCAGGCCCACTGGCGGACGGAGCTTCAGACCCGGCGTCGCGAGCGGCAGCGCCGCTGGAATTTCGCAGCTGCGGCGGCGGTTACCGTCGTGGCGGTAACGATGCTCCTCGCGCCCTGGCGTGGCGGATCCAGGGATACTGCGCTCGCCGTTGCCCTGCACACGGCAACGGCCGACAGGATTGTCGGTACCGTGGCGCTCAGGGATCCGGAAAACCCGCGTTGGCGCGGGCTGGCATCCGGCGATTTCAGCGTCCTGCCCGGCACCGGGATCCGGACCAGCCGGGGAAGCGGGCTCGGCATGTTGCTTGGGGAAGGGCACTCCCTGAGGCTGGGGCCGGATACCGAAGTCCGTTTCGACGGCGCACTTCGGCTGACCCTGCTAACGGGAACGGTTTACGTGGACTCCGGCCGGGAGATGCCCGCCAACGGCAATCGGACCGATGGGCTGCTCATTGCGACGCCTATCGGTACGGCTCGAGAAATCGGCACCCAGTTCGAAACTCACGTAGACGATGGCGAGATGCGTATCCGGGTTCGGGAGGGAGCCGTAAAGGCCGAAGCCGAAGAACAGATGTGGACCGCACAGGCGCAGGACGAAATCCGGATCGGTGCGGACGGCCGTGTTGAGCGCGACACGGTCGAGCCCTGGGCACCGGCCTGGCGGTGGGTGGAGGACCTTGCGCCTGCCCCCTATGCTGAGGAGATGACATTGTCTGCACTGCTGGACTGGGTCGGGAGGGAGACCGGTCGCAGAATTCATTTCGCGAGGCCTGACCTCGAGTCCCGTATGCACGTCACCGTGCTGCATGGCAGCCCGCATCGGTTCTCACCCATGGAGGCCCTCTCGGTCATGCTGCGCACGACCGACTTCGAGTACACGGTGGCCGGAGACAGGGAAATTCTCATAGACACGCGTCGGACGGACGGATCCCGGACGGATCCGTGACGCCGGAGCCGTCACGGGCCGCTCGCGGGCTTGCGAAGCGGCCGGTCCGATGGAGGGTCCGCTGGCTGGATCCCAGAGTCCTCGCGGGCGTTCTTGCGGTGGCGCTTGCGGGCGCGACGGCCCCGATGCCGGCCCGGTCCGACAGCCTGTTCGCCGGACGGTCCGTTATCGACGTCATTACGACTCTGGAGTCTGGCGGCGTCGTCATTTACTACAGTAGCGATCTCGTCCAGCCCGGCATGCAGGTCGCCGAGGAACCCCGGTCGGACACCGCGCGCCCGGCAGCACTGCTGAACGAAATCCTGGCACCCCACGGTCTGACCACGCGCCCGGGCCCCGGCGACAGCCTGCTCATCATTCGCCAGCCTGCGGCGGGTCGCCGGCAACCCGGTGCCATCCTGGGAGTGGTCCGGGAACGGCACACGGCACGCCGGATTGTCGGCGCGGAAATCCGGGTGGATGGAGCGGGGGCGCCAGTACTGACATCCGCCAGCGGACAGTTTCACCTCATTGGGCTGGCGCCGGGGACACACGCCCTGAGGATCGACCCGGGTGGGCTGGGTCAGCCGTCCGAGGTCGAGGTCACCGTCCGGGCCGGTGAAACCAGCGTCCTGGAACTCGAAGTAGAAAACCCGGAGATCGAGTCCCTGTCCCGCGTCGTGGTCAGCGCCAGCCGCTTCGATGTGGCCGGCAGCCGGTCCGCGTCGTTTCAGTATCTCCCGGTTGAGCAGATCGAGCAGCTGCCCGATTTCGGCGACGACCCGCTGCGCTCGGTGGCCCGGCTACCCGGCACGGCCACGAACGGCTTTTCCGCGAAATCGAATCTGCGTGGTGGGGAAACCGACGAGACTCTCGTGATGTTCGATGGCCTCCGTTTACGTAGTCCGTTTCATCTGAAGGATTACCAGAGCGTCTTCAGCGCAATCGATCCCGCGATTATCAGCGGCCTGGACGTCTATACCGGAGGACTCCCGGCGGAGCTGGGTGACCGGATGAGCGGCGCCGTGAGCATCTCCCCGGTGGAAACACCGGCCGCACCCTACCACGAGTTCACCCAGACGCTGTTCAACTCCTCCGCGCTTAGCGCCGGTACCCTGGACGACGGGCGTATCGACTGGGTGGCATCGGCCCGCCGCGGCAACCTGGACCTCTTGCTGGATATCGCGGATCCCGACCTGGGCGACCCCAGCTATATGGATTTCTACGGACGATTCGGCGTACAGGCGACAGACACCCTGCGTGTGACCGGCAATGCGCTGGTATTCGTGGACGATATCCGGCTGACCGACAATGACGACGAGGAGCTGGCCGAAGGGTCTGGCGAAGATCACTATCTCTGGCTGAGGCTTGACCACGACCTGGCGGAGGGATTGACCGGCAGAACCCTCATCTCCCATACCTATCTCGACAGCAATCGCGAGGGCCGGGTCAACCAGGAAGGCGTAAGCAACGGAAGTCTCAAGGACGAGCGCTCTTTCACCATCAATACGCTGCAGTCCCAGTGGACCTGGTGGCCCAGCGACCGGGTACAGGTCCTTGTCGGCGGTGAAGCCAGCCGCATGGCTGGCAACTATGACTATGTGGACGAAGTGGAGTTTGACCTCCTGTTCCTGACTCCCGGGACGCCCTCCACGCCTGAGCGCTCCCGCGAATTCCACATCAACCCGGACGGCGAGCAGTATGCCGGCTACGCGAACGCGAGGATCGGGATTACCCAGCGGCTGGTCGCCGATCTCGGTCTGCGCTGGGACATGGAAACACTCACCGACAACGAGCATGCGATGTGGAGCCCCCGGATCGGGGCCATCTACAAGCTGGGAGACCGCACGAGCCTCAGGGCCCACTGGGGACGGCACTTCCAGGTGCAGGGCATTGACGAACTGCAGATCAACGACGGCATCACCGAGTATTTCCGTCCGCAGCGCGCGGACCATGTGGTGCTGGGCCTGGATCATCGCCTGCCCGCGGATATCGATCTGCGTGTGGAGGTCTACCAGAAAGACATGGACCGGCTGCGCCCCAGGTTCGAGAATATTCTCAACAGCCGGGTGCTCCTTCCGGAACTACGACCGGATCGCATTGGCCTGGACCCGGGCGAAGCGCAGGCCCGCGGCGTCGAACTCAGCTTGTCCCGGGACCGGGGAAACAACCTGAGCTGGTGGTTCAGTTATGCGTGGTCCGAGGTCAAGGACGATTTCGAGGGCGAACACGTCCGCAGATCCTGGGACCAGACCCACGCCGTGAAGGGGGGCCTGGCCTGGCGACGGGGACCCTGGCAGGCCAGTCTTGCGGCCACCTGGAATACCGGTTGGCCGACCACCGATGCGGCGCTGGTCACGGAGACGCCCCTGCCGCTCGTGCAGACGGGCCCGCGGAACGACGAACGTCTCGGAGAGTTCTTCAGCCTCGACGCGCGGCTCGCAAGGGACTGGCAGCTCAATCGCAGCACCCTCACCGGCTTCGTGGAGGTCAGTAACCTGACTAACCGGTTCAACGAGTGTTGCGCGGACTACGACTACGAGGACGGCGAGGACGGCGAGCCCGCCGGCCTTGACCTGGACCCGGACAACTATCTGCGGCTGTTTCCCTCGTTGGGCGTCGTCTGGCGCTTCGGCGGCGCCGGGAGGGGGCGCCCGGGCAGCGCCTACTGACCCGGCCTGCCCGCCATGCCAGCGGCGGACTGGCGCTCGAAATACAAACGGGTTTCTCTGGCCGCCACCCCCGACAGCAGCAACAGGCCGATCAGGTTGGGAAGTGCCATCAGGCCATTCATCAGGTCGGACACGAGCCAGACAAAGTCCAGGCTGTAGACCGATCCGGCAAACGCCGCGGCAATAAACGCCAGCCGGTAGGGAAGGATGGCGCGTTCCCCCAAAAGGTACTCGACGCTGCGGCCGCCATAGTAAGCCCAGCCGAGGATCGTGGAGAACGCGAACAGGCCAAGGCAGATGGCCACGACCGCGGAACCGATGCCGTTGGGCATGGCGGCGGCAAATGCCGACTGGGTCAGGGCGGCACCGTTCTCCCCACTGTCCCACACACCGGTGGCCACGATAGCGACGCCCGTGAACGTGCAGACCACAATGGTGTCAATGAAGGTCTGGGTCATGGACACCAGCGCCTGGCGGACCGGCTCCCGAGTCTGCGCGGCCGCGGCGGCAATGCCGGCGGAGCCGAGGCCCGATTCATTGGAGAAGATGCCCCGGGCCACACCGTAGCGCATGGCCTGGGCCAGGGTGGCGCCGAGGAATCCGCCGGCCGCCGCGCTGCCCGTGAAGGCGTCGTGGAAAATGGTCGCGAACGCGGCCGGAATCCGGTCCGCGAACAGAATCAGGACAATGCCCGAGGCCACGAGGTACAGGACGACCATCAACGGCACGAAAAAGCCGGTGAAGCGGCCGATCGAACGAATGCCGCCCAGAATCACAGCACCGACCCCAAGCGCCACGACCAGTCCCGTAATCCACTCCGGAATACCGAAAGCCCCCTGCATGGCATCCGCCATGGAATTGGACTGGACCATGTTGCCGATGCCAAAGGCCGCAATTGCCGTGAACAGGGCAAACAGCCAGCCGAGTAAGGTGCCGAGCCGTTTCTGCTTCAGCCCCCGGGACAGGTAGTACATCGGTCCGCCGGCCTGTTCGCCGCGGTGATCGGTGATCCGGTACTTCACCGAAAGAAGCGCCTCGCAATACTTGGTGGCCATGCCCACCAGGCCGGTCACCCACATCCAGAACAACGCGCCCGGGCCGCCGGCGGCAATCGCCGTGGCCACGCCCACGATGTTGCCCGTCCCGACCGTGGCCGCCAGCGCCGTCATCAGTGCCTGGAAGTGGGAGATGTCGCCATCCGCCCCCTTCTCGCTGCGAACCACCAGGGCCGTATACAGTGCGGGGCCCAGCTGGGTGAACTGCAGACCGCGCAGCCGGATCGTGAGGAACAGGCCGGTCAGCAGCAGCAGCGGGATGAGGCACCAGGGGCCCCAGACAAATCCCGCCGCCGCGTCCACGGCAGCAGTCAGTTGTTCCATCGCCCCGCCGGATTGGTCTTCAGTCATTCTCACGCCGCCGTCGGTCCAGCGGCCGATGATAGCAATCTGCCCGGAACGAAGCTCGCGACCTCCCTGACCTCCGTGACCTCCCGGATCTAGATGAAGTCGCTGATGCCGTCCAGTGACTTGCGCTCGATGTCGGGAACCCGGGCGTCGGGGTCCGGATAGCCGGCGACGAGCAGGAGAAAGGGCCGCTCGTTTTTCGGCCGGCCGAGAATCTCGTTCAGAAACTTCATCGGGCTGGGGGTGTGAGTAAGTGTCGCCAGCCCCGCCCTGTGCAGGGCCGCGATCAGCATCCCGGTGGCGATGCCGACCGATTCGTTCGGATAGTAGTGCTTGACCTTCTTTCCGTCCGGGCCGTGGCCCCAGCGCTGCTCGAAAATCGCGATCAGCCAGGGCGCGGTTTCCAGGAATGGCTTCTGGTCGTCCGTGCCCAGGGGCGCCAGGGCATTCAGCCATTCCTCCGACGCCCGGTGCTCGTAGAAATGCCGCTCTTCCTCCTCCGCTGCCAGCCGAATACGGCGCTTGACGGCCGGGTCCCCAACCGCAACGAAATGCCAGGGCTGCATATTGGCTCCGCTGGGCGCCGTGCCCGCCGCGCGAATCGCCTCCGCAATGATCTCTGCCGGCACGGCGCGTGCCGAGTAATCCCTGACGGTTCGCCGGCGGGCCAGGTCGTCCGCCAACTCCCTGACCCGGCGTTTCATCTCCTCCGGCGGGTACTCCCGGTACTCGGTAAACGGCCTGAAGCTATGCGTCTGAGCCACGCAGACCTCCTTTGATCCAGTGGATGACGTACTCGTGAAGATGCGACGATGGCACGTGATCCTCGCTGACGACCCGCCCGCGCACCGAGATACCGGCACGATGAACCGTCTCCGGGTCACCGGATATAAGCGGATGCCACGAGGCCAGGCCCCGGCCATCGGCCAGGCGCCGGTAGGCACAGCTCTCCGGCAACCAGCCGAAGGTGCCCACCCGCTCGGGATCCAGGACCAGGCAGTCAGGCACCTTTTCCTGGCGGTTGGGGTAATCACGGCAGCGGCCGGTTTCCGTGTCCAGGAGACGGCAGGCGACGGCAGTGTAGGCCAGACGGCCGGTGTCTTCGTCTTCCAGCTTGTGGAGGCAGCATCGACCGCAGCCGTCACAGAGCCCTTCCCATTCCTCGCGGCTCATCTCGGCGAGGGTCTTGAGCTCCCAGTAGGGCGCATCAGGCACCGGCCTGATCGGTCAGCGCGGCATAGTCCGCGTCCTTCGTGGTCCACAGCTCATTGAGCCAGTCCTGGAACCGGGCCCGGAAAGCCGGATCGCTCTGGTAGTCGCCAGCCGCCCAGACCGGGACCTCCCGCTGCCGGACCCGGACCGAGATCCGTTTCATTCTGCCGCAGCAGAACTGCCAGAAGTTCAGCGAATCCGGCTCGTAAGCGAGGGTGACGTCCAGCAGGCTGTCCAGCATGCCGTCCATTGCAGACACGACGAAGGACACGCCGCCGGCGCGGGGCCGGAGAAGATGCTGGAACGGCGACTCCTGGGCGGCGTGCTTTGCTTCGGTAAAGCGCGTGCCCTCAACGAAATTCATTACCGACGTGGGGATATCGCGAAACTTCTCACAGGCGATCCGCGTCGCCTCGAGGTCCTGTCCCTTCGCCTCGGGATGCGCCTTCAGGTACTCACGGCTGTGACGCTGCATGAACGGCATGTCCAGCGCCCACCAGGCCTGGCCGAGAAACGGTACCCAGAAAAGCTCTTTCTTTATGAAAAACTTCAGAAACGGGACTTTCCGGCGAAACACCCATTGCAGCACCAGCACGTCTACCCAGGAGCGATGGTTGGACATCACCAGGTAATGCGAACCGTAGTCCAGACCATCGGTCCCTTCGATCTTCCATTCGAAATCCTGCGTCACCCGGAAGATAAAGGCATTGATGTCTACCCACAGCTCGGCGATCTTTGTGAGCACGCGACTGAGCCACCGGCGCAGCGGAGGTATAGGCAGAACCTTCAGCAAGGCGACCGTCAACAGGGGAATGGCGATGAGCACGACGTTGAGCACCATCAGGCCGATGGTGATTACGCCGAGTAAGGGCCCGCGAAGAAAGGACAACATGGGCGGGAATTGTAGCCGGTTGTGGGGCGGGTGGTTTTCGGCGCTGGTTCCGGTCCGCGGCGCGAGCTCATGAGCTGCCGAACGGTGTTCCCGGATTTCGCGACGGTGAGCCGGGGGGACCTGGATCTCTCCTCCCTGGAAGCCCTGCCCCTCGAGCTGGCGACCTGGCCGGTCACGCACCCCGAAGACCTGCCCGGGCGGATCGCGGACGCCCGTATCGTGATCACCAACAAACTGGTTCTCGATGCCGGCGTCCTGGAAAGCGCAAAGCAGCTGGAACTCGTGTGCCTCGCGGCCACTGGCACCAACAACGTCGATCTCGAAGTCGCCGCCCGCCGCGGCATCGGGGT
Source organism: uncultured Gammaproteobacteria bacterium (assembly GCA_963842955.1). Lineage (GTDB taxonomy): Bacteria > Pseudomonadota > Gammaproteobacteria > Steroidobacterales > XN24 > JARFQW01. The sequence continues at coordinate 921,203 of CAWJIJ010000011.1, forward strand.
CTGCAACATCGCGGCATACTGCACGGCTTCGGTGACCCAGCACGTGTTCGCGCTCCTCCTGAGCCTCACCCGGCGGCTCGAGGGATATCAGCGGCTGGTGGCGGACGGAGCATGGCGCAGCAGCCCCCAGTTCTGTCTCCTGGACTTTCCGGTACGTGAGCTGGACGGACGAACCCTCGGCATTGTCGGCCTGGGCGAGCTGGGAAGCGCGGTGGCCCGCGCCGGCGAGGCGTTCGGGATGCGCGTCAGGGTCGCCGGCCGCCCGGGCGGCGAAGACCACCGCCCGGACCGGATCCCCATGGATGAACTCCTGGCCACTTCTGATGTGGTCAGCCTGCATTGCCCCCTCACGGCCGAGACCCGTGGCCTTATTGGTGCCAGGGAGCTGAACCTGATGGCGGATGATGCGGTGCTGATCAACACCGCCCGCGGCGCTCTCGTGGACTCGGCGGCCCTCGCCGGCGCCCTGCGGGACGGGCGCCTGGGCGGCGCCGGAATCGACGTGTTGCCCGAGGAGCCGCCCTTCTCGGGAGACCCGTTGCTGGATCCGGATATTCCGAATCTCATTCTCACCCCCCATGTAGCATGGGCGGCAACGGAATCCCGACAGCGGGCCCTGGACGAAATCGCCTCGAACATCCGATCTTTTCTTAACGGGGGGCGACGCGGACGCGTCGACTGAGCATGCAGCCAACAATTCTCTGGTTCCGGCGCGACCTCCGCCTCACCGACAATCCCGCGCTCGCCGATGCCCTGCGGCGCGGCAGGCCCGTTATCCCGGTGTACGTTCATTCACCGGGCGACGAAGACGAATGGGCCCCGGGCGGAGCGCAGTGCTGGTGGCTGCACCAGAGCCTGCTCCAGCTCGAGGGCAGCCTGGCGGAGAAGGGCAGCCGGCTGATCATTCGCGAAGGTCCGGCGGCGGCGGTGATACCGGCCCTTGCCGCTGAGGTTGACGCAGGCGCGGTGCTCTGGAACCGCCTTTATGAACCCGCGCTGATCCAACGGGACTCGGCGCTCAAGACAACGCTGTCGGCAGAAGGTATCGAAACGGTCAGTTTCAATGCCGCTCTGCTCGCAGAACCCTGGGCGCTGGAGACCGGCACCGGTGGGCCCTACCGGGTCTTTACGCCCTACTGGCGAACCTTCGGAAAGACCATCCGGCCGGCACCGCCCCTGCCGGCGCCGGCAACCATGCCCCCGCCGGAGCGCTGGCCGTCCGGGTTGGGCGTCGGCGACCTGGGGCTGATGCCCACCCGGAACTGGATCGAGGGCCTCGCAGATTGCTGGACGCCAGGCGAGGCCGGCGCCGTGGAGCAGCTGGTCACGTTTACGGACGGGCCCGTCGCCCGATACGGCAGCGACCGGGACGTGCCCGCGGAGCCGGGCACATCCCGGCTGTCGCCTCATCTTCACTTCGGGGAGATTTCTCCGCGCCAGGCCTGGCACGCTACGGCGCTGCGTCAGGATGAACCGGGTCTCAGGGACCAGGTGGAGCATTTTCAACGGGAACTGGGCTGGCGGGAGTTTGCTCACCACGTCCTGTTCCATTATCCCGACACGCCGTCCGAGCCCATGGATGCGCGATTTGCACGGTTCCCGTGGCGCCGGGACTCCGGGGAACTCTTGCGGGCATGGCGGCGCGGACGCACCGGGTTCCCCATCGTGGACGCGGGCATGCGTCAGCTCTGGCAGACCGGGTGGATGCACAACCGAGTCCGGATGATCGTGGCGTCGCTCCTGGTGAAGAACCTGCGGATTCCCTGGCAGACGGGGGCCGCCTGGTTCTGGGACACGCTGGTGGACGCCGATCTTGCGAGCAACACCATGGGCTGGCAGTGGGCGGCGGGTTGCGGCGCGGACGCGGCGCCTTACTTCCGGATATTCAACCCATTGCGGCAGTCCGAACGATTCGATCCCGACGGGCGCTATGTGAAGACCTGGGTGCCGGAGCTGGCCTCACTCGAAGGCAAGGCCCTGCATGCGCCATGGCTGTCCGGGGACAACGAGCGCTGCGGCTATCCGGCACCGGTCGTGGATCTCAAAACCAGCCGGCAGGAGGCGCTGGACGCTTTTGCGGCGATCAAGTCCGGCAGCTAGCCTGGATGACGCCTGTTCAGGGCCGCGTCGAGGGAGAAGCGGCCCGGCCCGAATGCCATGATCACCAGAAGCAGCGCACCCCAGTAAAAGTGATCCCTCAGGCCCGCCGGGCAGGCGAACTCGAACAGCGCCGGATAGCTGAACACCGCGATCACGTTGACGAAGAAAAGCCCGAGAGCCGCTGGCCTGGAGAACAGGCCGGCAAACAGCAACAGGGGCAGAAGCAGCTCCCCCACGGTGCCCGCGACCGCCGCAAGCGCTGGCGGCAGGACCGGGACCGCGTACTCCTCCTGGAACAGGAACAGGGTGCTCTCCCAGTCCTGTATCTTCGTGAGACCTGCCTTGAAGAACTGCCAGCCCACGTACACGCGAATGGCCAGCAGAAGCAGGCTGCCCGCCCAATCGCCAAGAACTGCATCAAAACGGGTCGTTACGGCGTGCAGTTGCAGCAGAGAAGCCATGAGGCGAGCTCCTTTCAGGGATGCGATGAGGCCGGCGTGGCCAGGGCGCCGGCGGCCAGCCAGCGGGGAAGCGCGACGGCGGGGTCGAACTCCGCTTCGGCGTCCTGAGCGGTCTCCAGGGCAGCACCCAGGGTCTCGCCGGATCCTATGGCCTCCAGACCCGCGAATTCGCCCGGCGACAGGCCCAGGACCTCCCCGCGCCAGCCGCGTCGAAACGTGAGTGCGCGGCTGTTAGCGCTGATGTCCGGGGGCCATTGCCCGCCGGGCTGATGGGCCTGCCAGATCCCGACCACGGCCCAGCGTGAATACAGGAGCGTGCAGGCGGCTGCCAGGCGAAAACGAAGAGCGCCTAACGCTTCGGCGTCCAGCGCCGCGAGGGCCGCGGCGTTCGCTACAGGGGAGTCGGTCGCATAGTGCGCCCGGTGCAGGGCCCACTCCAGGCGCGCGACATCGGGCATGTACGGATACTCCGCAACCGGCTCGAAGGTCTCCAGGAATTCCGGCAGCCGGTCGCCGAAACGGTTCAGGTCGCCCGCGGCCAGCGGCACGGCACGACCGTATTCCCGCGCCAGTCCCCTGAAGAATTCGTCACCGAGCAGCTGCAGCAGCACCGGATAGGCATTGCCCAGACCGCGTTCCCAGTTCGCCGTGAGATTGCCGCGATACAGGGAAAAGCGGCGGGCAGCCAGATCGGGCGAGCCGGCGAAAAGCCCGTCGGGAACGGCACCGGGCGTCAGGAGGGCCTCCGCGAAGCGGGACTGCAAAGTCTTTAGATCAGGCACGGGCCGCTTCCCGAATCGTCGCCGCCGCCGAACGCCCGGTAGCCTGGCCTGAGACCCGTCGCGCCGTCTGTGCCTCGTCGAGAAGTACGGATAGGGCCGGCAGGTCCGTATCCCACTCGATCAGGGTCGGTAACTCTCCGAGCCGCGCGATGCTCTCCTCGTAGAGTGCCCACACCACGTCGGCCACCGGCGCCCCGTGGTGGTCGATGACGGAGTCGTCGGTGACCAGGTGGCCGGCCAGGTGGATCTCACCGACCGCCTCCGGGCGGATAGCAGCCAGCGCCTGGCGGGCGTCCTCCTGGTGATTGCATTCGTTCACGTAGAGGTTGTTTACATCGAGCAGGACGCCGCAGCCCGTGCGCAGTGCCAGCTCGTCCAGAAATTGCGCTTCACCCAGCGTATCGCCGGCAAAGCGCAGGTGCGTGGAGACATTCTCCAGCAGGATCGGGCCGAGGACTTCCTGGGCCTGGTGGACACGCCGACAGACCAGGTCCAGCGCCTCAGTGGTCAGGGGCAGGGGAAGCAAATCGTTGAGATGCCGTCCGGGCACGGTGGCCCAGCAAAGGTGCTCCGAGATCAAGGCGGGCTCGAAGCGTTCCGCCACGGCACGGATCTTCTCCAGGTGACCGGCAAAGTGGGCATCGCTGGCGGACCCGATGCCCAGGCCGACGCCGTGGAGGCTCAGGGGATAGTCATTGCGAAGAGCCTCCAGGACCGCCAGGTCCCGGCCGCCGTCGCCGAAATAGTTCTCGGTATGGACCTCGATCCAGTCCACCTCCGGTCGCTGATCGAGAAAGTCCCGGTAGTGTCCGGCGCGCAGGCCGATGCCAACGCCCTCGATTGTGGCAGCCGGTCGGTTCATTCAGGTCTCCCGGAAAACAAGGGAATCGCGCAACGATGCGGCTGTGAGGAGACCAAACCGCACCGCCGCGCGACCGGGGTTACTTCTTCGCGGCGCCCGGCTTCAAAGAACCGCCCATGTCTTCGCAAGTGCCTTTGGCGACGTACTTCCATTCGTTCGGATCGTTGTCGGTTTTGGCCTGGCCGGCACAGGAATGCGTCCCGGTGGCGTTGGCACAGTCGTTCGCTCCGGCCTTGGCGACGCCGTAGCATTTTTCCTTGCCGTCCTGGGCGGCCATCACGTTGGTGGCGCCGAGGGCGGTGAGCCCGGTCAGGGCGGCGGCGAGAATCAGATTGCGTCTGTTCATTCGGGGGATCTCCTCAGAGGTCGATGATGCGCATCGGCGGGCACGCCGATGCAGGGCGTGACGGCAAGATGCCGTCGTAGGGAACTCGGAAAGATTCCGGGGCCGGCCCGGAAGGTGGACGGACGCAAGGTGTTGCGCGGCAGTCGTAGCGAGGCTGGGGTCATCGAGAAAGGCCGTGGCGCGTCCCACTGGACGCCGGTGCACTCACGAAGACCCCGGCGGACCGGGAAATATTTCAGCCGGCTGGTGCCTGGAAGGATCGGGAGCAGGAAGGCGGCGCCGGGAACAGCACGCCCCCGGGTCACTCGATGTCCAGAATATTGGCGGCCCAGTGGATGACCGGCTTCAGGCGAGGAGTACTCAGCACAAGCGCCTCTGGGTACCCGACCCAGCGGTATTCGTTGTGCTCCGGCCGGCCGATCTCCGGGTTGACCGGCAAGGATATCGCCTCGGTATGCGTGGCCGCGAGATAGTACCGCGCCACCTTGCCACGGTTGTATGGGCCGGTCTCCTGGAAGGATTCGCCCCAGTGAAACGCGAGGTCGGTGACCGTGGTCTCTTCACGCACTTCGCGAATGGCAGCCTCCAGCGGGCCTTCTCCCGGCTCCACCATGCCCTTGGGAAAGTCCCAGTGGCGAAACGCCCTTAGCATCAGGAACCACCACGAGTCCTTCTCGGCACGCACGACGATGACGCCCGATGACAGCCGGGTTGCGGGGATAGTGATGGGCCCGTCCATGGGCCCGAAGTATATCCGCGGGCTTGTTGCCGGCGCCTGCCGGATATCAGGCCGCTTCGGCCGTAACGTCCAGTTCCAGGTCGAGCAGCTGGGCGGTGGCGTGGATCACCGCGGCAATCCGTGCCGCACTCTGGATACCCTCCCTCGAAACGCCATGCTGGCGGAGGGTCTTCTCATGGGCCTTGATGCACATGCCGCAGCCGGTCACCGCGGACGCGGCGAGGGAATACAGCTCGAAGTCCACCTTGTCGATTCCCGGCTTCGCCATGGCGTTCATCCGCAGCCGCGCCGGCATCGTGGCGTACTCCGCGTCCTCCACCAGATGCACGAAACGGTAGTAAATGTTGTTCATACCCATCAGGGCAGCAGCGGTACGCACGCCCTGGCGATCGGCCGGACTCAGCGCAGCGCCGGCCGATGCTTCCACCGCGCGGGCGAGGTCGGGGCGCCGGCTGGCCAGGGCGGCCGTCGCGGCGACACCCCAGAGCTGGGTCTCGGACAGGCCGGGGGGAAGCCCAGCCCAGGTTGAACTTGCCCACGTTGACCGTGTTCAGGGCGGCGTCCCAGGCGTCCTGACCGGTGGAGAGCACTTCCCCGTCGGTAATGGGATAGCCGTTCAGGGCGTATTCCGCCACGTACATCTGGGCGTTGACCACGTTTTTGACCAGTTCGAAATTGTCATGGGTGGTCTCCACCGCAAACCAAACATATTCGTCATTTTCGGAATTTTTGCCAAACGTCGACAAGAGCGCGGCCTCGTTGCCGTTGCCGATGTAATACTTGCCGCCATCGGCCACATAACGGCCCTCGCCCAGGGGCGTCAGCATCATTTCGGAGGAATAGAGGTCAGCGCCATGGGCTTTTTCAGACAGGCCGAACCCGAAGATGCCCCCTTCCCGCAGCAAACGGCCGGTCTTCTCCCGTATGGCACGGTTCGGACTCATCCAGAGCGGCCCCAAACCCAGGATGGTGACCTGCCAGTTGTACCAGTAGGCCAAACCGTAAAACCCCAGGATTTCGCTAAAGACGCTGTTGCGGTAGGTGTCCCAGCGGGCATCCGGATCGCCTTCGGCAAATTCCGGCGGCGTCAGCAAGGTCGAAAATATGTTGTTTTCTTTGACAAACGCTATAAAATCCGCATACCAGCGACGCTCGTGATCATCTTCCTTGAGCTTGGCTTTGCCCTTGGCTTCAAAAAATTCGATGGTCTTGGTCATGATCTCCTTGGAACGCTCGTCCAGGTGATCGAAGGTTTCCTTCCGGGGGTTGAAAATCATGGTTGCATCCTCCTTAGCGTTTACGCTTCATTTGATCATTTTGATTGCGGTTGATTCTTGTGTGGAAGTGGCTTCGCAAGGATTCCAGGATTCAAGGGGTCGAGTGGAAAGCAAAAAGGCAACAATGCATAGTCTGTTTCCATGTCAAAGCCGATGTTCGATCCTCGCCCTTGAATTCACTTGAACCCTTGAATCCTCACCCCCTATATGTTTTTTACCCTCGAATCCTCGGCCCCTCGGATCCTTGAATCCTGCAGCGCGTCAGCCCTCGCGGCCGTCCTTCGCATACGAACCTTTATCTCAATTTTTTTAGGCGCGCTCCGGTTCCATCAGATCCCACAGAAAACGTTTCAGCAGCATCTGCTCCTCTAAGCTGAAGCGCGCCAGAAGCGCCTCATTGGCCTGCTTGCGCAATTCGATCAATTCCGCTTTATGATCATCCGCGTGGGAGGTCGGAAAAAGCCGCACCACCCGTCGATCGTCGGGGTCTGGACGCTTTTCAATCCATCCGGCCTCACTCATGCGGTCCAGCACACCGGATAACGTCGCCTTGTCCATCACGAGCATTTTCCCCAGCTCCGCCGATGTCTGGCCTGCTTCATGCCAGAGACCCTCCAAAACGAGATGCTGAAGATTGGTCAGGCCATAGGGTTTTAACATTTCTTTAAAACGACCATGAGCTTTCTGGTAGGCTTTCGCCAGCAGAAAAATCGTACAGTCCGGTAATGGTTTGTCTGATAGTGGCATCATAAGCTTCCTTCGTATGCGAACAACTATCGAGATCGGGCTCGGTTGTCAAGCAAAGGTTCATCGCCAAGGGATCATGGGATGACATAGGCTCGTCTGGTATTTGCGGTTTTTCTATTTGAACTTGGCCAAAAGAATCCACTGGCGACTATGGTGGCGAAAAATCTTTGATGGAAAAAACCTGGCAACCGAAGGCATGATCGAACGCGCCGCCTTGGCAATCAAACCAAATAAAACTGAAAAGTATGAATGCATCTTGACAGTTTGAACCTCATTCGAATAAAACAACAACAAAATTTTAGGGAGCATCCGCGCAAAATAGGATGGCCAATGGTCGCAATGGCATTGCCCTGACCGAAGACCGCGACCATCCGGCAGGAACGGGGACGGCCCCATATTTGAACCCAAGGGAGGAACATCTATGCAATTTGTGGATTTTAAAAACACGCACGCTATGCTGATGGCCACCGTCGATCGCTATCGCGATCAATCCGCCTATCGCTGGTTTACCGCACCGGGCCAGACGGAATCGGTCACCTGGGGGGAATTTTACAACCAGGTGCGCCAGGTGGCCAAAAGCCTGATGGCGCTTGGTGTCGAACCGGGTGACAAGGTTAACATCATCAGCTACTCCTGCTACCGCTGGGTCCTGACCGACATGGGCATCACGAGTGCCGGGGCCGCCACGGTCGGCATCTACCAGTCGAACCTCCCCAAGGACTGCCAATACATCATCGATCACTCGGATGCGGTCGTCGTATTTGCCGAAGACAACCAGCAGATGGACAAACTGTTCGAAATACGGCCGCAGATTCCCGATGTCCGCAAAGTCATTCTCTTCAGCGGGGATGCACCGGATGATGACTGGGTGATCAGCTACGAAGATTTTCTGGCACTGGGCCAGGATGTTTCCGACAAGGATTTCGACCAGCGGGCCCAGGCCGCAACCCCCCAGGATCCCGCCGGAATTGTATACACGTCGGGCACGACCGGCGTTCCCAAAGGCGCTGTACTGACACACGACAATATCACCTTCACGGCCCAATCCGTCAAAGGCAGCACACGAATCGAGGAGGGTGACGAGGTGTTTCTTTTCCTCCCCCTGGCCCACGTCTTTGCCCGCACCTGCGTTTATGCCACCCTGCTTGTGGGGTGTCCGACCACCTTCACCCGCAGCATGGAAACGGTGGTCGAGGACATGCAGTTCACCCGTCCACACTGGTTTGCCAGTGTGCCGCGTATTTATGAAAAAGTTTATTCCAAGGTCATCAGCGGTGCCGAAGCCAAAGGCGGCGCCGCACTCAAAATTTTCAAATGGGCCCTCGATACAGGTCTGCAGGTCAGTGACCTCAAGGTGGCTAAAAAACCGATCCCCTTTGCATTGGGCTTAAAATACGCTCTGGCCAACAAGCTCGTGTTTTCTAAAATCCAGGCTGCCTTGGGCGGTCGGGTTCGATGGTGCATCAGCGGGGCGGCACCCCTCAACCTGGAAATCGGCCGTTTCTTTCATGCGGCCGGCGTTCTCATTGTCGAGGGCATCGGCATGACCGAGGATACGTCTTTCAGCAACCTGAACCGCTACGACAACTATCGCTTCGGCTGGGTGGGCCAACCCGGACCGGGTATCGAACAAAAACTGGGTGAAGACGGCGAAGTCATGTTCCGGGGCCGCAATGTCATGAAAGAATATTACAAAATGCCCGAAGAAACTGCGGCCACCATTACGGAAGACGGATGGCTGCTGTCCGGTGACATCGGCGAAATCGACGACCAGAACTTTCTCCGCATTACCGGGCGCAAGAAAGAACTGATCATCACGGCCGGCGGTAAAAATATTGCGCCGTCCGCCATCGAGGGCACCATTGCCACGTCGAAATACATCAATCAAGTATTTGTCATCGGTGACCGGCGCAAGTTTCTATCGGCCCTGGTCACCCTGGATGAAGAAAACGTCAGGGCCTGGGCCGATGCCGAAGGACATTTCCTACACCAGCATCGACGACCTGACGGCCAACGCAAAAGTGCAGAATCTTATCGATGCCGAGGTGGCCGCGAAAAATGCCCAGTTCGCCAGTTTCGAATCGATCAAAAAAGTGACCATCGTGCCGGAGTTCACGATTGCCAACGGCCTGATCACGCCGACCCTCAAAGTGAAAAAGAATGTGGTGGCCGCCCACTACGAAGAAGAAATCAACCAGATGTATCCTGTCGATTAGCGCACCCGGAAGGATACGATAAACCAGGACATATGTGCCGTATGAGGCCGAAAGCGTTCCCCGCGCTTTCGGCCTCTTTTTTTGGCGGACATGCCGTCAGTCCGAACAGGGTCCGCAAGAGCAAAAAATGGTAATGACCACAATAGGTTGACCCGCTTGGCGAAAATAGTGGGTTCGCCATATGCAAACTTTACGCTTACGTTAACGTTATCTGTTGACTTCCTGACCCTTCCAGGCTAATCTCCTTCCATCTCATTGATAATACGTTATTATCCTGGAATTTACCTGCCGGCAAAGGACCGTATTCAAGGAGGACGACCAGCGCATGCCACAACGCATCGGATTGATCTGCGACAGTACGGCCGATTTTCCCAAAGGTCTCGAAAAAGAGCTCGGCCTGCATATTCTCCCCGTCCATATCATGGTCGACGGCCAGGATCATCTTCACGGCCAAACCATCAGCAACCGGCAGGTTGTCGAAGCCCTCAGACAGAAGCGGGATGTTTTTACCAAACCGTTTTACCCCCATGAGTGCGCCGACTATTTTGAAGATCTCCTGGGGAAATATGACCGGGTTGTGTCGTTTCATCTGTCCACGGCGCTATCGGGCAACTACAACAGCGCCATCGCCGCCCTGAACCTGATGTTCGAAGACGAGGCCCGTCGCATCAAGGTCATGGATTTACGCGGGGTCAGCGTCAGCCTGGGATTGGTGGTCAAAAAGGCGGTGGAACTGCTCCGGGAAAACGACGACCTGGATACCCTGGACGCCCGGCTCCTGCCCTATCTTAGAGGGCTGTTCATGGGATTTACGGTGGAGGATCTGGCCTGGTTGAAAAAAGGCGGCCGCGTGAGTGCGTTCGCGGCTTTCGTGGGGGGCATGCTGGACATCAAGCCCATCATCCGACTCGAAAACGCCGAACTGATCCCCAAAGACCGTATGCGGGGTAAAAAACCGGCCTTGAAACGCCTGGTGGATATGGCCGAAAGCCAGTACCGCAAACTGGATGGCAACTGCGATATATGGGTGGCCTACAACGACAATCTGGATGAGGCCATGGTGACCCGCGATCACCTGGCGGATCGCCTTTCATACCGGGCAAACGATATCCACCTGGCCGAAGTCGGCGCCACGATTTCCGTTCACACCGGCCCCGGGGCGGTCTGCATCGCCATGTCGCCCAAAGTCATGCATTACCCGAATATCGCCTGACAAGCCGCGGACATACAGCGCCTAAAGCCGCGACGCAGCCGCCATCACCCTGCAATCCCTCATGTATGACGGTATCATCGATACCCTCACCTAGTTGGACGGCCTCGTAAAATGTTCAAAATCAAGGCGTGCAAGCTCCGAGAAGCGAGGCGTACATCAGTTACGCCGCAAGCAACGAGGGGCGCTCGCACAACGCAGAGTTTGGGCATTTTACCGAGGCCGTCAGTCCTGCTTGCGGCTGAAGTAGAGATTGACCGCGGCCGCCAGCGATGTGCCGACAATCAGCAGGAAGGAAATGGCATTGATGACGGGCGTGCTGCCGTCGCGCACCTGAAGGTAAAGATTGATCGGCAGGGTTGTGTCCGAACTCACAAGAAATAGCGTGGTGTTGAAATTTTCGAAAGACATCAGAAAAGCCACCGCCGCTGCACCGACAATGGCCGGACGCAGAAATTTCAGGGTGATGTGCCAGATGACTTCGAAGCGGTTGGCGCCCAGATTGAGGGCGGCCTCTTCCAGCGTTCGGTCGAACTTGCGCAGCCGGGCCGACACCACCAGGGTCACCAGGGTGGCGATGAAAGAAAACTGGCCCAGCACTACCAGCCAGAATCCCGGGCGGAACAGGGGCACGTCAATGCCCCACGTCGTCTCGAAAAACATCCCCAGGGTGTTGGAAAACAGCAGAATCGAAATCCCCAGGATCACCCCCGGGATGACCAGCGGTGACAGCATCAGGAAATAGAGGGCCGACTTAAAGGGAAATTCCTCCTGTTCGAAGAGAAAAGCCGCGCAAGTCCCCACTGTCACCGAGAGGATCGTGACAAAAAAGGCCACTTGGGCACTCACCCAGATGCTCTCCAGATTCATGCGATCGTGGAAAAGCCCCACACGTTGTGGTAGATCACCGGTAAACCACTCCAGCGTAAAACCATTCCATGGCAAGTATGGAAATTGGGAATCATTGAAGGCCAGCACGCAAGTGACCAGGAGGGGGGCAAAAAGAAAGGCAAAATACAGCCCAATATACAGCTTGTAGCTGTATAGATAACGCCGGCTGTTGGGCAATGATCGAATCATTGGACCACCCGGCTCAGTTTTTGTCGGGTGAGCTTCAAGCCCACCCAGATCACCAGTGAAGACAGGGCCAGAAGCAGAAACCCGAAGGCCGAGCCCTGGTTCCAGTTAAAGCTGGCGATGAACTGGTTGTAGATCTGCTCGGTAAACCACAGTGCATTTTTACCGCCGATCATGTTGGGCGTCAGATAATTTCCCAAAGTCAGCATAAAAACAACGATGGAGCCGGAGACAATCCCCGGCATGGCATGGGGGATCACGATGCGGAAGAGAATGGTTCCCATGTTGGCCCCCAGGTCGTAGGCCGCTTCGATCAGGCTGTCGTCCAGGCTTTCCAGCACCGACACCAGCGGCACCGCCATGAACAGCATGGAAGTGTAGACCAGGCCCATCACCATGGTCACATCGTTGTAAAGCATTTCAATGGGCTGGTTCAGGATTCCCAGACGGGTCAGAAAATGATTGATCACCCCGCTTTCCCGCAGCAGGATCATCCATCCGTAAACCCGCACCAGTTCACTGACCCAGAACGGCATCAACAGCAGCATCATGAGGAACCCCTGAAAGCGGGGGGCCACGACCTTGGTAATATAGAACGCCACCGGCATGGCCACGATGAAGGTCATCAGGGTCACCATGATGGAATAAACGGCCGTGCGCACAAAGGTCAGCCAGTATATCGGTTCTTGAAAAAACGCCATGTAATTCGAAAAACTCCAGATGGCGTTGCCATAATCGTCTTCGGCCCGCAGGGACATGCGCAGCAGATCCACGTGGGGCAGCACGATCAGCAGCACCAGCCAGAGCAGCACCGGCGTCAGGAAGCAAATCAGCGGCAGGGTGATGTGGAAACGGCGCTTCATCGTCATTCCGAAGATGCGAAGCAGATGCCGGACTGCTCGTCCCAGGCCACCTCGATCCGGTCATCCCGGCGGATGTGGTCGAATTGCCGGTTCTGGGGCAAGGCAATGAGCAGTTCGGTATCGTCGTTTAGGGGATTGGCCAGAAGACGGCTGTTGGCCCCGTCAAACAGCAGCGATTTAACAATGACCTCGAAGCGGTTCAAATTGGGAATGTCCGCCGCCGGTTGAATGATCATGGCCTCCGGCCGAAGAAAAAGCTCCACTGCCGTGCCGGGTGTCAAGGGAGCCGAGGCCCGCGAACGGAAATGCTGACCGGAAGGCGTTTCAATTTCGACAGTCTCCGTCTCGCAGCGTTTCACCACCCCGGACCAGGCATTGTTATCCCCCACGAACCGGGCCACGAAGGACGTTTGGGGCTGATGGTAGAGGTTCTGGGGCGTGTCCACCTGTTCGAAGTGCCCCTGGTTCATGACCGCCACGTGGTCGGACATCACCAGGGCCTCGGACTGGTCATGGGTGATATAGACGAAGGTCGTGCCCACCTGGGCCTGGAGCTTTTTAAGCTCGACCTTCATCTGCTCCCGCAGCTTGAGGTCCAGCGCGCCCAGGGGTTCGTCCAGCAGCAGAACGGCCGGCTCCAGCACCAGGCAGCGCGCGATGGCCACGCGCTGCTTCTGCCCGCCGGACAACTGGTCGATGGCTTTGTCTTCGAATCCCGGCAGATCCACCCGCTCCAGGATGCGGGTTATCTTCCGCTGGATATCGCTGCGCTTTTCCCTGCGCCGCTGGAGCCCGAAAGCAATGTTCTGGGCCACCGTCATCATCGGAAACAGCGCCAGGTGCTGGAAAATCAGGTTCACCGGACGGCGGTTGGGCGATACCCCTGCCATGTCTGCCCCGCGAATTTCGATTTTTCCGCGGCTGGGCTCGGTAAACCCGGCAATCATGCGCAGAAGCGTGGTTTTGCCGCAACCGGAGGGCCCTAAAATGGAGAAAAACTCCCCTTGAGGCACCTCAAAAGAAACATTGTCGACGGCGGTGAAATCGCCAAAGGTTTTCGATACACGTTGAACCGACAGGTCAATCTGCATGAGGTCTTTCGAAAGGTTACAGGGTGCCGGCCGGAAGCGAAATTCTCGCGGCCGGCACCATGGATTTGCTTTACTGGGCCGCTTTGACTTTGTCCAGAATCTTGCCTTCCATTCCTTCTAACCCGGCAGGCACCGTTGGATACCACTTGATGTTGTCGATATCGGCATCGGTAAAACTGCGTGTGAAGTTAGCTTTACAGCCTCGTCAACAAATTTTAAGGCCCCTTTGGAAGCGGTCCCATATTTTTCCGCATTGGTGAAAACAGCCGCGTTTTCAGGTCGCATCATGAAATTGATCCATTTATACGCACCCGCAACATTCTTGGCTTTGGCAGGGATAGCAAACGTATCGATCCATCCCAGCGCACCACTCTTGGGAGCGATAAAATCGATATCAGGATTTACCGCATGCATCTTCCAGCCGCCAATGTCCCATGCCATCGCCACATGGACTTCTTCAGATTGCAATGCTTGAAGAATAGCATCATTGTTGTCGTAGTATAGTTTGACCAACGGTTTGCCCTCGATCATTTTCTGACCGATATCGTCCATGAGTGTTTTATACGCTTTTGGATCACTATATAATGCAAAGGGATCTTTCCCCATTGCGAAGGCCAACCCTATCAAAGTCGGTCTCTTTAAACGGTAACTCACCCGGCCCTTGTATTTCGGGTTCAATAAATCCGTGTAATCCTTGGCATCCGGGGCATACTTTCGATTTACAATCAAGCCCGAAGTGCCATAGACATGCGGAATACCGTAGCTTTCATTATCCACCATCGTATTCTTCTTTACGGCCTCCAGCATTGAGGCGATGATTTGCTCGGATTTCACCTGGCTGTAATCAATGGGCTGGTAAATTTTGTATTTGGCCTGCACTGCCGAAATACGATCCTGGCTGGGCTGAGCCAGGTCAAAGCCGGCGCCGCGGGTGGCCCGCAGTTTGGCAATCATTTCTTCATTCGTTGAATAAGTGGGTTTAACCTCTATCCCGGTTTCCTGCATAAATTTATCGATGAGCACTTTCGGGGCATAGCCTTCCCAGGTAATTAATTCCAACGTTTCGGCGCTGACCGGCGCCACGACGAAGGCCAGGAAGGCCCCCAATACCATGAGACACACCAGTGTTCGTTTCATCATCTTTCCTCCTTGGGTAACGGTTTATCGGGACTGCGTTCCAGATGGTTGCATAAAAAAAACATCATCAAGACCGATGGTTTAAACTGAGAAGATTAGCATCATGTGAGCCATCACCGTTTATCGTAGCCCGGCAGCACCAGGTGATCGACCCAGTTGCGCAGCTCTACCTCTCGAATAGCGGGATCCAGGATATCGTCCCCGATCTTCAGTGTCTCCCGCAACGAAGCTGATTGGGGATCATTGTGCAGCGCCTCCAGTTGGGCGGCGAATCCGGCCACATCCTCTTCTTTGGTGAAAAACCCCTCCTGGGTCAGGGGTTTGGCCCTTGCGGCAATCAAACGGGCCATTTCGCGAAGATTGAATTCCGGATGGTACTGGGTGGACCAGAAGGTGCCTTTGCCGTGTTTGACTTCCAGGGCCTGGACGCGGGTGTGGTCACCGGTGGCCAGAAGCGTTCCCCCGGGGGGCAATCGGGTCACCTCGTCCAGGTGCATGATGAAGCCGTCAAACCGCTCCGGCTTGCCTTCCATCAAGGGCGAACGCCGTCCGGCATCGGTCAGGCGTATGTCACGGGCGATGCACCATTCCCGGCCTTGGGGATGCTTGGCCACGGCCCCGCCGGCCGCCACGGCCGCCATCTGAATGCCCCAGCAGCTGCCATAGCTGGGAACCCCGACCTCAAAAATCCGGCGGGCCAGGGCAATCTGGCGGGTCACCCGCGGGTCGTCCTCGTGATAGATCGTCAGGTCCGATCCCGTCCAGATAATGCCGGCGTAATCCGCCAACCCGGCGCCGCCCGGCAGGTCCTGATCCGGATCGGCCACAAACCAGGTTTCCACCGCCGCCGACGGCAGGTAGCGCTGTAAAAAATCCCGGATGAAATCATGGGGATGCCCCACCCCGGTGCGGTCGAAATTCTCCCGGCTCTGGCGGGGGTACCCATTCAGAATGGCAATGGCCAGGCGCGGCTCCGCTTTCATATCTCATCCCTCATTTTTGACCTCGTTTCGACACAGCATCGCCAGGCGCTGAGGGAAATCGGTGATGATCCCATCGACCCCGAGCGCCATGAAACGACGCATATCCGCTTCCTCGTTGACGGTAAAAAGATTGATGGCATGCCCCTCCTGCTTGCGCCGACGAATGTCTTCATCCCGGATCAGGGTGTGCCTGGCATTGTAGGTATGAAAAGCAAGGTCGCCCCAGTCCAGCGGCCGATAGGTGTAATAGCCGACCAGGGCCTGAATCTCCAGGGCCGGACGGCGATCCCGAACTTCCGTCAGCCAGACGTGGTTGAATGACGACATCAGGATCTGTTCATCCCCTATCCCCACGCGGTCGATCATGGCCAGCACCCGCGGCACCACCGGGAAGTCGGCCATGGGTGCGGGCAGGAATTTAAGTTCCAGATTCAATTTCCAGCCCGCATCGCGGGTGAACACCAGGGCTTCCTCCAACGTCGGCACCTGCAGGCCCTTGCAAGTCTGCTGTTCCGGGTCGGATAGCACACCAGCGGCAATCTGCCCGTGGGGGTCGGTCTCGACAAACCAGGTCCCCGCGTCCAGGGTGCGAATTTCCGCCAAGCTGAAGGTCGTAAAAGGATCCTGGGCGCGATCGGGAAAGCGCTGCTGCACGTTCGTGGTGCGGACCAGCCGATCGTCATGAAACAGAATCAGCTCTTCATCCCGGGTGACGGCCAGATCCGTCTCCCACAAATCGGCGCCGGCTTCCAGCCCCCGTCGAGCCGCCAAAAGAGTATTTTCCGGGGCCAGGGAACGCGCCCCGCGGTGGGCAATGTTCAGTACCATGGTGAATCCATCGTGAAAGACTGTGTTTCAGGAAAAGGCGGGTCAACTCTGACAAACTCTTAATAGCGGACTTGCCCCCAATTTTGCAAGCCATAGAATAGGGGCGGTTTATCCAGGTGCCTCGCGGAAATGGATGCTCTTGGGACGGGTCAGGGAATCGTATCCGTAGCGGGACAGGCTCGTACCCCGCCCGCTGTCCTTCACCCCGGTCCAGGGCAGGCCCGGGTCGAGGTAATCGCAGCGGTTCTGGTAGATGGTCCCGGCGTGCAGCCGGGCGGCAAACCATTCGGCCCGTTCCCGGCTGCGGGTCCAAACGGACGCGGTCAGTCCGTAGCGCGAGGCATTCATCTGCGCCAGAGCATCGACATCACCGTCCACCGCCCGCACCGGCAGCAATGGTCCGAAACTTTCCTCCTGCATCACTTGTGCGCGGTTGTCCACATCGGCCAGCAGTGTCGGCAGATAAAAGTTGCCGGTTGTGCCTTCCAGCCGCCGCCCGCCAACCATCAGCCGGGCCCCGCGGCGCAGGGCATCCCGGACCTGGCCGTCGAGCGTGTCCAGCGCCGACCGGTCCGCCAATGGGCCCAATGTTGTGCGGCGATCCATGGGGTCGCCCGGGAGAAAATGAGCCATCGCCCCAGCGGCCTGTTCAAGGAAAGCGTCGTACACGCGCCGGTGCACGTAAACCCGTTCGACCGCGCAGCAGGACTGTCCGGCATTGTAGAGGGCCCCTTCCACCACATGGGGCACGGTAAACGCCAGGTCGGCATCGTCGGCCACATAGGCCGGATCCTTGCCCCCCAATTCCAGGCCCACATCGATGAAACGGCCGGCCGCCGCCTGGTGAACGCGACGTCCGCCAGCCACGGACCCGGTAAACACCACATGATCGATCCGGGCATCCCTGATCAAATCGAGGGTCTGGTCGTGAGAGAGGACGAGATGGCTGACAAGTCCCGGCACTTGGTCGAAGGCCGCTTGAAAGTGTTCCCCGCACAGCGGTGTTTTGGCGCTGTGTTTGAGCAGCACACTGTTGCCAGCCACCAGGGCCGGCACCACCACATTGACGGCAATCAGCAGGGGATAGTTCCAGGCCGCGATGTTGAGCACCACTCCCAGGGGTTCCCGCTCGATACGCCGGTGCAGGTAATCCTTAAGCGGCAGGATTTCCGGTGCCAGGGTATCTTCCGCAATGGATAGCATGTGCCCGGCCCGCTCGAACAAGCCGGCGATCTCGTTGTGGGACGCGGTGATGGGTTTGCCCATTTGGCCCGTGATGGATTCGGCAATCACCGCTTCATGGGTGTGGAAATAATCCAGCGCGTTTCGAACCGTCTCGATACGCTCTGCCAGGGGAACCTTGCGCCAGTTCTCTGCTGCGGCTTTCACCCTCTGAACCTTTGCCTCCACCTCCGCCGGGGTATCAAATGCCAACGTGCGATAGACACTCTGATCGTAGGGATTGATGACGCTCAGGGTCATATGGAAGTCTCCTCAATAGCATGTTTTGGCGACGGAACCTGGAAACGGTTATCGATTCGCTGTTCTTTCAGGTAATATGACACATCTTCATGCACGTGCAAGATGGCGTCTTGAAAATATCTCCCATCCCGTTTTTTCCAGCGTTGATTCGGCAGTCGTCTTGATTATTCCCGCTGTGGCGTCTACAAAGAGGGCTCTGGCGACGATGCGCCCTTAGAGCTGAACCGCGCTATCGACCGGATGCCCTCTTTAGGCATGGGATCGACGGCGTCATTAGAGGAGCCATATGCGTCTATGGCCGACCGATTCCTTATTTTTGTCTATTTAAAAGCCCCCGATCTGGTCAACGATCTTCGATCGGGCACGCTGGAAACCTATACGCCTGAAGCGGCGCGCTTGTACCGCAAGCGAACCGACAATGGCGCGATCGGAGAACATGATCATGACCGCGGAAACGACTGAACAGCCCCACCCCGCCGCCCCCGAACTGGCATCCCTGCGCAAGGCCATCGACGCCATCGACCATGACATGGTGGCACTCCTCAAAGCGCGACAGGAGCAGGTGGATAAGGTGGTCGCGCTCAAACAGGCCCACGGTCTGCCGGTGTACCATCCCGCACGGGAAGAAAACCTGATTTCGGAAAAACGGCGCACGGCCCGGGCCGTCGGCCTAGATCCTGATTTATTGGAAGATCTTTTCCGCCGGATTATGCGACAGTCGCGCGTTGAACAAACCGCACAGATCGCCCGCCGGGGAACGAAACCGGGCGCCCGCATCCTCCTCGTAGGTGGCGCGGGTGCCATGGGGCGCTATCTTTATCAATGGTTCGCGGATGCCGGATATCGGGTCCGGACACTGGACGTTGAAGACTGGCACGATGTGGGGGATCTTTGCGACGGCATTGATCTGGCTTTGCTGAGCGTTCCCATCGACCGCACCGCCGAAGTTGCCCAGCAACTTGCGCCTTACCTGTCGCCGGAGTGCCTTCTAAGCGACATCACCAGCTTGAAAGCGGCCCCCATGGCTGCCATGCTCAACGCCCACCCCGGCCCGGTGGTGGGTCTACACCCCCTTTTCGGCCCGGCCACCACCACCATGGACAAGCAGGTGGTCATCACCAGCCCCGGGCGCCAGGCGCAGGAATGTCAATGGCTGCTGGATCAGTTTGCCGCCTGGGGCGCCATCGTCGTTCAGGCCGACCCGGCCGCACACGACAACGCCATGGCCGTCATTCAGGCCCTGCGCCATTTTGCGACCTTCTCGTTTGGAAAGTTCCTTTTTGAGCGCCAAATTGCACTGGATGATACCCTGGAATTTTCAAGCCCCATCTATCGACTCGAACTGGGCATGGTAGGACGCCTGTTCGCCCAGGATCCCACCCTGTACTCGGAAATCATCCAGGCCTCGCCGGAACGGCGCCAACTGCTTCGGGAATACATCGTCTCGCTGCAGGACAGCCTGGCACTGATCGAAACAGGCGACAAAACGGCCTTCGAAAGGCACTTTCAAAAAATTGCCGACTGGTTCGACCCGTTCAGCGAACAGGCTTTGCGTGAAACAACCTACCTCATTGACAAACTCATCGAGCGCTTCTGACGGCTGCGTAGAATGGCCAAGATCAAGGCGTGCAAGCTCCGAGGAGTGAGGCGTACATCGTTACGCCGCAACGACGAGGAGCGCCGCACAACGCCGATATTGGCCATTCTACGCAGCCGTCTGTTGATGTGCTGGGAACGAAGTTGATGTAATTCCCTTTGTCCCGCGCCGAGCATCGCCGTGGTGGACGGAAGAAAGCGCGCGGACTGTCTGAGCCCGCCAATAGGCGGGCGAGTTTCCGCGTGCTCCGGCCGCCGGGGCGACGCGCAGGATGAAGCGGGACACGGGCGTCTTCTTTTGGTTCCGTTTTCTTCCACGGGGAAGAAAATGAACAAATGGCAAAGAAAACAGCGCACAGTGCAAGGTAGAACCTTCTCGGGCTCTCCACCAAATATAGCAGTTATCTTTCAATACGAATTTCAGAAAGCCTCAAAAGGCCATGCCCACGCTGAAGTGGAAGACGTATTCGTCTTCGTCCCGGTCATCGTCGGCATCGGGGTTGTAGGCCAGATCGCAGCGGACCGGGCCGATCGGCAATTTGTATTGCAAACCGACCCCGATGCCCGGGCGGAAATCATTGAAAAAATCATCCAGGGTGTCGGAGACGGCATCCGAGCGATCTTCCGGCGGCCGCCGACCACCTTGGCTGTAGGAGCGATTGGGCGCTACATTGCCAAGATCGAAGAACAGGCTGCCCGACAAATCGCCAACCAAGCGGCGCCGCAACTCGATGTTGATGGTGTTGAAGGCCAAGCCACCTACCGGATCTCCCGAAAGATCTTTGGGCCCGAGCTCCGACTGCCGAAAACTGCGGACGCTGTTTTCGCCGCCGTTGAAAAAGCGCTCGCTGATGGGCACGGTGGTCTCGCCCGGCCCTGGATAGATAAAGCCGGTGGCATAACGCAGGCCCAAAACCGTTTCCCGATTGAAGGAATAGAAATACCGCATGCCGGCGGTCAGGCGCGTGAAGGTGATATCGCCGCCCAGGGCACTATCCGCCTGTTCGATGCCGAAGCTGAAACGCTTGCCCCTGGACGGGTAAAACGGGTCGTCGCGATCGTCGTAGGTCCCCTGGAGTTTGATGCTGGCGAAGTTATAGGTGTCCGTTTCAATATCTTCCGACGTGGCGGCATCCACGTCGCTGATGTCGGTGTTGCGGAGGTTGTAGGCCGCTGTTGCGGAAATGTGGTCGCTCATCTGGCGGGAAAACGAGGGCGACACACCGATGTCCTCCTGGGTAAAGGAGGGCTCTTCCCGGTAGTTGTAATACAGCGGTACGTCCGCGATGATTTCCGTATTCAAAAACCAGGGATCCACCACGCTGGCCACCACCTGTCGTGATTTGACCGAAACAATGGATTCAATCCCCACGTTCCGTCCGCCCCCCCAAAGATTCTTCTCACGCCAGCCCAGCTTGAGCCGCAACAGTTCATAAGCCCCCCAGCCCGGCTCGATGTACACTTCGCGGGATGGCAGCTCGACAACCGAGACCACCAGCGTCCGTTCGGCCGGCCGCCCCTGATCTTCGAGGATCAATTCCACCCTGGAAAACAAACCGGTGCGGTAGAGGGCCCGGAAACTTTCCCGTTCCCTCGTCAGGCTATAACGATCCCCCGGTTGGAGTTTGATTCGCCGACGGATGAAATCGGGTTTGGTTTTCATATCGCCCCGGACCTGGATATCGCTGATCGTAAATTGCTCGCCGCTGGCAATGGTGGCTTCGAGAAGCATGCCGTCCGGGGCTGGGAGTCGTTTTTCTTTCAATGCCACCTGCATCTCGGCGTAACCGAGATTGCCGTAGATTTCCTCCAGGCGGCTTTGGACCACCAGACGCTGACCGCGATTGTAGGCTTTACCGACCATTTCCTGGCGCAGCGCCTGGAGATTTTCCGCCGCCGTCTCCGGGAGGTCGCCCATGAAGCGGAGATCGGTAAGCCGGTACAGGCGCCCCTCCGAAAGGGGTATCGTGATGTTGACGCGGGTGCGGTTTTCCGAAAACGAAAAATTGGGAGCGCCGACATTCACGTCCAGGTAGCCGCGGGCCAGGTAGAAGTCGCGCACTAGGCTGGCACCCGCCTGAATTTCCGACTGGACAAAGGGACGGTTGCTCGATGGATCGAAAATCATCCGCGAGGGGACGAAGAGGGCCGCCAGATCATCGGCCGGCACGGCGGTGCGCCCTGTAAATTCCATGGACTGAATGAGCACCCGCGGTCCTTCGGCGATCGTAAAAACCGCTTGCACCAGATCCTCGCGCACGCTCTTGGTGTAGCGCACCTCAGCGAAGGCATACCCTTCGCCGCGATAGGTGATTTCCATCTGGAAGACCGCGTCCTCGAGGTCGGCCTCGCGGCCTGCGTTTTGGACAAACGCCTCCAGTTCCGCCCGGGCTGCCCGACGCAGGACCGTGGCGCTAATATGGTCGTTGCCCTCGAACTGGAATGCATAGCGCCGCCCCTCGCCGGCCCTTTCAGCCGACACCGGGACGGCCGTCACCAGGCACATTGCCAGGGCCAGGCCTGCGGCCCACATCCCGATCAGGCGACGGCGCGCTTCTGGTCCGCGCCCGCGGCGGTGTTTATTTGAACCGGAAGACAAATTTCAACCCCGCGTTGTAGAAGTCGAAAACATCTTTTTCACCCGTAATGTAAATGCTGTCACCGTCCCTTAAAACATCCTCCCCAATGCGAAACTGGGTCTCCAGGGTTTCATCGCCGGCACGGGTCACGCGTCGGCCTTGGATGACTTGGAAGCGATCGAGGACGGACGTCCAGGATTCCGTCGAATCCCCGCCAAACCACTGGGACAAAAGATCCTGCCCGATGTAGACCGCCAGGTTCATGGGAACCCCGCCGATGTTCGAACGGTTTTCGCTCGCCGGCGGCTGCCCCGTGAGCAACATGAGCATCAGTTCGTTGCCGGGCAAAGGCGGCGAAGAGGACAGGGTAACCCGAGGTTCCTCCACGGGACCCTCGATCAGGGCCGTAATGTCATAATCGAACACCTTGCCATCCCCCAGCAGATCCATCTCGGGACGATTGGCCCGGGAAGGCAGAAAGCGCACGACACCGGACTGGATCGTCATGACACCGGCCGGCAGCCGCAGGCGGGTCGAATCGACGTAGATGTCTCCCGTCAGCAGGGGCAACTCGCCCGTACCGCCTAAATGGAGATCAGGCCGCAAACTGCCCTTGACCACGTTGTTGCGCAGGTCAACGGGTGCTCGGCTGGTGATGCGCACATCGAAAACCATGTCCTTCAAGGGCGGCTCCGGCAGCGAGAACAGCACTTCCGAGGGCGCTCCGCTGGACGGGCGCTTTTCTTTCAGGATACTGAAAAAATCGACATTGCGCGACAGGCGTCCATTGGTCAGTCCGATCTCGCCCTTGAGCGTCATCTTCTCTATCGGCCCTGTCAGGCGCAGGTCCGTATCAGCCCGCACCCGGACGTCTACGGTGCGGTAAAGCAGCAGATTGGTGCCGCTGAGATGGAGATCGGTCACCCAGCCCGTCTCATCCGACCGTCGGATATCGCCCGACACCTCAAAGGGGGCCCCGCCGATCTCTCCCCGGCAGGATTTAACCGTCAACCGGGCGGCGTCCGCCTGGAGATCGGCCTGCAGGGATTTCAGGGGAGGGGCATCGCCGTCCGGTCGCAGGCTGCCTTCCCGGAGCACGAGATCGGCCGCCACCGAAGGATGCTTCAGCGGGCCGTCCACTTTCAGGGAGCCGTTCAACCGGCCGGTGATTTTTTGCACCCCGGGCAACATCCCCGCCAGCCATCCCAGGTCGGGAATGTCGAAATCGGCGGAGGCCGCCAGGGTCCCCGCCGGCAGACGTCCCTTTAAAGCCGTCAAAAGCACCGGGGGGTTGTCGACCCACCAGCGACCCCGGCCCTGCAACGACATCAGCGCGGAATCGATGTGCAGTTCTTCCAAATCCACCCCGTCTCGATGAAGGCGCAGGGTCGCCTGGGCTTTAAACGGCCCCTGAGGCGAACCGTCAACAGTGGCATCCAGCAGCAGATCGTGAATCGCGCACCGGAGGGTCCCGGCAGGCGATGCCAGGGTTCCGGCCAGATCGACCTGTGCCTGGACAGTCCCCCCGTTCACGGGTAATGCGGGCAAGAACCCTTGTAGGATATCCTCTTCCTCGATATCGAGAGCGGCCTGCAGCTGCAGCGGCCCCGGCAGCGCCTGCCACCCGTTGTCATAGACCACCGGCAGATGACCGGTAGCGGTAAACTGTGTGTCGGCGCCGTCGTTCCAGGCCCATTGGCGAATCTCGATCCCGGTGCCGGCGACCACAAGGTCGAAGCGACCCTGCAGCGGTCGCGGGACATCCCGGACGACCAGATCTGGTAGTTGGCCCTTTATGGTGATTCGGGGGGAGGCGGCTGTACCCATCAGGTGGACGCGCGCTTTCAAACCGGAAAAGGACTGGATCGGGTCATCCACAGTATCCAACCAGCCGCCGCTCTTGATCCCATCCAGGTCGATGGTCATATCCGTCTGACCCGGCCACCCCAGATCACCCGCAATCGTCGCCCGGCCGGCGGTTCCCTCCAGCACCAGGGGGGCTATCCGCCAGCGGTCTTCCGGCATCTGCGAAATCCGGACCGGTGACGACATACGCATGGCGGTGTCGTCACGTTGGAACGACAATTCCCGCAGATCAACCGTTAAAAGGGGCGCATCCCCTTTATACCCCATCCGTCCGGCCAGCATCAGGTCACCCTGCGAGGACTGTATTTCGATGCGTTCGACATCCAGGCGGTTTGGTGATGCCAGCAACTGCCCTTGTACCTTTTCGACCGTCAACGACCCCAGGCCGGACTTTACCAGGGTGAAAGCGGCCTGGACATCAGGCTGCCAAAACGTGCCTTCGATCGTGGACTGGAGATTGAGTTCCCCCGCGGTGGGCCATGCGGCGGGCAAAAACGGGTTGGCATAACCCCCGATATCCTGGATTCGTACCACCCCTCGGGTTTTTTCCAATCGGCCGGATTCCAGGTCGATACGGCCGGTGACATTCAAACGATCAGTACGATTGCGAAGCGTAAAAGTCTCGGCCGTCAGCCAGACCCCGTCGGACCGGCAGAAAACGTCCAGATCACCGACGCCGACGCCGGCAATGTGCAGGTTCGTCCCTACCAGCGCAATCGACCCCTTCGGGGACTGCATCGAACCCGCGAAATCCAACTTGCCCTGCAGTTGACCAGTCAGCGGCGGAAGGGGCAGCAAAGCGGCAAGATCTTCCAGTTTCGGCACATCGAGGGTCACTTCGGCCTCCAACCTGGCCGCGGACGCCCTCCCCCGCAACGCTACCAGATCAGTCTGCAGGCGTTTCAGTTGAACCGTGCTGCCCCCGGACGCCAAAACCCCTTCGACGAGATTGAGAACGCCCTGTTCGATACCCCCCTTCAAAACGAGATGATGCGACGGAACAGTCTCGGCGGCCGGCTGGAGATCCTCGCCGAAAAGCGTCAGCAGCGGCGGTATATTCTGAAGGGAAAGATCGAACACCGCGGTCAGGCCCTCCAGCAGTCGATCGACCTGCCCCCCGAACAGCGCCGCTGCGGGCAAGGATAAATCCCGAATCCGGCCGGTGTTGCCATCCCCCTGCCATTCGGTCTGCGACACGGTAAGAATCCCCTCTTCCGCATGGGCCTGCAACGTGGCGTGTTCCCAGGTAAACCGTTGCCATTGTCCGGAACCGGCGCGCAAATCCATCCTCCCGCGCAGCAATTCCGGATGGTCGTAGGGCAGCCGGATATCCGCCTCTATGGCTACATGCCCCGTCAAATCCAGTTTCGGTATATCCAGGATATGCTCGATAAGGGCCAGATCCAGGTCGTCGCCGGCAACCTTCAACCAAAGGGTTTCATCATCATGCCGGCCGTTCACCGTCAGGTTGCCGTATTCTTGTGGGCTTTGAGTGGTGAAGGACACGCTCTGGGGCAAACGGGACAGGTCGACCTGACCTTTTTCGAAAACGACGGCGTCGTTCAAAGCGAGCTGATGCACAACGAGCACACCGGACGGCTCCACGTCAACCCGGGCACGGGCTACAACCCGCCCGTCACGCAGCGGCGGCAGGTGCCAGCCCCAATTATTCACCTCGATTTGGAACGTGTTGATAGCTTTGCCGCTTCCAGCAAGCGAGGACAGCATGATGCCATCGAATCGACTGCCGTAGCCGTCGCCCTTCAGGTCCAGCTGCCCGTCATTGATTGAAACGCGGGGAAGGATTTCCGGCAAACCACCAAATGCTTCCTGGGCATCGTCCGGCAGGGCCGCAGACGACGGTCGCGACAGATCGATAAAGACCATGGGGTGATCGATCTCGATGGTCAAACCACCGATGAACGTATCGATACCCTCCAGGAGATCGATCAGGCGATAGCGTAAACGAATGTTGGCAATGGTGGCCGTCAGGGGCGTGTCAGCGGGTTCAATGCTGCTGATCTGGAGATCGGCCACTTCAAGATCGGTGAAAAGCGATCCGCGGATGTCACCCAGAGCAAGATGCAGGTCCAAATCCGATTGAAAAAATCCGACAGCGGCCGTTTTCAGATAAGGATAGAGAAGGACGCCTCGTAACAAATAAACGCCCAACAGCAGACCGGCCGCCACCAGCAAGACGGCAGCCACCCCATCGATACCCATGCCATCGAAGATTCACCTCAAGGTCTCCCCAGCAAAATACCAAATCATTCGAATACGTTTGCCGCCGCCACGCCGGAAACCGACGGGGCCACACTGCGCAGGTGAAGATCCTGCTGAGGAAAGGGAATTTCGATGTCAAGTTCCCGGAAGCGCTGGTCGATATCCTGGTTGATTTCGCTCTGGACAAGGCGACGGCTGTCGAAATCAGCAATCCAAACCCGCAGTTCGAAATCCAGCGAACTGGCCCCGAAACCAAAGAAAATAACGGCGGGCTTGGGGTTGCTCAACACCAGCACATGGTCTTCGGCGCATTCCATGAGGGTCTGGATGACTAAAGCAACGTCCGATCCGTAGGCCACCCCCACCGGGAGTTTCAGGCGCCGGCGGCGCTCGGCCAGGGTCCAGTTGGTCACCTGGCTGGTAATCAGATCGGCGTTGGGGACCACGATCTCGGCATTGTCATAGGTCGCCACCACCGTGGCCCGCAGGCCGACTTGCTTGACCCGCCCTTGTTGGGTGCCGAACTCCACCGAGTCACCCACCTTGACGGGACGTTCGAAAAGCATGATGAGACCGCACACGAAATTATTCACGATGGTCTGCATGCCGAAACCAATGCCGACACCTAACGCGCCGCCGATGATGGCGATATTCGTAAAATCGAATCCCAGCACAGACAAGGTAACCAGAAACCCAACCAGTACGATCGCATAATGAACCAGCCGGGCCATGGAAATACGCACGCCCTGCTGCATTTTGCGCGACAGGATGACGCCGTCCAGCATCAGCGACTGGATGGACCATGAAAACAGAAAGGCCCCGTAAAGAACAATCCCGGCGGCCAGCATCAGGCCGATGGAAAAATGCCGCTCCCCGATATTGAGTCCGATCGCCAGGATTTCCGACAAGGCTGTTCCGACGTCGGCATAAATCTTCCAGGTCTCCATCAGCACCGCCAGCAGCCAGAGGCCGGCAGCAATGGCGCAAAAAAGTTCGGTTTTGGCGATAATCTTCCGGGTATTGTTGCGGATCAGGGCAAACTTCTGGATACGTCGACTGCGAATGAGAACTTCCGTCACACCCCTTAATAGCCGGAATGCCATCCATGCCAGTACAAGCAGAAATATCGTCGTAATCGATGAAAAGAGAAGATACTCGGCCAGGCGGCTGTAACCGAAAATTTCCGCCACCAACGCCACGGCGAAGATCAGGATGCACAGGCGCAGGAACCAGGTATGGGGTTTGGTGTGTTTACCCCGGCTAAAGGCCCGCCCCGCTAAGATCATCAACCCGGCGACAGCGACCGCCACGACAACTAGCCGCATCAGGGGCGCCGGCAGGTTGATAAAATCGAAAACCTCGATCATGAGTTGCACGGTCAACAACCCTAAGATCGAGCGTTTCAGCCATGTTTGGCGCACCATACCGATCAACAGGCGTTCGGTTGCGATAATGATAACAAACAACATGAGAAGCCACAGCAAAACAATGGACTCAAAAAAGGCGATAAACAGAAAAACCCCGGCAAAACAGCCGGTTGAGATAGGACGGTTGACGAACCATTCCAGATGCTCGGATCGTTTCAGCAGGTCAGGCCGGCGCCGCAATACGCCAACCATGGCCACAATCACAAGGCCTTGGAGCACTAAAATCCACGCCTTTTGCGCCAGGTACGGGGGCCGCGGCAACGGAACGGACTGGATGCCCTTCAGGACGGCTTCGATGAGTCCTCGATCGAATTGTTCCAGGAAATTTCTGGAGAACAGAAAAGGGGTGGCCGTTCCCAGGGCTTCCCCACGCATGGCCACAATCATGCTGTCGACCTGCTTTTTTAGATCCAGAATGCGGTTCTGGGCCTGCCAGGTTTTCTGCTGGATGGTCAAAATCGGTTTGAGATGTTTTTCGATGGTGCGTTGTACATCGCGGAACATCTCTTCAACCGAAACAAACGTCGGCTTGACATAACCGTAAAGATTGTTCCGGGACAGCGCATTGCGCCAGGCGATCCATTTTTGCTCCTCCAATCGCCATTCATCGATGGAATCCTGGATCACACCGATACCCCCCGTGATCTGGGTGAGGATGCGTTTGATCTTTTTTTCTTCCAATTCGATGTCGGATTTAAGTCCCCGTAGTTGACCAAAATCCGGGGTCGCTGCATTTTTCAGCAGCGTTAACCGTTCCGTTAGTTTATCGAGCGCCTCAAAGACGGGAGCAAGCTCCGCATCCACCTGTTCGGTGGTCTGTAGTTCAGCAAGCCGCCCATTGAGCGTTTCCAACCTATTGCCTAAGTTCGCCGCCAAAGGGACGATATCCTGCAGTTCCGGTACCGGTGGGGTTTGTTCGGTTGGCTGTGTCTCAACATCCGCAGCGTCAGCGGTTTGGGCAATGGTCACCGATGGGCCGAACGTCAGCCAACCGCAAAGCGGAACCAGGCAAAGAAGAAGGAAAAGACTTGTGGAGCGCATCTTGGTTTCCTCACGAAAAATCCAGAGAGCAACAGAGCAGTGACGATCATGTCCAAGTCACAATGGATATGGCGTCATTCTCGGGGTTTAAAATTTCGCAACCAAACTCGTGGGCAGTCGTTTTAATATAGGGCCTAAAATACACCACGGCCAGACCGGCACTGTGGAAGATTTCACCTTGCGTTCGATCATCCCGGCGATCATGGTGGCACCCTTCTCGGCCGAAATTAAAAACGGCCGGCTTTTCAGCATATCGTTGAGGGGCGTATCGATGTAGCCGGGGTTCAAAACCGTGACATGGATGTTCTTCCGGTAGACTTCCGCCTGCAAGGACTTGAGGTAAAGGGCAAAGCCTGCCTTGGCAGCTCCATAAGACCCCATTCGCGGAAATCCCAGGAAGGCGGTCACCGAGCAGACACCGACGATATGACCGCTGCCGTGCTGAAGAAAGTAGGCCACTGCGGCGTCCACAGTAGCCATGGCCCCCAGAAGATTGGTCTCGATGGTGCGTCGGGCTTCGGCGAAGCGCCCCTTCCCTACTTTTTCCCCCAGACCGATACCGGCATTGGCAAACAGGATGTCCAGCCCTCCGAGGCCTTCAGCGCAGGCCGCGATCACACCGGGCACCGAATCGTAGGCCACCACATCCAGCGGATGCACCACAACGGTGGCCGAAGGATGTTTTATCTGCAGGTCATCCCGGATCTCTTCCAGTGTTTCCAGCCGCCGGGCCGTCAGGGCCAAGGCATATCCCCTGCCCGCCAGTTCATAGGCCAGCGCCCGGCCGATGCCGGATGAAGCGCCCGTGATCAGAATCTTCTTTGACATGCGGTTTTCTCCTGTCAGCTGTCGTTTCGCAATGGTTTGCATGAGATGGAATGATTGTCGATGGAAAACTTCATCGTCAAAGCAGTACCGCAATTCTCGAACCTGCAATGGATACCATGATCACAAGCTGTCCGCAAATAATTGTCATACACTTAAAGGCGGCTGTGTATATCGTCCGAGATCAAGGCTTGCAAGTCCGGAGGAGCGAGGCGTGCATTTTGTACGCCGCAGTGACGAGGGACGCCGCATAACACCGATATTTATCCGCCACTGGCGGATCGGGCGTTATACGCAGCCGTCTCTTAAAACATGGTGTTGGGGAGATACAGCGCAATCTGTGGAAACGCTACGAGAATAAGCAGGCAGGCCAGCATGGCCAGCCAGAAGGGCCAGATGCCGTTGAAAATCTTTTCCAGCGGGACATCCGGCGCCACACCTTTCACCACAAACACATTGACGCCTACGGGGGGGCTGATCAACCCCATTTCCAGCACGATCACGACAATGACCCCGAACCAGATGGGACTGTAGCCCATGGCCAGAACGACCGGAAACACCACCGGCAGGGTCAGCACCAGCATGGCGATACCCTCCAGGAAGGTCCCCAGCAGAATGTACATGGCCAGGATCATCAGAAGGATCCCCAGCGCGCCGACATCCAACCCCGTAAGAAAGCCCAGCAGGTTCCCCGGTATCTCCGACAGGGCCATAAACGGAATAAACACGTGGGCCCCGATCAGGATCATGAAGGTCAGGGCCGTGGTGCGCAGGGTGTGCAGAATAACCAGCCGGAACCCCTCCCGGTTCAGCGACCGCCTGACCAGTGCCACGATCAAGGTCAGAAAGGCGCCGATGCCGGAGGCTTCCACCGGCGTCATCACCCCCCCGTAAATGCCGCCGATCGATACCAGCACAATCAGGATGAACATGCTGGCCCTGCGCAGGGTGCGCCACCGTTCCCGGTAGGGTGCGCGCGGGCCGGCCGGGCCGGCATCCGGCTTCAGGTATGTCACGACGGATATGGCCAGCAGAAAAAGGGCGGTCAGCAGCAAACCCGGGAAAATGCCGGCGATAAACAGCTTCCCGATGGACTGCTCGGTCAGAATGGCATAGATGACAAAACCAGAAGACGGCGGGATCAGGAATCCCAGCGTACCACCGGCCGCAACACTGCCGGTAGCCAGGCTGTCATCGTAGCGGAACCGCCGCATTTCGGGCAGGGCCACGCGCCCCATGGTCACCGCCGATGCAAAAGAGGATCCGCTCAAGGCCGCAAAACCCGCGCAACCGATAATGGTGGCCGCGGCCAGACCGCCCCGACGATGGCCGGCCCAGGCATAGGCGGCACTGTAGAGATCGCGGCTCATACCGGAAAGACCGGCCAGGTTGCCCATCAGTACGAACAAAGGGATGACGCTCAGTTGAATCAGGGATGCGATTTCGAACGTTTCCGCAGACAGGGTGGCGCAGGCCGCCGGGAAACCGTTGATGGCGGAAATCCCGATAAAACCGGTGATCATCATGGCCATCGCGATGGGCACACGACATACCAGCAGCACAAAAAAACCGACCAACCCTACGATGCCGATCCCTTCAGGCGTCATGAGCACGTTTATTCGGTGTGGTGGCCAAGGTCGCCGGCGCGACCTCGGAAGATGAGAAAAAGTTCTGCCGCCAGAACGACGGCATAAAGCAGCATGCCGACCGCCAACAGGATGTAGAAGGGGCCAAAGGGTATCCCCAGCGCCAAAGACGCCTCCCCGAAAGCAGCCGCACTGTCGCTGCATAGCCAGAGCTGCCAGGAGAGGATCAGCAACATGGCGATGGCCGCGATGCGGGCCCCGGCCTCGGTGAAGGCCGCCAGCCGCGCCCCCATCCAGTGGCTGAAAAACTCGATCACGACCTGCCCGCCCGTGCGGGCACTGTAAGCCACCGACAGCGCGATCATGGTCAGGAGCATCAGTTTGCCCACATCATGGGCGCCGTACAACGGGGCGTTAAACAGATACCGCAAGGTCACATCCACAACGGTCAGCCCCATCAGCCCAAGGAGCATGGCACCGCCCCCCCACAGGGCCACGCTGCGGACGGCCCGGTCGACAATACCGATGATGAATGAATCCCGCGACTGTCTTGAGGGGTCAGCGTTTAAAGGCCTGGTAGATATCTCTGGCATGGATACCCTCTTTTTCCAGTTGATCCAGATGGGCGCTGATGGCTGTTTGGGCGGCAGCGTCGAACGCTTCCCGTTCCTGATCCGGAAGATCGATCACGGTGATGCCCTTATCGCTGCGCGCCTTTTCTATGGCGTCGACATCCTTCCGACTCCAGAGGATGCTGGCCTTGATGCTGAACTCACGCCCGGTGAGGCGATCCAGAACCGCCTGCTGGTCGGCGGGCAGTGCCTCCCAGCTGGCCTTGTTCATGATCAGGCCCACAATGGATGTGGGGCTGGGCACGTTGGTGGTCACGAACTGGGCCGGTTCGGCCAGGTTCCACGGCTGGTAAAGCGCACTGGGCTGGATGAGGACGGCATCCACGACGCCTGAATTGAGGGCGTTGTAGGACTCGGTAATCGGCATGGCCACCGGTACGGCACCCCAGCTTTGGATCAACTGGGACTCCACCGGCGAGCTGATGCGCACCTTCATGCCTTGCAGGTCGGGCACATCCCGCACCGCATGGCTGCGGGTCATCAGGACCGTTGGCGACATGACCCAGATCCCCAGCACCTTGACCGCCTCGTATTCTTCCTTGAGGTAAGGATCGTAAATATCCCACAACCGCCGGGTGCCCTGTTCGGCGCTAAGGGTCACGCCCGGCTGGGTGGCAATCAACGAACGGGGAAACACCGCCGATGAATAGCTCTGAATGATGAAGGTGATATCGGCCACGCCGGTGACGGCCCGCTTGTACTGCTGGACCGGCCCTTTGCCCAGCGCACCCGATGGGTAGATTTTGATGGTCAATGCGCCACCGGTGGCATCGGACAGATCCCGGGCCAGGGGCAGGAAAACCTCCTGGTGGAGCGTGTGCACGGTGGGCATGAAATGGGCGAGCTTGAGTTCTTCGGCGCAAACAAGGTTTACCTGGACATTTAGAAAAAACACGCCCGCCATAAGTATCAAAGAAGTCAAGCCGGTGCCGGTGGTCTTGATCAATTTTCTAATCATGAGTCTTCTTTCCTTATTTTTCTGGAATTGCCATGCCCTGATTGATCATCTCCGTCAAACCTTGCAGGTCTCCGTCCAGTCGTCGATCGAAGGTCAAAACCGACGATTTCATTCGAATCACCTCCAGGAATTGTTTTCCCTCGGCCGACAGCAGCGCCTCATCACGCAACGCGGCAGCGTTTGACAGCGCGATCATCTGGGTGGCCAGCACCTGCTGCACCAATGTTGTCACCTCGGCGGCGTTGAGGGCGGCGTTGAGCCCCATGCTGACCTTGTCCTGGTTGTTCACCTCGGTGGGACGGGAAAGGACGGTATCCGGGGCTGAACGCTGCACGGCCCGCGCCGCCAGGGCGCTGCAGGTCAATTGCAGGGCCTTGAGACCGCATCCCTCGTAGCCCACAAGGGTTTCGGGCAGTCCTACATTGAGGCGGGAATCCACGAGCAGGGCATACTGACGGTCGATGAGATCGGCCACCGAGGCCGCCGCCGTTTTCAGCAGATCCATGGCCAGGGCGATATGGCCACCGTAAAAATTGCCGGCGAAAATCGTGTCGCCCTGATCCGGATCCACAATGGGGTTGTCGTTGACGCTGTTCAATTCGCGCTGCAGCACCTGGCGCATCCAGGATGATGCATCCCGGGCGGCCCCGATGACGTGGGGTGAACAGCGAATGGAGTAAGGATCCTGAATAATGCGGCCCGCTTCTTTGTGGCTGTCGATCATGCGGCTCCCATTTAAAGCCGTGCGAATTGCCGCTGCAGAGGCGATCTGGCCCGGGTGGTGCTTTAGGGTGTGGGCGGTGGGGTGAAACGCCTGGGAGCGGCCGTAAAGCACCTCGGCCGCCAGGGCACAGGCCCGTTCGCATGCCGCAAGGGTACGATCGAAGCGCGCAACGGTTATCGCCCCAATGGCCGTCATCACCGCCGTACCGTTCATAATGGCCAGGGACTCCTTCGGAACGAAATCATGCACCGGCAGCCCGGCGCGCTCGAGCGCCTCGGCAGCCGGAAGCACTTCGCCCCCATAATACGCTTCGCGCTCACCGCACAGCACCGCAGCCAGGTAGGACAGGGGGGTGAGATCACCGGAGGCCCCCACCGACCCCAGGGAGGGGATGACCGGAATCAGGTCGTGGTTGAGAAGCCCGCACAGCGCTTCCAGCAGGGCCGGCCGAACCGCAGAATACCCCTTGGCGAGGCTGACCAGACGCGCGAACACGATGGCGCGCCCTTCCTGCCGGCTAAAGGGCGCGCCCACACCGCAGCCATGCTGGCGGATAATCTGGTAGGCGAACTCCTGCGAGTGCTCCGGCCCCACCGAGCGGCCCGAACTGTAGCCCACACTGGTGGAGACACCGTAAATCCGTTTCCCGTCCGAGAGGGATTCTTCCAGAATGCGCCGGCCCCGGTTCAGTTTGGCCAGCCAGCCCGGCTCGGAAGAAAGCACGACCGAACGATCCGTCATGGCGACCGCGATCAATTGATCCAGGGATACCTCACGGTCATCGATCGTGAGGCCAGGTAGCTGAGATCCACTTTTTTCTGAAGGCATCGGGCGTTCCTCTATCCTCATTCGTGATTCCAAGGATTTCCCCGGTTGTATTAATCAGTGATGTTTAGCCATGCCGTGACCTTCCACGGAAACAAATCGATGCTTTACCGCAACGGGTGCGTCTTTAATAGTTGCCCCCCAATCATAGGGATTCGTCGATATCAGCAGGCGTTTTCCGCATGATAAGGCGCCCTTCTTTTTTGGTTACAAACGTCGCGTTGTCAGGAATGTCCTGATTGACATAGCTCATGGCACCAATTTTAACGTTGCTTCCAATCTTCAATCCGGTGCCGATGATGCAGCAGTGGGCGCCGATCCAGACATTGTTCCCGATGGTGAGGCGATCATCGCCTTTGCCGTCGATACCAATCGTGGTGTTCTGAAGAATGGTGACATTTTTTCCGATACGGGCATGTTTAGCCACAACAATGGCAATGGGATGTGGCAAAACAAGCCCTTCATCGATTTCCACACCCAGCATGATTTCGACACCATACCTTCTCACCATACGGTTATTGATGTTCTTGGCTAGAGATATAAGCGCCCGACTTTTCCTTCGATGCAGGACATAAGCAATCCGGAACCAGAAAATATAGTTGCAGCGTTTGCTGCGCATCGCTCGCTGGAACACCCGGCGCCATACAAAGGGCTTTTCTTTCCCACCGATGATTTCCGAATGAAAGTAGTCTTTGAGACGGGAATGCATCGAATCTTCGTCCTTTCAAAGTTCCATCGGGCATTGAACTTCCCAGCCGCCCCCAAAGAATCAAACCCGATGAGATATCAAAGCCGTCTGCAACTCATTCTTGTAAGTTTTCTGGACCGACCGGCCAGAGCTGCATGGCACCCTGACGGATATGTTATAAATGCGTTTCCTGGCATCCATCGATCCAATCCGGTCAATTTTTCAGATATGCTGTCACAGGGTTTTGCCCTTCGGGCCTAATCCCACGGGGCACGCCGCCAGGCAGTGAAAGCATCCCGCGACTGTTCCTACACCTTGCACAAGGGCCTGATGAAGACGTGCAAAATCGAAGTCCTCGATCCGCTGGCGCCGCGATTGAAAATCCGGAAGCGCCAATACGCTGTTGATGTAATCTTGCAGCACCATGAAACCTTGGGGATTGGCTCTGGGAATGCACAACCGTTTTTTAATGGTTCGGCGCCCACGGATAATCGCACCAGTGGGGCAGGCCTTGACACATTCACCGGGGCACTGGTCGCAGGGATTGAAATCCAGTTTGGGATCCGGTTCAAGTTCCGCGTCGGTCAAAATAGTGTTGAAAAAAATCCGCGGGCCAAATTGCGGCGTCACAATATAGGTTGCCACGCCGATGGTGCCAAGGCCGGCCTCGGCAGCCACATGCCGATGGGAAAGTTCTCCGAAAAGCCCCATATTGTTCCATTTCGGATCCACCATCGTCCCGTTGGACAGGGGCAGCGCCCGAAAGCCATGTTTTTCCACAAAATGGCCGATCTCCAAGGCGCAATTGTTGAGGAATTCATTGGTGCGCCAGGCGACCCAACGGGCATTTTGCACCATGTCACCGGTGCCCACCGCCAGGGCACCGGTAAGGAGACGTTTGCCAATGGAAATGGCGGTTTTGGCCTCCGGCCAGAGGCGCGAGGGGGTATACCGGGTCGGTGTTACCACATTCAATTGCTGCGTCGACACAAACCCGATGAGATCGGCACCCTGCTGGTGCGCATACGCGCTGATGTCGCTTTTGAGGCGATGGGGGGACATATCACCGATCCTCGAAGGTTTTCTTCAATTCATTTTTGAGGATTTTCCCCGCCTTGTTACGCGGAAAAGCCTCAATCGAAATCATTTTTCGAGGCCGCTTGAAAGCTGCGATCTTGTCGTCCAGGAAGTGGAGTAGTTCATCGTCCTTCAAGACACATCCATCTTCGAAACGGACAAAAGCAGCCACCACCTCACCGCGCTTCGCATCAGGCATTCCCACCACGGCCGCCTCGGCCACCTGCGGATGTCGCTCGATGGCCCGCTCCACCTCGGCGGCGTAGATATTTTCTCCCGCACAGATAATCAAATCGTTTTTGCGTCCCACCAGGTAAAGAAAGCCGTCGGCATCACGCCGCCCCAGATCACCGGTATGAAACCAGCCGCCATGCATGGCGGCCGCTGTGGCCTCCGGTTGGCGCCAATATCCCTTAAAAACCGTCGGGCCCTTTACGACGAGTTCACCGGTCTCACCTAAAGCCGCCTCCCGGCCGTCATCGGCCAAAATGGCCAGTCGGGTGTGAAAGACTTCTTTTCCGATAGAGCCGGCCTTGCGCTCGGCATCCGCGAGATCAAGCGCCGTGATGCGAAGGGTTTCGGTCATGCCGTACCCCTGGGCAAATGGGACCTTTTTCTCCTGCTGGTAGCGGCGGATCAGCGGCACCGGCATGGGCGCCCCGCCCGCCATAAAAAAGTGGACCCCGCTGAAATCGGCCGACGACCAGCGCGGTGCCTTGGTCATCATGTCGTACATCACCGGCACGGCAAACATGAAGGAAATTTTCTCCTGCATGATGCAGGTGATGATATCCGAAGGGTTGTCGAAGCTTTTGAGAACCAGGGCGCCGCCGGCATAGACCACCGGTGTGACCGAAGCGGCCAGGGCGCCGATATGGAAAAGGGGTGCCACCACCAGCGATTTGCAGGTTTCATCCAGATGATAGTTGTGCAGGGAATGAATCGCGCCGAAAAGGAAATTACCATGGGACAACACGGCCCCCTTGGGAACACCCGTCGTGCCCGAGGTGTACATGATCAGGAGAGGGGTATCCAGTTCCCAGGCCTCACCGCTGGCAGGCGCCGTCGAGGGCCGATCCTTGGCGAACTCCTGCAAAACCCTGTCATCGCAAGATGCCGCTGCGCCGTGGATCAGGTAGTGAACGTCGGCCCCCAGAACCGTTTTTAAATGCACCACCTTGGCGAGAGCATCGGACGAATAAACGAGCACGCGGGGGGCGCAGTCCTCGACGATATGCGCCAATTCAGCCAGGGCCAGACTGGTGTTCAAGGGGACAATCACCGCTCCTATTTTGGCGCAGGCAAAGAATAGTTCCAGAAAGGCGCTGGAATTGGCCATCAGGACAGCGACCCGCGTCTCTTTCCCCACACCGAGTTCCGCCAGGGCATGCGCCGTCCGGTTGACACCCGCGTCAAACTGCTGATTGTTCCATTCCTGGCCGTCTTCCTTTAAGAATGGCCGTTCCGGATGCAACAAGGCCCGCTTGCCCACCCAATTGCCAACATTCATCGCGTGGCTCCATGCAAAGCGGTTGATCCGTCCATGCGTCTCATCAGTAAGGAGGCAA
The DNA here is from genome assembly GCA_963842955.1 of uncultured Gammaproteobacteria bacterium. Taxonomy (GTDB): domain Bacteria; phylum Pseudomonadota; class Gammaproteobacteria; order Steroidobacterales; family XN24; genus JARFQW01. The sequence continues at coordinate 959,019 of CAWJIJ010000011.1, forward strand.
ATGTGCCGCCGGAAGAAAAGCCGTTTAGCAGGGCGCAGGCAACCGGCATATCCATCGCGTGCGCCTTGACAAAGTTCAACGGCTGAAGCGGCGTGTCCAATCCTAGCGTCGGAGGAAGAATACCCTCTTTGATGGACAGGGCCGCGGCCGCCGCCCGAATGCCGCCAGATGAAAAACTTTCCCCCACGGCCCCCTTGATGGAGGATATCCTGGGCTTTTTTTCTTGCGCACCGAACACGCGCGATAGGGCGGCCGCTTCCAGGCGGTCCAGATTCCGGCCCCCGTTGGCCGAAGCCGACACATAGTCCACCTGGTCCGGCGGAATGCCAGCTGTCCCGAGTGCGCGCTGGATCGCCAGTGCGGGTCCTTTGGGGTCCTCGGGCCAGTCGGTGGGCGGCGCCGGAGAAGAACTGAGCCCCCAGCCCCCGATTTCACAATACGGTATGGCGCCGCGTTCCAGGGCATGCGCCATTGACTCCAGACAAAGCACCCCGGCGCCCTCCCCGACCACCGGGCCATTGCGTTGGATATCAAACGGGCGTGCGCCCTCTTCGCTTCCGTCCACGGGCGACAACGCTTTAAAGTGCGTCAGGATTTCAAAGAAAAAGGCTGAAAAAATATCCGCACCACCCGCCAGCAGGACATCCGCCCGGCCGTTCCGGATTTCGGCGGCAGCGTAGGCGATGGCAGTCTCAGCCGAGGCCTCATGGTGGTTGACGGTGGAATTGATGCCGCGGAAGCCCAATTCGATGGAGGCATGTCCTGCGGGTGCATTCATGACGGTATTGGGCACCAGAATCGGGCTGACCAGGTTGGGCCCCTCGGTGAACAGTGTTCCCATGAACTGCGCAGCCACGTCGGTGCTCCCGTAGGCCACCCCCAGAATGATACCAATCCGGTCCCGGTTGGCCGCCGTTACAGCGAGCCCGGCATCGTCCAGCGCCATGCGGACGGAAGCTGTTGCCATGAGGGAGAGGCGGTCCATGCGACGCCGGTTCTTTATTGAAATAAAGTCTTTCGGGTTGAAATCGGTGACCATCGCCCCAAGTTTCGACGGAAACCGGGACGCATCAAATGTGGTAATGGGACGAATACCGGAGCGACCCGCGAAAAGGTTGGCGGCGAAATCCTCTTTTCCGGCGCCGAGGGGCGTCACCATGCCGAGACCTGAAACCACTACGCGATTCGTCATGGGACAATCCCCTCCGCCGTATAGCGGCCCAGGACCAGGGACGTGTTATTGCCGCCGAAGGCAAAAGAATTGGATAAAACAACATTGAGCAAAGCATTGCGCGCACCTTCGGTCACGAAATCAAGATCGCATTCCGGATCCGGCACATCCCGGTGAATCGTCGGCGGGATAAAACCCCGGGCGATGGCCAGCACGGCCGCCACCGCTTCGATGGCGCCTGCCGCCCCAAGGGTGTGGCCGATCATGGACTTGGTGGAACTCACCGGAATGTGATAGGCCCGGTCGCCAAAGACGCGCTTGATCCCGATGGTTTCCATGCGGTCATTGGCGGGGGTGGCGGTACCGTGGGCATTGATGTAGTCGACGGAGCCCGCGGCGACACCGGCATCCACCAGGGCCATCTGCATACAGCGCACGGCCCCGGAAGCCTCCGGGTCGGGTGCGGTCATGTGGTTGGCGTCGCAGCTCACACCATATCCCAGAACCTCGCCATGGATGGTGGCCCCCCTTTCCAGGGCATGCGGCAGGGACTCCAGAATCAACATGCCGGCCCCTTCACCCAGGGACATGCCCTGGCGGTTTCGATCGAATGGTTTGCAGTATTCCGGATCCACGGCTTTCAGGGAATTGAAGGCCGCATAGGTGGTGCGGGCCAAGGGCTCGGTCCCACCCGCAATCATGGCCGTGGCCATCCCGTCCCGGATCAGGTCGCGGGCGTAGCCGATGGCCGTGGCACCAGATGAACACGCGGTCATAAATGTCGTTTTGGGGCCCCAAAGCCGCAGCTTCGACACCATGTGGTCGGCCGAAGAGGCGCCGCAGAATGCTGAAAAGTCTGAGAAGCGAACGGCGTCGGCGTGCCCGCTAAGGTAGCGCTGGTAGGCCGCCTCACCTTCCAGCATGCCCCCGGCTCCCCCGCCGATGGCCACGCCGGTATCGTCCCGCAAACCGTCCGGCAGCGGAAAGAGGCCTGCATCCTGCAGGGCTTCCAGGGTTGCCACCATGGCCATGGCATCCGCCCGGGACATGCGTTTGCCATAAAATAACGCAGGAATCCGTTCCTGCGGCGCAAACGCACGCACTTCGCCGCCGGTTTGCGTGCGAAACCCGGCCGTATCGAACACCGTGAGGGGACCGATACCGCACCGGCCCTGTTTCAGGCCCGTCGTAAACTCGGCCATATTGCGGGCGATGGCGTTGATGGTTCCCACCCCCGTAATGACCACACGTACGTTTCCCATTGATCTCAGGAACCTTTTAATTCGGTTTTCTGGTTAGAGGACAAAGGTGTCACACACGCAATAAGGCATTAGGAATAATGGCATTGCTCTGACAAGTAATGATGTCCGCATGGAACTAACAAGAGGGCCTGTCAGTGTCAAGGTGATAACCGGGCCGCCCGGACCGTCTTCCCCCTAAGGCACGAAGGTTCCTGACGCCCTGCTCACGTTTCGGAAAAGATTTTGCCAGATCTTTAATAAACTTTCGGAATCAATGCGGTGGATACCTCCGATTTAATTAAGATATTCATTTCATATCACGTGTCGGCTTAATTTTGGTGCCCGGTAGATCCCGGGAATTTGGGGTGGATGTCATCGGCACAGTTTTACCCCGCTATCTTAGTTGGAAAAGCGTGAATCGACGATAAAACTCCGTTGACCTGGTTTAAATTTTTCGCCTTCGATCCCTCGATACTTCCAAATTGATCTAAAGGAAAAACGTTCGGCGCCCATTCAGACGCGTTCAATCGCTGACCAATTCATTCAATATTAATATTAATATTAGAATCTTAATGATTTTTTATTGACAAGTGTTTACAAATCCGAATAATATTTTCTTCGCAACCCTTAGAACAGATATTGAATCCTCCATTGTACGTTACCTGTCCACCGGCACCCGTCTGTTAAACATACCTTCGCCTATTCACAAAAGCGCCTTATTTGTTCGTCTCTCCTATTTATAAAGACTACTGGCCGTTGCTGGATCATCAGCAACCGCCCGTGCCCCTTAAAGATATATCATCTATTCGCGTTTGGAACACCGCTCTCTGTACGAATTACAATATAACCAATTAAGGTTGATAGAGAATGCAGGAGGTTAAAATGCCGTTAAAATCGGACAGACACCTCTCGATTCGTGGGACTCTATTTTTTGTTGGACTTTCTCTATTTTTCTACTTACCCCCCTTTCCCCACGTTGCCTTCGGGCAACAATCTATAACCGCAGATGGAACGATGAACACGCAAGTGAACTTCGCTCAGTCCAACTACACCATCAGCGGCGGAAGGATTCGGGCCGGGAATCAGTTCCACAGTTTCAGCGGCTTTGGTGTGCAGACCAATGAGAGTGCAACGTTCACCGGGCCGAATAACATCCAGAATATTATCGGCCGCGTCACCGGAGGGGAGCAGTCTTTTATCGACGGACTTCTGCGCTCGGAAATCGATGGCGCTAATTTGTTCCTACTGAACCCCAGTGGTGTCATCTTCGGCCCGAATGCCAGCCTTGATCTCACAGGCGCTTTTCACGCCAGCACCGCCGACTATTTGCGTTTGGGTGAAAATGGTATCCTATACGCCGATATCGCTGAAAACAGCATTTTGACAATGGATCCACCATCCGCTTTCGGTTTTCTCCGCGCCAATCCGGCAGGTATAACCCTCGATGAAAGTGTGCTGGTTATGCCGGAAGAGCAAATTCTAACGTTTGTATCGGGTGACATCACGATACGCGGAAATCCAGATCTTGCAGCGGATGCCGTTGAAGTCGGTCGGATAGAGGTGCCGGGAGGTAGCGTCAACCTGGTCAGCGTGGCCTCAACCGGTGAAGTCGGCCTCACTAACCAGCAAGAAATCGCCCCTTTGAATTTGGATGCGTTCGATCAACTCGGAATGATTGAGATTGCTGATAACGCCTATATCGATACAGGCGGCATGGGTGGTGGCTCAATCATCATCCGAGGAGGACAATTTCTGATTACCGGTGACTCGAATGTATATGCAAGCACCCGACTTCCATCGACGAACGACAACGGCAGTCAAGGTATCGATATTGATGTAACGGAAAATGCCACAATCAGCGGATCTTTCCTTGGTACCCACGTATTTGAGGGGATCTCGGATGATTCCGGCGGAATTCGCATTCGGGCCGACAGTATCGATGTGAATTCTGGAGCACTGGTCGCTTCCGTGGCGTATATCGACTCAATTGGTAACAGTGGCGACATTTCGTTGGACGCTAACCACCTGATAATCGACAACGCAAGTGTTGAAACCGGCATGTTCGGTCACGGCGAATCAGGCGATATCAACGTGAACGCAGAATCTGTTGTGGTCCAGAATGCCGGCTGGCTTTATTCGCCGGTGGGGGGCGGTACCGGCAACGGCGGCGACATCAATATCACCGCGGACAGCCTGCAGTTGACCAACACCTATTATCCTTGGGGTTACATATGCGGGATTGGCACACGGACCTATAATCCCGGAATCGGTAAAGCCGGAGATATCGCAGTAAGTGTCAATACCCTTGCCATGGGCCCCGGTACCGAAATTTCAACACCGACTTTCGGGTGGGGAGATGAAACCAACCGTTACATCGGCGGTAATATCGCCATTACCGCCCGCGATAGTTTAACGATCGCGGGAACCGAATACCCGGATTACAACGGCAATCAGATTTATACTGGAATATTTTCGAACACCTTCGGAAGCGGACAGGGGGGTAATATCAGCATTTCCTCTCCGCAGATCGAGATGTCGAATCATGTAAGTGCTCAAGCCTCCGCCTTTTACTACGGTAATGCTGGTGCGGTTATGATTGACAGCGACACGATTGAATTACGGGATGGTGCCTATCTTACCTCAAGCGGCCTGTATGGGTGGGGAGGGAGCGGCGGCAGTGTAACCGTTAACGCTGGCAGACTAAGCATCATCGGCAGGCAAGACTCGACCGAACCCTTTGAACGGGATTTTACCGGAATCACTACGACGGCGGGCTATTCTGGTGGAAACGGTGGCAATATTGCGCTCAATTTAGATGAACGCTTATTCATGACGAACCGCGGGTCCATAAATGCGACGTCCTACGGTCCCGGCCTAAGCGGAGACATCATCATCGATGCCCCCCGCTTAGAAGTATTCAATGGATCTACTATTATTTCGAATGCCTTTGGCACAGGCGATGGCGGCAACCTGCAATTATCGACAGCGTATCTGCATATCGACGGTGTTCATCCTATGGTGCTCAAAAATCAAAATGGTGTAGCGACCATGTCTCCATCGGCCATCGGTACCCAGGCGGGTATTTATGGAGGCAACGGCGGTGACCTAAACGTAACCGCGGACAGGTTACATATCACCGATGGTGGCCGGATCACGGCTGAATCATTTGGGGCAGGCGATGGCGGGCGTATAACTATTTCATCTCAGACGGTGACGGTTGATGGCATAAATGACCGCCAGGCAGCATTCCAGATCGCGAACGGCTGGGATCCCATGGCCGCCCGATCATCAATTTCCGCTAGCACGGACAGTTCCTATGGCGGAGTGGATATGACTAACGAAGGCGGCAGTGTGGCGATAACCAGTGATGCCTTATACCTTAGAAATGGGGGCATGATCGCCACAGGCACCGAGACAAGTGGTGACGGCGGGGATATATCGATTGATACATTTCATACCGCGTTAACCAATGATGCCATTATATCCGCCGGAAGCACTGGCGAAGGAGATGCTGGCGACATTTACTTAAAAGCCCTGGATGAATTGTTTATGTTTTCCAGCAGCATTAGAACGCAGTCCCAAATATCCGACGGCGGCAATATTAAAATATCGGCCAAATCCCTGATTGATCTATGGAACAGCGAAATTTCGGCCAGTGTCGGCGGCGGGGAAGATACGGTGGGGGGCAACATCGATATCGACCCTAAATATGTAGTTCTGTCCAACAGCAGACTTATTGCCAATGCGTTCGAAGGCGCCGGGGGCAATATCCATATCGTGGCCGATTATCTCGTTCTCGATCCGAACAGCTCGATCAGCGCATCTTCCGAATACGGTATCGACGGCAACGTCGATATCCAAGCGCTTACCCAGCCCGACAGTGAAGGTATCGATCCGCTGTCAAAAGAATTTCAAAGTGCTGTAACACTTCTACGTGAACCGTGCATTGCCAGAATGAGCGCCGGACAAAAAGGCAGCCTCATTGTGAACGAAAGAGAAGGGCTGCCGATTGAGCCGGGCGGCCTCTTACCAAGCCCTTTCACACTCAATTAACGAAATACGAATGAATCGCTATAGTCTTTCAGGCGCGGCAAAGCGACACCTTGAACTGGAAGTCGATTCCCAGGTGACCAAATGACAGGCCGAACGAAACGTCAAATACCCCTCGGTATATTCCATCTTTCTCTTTGGTGTGTCTTGCTGGTCATCTTAAACGTCTGGAATGTCGGTGCACAGGAGGCGTTCCAAATCAGTCCCCGCGACCGACGCGGTGATAAGCCCACCTTGCCCGACGAACTCAAGCCGCTCGAATCACGCCCCGTATTCACCTTGCCTCCGCCGCCGCCGGTCAAAGAAAAAGAAGCCAGCACGATGCCGCTGAAAAAGGTATTCATAAAGAAAATAATAATTTCCGGCAGTACGGTTTTCACGCCGGAAGAGCTGGAAAAAATAACCGCACCCTACCAAAACCAGTGGGTAACCAGCGAAGACTTGGAAAAACTCAGACAAGACCTGACCCTTTACTACATCAACAACGGCTATGTTACCTCCGGAGCCGTCCTTCCCGATCAAAACGTTAGCGACGGAACCATAAATTATAAAGTGATAGAAGGGGAAATCGTAAGTATCAACATCGAAAATAATAAATGGCTGTGGGACAGCTATATTGAAAAACGGGTGGCTTTAGGTGCTGGCACGCCGGTAAACATGAACGCACTGCAAAAACAGCTTCAGTTGCTACAGAAAAATCCCCGCATCGACACATTGAATGCCGAACTTAAACCGGGCCTCAATTTGGGGGAAAGTGATCTAGACATCGATGTCAAAGAAAGCTTTCCCATTAAACTGTGGGTAGCCTACGACAATTATCTTTCTCAAAATAGCGGCCCAGAAGAAATCAGGGCCAACGCGACGCATATGAGTCTCACCGGGAATGGTGATATTTTGAGTTTTACTTACGGCAGATCCGATGGCTCCGATGGCTTAAACCCACTTATCGATGCGGCCTACTCTTTTCCGATCACAAAATTCGACACGCTATTATCTTTTCGATACCAGAAGAACAACTATGATTTATTAAGTGAATTTTTCCAGGATCTCGATATCGAAACGGAAACAGATATATACACGATCAGATTGGATCAGCCGATCTTTCGCGATCTAAACCACGACTTCACACTCGCCTTGATCGGTGAAAAAGAAAGAAGCCAAACAAAACTGTTGGGTGAGTACTTTTCATTAGAACCCGGAGCGATTGACGGTGAGATCAAAATCAGTGCTCTGCGCTTCGAACAAAACTATACATACCGCACTCAAAGCCAGGTCATTGCGGCCCGCTCCCGTTTCAGTTTCGGTATAGACGCCTGCGGTGCCACGATGAATGATTACTCCGACCTGCCCGATGGTGAGTTTTTTGTATGGTTGGGCCAGTTTCAGTGGTTGCAACGGTATAACCCCTGGGACATCCAGCTTCTATTTCGCGGCGATGTGCAGTTAACTGACGATCCCCTCTTTTCGCTTGAGAAAATGGCGGTCGGTGGAAGATATACGGTACGAGGATATAATGAAAATCAGCTCGTACGCGACAGGGCCGCGGTCTTTTCCTTAGAATCCCGCATACCGCTGATCCAGGACAAGTCCTGGGCGGACTATCTCCAGATTGTGCCCTTCTTTGACTTCGGATGGGCCGACAACGTCAAGCAGCCCAATTTTGGCCCCAATCAGATATACAGCGTTGGTGTCGGTTTACGATGGGCCCTGACGCTCCCGACAGCCACACGTATTCAGCCGATTTTTGAAATCTACTACGGCAGAAAGCTTAAAGATGTCGATAGTGAAGACAGCGGTAACCTCCAAGATCATGGGATTCATTTTCAATTTGCCATAGCAGCCTTTTAGGAGACGGTGGTAACCCTGCGAGCACATTCCATCCATCACGATGGTGCGACGTTGCCGCCCCAATACTTCACAGATGCGGTTATTGATCCAGATTTGTGCAAGATTAGAAAAGCGGCGCCATAAATAAAGCATCTTACCCATTAAAGAACCGATTTTCGATATGAGCAGTTACGATAAAGTCCATCGTTGCCTTAAGCGGCTTGGCATTCATCGCCCCTTGATTTATTTGACCATGACTGGCTTTTTCTTATTGACCATGGCGTCCATAAGCTGCCAAACAGCTCCGCATGGCGACAAGCCCGTTACCGACAATGAATCACTACGGCTGACAGAACAATCTCCTGGAGCGCATTACAATCAGATGGGTGATTTGTATTATGCCAAAGGCATGGCTGCAAAAGCTATCGGGTACTGGCGCATAGCTATTGAGCAATCTAAAAATCCACCCAATTTATCGTTGCATGCCCACATATTATTGAAAATGGCCAGGGCCTATGTATCAATGGGCCAGACGACCCAGGCGCTGCAAAAGGTTGATGCGGCGCTTGATATGGCCACCCAAATACGAAATACACCACTTGAAATTTCCGCTTTAAATTTGAAAGGCAGTATTTTCCTGAGCGTCGGTAAAGTGCTTGAAGCCCAGTCCGTCCTGGAAAAATGCCTCCAACGGGCCCACCATGAGAATAACCACAAAGCGCTTGCCGAGGCCTATATCCATGTCGGCAATCTGCATGTTTACCAGAACCAATATGAAAAGGCCCAAAAAGCTTATGATGAAGGCATCGCGATTTACCGACGGTCGCCCGGTTCCGATTTAGCGTTAGCCACCGCACTCACAAATTCTGCCATGGCTTCGATTCAAAACGCCCGGTTCGAGCAGGCCAAGGCCGCCGCCGATGAGGCGATCGCCGCGATTGGCAAGGGGGAGAATCATCACGATAAAATTTTCGTCCTGATCAATATCGGCCTGGTTTTTCAAAGACTCCGACCACACTTACCGGCACTCGATCCAATTCTATTGGAACAGTCTCACCAAACGTTCCTTCAGGCTTATGAGCAGGCGGACCAACTGGGTGATATCCAGGCCGGTTCCTACGCCCTTGGCTATCTCGGCCAACTCTATGAAGACCAGAACCGTTTGGAAGAAGCACTGCAATTGACCCGCCGGGCGGCCATCGCCGCTCGGAAAGTCGATGCCAAAGAAGCGCTGTTTCGCTGGCAATGGCAAATCGGTCGTATCTACCGCAAACAGAACCAGCTTAAATCCGCCATCACTGCCTATCGCCTTTCAGTCTTGGCCTTGAAGTCGATTCAGCAAGCCCAGTCGGGCTGTTACGGCCGGTTTCAATCGACCCTGCGGCAGGACGTGACGACGGTAAGTCTGGAACTGGCCGATTTGTTGCTCCAACACGCGTCATCTTCCATAACTGATCCCGCAACCCGTCAATCGCTTTTGTCCGAAGCGCGTGAGGTCGTTGAACTCAATAAAGTATACGAACTGCGCGATTATTATCAGGACGACTGTGTCGATGCCGCCCACGTCAATATCACCAGGCTGGACACCGTATCACCCAAGGCCGTGGTTGTTTACCCATTATTGTTTAGCGATCGATACGAGCTTCTGGTAGGCACGTCGACCGGTTTAAAGCAGTATCAGGCCAAAGTTACCGACACCGAAGTCATTGAAGTCGTCCGTCAGTTTCGTCGCCTGCTGGAAAAAAGGACAACCCAGGAATACTTGCCCTTGTCTCAAAAACTATACAACTGGTTCATTCGTCCGATCGAAACAGATCTCAAACAATCAGGGGTAGATACCCTTGTCTTTATCCCAGGGGGGGCCTTGCGAACCATTCCCATGGCAGCCCTTCACGATGGCAGTCAATTCCTGATCGAAAAATATGCCATTGCCATTACCCCCGGCCTTTATCTGACGGACCCGCAAACCATCGGAGGAAAAGACGTTCTAATCCTTGCCGCGGGCCTCACCGAATCCGTGCAGGGTTTTCCGTCATTGCCGTTTGTGGCCGATGAATTGCGAGCGATTCAGAACGAATATCCGACGACCTTGATGGTCAATGAAGAATTTAGCGTGTCTGGCATTGAAACCGCACTGGAAGATGAAAAATACACGATTGTCCACATTGCGTCACATGCACAGTTTGGCGAAAATATAGATAATACGTTTCTCCTGACCTTTGATGAAAAATTCTCTTTCGACAGTCTGGACCAGTCCGTCGGCCTGCTCAAATACCGTGAAGATCCGCTTGAATTGCTGACGCTAAGCGCTTGCGAAACCGCTGCTGGCGATGACCGCGCCGCCCTGGGGCTGGCCGGGGTAGCTGTAAAATCCGGAGCGCGAAGCGCTCTTGCCACCCTGTGGCATGTCAATGATCTGGCCTCGTCGATTTTGATCGGTCAATTTTATCAGGAACTCCACGGGGCAGGTAATTCCAGAGCCGCTGCTTTGCAGAAAGCCCAGCAAAAACTATTGGCCGATCTCCGCTACCAACATCCTGGTTACTGGGCACCTTATCTTCTCATCAACAACTGGCTATAAGCGTCGTCATGCAATGGATAAAAAAATTGCTCGAGCTTCCCGTGGTGGGTGCTTCCGTGGTGAGTTTGCTCGTCGCATCCGCTGTTTTGCTTGCTAGGCAGTACGGTCTCGCTGAATCTCTCGAGCTTGCGGCCTATGACGGGTTTATACGCCTCAAGACCGAATCCGAAATTGCCCATCCGAATATCGTCATTATCGGCATCACCGAGAAGGATATTCGCCATCTGGGACACTGGCCGCTTGACGACGGCACCATCGCCAATGCAATGGAACGGTTATTACGTTGTCGGCCCCGGGCGATAGGCCTGGATCTTTTCCGCGATCTTCCGGTACCGCCGGGGTCGGAGAAATTCAAAACACTTCTTAAACAGAACGCCAATATCGTAACGGTCATGAAGTTCGGCGACAGCGGGGTTCAAGCGCCCTTTTTCTTAAAGGACACCGACCAGGTCGGATTTAATGATATTATTGTCGATCCCGGCGGAACCGTCAGACGCGCGCTGCTCTTTTTGGATGACGGTGTGAAGATTTACTATTCGTTTGCCTTGCGCCTGGCCATGCTGTTCTTGCGTCCTGAAGGCATTGTACCGCAGTCGGATCTGAAAAATCCATTGTTTATAAGGCTTGGCGGGGTCACCATTGAGCCTTTCGAATCCAATGACGGCGGTTACATCAAGGCCGATGCGCGCGGATATCAATTCCTGCTCGACTATGATGAGACCAAAATGGTTTTCACCTCGTATTCCTTGTTTCAACTATTAAAAGGCGAGATCGATGCCGATACCATTCGCGACAAGATTGTATTGATTGGTGTCATGGCGGAAAGTGTCAAAGATTTATTCTACACGCCCTACAGTCGTGGCTTCAAGCGCCTTCAACAAGTGCCGGGGGTTTATATACATGCCCACGCAAACAGCCAATTACTGCGGATCGCCATGAATCACACGCCCCCCATCAAAACCATATCTGAGCAAAGCGAAATCGCCTGGATTGTTTTCTGGAGCTTGCTGGGGGGGATTACCGGCATCGGCGGTTGGTCGCCTTGGCGATTTGCCATGATAAGCACGGCCGGGGTGTGTCTCATCGGTGGGCTATCCTATGGCGCCTATATTTCTCGAATCTGGTTGCCGGTTATAACACCGGCCATGGCCTGGCTGATGTCGGCCGCCACCGTTACGGCCTATACCTCCAATCGGGAGAAAAAGCAGCGGGCCTTATTGATGAACCTGTTTTCGCGCCACGTCTCACCTGAAGTTGCGGACGCCATCTGGCAGCAGCGCGACCGGTTTTTAAATAACGGGCGGCCCCGATCACAGAAGTTGACAGTCACGGTTTTGTTTTCGGATCTCAGGGGATTTACACCCGTGGCGGAACAAATGGATGCCGAAGCGCTCATCGATTGGCTGAATACCTATATGGAAGCGATGGTACAGATCATCATGGATCACGGCGGTGTCATCGACGATTATGCCGGTGACGGCATCAAGGCCAACTTCGGTGTCCCCTTCCCGCGGCAAACCGAAGATGAAATCCGTCAGGACGCCATCCATGCGGTTAGCTGCGCTCTGGCAATGGAGAATGAATTGGAACGGTTGAATCGAGAATGGCGCCGATCGAAATTGCCCGGTGTGGGGATCCGTGTCGGCATTTTCACCGGGCCGGCAGTGGCAGGCGCGCTCGGCAGCCACCGCCGATTGAAGTACACGACGGTGGGCGATACGGTCAACACGGCCGCCCGTCTGGAAAATTACAGAAAAGAAATCGCCAAAGAACGCCTGTGCCGTATTTTTATCGGTGAATCAACACTTCGGCATCTCGACGGTCGCTTCCGGGTCGATACGATCGGAGAGGCCTGCTTAAAAGGCAAAGACCAGACCATAAATGTTTATCAGGTGCTGGAACATGAACAGCACCGGGAGGATTACTAAATGAAAGCTTCAATACTTACCGTGGCATCGGCGCTGGCGGTGTGTCTCCTCTGGATGCCATCTTTAGGAAACGCTTCCGACAATGACATCCCGCAAAAAACGCAGGAAAAAGAAGTTGCGGCCCCGCAACCACCCCCGGAGCCCACAAAAGAGACCACTCCGTCGGATCAGTCCGCGGATAATGGTCAGACTTCCTCCCAGCCCGACATGCCGGTTTACCAACCACCGTTGCGAGGCGCTCCCATCGGCCGTGTGGCCGGAGGGACCCGGGGGCTCCAGGATAAGCATCCCTTTCTCTGTGTCCTGGCCCCCGACCATATCGGGCTTACGCATAAACCGCAGCCGGAGCTATACTGGTTTATCTCCGAGGAGACCGACGCTCCGATTGAATTGACCGTCATCGAGATTCAGGGGATCCGTCCCCTGCTCGAAGCACGCCTGCCCCCGCCCCAGGAGGCAGGCGTGCAGCGTATCGATCTTTCCGATCACGGCATCAACTTGCAACACGGGGTTCAATACAAATGGTTCGTTTCACTGGTGCCTGACGCCAATCGCCGCTCCCGCGACGTCATTGCCGGAGGCGGCATCGAGTACGCTGATCTCCCTGAGGCGATAAAAACCGCGATAGGGCAATCCGACCAGACCGAAGCCGCAAATATCTATGCAGGATCCGGATTTTGGTACGATGCGCTGGCTGAGATTTCACACCAGATCGAGGCATCCCCACAAAATAAGGTTTTCCGAAATCAGCGGGCATTCCTGGCTGAGCAGGTCGGCCTCCAGGCGGTGACCGAGTTTGAAAAGCAGTGAAGATTGACCGCCCATTATTGACTGGGTTGACATCTGCTCGACATGAAGAAATTTAAATTTCCACCTTGGTATTAATGAAATGGGTATAGTGCCGGTTAGGAAATGATCCTTTTAATCATACAAGAAGACACCTGGTGATATTAAAGAGGGGCCATTCAACATGGAATGACCCCTCTTGTAATTCAGGCCGACAAGACAGTGCGTCGACCATGGCGATCAGCGCATGATCTTCTTTCGACCGAGCATGCCTATACCTAAAAGTCCCAATCCCAGCAACAGAATCGTAGACGGTTCCGGAACAGGTGTCGTGCCGTTGCCACCGGTATCATCAAGAGAACCATACAGCGCACGGACGCCGGCAATGTCGTCGCCTGTCAAAGTCCATCAAAGCCGGCATAATTACAGTGTAAGTGGCGGTATCCATAGCCGCTCATGATGACAAAAGCAACCTGAATGCCAAATCCCATGGCATGGCCGATTTCATGAAGGGTTACAGTATAGATATCAAACCAGTCATCTTCAGCCGATCCGCCGCCTAAATCGGGATATGTGCCGATTCCCAATTCCGGCGTCATTATCAATAGATATTCACCATAGCCTATAGGAGCCCACCGGTTAATGTCGAATTGGTCCAATAAATGGATCCATTGGTGGACGGTGGCGTGACGCTAGCGCAAGGAGCCCGGATTCGGGAAATATCGTTAGCTGGGACCACACCATCGAGACCCATCTGAACCGACATCTCCTACCAGGATACTGTCATTCCATGGGACATCAAAGCCGAATTATCGTTCCACTAAGTGTAAATGACGGATTCCGCGTACGCGTCTTCCCAGGTATCGAATGCTCTCGCGATTTCAGAACGTAATCGCTAACATCTTCGCCAGAACCACGCCATGAACTCAAGATCATGCCACCAATACCCCGCGTCGGCATTATCTAAAGATTGAGCCGTTGTAGCAATGCTCCACGTAACTTCGGCCGGTGTTCCCAACGCGGAATCACCCCATTTCCCACCTGTATAGCCAGGCATTCTGGATTAGTCGGACTGCTGACACCATCCGTAGCGATATCTAATGTTAACGTATAGGCCCCTGCCATTCCTGGCATCCAGACCAATGCCAGCACTAAAAACCCCAATAAAAATAGCTTCCTCATGTTGCTAATCTCCTCTCTATCTCCACCGGATTACGCCATTAAAACAATCCCCTGCCGAATGAAAAGGCATCCCTCCCTTCTCTTCGAAAATGTTATTGGAAACGGAAAACGACTAACGATCTTATGGATTCAGAGGGCGGTCAGGTATGACAAACCCAAATGCCCCCACTGCAGTTGGCGGTGGAAACAGAAGGTGCTGAACCCCGGTGGTGAGCAGAATGCAATGGCTGGAGATGAATCGCTGAAATCGATCGAAGCGGGGATATAAATAAAATCAACTGTCGACTATTAAGCAAAAAACATACCGTAATTTCTCTTTGATGCAATCAACAAGAAAATCCTAACCAAATGAATTTACATAAAAATTCGAATTCCTGTATCTTGTCGATATGTTGAAAAAATGCAGCCAATCCGATGATTAAAACAACACGCGGGGATAAAATTGGGCCGGTCGGTCCGGTGATCAACCTCAAGGAATGGGAAATTCATTATCCATATTTTTATAGATTATTTTTCATATATGTATTCCTTTACCTATTTTAAATTAACCCACGCGTACGGTAAAATTATAGACCGTGGCAACATCATACGGCATATGCGAATGTTTACCTTCCAGAATTATAAAAGTCTTGCACGTTATTTGCTCAGATATGTTGACGGCCCGCCGGCAGGTCAGATATGAAAAGAGCTATTCTGTTCAGCACTTGTCTCTGCAATTCTCTATAGGCGCTTAATACGAAACCCCTTTTATCCGGGGCGCTCACGCAATAATTCATTCACGACGCATCAAACCGGTTCGGCATCACTTCCCTGCCCCTGCTGCCATCGCAAGCAGAGGCCTGTTTTTGGACACACCTTAAACAGTAAGGAGGAACAGCCTTGGTCCCCGTTGATTGCGAAGATCGTACAAAATGGCTGCGGAACAATCTCCAGACGCTGCGGGTCGCTGCGCTCTGGCCGTACGGCCCCAACGTGGATTTCCCCGTAATACTGACACCGGGTGAAAGAATCCACTTTGTGGATGCATACGTGTTCGCACCGGAAAGCGCCGTCATCCGGACTATCTCCGCCATCGACAGTTCCCGGCATTTCTACCTGGCCGTATTCAACTCCACCACCAAATCATGGGACGTTTACACGGGAATCGCTCAATGGAGCGCGCCCGATCCCGTGAAATCCGGCTATCAATGCACGGCATTCGCGTTGACGCCCGTGACGGACGGCATCATCCGTTTTAAATATCAATCCAAAGCCGACAAAACCGGTCCGCTCCCTGATGATTATGAATTTTTTCGCAGCGTGCCCTTTCTCAAGGCGATTCATCGGGAAGCCGTCTGCCCCCTTTTGAACAGTATGACCTATCTTCATGTCAAAGCCGGGGACCAGATTGTCACCCAGGGGCATGAGGGTGACGCCTGCTATATCGTACAGTCCGGTCGATGCAAGGTCATCATTGAAAAACCTGACCGCTGCCATGTGGTATCGCGGATCGGCAAAAGGGAATTTATCGGTGAAATGGCGCTCTTGACAGGCGAGATCCGCAGCGCCCATGTGATTGCCGAAAACGACGTGGAACTCTGGGCCATCAGTCAGAAAATGTTTCAAAACCTGATCGAAGTCTACCCGGAAGTCGGCACTTTTCTGACAGAAATCATGGTGGAACGGTTCGCCTCGCGAACGCTTACGGCGGACCGCACGATCGGCAAATACATGATCACGGATATCATCGGCCGGGGGGGTTATGCCATCGTTTACAAAGGCTTCCACATGGATCTGAACCGGCCGGTGGCTATCAAGATGCTCAATCATGATATGGCCTTGAACAAAGAATTCCTGGAAAACTTCAGAAAAGAAGCCCGGACCATCGCCGGCCTGAACAACGAGAATATTATTAAAGTCTACGATATCGAAGAACGCTACCGTACGATTTTTATCATCATGGAACTGCTGGAAGGCCAAACCTTACGGCAGTTGCTCGACACGACGGGGCCATTATCCATAAGCGATGCTGTCGACATCATCCTCAAAGTTTGCAGCGGACTGAAATATGCCCACGCCCAGGGGCTCGTTCACCAGGACGTAAAGCCTGGAAACATTTTTATCCTGCCGGACGGGGGGGTCAAGATATTGGATTTTGGCCTTGCCTGCCCATGCGGGTCGGAAAATTTTCTCACGGGAACGCCCTTTTACATGTCGCCCGAACAAGTCGAATGCCTTCCTGTTGATCAGCGATCCGATATTTATTCCCTGGGCCATACGGCCTTCGAGATGGTCGCCGGCAGACGGCTTTTTGAGGAGGAAAACGCCTTCAAAGCTATGAATCTCCATGTTGAACAGGCAATCCCTGATCCCGCCGACGTTCTGCAAGACATACCTGACGTATTTCGGGAATTCATTCTCAAAGCGTGTACCCAGAATCCGGATGGACGCTACCGGAACATTGCTGAAGCAAGCGAGACACTCACGCAGTTTGCGCATAAACTGGGTATAGCGCTTGGAAACACTGGTGTACCCCTGAAGAAAATGAGCACCATGTTTCTTTTCTACCGGGAAGATCAGGAACTGGTGTTGAAAAAATTGATGGAGGAATTCAGCGATAAGGTCAAAGCGCAGGGTATCATATTGAAGGCTGCTGATTTTGAGAACATATAAGCACTGTTTTTTACATGCCGATCAGGCAATGTCGGCGATCGAACCATCCGAAGCAGCACTTGAATCGAAAAGGTAAGAGCGTGACCGAGCACTTTATTGGAGCCGCCGGCACTTTCGATAAATTTATTGCCGCGTAACGGCCCTGTCGGGCAAGAGGGGTGGCGGCGTTAAAGAAGTCTAACTGGGAGAGCCCCTAATCGATTCATTGTGAGCTTGACGAATGCCCTTAATGCGCTACCAATATTGGAAGGAAACAACCATGCATTTTCTTATCTTGAATCTGTCGCTCATGGCGTTGTTTTTGGTGTCGCCTTTAAACCAAGCAGCGGCGGAACCGATGACCACGGCCACCATCGAAGTCACCGGACGGGGAAGCGTCATGGAGCGTCCCGACCGAGCGGAGTTGACCTTTACGATCGAAACCAATGCCACCAACGCCAGCGATGCCATCCGGCAGAATGCTTCCCAGGCCGAGAAACTGATGACGGTACTCAAACAAAAAAAAGGTCCCATCGATCGTATCGCAACC
This sequence comes from uncultured Gammaproteobacteria bacterium, assembly GCA_963842955.1. GTDB lineage: Bacteria > Pseudomonadota > Gammaproteobacteria > Steroidobacterales > XN24 > JARFQW01. The sequence continues at coordinate 976,966 of CAWJIJ010000011.1, forward strand.
ATGCAGTTTCATCTCTACCCGGTCTACGACCCAAAAAGTCGAAGCACCCCTGCCAGCTTCCGAGTCAACAACACCCTTCGTCTGGAGACGACCGAGGTGGATAAGTTGGGGCCGCTTATGGACGCCGCTGCGGAAGCGGGCAGCGGGCGTATCGGCCGACTTCGTTTCAGCCACTCCCAAATGGATGTCCTGGCCCGTAAGGCCGCCGTTCAGGCCACTGAAGACGCACGCCGGATCGCTGAAGAATTGGCCCGGGCCGCCGGCGTCACAATCACTCGCATACTAAAAATCCGCTACAGCTCACAGCCCTCTCCCGGGCCCATGCGCGCCGAAATGGGCATGAGCCGCAAAGGGACGCCCATCGAAGTCGGCGACCTGAAAATTGAAAGGCAGGTGACGCTTATCTTTGCGATCGAATGATCGCCGGCGCCTGAACACTGCCGGCCGCTCCGTTATCAGTACCGTGAAATTCAGCGCTCAGAAGACGGGCTTCCCGTTCAAGCGCTGAGTCCTCGTATCCCCCGGTCAGGCCGCCCTGAATATAGCGTTTTAGAAAAGATCGCCGTCCCAGGCGCTCAAACTGCGGCACGTAGACCCGTTCATGTCGGATGATCCGGGGTTGTTTCCAAGGTCTTCCCATATTTAGATCCCATAGCCGATTGTCAGCGGCACCGGATCGGATAGTGCCATCCGGCAAATGCGTCCGACGCCCTTCAAAAGCCATGTGGCCGGCAATGGCACCTGGGAAACGCTGAGAATCCGGACCCGCGCTTGATCGGTCAGGCCGATTTGGCAGGCGTAAGCAGATCCGTCTGACTTCAACGACCCCCCCTGGTGTCGAGTGATCGCTTCCTGCCACTGCAGTTCAGGGTCGGGCAGGCGGTGTCGGCAATTCGGCGACCAGGCGGGGCAACCGTCGGTCAAAATCGTTTGAGCAGTGCCTTCTCCTTCACCGGGATTAATCGGCTTGAGGGTTGTCAGTTGGAAGCGGCCTTGAAGACATCGGATTCACATCACACCGTCATCTCGCGTCTTAGTGGGTGACGCCTTTTCAAGTCGTCGGCAAACTCATTCTGTTCAAGCCATTGATTGAGGCAGACGCATCAATCAATCGGAACCTCACGGTCATAGCAGACCACCCAAGATACCTGCCTTCCTGGCAGAATTGTGGATGACGCCAAGCGTTTTAACCCGGCTCACGAACCCGTTGGTTGGAAATAATAATAAGAGGCGGTCGATGACCGCCTCTTATTATTCGATTGACTTTACCTGAGGTTACTATCGCAGTATTTTTCTTCGCATCCCTGCAAGACCTAAAAGACCGATGCCTAACAGCATCATCGTCGTCGGCTCGGGAACCGAGGTCGAGCGTCATCCTCCATCGCATTTCCACAAAGTCAAACGTCCGGACAAAGCCCACACCCATGGTGTTGCCGGCAATGAACGCCGACTCGACGTCATACCAGTGCAAGGATGAATCCCATGTGTTGTAGCCCGCCCACTCATGGCTTCCAGATCGTAGCCCACGCCGACCACCCAGTGATCGCGCCATCTTCCCGTCTGAATCGACCGTCAGCATCACGGGGTCGCCGACATCGATCTCAGGCTTGATGAAATTGAGAAAATCCAAGTCATAGATGTCCCAGCCGGTGGTGTTCCAGAAGGTGGCATCAGTGACAAGGTCATCGCCTACAGTATAGGCATCCCAATCATCTGTTATGGTCCGTGGTCGGTTCGACGTGAACGACGACATCCAAATAGTGGCCCATGTCGGCGGCGTAGTCTTCCAGGCCGAAGTGCATGTCGGCAGTCGGCCCGAATCCGATTCATCGGTATTCATGTAGTTGTGGTGCAGGTTCCAGGCCGTGTCCAGCGGGTCGGGCACGAGGTCGCCCGGTGTCGTCAGGCGATTGTCATAGGTGTCCAGGATCATGGCGCCTGAGGTCGGACCGCATCCGACGTAGCGTCCATTATCCATGTAGCCGATCCGAGTTGTAACCATAGCCGGGCACATCCGGGATGAAGACTTGGACCGCCTGGGAATGAACGGCAAAGCCCAGGGTTAATAAAAGCGTTAGCCCTATAAATGCCAAAGATTTTAAAAATTGGTGTTGCTCCTTACATTTCATTTTCTCCCCCTTTCATTTAATTCGAAAATTATATCGCGCTATGTCTCGAATGCCATCACCCCCCTTCCGTCCGGGCCCATCACGGAAGATCCTGAAAGCCTTTACCAGGTACATCCTTTGAAGGGCGTCTTGATTGGTCGCGCTGATATCTTGCCCGGCCAAGCCTTCGAGGAGCAAGCATCCAGCCAAATTCGCGACCACAACAACCGAAAACACGAATCACCGTAAAAAAGCCGCGGGGCCGTTCAATGAATCAACTATCAATCTGGAAGTATCAACGCCGTACTGAACCGATGACGATTGTCTTACTGTGAGGTGAGTACCGCAAAGCTGGGAGGTGGATGAGGCGATGTAATTGTTGCTAAGATATGAAATGTACCGCTCTGAATTCAGTACTCTAATTTCTTATAAGCAAAAAGCGTGCTATTTGTTGTAATTTTAAAACGTTCTAAATTTTCTATTAGATTTCAGCGAGATCGCACCGGTCGTTTTCTGGTGCCGGCTTGATTCTGTATTTCATTGCACATACATTAGGAAATATTTTACTTAAAATTGAAGAAGTTTGGTTCTAGTTTCCGATAAAACAGGGTCAGATCAGCCCCATTCGTTCAAACTTTTTAAACAACTTTCGCCGGTCATGCTGAGGGTTTTTCACTACGCCATCTTTTTACGCCGATTTGTCCGTTCGCAGGGTCTCGGTGCGGAATTTATAAGCAAGCCCAGATTGAATGTGGTTTGCACGATAAACATTCATGTTTTTTTATTGCGTGCTATGGCGCCCGGCATCCATAAACAGTCGCCAAAATACGCATCTGCCCGGTTACGGAAAAGAAATCCCGGCGGTGAGCATTGATCAGCAAAAGGGACTCTCCGCAGACTGACGTCCGATCAACCTTAACGGGTCCGCTTAGTTGCTCGTGACCCCAATCCTCAAAGGGGACAACCTGTTTGGTATCCTTTCTCTGGTGCATTCAGAAACCCATCAGATCAGTGACAATACTGTAGAATTGATGAAAGCCACGGCCGACCATATCGCCATCCTTCTGGAAAACGCAAAGCTATACCAGAACCTTAATGAAGCCTTCCACGACCTTGAAAAAGACAACGACAAAATCGAGGCGTTATCTAAGGCTCTCAGCGCCGAGTTGGAAAAAGGCTGACACATGCAGCGGTCGTTTCTGCCCTAAAGAATGCTGGATATTCCCGGCCGGAAAATTCAAGCATGTTTCCATCCGGCCAAACAGGTTTCGGGAGATTTTTATGATGGGTTTCCTGTTGACGAGCGGTACATTGGCATTATTATTGCCGAAGTCTGTGACAAATGGGTCAGTGCGGCGCTCTTCATGGGAATCTTCTGGAGCTTTATCCAAGCTTACATGGAAAGCGCCCTCGAAGTGCTTCAGGCGCACCCCCCGGTCTAAATCGGGACGCACCCCGCTCCCTATAAACAAATCGATAGGGCCTGCCATTGGCATAATGTCAAAAAAATTGAGCGCCTGATTTTGCATATTTTACAAGACCGATTGAACAATTGTTCGATCCAAAATGCACATTGGTCAATTCCATGATAGGCATCGATATCGACACCCTCGTCCCCCAGCGTCGGCCCATGCGGCTGATCGATAAGATTATTGCCATTTCGGGGCAGACGGCCACGACTGTCGCCACGGTGGCCCCAACCTGGCCGACGTTCTCCCAGGGGGCGGCCCACGTCGTGGTATTGATCGAACTCGTGGCCCAGACCGCGGCCGCCATCGGCGGCTATAACGCCATGACGGATCCAACGGACGGCCGTGCCAAGAAAGGCATGCTGGTGGGCATCAAGCAGGCCGCCTTTGCAATCGACACGATTCCTCTCGATACCCGGATCACCACCTGGGCCGAAACGCGCGTGTTGCTGGAAAATTTCAAAGAGATCACGGGTGTCGTCAAAATCGGAGACCGCATTATCGGTGAAATGACCCTGCAGGGCGTCCAGTCCGAGTGAACCGCAACACCTACCAGCCCCATGACCGTCACAGGCGTGCGAAAATAATGACACCCCGGCGTCAACTATTCTGACAATGCCCCCCGCTGGATGCAGCATCGAAAATAGCCATATCATTATAAGTCCTTGTTTTAATATATTATTTTCAGTTTTAATAAAATATGGCATATAATTTGCTGATGCTCCTCATAGAACATCTTTTCTCCCTCCTCTTAGGGGCAAGGCATAGGGCCTTGCCCCTTTTTTTTGGTTCAAAACCACGCAGGGCTTACATTGGACAGGATGCAGTTGAATCTATCGATTATTTTTGATGGTTGATTTGTGGAAGAGGTGTGCGATGATGGCCTTGTAAGGTTACAGTGACCATTTATTCCGATGTCTGTAAAGAAGACGCTCGGCCATGATTTGAAAGGATCGCCGGCCCGAATCGGCCGGCGCGCCCCTTTCGATTGTCAGAAAGTACCTCCCAACAGTATGACCACTCAAATTCTGTTTCTGATTATCGCCGGATTGATCGTCGCAGCAGGCCTTATCGGTCTTGTTTTACCGGCCTTCCCTGGTGCCATTCTGATTTTTTTGGGATTTCTGCTGGCAGCCTGGGCCGAAGGTTTTACCCATATCGGCTTCGGCACGCTATCCGCATTGGGCGTCATGGCACTGCTGGTCTATGCGGTGGACTTCATCGCCGGAGCCTTGGGCGCCAAACGATTCGGCGCTTCCACGCGGGCCATCGTGGGCGCCTCGGTCGGTGCCGTGATTGGCCTTTTTTTCGGCATTCCGGGTGTGCTTCTGGGGCCGTTTATCGGGGCGGTATTGGGTGAGCTGTCCGTCCAGCGGAATCTGATCGCGGCCGGAAAAGCCGGTATCGGTACAACGATCGGCCTGGCACTGGGGGTCGCCGCCAAACTGGCGGTCGCCCTGTCCATGATCGGGCTTTACCTGGTAATGCGGTTTATGTAGGCACGCTTCCCGGCGCCTGCGTTGGCTAAGTTCCACAAGGACCACCGGGCATCACTTCCATGCCATAAGAGAAGGCGCGGCATTTTACCGCGCCTTGCTATTTGGTGCCCATCCAGCCATCAGCAGATTGGTCATTTAGGGACGGGCACTATCTATCCTACCGACAATCGCGACATCCTTTTTCGATCACTCCGTCGTCACGCATTTTTTTGCGCGTCGACCACTCTGCCAGGCGGCATAGCGATAACAATGATGCTTCTGTTCTTCTGTTCTCGAAGGGCTGTCGCAATATTCCAGATGTGCCTTCAACTTATCATGCTCGATGGAACAACATGCTTTGGCGCGTCTCTTATCCGTCTCCATAATAGTCCCTCCTCTATGGTCAGTATCACCTTGCGGCTCGGCAACCGAACGGTTGCTTCTCACCGGTTGATGGCCGGCCGGCATTGCACATGAAACAACAACGCTTATAATGTGTTGACACGGGACTGGTGTTGTCAAGATCGGGATAGTTAAGTGGCGAATTCCTGCATTGTTGAAGCCGGGTGGCATTCCCGTAATAAATCAAGCATCCTTTTTATGGCGACCGCCGAAAGGCAGCCCGCAAAACCGGACGATCCGACACCGATACCAAGAGGTGCTGATGGCCATCACCAAAATCATATCCTCGGGTACACTGGGCGCGGAATCCGCCGCCCTGGATGTCGCCATTCGGTTTAACATTGCCTATGGCGGCTATACCAATCAGGGCTCTCTGATAGCGGGAGACCGCCCTCCCAGCCGCTACACCCTGGACGAAAAGCCCTTCGTCAACCCGGCGCTTCTATTGAAAGCCAATCGGGACCGGGCCGACGGTGTCTTGGTTTTTTCCAATGGCCCCTTACCCCACCGGCTAACGCAGATTCTGCCCGATGCAGACGCTCAAGAGCAGCCCTCTCTGCACATCGACTTCACCGTTGTCAAACCCCATCCGGCCGCTTTCCGAATCGGCACATGGGTGTCGATGAATGCCCTTACCAGCCTGTTTATAACCGGCCCCGATATTCAAGAGGACAGAGGCATTTACCAGCACGTGCACGATGCGTTGACGAGTTTCTTCATGCTGGGCCAAGAATCACCGATGCCGCATTCGGGGCATACCATTCATTAAAGGTGGCGGCAGAATCACGGCGCTGCGGGAACGCGCCGTCTTTGTATGCAACACTCACTGCACGTTAACCGCATTTCCCGGGGAAACGCCCAACCGGAACGACCTGTCAGGATTGGTCCTTCTCGTCGACCAAATGACATTATCATGACAACGAAACACTTCATAGCCGTGGCCTGGATGATGGGCCTGTTTATTTCGCCGGAAGCCCTTTTCCTGCAAGGCAAAATGGCAGGACTGAGCGGGTATGGATTCGTCTTCCCGCTCGGGGCGGGCCATATCCTGCATTGGATGAATGGAACCGGCGCCGGACAAGACGGCGTTTCCATAAAGGAGAGACACCATGAATAAACACCAGCGAATTCCGCTAATCCTGCTAGTTGCATTGGCACTCGTGATGACGAGCATGGGAACACCCCAAGCCGCTAACGATGTGCCGTTGATGACAACCGATGAACTCAACGCCATGCTGGACGATCCCGATCTCCTCATCCTGGACGTCCGACGCGGCAAAGACTGGACGTCTTCCGAATTTAAAATCAAAGGGGCCACCTACGCCAAACCCGACGCCTACGATACGTGGGCGAATACCTACCCCAAAGACAAAAAGATCGTGCTCTATTGCGCCTGACCGAGCGAATACACCAGTGCCGGTCTGGCACGGAAGATGATGGATAACGGCTATGGGAATGTGTATGCCCTGAAGGGTGGCTGGCGGGAATGGTTCCGCGCGAAATATCCCGTTGAGGCAAAATAGACCTGACACGTGCGTCACCTGCCCCGGAAAGGGTGGTGACGCACTCTTTCAGGGGTGACCGTGAAAGGTCAATCTGACCAGCATGATCATTGCGCACCGAAACGAAAGTGCCCTACTTTCCGGTTTGATTTTGCGCGGCTGCAGGAAAAAGGGATCACCTGTTTCAGGACGGGTCGCACCCATTTGGTGGTGACATTTCGGGGAACCGGAATGATCGATGTCTTCGACAGCCGCGACTGGCGACATATCGCCTTCCTCGATTTCGACCTTCAGCGGGAAATTCACCTCGATTCGGCCTTCGGCTCGCCCCTGATCGGTCTTCCTTTTTCAGCTGACCTGGGGCGGACGATGGGGGTTTCCCTGCATCGTTTTGACGATTTACGGGAACATCACCATTATGGTTTTTTCGTTCACCCGGATTACCGCAACAAAGGCCGGAAAGGGGTATGGAACCTCGACGAACTGATGATGGCCATCGCGCTGGCCTATGCCGAAGCCAAGCATCTTCATTGGTTTCACATCAAGCCAACCGGGGATACCGCCGCCTATTATCGCCGCAAATATGGCGCCACCCGCCTGCCGACCACCGCTGCCGATAAAATTTCAAGCATCCGACTGGGACCAGGCCGCAAACCATTGCCTCACGTCCACCTCATCCAAACCGCGGGCCACATCCGCTATCTCGACGTCCAGATGGCATCAGATGCTTCCTGGCCATCCGACTGATCTAAATTTCCTCTATGAGTAGTCAAAAAAAAGCACGGTGTTTTCCGGGGTGGGTGTTGGATACCTGCTTTGTTATTGCTTGCGGTTCCTCTCCTGCAGAGCGGCACGTTAGGCCGCCACCTAAACAAGAAGGCATAGAGATGCCTTAAGGTGCTGGGTTATATTCCCTTTGTTCCGCGCCGAGCATCGACCATGCGCACGGGTAAAAGCGTGCGGACTGTTTACCCGCCTCAGGCGGGTCTGAGCCCACCGCCAGGCGGGCGAGTTTCCGCGCGCTCCGGCCGCATAAACCAGGCGATGCTGCAAGCATCTTGCTGTCAGGCAAGGCGCCAAGTGAAACAAGGCGCGCAGCAATCGTCAGATTGTGAGCACCCGAGCAAGCTTGGCAACGCCGCATGGCGGCACGAGGCGCCGCATCATCGCCTGGTTTGGCGACGCGCAGGATTAAGCGGGACACGGGCGTCTTCTTTTGGTTCTGTTTTCTACCACGGAGAAGAAAATGAACAACAGGCAAAGGCGGAAGCGCGCCTGAAATGGCAAGTTGATATCGAAACCATGGAACAGCGCCGGCCTAAAGCCTGAACACCACAGGCTTTCCATCGGCATTGATGTCGATACCCACCGTATCCCCGGTCTTGAACCCCACCCGCCGGAACTGCGCGACCATCGCTTCATGCTGGTCCGCCGGCCAGTAAACACTCCAAAGCGGATTGCGGACCGTATCGATACCGTAGGCATCATGGCTGCCCAAGCCGATTCGGAATTTATCCTTGGCGATAAGGGTGTCGGCCTCGGATAGAAAAATGTCGATCTGGTAGAGGTTGCTGTGCAGCGCCTTGGACAGTTCGGCCTGCTGTTCCGGAAAATCGTCCAGATAGTGGCTGGCAATCTGGTAGAGATCTCCCGTATCCTGAATGGAAAGACCCAGCACCGCGTAACGCTGATGGCGCAGGGCAAAGGATTCGAAATCCGCCTCGTAGGCTTTAATGGCATCGATGATCGGCGCCACATCCCCTTTGCCGGGTCGGGTAGAGCGATCCAGCATCTCCTCGCATCGACTGATGATATGGATATAAAAGGATTTGTTGTCCATCACGTAAACCGGGCGTTCACGGTAATTGCGCCGCTTGCGAATCCGCCGGATGCCGGCCAGCGTTATGGAACGCCGGCTTTCGACTTCCTCCAGGGTGTCGATGTCGGAAATGTCTTTGGCCTGGACGACATGAATTTCGCCATCGCCGGAGATGATGTATTCAATCTCACATCGAAACTTCAGGCATTCCTGAATTTTTTTTGAAAGCTGGACCAGTCGCCTGTCGTGGGGGGTTCGGGTAATGTATGGTTCGCTCTGGATACGGTGCACCCTGTCCCGGCAGTAGCCAAACTCCCAGTGCCCGAAAATCTGCTTGGCCATCACGCTGGTGCCGTCGACAAACGGCATGACCACCACCCCCATTTCGTTCATGTCCAGTTCCGGGGCATGCCCGAATTTCTGCTGGCGCAGAATGGTCAGGCGCTTGGTCGTCTCGGCCAGCTTGATCATCTTGTTGCGGGCATAGCGGATGCCGCTCACGTCGGCATAGGTCTCCAGCGAATCGAACGTGCCGCCCTTGAAACAGCGTTCCTGGGGATGAGCGCTGCGGGCGATCACCTTGAAACTCTCGCGATGTTTCTCCAGAAAGGCTTCGAGCACCGCCGTGTTGTCGTTTTCAAAATGATCGGCCGGCACATAGATAAAATCCGGGACGGCGAAGCCGGCTTCTTTGAGCTTTTTGAGCAATTTGGCTTTCTCGGGAACAACAGTGGCCATTCGGGCCCTCCTGAGGGGGTGCGGTATGTTATTTAGTGACCATCCATAAATGACCAATTTGCCGATTTCTGGATGGGCACTATTTAAGGTTGACTTGCGCGCTGAAACTTTCTAATCAACAAAAACCGACCGATCATTCGGTCGATTATTTTTAGCGCTGGTACCATATGTCCAAACGAAATGCAATCCTTGCCGCCGCCACCCGGCTTTTTTCACGAAAGGGCTTCAAGGGCACGTCCATGGCGGAACTGTCCAAAGCCACCGGTGCCGCCGGCGGCACCATCTTCCACCATTTCAAGAACAAGGAAGATCTCTTTCTCAATATTCTGGAAGATACCAAGGCAACCATCCTTAGCGAATTTGCCCGGTACAAAAAAGATCGTGAATGCCGCAACGGCCTGGAAATGGTGGAGGGCGCGGTCGCTTTTTATCTAAACTTAACGGGCACACTGGAAGACCCGTTTCTTCTCCTCCACCGCCATTTCCCCTACGAGATGGCGGAAACCAACCCGGTCTGCCGCGCTTGCCTGGAATCCATCTACAACTGCCTTCTGGATATTTTTGAAGAAGGTCTTCGGGTCGGCCAGCAGGACGGTTCGGTCAAAACACGTTCCGCGCGTAACACGGCCATGGTCATGTTTGCCATGGTGGACGGCATCGTCCGGTTGAACACCTACCGCATTTATAATGCCGGCGCCTTATACGTCAGCCTGATGGACGCCTGCCGCCGCTTGCTGACCGATAACGGGCAGGCCGCCCGATGACACAACGCATACCAGCCCTGTTTGCGATGGCAAACCCTTCCGCCCTCTTTCCCTTTCTGGAATGGCTGCCAGGCTACGATACCCGGCGCCTCAAAAGCGATCTGTTCGCAGGCCTGACCGTGGCACTGGTACTGATCCCCCAATCCATGGCCTACGCCCAACTGGCCGGATTGCCGTCCTATTACGGTCTCTATGCCGCCTTTCTGCCACCGGCCATCGCCGCCCTGTTCGGCTCCAGCCGGCAACTGGCCACCGGACCGGTGGCCGTGGTGTCGCTCATGACGGCGGTGGCGCTGGAGCCGCTGGCCGTATCCGGTAGCCAGGCCTATATCGCCTATGCCGTAATACTGGCCCTCATGGTGGGCAGCTTTCAATTTATCATCGGTCTTCTGCGCCTGGGTCTCGTGGTCAATTTCCTGTCCCACCCGGTCATCAACGGCTTCACCAACGCCGCCGCCATCATCATCGCAACAGGCCAGTTGCCCAAACTTTTCGGTATCACCGTGGACAATACCGACCATCACTACCATACCGTTCACCAGATCGTATCGGAAGCCGTCCACTATACCCATTGGCCAACCCTGCTGATGGGCGTTTTGGCCTTCCTGATCATGGTGACCCTCAAAAAAATTTCCCTCAAGATCCCCAATGTCCTGGTGGCCGTGGCCCTGACGACGCTTTTGTCCTGGGCCATCGGATTCGATCAGACCACGGTGGTTCCCATCGAAGCCCTGGAAGATGCCCACACCCGCACGCTGGTGCTTCAATATAATGCCGCCCTGGCCGAGATCCACCAAATGGCGGACGATCGTGCGGCACTCAATGCGGTTTTCGATAAAGCGCGTAAGGACGGCGCCACGCTCCTGATGATCAACATCCACCGCGACCTCGATATCATTGATTACAAGAGCACACTTAAAAAGCGCCAGGCGGCCATCTATCGCCAGGCGCTGAATCAAGTCCTGCTGGATGGCGGACAGGACGCCACCGGCCAGAACCGTTTTTTTCAAAAAGGCGCCCGTCCGCACGATCTAACCCCTTTCGGGGGTACTTGGCGTCTCCAGGTGGGTCGATCGCCCCTGGATCCTGTTGCCCTTTATCTGAGTTGCGGTGGTAAAGTCGTGGGCGCTATTCCCCGGGGACTGCCTAGCTTTTCTCTGCCGGATTTTGATGGCCGCACGACGTTGACACTGCTGCCATCAGCGGTCATCATCGCCCTGCTCGGTTTCATGGAAGCCATCTCGATTGCCAAAGCCATGGCCGCCAAAACCGGCCAGCGTATCGATCCGAACCAGGAATTGATCGGGCAGGGGCTCGCCAACATGGTGGGCGCCATGGGGCAAAGCTACCCTGTGGCCGGGTCTTTTTCAAGATCAGCCGTCAACCTGCAGGCCGGCGCCTTCTCCGGTATGTCCTGCCTTTTCGCCAGCCTGGCTGTGGTGGCAACCCTCTTTTTCTTGACCCCCCTGCTCTACCATCTTCCCCAGTCGGTGCTGGCCGCGATTATCATGATGGCGGTGGCGGGCCTGATCAACCTCAGGGGATTCATCCATGCCTGGCGCGCCCAGTGGTTCGACGGCGCTATTTCCATTGTCACATTCGTGTGCACACTGGCATTTGCCCCCCATCTCGACCGGGGCATCCTGGTCGGCGTAGGCCTTTCATTGGGTGTTTTTCTTTACCGCAGCATGCGGCCCAAGGTGGTGGATCTCTCCCTCGGCTTGGATATGGCGCTGCATGATGCGGTTTCCTATGGATTGAAGGAGTGCCGCTATATCGATGCCGTCCGTTTCGACGGTCCGCTGTTTTTCGCCAATGCCAGCTATCTCGAAGATCAGATTCGACACCGGCGCCAAATAAAAAAACAGTTGAAGCATATCATCATCGGGGCCGAAGGCATCAGCGACATAGATGCCTCGGGCCAGGAAACCCTCGCCCTGATCGTGGAGCGGGTCCGCAGCGCCGGAATCGACATTTCGCTTAGCGGCGTCCACGAAGCGGTGATGCAGGTGCTGAAACGAACCCATCTCTTTAACCGCATCGGCACCGATCATTTCTACCCCTCGATGAAAAATGCCATCCGTGCGATTCATGAGCAGACCCACACAGGCGGCAGCGAGAAGAACTGTCCCCTGACCACGGTGCGGACTCTGGATTCAAGCCCCAGCGGGAAAGGAAAATAACCATGCCGGTCCTTACGATCTTTAACGGTCTTTTCTGTCATGCCGACGCCGTTGTCCGCGATGTGATGGACAGCACCGGTCACCGATTGATTAGGGACGATGATCTTATCACCCGCGCGGTTCAGCAGTTCGACATGCCCGAAAATAAAATCCGGCGGGCCTTTTCGGCCAAGACCTCGGTGTTCAATAAATTCACCCGTGAAAAGGAATGCGCCATTGCCTGCCTGAGACTGACCATGGCCCAGTTGCTCGATAACACGCCGGCCATCGTGCACGGATTCGGCGGCCTGCTTATCCCCCAAAGCGTGAGCCACGGCCTGCGGGCGTGCCTGATTGCGGAAATGCCCTACCGCATCGCCCTGGCGGCGTCGGAAGAGGGACTGTCCGAAAAAGACGCGGTGAAGCGCATCCGCAGCGACGATGCCGACCGGGCGGCCTGGACCGACATGCTCTTTTCGATACCGGATCCCTGGGACAAAAATCTCTACGACATGGTGCTGCCCATGAACAAGATGGAGGTGCCCCAGGCCAGTGCCCTGATCGAAGAAAACCTGGTAAAAGAAGCGGTGCGCCGCACGCCCGCTTCGGATGCCGCCGAGAAAGATTTCCTGCTGGCAGCCAGCGTTGAAGTGGAACTGACCAAAGCCGGTCATGACGTATCGGTGCAAGCCGAAGCGGGAGCGGTCACCTTGACCATCAACAAACAGGTGTTGATGCTCTCACGATTGGAAGACGAACTCCGGGGGATCGCCAGTCAAGTTCCAGGTGTCACGTCCGTGGAGACCACTGTCGGCAAAGAATTCCATGAGTCTCATATATATCGGAAGCACAATTTCGAAGTCCCCTCCCGGGTGCTTCTGGTGGATGACGAACGGGAGTTTGTCCAGACGCTTTCGGAGCGCCTTCAGTTGCGGGAAATGGGCTCGGTCGTAGCCTATGACGGCGAATCGGCGTTGTCCCTGATCAACGAGGACGAACCCGAGGTCATGATTATCGATCTTAAGATGCCGGGCATCGACGGTATCGAGATTTTAAAAAAGGTGAAGCAGACGCGTCCTGAAATTGAGGTCATCGTTCTGACGGGCCACGGCTGCGAGGAAGACCGCCAACGCTGCATGCAACTGGGCGCCTTCGCCTACCTGCAGAAACCCGTGAACATCGATCTCCTTAGCGACACCCTGAAGAAAGCCCATGCCAGGATTCAGAAGGACCGGTCATGATGGCCGTAACCGATATGCTATGTGCCCCGGGGCGCTGATATCCCCTATCGACGGATTGCCATGTTGAATCTTGCCAAAATCAAACCCCGTTTCTGGGACCACCGGGATGCCGCCGCCGGATCCTCCGGGGAACATTACAGCTTCCGCCGTAAATGGAAGCTGATCGTCATTTTTACGACGGTGGTGACCCTCACGCCACTGGTGGTCATGACGCTGATGGATTACCGTTTGACCCACCAGGCGTTCGAATCGGAAGCGGTCGGCAATACCTCCCGCATGGTTTCCACAACCTGGCGAAGCGTTTCGTTTTTTCTATCCCAGCGGCGGTCAGCGCTTGACTTCATCGCCCGTGACAATTCCCAGCAGGCCTTGACCTCGCCGGAACGGTTGGAAACACTCCTGGACCGCCTAAAAAAAAGCATCGGCGGATTCGTTGACATTGGCGTCCTCGACACCTCAGGCCGCATGCTGGCGCATGCCGGACCCGACACCACCAAGGAACCCCGCACGGCGACCAGTCCCTACTTCGAACAAGCCGTCAGAAACGGTTTCTTTGTCAGTGACGTACCCGCCGGCCGGGCATCTGATCGCCAGTTGATCGTCGCCATCCGTCACGATTTAGACGATGGCGGTTTTTTCGTCCTGCGCGCGGCCCTCGACAGGCGCATTCTGCAGAGTCTGATTGCCCAGCTGGAAATCGATCCGGGCGACGATGCCTTTATCATCAATAAAGACGGCTTGCTGCAGACCCCATCCCGGCGCTATGGCAAACCTTTTCAAAAAATCGCCCTGCCTATCCCTGCCCCGGCGGACGGCACGCGCATGATGGATATGGCCACCCCCGAGGGTGAACCGATCCTTGTGGGTTACGCCCACATTCCGGACAGTGCCTTCATCCTGATGGTCATCCGGCAGAAATCCGGCATCACCGACCTATGGCTCAAACCCCGCATGCAACTCATCGGATTTCTGATATTCAGTATTCTCCTGATTATGGTCTCCATCCTTGGCACGGCCACGTATCTGGTCAACCGGATTCACAAGGCGGATCAGCGGCGCGTCCAGGCCCTGCACCGGGTGGAATATGCCAACAAGCTTGCTTCGATCGGACGGCTGGCGTCCGGCGTAGCCCACGAGATCAACAATCCACTGGCCATCATCAACCAGAAAGTCGGTCTCATCAAAGATCTGTTCACCCTGCGGCCGGGTTACGCCGCCGATGAAAAACTGATGCGGCTGGTGGACGACGTGATGGAATCCATCGTCCGCTGCAGCTCCGTCACCCGCAGGCTGTTGGACTTCTCACGCCACATGGCCTCCCGTATCGAACCGGTCAATGTTGAAGCGATCCTCCGGCAGATAATGGGTTTCATGGACAAAGAAGTCGAACGGCGCCGCATTCGCGTCACCATGGAATTCGCCCGCGATATCCCCGAGTTCATGGGGGATCGGGGCAATCTCCAGCAGATATTCCTGAATCTGATCAACAACGCTTTCGCCGCCATGACCGACGGGGGGCAACTGGACATCCTCGTTGCATACAGGCAAGGGGATCCCATCGAGGTCACGGTGAGCGATAATGGTCACGGCATTTCGGAAGACGATATCAAACGGATCTTCGAACCGTTTTTTTCGACCCGCGCCCAGAATGTGGGCACCGGCCTGGGGTTATCCATCACCTACGGTCTGGTAACGGAGATGGGCGGTCATATCTCGGTCGAAAGCCGGGTCGGCCAGGGCACCCGTTTCACGGTAACGGTTCCCGTGAAACACGCTGGCGATCGTCGTGACACCCACACGGACGCTCATAAAACAGATACGCCATAGCGCGTTCCTTCGAACCCGGAATGGCCATTTTTACAAAAGGAACCCCATGACGGACACCAAGCAACTCCTTGCCATGGATGGTGCACGATTCTTCGGTGAAATGACCGCCACCATTTCCCACGAGCTCAAAAATGTAATGGCCATCGTCAATGAGAATGCCGGCCTTTTGGAGGACATGGTGGCCATGAATCGACAAGGCGCGCCCTTTCCGGCCGAGCGCATCGCCAAAGTGGCGCAATCCGTTTCGCGACAGATTGCACGGGCGGATGACATCCTTCAGGCCATGAACCGATTTGCCCACAGCGCAGATCACGGTTCAGAGGCCGTGGATGTCGGCGAAACGCTTCAATTCGTGGCGAAACTGGCCGATCGCCTGATCATCATGCAGGGGGCCGAATTCGACATTTCGACACCGGCGAAGGCCGTGACCACAACCACCAATTGTTTTTTTCTGGCATACGTTATCTGGCACTGCATGGCGGCCGCCATGACGAGGCTGCAACCAGGGGCCCCAATCCGTATCATCGCCGAAGCCACCCCCGAGGGGCCTTGCCTGATATTTGCCGACATGGTTAAAGGCGAAAAATTCCCAACGTCTGTCGTATCTTCGTTGGAAACGGAAGAAATCTTTGAATGGCTCGGCGCCCGATTGACGATCCTTCCGGAGATGGGCGAGTTTCGCGTCCTTCTGTCCGAAAAACGCCAGGAAGAATAACCTTTTTAAAAAGTGAAACGTTTTATTACTTTCCAAGACACGGTAGATACAAGAAAGGAGCAGCACCATGACGGAACGCGTACTGTTGGTTGACGATGAAGAGGAATACCTGGAAATCATGTCCGAAAGAATGCGGGCCCGCGATATCGACGTCACCACATCGACGTCAGCCCGCGAGGCCCTCGACATGATTGCCACGGGATCCTTCGACGCCGTCATCATGGATTTCATGATGCCGGAAATGAACGGCATCGAGGCCCTCAAAGCGATCAAGGAGAAAAACCCGGAGATGCAGATTATCCTGCTGACCGGCCATGCCACCGTCGAAAAAACCGTCGAGGCCATGAAAGCCGGAGCCATGGATTTGATCGAAAAACCAGCCGATCTGGACGCCCTCTCCGAAAAAATCAAGAGTGCCCACAACCAGAAGGCCTTGATTGTCGCGAAGAAAGATCAGGATCGCGTCATCGATATGCTTAAAAAATTCGGGATGTGAGAAGAGAATCAGAGTTTCGTCGCTGCCAACCGTGACGGTGCGTCATCAACGCGCCGTCCGCCGGCAGGGTAACGAAACGGTTTTTTCCTGCGGGGGGAAGCCTTTAGCACCAACCGGCTACCCCGGCGTTGGAGCTTCAGCCGCCTTCCATGTGCGTAAACAGGACCACCTCATCCCCGTCGCGAAGCCGATGGTCCTGCGCCACTTTGCGGCTGTTGACGGCGATGAAGGGCGCGATGTCGGGCGGCACTTCCATGATGTCCAAGAGACGCCGAAGATCGGCGCCCTCCGCCAGCTCGATCGCGAATCCGCTTTTGCCCTCCGGCAGATAGCGCCTCATCCCGGTGAAACACCGGACGCGAACCATCAATAGACGTCTCCTCAGGTCAGGCCCAGCGAAGCCAGGCGGTGTTCCGTGGGGATGCCCTCCGGCGTCCATTCCTGCTCTTGGTAGTATTCGTCCAGCATCTCCTCCAGATGACAGACCATTCCCTGGGCCGGCCCGCTGGGCATGGGCTCGTGGGTCAGGCGCTGGGGTAGACTGTCGTCCTTGCGCGACATGCCGGCCCGCACTAGGAAGCGGCGTTCGGCCGTAATGATTCGTTCGCCCGCGCGCATGAGTTCCTCCAGGGTATAATCCAGGCCGGTAGCGGCGTTCAGGTATTCCAGGATTCCGACCGGCGGCACGTCGAGTTCTTTGCCCGCCAGGTTGCGCACTGCAAAGAAGATACACAGCCCGGCCGAATCGATGACCGCGGATAGATCCTGAAAGGCCTTGGTGATTTTGGCCTTCCCTTTCCACTGGTGGGGATCCACGGGCTTGGGAATGCCGAAAAGTTCGAAATAGGCCGGATCGCCGCGCATGTGGGAACCCCCGATGGGAGACGTGGCATAGGCCAGCCCCATGGCCTGCGCCCCGCGGGGCTCGTAACCCGGAAATTCCTGTTTCTTGGAAACCATGGCCAGCTCCGGATGGCCACAACTCTCCGCCAGACGATAGCTGCCCTCGGCCAGCCGGTTGCCGAACCCTTCCCGATAGGCTGTCATACGGGTCAATTCCACCAATGCCTCGCCATCCCCCCATGAAAGCGGACGGCCGACCACTTTTTCGGAGAGATAACCGCGATCCACCAGTTCCATGGCGCAGGCGACCGTAGCGCCCATTGTAATGGTGTCGAGGCCCAGTTCGTTGCACAGGTAATTGGCCTTTATCACCGCCGCCAGGTTGTCGATCATGCAGTTGGATCCCATGGCATAGATAGTCTCGTACTCCGGCCCTTCCCCTTCCCCGGCAAACACCGGATCCTCCACCCGGGTCTTGCGGCCGCAACCGATGGGGCAGGCATAGCAGGCCTTGTTGCTGACCAGATACTTTTCGGTCAGGCGCTCCCCGTGGATATTCTCCCAGCCGTCAAAGGTGCCCTGCTGCCAGTTTTTGGTGGGCAGTACCCCCAGGTGCTGGGTGGTGAGAACGACGCCGGCGGTGCCGTTGATGGTCAGGCCCAGCGGGGTTTCCCTGGCTGCGGCCTTGAACTTTTCCAGGATTTGGGTGTTGAACGCCTTGAATCGCGCCGGATCGGCCAGTGGAACCCGGTTCTGGCCGCGCACCACGACGGCCTTGAGATTTTTGCTGCCCATGACCGCTCCCACGCCGGAGCGGCCGGCCGCCCGATCCTTGTCGTTCATGATAGAAGCAAATCGCACCAGTTTTTCACCCGCCGGACCGATGCAGGCCACCCGGGCTTTGGCGTCTGTTTCCGCAAGCAAACGGTCCGTGGTTTCGTGGGTGGTTTGGCCCCACAGGTGCGAGGCATCCCGCAACGCGGCCTGCCCGGCATCGATATACAAATAGACCGGGTGCTGGGACCGACCCGAAAAAACGATTCCGTCATAGCCGCTGCGCTTGAGTTCTGTCGGAAAACGCCCGCCCGCATTGGAGCAGGTTATCGCGCCGGTCAGGGGCGATTTGGTCATGACCATGTAGCGCGCGCCGGTGGGGGCCCCCGTGCCTGTCAGCGGCCCCGCCGCCATCACAAGGACGTTTTCCGGTGACAGCGGATCGCAAGCGGGGTCGACGTCACGGCTCAGATAGTAGATGCCGATCCCACGGCCGCCGATATAGTCTTTGGCCACCTGCGGATCCAGGATGTCATCACGGATTTCTCCCGATCCAAGATCGACGCGGAGCATTTTACCCATCCAACCGTCCATGATTCATCTCCTTTCCTGTCGGCTTCGTAAAATAACCAATATCGGCGTTGTGCGGCCTGCAGCCCCCGCCGCTTGGGATATTCCTCGTCCATGCGGCGTACTGGATGTGCGCCTCTCTCCTCCGAACTTGCACGCCTTGATATTGGTTATTTTACGAAGCCGTCTAACGAGGCCTTGGCCCATTCACTTTTCCAGCAGCACCTGTCCCAGGCGGTCAACCAACAAATCCGCATCCTCGTCGGTGATGTTCAGCGGCGGCGATACGCGAATCGTGTGACCGTGGCTGTCGTTGATGATGAGTCCCAGCTCCACCAGCTTGCGGCAGAAAACCATGGCGTTGCGCTCTTTGACTTCGATACCGATAAACAGGCCTTTGCCGCGCACCTCCTTGACGTGGGGCGAACGCTCGGCCAGTTCCTGAATGGCCTGTTTGAGCCGCGCGCCCTGCCGGGCCGATGCTTCGGCCAGCTTTTCATCTTCGATAACACCCAGCGCCGTCACCCCGGCCACGCAGGCCAGGGGATAGCCGCCGAAAGTGGAACCATCCGACCCCACATTGAACGCCATATCCATGAGTTGCGCATTCGTAACGAACACGGACAGCGGCACCAGACCGCCGGAAAGGGCTTTTCCCAGGATCAACCCGTCGGGCACCACGTCCTCGTGCTGGAAGCAGAATCGTTTCCCGGTGCGGCCCAGGCCCACCTGGATCTCATCGAACAGCAGCAGCAGATCGTGGTGATCGGCAATCTCCCGCAGCCCTTTCAGAAATCCGGGCGGCGGCACCTGCATTCCGCCCTCGCCCTGCATGGGCTCCACCAGGATACCGCAGGTATTTTCGTTTACGGCGGCCGCCACCGCTTCCAGGTCGCCGAACGGCACCGATACGAACCCGGGGGTCAACGGTCCAAAGCCCCGGCGATACTTTTCCGTCGAGGAAAAGGAAACCACCGAAATCATGCGGCCGTGGAAGTTGTGATCGAAGACGATGACTTCCTGTTTGCCATCCGGAATGCCCTTGGCCTTCCAGCCATAGAACCGTGCCATTTTGATGGCGGTCTCCACCGATTCGACGCCGCCGTTCTTGGGCAATACCTTGTTGCCCTCCGTTCCGAAACGCGTTCCCAGCGGGGGTACGAATTCCGCCATGCGGGACAAAAAAAGCCCCAGGGGGTCCGTATAGACCACATTGGAAATGACCGAGGCATAATCACCCAGCAGGGCCTTGATCAGCGCATTGACAATCGTGGGATGATGATGCCCGGGATTGGCGGCGGAATAGGCTGCCAGACAGTCCAGATAGCGTTTGCCGTTGACATCGGTTATCCAGCTGCCGCGGGCCTGGCGAACCACGACATCCAGTCGCTCGTAATGATGGGCGCCGTTTTTTTCCTCGAGCGCCTTGATGATATCGTCCGGTGTGGTGGAAAACCCGTAAACCGGGGGCATATTGACCGAGGTGAGCGTGGACAACATGGCAACCTCCTTGGGATTTATGTTGCTATCTTTGTAGCAACATTAATATCACCATTATTGACCGCCTGTCAATCACCACCGATGCTACCGCACCACGAATCAATCGTGACAATGGATGGATCCGCAATGCTTGCAAAACCGCATCCACGATTGACAGTGTCGCAGCCTTCCCCTAAGACAGAGCATGTGCGATCATCGCAATGCGTTGCGCCCTTATCAACGGCCCTTGGCCATCAACGGATGTTGCCCATGGATATCACCAGCCTGCTGAAGGATTTTGCGTTCTCGCAATATGAATCGTCCTGTTACCTCTCCCTTTTGACCCAGCACCCCTGCAACGGCTCCCAGTTGAGCAAACTTTCCGGCATTGCCCGCTCCCGCATCTATGATGTGTTGCGAGGCTTGACCCGCAAGGGCATCGTGTTCGAAATCGAAAAAGGTCTCTTCGTCCCCCTCCCTTTCGAAGAACTCAAGAAGCGCCTGCAAAACCAGTTCGAAACCAATTTGAGTCTGCTCGAAAAACAGGTCAGCCGACTCAATCCGGATACCGATTATGAATATCTACTGACCATCCGGGGAAGGAAGGAGGCCATTGCCAAAGCCATCGATATTATCGACAGTGCCCGCGAGGAAATCTATCTGCGCCTGTTTCCGGACAGCTGGAAACGTCTTGAGAAATCCATTCGCAAAGCGCTCAAACGGGGCGTGGGCATGCGGTTGATTGGTATGGGGGAGCTTCCACACGTCTGCGACATTCAGGTCACCCATCCCGAGGTGGCGTCCCTGCACGCCAAGCTTGGCGGGGAATCCATCGACATCATCGTCGATCGTTCGGAGGCCCTGGTGGGCATTTTTGAAACGGGTCAGGAAATGACATCACCGGTCATCTGGACCCGCAACCGCTGGTTCGTCATCGCCAACCGTGACAGTCTGCGGCACGATTTCTACCACTATTTCCTCAACAAGATCCATGACCGTCACGAGACCCTTTCCGGTCAGGATGAAACCATTTACAACTTCATAAAAAAAGATGATTTTTGACGGAGGGAAGCAGCAATCGCCACCGCCGAGAACGAGGCTTCTATGGTCGGCGATGCGCCAAGACCCCATGCTGGGATTAGAAAAGCAACCGGCGGACAGGGGTCAACTGCGGGAGGCGGATCGCGGGAAAGGAATCACATCAGCTCCGGCGGGAACCGGCCGGGACGCGCTATGGTGCGGACTTAGATGGCCCGGAGACCTTGAATCGCGCCCACGCCAGGGCGGGTCAGTGATGGTACGCATATACAGATCACACGCTTCGGTAAAAAGTGGATCGTCCTTTTCGGTCTGCCCGATGATCTCCAGACAGTAGCGCTGCGCGCCATAGATGTCGTGGCAAGCGCTGGCCAGGTGGTGGGCCTTGACCCTAAGGGATTCCAAACGGGCTTGGCGTTCCAAGGCCTGCGCATCGCGACGGTGCTGTCGATCCCACACCCAATCCAAGACATCGGCGCTCGAACGAAACTTTACGCCAATGGGACGCCACATCACATCCGACGCCCGCAACGATTGCGTCAAGAAATAGACCCCATAGAAAATGCCGGCGATCACAGGACCCGCTAAAAAGCCGATCCTGCCGAACAGCAGGTAACCTGTCACACCCGTCAGAAAAAGCATGAATATCGAGTACTATAATGCGCTTTTGGTTCATTATCACCCTTTCCACGACGTGTTTTCCGACACCATCATTCATTAGGGACCAGTGGCGTCTATTGGTCTCAGGACATAAAGCAATCGTCATGCCATCGTCCCAATTGAAATTTAGGATGACACAACAACGGATTCGATAAAATACGTCGCAACAGATGCCAAATGGCTTGGCAACTTCTGTCTATAAGGTAGACAAACCGTTTTTTCGCAGACGGCAGATGGCACGGCTGTGGATGCCGCCCGGATCCTTGTCCTGCAGTTTGAAGACCAGGGCCAGCGTCAGGCCACCCACAAACCCTCCTGCATGTCCCCAGCCATCAGCCGGCAGGGCCATGCCGGCAACATCCCTGAAGATTAAAATCCCGACCAGCAACAGGCCGATGATAGCCCCCCCATACGCAAACAACGCTCGGCCTTGACGGGACCCTCCGACCGAAGGCCGGGGAAAACCGAACCCCAATGTCAGCAGACCCGCCAGGCCTGCAATGGCGCCGGAGGTACCATCCGGCGGGCACCGGATCACGTTGATGGGCGCGGCAAGCAAATCAATCTTGGTGAGTTGCAGATTCAGGCTGATCAGACTTGCAATGACACTGCTCAGGATGACCGTGGCCAGGATGCGCTGCCGCCCCAGGCAGGGTTCCAGAGCCGCACCCAAACGCCACAATAAAACCATGTTGGCCAAGAAAACACCGAAACCCGCATGTAAAAAGGGACGGATCAGCGTGGTCAACACGAGGTCCGGCAGGCTGAAGTCGTCCAACGCCACCGTGCAGATTCGCTCGATGGTCCCCGGAGGCGTCGTTAAAAAAACAATGGTGCTCACCAGCATCATGCCGGCGGTGATCACCGGAAATCGAGCCGCCAGTGGCATCCTGCGCGATGGACCGCTTGATTTTTCCATAATGCCCTCCTTGTGATGAGATGTGGGACTGCTCACGCCAGCGTTTGGGAGGGATCATAAACCAGGGGTGTGACAGATACGGTCACACCCAACGGGAAAATACTTCAGGTGGGGATGGGATATGGCAGAAACAGCTTACGAGGTATTGATTCAACGCGCTGCGGGCACGGTCGACCAAGGTGGTCTATCCTTTCAGGTCGATATCAAATGGTGCTTGATCACCACCAGGGTGCGGTCGTCTTCCGGCGGCAAATCTTCCACATGCGCGGCAACGGCATCAAAAACACGGTCCACGATCTGCCGGGCCGATTCGGTGCAATAGCGACGGATGGTATCTTTCAGACGCGCATGGCCGAACATGTCACCATGGTGATCGCGCGCCTCAAATATCCCATCGGTGGCAATGACGATGATCTGCCCGGCTTCCAGACCGTCAATGACATTCGTCACATAAGATTCGCGCCGGTCGACCCCTAGCGCCAACCCCTCCCCCTTCAAGATCGCGAAACGATCCTGGGATGGCAGATACACCAGGGCCGGATCGTGGCCGGCACGCACCCAATGGAGCTTGTGTGCCTGAGGATCGATGGACAGGAAGAAAAGGGTCATGAACCGCCCGCTGTCCAGAACGTCTTCCGCCAGATAGCGATTCATGTCGGTAACGATTTCGGCGGCCGATCCGGGCTGCCCCACGCGGGTGCGTAAAAAACCGCGAGCCGACGTCATCAGCAGGGCTGCATCCACACCGTGGCCGGAGATATCACCGACCACCACACTCAGGCAGGTGCTGCAGGCCGGATCGTGCTGGAGATAATCGAAGTAATCGCCGCCGATCGCGTGGCTGGGCAGATTTTTGCCGGCCACCTCGATATCGCCGATGGTCAGGTGGTGACGGGGCAGCAAATTCTTCTGTACTTCGCCGGCCAGCCGCAGGGCCTTGGCGCTTTCTTTTTCCTTGAGCGCGATTTTACGGCGGGCAGCCTCGATTTCCAGGATAATCTGGCGATGCAGACCGGCATTGAGTTCCTTGGTGTCTTCCAATCGTCGGCGATAGGCTTCGGAACGTGCCAGTCTCATTCGCAGGTATTCATTTTCGCGCTCCAACCCGCGGTGCGTCAACTCCAGCTTCCCTGTTTTATCCCCAGGGAGGGATGCCCCCGGCGTCGCTGGTGCCGGCCTCTCAACGACCGGCGTTGCGTCGGAAGACCCGAGAACGAGCGTCACCAGGGTGGCATTGTGGCAAATGCTCTCCCAATCGGTCGCCGGCGGCGCGATTTCGCCGAAACTGTAAAACCCCATGATGGGAAGATTCCCCGGGCATTCCCGCTCGAGGGCATCGATTTCCTCGATGGTACGGGTCCCCAGGGCCTGTTTGCGCAGGATGCATGAAAAGGCCAGCGCCGCAAAGGGTTCGAATGGTCTCAATTCCGCTTTAACCGCCTTGGCCGATGTCGCGATGTCACGGATCAACTGGTCGCGGATGGCCTCCGTCAGTTGAACCGTAGCCCCTTCCGGGATGGCTTCGGCAAAGGTGATGGCGCCTTCTTCGTCGTGATAGATAATCGGTCCCCGGAGGGAAAAAGACGGCCCGTCTCCCACATAGACGGCCAGGGGAAATTCGGTGGCGGGATCGGTGTGCCGGCCCAGATAGTGATAGTAGAAATCCAGGGCCCGGCGATGGCCAATCCGCCTCACACGCCGCCCGTCGACTTCGATGACCTTTTCCCGCGGGCCAATGGTTTTCCAGCTGTTGGCCACGAAATAAGCATAGTCGACCGGCCCACAAAAAAGAAGCAGAGGCAAGGCGTCCTCCAGGACCTCACGGCCGAAAAACTGTCGGATCTTCTGGCCGGCGCCATCCAGGGCCGCCGGCCCGCCCCCGAATATCCCGCAGTCACCTCCCAATTCCCGGCTCAAGGCCCCAATGATATCCCCCCCAGCGTGATGTACCAGATCCGGCAGGGTCAAGCATACACGGGCCGGCTGTCTCCGTCCCGCGTTGGCCATGGCCAGGGCCGCCCGGGCGGCCTTTCGGTACCCATCGGACAGCCGGTGCCCCAACCCGGCGCGTATTTCAATCGAATCGCCGGCAAACACCATCAGGCTGATGGCGTCGTCACTGTACCCGCCAGCCGTGGAAAACGTGCCCGCTGTCGTACAACCGATCAGCGGCATTCCTGGAAAGGCACGATCCACATTGTCCAGGATCACCTGGTGATCAAAACCGGCACCAGCATAGAGAATGCCGGCGGAAGGGGGGTGGCCGTCAAGCTGCTTCAGGCTGTTCTGAATGACCTTCTCGGTGGTGTCGACCGCATCCAGGCCTTCGGCTTGCGCAATGCTGACACGTATCATGGCATTCTGCCTTGTCAGGTTTCCGGCGACGGAAATAGGTTAAGGGGACGCATATTCATCCTGTTAAGCATAAGGCCGGATTATCGCTTCGGCAACCGTGACATTCTGCGGCGCTGTGACTGACATGAATTGTCACTCGACAAACGCCACGCCTGGCAAAAAAAATATAACATTCTGAATTATTTACAAAATTTTTATTCAAAATTTTAGGAACAGAATTTGCTTTGATTCCAATTAGTTATTCTTACAATGTCCCATTAATGCAGCATTTCAGGCAGGAGACGAACGCATGGATATCATATGCCGGCATTGCAATGCCACTTACACCGTTGCCGACCACAAACTGCCGCCCAAGAGAGCAGCGGCCAAATGCAAACGCTGCGACAATCAAATCGTCATCGATCCCGCGGATGCCGGCAATCAACCGGAACCAACGACAGCACCCGCCCTTTTGCCCCCAAGGCAAACCGCTCCTGCCACCCAGCATGACCGAAGTATTATGGAGGCGTTTCCTGACATTGCAGACTATGTCCCCGATCGTTACGCCATGTCCGAGATCCTGAAGCCGAACCGAAGGGGAAATTACCGCACCCGCCTGAACAAACTGAAGTTTAAAATCCTGGCGACGGTTAAACCGACCTTGGATCAACTGATCAAAGAAGACGAAAAAATCATGCGCATCGCAGGCGGAACGGCTTATTTCCCCATCGAGATCTTTTTCGGCAACGGCATGTTCACCATGCTGTACAATCGCTATGCCGTAGTGGCGACCAACCGTCGTCTCGTCATGATCAACACCAACCACCGGATGACCAAACCCGGTCATTACCTGTTTCAAATGGGCTACGACGAGATCAAAAAGGTCTCCCGCGGTCTTTTCCGAACCAGTTTGAGCCTGACGCGCAAAAAGGGCCCACGACGTATTTTCACCTCCATGAAAATGGCCTTCACAACTGAATTGCAATCGTATACCAAACCGCTGATAACACAGGGCCAACCCATGCCCCAGGGCCATGTCATTGACGAAAACCTCTGCCCGTCCTGTTATGCGGGTCTTCCGGCCGGCCTCGATAAATGCACCGTTTGTCATGCGGCTTTCAAAACCGCCAAAAGCGCGGCCTTGCGCTCGCTCCTCCTCCCGGGCTGGGGGGATTGGTACCTGGGGCATCGCTTTCTGGGGTGTTGTGAGTTGATAGGCTCGCTGATCGTGTGGTCGATCGTGCTGGGAATGCTGGCCAAGGGCGGCACTGAAAACGTCGGCATCGCCCTATTGCTTCTGGCGTTTTACAATGGATTCGATGCGCTGCTGACCCGTCATATGGCCCGCAAGGGCTACATGCTGGAATCCCGTCAACCTGCTGCCCACAGCCAGCCCAACATGGCGGTGAATCCAGCCTAGCGATAGGGATAGACCAGACGTGGGATAATAACCCATTAGAATAGGTGGGAAAACAAGCACCATTTGTGCCGGGGTCAATGGAAGATATTGACTCATTTTACCAATGCCAGAGGCCGATGAGCAGGAAGCGTCCAAAGAGCAGCACCAGGATCAGCAGAATCACCCTGCGGTTCTACAAATCGAATTCAATCCCCTGGGCCAGGGGCAGCGAGCGGCTCCAGTTGATGGTGTTGGTCTGCCGCCGCATATAGGCCCGCCAGGCATCGGAGCCGGACTCGCGGCCGCCGCCGGTCTCTTTTTCACCACCGAAAGCTCCCCCGATTTCAGCGCCCGAAGTGCCGATATTGACATTGGCAATGCCGCAATCCGAGCCGGTGGCCGCCAGGAAAGCCTCGGAATGGTGCAGCGAGGCCGTAAAAATGGCTGAACTGAGTCCCTGGGGGACGTCATTGTGGATCCGTAGGGCATCTTCCAGTTTCTCGTATGCCAGGATATAGAGAATCGGCGCAAAGGTTTCGGTCTGGACAACGGGGTAGTGATTCTCGGCCGCCACCAGGGTCGGTTCCACGTAAAAACCTCCCGGAACCGCATCCAGGCGTCCACCGCCGTAAAGCACCTGCCCTCCCTGGGAGCGGGCCTGGTCCAGGGCCGTCATCATCTGTTCCACGGCCCCTGCATCGATCAGGGGGCCCATGAGGGTTTTTTTTCTCCGCGGATCCCCCACCCGGACCTGCGCATAGGCACGCATCAGAGCCTGAATGAAACGTTCGCGGATTGCCGAGTGAACGATGATCCGCCGGGTGCTGGTGCAGCGCTGCCCAGCCGTGCCCACCGCCCCGAACACCGTGGCCCGCAGGGCCAAGTCCAGATCGGCATCCTCACAGACGATGATGGCGTTGTTGCCGCCCAGTTCCAGCAGACTGCGCCCCAGGCGCCGGGCCACCGTGGTGCCCACATGGCGTCCCATGCGGGTGCTGCCTGTGGCACTGATCAGCGGCAGGCGGGGGTCATTCAGCATGACCTCGCCCACCTGGGCGCCACTGCCGATCACCAGGTTGAACACACCCTGCAGCCCATGCTGTGCCAGCACCGGTGCAATGATGTGGTGGATCGCAAGGGCGGTGAGGGCTGTCTTGGAGCTGGGCTTCCAGATCACCACATCACCACAAACTGCAGCAATGAGGGCGTTCCAGGACCAGACCGCCGCCGGGAAGTTGAACGCCGTAATAACCCCTACCGGCCCCAGGGGATGCCATTGTTCGTACATGCGGTGCCGGGGGCGCTCGCTGTGCATGGTCAAACCGTATAATTGCCGGGAGAGTCCCACGGCGAAATCGGCAATATCGATCATTTCCTGAACCTCGCCCTGACCTTCCGCCGCTACTTTACCGGCTTCCAGCGTAATCAGCGCGCCCAGGGCGTCTTTATATTCCCTCAGGCGAAGACCGATCTGACGCACCACCTCCCCCCGCTGAGGGGCCGGCATGCAGCGCCAGCGTTCGAATGCGTCCCGGGCAGCAGCCATCACGGCGTCATAGTCATCGGCGGTGGCCTGCTGAATGCGGGCGATGGGTTTACCGTCAATCGGTGACACGCTGGTCAACATTTCACCACCGGTGGTCAGCCAGCCCTCCGGTCCGCCCGTGGTGGCCCCGGGATTGATGGGTTCCAGGCCGAGTGCTGCCAGAATCCTTTCCATGCTCAACTCCTTTGGCCTTTTTGCTTGAGCAAACCTACTTTTCAGAAGATTGCGGCACATATGTGCACGAATATATATTTATTTTGATATCAATCATATTCATTAAGAGAAAACAATAGCCTTCGTTACGGTAATGTTAAATCTCTTCTTAGATCATATTTGATCTCATAACAGGCCATCCACGAGGCTGTTGTAGCGTGATCATTCGATTGGGTGGGCGGAAAAGAAAGGGACAAAACCCTGGAGCAGGACCAGCCAGGCGTCTAGTTCCAGCGCAATTGACTTCGGCTATTCCAGTAAACTTCGGGCGAATCGACGAGATCTTCCAAGGATGCGGCTGCCCGGTCATCCCAGATCACGTCCGTCGCCCGCAGATTCGAGACCAGATGAGACGTTGTGGCGGCACCGCTGAGCACCACACCCGCCCATGGTTGGGCAAGAGCAGCCGCCATCGCCAAGGCGTCCACAGTGGTTGCCAGGCGCCGCGCCTCCTGCCGCAGACGCTTGCGCTGGCGGTCAAATTCGGGGGCTTCGTTGGCCTCGGTCAGACGGCCATTGGCCAGGGCTTCTTTGACAATCACCCCGAGCCCCGCCGCTGCGGCCCGCTTCAACGCCGGCCCCGCTGAAATTTCCAGCAGATTCCAGGTGGCCTGCACCGCATCGAACAGGCGCACGCCGTCGATGGAGATCTCAAGCGCCCGGTCAATCACGGCCCCCTGACTTTCCCCACTCACGCTGAGGCCAATAGCGGTTCCGCCGCTTTTCAGCCGCGCCAGCGCCTTCAACACTTCCCGGTTTGCCAAGACCCCGCTTTCCAGTGTGGCGGAATGAATCTGGTAGAGATCTATATGCGCCCCGAGATGCGCCTGGCTCTCTTTCCACTGCCGCTGCAAAACCGCCAGGGAGTGTTCCTTCACCTCGTGGGCCGCGGCCTCCACCTGCCATCCAGCCGTGTAGGTATAGCCCCACTTGGAGCCCACGACCACATCCCCCGGCGGTATCGCCCGACGTTGAAGCCAGCTTGCAAGAAATGCTTCGGCCCGGCCATATGAACGCGCCGCATCAAAATAGCGCACACCCATCGCATAGGCCTTGTCCAGGACCCGATGGGCACGGGACTCCATGGCCGTCACATCGTAATTTCTCTCCAGCGCATCGGCATGCCCGATGGTGATATACCCCGGCCGGCCAAGGGCGGCCAGGCCAATGCCGATGGGCGAAACAGATAGACCGGTGGACCCGAATGGCGTGGTCTGCATCTTTTCTCTCTCCCTCGATTCGCTATTCACACATCCATTTGCTGGCATTTCCGTAAACCGTTTCGACAGCCTATATATTTAATCGTGATTTTCCATTTGTCACGGGATACCAGTCCATGTCCCGGGGCGAATAAGGTCTTCCCTGGCCGTTTTTTTTCAGCTCCTATCCGGATTACTCCCATTGCGGCCGCATGGAACCGATCATATCGCTTGCTTCCGCGGCATCGCCCCCCTCAATTTGGTCTTGACGGGGACTTTCCGACAGATCAGTATAAGGCCGTCCTTGCAAGCAAGGCCGGGCTTTACTCCCCCTAAGGCGTT
>CAWJIJ010000012.1:0-12543 GCA_963842955.1 uncultured Gammaproteobacteria bacterium
GAAGAGACGGTGCGCCGGAGTACCAGCCTTCCGTCCGTGACCGGCAACGCCTGCCTGCACGAGCCTTGCGGCCCGCTACTCCAAAAAAAACTGGCAAGTCCCGACCTGTCGATCTACGATTTGACATAATTCAATTCTCGCGACTGTCGGCGCCCGTAGCCGAAACCCGTCCCTCGACTGAGGGCCACGGATGCAGGACGTCCGGCGGACCAGACGCGATCACCCCAGACGACATGGATGTGCAGGTCCTACAGCGCCAGGCGGGCGCTCGGAGGGCAGCCGACTTGAGTAACCCAAATCCAACACGACTTGGCAGGGCCGGAGTAAGCGGACCGCGCCCTGAACAACGAGCGCTGCCTGTTTGTGCTCTGGCGCTCGCCCTGACCTGCCTCACACTGGCGGGCTGCGTGAAATCGGCCTACGGCCAGACGGGGGGGAATCCGGTGGAGCGCCCCGATCTCCCGCGTCCCGAGCGGGTTGTCGCAGACCGGGGGACGGCTTCCGAGAAGTTATTCGTGCCGGCCGCCTCGCTCATGGACAACCGCTATCGCGCCGAACTTGGCCGCACAATCAATGCACCGAGGGCGGCGGAAGCCCCGCCCGCAGAGGCGGGTCTTGCTGATTGCCAGCTGTCCTGCGATGCGTTCGTGCCCAGGCAACCGCTGGTAACCGTGGGCTGGGCACCCGTGTTGCCCACCCGGATGCCAGGCGCCATCGAGCCCGCGACACCCGAGCTGCGCCTGGACGTTGCCGCCACGGCCGGCGGATTCGAACGCGCCGAGTTCGGCACGATCCCCCTGCGTAATGTTCCGAAGATCAAAGAGCCCCCGGTTTCAGAAATCCAGCTTCCCGAACGACCCGAGGGCCAGATCCTGCTCAACATGGTCCGAGGCGGTCGGGTTGTAGAACGCTCCGCGTCGCTGCCGGTGTTTCGATCCCCCGAGGCCCGCACGCGCGCCATGGCGAGTCTGCCGGCCGAGCAGGTGGCCGAGGTGGAATCGGACCTGCGCCTGGGCGGGCTCAACCAGATCCGCGTGCTGGGCATGACCACGCAGACCGTTCGCGGCCAGCCGCGGGAGGCAGTGTCCATGCTGGGCCTCCAGCCTGGAATGACGTACCGCATTCGGGTCGTCAACGAAGCTGATGACGGGGCGCGGACGGTGGCGGAGCGTGTCTGCCGGGTGCCCGTATGTCCGGCCGACTTCGTGGACTCGCCGCAGTAGAACAGGAAGCAAATCGACCGGGCGGACAGGCTTCATTCAGGCCGGAGCGGTCTCGAAATCCGGAGGGCAACGAGCATGAGTCAGGATTGCCAGCACATTCCGAAGTCATCGACCGGAGCGGTCTCAGGTCCTTTCTCGGCTGATTGGCGAGTAACCGGGTGGTGCGCCCTTCTCCTGGCCGTTCTGGTCCTCCTGGCCGGCCCGCTGCCGGCACAGATCGCCGCGCCCGTGGACAATATCAGCCCCACGAGCTCGGACCGGGACGGGTCGGATCCGAACAGCGCCAGCGGCGGCCGCGTGAACGGCCTGGCCGCCCATCCCACGGACGATGACATCTTCTTCGCCGCCAGCGAATGGGGCGGGCTGTTCCGGACCAGGGACAAGGGCCGCAACTGGGCATATGTGCAAGGCCACAGGCCGCAGGTCACCTGGGACGTTGAATACGACCCCTCGGATGCCAACGTCATCATCGCCAGCTCCTTCTACGACGGCAAAGTGAACTCCCGGTCCGGCATCAGCGTCAGCCGGGACGGCGGCAAGACCTGGCGTGTGCCGCCCACCGCACGGCCCGATGCCGCCGACTGCCTGATCGCGGCGGCGGCCACCGAGCCGGCGGCCTTCGGCATCGCCTTCGATCCCGCGGACTCCGACGACGTCTACGTGGGCACCAACTGCGGACTGGCGATCAGCAACGACAATGGCGCCACATGGGACTTCGTCGACCCGACGCCGGGCGACGGCGGGGGCCTGAACGTGCACGACGTCATCGTGCACAACGGCGGCATCATCGACGTCTGCGGCGACGACGGCCATCAGCGCTCGACGGACGGAGGCACCATCTTCGTCGCCGGCGCCGCCGAAGCCGGCGGCCGCTGCTCCCTCGCCGTGTCACCCGACGAACAGAACGTGCTGTTCATGGTCGTTGGCACCAACCTCTTCGAATCCCGCAACGGCGGCGGGTCCTGGCCGTCCACGTTGACGAACCCGAACGCCCAGGGCCGGATACCCTTTGTCGCGGTGAATGACCGCACGGGCCAGGCCTTCGATCTCTGGTTCGGAGACACCCAGCTGTGGCGCGCAAGCTGCTCCACGCCCACCAACACCGGCAGCACAGCCCGGCGCTGCCCCGCCAACAGCTGGAGCACCGAGCAGACCGGCGCCCACTGGGACGTGGGCGATCTGGCCTTCGAGGTAGGCACGGGCACCGATGACTGCCCCGTGCTCTACTCCAACGACGGCGGCATCTACTACAACACCCGTTCCGGATCGAACTGCCATTCCCCCCGATGGGAGCAGCCGGACCGCTCCGTCACGGCCCTCTGGCTCTGGGACATGGACGGCGACACCCGCACAGCGAAGACCGAGGAAGGCGTGTACATGGGCCAGCAGGACTCCGGCGCCTTCGGATCTCGCGACGCACCCGCTGCGGCGCCCGACTGGAACAGCCCGAGCTGCTGTGATGTTTTCGACGTCGAGGCCGAGGACAACCGGGTCGTCTATACCGCCTGCTGCTGGAACACCGGGCGAGGCACGCGGATGTTCCTGGACGGCGACAACATGGACGGCGGCTCCCAGATCAACACCTATCCGCCGGGCAACCTGTTCGGCTTCAGGGACAGGGACTCTCTCAGTAACTACGCGCCCAACGCCTACGCCGTCGCCACCTCCACCGGCGTCTTCTTTACGACGAACATCGGCGCATCGCCCGTTAACTGGCAACAGCTGGGCAGCAATCCCCCGGCCAACACCTGCGGCATCTACACGAGCCGGCAGGGTAACGGGAACCCGACCTTCATCGCCCGGGTGGGCGGTTGCCGTCTGGGCGGCACCGGCGCCCTGTGGCGCCTGGACGGCGCGGGCACCACCGGGACCTGGAACCGGATCGACCGGGGGAGCAACAGCCAGTTCGGCGTCTTCGCCGTCAACCCGCTGGATCCCGACCACATCATCGCCAACGACCTCTCCGGCGCCGACCCGGTCATGGTACGGACCGTCAACGGCGGCCAGACCTGGACTGAGCTGACCCAGCTCGACACGCTGCTCACCGGCGCCGGACGCTTCGTCAACCAGACCCAGCTCGGCGCCCGCCCCGGCGACAACAGCTATCCCCAGGCGTCGCTCGTGGGCATCAACCCGGCCAACCCCGACATGATCGTGGCCGGCGGCCAGGATTCGGGCGTGTTCCTTTCCGTCGACGGCGGCAACGAATGGCGGCTGCTGACCGACCCCCGCTCCAGCCAGCGTCAGCGATCCCACATATCGCGCCCCCTCTACGCCCATTTCGAGAGCTTCTTCGACGGCCACGCCAACCTTTATATCGGGGCACGGGGCCGCGGCGCCTGGCGGATCGGCGTAAACCGGCCCACGTTCGTGAAGACTGCTGATTTCGACGGCGACGGAACCCACGAAATCGCCATTGGCAGCCCGTGGGGCATCGGAACCCTGGAGCGGAACGGGTCGAGTCTGGACGCACTGGCCCTCAAGCCCAACGGCACCCGGTTCGACGGATGGCTGCTGAACACCCGGGACAATCGGGTTCCGTTGATTGCCGACCTGGACGGCAACGGCCGCAGCGAGATGCTCGTGGCCAGCCCGTGGGGCATCGGCGTCCTGCGCCTGTCCGGGGATACCTATCGCGCGAACATGCTCCAGCCCAACGGCACCCGGTTCGGGGGCTGGCTGCTCAACACGGAGGACAACCGATTCGGCCCGGCGGGGGATTTCGACGGCGACGGCCGCGATGAGTTCATCGTGACCAGCCCCTGGGGCATCGCAGTGTTCGATTTCACCGGCTCGACGTTCAACGTACCGGTCATGGCCCCCAACGGCACCCGCTTTGGCGGCTGGCTGCTGAACACCAACGACAATCAGTTCGGGCCGGTGGGCGACTTCGACAATGACGGGAAAGAAGAGGTGTTCGTCAGCAGCCCCTGGGGCATAGGCGTCTTCAACATCGACGGGGGCACCATCTCCACGCCGGCACTGAAACCCAATGGCACCCGCTTCAACGGCTGGCTGCTGAATACCCGCGACAACCGCTTCGGGCCGGTGGGCGACTTCGACGACAACGG
Source organism: uncultured Gammaproteobacteria bacterium (assembly GCA_963842955.1). GTDB lineage: Bacteria > Pseudomonadota > Gammaproteobacteria > Steroidobacterales > XN24 > JARFQW01. The sequence continues at coordinate 4,295 of CAWJIJ010000012.1, forward strand.
CCGCGACGATCTGGTCGTGCGCAGCCCCTGGGGCATCGGCATCCTCAACCTGAGCGGCGACACATTCACCGGCCTGATGCTCAAGCCCAATGGCACCGATTTCTCGGGATGGACCCTGGACACCGCGACCGACCGCAGCTGGGCCGCCGGCAACTACAACCACGCGTCACGGGATGACCTGTTCGTGGCCGGGCTGGACGGCATCGCCGTCCTCAGGTTCGACGCGACCGGAAAGACCTTTACCGCGACCGCTAACGGCAACAACGGGACCTTCTACGGTGGATGGCGGCTGAACACCAGGGACAACCATTTCGACGGATTCCTCGACCTGACCGGCAACGATCGGGCCGACGTCCTGGTCAGCAGCCCGTGGGGCGTAGGCATACTCTCCCAGAACGGCAGCACGTTCAGCGCCCCGGTGACGGCCAAGAACGGCAACAGCTACGGCGGCTGGCGGCTGAATACGAAAGACAACAAGTTCTGGTGACGTCCAAGGCCCGAGTTTCTGGGACCGTTTGACTCAAGGAGCATGCCATGGAAACCCGCCAACGATTGATATTCAGGCCTGGGGCGCTGGCATCAACGATGCTCGTCCTAGTCGCGTTGGGCAGCCCAGCGGCAGCTGAAACGATAAAGATCGACAGTCCGAGTATCGACGGGCACCGACTCGACTGGTGCTATCAGTGGGGAACGCAGTGCGGCAAGCCCGCCGCCGATGCTTTCTGTCGCTCCATCGGCCACCACGGGGCCACAGCCTTTCCGCAGGCAAAGGACATCGGTGACCGCTCTCCCACCAAAGTGTTGGGGAGCGGACAAATCTGCAGAGACAAGATTTGCGACGGTTTCCGATATATTCGCTGCAGGCTAAAAGGTGTCGCACTGGGAAACCCCAATGCCTATATACCCAAAAAGCAAAAGGCTCCCGACCCAGTAATTGAAGACGACGGAAAGTCGGACAGTGCCTTCGGACATGCTCTAGCAACGGCAAATCTAAGGAATTTTAATGCGCTTGCTAATTCAGCCATCACGGCGATTGCCAACTCGGCTGGAAGTGGCAATGCTGGGTCCCTGATACGGAAAATCGAGGACCGCTGCTCCAACCCCGACGCCTCGTGTCATCTGAAAATGAAGTTGCAATTTCTCAAAAACTACCTCGACCAATGAAATGTCGACTATTTCTTTTTGCGCTGCTCCTTGTTTATCCAATGGCAGCAACACCCCTTCTATCGTATTCAAAGGAGCCAAGCACCGGACTTAATGCCGAAGGCATTGAGGCCGCGTTGGACGACCTGCCGGATCGCGATTCGTCAGCCGGGGCCACCGAAGAGGCAAGCGAAACGTTGTTCGATGAATCCTGCGAACTCATCTCAGATGAAGACACCCGTAACGTATGCTGGGAAATGCATACGGAATACTTACGCTACTACAAATGGGGTTACGAACAACGGAAAAGCGTGATCGTGTTCCAGAATTTCTCCACGAAGATCATCCTGTTTGTGGTGATCTCGTTGGTCCTTCTCGGAATGTACTTCGCGTGGTACCAGTTCCGGATTGCCATGCGAGCCATGCGGCTGAGGGTCGATGCAGGCCATCCAATGGAGAGTGAAAGCGAGCGAGAGGAAATAAAGGTTGGGGCCTCTGAGATTGTTGCCAGATCGTCATACCTGGGAGTCACCATACTGATCGTGTCGCTGGCGTTTTTCTATCTCTACCTCGTATTCGTTTACCCCATCGAGGAAATCTTTTAGGGATCGCGTACTACGTATGCCGGTCGCTTGGCACGATCGATCAATGCAACCAGAGAAATTCGGTTGAACTCGACGGACATTTGCGGGAGCGAATTCATCGCTGCAGCCCTCATTTCAAGCCACGGTGACAGTACACTTATCTCAGCCCCGTGCAATTAGCTGAACTGTCACCGTATTGCCGGAATTCGGAAGTCACACAGGACGGCCCGGCAACTTCGATGCGGGCTGCGACAAGTCCCGCTAGCGAATGACGTCCCGCCAGGCGGGCGTCAGGGGCTCCAGCTGCTTCCCCGAGGTCCAGACAAGGGCGCCGCTGGCCTCGCCCTGCTCGTAGGCCCAGACGGTGATAGCCCTCGACCGGCCGACATCGTGGGGCAGGCCCCACGCTTCGAAACCTTGGGTGAGTACCGCCCCCGCCTCCAGGTGATCCGCACGCCATCGCGCGAGATATTCCGGATGCGCCAGTAAATCCCGCTTGGCGGCATTACAGGCCCCGTGGGCGAGAACGAAGTTGTGGCCGAGATCGAGGGGATAGCGGGACCAGGCGATGAAGTGGTCCACCTCACCCCGGCTCTTGAGATCCCGCCGGCAGTAGAAACACCGGTCGCCCTGATGCTCGCGCAACACCCGCTGGTAAGGCTCCAGGGAGACGCGCTCCGAGCCGAAAAGAAACGCCTCCAGGTCTCCGTGCGCGCCGATGAGCTCCCGGTTGGGGCCTAGGCGCCGGATCTTGGAAACCCACGCGCCGCGGACGAGATGAGTGATCAGGCCGTGGTAAGCGCGAAAAAACGCTGCTACGCCGGGCCTGAGCACGATCCTGTGTTGGGAGAAGCTGTCATGGGCGTAAAGGAACTCCCGCGCTTCCCTGCCGACAACCTGGAGGCGCAGCAAAGGCATCTGCTCGACCACGCGCCTGACCTGTACGAGCAGGCGCTCCCAGGCCTTGTGGTCCCGGCGCGCCGCTTCGTAGGAGCCGTTGTAACGGGAACGGCACTCCTCAACACGGTTGATCACGGCGGCCTGCTTGCCGGGGTTCTGCCGCAGAACGGACCGCGCGCCGCCGTCGGATCCGACGAACGGGGCTGCCTGCCGCCAGTAGTAAGCAACGAACTTCTCGGCAATGTCGGTGGTGCGAATTTCCACGGCGCCGTCGAATTCGAACGGCCGCTCCACGCACAGGTCGGCCAACGCCTGAAGCAGAGCGCACTTGTAGGTGGCCACAAAGTCGCCTTCCACGAGCAGCCGCTGCAGGTCGCGCAGGAAGCCCAGTTCCGTCTCAGCATTCACGGTTACGGCTTCCAGTACGCGGCCTTGTGGGGAATGACCTGGCGAATGCCGCCCCGGGGATCCGGGACGTCGCCGGCGTAGCGGGGAATCACGTGAAGGTGCAGATGAAAAACCGTCTGGCCGGCGGCGGCCCCGGCGTTGAAGCCCACATTAAACCCGGCGGGCCGATGCGTCACCTCGATGGCTTGCCGGGCCACTTCCACAGCCTCCAGCAGGGCCTGCTGCTCGGCTGTGGTGGCGGAAAACCAGTCGGGAACATGCCGCCTCGGGACGAGAAGCGCATGGCCCGGGGAAACAGGGAACCCGTCCCAGAGCCCGAGAACGAGATCGAACTCGTGAAAGACCCGCTCCAGATCCGGCTCGCAAAAGGGACAGGGCTCGTCCGAGTCAGATTTCACGTCGACCTCCCGAACAGCCATCACTTCTCGACCATAGTCTACTCGTTGAAGCGTCGACGAGCAGGCCGGCACATGATCGGAAGCAACGCCGAGATCACGCCACCGTTATACGCACCCCCATCCCGAGGCCGTTGAGTCGCTGCTGCAGCAGGCTCAGGGAAATATCGTCCGCCGCATCCACATTCGAGTAGCTGCTGACGATCGTCCGGCCAGCCTAGAGGTGGAGCAATCGGGGACAGTGACCATAACTCGCTCCCGAATCAGCTGCGCTCTTTCCTGGACAGCAAGTAAGGGGCACTGTCCCCGAATTCGGAACCGGCCTATTGGGAATTCTTTTCCCAGGCCTCGATCAACAGACCCAGGCACGAGGAGAAGCGCTCGTGGAAGTCCTCATAAGAAGCTGAGCGTTCGCCCGTTTCCTCATCGACATAAAGCCCGCGATTGATCTCGATCATCAGGCTGCACACGCTTGCAGTCTTTCCGAAGTGCTTGTCCGGCACCATCGTTCCGGAGAACGGCCGGTCGATCGCCACCGTAAAACCATCGCGCTGGAATATCGCTTCGGCCAGCTGCCTCAAGGCGTCCGGCGTATGGAACCGATCGGTACCCAGGCAGATATCGGGACGTCCGGGATCCTGATCGGTCTCATACGGCAGCGGTCTCGACGGGAAGCTATGGCCGTCGATGATCAGGCACCGTCCCCGGGCCGCGAGGGCTGCGTCAACCGCTTCAGTGAGTCGCTGGTGATGGGGCCTGTAGTAGTCGGCGATCAGCTGGTTACGTTGTTCCGCCGTGGGCGGGTGCCGCAAGACTTGGCCGTCGCTGGTACGCGTGTACACGACCCCCATGCCAATCCTGGCCATGGATTCTTTCTCGTCATCGAGGAATCGCTCCGGATCGACCACCAGCCGCGAAACGGGAAACGAAACGATCCGGCAGTGCCCGAACTCCCGCCCGAAGAGGTCGAGGGTGTGGTGGTCGGTCATGGCAATCCGTTCGCGGTCCAACGCCTCGTCGGGCAGCAGGAACTGCGACCGCAGGTGTTCGGGTATTTCCGTGGAGGAATGCGGCACGTGGATGACGACGGAAGATGTGGGCATATCAGCAGGACGCGACTTGGCTCATGACGTCATTCCTCCAGATCGAAACGGCCGACGTCATTCTCCATGTCCACGAAGACGCGGATCAGTCGGCCGGTACACTTTGCCCGAGCGGTAGGCGTGGCCATCCAGGCCCCCGTAAATCGGCACGCCTCCGGACCCGCACAGTCAGTCCAGCCCGCGCGGATGTCGCCAGGCGAGCGGACCTGCCAGGCGAGCCATCAGCGTCCCGCGGTTTTCGCCTTTCCCGCCGTATACGCCGGCGACTGCTCCAGCCGCTCGGCCAGCCACACCTTGATGATCGACTGCCGTGTCACCCCCAGCCGGCTGGCTTCGGCATCCAGCATCTCGATCATCCAGATCGGGAAGTCGACGTTCACTCGCCGCTGCGCCTGCTTCGGCCGCCGGGCTTTCGACAGGTCCAGATCTCCGCGCACGTCCTCGCCGCGATCGAACTTCTCGTCAAATTTCCGCGCTTTCATACCAGGCCACCTCTTCCCTCCGCGACCGCGCGCACGGAGATGATCCGGATCCCGTCATCGCGGTACGTGATGACGCCCGACCAGCACCGGCCGTCGATCCGCCCGATCACCAGAAACCTCGGCTCATCCTCGGTCCGGGCCGGGATCTCCAGCAGGTCCGGGTCGTCCCAAAGTCGCTGGGCTTCAACGAAATCGATACCGTGCTTCGTCCGATTGGACGCACTCTTGCGTCTGTCGAACTGAAACTTCATGCAAGTATAATTTCTATACCTAAATTAAACCACCTGCTCCCCACGCAATCTGCCGGCTCATCACTCCCATTCGATCGTGATCGGACACAGCTCCACACACCGGATGGTGATGGCCACCTCCTCGCCCAGGTAGTCGTACACGCAGATCTTGTAGAACCCGCTGCAGGCCCGCTCGTATTTGAAGAACGCCGTGCCCGCCCAGGCGGCGCTCGCCGCGGTCAGCAGAACGACCGCCATCCATGTCTTGCTTCGTAGTTTCATTTCACTCTTCTCTTTCACCTGGCGGCGCCCGTTCGGGACCCGCCGCGCTCCCTGTGCGCCAACCCGCCCTGCCGAGACCCGGGCGGCCTTCCCTGGCCGCAGATCCGTCCGTGGAACAGAACGAACACGCACCACGCCCATCCTTCCGGTCCCTGGCCGGCCACTCAGATTTCCGTGTCCCGGGCATGCTGCCGATAGAAGTGCGCCGGCACGCCGCCGGCCACCATCTCGCCCACCGGGCGGTCCGCGTCCCCCGTGTACCAGGCCACGCAGAGATGACTCATGTCGTCGTCCGGATTGTTGCCCACCCGTGGGCCTTGCAGGCTCGCGGCGCACAGGAACGGCGGCAGCAGCGGCCGGTCCGAATCCTCGTCGTAGATCACCGGCCGCACGAGCACCGGCTTTGCGCTCAGCTCGGACAGGCCGAACACCTTGCGGACCCAGGCCAGCGCGTTTGCGTGGATTTCCGCCCGCGGACGCAGGATGGGAAGGCCTTCGAGCATGCCCGCGTAGATCGCGGTCACGTGGAACCGGAGCACCTTCACCTCCAGGCCCTCCGACAGCCTGGCGGTCATCTTCGGCCGGTAGACCAGCGTGGACTTCAGGCGCCGCTCCGCCAGCTCCCGCGCCTGCTCCTCCTCGGTGGTCGGCGGCGGTGGCGGAGGCGGCTCCGTCACCGCTTCCGCCGGCGGGGCTTCGCCCACAATCCGCCGCCAGGCTTCTTTCCAGCCCTCCGTGTCCGCCATGCGCCGCGGCCTCAGTGCTGCCGCCCGCGTGCGCGCCGGCGCACCGCCAGTGAGGCCAGCCTGGAGGCGCGACCGGATTCGCCATCGCGAGGTGCATTGCTCCTCAAAGGCGCTTCCGGCAGCCGGAACGCCGACAGATGCACGATGCGTTCCGCGGTCTCCCCGCCCAGCGATGCCGCCAATGCACCGCCCACGAGACCGGTACCATGCAACCGCAGATCCGTCCCCTCGCCCAGCGCGTCATAACGCTCCAGGTCCGCCTTGGCCACCTCGGCCAAGAAGGCCTCGGCCGAGGACAGGTCCGGTGCCGGCAAATCAGGCGCAGGCCGCTCGGCCGAATCAGAACGGCTGGCCAGCGCATCCATGGCGTAGCTGTCGATCAGCTTGGACGACAGCGCGGAGAACGTTGACGGCGCGTCAAACAGTTCCAGCCCTGCCACCTCTCCGGCCACGAAGAACATCGCCCCCACCTGCCGGGGCTGCGACGGAAACCCCCGGCGCATTTCGTCGAGCGCCTCTGCCTGGTCCTCGTAGACGTCGGCCATCGCGGCGGTCGGTGACGATACGGAGAAAGCCACGGAGTGCATCGCAACGCTGTCCCACACGGCCGCCTGGTCCGCCCGGCGGCTGCCCCGGTGACGCAGGTTCATCGACACCTGCGCCATCTTCTCCCGCCGCCCCTTCGCGAACATGGCCCGCTTCGCCGAGGCGAAATCCCGGCTGCGCCAGGACCAGCGGCCCTGCTCCACGCAGGACACCGGGATTTGCAGCGCCTGTTTCGCGCCGACCAGAAGCGTGACGTTCAGCACCCGGTTCTGCTTCGCACCGACCAGTTCCTCGCCGTCGAGCAGAAGGATGGGCCGGTCGGCCTCGTTGACGAACAGGAGCTCCGGCACGCTGCCGCCCTCGGAGACCTCCGTCACCCGGCAACGCTTCGCCTCCAGCGCCTCGTCCAGCACCAGGTAGCCGGGGTCGGAAACCTCGACACCGTCTGCCAGCAGTAGCGGGACAACGGCGAGATTACGGTGCGCGACCGGCGCGCCCAGCTCCAGCCCGCCGAGAGTGTTGTGGATTATGTTCATTGTGCTGCCTCCTTCCGGGGCCGGCATGGCCGACCCGTCTCGAAGGAAGGGAGCGGCGGCGCGCCGGCCGCCGGGTGATATGTGCCCGGAATGACAGCTTAAGGAGGGGACTGGCTCAGGCGGTGAGCCTGCGGGTGGTTATGCTGTTTTCCGGGCGAAGAAAAACCTGCGGGCCCGCTTGTCCATGCCAATGGCCGATGCGGATGGCCAATGCAGACATCGATGCGATCGAACACGCCCGTTCAATGCGCACACGCGACGAATCGCCGCCGAGCCACTGAAAGAACGGCTCACCCGCAGACAGGTTCTATCCAGGGAGGATACCCACACATGGACAACGCCCGATACTCGCAAGACAACCGGACGACCGACACCCAACCCGGGAAAGCCGTCAGCGACGCCGCTCTCATGCTGCCCGCCTGGCCGGAAGTGGACGGGCCTTCTGGGGCGGTAATCGACCTCGACGACCTGGCAACCATCGTCTGGGCCACGCTGACCCCGGCACGCCTGATCACCGGCGAGACCCTCGACCGTCCCGCCAACCACGCTCATCGTGTGGCGCAAGCCCTCGAAGTACGTCGCCGAATGCGGCCTGCGGGCCTACGTCCGTGGCCGCTTCGGACGCAAACGCCGGATCGGCGAACTGGTCTTCACCGCCAACCGCTACGACTGCCAGGTCTCTTCATGGAAGCGATTTCACGAGGGCGTCGTGCTGTTCGACACGACCGACGAGGACGGCAGCTTCATGGAGAAGCTGCAGGCCGCAGCACAGGTGTTTATCGAGGCGACCGCCCGTATCGACCGGATGATCCGCGAGAATGACCGAGGGATGCAGAGTGGCCGGGGGAATGGCGGGGGATGCATACCGTCGAGATCCTGGAGAGGCATTTCAGA